>NZ_RBXB01000001.1:1445423-1447845 GCF_003634775.1 Chryseobacterium defluvii | reverse complement strand
ACCACATTACTCACCACCCCGTTAACAGTACTGCTCAAACTGCTTCCCGACAAGGAGAGGGCATTGGTATTGATAACAGGTGCAGATGCTGTCACCCCATTAATAGTAGAAGTAAGGATATTGGCTGTGCTGGTTAAAGTATTCGTTGTAGGAGTACTTGCTGCTGCCGGGCTAAGAGGCTTCCATGTTCCTCCGTTGATGGTCCCTGATTTATTGTCATAATACCAGAATCCGGAAGTTAATGTTCCCTGTGTTGTCCCTACTCCTGCTACCCCGCCTACATTGGTATTATACACCACAAAACCGTCATAATAAGTAGGAAAGGAAGTAGGAACCCCTATAGGAACTCCTCCGAATGCAGTAAAAGTGGTAAGATCCACCCTTGGATACAATAAGCCCTTACCTACATTGGTAGAGGAATTATAGGTGGGATTAGAAGAGGCATCTATAAAGGCTGAGCTTCCCACAACAGCAAGGTTCAATGTACTGTTGGCTATTCTCACCTGAGCCTGAGCCAAACTTCCTGTTATTATGGTTCCAATTAAAATAATCTGTCTGATTTCTTTTTTCATCTTTTAAGTGTTTTTTTTGTGTTTTTTTATTAATAACCTGATATAAGAGACCATGGAGAAGTAGCATTTCCTGTGTAAATTAATATATTACCCTGACCAGGATAGCATAGCTGATTAGCTGTTTCCCTTGGTAATGGACTGATTTCCACAGAGGCAGCTCCTAAAACTGAGACATATATTCTCTTACCGACAGGCACCCCGGTTGTAGGTAAGGTTAAAACAGGATTCGGACCGGATGCAGTGGTGTATAAAATAATATCATCGGTAACTAATGCCGTGTAATTTCCCGTTTGGTTGGTAACATTCATGGTCGCACTGGCCGCTGCACCGCCTCCGGCTTTTACCCATTTGGAACCATCATTGTAATACAATCCGGGAGTTACGTCTGATACGGTAGCCGTATTATATACCATCATTCCTGCCACGTGGGCGCTGAGAGGTGAAGGGCTGGCTGTGGAAGTCAAAGCAATACGGGTATTAAGAATCCCTTTATTGGTGGATACTACGTCCAATGCTGCATCCCGATTAGGGGTCGTCGTGTTTATTCCGACCTGGGCAAACGAGAATGCTGAGGTTAACATTGCCCCCAAAATAATGGCATTTTTTTTCATTGTGTATGTTTTTTATTGTGTGTTTTTGTTGAAAAGTAAGTGGATCAGCCAATCATTTGTCCCAATACCAACTTATTAATAACTCAGAAAATGTATCCTGAGTACAAAAAGGTAATGTCCTATTTTTTACATTTTAAAGTTGTGTATTTTTTAACTTTGAATTCTTAAGAATAAATGAATTCAATCTTTTATCTGATATAAAAGTGTAGGGCTGTAAAATTTTCATCAATTGTGTTTTAATTATGCAAATCACATAAAATATTCTGGGTTAAGCAAAAAAAGCGGGTACCAACAAAGTACTTCATTTAAAAGAAAGCAGTGTCAGTCAGTCTCTCCGCTTTTTCTTATTAGCTATTTTAAAAGTTTCTTATATACCGTAATGTAAGATTAGAAAGGGTACCGTTTGGGGTAATGGTAGATGGATCCGTAAAGCTGGGATCCCTGTAATACCTGTTGATAGAGAAACGCAGCCTGTCATTTACATTTAAGGTTACAAATCCTGAGATAGCCGTATTGCTGTCAAAGACAGTTGATCCGCTGGGAAAGCCATACGCAGTCCTGAGACTGGGTACAGGCTCTGCTCCGTTAACCAGGATGATTCCCTCATAGGCATCACGAGCGGCATTAACACCATTGTTGACACTATGAAGGGACAACACCGCCTGTACATGATAAGTGCCTGCTTTCTTTACCACCAGCTCTCCTGATGCATTCACCTCAAAATTGCCAGTGTCATTGGCTATAAGGGTACTCCCGTCAAAACCAAGGGTCCTTACATTGGTGGATACAGAGGTAAGAGGCCCTTCATCAAAAGTGCTCTTGCAGCTTACGTAGGTAATGGTTTTATCTTTAGTCATCTTATTCATCGAGAAAAAAGGTATCCAGGTACTGCTTGTATTGTTCCACCAGTAAAAGCCCCTTTCAATAGCTTCGGTCAGAGGATCCTCAAAATCAAGGAAAACCAAAAGTCCATGCTCTTTAGCATTAGCTGTATTCAGTGAGGTTACCCTGGGAATAATCCCTCCTTCATTGTTTAAGGGATTGTCTTTATCCTCCGTCATAATTTCCAGTGTGGTTTTCGGGGTATTCGTATTGACTCCTACCTGGGAACTTAACAGCCCGAAATTAAAAAGACTTCCCAATATCAGTAGTGTTGAATTGATCGTTTTCATAATCATTAATCTAAATAAGATAAGGTTAAAGTGTAAACGGACTCCGGACCAACCGCCGTATCACAGG
>NZ_RBXB01000001.1:0-1444996 GCF_003634775.1 Chryseobacterium defluvii | reverse complement strand
TCCCCGCTGGCTATTACCGGAAAACCGATTCCCGAACCTATGGTCTTAAAAAGGTTTTTTCCTAAAATCTTCGTCTGGAATATATATTGCCATAGCTTTTTGGTGTCATCCCAAAAATAATAGCCCTCAAAACCCGCTGATGCTGCATTATCCAAAGACACCAGCATTGCATTCTGGCTCGGACCAGGGTCTGTCGTTGAGAAACGGCTTACCGTAGGAAATAATATTCCTGCGGAACTCTCCGGGGTATCAGGCGTTTTTGCCTGAATATCCAGTGTGGCTTTAGGCGCATTGGTATTGATCCCTACTCCATTTTGGGCATGAAGACTTACTAAGGACACCATCAGAAAACAGGTAATAAATATTTTTTTCATAGCTCTAAGTCTTTAATTAATCATTCAGATAGGTCATCGTGATGCAATTGGTTCCATATCCTGTATAAACACTGCTCCCGGTTTCTGTGGTTTTTTGTATGGTTACCTGTAAAATATCATTTTGGGCCAAAGCCACAATCCCACTAAGGGCAACACTCGTTGCTGTTGTACCCTCATTGGTTAAAGAATTGGAAGTCGTCAGAATGGTGGCCCCGTTCTTTTTAATTCTATAGGTATATATGGCTCTGTTTTCGTTAACCGTGCCTACTGTTTTCTTTAAGGCCGAATTAAAGCTGATCAGGTAGTTCCCGCTTTTCCCTACCGTAACCTGATTCCCGGAAACTGAAAAACCCGAAGGGTTAAATGCTTTAAGGGTATTGAATAATACAGTATTCTCGGTATTCCCCGAGGCGGAATAACCGGTTCCCGTCACCACATAAATAGCATCATCAAACGTCCGGTTAAAAGTGCTTAGAAAAGTAACCCAGGCGGTACCGTCCCAATAATAAAAACCATCGGGAAGCGTGGCATGCTGAAATAAAAAAACCATATGCCCTTTTGCCTGGGGTGCAGGAAAAGCCTTTACTCTCGGAATTAAGATCCCGTCCATACCCGTAGGTGAGGAAATACTCGACGGTTCTATGTGCAAGCTGGCAGAAGGAACTTGCGTCTTTATTCCTACCTGGGCTTGTAACAAACAAAAAAAGGCCGAACCAAAAAGGATGTTTATTGTTAGTTTTTTCATAGGTAATTTTGAATTAATCATTAGAAAATATAGAATCAAATATGGTTAGGTTCAAGTAAATGTATCAAATTATTTTATCAACCTTAGCTCATAACGATTATGTAAAATTAACTAAATTTTATTGATAAATACAAATAAATAACATGAAAAAACAAACAGTAAAATGTTAAATATATTTAATGTTTTAAATTATCACTAAATAATGAATTATACTATTGTAAAAAAATAATGCTTTACTTTTTGGTAGTTATATCTTTTAAAATAAATTTGTAAAAAACTTCTATTGAAAGACCTGCTTCTTATTACTCCTCCTTTTACCCAACTGAATACACCCTATCCTGCAACTGCATATATAAAAGGTTTTCTGAATACCAAACATATATCGTGCTATCAGATGGATTTAGGAATTGAGGTGATATTGAAGCTATTTTCAGCCGAAGGACTTCAGGAAATCTTCAACACAACAATCGATCTGAAGACAGCTTCTGAAAATTCCCAGAGGATATTTGCCTTAAGGGAAGAATACCTTAAAACCATAGATCAGGTTATTTTCTTTCTCCAGGGAAAAACCCCGACATTGGCAAGACAGATCTGCAGTATGAATTTCCTTCCGGAAGCATCCCGTTTCAATCAACTGGATGATATGGAATTCGCTTTTGGAAATATGGGCTTACAGGATAAAGCTAAGCATCTGGCTACTTTATATTTAGAAGATTTATCTGATTATATTGTTGAACACATTGATCCGGATTTCGGATTTAGCAGATATGCAGAACGATTGGGGAAAAGTGCCAATTCATTTGATGAATTGTATTCAAAGCTTTCAGATGGTCAAACGTTTATTGATACAATTACTTTAAAAATCCTTCAGGAAAAACTGGAAATGATCCAACCCAAATTGGTGTGTTTTTCAGTGCCTTTTCCGGGAAATTTATATTCAGGTTTTCGATGCGCTCAATTTATTAAAGAAAATTACCCTCACATCAAAACCGTGATGGGAGGCGGTTTCCCGAATACGGAATTGAGGGAAGTTAAAGATCCAAGAGTTTTTGAATTTTTCGATTTCATTACTTTGGATGATGGAGAATTGCCTATTGAACTGCTTCACAAACATATCTGTCAATCTGAACAAAGTGAAGAATCTCAATTCAAAAGAACTTTTTTAATTGAAGATCAAAAGGTTATTTATAAAAACAATTCCAAAAGGCATGATTATAAGCAGGCCGAAATTGGTACTCCGGACTATTCCGATTTGTTGCTGGGTCAATATATTTCCGTTATTGAAATTGCCAATCCGATGCACAGCTTATGGAGTGACGGAAGATGGAACAAGCTTACCATGGCTCACGGATGCTATTGGGGAAAGTGTACTTTCTGTGATATCTCTTTAGATTATATCAAAATTTACGAACCTATTTCCGCCAAAATTCTGGTAGACCGGATGCAAGAGCTTATCAAAACAACCGGAGAAACAGGTTTTCATTTTGTAGATGAGGCCGCACCTCCTGCCTTGATGAGGGAAGTTGCTTTAGAAATTCTAAGAAGAAAACTGGTTGTAACCTGGTGGACGAACATCCGTTTTGAGAAAAGCTTTACCCGTGATTTATGTTTCTTACTGAAGCTTTCAGGTTGTGTCGCTGTTTCAGGAGGCCTGGAAGTGGCGAGTGACCGACTGTTGAAATTAATTGATAAAGGAGTTTCCGTAGAACAAGTTGCCCAGGTAACCAGGAATTTTACCGAAGCCGGAATTATGGTTCATGCTTATCTGATGTACGGCTACCCGACTCAAACTGTTCAGGAAACCGTGGATTCATTAGAAATGGTAAGACAGATGTTTGAAATGGGAATCATGCAAAGTGCTTTCTGGCATCAGTTTGCAATGACCGCCCACTCTCCTGTAGGTTTGAATCCTGAAGAGTTTGGAGTCATCCCGCAGAAACAGGAAATTCTGTTCGCCAACAATGATGTTGATTTTAAAGATAAAATAGGAATAGATCACAATAAGTTTAGTTTCGGGTTAAAAAAATCTCTTTTCAATTATATGCATGGAATTAATTTTGAGATTCCGTTGCAGGATTGGTTTGATTTTAAAATTCCGAGAACAACTGTTCATCCGGATTATATTCACGATTGTCTTTTGGAAGAAGACCAGTTCAGTTTCAAAGGAAATTCAAAAATTATTTTTCCGGATAAAAACGTAATCGCTGAGAATTACGTAAAAACAAAAAAGAAAAACTCCTGGCCGTATACGCAACTTACGTTCCATTTAAAAACCAACATTGTGAAGGTGGATCTGGAGCAGGAAAAAGCTGAATGGCTGGTAAAAGTACTTGCTGAAAATTCTATAGAAAATGAAAGAAAAGTTACGCTGCAACAATTGAAGTCTCAATTTGAAGAACATTTTGAAGATTTTGAATTGTTCTGGTTTTCCAAGCCGATGCAGCAACTGAAAGATAATGGAGTAATCTTAAGTTTGTAAACGCAACTGCAACGAGCCTTTTTATTTTTCGGTGCCTTCATTTATAACAGGGCCTGCCGTCAACTTACCCTGAACTTTAATAAAATTCGGATCCATGATTGCCATTCTTTCTGCGATAGCCTTATAAGTCGGAAATTTCAGGATGGATGCCCTTCCTGATATATCTTTATAAATGGTAAATACTTTTCCACCTGCGGTTTTCAATTGTTTGGTGGTGGTAATATATCTGCCGATATATTTGCTGTTGGCATCATAAATTTCAATATCTACAAAAGTTTTATCGGTGATGGTATCTTCAGAACCGAAGCTTACCGGCAAATTGGTAAAATATCCAACAGGTTTACCATTACTCAATATCTCTCCTACATTATTAACCGTAATATTCAATTTATCAATTTTACTCCTTACTGAATATGCTTCTTTGGTTTTATTATCCAGTTTTCTTTTAGGAGCATTGGAAAACAGATCGTCCAGATTCTTGATATTGATTCCCCTGTTATCAATAATTTTCAGGCCTTTGACAGAAGTATAGACCGCAGACTTTTCTTCACCTGAAAATGCAGAGGGAGAAATATAATCCAGATCAATGGTTTTTTCTCTGTTATAGACCCTGTTGATTTTTATATAGCTGTCCCTTACAGAATCCACTATGCTTTTGTCAACAAACTCAATGGTATAAATCGGAGTTTCTTTTAAGTCCATAAAAGTATAAACACTTGACTTATTAGAAATTTTTGCAACATGAATTCCGTCAAGACTTACGATTCCTCTTTTGGTTTTAATGTCCTGAGCATTGAATACGACTCCCAAAATTGCAAATAAAATGATTAAACTTCTCTTCATAAAATCAGATTCTTACGCAAATAAAAAAAGTGTAACAAAGTTACACTTTCTTGAAAATATATTTAGCTTTTCGTTTAATTATTCACAAAGGATAATTCCTTTATTATGATTAAATTCTACAACACCGCTTTTGATTGGGTAAGAAAAAACAGAATCTTTCTCATTTTCTTTGGTAAAATATTTGGCATATGCTTCATTGATAGATTTTGCATATAATTTTACTTTACCACCCATTAAAGAAGATACAATTCCTGCGTGGTTCTGCATGATGTGGAATTCACCATTTTTTCCCGGCAGCAATACAGAATCTACTTCGCCTTCAAAAACTACGTATTCTGGTGTTAAAATTTTTATATTCATTTTAATTTAGATTAAAAGATTAAAAGATTGAAGATTAAAAGATTTGATAAACATTATATGTCTCTCATCTCATGTCTAAAAATCTTATTTCTAATTATTAAGCGTTTTCAGCCAACATTTTTTGTCCGGCTTCAATAGCTTCCTCGATAGTTCCTTTCAAGTTGAAAGCAGCTTCCGGTAAGTGGTCTAATTCACCATTGATAATCATGTTGAATCCTTTGATGGTATCTTTAATATCTACCAAAGCTCCAGGAATACCTGTAAACTGTTCCGCTACGTGGAATGGTTGAGATAAGAATCTCTGAACTTTTCTTGCACGATAAACTACTAATTTATCTTCTTCAGAAAGTTCTTCCATACCTAAGATCGCGATGATATCCTGTAACGCTTTATATCTTTGAAGAATTTCTTTTACTCTCTGAGCACAGTCATAATGCTCATTTCCGATGATTTCAGGAGCAAGGATTCTTGAAGTTGAATCCAGTGGATCTACCGCAGGATAGATACCTAAAGAAGCAATTTTTCTTGAAAGTACCGTAGTGGCATCCAAGTGAGCAAACGTTGTTGCAGGAGCCGGGTCAGTTAAGTCATCTGCAGGTACATATACTGCTTGTACTGAAGTAATGGATCCGTTTTTAGTGGAAGTAATTCTTTCCTGCATCGCACCCATTTCAGAAGCAAGTGTCGGTTGGTAACCTACCGCAGATGGCATACGGCCAAGTAGTGCAGATACCTCAGAACCAGCCTGTGTAAAACGGAAGATATTGTCTACGAAGAAAAGTACGTCTCTACCTTGTCCTGCTTCTCCACCGTCTCTGTAGTACTCGGCTAATGTAAGTCCTGAAAGGGCAACTCTAGCTCTTGCACCTGGTGGCTCATTCATCTGTCCGAAAACGAATGCCGCTTTAGAATCTTTCATCACTTCTAAATCTACTTTAGAAAGATCCCAACCTCCGTTTTCCATAGAGTGCATGAAATCGTCACCATATTTGATAATTCCTGATTCCAACATCTCTCTCAAAAGGTCATTTCCTTCTCTCGTTCTTTCCCCTACTCCGGCAAATACAGAAAGACCTCCGTGTCCTTTTGCAATATTGTTGATCAACTCCTGGATCAATACGGTTTTACCTACACCCGCACCACCGAACAAACCAATTTTACCTCCTTTTGCGTAAGGCTCGATTAGGTCGATTACTTTAATACCTGTATATAAAACTTCAGCAGAAGTTGAAAGTTGATCGAATTTCGGAGCTTCTCTGTGAATAGGAAGACCTCCTTCTTTAGAAACATTTTGAAGTCCGTCAATAGCATCACCAACAACGTTGAAAAGTCTTCCGTTTACCTCATCACCGATTGGCATTGTAATAGGTTTTCCGTACCCGATTACTTCCTGACCTCTCTGAAGACCATCAGTTGCATCCATTGCGATACATCTTACTGTATCTTCACCGATATGTTGTTCTACTTCTAAGACTAATTTTTCACCGTTTCCTTTTGGAATTTCTAACGCGTCATAAATGTTTGGAAGTGTCTCCACATCTCTAAAAACTACGTCGATTACCGGACCAATAATTTGAGAAATTTTTCCTTTAATTTGGTTTGCCATTGCTAAATTTTTTCTTGGTGCAAATATAATGAAACTTCACAAACCCACAATTGATAAAAAAAAGATTTTTATCATGCTTTTTGGGGAATTTTGAAATCGAATGATAAGATCATTTTACCCGGATATTATCAAATGATGCAGGCTTATAATTATTTAAAGGGATTACATAAAGTCCCGGCAATTATAGATGATATAAAACAGCTTAACATAAAATAACTTAGAATAGATTATTATAGATTATTCTAAAGGCTTTATATTTGCACTCAAAATTTTTTTCCGTTTTGAAAGTTTTCAAGAATTTTAATGATTATTCCTCTCAAAAGCCTTTGGCATTGTCTTTAGGCATGTTCGACGGAGTACATCTCGGGCATAAATGTATTATTGATGAATTGATAAAAGTAGGTTCAGAAAACAATCTGGAAACTTCCGTTCTTACTTTTTGGCCTCATCCTCGTTTTGTTTTTAATCCTAATGAAGATCTGAAACTTCTGAATACACTGGATGAAAAGACACTGCTGATGGAAAAATACGGCATCAATAATTTATTCCTGAAAGAGTTTGATAAAGAGTTCAGGAACCTTACGGGAGAAGAATTTGTACGACAAATCCTTGTTGATCAACTGAATGTGAAGTATCTGATTATAGGATATGACCATTCTTTCGGGAAAAACAAAAGCGGGAATTTTGAATTACTTCAGAAATTATCCAAAGAACTGGACTTTGAGGTTGAACAAATGGAAGCCATCAACATTCATGAAAACAACATAAGCTCCACCAAAATAAGAAATGCGTTATTGACAGGTAAGATTAAAGAAGCTAATGAAATGTTGGGGTACTCTTACTCTGTATCCGGGAAAGTAGCTCACGGAAAGAAGATCGGAAGAACAATTGGGTATCCTACCGCTAACATTGAAACCGATTCAATTAAGCTTTTACCTCAAAAAGGGGCTTATATTGTTGAAGTATATGTAAAAGGACAACAGTATAAAGGAATGTTGAGTGTGGGAACCAACCCTACTGTTAATGGTGAAAAATTAACGGTTGAAGTGTATATCCTTGATTTTAATGAAGACATTTATGAGGAAAAGATTATGGTGAAATTCAGGGATTTTCTTCATGAAGAGATCAAGTTTGAAAATCTTGAAAAGCTGATTGAAAGGCTTGATGAAGATAAGAGATTAACAGAAGAATTTAATTTTTAAAAATAAAAAAAATGCTTACCAGATCGGTAAGCATTTTCCTTTGTTATTTATATCCTAAAATCTGGTTTTCAGAATTGATGGCTTCTTCCACGAATTTTTTAAACTCAGGATATTGTTCTTTTTTGATATTATCCCACGGTGTAATGGCCGTCCTTGTAATTTTCAGCCTGTTGTTTTTCTGCAATTCGTAACTGACAGCATATTTGAAGTTGTTGTAAGCTAAAGTTTTATTCTCCGGAATCTCAATAAATTTCATAGTTTCAGGAATATTCAGGTATACTTCTTCCATATATTCGTTCTGTCTTTCGTATTTGGTGTACTGAATATCCGTATTCCTGTGTTCCGTAGCAATAATTTCTTTGGTAAAGGGCTTGGTTACAAAAGGTATTTTCATAATCTTAAGGCTTCCGACGGATTGTGGCTTATCATTCACATTAAACTGGATTTCATAAGCTAATGGTTTTGCCGTAAGATCTTTACTCTCCAACAGCTTGATCCCTTTCACACTGATTACTTTATCCAGCACGGAACCATATTGCTCTTCCATAGCTTTCTTCCGGAATTCATCCGTTTGCTCCGGCTGGAAGAAATCATTGAAATAGCTTTTTGTTTCTCCCATCACATATTGTTTGGTAAGAAAGTTCTGATTATCTCCGTCTACGGTTACATCACTCACCGTTCTGTATACGGATCTTGTATTGTTATCTGCCGAAATGTCTATTAAATTGGCAGGCCCGCCATTAATTACCAATGCTTTTGCCTTATAATTGGATTTTACCGTTGCATTGAAGGGAAGATATTTATCAGTCATTTCAAGATAAGTTTCTTTGCCATCGAGATTAACTTTAACGATACAATGGTTGAAGTTCAGGTTCGGTAATAATAGCAATTGTGGAGAATTGTTATTGGTCTGAACCAGGACAAGGTTGGATTTTAACCCAGCCTGATTGCCTAAAATTACAAATAATGTGGAAAGGTCTTTACAGTCTCCGAGTTTGGTAACTAACGTTTTGGATGGTTTTTGCGGAATGTAGCCGCTCTGACGGAAGTCTACAGAACTATACGTAACATTTTTTTCAATATAGTTATAAATTTTTTCTGCTTTCTCTGTATCTGACATTCCCGAAACTCCCTGTGGGAATATTTCCTTAAATGCCTTTTCCACTACTTTATCGGAAACCATGCTTTTTTTGGTAACGTCAGCATACCAGTTGGCAATTTCCTGCCATGTTTTGATTGAGTTGGCCGTCACTGAAATGGTAGCATCATAAAAACCAGGACCATAATATTCTTCTAAGTCTAATTCAGGAAGATCATTCAGCTTCCAGGTCTGGAATAATTTGTTTCCTGATTTCTTTTTGGTAGAACTGATCTCTTTATTGTTATTTTTAACCTGATAATTCATACTTTCAGGGGTGATAACTGTAAATATGGATTCTACAACCGGATATTCCGAGTTGAAATAAGAGCTTAAATTAAAATCTTTATAAAACCTGCCGCCACTTCTTTCCAGGTTTTCTTTTTGGATAAGAATGACGTCCCCGATAGCCAGATTGGTGAATACAATCTGATCATCGGATTCTTCACCCGGAATAATAGTTCCATCCGGCTTTACGATTTCAGATTTCAGGACATCATCATTGTAGTTGATGTAATATTCCTTCATTTCCTCAATTCCTTTATCCGAGGTAATTTCATAGGCATAGGTACTTCTTTTTTTCAATCCTCCTTCCGGATATATATTAGCAATATATTCGTCCAAAAGTACGGTGACTCCCTTTTTACCTTTTATTCCTTTGCTTCTTCTTTCTGCAATTAATTTATACAAATCTTTTATTGCGGTCTGATCGATCTCGTCTTCCGTTTGGTCCAAATCTCTCACCAGCTTATGCATACCCTCATTTTCAGTATTATGCGAAAGGGCAAGTTTGGCAAATTTCACGGCTTCGGCCTTTTTATTTTGTTTGGCCAGGTTTTCAGCTTTCTCGGCAAGTAATGTGTAAGAGTATGGAAAATTACCCAATGCATCTTCCACTTCCTTCATAATTTCCTGATTCTGGGCATGATCATCCAAAAGACTTATATACTGGCTTCTGAAAGAATTGATGGAAGGGTATAATTCTATATATTTTTTCAGGATTTTTTTCTGGTCCTCTACTCGATTGGCTTTCTGATAATAACTGTATAGCATTTCCATAACATCCGGGTTCACTCTTTTCTCGTAAGCCTCTTCAAATTTTTTGATGGTCACACTCTGGTCTTTTTTATCAAAGTCTTCCAAAGGAGTAAATACGGCAAAGAATTTTTCATTCACCCCATAGTTTTTCTTCAGATTGGTAATATGGGATTTCACTTTATCCATATCCCTGTTTCTCATGGCTATAATAACATCAAAGAATTCAGACATATTCTTAGCCTTTGTTTTTGCCAATACATCCCTGTATTTCTCAATATCCTTGATCGGTGCATTTTCAAACTTATCCCAATCTCCCATTTTCATGATAGGAACCAGGAAGTATTCAGCATCATTGAGTTCAATATTCTTGAATACTTCTGAAACCTTCTCTGCATCTTCTATATTGTTATAGTAATTGGTAAGTAATCCCTGTACAAGAGAAGATTTCGGATATACTTTCAGGAATTCATCGATGAATTCTTTAGCCTGTTCATTCTGGAAATTGCTTAAATAGGCAGATGTTAAAAGATATTTATAGAAAAAGCTGTCTGGATTCTGCTTAATTTTTTCTTTAAAGAATGTTTCGTATTGCAATGGTATTTCCTTAGGCTGTAGCTGAGCCCATGTGCTTTTCTGATAGGTTTGATAGGTGTCCGAGTATTTCAGATCAGTAATTCTCTGGTAACTGGTATCAAAAGGAATGACCATAAAAGCATTTCTGACGCTTTTTGCATCAAACTTTAAAAGCAGCCTGTTCATCCCTTTAGGCAAGGTAACTTCCACCAAATGAGCTCCGAGATTGGTATATCCATCGCTGGTGCTCGACAGGATTTCCGTATCATTTAAAAATAACCTGAATTCTGCATTGGTATCCACTTCCAGGAGAATTTTCTTCTCAGTAGGATTTTCAACGAAAGATTGGGCATACACGATTCCCCTTCCGTACTCCAGTTCATTGACAAAAAATTCGAAGCCGTCATTAGAAGGATATTTTCTGTTGTACCACCCTACATTTCCAAAACTGTTAGCATTGAATAGTTTATCATTGTTAGCATACGTTTCCGGTTCATACTCATTATATAAGCCACTTCCGTTAAGGTTTTCAAAGACTCCTGCAAACTGCCATTTATCAATTCTTTTAATCTTATCAATTGCTTTATCGGCTTCCTGAGAATTGTTTCGTCGTCTGTCCAATATCGCCTTGACTTCAAGAACGGTAGGTGAATTTCCATACACTCCATCCTGTGCAAGAAGATCGATTTTTTTATAAGAGTAATCATCCAATCCGCTGTCTTCACTATCTCCAAATACAAATTTCTTTTTGAAAATGGGATATAAATAGGTTTCTTCCGGTTTAAGGGCAATAAAATTCTTAACAAACGTTTCATCAAAGATCAGCTCTCCGCTTTCTTCCTCAATCAATGCATCCAGAAAAAGAGATTCGAAGTCTTTTAATTTATGGTCTTTTAAATTTTTATCAAAATAGTTCCTTGCTTCTAATCTTTTGTTATTCAACAAAAGATCCCAGGTTTTCATTTGTTCTTTGGATTGCGCAAATGCACTTACCGACAGGAAGTAGACAGCGGAAATTAATATTTTCCTCATATTTAATGGTTATGAATTTAAAATTGTGTTTTGAATTTTCTTGGTTAATGATTTAAATACTAAATCATAAGACTGGTCAATCAGCTGTAGAATAAGTTCTCTTTTTAACCCATCTACCAAAACGGAGTTCCAATGGGTTTTATTCATGTGATAAGCCCCTGTAATCTGCGGATATCTTTCACGAAGCTCCGCACTCCATTCAGGATCGGTTTTTACGTTGATGGAAAAGGGTTGTTTTTCTAAAGGTATTAATAGAAACATTTTAGTTCCTACCTTCATTACCAATGTCTCGCTATCAAAAGGAAAGGTTTCTGTAACGCCCTTTTTAGCCAGGCAATAGTCTAATATTTCATTTGTGTCCATGGTTATTGAATATACTTCAAATTTAAATACTCAATATTATTAAATTTTTGTAAATTTAAAAGAGAAACTTGAATTTTATTTAATCAAAACCTTGAATTTGTTATGAAAGCTCTGGTCATTGGCGCAACAGGTGCTACAGGTAAAGATTTGGTGAGCCAACTGCTCAACGATAAAGATTTCGAAGAAGTCGATATTTTTGTAAGAAAACCTGTAACTATTCAGGACGATAAGCTGAAAGTTCATGTAGTGAATTTCGAAAATCCGGAAGAATGGAAAGATCTGGTCAAAGGAGATGTTGCCTTTTCATGCTTGGGAACAACTCTTAAAGATGCAGGGAGCAAAGAAGCTCAGAGAAAAGTGGATTTCAATTATCAATATGATTTCGCCAAAGCAGCCAAAGAAAATGAAGTGGAAGATTATATCCTGGTTTCTGCGTACGGCGCCAATCCTAAATCTAAAATATTCTATTCAAAAATGAAGGGGGAACTCGAAGAAGCGGTGAAAGAACTGCATTTTAATAAGATCACGATCTTTAAACCTGGAATGCTGGAAAGAAAAGATTCCGAGAGAGCGGGAGAAGTTTTAGGCAGCCGGATTATTAAATTTGCTAACAAACTAGGTCTTTTAGAAAGCCAGACCCCTTTACCTACGGATGTCTTGGCCAAAGCAATGATTAATTCATCCAAGATAAAAAGCTATGGTTACTCCAGTATAAAATTGGGGAATATATTTTGTTTTGCGGAGAAGAGTAATGAATAACTGGATCAATAAGTAATAAAAAAGGTTCTGGCGGTGTTTCACACCGCCAGAACCTTTTTTATATTTAATATTTATTTCAAATACTTCGTAATCGCTTCATCCGTAGGTTTCGTAGTACTTACGAAGGAATCAACCAGTTTTCCGTTTTCGTCCACTAAAAATTTGGTGAAGTTCCAAAGGATGGTTGTGTTTTTCACTCCGTTTAAGTCTTTTTCCGTTAAATATTTGAATATCGGAGCTGTGTCGTCACCTTTTACGGAAACTTTTGCAGCCATAGGGAATGTTACTCCATAATTTTTCTGGCAAAAAGCTCCGATCTCAGTATTCGTTCCGGGTTCCTGCCCACCAAAATTATTGGCCGGGAAACCTACAACTACCAATTTATCTTTATAATCTTCATATACTTTTTCCAAATCGGCATATTGTGGGGTAAAACCGCATTCGGAAGCTGTATTAACAATAAGGATTTTCTTTCCTTTAAAATCTGCAAAGTTGATTTCTTTGCCATCAAGGCTTTCCACTTTGAAGTCGTATATCGTTTTTCCCATAAGTTCGTTGGTTTTAGCTTTAGAGATTTCACTTTTCTGATTGGTGCAGCTTTGTAAAAATGCAACAAAAGAAAGCAGTACTAAAAAAATCTTTTTCATATTTATTATTGTTGTTTAAAACTTAAAAGTATTGGCAGGGAATACTTTGTTGATATCAATTTTATTGATGAGCATTACATAATCTCCATCTTTTTTAGGGCTTAAAGATTCAATTCTGAAAGGCATTGTAAGATTTCCAACTTTTTTATACTCAGAATAATTCAACGTTTCATCTTTCTTTACTTCCCTTAAAAGCATGTACGTCTTTGCATCGAAATAGTATATGTTTTTATTGACATTTTTAGTAAGCTCTACTTTATGGCAGTAGATATTGCCTATCTTTTCTTTTCCGAGATATTTGGCTTCAAAACCTTTACTTTCCCAGTCGATGAAATCATTGTCGAAATTTTCTGCCACATAATCTTTATATTCCTGAAGTTTGTTGGCTGCATAATTCATTGCATACCCTTTATTACCATCATATCCTTCAATAGGTGTTTCCTTGTTGCCTATGGTAATAAGTGTTTTAGTAAGATTGGGACGTTGCTGGTAAATCTTGATCGGATATTCATCCTTAATTCCCAGGATTACTTTTCCTTGAAGTAATACTGAATTCAACAGCTTCCAATTCGTTAATCCTCCGGATAATTCAATATTTTTATCTATAATTTCCTTCGCCGTTTGCGCAAAGGATAATTGAGAGAATATCAGGATCAATACTAAAACTAATTTCTTCATTAATTCAATTTTATCAATTCAAATATAAGGCTTTGTGGTGAATTCTTTTGTTAATAATATGCTAAAGTAATGACTGAAAAATAGATTTACAGAATAGCAAAGGTGAATTTGCAAAAAGTCTATGCTATTTGTTAAAAACCTATTCACAAAAAAGCAATTTTACGACTTTCAGAGTAGTTTTCTTGCTTTTTCCAGGTCTTCCGGTGTATCTATTCCTACTCCGATGAAATTGGTTTCTATCATTTTGATTTTCATACCATATTCCAGATATCGGATACATTCAATTTTTTCAGATATTTCCAAAGGTTTCATTTCCAGCTTTGAAAACTGGAGCAAAGCATGCTTTCTGAATGCATACACACCAATATGCTTAAAATAGCTTACATCATAAGAAATTTCCCTGTGGAA
This sequence comes from Chryseobacterium defluvii, assembly GCF_003634775.1. Taxonomy (GTDB): domain Bacteria; phylum Bacteroidota; class Bacteroidia; order Flavobacteriales; family Weeksellaceae; genus Chryseobacterium; species Chryseobacterium defluvii. The sequence goes on along the minus strand of NZ_RBXB01000001.1, from coordinate 1,430,751 downwards.
AGGAATTACAGAACGGCTGAAATATAAGGCAAAACCATTATTATCCGTAATCACTTTTACGTTATTCGGATTTTCTATTTCTTCTTTTTCGGAAAGCTTTATTTTTAAAGAGGCTAAAGAGATTTCCTGATTATGATCTTCTTTAAATACTTCAATCAATTGCTTCAAAGGTTCTAATTTCAGGAAAGGCTCATCTCCCTGAACATTGATCACAATATCACAATCTATATTCTGTACCGCTTCTGCAATACGGTCACTTCCCGTTTCATGCTGTCCCGTCATAACAGCTTTTCCGCCATTATTCACAATTTCATCAAAAATAATTTCAGAGTCTGTGGCAACAAAAACTTCATCGAATAAGCCAGTTTCAACAACATTTCGATACGTCGTTGTAATGACCGTTTTTTCTCCTAAAATCTGCATCAATTTTCCGGGAAAACGGCTTGCCTCATAACGAGCGGGAATGACTGCGATTATTTTCATAAAAGTTATGAGTTATGAGTTATGAGTTGTGAATTATGAGTTTTTACTTTTTGTAGTTATTATAATACTTCGTATCATTTTCAATATCTCTAAAGCCTTATTTTTTAAATTTTCAAACTCTTCTTTAGAAATGTAATCTGTAGCAAATAGTAGCTCAAGCCAGTAAACTGTTTCGTCACATTCTTTTTGAGAAATAGACAGCTTATGGATGAAATCCATTTTGCTTTGTGCATTTAAGGCTTCTCTAATATTAGCTCCAACAGAAGTTCCTGAACGAAGTAATTGTTTGGATAAAACAAATTCTCTTTTTCAGTAGTAATTTTTTTATAAAAGTTAACAATATCTACCGCAAATTCAAAACTCTTTTTCCCAACAATGCTCTCACTCATAATTCATAACTCACAACTTATAACTCTATGGGTTTTATTTCAAATTGTTTAATGCGTTTTCCAATTTTGGCATCATCACTTCAATTTCATGGATGTCTAATCCTCCTACTGAAGCACGGAACCAAGGCTCGGATTTATCTTCTCCAAATGCTGAGAACGGAACTAAAGCCACACCCGCTTCGTTGATCAGATAGAATACTAAATCTGATGAATTTTCAATAACAGATCCATCCGGTTTTGTTTTTCCGATGTAATCTAATTTGATGGTAAGGTACAATGCTCCCATCGGTTCAATGCTTTCTACAGCTAATCCTTTTCCTTTTAAGTCCTGAATTCCATTGTGAAGAATTTTTAAACTTGCCTCAAGCTTTGCTTTAAAGTCTTCTACAAAAGTATCCACATTTTCAGGCTCTTCATAGAATTTTGCAGTAGCTTCCTGTTCCGGTTTTGGTGCCCAGGCTCCAACGTGTGTAAGAAGGGCTTTCATTTTATCAATGATATGAGCAGGACCGAATCCCCACCCTACACGAACTCCTGTCGCAGCAAGGCATTTGGAAATTCCATCGATGTAAACAGTATATTCTTTCATTTCAGGGAAAAGGGAAACAGGATCGAAGTGTTTTGCCCCGAATGTAAGGTTTGAATAAATCTGGTCATACATTAAGTACAACGGCTTTTCATTCTCACCTCTTTTTTTGTTCTCAGCTAAGACCAATTCGCAGATTTCTGAAAGCTGGTCTTTGGTGAACATTGTTCCCGTTGGGTTTAATGGAGAACACAATGCCAGTAAAACAGCTCCTTCCAAATGAGGTCTTAAGTCATCTGCTGTAGGCAGGAAATTATTTTCAGGAGTTGTTTTTACTTCCACTCCGTTCGCTGAAGTAAGATATGCGTAGTGATTGTTATTCCAGGATGGAGTTGGATACACTACTTTATCCCCTTCATCAACGATGGTTTTGTAGACAGCATAGATCAAAGGTCTTGAACCTGCTGTGATCAAAATATCATTCGGGGAATATTCCAAATTCCATCTGTTTTTTAAGTCTTTGGAAACTTCTTTTCTTAAAGATAAAAGTCCATTAGCAGGCGGATAATTTGTCAGATTATTCTGATAAGCTTTCTGAATCTCTTCCTTCAACTTTGCCGGTATCGGATAGATATTGGAATTCAGATCACCAATAGTAAGATTGGCTATTTCTGCTCCTTTCGCCTTTAATTCATTTACTTCATTACCAATTTTTACAATTTCAGAACCAATCAGGTTCGCCGCTAATTTTGAAACTTTCACTTTTATTTTTATTTATGTTATCTTATTACTGTTATAAGTTATTAATTATGAGTTATGAGTTTTATTTTTGTAGTGATGATTATGCTCCGTATCATTTTTAAAATTTCCATTGCCGGATTTTCCGGATAATGCTTTCACTCATAATTCATAGCTCATAACTTCTAACTCATGCTTATGTTAACTGCAAGTCGTTTTTTACCTGCTCTATTTTCGCTTCCAAAATCTGCAATTTCTCTCTGAAATCTGCTTCAGAAGTGATGGAATCTTTTACTGAGATATAAAATTTAATTTTCGGTTCTGTCCCTGAAGGTCTCACACAAACTTTAGTTCCATCCTGAGTGTAATAAATCAGTACATTCGATTTTGGAATGTCATTCATCACTTTCTTCTCGTTTTGAGATACGATGAAATTGGTCTGCTCTTTAAAATCTTTCACTTCTTCCACTAAAGAACCTGCTAATTGCTTAGGTGGGTTTTCACGGAAATTCTTCATCATATTCTGGATTTCTTCTGCTCCGTCTTTTCCTTTTCTGACAAGGTTGACCAATCCTTCATAGTACATTCCCACATTTTCGTAAACCTCGATCATGTACTGGTACATTGTTCTTCCGTTGGCTTTACACCATGCTGCAATTTCACAGGCCAGAACGATACTTCCGCAAGAATCTTTATCGCGAACAAAATCTCCGGTCATAAATCCGAAGCTTTCTTCCCCACCACAGACAAATTTTTCTTTTCCTTCGGCTTCACGGATCATTTTACCGATCCATTTGAATCCTGTAAGTCCCGCTTTACACTGAACTCCGAATTTCTGAGCGATATCGAAGAAAATATCTGAAGTTACGATAGTAGAACCAATGAATTCGCTTCCTGTTATTCTATCCTGTTTTCTCCATTCATTCAGAATATAATAAGTAAGAATAGTGTTGGTTTGATTTCCGTTCAGTAACTGCATTTCACCGTCAAGGTTTCTTACGGCAATCCCCAATCTGTCTCCATCCGGATCTGTTCCGATAACGATGTCTGCGTTGGTAATTTTTGCCAGATCCATTGCCATTTCCAACGCTGCGGGTTCTTCCGGGTTTGGAGAATCTACCGTTGGGAAATTTCCGCTCGGGATCATTTGTTCCCTTACCAGGTCAATTTTCTTGAAACCTGCTTTTTCTAAAGCTTTAGGAACTGTTGTATACGTTGTTCCATGAATAGAGGTGAAAACGATATTTAAATTTTCTTTTCCTACGTTCTGATAGGTAGAGTTTTCAATACACGCATCAATATACACATCATCCTGTTCTTCTCCTATCCATTCGATCAGGTCATCATTTCCATTGAACTTGATTTCATCAAATTTTACGGAATATACTTCGTTGATAATGGCTTCATCATGCGGAGGAACAATTTGTGCCCCGTCATTCCAATATACTTTGTAGCCGTTATATTCCGGTGGATTGTGAGAGGCGGTCAATACGATTCCTCCGTTACAATTTTTATCACGAACGGTAAATGACAATTCAGGCGTTGGTCTGTGATCTTTAAAAAGAAGCACCTTGATTCCGTTTGCCGTTAAAACATCAGCAACCAGTTTTCCAAATTCTTTTGAATTATTTCTAACGTCGTAGGCAATAGCTACTTTAATTTCTTCATTAGGAAACTGCTTCAGCATATAGTTCGCAAGCCCCTGTGTAGCTTGACCTAATGTATACTTATTTAAACGATTGGTTCCAACACCCATAATTCCACGCATACCTCCTGTTCCGAACTCCAATTCTCTGTAGAAAGAGTCTTCCAGATCGGGAGAATTACTATCAATCAGTAATTGAACAGCATCTCTTGTTTCCTGATCAAAGGTATCGCTTAACCAAAGTTTTGCTTTTTCTAATGTTGTCATATTTGTATTTCGTTTTTGGGCTGGAAGATTGAAGCTGGGAGCTGGAAGTTTTCCATTATCCTGTTTCAAAGTTTCAGCTTATTATTCATTATTCCTTTATTTGGTTTCTGAAAGCTATAATTTGATTCATCAGGTTATAACTTTCATTATATAAACTCATTGTTCTTTCTTTTTGGGTTGGAAGATTGAAGTTGGCAGCTGGAAATCTTCCTTCATCCTGCTTCAGACTTCCAGCCTTTGCTTATTCCAGTTTTTTATTCTCAACCTTTGTTGTTTTATCTATCTTAAACGCTCGAATCGGGTCGTTATAATACAAAAATTTCGCGGTATTCTGGATATGTCCTTTTAGAGAATCTTTTACATTCACTTCTGCATAATTCCCGTTTTTGGAATCAATATCCAGGTTGTCGATTTTCCAGTAAGGAGCAATTAAACTTGCTGTATCTGAAATCTTGATCACCGCCTGTTTAGTAAACCCACGAAAGTTGGCCCTGCTTCTGTTCTGCATTTCTATTTCTGCCCTTCTGGTGTTTACCGAACCCATAAAAGTAGCGTTATTTTTCAAATTGAGCCTAAAATTATCGGTTTTTATTTCACTTGAAATATTCATTTCCACGGAATCCGAAATAGAAACTTTTTCAAGATTATATTTTGAATAAATGGTTATGTTATAAAAATCTACCCCTTTTGTTCCTCTTTTTTCTTTAATGAAAAGTGTTTTATCTTTCACATCAATATCTAAGTTATTGGTAACATTCGGATAGGTTTCTATTTCCACAAAATTCTTCATTCCTCTTGCATAGAATACACGGAATTTTCCATCCATATCAAGATTTACAAACTCTGAAACATCCACTGTTTTATTTTCAATATTTCCTTTTGGAGAAATTTTTCCACAGGAGACTAATGCAAAAACGGCTATTCCGTATAAAAGATTCTTCATATTAAATCACTTCATCAATATTGTAATTCTTATGTTCTCTGTTGGTTCTGATAATCATTTCTCCTAAAAATCCTGCTATAAAAAGCAGTGTCCCCATGATCATCATAGTCAAGGCAATGTAAAACCAAGGGTTACTGGTAATCAGATGTCCGTAAATTCCTTTGGAAACGTCAATTAATTTGGAGATTCCCAACCAAAGAGCAGAAAGAAACCCTACAATAAACATCAAGGTTCCCACCGCTCCGAAAAAATGCATGGGTCTTCCTCCGAAACGACTTACAAACCAAAGGGTTATGAGGTCTAAAAATCCACGAATGAATCTTTCCGTTCCGAATTTTGAGGTTCCGTAAGGCCTTGCCTGATGCTGTACTTCTTTTTCCGTAATTCTTCTGAAGCCTGCATTAGCAGCCAAAACCGGGATATATCTATGCATATCTCCATATACATCAATCGATTTTACCACTTGTTTTTTATAGGCTTTCAAACCACAGTTGAAATCATGCAGATACACTCCGGATACTTTTCTGGCAGCAGCGTTGAATAGTTTGGAGGGAACATTTTTCGTCATTACATTATCGAAACGTTTCTTTTTCCATCCGGAAACAATATCATAATTATCCTCTATTACCATGTTATATAATTCAGGAATTTCTTCCGGAAAATCCTGAAGATCGGCATCCATAGTGATGACCACATCCCCGTTTGCCCTTTCAAAAGCAGCGTGTAGTGCCTGCGATTTTCCATAATTTCTGGAAAACTTAATCGCATGAATCTGAGGATGCTGTATTTTCAGGTTCTCGATGATATTCCATGATAAGTCTGTACTTCCGTCGTCTACGAACCATATTTCATAGGATAAGCTGTTGGTCCTACAAACATCATCGATTCTTGAAAAAAGCTCTTCCAAAGAGGCTTCCTCATTCAATAGCGGAATAACTATAGATACTTTCATTTAATTCTGGTAAAAATTTATTCTTGGGTGATTGTTTCCTGATAGATTGTTTTTGTTCTGAAAAACGCTCCGAAAAACAATGACAAAACTACATAAAATATAAGAATTGCCGCAAAATATCCGGAAAAATGACTGGCTGTAAGCATATCTTTTCCTTTAACGGCTTCGGGAGTGAAACTCTGGCTTCTTTCTTTATATTTTTGGTCCAGCTCATCAATATCTTTCTGGTGTTTCAATATTTTTCTGGCTGAAGTATATTCTTTGTCCAACTCGGCTTTTTGTCTCTCTACATACTGATAGTTCAACAGTTTCTTAGCATCCGTATCAACAAAATTAAAAAAAGCATATATGCTGAAAATAGAAAGAATTCCCCCGATAAACATCGGCACGAATGCTCTTTTGAAAGCTTCCCTGAAACTAACGACCTTATGATTATTCCAGTAAGATTTTACAGACCAGAAAGCCGTACCTGCATATAAAACAGGCAAAAGGAATGCGTTGATTTTGAGCGATGTATCAAAATAGTTGATTCCGGAAAAAAAGTAATATACTATGAAAAAAACGATCATAGTAGCTATAAAAAGTATAATTCCTAATGTGGATGGACTCTTCGTCATAATGTTATTTTAGAAAAATTTCTGAAAAATTATTGCTCTAAATGTCAGTATTTTAGCAGTGTTAAAGCGTTTTTCAGGTTATTTTTTCTCTATATTATTTTCAAGTTTATAATTAATTCCTATCTTTGCACCGGCAAGTCCTACACAACCAGCTCCTGAGAATCCTCCAGGGTGGGAACGCAGCAAAGGTAATCGGTTGTAGCGGTGTGATGTAGATCGCTTGCCATTTTTAATTTGATGAAATGAGATAATTTGATAATTATCTTTTTTTGTTTCCATAAGTTAGATATTTTACTATTCCCAAACTTTCTCATGATCAAATTACCCTTATCTCAATTAAAATTCAAACTCCTCACCCAATTTCGGTAAAACAAGCTCTACATTTTTATCATTGAAATGCTGTAATGCACTTTCATGATTGATCTCTATAGGAGGAAATGTATCAAAATGGCATCCGATCACTTTTGGAGTTTTCAATAATTCTGCTGCTGCAAAAGCGGCTTTTCTCGGACACATTGTATAATGGCTTCCAATAGGTAAAATAGATAAATCGATGTTTCCGAATAATCTCGGGAACAGTTCCATATCCGCCATTACACCGGTATCTCCCGCTAAATAAATGTTTTTACCTTCAGGAAGTCTGAAAATATATCCTACAGGAACGCCTCCGTAGCTTCCATCCGGAAAAGAACTTGTATGGTGAGCCGGAACCATGGAAATTTTAAGATCGTCGATTTTTGCCGATCCTCCTAAGTTCACATCATCGGTGTTTTTAGCATTTTTGAAATATCCGCAGATTTCAGGAACCGCAATAAGGGTTGCTTCAGGATGATGCTGTAACACTTCTTCCACATCGGCAATATGATCTCCATGAGCATGTGTTAATAAGATATAATCTATTTTCTGAGCGGTAATGTCAAAACCAGACTGATCTTTCTGATAATTGTAGAAAGGGTCGCTTAAAATGGTTTTGTCTTTATAGGTAAACAAAAAGCAGTTTTGTCCTAAGAATTGTATTTTCATTTTTAATTTCTTTTATTTTTAGACGCAAAGCTCGCTAAGATTTTACAAGCTGTATGTTCTTGAGTTCGCAAAGGCGTTTCACTCAGCTAAGCTTGAATGATTATTTTGATGGAAATTTATCTTCTATTAAATTCAGTTTGATTCTGTGTTCAAGATAAGCTTTACAGCCATCCAGAACAGTCGTGAAACCTCCGGTATTATCATTAATGATCTTTGCAAGATCATCACCGGTTTGCGTAAATCCGTAGCTTTTAATGACGACAAGAGTTCCTCTCTCCATTTCTTTAAACTCATAATCTACTTGGGTTGAAGGCTCTCCCCACTCTGTTTTGATCAATTGGTTTGGAATAATCTGATTAACCTTTACATCTGATTTCGCTCCATACATTTCCCATTCCCAGGTAATTATTTTTCCTTCTTCTAATTTTCCGGTAGATTTGGTAAACCAGAAATTGGTAGTTACTTCAGGATTGATGAATGCCTCGAAGACTTCTTCAACCGGTTTTCTGATAAGCATCTGAGCTTCCACGTAAGCTGTAGTACTCATAATTGTAATTTTTTAATTAAAATAATTAAGGCCGAAAGCAGTAAGAACCGCCATCATGAAGGTCATGATTCCCACTTGCTTTAAAAACGGGTCCAACTCTTTGGGTTCTTTTACAGACATTATTTTTCTTCTCAGCTTCATAAGAGGGAGCAATAAGATCATCACAATGAAGACATAATATTGCTGAGACTGGAAGAAGCCATTCACTCCAAAAAAGATAAGAATCAGGATCAAAGGAAGCTGCAATAAGATGATTTCATAAATCATGGCATTTTTAAAGCCTAGTCTTAAAGCCAGGCTATTCTTTCCTGATAACCTGTCGCTTTCAATATCTCTCATGTTATTAAGGTTGAGAACCGCCATACTCATCATTCCTATTGCTGTTCCCGGAAGCAGCATATCCCAGCTGAATGTTTTGGTAAACAGAAAATAGCTTCCGCAAACCGAAACCAACCCGAAAAAAATAAATACGAAAATGTCTCCCAATCCCATATAACCGTAAGGTTTTTTTCCTACCGTATATCCAATTGCCGCTAAAATACTTGCGACTCCTAATCCTATGAAAATATAGAATTCATTCATATATTTCGGAATGAAAGCCACGTACAATAAAGCAACGGTTGCTACAAAAGATAATATGGAAAAAAGAATGACTGCATTTTTCATTTGCTTTGCCGTAATTCTTCCTGAAGCTACTGCTCTGGATTCCGCTTCATTGATTCTCTTGGCATCGGTACCTTTCACTCCGTCTCCATAATCATTGGCATAATTTGATAAAATCTGGTACAATAAGGTAACCAAAAGTGCTAATGCAAATATTTTCCAGTCCCATGTTCCGCCTTCACCATACAGTCTCCATTTGGCAATAAAGGCTCCCATAATAATTCCGCTTAAGGAAAGCGGCAATGTTCTCAGCCTCGCGGCTTTTATCCAATCCGACATTATTTTGAATAATTTTTAGATATTTCTATTTTATAAATGATATAATTAAAAAGCTTTTTAGCTTTTGAAAAGTCTACTCCTGAAAATCCAAACTTACCTGCAGATGTATATAAGGTGATCGTTCCGAGGTTGGTTTTTCTTTGCCAAAAATACTGAGAAATTTTCACAGTCTGAAGTTTTTCTATCTCAAAAGTCCTGTAATGTATATCCCAGATTCCGGATTTCAGCCTGATGAATCTTTCGTTGTAATAAAGTCTGAGATGTAAGAATGAAATGATTAAAAACAATTCCGCTATACTACCATACAGCACGACAATCCAGCCATACTCTACAAACAGGGGTTTATAAAAAATAAAGACTAAAACCAATGGAAAGATCACCCACTTGATGTTGTTGAGGATAAGCCACCTGAAGTTCGGCTGAAGAGCCTCTTTGAAATCAGGTTCCTGTTGCCAGATGGAAAAAATAAGCTTTTCCTTTTCAGTTGTATGAATTCCCGGAATTGCCGAAACATTTTTCTCATCTTCATCTTTTTTACCGATCTGGAGAAACTTAATAAAAGAAACGTTCAGCTTTTTCTGAATCCAGTTTTGGGTTTCGGTAACAACCTGTACTTTGTTTTTGGTAACAATTGAATTTTTGGTGTTGAATAAACCATATTCCAATGAGAAACGATGTTCGTTTTCAACAATTTTAAAGTTATAGTAACGGATCAGCGTTCGTATCACATTAATCAACACTCCTAAAACAATAACAAAAAGGACCAGTCCGCCAATAACGGGAATTGAAAAAGTCATGAGCTTTGAACTCAATTCTTCATAGTCAACTCTTGTTTCAAATTCTGCTTTATCCAGCAAATCATTGAGCTGGTAAATTCCGTAAAGCCCCAAACTTATTAAGGCAAAGAAACTTTGAACATAATTAGCAGTAAATCCATACTTTATCAAACTAAGGGTGGAAATACTAATTGTTTTGTTTTTTATTTTCTCTTCATTAAAATCAACTTTAGTTTCAACTTTTTCATTGTTTTCAGCGAGAAGATATTTCTTTAAATCTACAGCATTCTGATGAGAAAGCGCGGAGATGGAAATTTCTTTTTCCGAACTTCCGGGAGTATCAATTTCTAATTTATAGATATTGAAAATACGGTGAATAAAAGGCTGGGAGATATTAACTTCCTGGATATTGTCTTTTTTGATTTTAATGGTTGATTTATTAATAATTCCCTGATGAATGACAAACTCCTCATTTTCCGGATCTATATAATATTTGAAGTTATAATATTTTAGAACCGCTGAAACAATTAATAAAACAAGAACCACAAGGATTGAAAGAATGATAATAGACAGGCTTATATCCTTTTTTTTAAAAAGGAATAGAAAAAGTAATGCCCATGAATTCCTGACTACTTGTCCTAAAGAATACAGAAAAAGTAATGCGATTCCTGTTTTAGACTGTCTCTGAGGCTCAAAAAAAGAATTATGCTCCTGCTCCATCATCATCATTTTCTGCCTTGATGTTTTTAAGGATTAAATCATTGATCCCTTCTGCAGTTTCTTCAGGAAGTCCTTTAATGGATAGATCTCCGCTATCTACTCCTGACGTAAATACAGAAATTGATTTCAGCTTCAGGATTTTTGAAAGCCATCCCTGTTCCACTTTAATGTGCTGAATTCTATTGAAAGGAACAATGATCAACGTTCTTTTCAGCCAACCCTGCTGGTAAACCAGATCGTTTTCACGAACGGCATATTTCCGGTATTTAAAGCCAATAACGGCATTTAAAAAGAAATAAGCAATCAGTAAAACAAGCACGGTAAAACTTATCCAGATCTGAGGCAAAGAAAATATATGACGAAAGAAAAAATAAGCAACTGAAAATCCGGCAAGTACAAACAATGAAAATAAAATATTGTTTAATACTATGATGTTAAAATATTTTGAAGAAACGGGAATAAGCTCCAAATCTTCAAAATCCGGAATTTCTAAGTCGAAAAGCTGTTTATTATCAAATTTTTGTTCCATTTAATCTATAAAAAAACCAAAAAACTCAGTTTTCTGGTTTGATTCTTTTATGATATCCACTGATCTTCTCCGAAATTTGGCTTTCTCTTTTCCAGGAATGCATTTCTTCCTTCTTTTGCCTCATCCGTCATATAAGCCAGACGGGTTGCTTCCCCTGCAAAAACCTGTTGCCCTACCATTCCGTCATCTGTCAGATTCATAGCAAACTTCAGCATTCTGATGGATGTAGGAGATTTTGCTAAAATTTCCTGGGCCCATTCATACGCTGTGTCCTCTAATTCGGCATGAGGCACTACTTTATTAACCATTCCCATTTCGAAAGCTTCCTGTGCTGAATAATTTCTTCCTAAAAAGAATATTTCACGGGCTTTTTTCTGACCTACCATTTTAGCAAGGTAGGCAGAACCATAACCACCATCGAAACTTGTAACATCGGCATCGGTTTGCTTAAAAATAGCATGTTCTTCACTGGCTAACGTAAGATCGCAAACGACGTGAAGTGAATGACCGCCACCAACTGCCCAACCCGGAACAACGGCAATAACTACTTTAGGCATGAAACGGATCAAACGCTGAACTTCTAAAATGTTCAAACGATGTCTTCCGTCTTCGCCTACATACCCTTGGTGTCCTCTTGCTTTTTGATCGCCTCCACTGCAGAAGGCCCATCCTCCGTCTTTCGGGCTCGGTCCTTCTCCTGAAAGCAAAACAACCCCTATGGAAGGATCTTCATAAGCGTCATAGAAAGCGTCATATAGTTCTGAAGTAGTCTTAGGTCTGAAAGCATTACGAATCTCGGGTCTGTTAAAAGCAATTCTTGCTACACCGTTACTTTTTTTATAGGTAATATCTTCGTATTCCCTGGCGGTTTTCCACTCGATCATTTTTGTAAAAATTTTTCTCAAAGATACGGAATTACATAGAATTTTAACATTGAAAATTGATGATAAATCTTCCAGAAAATATACAAATTGAGTGATGGTTTACCATAAAAAAACCGGAACACATTGCTCCGGTTTTTTATTGATGTAAAATAATTGTATTATTTAGGTTGTTTTGCCTGAAGTTCAGCTTCCTTAGCTTTCATTTCAGCCATTTTCGCAGTATTTTTTGTAACTGCATAAATTTCTTTCAGTGTAGAAACAGCATCAATATTATTAGAGTCTACCTGATACCATTTTTCTGCATAAGGCAATGCTTTCGCAAATCTGTCTTTTCTGATCTGAATTTTTTTAGTTGCTTCATCCGAATTGGTTTTTCTAAGCGCATTGATTTCTTCTACAATTTTGCTGTCGTCACCAATAATAGTATACACTAAATTCTGATGAGCATTGGCCATATCCGGCTTAAGTTCAATTGCTTTTTTGAAAGATACTTCTGCATCGGCGGATGTTGCCGGGTTTTTAGACTGCATTACTCCCAAATTATACCAATTGGTAGCATCATTAGGATTTTTAGCCAATTGTTCTTTCAAGGTAGCCACAAACTTATCTGTATTACCTGATTGGTAATAGGCTGTTCCCTGAGCATCTTTCAGCTTAGCATTATTAGGGAATTTAGCCAGTCCTTTTTCAATGATTGCCGCAGCTTCATCATTCTTTTTAGCATTCAGAAGCAGGGTTGTTAAAGTTTCATACAGTTCAGGCTCAACACTTGGAGTCTGTTCTGTTTTGAAATCCGTATAATCTGAAGATTTTTTCAATACTTCCCAAGTATTTTTGTCAAACGTGGAAACCTGCCCGGATTTTTTTTCTTTCGCAGTATAATTGGTCTGAACACCTGTGTATCCTGAATTGATCAGATCCGTGTAGATTTTAATAGCTTCATCACTATTATTAGCTAAAGCATAACTGATTCCAGCGTAATACATGTATATTTTATCTTCCTGTCCGTTTGTTTTCAATAAGTTGTAAACTTCTAAAAACTTAGGAGCTGCAGCTGTATAATTTTTTGCGTTATATGCATCCATAGCTGCTTTATTAGCGCTTTGTAACTTGGCGTTTACATCTTCTTTCTGTCCGAAAAGAAAAGCTGATGAAACGATCGCTATTCCTAAAATTAGCTTTTTCATAATCACTATTTTATATTATTGTACAATTTATTCTTCAGACTCAGAGTTTTCATTTTCCTCTGTCGGGGTTTCATTTCCAGCCTGAGGAATGGTATTGTTTTCCTGGTTATCAGCTACAGTTTCAGAGCCTTCTTCATTTTCTTCAGCATCTTCTTCTACGTCTTTATCCATAGCTACTTTTGCAATAGCAGCAATTTCATCGTTCTTCTTAAGATTAATCATTCGTACTCCCTGGGTATTTCTACCCATTACCCTCATTTCATCCATTCCCATTCTGATAGCCACTCCGGATTTATTGATGATCATCAATCCATCCTCATCAGTTACATTCTGAATGGCAATCAGGTTTCCGGTTTTTTCGGTAATATTCAGGGTAATAACTCCTTTTCCTCCTCTATTGGTAATTCTGTAGTCTTCCACGGCAGTTCTTTTTCCGTATCCTTTCTCAGAAACCACAAGAACAGTTTCGTTCTCCACATCATTCACAACAATCATACCAATAACCTCATCATTGTCTTCAAGGGTAATACCACGTACTCCAATGGAACCTCTACCTACTTCTCTTACTTTTTCTTCAGGGAAACGGATACATTTACCGTTTTTGGTAGCGATCATGATCTGAGAAGTTCCGTTTGTTAAATATGCACCTAACAGCTGGTCATTATCTCTGATTTCAATAGCATTTACCCCATTCACTCTCGGTCTTGAATACGCTTCCAATGATGTTTTCTTGATCGTTCCGTTCTTTGTAACCATCACTACACTCATTTGATTTACATATTCAGTATCCTTCAGGTTATTGGTTCTGATGTACGCTTTGATCTTATCATCCGGTTCGATGTTAATAAGATTTTGAACAGCTCTGCCTTTTGCGGTCTTAGATCCTTCAGGAATTTCGAATACCCTTAACCAATAACACCTTCCTTTTTCCGTAAAGAACAGCATATACTGGTGGTTGGTTGCGGAAACGATATACTCCAGAAAGTCCGAATCTCTTGTGGTTGCCGCCTTGTTTCCAACGCCGCCTCTGCTCTGAACTTTATATTCTGAAAGTGAAGTTCTTTTAATATAACCGGCATGGGAAATCGTAAGAACCACAGCTTCATTCGGAATGATGTCTTCAATGGACATTTCCCCTCCCGAATAATCTATTTCGGTTCTTCTTTCGTCACCGTATTTTTCTTTAATTTCAAGCAATTCATCTTTGATGATCTGGAATCTTCTGACTTCATTAGCCAAAATATCTTCTAAATCAGCAATTTCTTTCATGATTGCATCATATTCATCACGGATCTTGTCCAGCTCCATTCCTGTCAAACGTGCAAGACGTAAGTCCAGAATTGCCTGAGCCTGGATGTCGGAAAGGTCGAATTCCTCGATCAATCCTTCTTTCGCAGCTTGCGGATTGGCACTGTGACGGATAATGGAGATGGCTTTATCTAAGGCATCCTGTGTTCCGATCACTTTCATGAAACCTTCTAAGATATGAGCCCTTTCTTTAGCCTTTCTAAGCTCGTACTCAGTTCTCCTTACAATTACCTCATGTCTGTGATCAACAAAGTGATGAATAATATCTTTTAAATTCAGCTGTTCCGGTCTTCCGTGTACCAATGCAATATTGTTAACACTGAAAGAAGTCTGAAGTGCCGTATATTTATATAGTAAGTTCAGTACTACATTAGGTATCGCATCGTTTTTCAATTCATAAACCACACGAAGACCTTTTCTGTCGGACTCATCCCTTATTTCATAAATTCCAGGGATTTTCTCATCTTTCACCAGCTCGGCTGTTCTGGCAATCATTTCTGCTTTGTTTACCTGGTAAGGAATTTCAGTAACGATGATTGCATTTCTGTTTCCTATTTCTTCGAAGCTCACTTTAGCTCTTAAGACTACCCTGCCTCTTCCTGTATGGAATGCATCCCTTACTCCATCGTATCCATAAATGATCCCACCTGTCGGGAAATCCGGAGCAATGATATGCTGCATTAATTCATCAATAGTAATTTCCCTATTGTCGATATAAGCACAGATTGCATCTACGGCTTCCGATAAATTGTGTGGCGCCATATTGGTTGCCATCCCTACCGCAATACCTGAAGTTCCGTTAACCAGAAGGTTTGGAATTTTTGTAGGCATTACCGTCGGTTCCTGTAAGCTGTCGTCAAAGTTATTCTGGAAGTCAACTGTTTCTTTATCTAAGTCTGAAAGGATCTCATCGGAAATCTTTTTCAATCTGGCTTCGGTATAACGCATTGCCGCTGGAGGGTCACCATCCATGGAACCAAAGTTACCCTGGCCGTCTACCTGAGGATAACGCAAGCTCCATTCCTGTGCCATTCTTACCATCGCATCATATACAGAGGAGTCTCCGTGCGGGTGATATTTACCTAAAACATCCCCAACAATTCTTGCAGATTTTAAATATTTTCTATTAGAAAAAACCCCTAATCCATACATACCATAAAGTACTCTTCTATGAACGGGTTTTAAGCCGTCTCTTACATCCGGTAACGCTCTGGAAACGATCACGGACATCGAATAATCGATATAAGACGACTTCATTTCATCAACAATGTTGATAGGAATCAATCTTTCTCCTTCTTTTTGCATAAACAAATTTTATTATAATGATTATCAGACTTTTAGCTGTGTGTCTGAAAATTATCTATCTTCAATTTTTATTAACGGGCTAATTTACGAAAAATTTGCCGATTTTTGCCTTAGAATTTATCCACAAAATCTTAAAAATTCATAAAATATGAGCGTATTAAGTATAACTTTCCACAGTACGAAAAATAATATCGAAGAATGGGAAAATTATATGGATGAGTCATTGATTTTAATGACCGAAAATCTTATGGACGTAAGCAAGTATATTCTATCCGAAGTACACAGTGATTATATTGAAGAGGGTAAGAATTATAACCTTCTTTTGATATTTGATAATGACGAACTGCGGGATGATTTTATCAAGAGTGAACTCCTGAACATTGCAGAAAGGGTCGAGAAAAAATTCGGACAGGAAGTAATGATCTTCAACACGTTCCTGAATCCTAAGAAATCCAGATTATAAGACTGATGAATACACACAAAAGCTCTGAAAATTCAGAGCTTTTGATTTTGGAATTAATGGAAAATGATCAATGTTAATGCCAAAAGACATCATTAGCCATTTACCATAAAAATAAAAGCCCTGAAAATTCAGGGCTTTATCTATTCAAATTTTAATCTCTATGGTGTTTTTTATGGCCATGCTTATGGCCTCCTCTGTAATCATTATAGTAATATACTCTCTTTTTTACATGACCAGGAGCATAATACCTTGCGCTTCCACCATAATATTTTTTAGCCTGTCCCGGTGGAAGACCTCTCCTTCCGTGGTATTCGTGTACTATGCATGAGGAAAGCATAAACAACACTACTACCACTCCTACAATTTTAATCAAACCTTTCATATTTACATTATTTCAATTTCTAGAACGGAAATAAACAATTATAATACCAAAAAGTTTATAAATATGAATTTATTTAATAAATATCACTTATTTTTATAATAGTTTCTTTTTAAACACCTACTATTCCACTTCTTCTTTCCAGCATCACCACATCTTTCCATTCTCCATTGAGCTGTCCCAGCTTCTGGCGTGTCCCTACCATTCGAAAACCATTTTTCTGATGAAACTTCACGGAAGCCTGATTATCCGGAAAAATATTGGACTGCAGGGTCCAAAATCCGTGCTCTTCACTATCCAGAATCAACTTTTTAAGCAGAACCGTACCCAACCCTTTTCCCTGATAATTATTATCGAAATAAATACTTACTTCGGCAACGCCTTTAAAGCACTGTCTTTTGCTTACGGGTTTTAAAGCGCACCAACCGATGACTTCATTGTTTTCGTTTTCCAGCACCCACCTGCATTCATTAAAGAATTCCATATCCCAGGCTTCACTGTTGGGAACTTCGGTTTCGAAAGTGGCCATTCCGCCATTAATTCCCTGCCGGAATATTTCTAAAACTTTAGGCATGTCTCCAGGAAACATTTCTCTTAATTCGTAATTCATTGTATTTAATGATATTTTCTTTTGTTTTTTCTTTTTATCCTGGAATAACGGGTTTGGGTATTCTTCTCATCCCAGGAAATTACACTGATGTTTCCATCAACTTCGAGATTGGACAATTTTACTTTATCTATACTTTCAATCCCATGTTCTCTTATGGCTTCCTCTAATTCATCCATGGTTATTTTTACCCTGTTTAAGGCTTTTTGATCTATAACACCATCTTTTATCAGTGTCACCGGATCATCTTCCATAAAGGTTTCAAAGGAACGGTTGGAAAACATCAGTCGCTTTAGAATAAAATTGGCCACAAATAAGACCAATGCCGCAATCAGGCCGCCTTCCAGTGAAGTATCGGGGCCTACCATTGCATTCTGCACGGCGTTGGATATTAACAGCAATAAAACAACATCTCCCGCATTGAGCTGGGAAAGCTGATTCTTACCAAATAAACGGATCGCGATTACCATGAAAAGGTAAACACAGAGGGAACGCAGAACGACATTAAGAATAGGATCCACCCTAAAAGTTATTTATATCAAATGTATAAATTTTTTGATGTATTAAAGAAGTTAGAAACAGAAATTAGAAGTTAGTACTATAAACAGGACTTGAATCAATTTTTTATCATAAAAAAAACCGCTTTAAAAAGCGGCTTTAATTTTTAAGGACATTGGGAGATCGGAACTTCGCTGCATACCACAGCATTCATCCATTCGCAGTATACGCAATACCTTTTAGGTGCGCCTCCGCTTACCTTTTTTAAATCTTCTTTAGTAAGTTTTTTCAGATTTTTCATATCGTTTTAATTTTGTGTATTAAAAATAAAACGAAAATCGGCATCAATTATTACAATTTGATGTTAAAAATTTTCATTATTATATTTACAAAATAAAAGCCATACAATGCGGTACGGCTTTAAACAACTGTATACAACAATATTATTCGGTAATATGTACCCTTACAGGCATTACATAGATGGAAGCCAACATATCCTTACTTAGTTTTTTGCTGTTGACTTTGTATTGAAGGTGGCTCAATATACTTTCAATTTCTTTGCTTACATTTTTACAGTCTCCCTTAGAATGCACATTTACAATTTTCCCTTTTTCATTAATCTCAAATTTTACTTCCGAATCTACAATTCCCTCTTTGAAATCAGGATTGGTAGGGTCAAAATTATATATTAAAAGTTCTCTGATCTCATCAAGAGCAGCATTTTTGTTAATTTGTATTTCCTCAATAGTCTGCTGTGCTTTTGCCGTATTAACAATGGTTACCAATCCACAAATAAAAAATGAAGCGATCAATATTTGAATTTTATTTTTCATAACTATTTGGTTTTAAATTAGATATTATTTTTTATCTTATCTCTTACCCAAAGTTACTAAATTAATTCACATTAATTTTACATTCAGTTAACATTCAGTTAACATTAAAATATAATCAATTGATAATCACATATATAATATTGAAAAATAATTAAAAAATTAACATTGGAAGACTATATTAGAGCCAAAAAAAGGTCAAACTTTACTGATTTGACCTTAATGTAAGTATAATTTTAATGAGTTTACGCAATATAAAAACAGTATTTATTCCAATTCTCTTTTCAAAAACTTCCCAGTTAAGCTTTTCTTAGACTTCACTATTTCTTCCGGAGTCCCCTGTGCGATAATCTGTCCGCCATGTTTTCCTCCTTCCGGCCCTACATCAATGATATGGTCTGCCAATTTGATCACATCCATATTGTGTTCAATGATGATGAATGAGTTCCCCAATTCTACCAGTTGGTTAATAGCTTCCATCAAAATTTTTACATCCTCGAAATGAAGCCCTGTTGTTGGCTCATCGAGAATATAAAGGGTATTTCCTGTCTGTCTTTTTGATAATTCCGTAGCCAGCTTGATACGTTGGGCTTCTCCACCCGAAAGGGTTGTAGACTGTTGCCCCAATGTAATATATCCTAATCCTACATCATGTAAGGTTTTTACTTTAGCAAAAATCTTAGGAATCGGCTGGAAGAATTCTACGGCTTCATCAATGGTCATATCCAATACATGGGAAATAGATTTTCCTTTGTAACGTACTTCAAGAGTTTCCCTGTTGAAGCGTTTTCCGTTGCAGGTTTCACAGTGGACGTAAACATCGGGTAAGAAATTCATTTCAATTACTTTCAAACCACCTCCCTGACAGGTTTCACATCTTCCGCCTTTTACATTGAAAGAGAATCTCCCCGGCTTATAACCCCGGATTTTGCTTTCCGGTAATTCTGAGAAAAGGTTCCTGATATCCGTGAACATTCCTGTATACGTCGCAGGATTTGAACGAGGTGTTCTACCAATCGGGGTTTGATCTACATCTACAATTTTATCAATGTTTTCAAGGCCTTCGATTTTTTTGTATGGTAACGGTTCCTGAACTGCTCTGTAAAAATGTTTATTAAGGATCGGGTATAAAGTTCCGTTGATCAGGGAAGATTTCCCGCTTCCTGAAATTCCGGTTACTACAACTAGTTTTCCTAACGGAACATCAAGAGTTACATTTTTAAGGTTGTTTCCCGTAGCTCCTTTTAACAGTATATTTTTGCCGTTTCCTGCTCTTCTTTCTGCAGGAATTTCAATTTTTCTTTCTCCATTGATGTACTGAGCAGTAATTGTATTGGCCTTCAACAGATCTTTTGGCTTTCCCTGCCATAGAATTTCACCGCCGAACTTTCCTGCTCTCGGACCGATATCCAGTACCTCATCGGCTTCCAGAATCATATCTTTGTCATGTTCTACTACCAAAACGGAATTTCCTATATCCCTGAGATTTTTCAAAGAGTTGATCAGTCTTTCATTATCTCTCTGGTGCAGCCCAATGCTTGGCTCATCCAGAATGTACAATACATTTACCAGTTGAGATCCTATCTGAGTCGCCAAACGAATTCTCTGGGATTCTCCCCCGGAAAGTGTTTTGGAGCTTCTGCTCAGGCTCAGGTAATCCAATCCAACGTCCAATAAAAATTGAAGGCGGGTTTCTATTTCTTTTAAAATCTCATGAGCAATGATTTTATTTTTCTCAGAGAATTTATCTTTAACGTCTGCTAACCAGTCTTTCAGGTCCGCTAAGCTCAAAGCATTAACTTCCGCAATATTTTTTCCATCAATCTTAAAACTTAAGCTGGATGACTGAAGGCGGGTCCCGTTACATTCCGGGCAGGTTTCCTCCGTTGTAAAATGTCTTTCCAGTAAAATAGCTTCATACGATTCTCTTTCATCAATAATCTCTTCCATAAAGGGGATCAGACCCTCAAAACTGATCTTTATTTTCTTGGTAATCCCTGCATATTTAAGGTCTTTATTGAATTCTTTATGACAGCCGTTGTAGATATAATCCAATGCTTCTTCCGGAATATCTTTCATGGGTGTAGTTAAGCCTAAACCGAAGATTTCAAGAATGCTTTTGATCTGGGAAAGAATCCATTTATTAGACTTAATATCTTCCAATGGCAATAATCCGCCCTGATTAATAGACAGTTTAGAATTATCAACGAAATAATCTGTATTGATTTTTTTGATGGTTCCCAGTCCTTTACAGCTTGAGCAGCTTCCTTTCGGAGAGTTGAATGAGAATGTATTAGGTTCCGGTAAAGCCAATGAATGCCCCGTTTCTGCATCCATTAAATTCTTAGAGAAATATTCAATATCCGTACCTCCCAGCTTTTGAATCCCGATAATTCCATCTCCCATTTCCATCGCTGTTCTCAACGATTTTTCCATTCTGCTTTCGGAGGCATTTTCGCCAATAATCCAACGGTCGATTACAATATCAATGTCGTGGGTTTTGTAACGGTCCAGTTTCAGATCATATTCAATATCCTGCAATTCACCATCAATTCTTGCCTGTCCATAACCTTTTTTGGCCATCTGAACAAAAAGCTCATGATAATGCCCCTTTCTTGATCTTACTACAGGAGCCAGTAACATTATTTTTTCGCCTTTATAGTTTTCTTTAATGGTTTCAAGGATTTGTTCTTCCGTATAGCTTACGAGTTTTTTCCCGGTGGAAAGTGAGTAGGCATCGGAAACTCTGGCATATAGCAAACGAAGGAAATCATACAGTTCCGTAACAGTACCCACTGTTGAACGCGGGTTTTTATTGGTTGTCTTCTGTTCAATAGCAATGACGGGAGAAAGACCTTCTATCTTATCCACATCCGGACGCTCCAAACCTCCTAAAAACTGGCGGGCATACGCTGAAAATGTTTCGATATAGCGACGCTGTCCTTCTGCAAAAATGGTATCAAAAGCCAATGATGATTTCCCGCTTCCCGAAAGTCCGGTGATCACCACCAGCTCATTGCGCGGAATTTTGACGTTGATGTTTTTAAGATTATGTTCACGAGCCCCGTAAACTTCTATATATTCTGTTGATTTGCTCATAATTCGGTGTGATTCTGCCTGAAAATCACGATGTGCAAAATTACGGAATTTTATGGAATTTTATTAACTCCAAAAGACACAAAAGTTTAAGATTTTAGTTAAAAAAAGAATTAAAATTTTTAGGGTTTGATTTCCCGGAAACTTTCAGATTCATTGCTTCATTCAGCTTAACATTGAGAATATTGCCATATCAGGAAATATTCAAAAAAGCATCTGAGCTTTTCAACAAAATAAATTGGACTTTTCAACACATTCAATTGATTACAGGTTCCTGAAATTTGCTTTATCAAAATACTTAAAAAATGAATACTAAAGAAACAGTTTTGGTAACGGGAGGTTCAGGATTTATTGCATCTTATTGCATCATCGCTTTATTGAACAATGGTTATAAGGTAAAAGCAACCCTCCGTTCCCTTAAAAAATCCGATTTGGTAAAAAGTATGCTCAAAGAAGGCGGAATCTATTCTTTCCGAGACTTATCTTTTGTGGAGGCTGATTTACAGAACGAATCCAGTTGGGAAAAGGCCGTTGAAGGTTGTCAGTATGTGATTCATGTTGCCTCTCCAACACCTTATACGAATGCCAAAACGGAAGATGATTTTGTAATTCCTGCTAAAAACGGAGTGCTTTTCGTGATGCGTGCTGCGAAAAAAGCAGGAGTGAAAAGAGTGGTTCTTACTTCAGCGTTTGGAGCTGTAGGTTTTGGAACTGTAAAAACTACCCCTTATACAGAGGAAGATTGGACCATTTTAAATGAAACCGTATTTCCTTATCAAAAATCCAAGACAATTTCTGAAAAAGCCGCATGGGATTTTATACAGAATGAAGGAAAAGGAATGGAGCTTGCTGTGGTAAATCCTACAGGGGTTTTAGGGCCTGTTTTAGCGGATGATTTTTCACATTCTATCCAAAATATAAAGCAAATGCTAAATGGTGAGATGAAAGCCTGCCCTAAAATTATTTCAGGATATGTGGATGTTCGTGATGTTGCAGACTTGCATTTTAAAGCAATGACAATACCCGAAGCCAGCGGACAACGCTTTATTGCAGTAGCAGGAGAAGGTCTTTCTCTGTTAGACATATCCAATGTACTTAGAAAAAACCTTGGAAAGAAAGCAGCTAAAGTTCCCACTAAAGAATTGCCGAGCTGGATTATAAAATTATTGGCTATATTCAATTCAAAATTAAGAGTTGTTACTCCCTATTTAGGAATGGTAAAAAGAGCAAGTAGTGAAAAAGCCATCAGAATGTTAGACTGGAAACCCCGTTCCATGGAAGAATCCATTCTGGCAACTGCCAATAGTTTAATTAAATATTGTGAAGTAAAACTTATTTTAGAGAGGACATTAAAATACACAAAAAATCATGAAGATCACTGAAATAAAATCCTGTTTTGTAGGTCCTGCCATTTCCCCGGAACAGTTTATTACAGAGCATTTCTTTTTGTTTCTGGCAAAAGGTACGATGAACGGCTATGATTGCAATAAGCATTATACATTAAAGCCCGGTGAGAGCTGTATTGTTCGCAAAAATAGACTCGCACGGTACAACAAAGTAAGAACAGATGAAAATGAATTTGAAAAAGTGATCTTCTTTTTTGATGAATTATTTTTGAAAAATTTCCAGAAGAAACACCGCATTAACTTTCAGAACCATACTTCAAAAGATGCTTTTATCAAATTAAAGAAAGATGAGCTGATCAATAGTTTTTTACTTTCATTAGAACCTTATTATAATGGATCCGGCAATGTGAATGAAACGTTTTCCAATCTGAAAAGGGAAGAATTATTGCTGATCTTATTACAGCTGCATCCCGAATTATCGGATATTTTATTTGATTTTGGTGTTCCAGGACGTTTGGATCTTGAAGAATTCATGCAGCGGAATTATAAATTCAATGTCAGCATGGAACGCTTTGCTTTTCTTACAGGCCGAAGCTTATCCGCTTTTAAAAGAGATTTTAAGACTATTTTTAATGAGACGCCGAACCGATGGCTTATAAAACGTCGTTTGCAGGAAGCCAGATTTCTCATTGAAGAAAAAAAACAGAGACCAACAGATATTTATGTTGATCTCGGTTTTGAGAATTTATCTCATTTTTCTTTTGCCTTTAAAAAGCAATTCGGAATTTCTGCAAGTAGTTTACAGTCTATTTAGTTATCAGAGAAATCTGTATCCTCATTGCTGATCTTTACCTGATACTCTATTCCATCTATAGCTTTGGAAATGATCTGATTTCTGAGAATATTGGCTATGTTTTCCCAATACACTCTTCCATAGAAAGAATAATTCTGAGGAATAATTTCAACTTCTACAGTACGTACAAATCCTTCTTTAGGTTTGTTACTGATCATAGTTCCTCTTTTCACTCTTACGTCTTTGAGCTCATCTTTCAGAACCATTCTGCAATAATTCTTAACATCTTCCAGAGAAATGATCTTATCCCTTGTCGTCAGTGCATATTTGTATGCCTGAATGCTATCTGTTCCTTTTTGCTCTTCTGCTCCACCAATGGTTTCGGTAAGCAGTACTAAAGATTGAGATTTCAATTGGTTAGAAAGCTCTGTTCCGGGACGCATATGGTTGGCTAAAGTACAATGCGTAACCCAAAAAGAAGCATAGGTGTGGTCTGTCTTTTCAACAGGTTCCATAATCACATAATTCAGCTCCTGCCTGATGTTTCTTTTAGCATTATTTACTTTTTGTACCATTGACTTCATCTTATCAGCCATTTCGCTCAGGATGCTTTTTACATTATCCCTGTTCAGAAGAGAAAACGCAGCAATCTCATCCCGGGTAAGTTCCAGCACATTGGCTATCATATCCACCGCATTTCTGTTGGTAAAACGCTCCATTCCGCCTTTTCTTATAGTGTACAGACCTTTTTTAAGATCATCATTTGGGGTAAAAGGAATTTCTGTATAGACTCTTCCTTCCCCATCCTGCACCTCATCTACATACAGAAAGTGTTCGCCTTCATCCGTTACCAAAGGAATATTATTTCCCATTATATCAAGGCTGTATTCCGTTTTTTTCCAGCCTCTGTTGTAGATTGGGAAAGCATTCAGAACAAATGAAAAGTTATCTAAAATTTCTGCAGAAAACTGTGGCGGAAATTCAAAAGTAAGCCATAAATAACGTTTACCATCTATAGCTTTTGTAATTTCATCTTTTCCATCCAGAAAGTCCAGGTTTTCCGGTAGTTTTCCAGGCTCGGAAATCAAGGTGTCTGAAATTCCGGTAATCTCAATAAATTTATGACGATAAATACTTTTAATATCTTCTATGGTCTTTGTCTTGATAGATTGTTCCCGGAACATCTGTTCATATCCTTCCGACTGATTCGTCTTAAGGTAGGTAATTCCTTCTTTCACAAATAAAGGATTTCCGTTGCTATTTACAGTGATATAAGGCAGAAGCTTATACACAAAATCCAGATGCTCATAAGCCGGATTTGAACAAAATATGCTGACCTGTTTCGGAAAATTCTCACTCGTATATTTGGTAACATTGATTCCAATGGTAATTTTTCTGTAATCTTCCGGTCTTCCCTGAAATCTTGCCACAGGAATTTTATTCAGCCGGTCATCAATACTGTAACAGGTGTTTCCAACGAACATGATCGAAGTCTGCATTTTATTGATCCTTACATTTCCTACGGGTGTAAAGGGAATATTAACCTGCTTATCCGATTCTGATTTTATCGTGGAGGTCATCTGCTTTCTGAAGAAAAACTCCGTATGATCCAATAAAATTTCTGATGATTCATAGGGGGAAATAAAGGCCACTGCATGGGCAGGAATCGGATGGGTATAAATAGATGGTGTGAGCAGTTTCGCAAGTTTCTCTAAAATACGCGCATTTACCGTCTGGATCTCATTATTGGCTTTAAAGACCTCGGTACTGAAAGCATCAATCAATAATTTCACAAAAGGGTCTAATGACTGCGGGCTTTTCAATCCCCAGACTTTCGTGGCATTCTGGAGCATTCTTGCTTTTACCGATTCTTTGGAATATATATTCTGATCTAGGTTCATAATTTCTAATTACAATAAAATACTTAATCTATCGACATAGGGCTCAAAAACAGTTCTGTGGAAAAGCTGAAACGCTCTCCTGTAGCCTCCATTTTGGCATTGATGGCTATTCTTACTTTTTTCTTGATTTCCGTATGTTCTTTGGTATCGTAGTTGTGCTCCACAAATTCTACATGGGCCTGAATTTGCGGCTGAACTATCCGGGGTTCATATTCCTGTATCTGCCTCTTAAGGCTTTTGATAAAAATACTTTCCCAGATGGCACTTGTAACTCCATTATCGAATTCTAAATTCCAGACATCATTTCCGTAATTTTCATCATATCTGTTTTCGCCTTTTTTGGTGGTGATCAGTAACATAATATTGTGGGCAATACTTTCTCCCATATCGCAGGTATCAATACTTCCCCCTTCAGTCATCAATGTTGACGGAACAAAAGGCATTCTGTAATTGGGTGTGTCCATAAAATCAACTTCTTATTTTTTACATCATGGTCTCAATTTCTCTAAACGAAATACCAAATTAAACATTTTCAGGAAATAAAATGTTATAAGAATTTAAAAATATTGTTTAAAATTTACGGCTTTCAAACAAGTTTGAAAGCCGTAACCAGATTAATTATTTTCTTTTTTCTTCCTATTGATAAAATAGTAGACCGGAAGTCCCAATAAAACCATTAAAAAACCGGGCCAGGTGTATTGCTGCTTATAGATCAGAAGCAAGATACAGAATCCGGATCCTATCAATAAGTAAATGATCGGCGTTACCGGATACAACCATGTTTTGTAAGGTCTTTCCAGATCAGGTTGTTTAAATCTCAGATAAATTACTCCGAAAACGGTAATCATATAGAAAAGGACAATGACAAAGGAGATCATATCCAGAAGGTTTCCGTACTGACCGCTCAAACATAGGAGAGAAGCCCAGACTCCCTGCATCCATAAAGCATTTCCGGGAACTTCATTTTTATTGTTTTCCACAGCAGATTTAAAAAATAAACCGTCTTTTGCCATCGTCTGGAATACTCTTGCTCCGGCTAGAATCAGGCCGTTGTTACATCCAAATGTAGAGACCATTACTAATAAAGCAATGATGATGGTTCCTGCACTTCCGAAAATGTTTTGTGAAGCGGCTACCGCTACCCTGTCGTTGGCCGCAAAAGCGATAGAATCCCTGTCTAAGGAATTCAGGTAAACATAGTTGACTGCGATATATAAAATCATTACGGCAGAAGTTCCGTAGATCATTGATTTTACTATATTTTTCTTCGGATTTTCTATCTCTCCCGAAACGAAGGTTACACTTTCCCAGGCTACGGAACTAAAAACTGAGCCTACCATTGCGGCAGCAATTCCTCCTAATAAGGTCATTCCACCGATAGGTTCCCAACCTTCCTTAAGAAAATTCCCGGTAATATCTTTTTTAAGATTATTGAAAGAATCTGTTCCTAAGCTAAAATTTTCCGCCAGATGGGAAACATCCACAAAAATAAATCCGGCAGCAATCAGTCCTAATAAAGCGATCACCTTAGATCCCGTAAATATATTCTGTAATAATTTTCCACTTTCTACACCTCTTGTATTAATGTAAGTCAATAGAAGAATAATAGCGATTGCCAATATCTGTATCCAGGTAATCTGAAATTCTCCACTCTGGAAGATCGGAGCTGCATTATTAAGAGACGGAACAAGATAGGCGGTAAATTTTCCGAATGCCATCGCAACCGCTGCAATAGTTCCGGTCTGAATCACCGTAAATAAACCCCACCCATACAGGAAACCCATTTTTTTACCAAAAATTTCAGTAAGATATGTGTATTGTCCACCTGCTTTCGGAAATAGCGCTGAAAGTTCCCCGTAGCTTATCGCGGCAGCAACAGTCATGATCCCGGTAATAATCCATACTACAATTACCCAATACCCGGAACCGAGATTCCGCATCATATCTGCGCTTACTATAAAGATTCCACTACCGATCATGGAGCCCATTACCAGCATAATGGCGTCCCAAAGTTTTAGTTTTTTTTGCATAAAGATGTATAGGTGTCAAATATAAACAAATCTGCACTTGTTTTTAGACATTGTTTACATATTCAAAATAAATATGCTTTTTATCAACTTTAATCTGATTTTGAATTCAAATTTTATTAGTATTTTTGAAAAAAATATTAAAAATGAAATTCAAAGCTATATTATTTGCAGCAGCAGTAAGTGTTTCTACACTGGCATTTGCACAGGAAACGTCACAGAAGACGGTTGCTCCACCTGCAGGAAACGCTCTTGTAGGAGATACTTATGGAGCAGGAGTATCAGAATCTAAAGCGATTAGCGTAGATAAATTGTCGAAAAAGCTGAAAAAAGACAGTAAAAAAGTTGAGAATGTTGCGATTAAAGGTACTGTAACGGATGTTTGTGAGAAAAAAGGATGTTGGTTAACTATCAAAACGGATGATAATTCTCAGTTCTTCGTAAAAATGAAGGATTATGCTTTCTTCGTTCCTACTGCTTTAAAAGGAAAGAATGTAGTACTGGAAGGGAATGCTGAAAGAAAAGTAATTTCTGTGGATGAGCAAAAACACTACGCTGAAGATGCTAAAAAGCCTCAGTCTGAAATTGATGCTATCACCAAGCCAAAAGAAGAAATCAGATTTGTAGCTAACGGGATTAAAGTAGTTAACTAATTTATTTTCCAAGCTACTCTGAAAAGTAGAATATAAAAAAAGCGGAACAAACTGTTCCGCTTTTTTAGTCTTCTATGGTAAAATCAACTACTGCATCGAGTTTCGGGTATTTGGTTACAGAAACAAATTTTTTCCCCGTACAGTCAATTTCCAGCCAGCCTTTCCGTTTCTTTACTTCTCCCACTTCCACTACAAAAGGCACAAAAGATATCTCATCTTTCCCTTCCTCCATAATTTCCCGGTACTGAACAGCTACATCCAAAATACAGTGATGATCCGTATTCAGCTTTACATTCCGGTAGACGATATCATAGTGGGTTTCCTGATTTTCCGGAATTTCAAGATACGTTTCCCAGCCTGTAACACCGGCATTCAATTCACTAATTGCCTTTAACGCATAATAAAGAGCAATCGTATAATATTTTCTTGTTCCTTTTCTTGTATAATCATCTATGAAATGCCCGCCTTCAAATAATATGGTAGGCATTCCGCTTTTAATGAAATTATCGCCTGTTGAAGTGGGATAGAACTCATCAGAATACCTTCCGATCTGGTTAGGAATTAATTCTTTCAGGTGATTATATACAGCAGCAATCACGGCCATGCATTTTTTCCTGTTTTCAGTAATGCTGCGTTCTACATTTTCTGATGGAGCTAAAAAGGAAAGTGTTGCAGGATGCACTCCGTCTGTCGTAAATATAGTTCTCTGCTCATGCAAATTCAGCGCATAATCATACTTCTTGGAGGAAGCTAAGCTTTTGAGAAACTTAATCTCTTTACTTGCTTCATTATGAAAATCTCTGTTCAGATCAATATCCACTGCGTTGAGTCTTGTCCATCTTTCCGAACCATCCGGATTTAACATAAAAATAAAATCCAACGAAATTTTACTGAAAAGATCTTCCTTCATTTGAGGCATATTATCCAGGCTTAACAGTAAGTCAAGCATTGCATGCGTAGCATTGGATTCATTACCGTGCATTTGTGACCAAGCCAGTACATGAATGGCTCCGGTACCTATGCTTAATTTATAAATAGGCTTATCTAAGTAGGATCTTCCGATCTCATGAATATAATCGCCGAGATTCGTCTGTAGGTAAGAAAATAATTTTCCGGGGGAAATATAGCGATTTGGGAAATCAGGGTTTTGTATGTAAATCTGTTCGAAGTTCATTTGAGAAGTGGTTTACAAGAGTCAAAATTAGCCATTTTTAAGCAGAATATAAAATTAACATTTGTAACATTATTAAACAATGTGAATTGACAGAATGTCTGTTGGTAAAATTGTGGATTGCTAATAATTTAATTAATATTAATTAATTATTTTAAAATCAATTAGTTATAAAATTTATCTA
This sequence comes from Chryseobacterium defluvii, assembly GCF_003634775.1. Lineage (GTDB taxonomy): Bacteria > Bacteroidota > Bacteroidia > Flavobacteriales > Weeksellaceae > Chryseobacterium > Chryseobacterium defluvii. The sequence goes on along the minus strand of NZ_RBXB01000001.1, from coordinate 1,401,022 downwards.
AATTTAATTTTTAAATTTACTTTAAGTACTGAAAAGCCTGTTTATCCCGAAATGAGTGTAATTTTGTTAAACATTCCTAATGTGGAAAAAGTACTGATTTTATTTAGATATACAAATGTAAATTGTTCATATTTTAGATTGTATCCTAATTTTCAGAGGTTGAATTCGGGTTGAAATAAATAGCATAATTTTTCAGGAAAAGGCATAATACCAACAACTGTTCGATACATGAAAATAGGCCATAATAAAGAAGTTTAAGAGCCTAAAGTGTATCTCCTCTCACGTTTATATTCTGTATAATGCTATACAATCAGTTGTTTAGCCTGTCTCCTACTCTATAAGGTGTTTAATGATCATAAACTTATCCGGATAAGGCTTTAACAGGGATTTACCAAAAAATAATTCACTTTACATCTATCAATATAGCATCTACTTCATCTTTTACTTTAAGAATATTGGTGGGCAAGTAGTATAATGATCTATTTACAAAAAGAAAATGTTGATAACTTGCCTATTATATATTAAATGACTGATTATCAATATATTATTACTATTTACTTTTGTATATTGCAAAAGGTTCCAATTGTTTACTTTTGTATTTTGCATTTGTAAACTTTATTTTTACATTTGTAAAACAATTAAAAACTTATTTTGATGAGTTTAAATGAACGAATTTCAAAAGTTATAGAGTATTCTAACTTTACTCCTTCTGAGTTTGCGGATGAAATAGATGTACAACGTTCTTCTATCTCCCACATCACTTCCGGGAGGAATAAACCGTCTCTGGAATTCATCATTAAGATCAAATCCCGTTTCCCGGAAATCCTTTGGGACTGGCTGATTAACGGTGATGGTGAAATGCTGAAGTCTGATGAACCGGCTGTTGAAGAGGAAGAAATTACTGAAGAAAAAACAAAGCCTACTTCACTGCCTGATTTATTCACTTTAATCGATGATGATAATTTTGGAGTGACGGAAAGTGAAGACAGGGTCCTGAAACAAAGCCTTCGAGAATCTGATATTCCTCATCCGAGTATAGCCGGGGAAAAAATAAACGATTCTCAGCGATTAGAAAAATCTAATGACGAAATTATCAATCAAGTAATTGGAAATCAGGAGCATAAAATAAAAAGGATTGTTCTGTTCTTTGAAAACGGAAAATTTGAAAGTTATGAACCATAAAAATACCTGATCAAGTACTGACCAGGTAAAAAAATATTTGAAGAAGAAAGCTAAACTATTGCTTTAGTTTTTAAGTTGATTATATTCGTTGCTTTTTCCCATTCCACTTCTATAGATGCGAATCATTTCAGAAATTAAATATTTCTCTGTTATAATAGTTTATTATAGGGAAAATTGGCTATATTGAATGTAGCAACGAAGAGGTTTTTTTTCATGGAATCTAGTTTTTATTAGTCTTAATCAAATATACAAAATATAATTAAATCAACAATGAATTTATTAAAATTTTACATTATCATTAATAATGTTAATAATTAAAATAATTTTTATCAATATTTGATATAAAAAAAGCTCCACAAATGCGGAGCTTTATATTTAAAAAGGTAGAATTATCTGCCTTTTCTTCTTTCCAGTTCTTTTTGGATCAATCCTAATTCTCTACCCGTTTGCCCGGCCACAGAGGTATTTTCCTGGGCTCTTCTCGTAAGATAGGGAACTACGTCTTTCACAGGGCCATAGGGAAGGTATTTAGCCACATTATAGCCTTTATCTGATAAATAGAAGGTAATATTATCACTCATCCCGTAAAGCTGCCCGAAATAAACGTGTGGATTATCGTTTTCAAGGTTTTTAGCCTTCATTTTATCCATTACCAACTCTGAAGAAACTTCATTGTGTGTTCCAAAGAAAGCGGAAACTTTATCCAGGTGATTCATCACAAAATCGATTCCTGCATTATAGTTTTTATCTGAAGCGTCTTTATTAGGCTGGATGGGATCAGGATATCCTTTTTCAGCTGCTCTTGCTCTTTCCTTTTCCATATAAGCTCCACGCACGATCTTATACCCGATGAAATAGTTCTTTTCTCTTGATCTCTGAAGATGTTCTTCCATATATTCCAGCCTGCCTGTTCTGTACATCTGGATTGTATTCCAGACGATGGGCTTTTCCTGGTTATATTTCTCCATCATTTCTTCACAAAGCTGATCTGCTGCATCCTGCATCCAGGTTTCTTCCGCATCTACCATTACTTTTTTATCATTTTCATGACATAGTTTACAGACCTCATCAAATCTTCTTACCACTCTTTCCCATTCTTCTTTCTGGCTTGAGGTAAGTTCAGCGCCTTTACCCACAGCTTCATAAAGATCTATTCTCCCGAAAGCAGTAGGTTTGAAAACGATAAAAGGAATGGCGGGGTTTCCTACGGAAAATCTTACAATATCCTTGATTTCTTTGCAAACCGCATCAAAAGTCTCTTCATCTTCTTTTCCTTCAATGGAATAGTCGAAAATACTTCCCACTCCTCTTTTGAAAAGCTGTTTTACCACTTTCATGCTTTCTTCCCGGGTTTCGCCGCCACAGAATTGTTCAAATAAAGTATTCTTTACAATTCCGGTAACGAAAGGGAAATTATTATGAACCGTGAAATTAAGGATAGATGTTCCAAAACTGGTAAGAGCGGGCTGTTCGATCATTTTGAACATCCAGTATGCTTTTCTTAGCTGTGCATCGGATTTGTCTGCAAATGCAACTTTAGTATCGTTAAAAATGGGCATTCCTTTTTATTAAATTAGTTGTGCAAAGGTAATAATAACCTCTTTGTTTTAAAAGAATATTTTCTATAATTTACTTTCAATCCCGTTCAAAAGCATGGCAATTATCCCGATAAAAACCCATAATCTGAGAATATTCAGCGTAATGAATTTGCTTCTCCTTGAATCATTCAGCAGAAAATAGATACAGGAAATAAACACAAACAAGCCTACTGCAAAGTAATCGCTCATAAATCCCCAAACATTTGTTCTGACAATGATTTTCATAGAAACAGCCATTGCAATCATGAGAAGTGAAATAAGGATCAATTTGGTAGTTTTTCCTTTAAAATAATTGGGAATCGTGGTATAACCAAAGGCTTTATCTACGCTTTTAGTAAGAGTATCTTTGGCAATATCAATACATAAAAGCATCAGAAAAAGAAAAATGGCCATTAAGAAAACTTTCATTGAAAAGGTTTCGTAATATACCATCATTCCGAAGAAAGGATATAGAGTAAGGCTGACAAAGGTCAGATTATTCACAATTAAAATCCGGCTCAGCTTATGGCTGTAGTACCACATGAAAAACTGATAGATTAAAAAGAAAATAAATACTCTATAGGAAATCATCCATGCTACCCCGAGAGAGGTTATACTCAATGTTAGATAGGCGTAGAGGAAATATTTCTGCTTGATAAAGCTTTGAATTCTGGTTCTGAATGGTTTTACGATGTGGTCTTTTTCAAAATCATAAAACTGGTTGATGATTCCACCCGCCAGAATACATAAAACAGTGCAGAAAATAATTCCGTGGACTTTAAAATCGAAAACAAAATTTCTAAGGCTCTCTTCCTGATTAAAAAGAAAGAAAGTAGAAACATATAGGGCAAAAGTAAGTAAGACCGCTACAAAAACACGAGCGCCTAAGAGAAAGCCCACGAATTGTGAAAATCTGTAAAATAGAGATTTGGAAGCAATATTCTGGGATTGTAAATTTTCTTTTTCAGAATTCATTTCCAACCCAATTAAAATCTGTAAATCACTTCTTTATGGAAACCATCAAGCATTTTTTCAGCTTTTTCATAGTCTTTGGTGAATCCTAAGATATAACCACCTCCACCGCTTCCGCAGAGCTTCAGGTAATATGCATTGGAGTCCAGACCTTTTTTCCAAACGTTGAAAAGACTTTCGGGGATCATCGGACGGAAATGTTCATACGCCCAGTGAGAAAGCTTTTTCAGGTTTCTGAAGAAAGGATTCATATCTTTTTTAAGGAATGCCTCAATACAAGCATTATTATAACGGATAAACTCTTCTTTCAATGTTTTGCGGAAACCTTCTGTTTTCATTTTTTCAAAGAAAATCTGAACCATAGGTCCGGTTTCCCCTGTCATTCCTGAATCAATTAAGAAAATAGCTCCTTTTCCTTCTTCGCTTTTAGGAATGGCTACTTTATCTACGCTTTCTTTATTTTCGATAAGGATAGGCAGGTTCATGTAGCAGATAAGAGGATCTATTCCGGAGCTTCTTCCGTGGAAATAGCTTTCCATTAAGCCGAAGACTTTTCTAAGGCTTTTAAGCTCGTCCTTGGAAATATTCTCAGGATGACGCTTCGTAACTGAATAGCGTTCGAAAATAGCAGCTACTAACGCTCCGGAGCTGCCTACTCCATATCCCTGTGGAATGTTGCTGTCGAAGAATAATCCTTCAGCAATTTCTTCCTTGAATCTGGAAACATTCAGTTCAAAACCTTGAGGAAGTTCAAGATCAGTCAGATAATCTGCATATTTGATCAGATGTTCATTAGATTTCTTTTCAAATTCGGAATCCAATGATGAAAACTTGAGGGTACCTTTATAGAAACTATAAGGTAATGTCAAACCTTGGGAATCTTCGATGATTCCGTATTCTCCGAACAAAAGAATTTTGGCGTAAAATAAAGGGTTTGTCATTGACTTAATAAATCTTTTTTGCAAAGTTAAAATTATTCAGCTGAATATTAGCAAAATTCAGACCGAAATATACATATTTTACGTATTGCCGCCCTAAAAAAGACGTTATTTCTAACGTCTTGAAGCTTATAGGGTATCCCTGTCTTTCAGCATATTGATTTTCAGGAATCGAACAAGTATTAATCCGGTTCCGAAGAACAGTGTCATGGAAAGCGCAGCAATACGCATATTATTAAAATGCTCGATCAGTGTAGCAAAGATGAACGTCCCGATAATGATGGCAATCTTTTCCAGTACGTCATAGAAACTAAAGAACGTAGTGTTTTCCATAGAATCTTCAGGAAGCAATTTGGAATAGGTAGATCTTGACATGGCCTGAAGCCCTCCCATTACTAAACCTACTACTGCTGCAACACCGTAAAACTGATATTCAACCGTAGGATTTTCTTTATTCAGGAAATAGGCCCAGATACAGGCAATAATCCATAATACAATGGCTATAGAAATAACGTTTTTGTTTCCTATTTTCCTTGATAACCTTGAGAATATCACCGCTCCGATAATTGCTTCGATCTGAATGACCAAAAGAGTGCCGATCAGCTTATCCTGAGCAAGGTTGATTTCACTTTTTCCAAATAAGGTTGCCATTAAAAAGATGGTCTGCATTCCTACACTGTAGAAGAAAAAGCTGGATAAAAAGAATTTTAGGTTTCTGTCTTTAAACAACTCATTTCCTACTTTAAATAATTCATGGAAGCTTTCCTTTAGCAATATCTTTATAGAAGCTCAAATTGTCTTTTAAAACTTCAAAAAAGCCTCCCTGCTCTTCATGTTTTTTGAAGATGTTTTTGTAGTTCAGAAGAACCAGATCTTTTGGAAGCTTATCTTTAACATCCCCAAATTGTGGCAAATGTTTGAACGTATATTGTGAGAAACCGAACCACCAGGCTCCGGTCAATAAGAAACTGATTCTCGTAAACAACAGCTGTTGTGCTGCTCCTTTGGCAAAAACCTGAATCAGCAGTAGACAAATGACAACCAATACTACCGAACCAATATATCCGTAAACATACCCTCTTGCCGACAGTGCATCCTGTTTATCCCGTGTCGCAATATCCGGTAAAAAGGAATTATAGAACACTAAGCTTCCCCAAAACCCTACACTGGCTGTGATACTGAACAGAAGCCCCAGAAATACGTTGTGCATTCCTGTAAACATTGCCAATCCCATACATGAAGTTGCCCCCAGATAGCAGAAAAATTGCAGGAATGATTTTTTGTTTCCAATGGTATCTGCTAAAGAAGAAAGGAATGGAGACAGTAAAACAACGATGAAGAAAGAAATCGTTAAAGAATATCCATATACCGCATCCGGCTGATATTTTTCCCCAAATATCTTGATCATATGTCTTACCGGAACATCAATCCACTGTTTGGTTTCTGCCACATATTCTTTCTTTTCATATGCTGTGGTAAGAATAGAGTAATAAATAGGAAAAATAGTAGAAGTAATAACCAGCGAGTATACTGAATTGGCCCAGTCGTAGACAGCCCAGGCTTTCATAATCTTTGGATTATTCTTTATATTCTGAGGCTGTTGATTCTCAATTTCAGACATTTCAAATAATATTAGTAGCACAAAAATAAAAAAACCGCTGAATATTCGGGGGTTTTATTTTCTTTCTGCTCAATTTTATTGTTTAATTAAACTTTTCATAACATACAGAATGTGATCAGCATTTTAAATAAGCAGGGAAAATGCCTGTTTAGATTTTTCTTCGTATATGAATTATAAACAAAGGCCCGGAATGTATTCCGGGCCTTTGTTTATAATAAGAGTTGCTTTTTATAAGTTTTCAATCACAATAGCAGAAGCTCCACCACCACCGTTACAGATAGCAGCAGCACCGTATTTTGCATTGTTTTGCTTCAATACGTTGATTAGTGTAACAATAATCCTTGAACCTGAACTTCCCAGTGGATGCCCTAATGCTACAGCTCCTCCGTTCACATTTACTTTAGAAGCATCCAATCCTAAGATTTTGTTGTTTGCCAATCCTACTACAGAGAACGCTTCGTTGAATTCAAAGAAATCGATATTAGAAAGCTCTAATCCTGCTTTTTTAAGAGCGATAGGTAAAGCTTTTGCAGGTGCTGTTGTAAAGTTTTCAGGTTCCTGAGCCGCATCAGCATAAGAAACGATTCTTGCTAAAGGCTTAAGTCCTAATTCTTCCATTTTTTCTTTAGAAACAAGGATTAATGCAGAGGCACCGTCATTTAAGGTAGATGCATTTGCAGCCGTCACTGTACCTTCTTCCTTCTTGAATACTGTCGGAAGTGTAGAAATCCTGTCGAAGTTTACCGCTTTGTATTCTTCATCTTCTGCAAAAATTACAGGCTCTCCTTTTCTTTGAGGAATTTCAACAGGAACAACTTCATTACTGAATTTTCCTTCGCTCCAGGCTTTTGCGGATCTTTTGTAAGATTCAATAGCGAAATTATCCTGATCTTCTCTTGTAATGCTATAATCTGTTGCACATTTTTCTGCGCAAACACCCATATGTACTTTATTGTAAACGTCTGTCAATCCGTCAAGAACCATTCCGTCCTGCATTTTGATATCCCCCAGCTTTGTAGCTACTCTTGCATTGTAGTAATGAGGAACCATAGACATATTTTCCATACCTCCTGCTACAATTACTTCCGCATCTCCGGCTTTGATGGATTGTGCAGCCATCATTACCGCTTTCATTCCTGAAGCACAAACTTTATTGATTGTAGTAGAAGGAGTTTCAACAGAAAGTCCCGCTCCTAAAGCAGCCTGACGAGCAGGAGCCTGTCCTTCTCCAGCCTGTAAAACGTTCCCCATGTAAATTTCCTGAACATTTTTAGGATCAAGACCAATTTTATCTAATGCGCCTTTTACTGCAACAGCTCCCAATTTTGTAGCCGGAACCGTTGATAAACTTCCCATAAAACTTCCCATTGGAGTTCTTACTGCGGAAACGATGAATACTTCTTTCATTTTTATATATTTAATTTTAAGTCACATGTAACCTTGCGGTTTCATTTTTATATTCTATTGTTGTATCACTTTCAGGTCTGGCCCAAGCTGGATCAGATTTGTGCTTTATTTTTATTATTCGGTATAAGCATTAAAAATGCTCCCAGGAATTCAACAATCCACCCCCATTTTAACTTGACCACTCCTGCGAAGACTTCTCTCCAGGATTTGAAAGGCAGAAAGCTGAAATATTCCAGAGATTGAAGTTTAACTGCCACTAAAGTAAAAATGAATAAAACGATTAACAGAAAGGCAAATGTTCTGACAATTTTCACACTATTATTTACAATACCAAATAATACGCAAACGGAAAGAATCCAACAGGTAATAGCTAAATAGTGATCCAGTTTCCAATAATTCCAATTTCCGATGATGGGAACATGAACCAGCGGCAGAAAGCTTCCTACAGCCACTAATAATAATCCTAATAACTGAATATTTTTCATATTTCTTAAAGTGCCAAAATACGAAAAAAAACACACTCCGAAAAGTGTGTCTGAAACAAAATTATCTCTATGAAAATCAGAAAGTTAGATTAAATACTTCCAGCCCTATCTGTAATCCGTTTTTGTTATTCATCAAGGCATCATCATTAAAAATAGGAGTTAAATCTTTTTTCACATATAAACTGATTCCTCCGTACCCAATACTCAGCTTTGCCCCAAACAGGAACGGATTCATACCGTTTTCCACTCTTTGCCTGAATACATTCTTACCTGATTCTTCATTTTCATATTTGTATTTTATCCTGCTGCCAATTTTTACCCCACCATAAATCCCTGCTCCTATTCTCCACTGCCTTTTGCTGTCATCCAGGAATTTTTCACCATCATATTCCACATATTTAGGATTGAGAACAAACTGCATTTCTAAGGGAATTTCAAGATATTCGGCTTTTAATTGGGTATATTTCAGCTTTTTTGGGGTAAATCCTGTAATAAACAATTTCTCGTTACCCTGGGCAAAAACCGTTGATTTCTTAGCGCTATACATATCCGTACGCACTCCTAATCCAAAGTTTAGAAATACAGGACTCGTGTATGCCCCTACCTGCATTTGAAACCTTAATTGATAAGATAAAGATGAAGCGGAACGGATTTCTTCCGGCTTGTTAAAGAAATCAAAAGGCTTGGATTTTTCAGCAAGGTTTAAATATCCGCCGCTCACCACAACATCCATGCTATTCAGAAGGTTTTTCATTTCACTTTTTTTCTCATCGGCGCTTTTCCCCAGCACAGATTTTCGAACTCTTTCCCTTGTGATCTCCTCAAAACTCTCTTTTTCAGCATCCACTTTTTCATTAATGATTGCTTCATATTTCAAAGCAATTTCATTAGAATGGCTTTTCTTTTCTTCCACGGATATTTTCCCCTCTTTAAAATCTTTGTCTATGATATCCAGCTCCCCATTCATTTTCTTTTTTTCAGAGGATATGATACTATCAATCTTTACTGTATAACTATTGACTCTCATGTTTAAGTTTTCCTGCTGTTGCCGGATAGATTTATTGTCCTGTGAAAAAGCCATCACTGAAGCTGTCAGCATCAAAGCAGATAGTAAAATTGTATTTTTCATTGTATTATTTTTTTAATATTATTTGGGCTGTCCGGTTACCAGAAACCAGATAATAATTGATATTTTGATTAATAAGATTGTATTATTTTGTGTCTGAATGTACTGTTACTCCTAAGGTCACCACTTGTGAAAAATGAGGTTTTAATCTTCTTAAATCTATTCTTCCGTACGACGTTGTTTCCTGATTTCCACGTATTTTATCATATTCTCTTCCTGTAAGAAGCTCGGATGCTTTTATATATTTTGTATTCTTTATTTCCGGTTTTTCACTGGAAACAGCCAGCTTATTATCCGGAGCTGTGTTCTCTTCCGGTTCTAAAACAACATCTGGATGCTTAATCTGATGATCATCAGAAGCCACCTGAACAGGAGTAATATCGAGGTCACCATTTTGTTTTATTGTGATATTTTGGGTGTATCCTATTTTTTTATCCGGACGAATTGAATAATCAGCAGTTTTATTTTGGCTTGTATTATCAATTTCAGGTTTTAGATCCACAGCGATTTTAGAATCAGGCAATACATTTTCATCATTTTGTTTTTCCTGAGTCCCTTTCAAATTTTCTTTTATCTGATTCGTTTGAATTCTGCTTAAGATATTGTGCTGCTCCGTTTTATTTATATTGTAATAAATAATTGTCCCCACAGAAATTAAAAGCAATACTGCTGCAGCATATTGCCACCATTGGAAATGTGCTTTAGGACTCCAATCAGACCCTTTCTCTGTTTTTTGATCCATTGAGTCGATTCTGTCCCAAAGATCCGCAGAAGGCTTTATTTCAAGCTTTTCGTAGTCAGATTTTAACTGTTTCAGTATTTCTTTGTTCATTTTTTTTGGTCTTTAAATAATCGGTAAGCCATTTTTTTGCTTTACTCAACTGGCTTTTGCTTGTCCCTTCAGAAATATTCAAAATTTCTGCAATTTCCTGATGCTTTTTCTCTTCAAAAATATACAAGTTAAAGATCAGTCTATATCCTACGGGCATTTGAGAGAATATCTCTCCGAGATTAATTTCTCCAAAGTGTTCATCGAAATCATCATCGGATACCTCTTCTACGGTTTCCATATCCACGTAGAGGACATTTTTATTCTTCCGGATGAAACTGATGGAATCGTTTACCACAATTTTCCTCAACCAGAACGGAAAGCTTTTCCATTCCCTGCATTCATCGATCTTAGTGAAGCATTTCATGAAAGCATTCATCAGAATGTCTTCTGCATCGTGGATATTATTAGTGTAAGAATTCGCAATGGCGAGCATTTTACCCGAAAACATATCGTAAAGAGCTTTCTGCCCTCTCCGGTCCTGTTTTTTAGCCAGTAAAAAATTCTTTTCTAAGTGTTCCATGAATCAGTTTCTATAGATAAGACAATAAAAATTGAAAAACGTTGCCCGTAAAATAAAAAAAATTGCACTTTTTAAAAAAAATGCAATTTAATATACTGATAATCAGCTAAAAAAAATTAATGATTTACGTTTACTACTTCTTTAGGATCATGCTTATGTTTGAAGAAAATGGCAAATAGAACAGCAATAATCAATGCATATGCTGCAAAATACAGCCAGATCTCATGCCACATTTTGTCTCCGTTGGGTAAAGTAAAATTGTTCTGAATGACCCAACCGCTTACCAAACTTCCTATCATGGCTCCAAAACCGTTGGTCATCATCATGAATAAGCCTTGTGCAGAAGAGCGGATCTTAAAATCTGTATTCGTTTCCACGAAAAGAGAACCTGAGATATTGAAAAAGTCAAATGCCATTCCATATACAATACATGAAAGAATGATTAAAATCAGACCAAATCCTTCCGGATCTCCATACGCGAAGAATCCGAATCTCAATACCCAGGCGAACATAGAGATCAGCATTACTTTTTTAATCCCGAATTTCTTCAAAAAGAATGGAATGGCCAGGATAAACAATGTCTCCGAAACCTGGGAGATAGACATAATCAATGTTGAACGTTTCACCACCAAACTGTCTGCATATTGTGGCATTTTACCAAAATCCGAAAGAAATGCATCTCCGTACATATTGGTTAATTGCAGGGCTGCTCCCAAAAACATTGAAAACAGGAAGAACATAGCCATTTTCCCGTTTCCGAATAATGACAGGGCGTTCAATCCTAATTTTTCTAATGTTGTGGCATTTTTAGGGATTGTATTTTGTGGCGGGCATTTGGGCAATGTAAATGCATAAATTCCCAAAAGAATAGCAAATAACGCCGCAATATAAAACTGGTTTCCAGAATCCTTATTATCCGTAAGATTGGTAATCCACATGGCTACAATAAACCCTATGGTTCCCCATACCCTGATTGGCGGGAAAACTTTTACCACATCATAATCATTGTTCTTAAGAACATAATAGGCAATAGAGTTGGATAAGGAAATCGTGGGCATATAGAAAAACATGGCAATCAGCATTACCCAGAAAAACTGATTAGGATCAGAAACCTGAGGAAGAAAAAACAATGTAATTCCATATAAAATATGAAGGATGCCGTAAAGTCTTTCTGCATTCATCCAACGATCTGCAATAATTCCCGTGAGAGCCGGCATGATGATCGATGAAATTCCAAGTGTGGAAAATACAGCTCCAAATTCTGAACCACCCCATTGTTTTGTACTGAACCAATATACTCCGATAGTGATCAGCCATGCGCCCCAAACAAAAAATTGAAGGAAGCTCAGGATGGTAAGTCGTAATTTTAAATTCATATGTGGTTTTAAATATCTCTATTAATCAATTTTCTTTTTTCTTCTTTTAATCTCTTCCTGGATTTCAAGTGCTGTGTCATAGTCTTCTTCTTTAACCGCTTCATCCAATAATTTCTGAAGCTCTTCCATGGAAAGGGATCTTAAACTATCTTCCGTTTGTACCGTTTCAGAAAACGATTGTTCTTCTTTAGAGACATCTTCCAGTTCAAGAAGGATTCCTGCTTCGTTCAACACCTGCTGTGTCGTAAAAATAGGAGCATCAAACCTTACGGCCATTGCCACGGCATCAGAAGTTCTGGCATCCAGAATCAATTCTTCATCATTGCTTTTATTCTTGAAATTGATATTTGAAAAGAAAACACCGTCTACGATCTGATAAATGATCACAGAAACCAGCTCATAATTGGCAGAAATGATAAATTTTGTAAACAGGTCGTGGGTAAGAGGACGAGGCGGATGAATATCTTTCTCCAGGCCAAGTGAAATGGATTGGGCCTCAAAATTTCCTATAACAACAGGTAACTTTATATGTGATTCTTCATGCTCCAATAACAACGCGTATGCTCCCGATTGGGTTTGGCTATACGATATTCCGCGAATAATTAACTGCTTATAATCCATAACTACAAATATAAATTAATTTTTTATTGTAGGTTTTACTTTTTGCACAAAAATAAAAGCCCGAAAAGGGCTTTTATATGTGAATTGCGAATTAACTGTGAGGTCAATTTTGCTTCGCAAGTGAATTTTATATTGACAAGTAAAGCGAATTGACTATTCAATTCAACTCTTATCCTTTTAGCGCTTTGATTTTCTCAGTTAATGCCGGAATGATCTGGAATGCATCACCCACTACTCCATAATCAGCTGATTTGAAGAATGGTGCTTCAGCATCATTATTGATCACTACGATCGTTTTTGAAGAGTTTACTCCTGCCAAATGCTGAATAGCTCCTGAAATACCTACGGCGATGTAAAGATTCGGTGAAATTGCTTTACCTGTTTGTCCTACGTGCTCCGTATGAGGTCTCCAGCCAATATCAGAAACCGGCTTAGAACAAGCTGTAGCAGCTCCAAGTACATTGGCCAATTCTTCAATCATTCCCCAGTTTTCAGGGCCTTTCATTCCTCTTCCTGCAGAAACTACTACTTCAGCTTCTTTAAGGTCTAATTTTCCTGAACTTTGTTCGTGAGAGATCACTTTTGTATCTTCATTAGCCACAGATAAGTTTTTCACTTCTTCTGAACCTGATACTGCATTTTCTTTTACTCCGAAAGCATTTTGAGAAACCGTAACAATGACTCCGTTTCCTTCTGCTTTTGCATGCATGAAGCCTTTTCCTGAGAATGCTTTTCTTTTTACCTGGAATGGTGAAAGACTCTCCGGAGCAGCCAGTGCATTGGTAATTAATGAATAATTATTCATTACGGCCAACATCGGAGCAATGGAAGAAGCATCTGTAGTGTGCGGAAAAACAATAATATTTCCGTTAGCCACCTCATTAATTGCCTGTGCAAATGCTTTGGCTGAAAAATTTTTAAGACCTTCGTCTTTGATATTGATTACGTTTGATGCTCCATATTTATATAACAAATCTGAAGAATCTGTTGGGTTTACGGAGATTGCCGTAACGGTATCTCCCGCCTGGTCTGCAACAGCTTTAGCATAAGAAACTGCTTCAAAAGCTGCCTTTTTATAAACTCCGTTTATATTTTCTGCGTATACGAATACTGCCATTTTTTTAAAATTAAATGATTAAAAATTGAATGATTAAAGATTAGATTACTTTAGCTTCTTCGTGAAGTAGTCTTACCAATTCATCAAGATTATCCGGAGAAACTATTTTCACAGCTGCTCTTGGTGGTACACTGTCATAAGAAACTCCCTGAACCTTTACTTCGGAAGAAGTTGGTTCTGCTACCTGTAAAGGCTTTGTTCTTGCAGACATAATCCCTCTCATATTCGGAATAATCAAATCTTTTTCATCTACTAATCCTTTCTGGCCAGCAATTACAGCCGGTAATTTTACAGAAATAGTTTCTTTACCTCCTTCAATTTCTCTTACAGCGGTAGCTTCACTTCCGTTTACCTCTAATCCTACGGAGGCATTAACGAAAGGCTGGTTCAATAGCTGAGCCACCATTCCCGGAACAGAACCCCCGTTATAATCGATAGATTCTTTACCACAAAGAATAAGATCATATCCTCCGTTTTGAGCTACAGCAGCAATTTCTTTTGCTGTAGAATAGCTGTCTTTCGGATCAAGGTTTACTCTTACTGCATCATTTGCTCCTATTGCCAAAGCTTTTCTGATTACAGGCTCTGTGGCAGCATCCCCTATGTTGATTACTGTTACAGTAGCTCCCTGAGATTCCTGAAGTTTAATTGCCTTTGTGAGGGCAAATTCATCTAAAGGATTGATTACCCACTGGATTCCGTTCTTGTCGAAAGCAGATTTATCTGCTGTAAAGTTAATTTTAGAAGTAGTATCCGGAACACTACTAATACAAACTAATATTTTCATGTGTACTATTTTATTTTTTCCCTTTTAATACATTCTCCCCAAGGGTTGAGTGTAGAGATTTTTGTTTTTGTTAATTCTGTAAATATAAGCAAAAAATATATTATGCATGCATAATATATATTGATTTGTTATTCAGCGCATTAAAAATAATAAAAACGCTTTAAAATAAAGCGTTTTTGTAAATATTTGAAATGATTATTAAGTTTATTTTTTAATGAATTTTTTAGAAAATTGCTTTCCAATGGTTTGAATAGTAATGATATAATTTCCCTGGGTAAGATTCTTTACATCTATTTTATCCTGATCAGGCCTTACTTCTTTTATTTTTTTCCCTGTTGCGTCAAGAATTTCAATCTTCGTAATTGATGAATCAGCTTTTATATTGAGAAAATCAGTTGTGGGGTTAGGGTAAACCAAAATACTTTCTTCAACAGTAGCCACTTCTTTTGTTGCTAATGCCGCAGCATTGGTGGCCGTTACCACATAGTTGTCAAAGGAAGTGACATGTGCCACCGTATTACCTGAGCTGACTACTGAAACAAAATCAAGTTCAAAAGGATCCACACCTGCAGCAGCCGGAGTATATGTTGCGGAAGGGGTATGCGTCATACCTCCCGGGCTTTTCCATGTAACAACCCCTGTGGTTTTATTAAATGTACAGCTTAGTGTAATCCATGTATTGGGAGGATATGTATAGGTATTGGGTTCCAGATAAAAAAGATAGTTGCCCGTTACACCTGTCGTAGTATTTGTATAATATGCTATTCCCACAGGCCTTTGTGTGCCATACTCAAATCCGGCTCCAAGCAGAGTTTTATGAGTGGTTCCATCATAAATTAATACGGTTCCTCTACCAGCACCTCCTGTCACGCTTCCTGTATATAAATTAAAATCCAATTTAAGGATATCGTTTCCTGCCGTTCTTGTGGCCCAGGCTGCCCCTAATCCGCTTTTCCACATATACTTTGTTCCTGTTGCAGTGGCACTGCCGGTAAGCTGTAATGATTTGTCGTGAGAAGCATCTATACTTACAATCTGCGCATCTGAATTGGCCCCACCTGCAAAATCCGTATAAAATCCTCCTTGACCGGGAGTCGTTGCAGTAATATCCGTTCCTACATTTCCTATCGTATAGGAATTAAAATTATCGCTTTCTAAAGACTGAGCATTCAATGTCTGGAATAAGGCAAATGAGAATGCATTAATTAGTAAAAAAATTTTCATAAACATATTTTTTAATTGGATATCAAACTTATTTCAATTTAAACATGGAATCAATACCTATTATTAGGGAGATTTAATTCTAAAATAGTATACCGACTCTTGAGTTTAATAATCATGCCTGATCAGCTTTCACTGATAAGACAACATGAAAATAAAAAGGTTGCCTGTGAAATAAAAAATATGTCTCTGTTTTTTTAACAATGAATATTCATGCAATAAAAATTTACAATTGGAGTATTTCCGTTCTTGGTTAAATCCTTTGACTATGAAGGCTTCGATGCCCTAAATTCAATCTTGCTAGGCAAAACTCTGGGATTCATTTTCAGTATATCCAATACCAGATTTCCCATATCTTCGGGTTGGATTTTCCAACTGTCTTTTTCAGACGGAACATTACCATTAAAATGAGTTGCTACCGAACCCGGCATGATTACCGTTGCTTTAATATTATATTTTCTCAGATCTATCATAGCAGCTTGCGTAAATCCAACGACTCCGAATTTTGAAGCATTGTATCCCGTTCCGTTTTCGAAGAAATTGGCTCCGGCCAGACTTGAAATGGTAATATAATATCCTTCTGTTTTCTTCAATTCTTCCACAGAAGCTTTTAAAGTATAAAAAACACCCGTTAAGTTGGTTTCTATCATGTCATTCCACTCTTCAGCAGATAATTCGTCTACAGGTTTAAAAATACCCAATCCCGCATTGGCTATCACAAAGTCCAGTCTTCCAAAGGTATTTATAACAGATTTTATGGCTTCTTCTTCACTTTGCAGGTTTCTTACATCCGAAACAACACCCAATACTTTATCAGAATATTGCTGCAGTTCTTTTTCAGCTTTCATTACATCTTCCCCTTTCCTTCCTGAAAAAGCAACTGAAATTCCATTTTCCAATAATATTTTTGCGATTCCAAAACCAATACCTTTGGTTCCACCTGTTATATAAGCTACTTTATTTTCTGACATAGTATCTTAATTTAAATTAATTCTTAAAAATAAAAAAAACGCTCCATTCCGGAGCGTTATATTGAGGTAATATTGATCTGATTATTTTTTGATAAGCTTTTCAGATACTTTTCCTTTATTTGTTTCAACATTGATAATGTAGTTTCCTGGAGCCAGGTTTTTAACATCTACTTTATTTCCATCTAAATTGGCAGGAACTTTTCTTCCTGCTATATCAAAGATTTCAACTTTGTTGATTTTAGATTCTGTTTTAATCGCAACAAAGTCTTTTGCCGGATTAGGGTAAAGAGATAATTGATCTTTCTTAACTTCAACATCATTTACTCCTAATACTCCATTGATATTAAATGTATCCAATCCTAATGAAACAGAACCAGCCTGTATTGGCGAAAAATGATTAAATGCAAAGTAGTGTGTTCCACTTGCAGTAGGGACAAAAGTAACGGTATATTGAGTCCATGCAGCATTCGCAACTGTAGCTGATGTCCATAAAGTATTTGTTTGAGCTGCAGTTGTTGCTGCATTACCCACTGTTAATTTAAGACTCTGAGCAGTTGTTGTAGAACCAAAGTTTCTTAAATAATAAGTAATTGTATAAGTAGCCCCTGCTGTTAAATTAAATGGTTTAGAAAATAACCATCTATTAGTTGCTGCAGTGGCACTGTTATTTGAAAATACCATTTGAGTTCCAGCCTGTGGGTTTCCAGCAGTTGCATTTGTAGACCAAGCCCCTGTCCATCCATCATTTTGATAAAATCCGGCAGCTGTATTATCAAATCCATAAGCATATGATCCGGCTCCTAATTCTGTTGCAGTATAAAATCTATAGGGTCCTATCCATCCTCCATTAATGGATCCGTTTTTACTTCTAAGATAGTACTCATACATTGTATTCGCTGTTAGAGCCGCTACAGTAGCTGTAGTAGTTGCAGCACCACTAACACCAGCCATTGCACTAGGCACATGACCTACTGAGCCCCAAGAATAATCGTATCCCGTTCCTCCGGAAGCAGCTGTCCAACTAAATGTTGCTGATGTTTTAGTTATGTTAGAAACTGTAACTAATCTTCCCGGTTGTGGAGCTGTACCATTAACAACGTACACATTATCAATAGCTCCTAGGAATTTATCGTTAGAAAAGTTTTGGAATGCCAGATAAATTGTTTGTCCTGCATAAGCACTTAAATCTATACTTTTATTTTGCCATACTGTATCTTCACCATTAACTGTTAAAATAGGTGTTGTAAAATTAGCTACAGCATTTCCAGTTGTAGAAACATATACTTTATAAGATTCTTTGTAAGTGGCATCATATGATCTTGCATGCCAATATAGGGTATTGGTTCCGGCTGGTAATGTAATAGCCGGCGAAACAATCCAGTCATTTGAAGTACCTGCAGGGGTATACCAAGAAGTACTCATTGCCACATTGTTTCCATATTCTTCATTAGTAGCTACCCAAGCTGCGTTTACAAAGTTTACCGAAGCCGCCGGTGTAAGACCGTCCACATTATACAATGTCCAATTGGTTATAGGACCGTAGTTGGTTTCAAAGCCTGAACTGAATACTTGCCCAAATCCTATTAAAGATGAAGACAATAATAAAGAAGATAGAATTTTTTTCATGATATCATTTTTTTAATTGATAGTAAATATAAACATTTTACAAATTATTATTAAAAAATTATCATAAAAAATAAAAAAATCCTTAAGATATTACACTTAAGGATCAATTTTATCATTTTGAATAGTTTTCAAAAAAGAGAGGAATGCTCTCAATTCCCTTATAGAAATTAAAAAGGCCGTAATGTTCATTAGGAGAGTGAATTGCATCTGAATCTAATCCGAATCCCATTAAGACCGACTTAGCCCCTAATACTTTTTCGAACATGGCTGTAATCGGAATACTACCTCCACTTCTGTAAGGAAGGACTTCTTTCCCGAATGCCGTTTCCATTGCTTTTTTAGCGGCAAAGAATTCTTTGGTATCGCTTGGCAAAACGTATGGCATCCCACCATGATGCGGCGTTACTTTCACCCGGACATTATCCGGAGCTATTTTCTCGAAATATCTGGTGAATTTCTCTGTGATTTCCTCAGGAGTCTGATAAGGAACCAAACGCATTGAAATTTTAGCAAAAGCTTTAGAAGGAATCACCGTTTTCGCACCTTCTCCTGTGTATCCGCCCCAAATCCCGTTGCAATCCAATGTAGGACGGATGGAAGTTCTTTCTAACGTAGTATATCCTTTTTCACCTTCAACACCATTTAATCCGATAGACTTTTTGAATTCTTCAGGATTGTCCTTTAATTTATTCATTTCTGCTCTTTCATCATCTGATACCACATCTACATTATCATAGAATCCATCAATGGTAATATGGCCTTCCTCATCAATTAATTTTGCAATCATTCTTGAAAGCACATGGATCGGGTTTGGAACAGCGCCTCCGTAAAGTCCTGAATGCAGATCTCTGTTTGGTCCTTCCACTTCTACTTCCACATAGCTTAAACCTCTTAATCCTGTTGTAACAGTTGGTTGTTCATTGCTATAAATATGCGTATCGGAAATTAGAATACAATCACAAGCTAATTTCTCTTTATTTTCGTTGACCCAGTCTCCCAAACTTACAGACCCTACTTCTTCTTCACCTTCCAAAATAAATTTAACGTTGCAAGGCAGAGCATTGGTCTTCATCATGGCTTCAAACGCCTTTAAATGCATAAAGAACTGTCCTTTATCATCTGCTGAACCTCTTGCAAAAATAGCTCCTTCAGGATGAAGTTCAGTTTTTTCAATATAAGGTTCAAAAGGAGGTTTTTTCCATAAATCCAGCGGATCGGCAGGCTGAACATCATAATGACCATACACCAATACCGTGGGCAGGCTTTTATCTAAAATTTTCTCTCCAAATACAATAGGGTATCCTTTTGTCTGGCATACTTCAACATGATCGGCTCCTGCATTTTTAAGATGTTCTGCACATACATCTGCACACTTCAGCACATCATTTTTATATGCCGGATCTGCAGAAATAGAAGGAATTCTCAATAAT
This sequence comes from Chryseobacterium defluvii, assembly GCF_003634775.1. Lineage (GTDB taxonomy): Bacteria > Bacteroidota > Bacteroidia > Flavobacteriales > Weeksellaceae > Chryseobacterium > Chryseobacterium defluvii. The sequence goes on along the minus strand of NZ_RBXB01000001.1, from coordinate 1,381,213 downwards.
TCAAATAATTCATCTACGAAACGTTGCTTGTTTTCGTTAATGTAATTTAATGTCTCTTGCATTGTAAAATTTGTTTTGTTAAAAGTAAAAAAAATGCCCTGCAGGAACAAACAAAAAGAATCTTTTTTCCGGAGGCTTATTAATATTTGATAATTAAATAATTACAAATAGGAATTTAAAAAAAAGTCCTGCATTTTCTGCAGGACTTTTTATATCTCGAAACTAATAATTAGTGTTCAGCTTTTGGTGCTTTTTCAGATTCAACCGGCTTTACAGCTGTGCTGTCTGTTTTTGCAGCTTCTGTTTCATGTTTTTCAGCAGTAGCCTCTTCCTTGTGCTCTGCAGCAGCTTCATGACCATGACCATGGGCTTCTCCGCCACCTTGTGGATCATCAGAATATCTCTCTACTCCTTCTTCAAGTTTAAGGGTATTCTTATTTCCACCAGCTTGTATTTTTTTACAGCTTACCGCAACAGTTGCAATGGCTAAACATATAATTAATTTTCTCATGCTTAAATATTTGATTGCGCAAAATTAAGAAATCTCGCATTTGTCGGCAACATTTTTCAGATTGATTTTAAAATAATTTTTCCTTTTTTGGATTGTGTAAAAATAAGATATTCGTTTCCGCCATCTTTCAATTGATATTTCTTTTTAATTTCTTCAGGTTTCAGCGGATAATTTTTTGATATAATATTGAACTGTCCTTTCTTCTCAATTTGCTTACTGTCAATCACTTTCATTTCAAGTATTCGACCCGGAAAATCAGCTTTTCTTTCATTGGAAGTATAAAAGTGAGTGTTCGGATGAAATTTTTTTATATCAAATCTTTCAGCAATTAAATTAAATACTCCTGCTTTTAAAATAGAATTATTGGGAATATAAATGAATCTTTCCGGTTCTGAATATTCTGCGTGTGCATTTTCTTCGGCTCCAAACGGAAATGTAAATGTATTTTCACCGCTTTCCAGGTTCACACCATTACAGATGATTTCTGCCGCTTTCTCTTTTGATAAAAAAACAACAACTTCTTTTACATCATTTTTTAAAGCAATAATATCGATCCGGAAAACGCCGGGAAGTATAGAAACAAGATAGGCCAGATCAATTAAGGGCGATAGCTTAATAAGAACCTGTTTTGAAATGGAAAGTAATTTTTCCTGAATTTCCAGAATATCGGGGGATAAGTCTTCTAGTAAGAAAACCTTGTTCTTTTGATCGTCCCTCCTGGCCGGATCCAAATAAACAACATCATAGTATTCCTGGTTCTGATCAAGAAACTCTTCCAGTTTCTGATTGATAAAAGTCGCTTTTTTCCCCAGAACTCCCCAATTGTGTTCAACAATCTCTATTAAATCCGGATTTTGTTCAATTAAAGTAATCTCCTCAAAATTTTGAGAAAGGTAATAAGCATCAATCCCGAAACCACTCGTAAGATCTATAAATTTCTTCCCTTTTAATAAACCTGATTTGTAAACAGCCGTTTTCTCTGAAGAGGATTGCTCCAGATTAAGTTGCGGAGGAAAAATGATTCCTTCCTGTAATAAAAATGGAAATTTTTTCTGAGCTACCTGCTTCCCTTTGATCTGCTGAACAATTTCCTGCATGGAAACTTCAGAGAAAGGCGATTTTTTCAACAATAATCTATGCAAATCTATATTAAGATTAGTATTGATATAGTCTTGAACCGTCTGGATTAAAATATTTGTATTCAACACTGGAACTATCTTTTATAAAAGATATAATCAGTTAATATAGGCTCAATACCTTCCTGTTTCAATAATGAATTGATCTGTCCTCTATGATAGGTAGAATGATTAATTGCTTGAAAAAGCATTTCGAAGATACTGTTCTCAAATTTTGCTCCTCTTGAGTTCTGATACTCTATTATTGTATCTAAATCGAAATTTTTGATGATTTCAATGCTTTTCAGATAATTTTGATGATTGATATCGTTTAGATCTTCAAAAGGATTGATCTGCCATACTTCAAAAGATTTTTCTCCTAAAATCCTTGAATTCCAGATTTGCTGTGCATTAAGGGTATGATTAATTAAACTAATAGTCTTATCATTCACTTTTGGGAGATTCCAAGAGATGATCTTAATCATTTCTTTATTAAAATGATAAGTATAATCAAAAAGATCAATCAGCTTTTCTTTCATCTTTAAAACTAAAGTCTCTATGTAATGAGATTGTATTAGGTGATAATGGATCTATGGTTGTAAGATTTTCATTTTCAAAATCTAAATAGAATAGCAATTCATCTTCACCAACAAATTCAATAAGTCCGTTCAGAAATTTATTTTCTTCCAGTTTCCCTTCCTGATTATTATACTGAGCAATTAGTTTCACTTTATAGGGTTTTTCGGAAAAGTCTACAGAATATTTTACTTTCCCTATTTTTCCCTGATTCGGACCACTTGGAATCACAAAATTTCTGCCATCTATAATCAATCCTTCAAACTCTAAAGCTACATAACCATCAGAGAAAAAAGTAAAAATTCCTTTTTTATTTCCTTCATCTGCTCCTGACCATTTTCCATGTAGATCTTTTATTGATTGTGAAAAACACATTCCAAAAATCATCAGGAAAAAAAGCAATAAATTTTTCTTCATTTCTCTAATTATTCAAACATTTCAGACCAGCGAACCGCTTTTATTTCCTTTTCGTTGTATAAATCTTCAATAGATTTTTTGACTTCAAGTTTTGGATAAAGGTTCACTCCGATCAGCTTTATTTTACCTTCTTCCACCCACTTCTGTTCTTCAACGGCATGATCGTAAATCTTTTTCTGGATTATCCCCTGTTGTATAAGTTCCAAATATCCTCCCGCTTCTTCAATTTCCACCAATAAAGCCCAGGATTTTTCTGCGATCTGCTGGGTGATATCTTCCACATAATAACTTCCGTTAGAAGCATCCTCAAACACATTAATGATACTTTCGTAAGCTAAAACGATTTGTTGCTTGAAAGATATTTCTTCTGAATTCTCCGTACTGTTGGTAACAAGGTAATTATTACTGTACACCGCATCTGCACCTCCGATCATTGCTGAAGCAAGCTCTAATGTGGAACGGATAAGGTTGTTTTCTTTATCTGAAACGGCTTTATTCCTCCATGAAGTTTCAGCAAAAATATAAGGAATCTCATCTAAACCATATTCTTTTGAAAGCTGGTTGAACACAAGCTTAAATGCTCTCAGTTTAGCCATTTCAAAGAAATAGTTCCCTCCTACTGCTATTCTGAAAATAAGTTTATTTACAATTTCCGCTCCATACACTTCTACCAGTTCTTTTGTTTTTGCAAGCGCTATTCCTAGCTGCTGATAAATTGCAGCACCTGCATTCTGATGAAGAGATACATCAACACAGATATTTCTTTTAAAATCTTTCGCCAGTAATTCTTTCGCCAGCTGATCATTAATTGTCCCTTCCTTTTCGTTGAAAACATCAATCAATGAGAAATACTGATCTTCATCTTCCGGGCGAATATGTTCTGCCAAATCCTTGTTGTTGATAAAGATGGTTTTTTCTTCAAGGTTTTCTACATTCTGATCTAAAAGGAATGCAAAAACATCATTTTCCAGGCTTTCGTGATAAGGAGCTACCAGATGGGTACTTTCCTCTACTTTCGGCAAGTTACCTAATGGTTTCTGAACTGTAGTATAGAAAGGTTTAACGTTGATCCCTTCCAGATTTTCTTTCTTCAGAATGGTATAGATATATTCTGTTTTAAGCTGTTTCTGTACTAGCTTTTCCCAATCCGGAAGTGTGTTTATGTTTGACATGAATTCTAGTTATGAGTTAAGAGGATAATATGTTATGAATATTGTAATTGACTACTAAACTTACTTTTTAGCAATATTAGTACTGTCGACAACCAGAATAAAGATCTCTTCATTCGGTTTTTTCATAAAATAATTTTCTCTTGCGTATTTTTCTTTTTCAGATTTATTGTTCATCAGCTTTTTATAAAACGCATCATTCTTTTCATATTCGGTTTTATAATACTGCAGCTGTTCTTCATATTTATTGATTTCACCATTTAACTCATTGATTACGAGAAAAGATGTTTTATCAAAGAAAATCATCCAAACCAGAAAAAGGAATATGGTTATGAAGTATTTGTTCAAAATATATTTTTGAATAAGCTTGACGGTTTCAGACTTTGGAGTGATGTCTTTTATCAATTTTTTTTCTGCCATTGATCTAGTGTTTTTTCAATGAATTTTTAATAACGGTCGTTAAAAAATCAATCGCTACGGAATTCTGCCTCATATTGGGGATAATGAGATCGGCATCATTTTTAGATGGCTCAATAAATTCCTGATGCATTGGTTTCAATGTGGTCTGATAGCGATGTAAAACTTCGCTCAGGTCCCTTCCTCTTTCCTGGGTATCTCTTCTGATCCTTCTGATCAGTCTTTCATCAGAATCTGCATGAACAAAAACTTTCAGATCAAATTCTTTCAGCAGCTCTTTATTAGTAAGTACCAGAATCCCTTCTACTACCAATACATTTTTAGGCTCTACAGTAACATGGTCTCCGGTTCTGGAATGGGTAACGAAGCTGTAAATCGGCTGTTCAATAGATTCATTATTTTTCAGCGCCTTTACATGTTTTATCAATAAATCAAAATCTATGGATTTAGGATGGTCGTAATTTAAAGCTTCCCTTTCCGTTAATGTAAGATTCTGGTTATCATGATAATAATTATCCTGTGAAAGGATATTCATACCTTCAATATCAAGTTGTTGAAGTATCTTATCAACAACCGTAGTTTTGCCGGACCCTGTACCTCCTGCAATTCCTATTACAAGCATTCTGATTTGTTTCTTATAGTTTGGTACAAATATACTATTTTAGTTGAATGCAAATAAATAATGAACAGGGATTTTATTGAACAAAAAATCCGGCGCTGAAACACCGGATTTTGAATTAAAAATTGTTATATCTTATTTTTTTACAAATTTACTGGATACATTGATTCCTTTGATAGACAGAATGTAATTTCCTGTCGGAAGATTAGAAACATTGACTGTATTTTTACCTTTACCTATCATAGTTTCTAATACTTTTCTACCTTCCATATTATAGATTTCCACTTTTTCTTCTTTGATGATCTTCACAGAAACATTCAGTACATCTGAAACAGGATTCGGATAGATGGCAATAAGATCTTTTTTAGAAGTTTCATTTACGCTTAATTCACAGTTATAAGCAGGCAAAACATACCCTGTATTGGTAAACTCCTGGGTAATGATTGTAATATCGCCACATGTAAACCCGAATTGCCCAAGCATATCAATAGCCGCCTGCCTGAAAGCAATAGCAGCATTTTGCTGATTGGTACTGGAGTTTGTGAGGGCTAAACCTTCCAGGAATGCCCTGTCTGTTTTTTCTCTTCCGATCTGGTTGTATATCCTCATCAGAGCAGATGCCCAGATTTGTCCATCCGTATGAATACTTCCCGTAAGTCCACCGGGATATGTTGCTGTATAATTAGTGATTCTCCCTGCCCAGAAAGGATTGTGTCCATCCCAGTTAAACATCCAGTGATAAGCAGCATCGGAAGATTGCCATTGATTTAAACTTCTACTATAAGATTGCGCCCAGTAGTCCCCACATCCTTCACTTAGTCCATTGACCTGAGATAAGCTTCCATTGGTTAGCCAGTGATGAATTCCATGTCCCAATTCATGCAAAACAACATCTGCGTCTTCTGCATCATCCACACCTCCTTCACCAAATGCCAAAATTTGGGTGGATCCAACATAATGTGAGTTATCAGTTCCATTAAAACCATGGGGATCAAATCTTAGAACACCTCCGTTTTGTGTTGGCTTACAAAGAATTCCTAATGTAGCATTAATGTATCTTAAATTATTGTCAAGATGCCAATACGCATTCACGGCTTCAAACCCGTCATCACTTCTGTTAAACAGGAACTGATTGCTTGCCTGAGTAAACAACCCTTTGGCCGGAGCCTCAAGCTCTGCAATTTCTACATAGGTTCCTTTCAGTTTATAAACGCCTGCTGCCAATTCCAATTCAGGGATCGTAACCAACGTTCTTGCAGCATCCAGGCTTGCATTAGTAGCATCACTTCCGTCTACATATTGACCGGCATAAGCCACCTGCATTTTAGAAAGAGGATCAGGATTGAAAATATACCCTGAACCTGTTGCTAAAGCTGTCTTCTTGATTTCTGTTACTTGTTTACTTTTTTTTCCGGTTTTTTTTTCGTGATCATTATCATTATGCTTGAAAGAAACATCTTTCACACTGATTACCTCTCCGGTCTGAGCATCAATAATTGTTTCCCAATCTCCCGGATTCTCGAAGGAATTTGTTATTACACGATATACCAGTTTAGTATCGCCCTGATCTGTAACATATACAAACAATTTACTTTCTTCGTGTGTAGTATCTCCTTTAGAATTAGAAGCTTTATGGGCTTTTTTCAAGGCTTCTGAAGAAGAAAATGACGGGACTGTACTGATTTCTTTTACTTCTTTTTTAAGACTTTCCGCTCCTGTATAGGTAATCCTGCCTTCCTTATTGAAGTGAATTACAATCTCAGATTGGAATACAGGTACATCTTTAATCATTTGCTGGAAACGAAGTGTTTCTCCTGAGTTTCCTTTTCTTACAAAATTTAATTTAAGTTCGCTGAAGCTTTGAATTCCCAGGTTTCGTGAGTTTTCACTGATCCATTTTTGGGCCGGAGCTTCTAAAGAAGATTCCTGAGCAAAAAGGCCTGAACATGAGAGAACAGCCCCCAGAATCAAAGAGTTAATTTTTAATTTCATATAATGTTTTTCAATAATGTATAAGCTAATATATAAAAAGATTGCGGAAGTAATCTTTTTTTTTCCAGTTTTTAACAAAAAAGACCAGATGTATTGAAGATTTTAAAAATAAGAGGCTCTGACAATGTCAGAGCCTCTTATTTATACGATTTCGCTTGTTAATTCTCTTGAAAGCAGTTTTTCATGCATGGGCTTCAGCAAGTCCATAGAGCCCGTTTTTACCGTGCATTTGCCTTTGTAATGAACTAAAATAGTGCATTGCTCAGCCTGATCCCACGTATGTTTACAAATTTCTATCAGACAATCGATCACATAATCAAATGTATGAACTTCGTCATTATGCAGGATCAATTTATACACTTCATCCGTATCATCCAAAACCAGCACTTCTTCTTCATACTGTCGTTTCGGATCTTCATAATCTTTTACGTTATTATAATGAAACATTTTTTTGATATTTAAACTTCTCCGATTTTATCGGCAAGATCATTGACAATATTAGGCTCTTCGTGTATCAGTTCCACCAGCTCCACGCTTTTATTATTCATCTTCAGAATTTTGAAGTGATAATTGGCAAGGTCAAACTCCTGATTTTCTTCAGGTATATCTTCTAATTCATGAAGAATAAAACCGGCTAAGGTATTGTATTCACTTTCTTCGGAAAGAGGTAACTTTTTAGGTAAAAACTCATTGATCTCATCCAAAGGTTGTGTTGCCTGTACCCAGTAAGTATTATCGGCTATTTTATCCACCAATTTATCTTCATCATCCTCTTCATCCTGAATTTCCCCCACTAACTCCTCAAGAATGTCTTCTAGCGTAATAATTCCTTCTGTACCTCCGAATTCATCAATAACGATAGCCAAATGCTGCTTCTTTTGCTGAAAGATCTTCAATAGGTCTGATATTTTTTTACTTCCTACAACAAAGAACGATTCACGCATCAGATCCTTCAAATCATCGTGATTAAGCTCACCTTTTCTCTTGATAAATTCTCTTATGATCTCTTTTGTATAGAAAACACCAATAATATTATCAATGGAATTGTGGTAAACAGGAATTCTTGAATAACCGCTATCCATAATTTTATCGATAATTGCATTGATGTCATCTTCAATATCGATAGAAGTGATATTTTGTCGGGGAACCATGATCTGTTTTGCAGAATGATCTGTAAAATCAAATGCATTTTTAATGATCTCATAATTCTCTTCTTCAATCTCTCCGCTGTCTGCACTTTGCTTTACCAGCAATTGCAATTCTTCTGTGGAATGAATTTCCTGTTCAGAAGCCGGATGTATTTTAACCAACCTCAAAAAAGAATTTGACATTGAGTTCATCAACCAGATGAAAGGTTTAAAAATGGTATAGAAAACCCTTAGTGGGACCGCAGTAGCCATAGTTGTAGATTCTGCCTTTCTTATGGCTATCGATTTCGGGATCAATTCACCAAAAACAATATGCATTACTGTAATAATCAAGAAACTGATGACCAAAGAAATAGTAGTTACCGTTGATTCGCTAAAATTCATATTTAGCGAATGGAACAGATTATCAATAAGATGATGCATTGCACTTTCCCCAACCCAACCTAAGGCAAGAGAAGCCAATGTAATTCCTAACTGTGTGGCAGAGAGGTATTCATCCAGATGTTTGATGATGTGTTCTGCCTGTTTCGCCATAGAATTTCCTTCTGCGGCCTTTAATTGGATTTGTGAGTAACGAACTTTAACAATGGAAAATTCTGCGGCTACGAAAAAGCCATTGAGTAATACAAGAAATAAGGCTAACAGTAGCCTGACTATGTCCGAGTCCATTTAAAAATTATATAAATTTATTGTACAAAGATATACAAAATAAAAATAACAAAAAAAGCACCGGGGGATCGGTGCTTTATAATATTTTGTTAAATATCCTTTACTAGTTTTTCAAGGCTTCCGCTCCTGAAACGATTTCCAATATTTCGTTTGTAATAGCTGCCTGTCTTGCTTTGTTGTAGAAGATTACAAGTTCGTTCTTCAAAGCCTGGGCGTTATCCGTTGCTTTATGCATTGCCGTCATTCTCGCTCCATGCTCAGATGCTACTGAATCTAATATAGCTTTGAAAACCTGAGTTTTGATAGATTTCGGAATCAAATTATCCAGGATTTCACTTCTGGTTGGTTCAAAAATATAATCTGTTTCTACTTGATTTTCTGCATTTTCGGGCATTGAAATCGGAAGAAGTTTTTCTGTATTTACCACCTGGGTAGCTGCATTAACGAATTTATTGTAAATTAAATATACTTCGTCAAATTTGCCTTCTCTGAAGCTGCTCATTACTCCTTCGGTAACATTAGAAACAACATCGAAGTTCAGATTATCATACACGGCACTTGAATTTCCATACACGCTACGGCTTCTTCTTACCGCATCATACACTTTTTTACCAATGGTAAGAACTTCTGCCTCATACTGAGAGTTGTTCTGAAACTGGTTATTAAGCTCTTTTACGATAGAAGAGTTGAAAGCACCTGCCAAACCTCTGTTGGAAGTAATAGCAATAAAAAGAACTCTTTTTACAGCCCTTTTTTGAGCATAAATAGAAACCTGATCAGGATCTGAACTAGAATTTACATTCTGGATGATCTCCTGCAATTTTTCAGAATAAGGTCTTAACATTACGATGGCATCCTGTGCTTTTTTCAGTTTCGCAGCGGAAACCATTTTCATAGCACTGGTAATTTGCATCGTAGATGAAATTGAACTGATTCTTCCTCGTATTTCTTTTAAGTTTGCCATATTGGGGTTAGTTGTTGGTTGTCGGTTGTTGGTTGCTAGTTTTAGAAAATTCTGTCAACTATCAACCAAAAACCATCAACTAATTTTTAGTTATATTTAGAAGCTAAATCGTTAGCCGCTTGCTTAAGAACACCTGTAATGTTATCATCGATTTTCCCGGCTTTGATTGCAGCCATTGTTTCAGGATGCTTAGATCTTAGGAATTCAACATATTCTTTCTGGAATTCTTTTACTTTATTGATAGGAACATTTCTTAATAAGTTCTCTGTTCCCGCATAGATCATAGCAACCTGGCTGTCTACCGGAAGTGGAGAGTTAACCGGCTGCTTAAGAAGCTCCACGTTTCTTTCCCCTTTAGAGATTACTGCTAGCGTAGCAGCATCAAGGTCAGAACCGAATTTAGCAAACGCTTCTAATTCTTTATACTGAGCCTGGTCAAGCTTTAATGTACCGGAAACCTTTTTCATTGACTTGATCTGAGCATTACCTCCTACCCTTGATACGGAGATCCCTACGTTGATCGCCGGACGAACCCCTGAGTTGAATAAATCAGACTCCAAGAAGATCTGTCCGTCTGTAATAGAAATTACGTTGGTTGGGATATATGCAGAAACGTCACCTGCCTGAGTTTCAATAATTGGAAGTGCGGTTAATGAACCACCTCCTTTTACTAATGGCTTCAAAGATTCTGGTAAATCATTCATCTGTCTGGCGATCTCATCATCAGCGATAATTTTCGCAGCTCTTTCCAATAATCTTGAGTGAAGGTAGAAAACGTCTCCAGGATAAGCTTCACGTCCCGGTGGTCTTCTCAATAGAAGAGAAAGCTCACGGTAAGCAACAGCTTGTTTAGACAAATCATCATACACGATAAGCGCTGGTCTACCTGTATCTCTGAAGAACTCACCGATCGCAGCACCTGCCATTGCAGAATATACCTGCATTGGAACCGGATCCGAAGCATTAGCAGCAACAATCACAGTATAAGCTAAAGCACCTTTATCAGAAAGGGTTTTAACGATCTGAGCTACTGTAGAAGCTTTCTGCCCGATTGCTACATATATACAATATACAGGCTGCCCTGCATCATAAAATTCTTTTTGGTTGATGATCGTATCAATCGCAACAGTAGTCTTACCTGTTTGTCTGTCACCAATGATAAGCTCTCTTTGTCCTCTTCCTACAGGAATCATAGAGTCGATGGCAACGATACCTGATTGTAACGGCTCGTTTACAGGTTGTCTATAGATAACTCCAGGAGCTTTTCTTTCCAATGGCATTTCATATAAATCCCCAGTAATAGGACCTTTACCATCGATAGGGTTACCAAGAGTATCTACTACTCTTCCTAGCATACCTTCTCCTACTTTGATAGAAGAGATTCTGTTTGTTCTTCTTACCGTGTCTCCTTCTTTTACTAATTTACTTTCGCCAAGTAGAGCAACACCTACGTTGTCTTCTTCAAGGTTAAGTACAATACCTTCTACATCACTAGAAAATTTCACCAACTCTCCGTATTGTACGTTTTCTAACCCGTATACACGAGCAATACCATCACCGATGGTTAAAACTGTACCTACTTCCTCAACGTTAGATTGAGTATCGAAGTTGGCCAATTGCTGTTTTAAGATCGCAGATACTTCTGCCGGATTTATTTCTGCCATTGTATGGTTGTTTTTTTCTTATTTAAATAATTTTTTTTATCCTCCTATTCTGATATTTACTCCATTTCGTGGTCTACTATCAGCCGGAGCATTATTAATGATTACTGTTGTATCAGTATCTTCAAAATTTTTGTTATATCTGTCTTTAAATGTTTTCACATTTGATAGATTAACCTGACAATTTTTAGGATCTAAAACTCCTTCTTCAATCATATTAGCAATGAATCCTTTTCTAAAATTCATCGCAGTCGGTAGAGCTGTTATAATCTCATCAGAACCTGTAAACTGAATTTTAAAATACCCTTCTCCTCTTTTGTTCTCTGCAACATCTATATAGAAAATCTTATCTCCATTTAAAGAATAAAATGTATTATGTGAAGTCATATCTTTAGAAGTATACTTCATACATTTATTCTTATCAATAAACACATGATCATCTTTAAACTTAATATCCTGTGAAGACATAAAGCTATACGCCGCTAAGGAACAAATAAGAAGTGCTTTTTTCATTTTAGTTTAATTGAAAATCTTTTTTAACCTGATTAAGTTTGGTTTTTACAGATGCGTCTATCTGCTGGTCTCCTACCCTTAGAATATATCCTCCCAAAATCTCAGGCTTAATGTTTACCTTCAAATCAAAATTTGAGCTCACATTGACCAGGTTTGAAGATCTTAAAATTTCCTCAATATTTGCATTGGAAAGCTGAGTTGCCGTAGTAAGCACAGCTCTCTGTACTCCATTGATATCCTCTACTTTATTGATGTATTCCTGAGCAATATTCTTAAGCTGGCTTTCTCTTCCCTGTCTGATCACCAATCTGATCAAATTCTGAGAAGAAAGAGATAAACTTTTGAAAATCTCGTTTGCCACTTCTATTTTCTTTTTAGCATCAATGTAAGGTGTCAGGAAAAACTTGTTTAAATCCTCAGATACAGACATGATTTTCGCCACATCCTTCATTTCAGAAAACACGGTAGCTGTTTGCCCTGATTCATTGGTAAAATCAAGCAAACCTTGTGCGTATCTTTTAGCTACTTTAGATGTAAGCATTCTTAGTTAAGGTTAGATTTGTTTAAATAATTTTGAACTAATTCGTCTTGAGCTTCGTTATTATCCAACTTCTGTTTCAAGATAGATTCAGCAATGTTTACAGATAAAGTACCGATTTGAGTTTTGATATCTGCCATCGCTGCATTTTTCTCAGCCTGAATTGTTTGTTTAGCAGCTTCGATCATCTTATCTCCTTCTGTTTTTGCTGCATCTTTAGCTTCACCTACAATTCTGTCTTTGATTTCTCTTGCTTCTTTAAGGATAGCATCTCTTTCAATTTTAGCCTCACGAATGATTCTTTCGTTATCAGCTTTAAGATCTTCCATTTCTTTTTTAGCCAATTTAGCTTGATTTAACGCGTCAACAATAGAAGCTTCTCTTTCATTTACGGCATTAACAATTGGTTTCCAAGCGAATTTTGCCAAAAGAAACAATAGGATAACAAAAGTAAGCGTCATCCAAAACAAAAGTCCAATTCCAGGTTCAATAATTCCCATATCTGTAAATTCTTTTTTAAATGTTATTTATGGATTGTTTTTTTAAAATTCTTAGCAGCAGCCAACCGCTTCACTGCTAAGAATATTTTTTTGAGGATAATTACTTGATGAAAGCACCAAAGATAATCGCGATAAGACCAGCACCTTCAATAAGACCAGCAGCAATAAGCATTGCTCCTTGAATCTTACCAGCTTGTTCCGGTTGTCTAGCGATAGCATCCATTGCATGCCCACCGATTTTACCAATACCAAGACCTACTCCTAGTACTGCTAAACCGATACCTACGTAAATTAATCCTGCTCCAGTTGATAAATCCATAATAAATAAATTATATTAGTTAAAAATTATTTTAAATTTTGTTTTCCAATTTTAATTAGTGAGCATGTTCTTCATGACCATGATCGTGATCCGCTACTGCAATACCAATGAATAGTGCTGATAATACAGTAAAGATATAAGCCTGTAGTGCTGCTACTAATAACTCCAATACAGATACAAACAATGCTAATGGCACAGATGCAAATCCTAAGAATGGAGACTTGAAGATAAAGATTAGTGAAATAATCGCCAAGATCATAATGTGCCCCGCTGTTACGTTAGCGAAAAGTCGCATCATCAACGCAAACGGCTTTGTAAAGATTCCGATGATCTCGATTGGAACCATGATTGGGTACAACAAAATCGGAACCGGCGGCATGAAGATATGCTTCCAATAATCTTTATTAGCACTAAATAAAGTGATTAATAATGTAATAATTGCTAATACGGCAGTAATTGCAATATTACCGGTAAGGTTTGCGCCTCCAGGGAAGAAAGGAATCAACCCGAAAAGGTTATTAAACCAGATAAAGAAAAATGCGGTTAACAGATAAGGCATATATCTTTTGTATTTCACTGATCCAATGTTGGGAATAGCTACTTCATCTCTGATGAATACGATTACCGGCTCCATAACTTTACCCATTCCTTTTGGAACCGGAGACTTCTTATAGCTTCTCGCCATTCCTATGAACACTATTGCCATAAAAATCACTGACAAGAACATGGAAGCTGCATTTTTTGTTATAGAAAGATCAAAGAATACTTCGTTTGATTTTTGCTTTCCGCTAATGATAGAGAACAATGTTGCTTTTTCAATCCCTTTAGTAGAAACCACCTGTCCATGCTCTAAAGTATAACCATCATGCTCATGTCCATGAGCAATACTGCTGGAAAGGAAAGTATGCCATCCTGTCTGGTCTTTAATAATTACCGGCAATGGAATAGAAACATGATGTTCTTCACCCTTATCATCTTTTGTAGTCCATAAATGCCATTCGTTTGAATCACCAATGTGTTCCATGATCATTTTGGTCGCATTGAAACCTTCTTCCGCTTCTTTATGCTCTACTTTTTCAGCTGACTTTTCACCTTCAGATTCATGCTGTGCAGCAGCAAAACTACTGATGAACACAAATAAAAATGCGAAAAATAATGAAGAAATCTTTCTGTTCATATCTCTTTTTTAATCGTGTGCAAATATATCGATTTTATTAAACTTTACCAATATTAAAAATTGATTTTTATCATCAAAAAAATCAGGATTTGTTAAGGTCTTTTATTATAGGTAAATATATAAGAAAGGAAGCTATAATAAAACATATGACAATAAAGAGAAAGCCTTCTCGGGTTTTATCAATAATTAACAAAGAAACAATCAGCCATATAATATCTTTAAAAATATTTACAGTCAGAAATTTCATTCCTGCATTTGGTTTACCATACATATATTTTTTAAATACCATATAAACTATAGCATTAAAAAGCAGTATTAAAAGCACGACAATGAAGCTATCTAAAAAATTCATATTGCAAAAATAGAACTATAATTTATAAACAAAACAAATCTGAATCATAGTGTATCATATATATGTCAAAAAATCCTTATTTTTGCAAACTATAATTTATAAATATGTTTAATAGTTTACAGGATAAATTAGACAAAGCACTTCATAATATTTCCGGTAGAGGGAAAATTACGGAGATCAATGTGGCAGAAACCGTAAAGGAAATCCGCAGGGCATTGGTGGATGCCGATGTTAACTATAAAGTTGCCAAAGATCTTACAAAAAGGGTTCAGGATAAAGCATTAGGACAAAATGTTCTTACTTCGCTTACTCCGGGGCAGTTGATGACCAAAATCGTTCATGATGAATTAGTGGATTTAATGGGAGGTTCTCAGGAAGGAATCAATCTTTCAGGGAAACCATCTGTAATTCTGATTGCGGGTCTTCAGGGTTCAGGTAAGACTACTTTCTCAGGAAAACTTGCTAATTATTTAAAAACGAAAAGAAATAAAAAACCTCTTTTGGTTGCTTGTGACGTATACCGTCCGGCTGCTATCGACCAGCTAAAAGTTTTAGGTGGACAGATCGGGGTTCCAGTTTTCACGGAAGAAGGTTCTACAAATCCTTCTACTATTGCTGAAAACGCAATTAATTTTGCAAAATCAAACGGTCATGATGTAGTTATTGTCGATACTGCAGGTCGTTTAGCAATTGATGAGCAGATGATGAACGAAATTAAATCCGTTCATTATTTCATTAAGCCTGACGAAACGCTATTCGTTGTTGACTCCATGACAGGTCAGGATGCTGTAAACACAGCAAAAGCATTCAATGATGCTTTAAATTTTGACGGGGTTGTTTTAACGAAATTAGATGGTGATACGCGAGGGGGTGCTGCCTTAACGATCCGTTCCGTAGTTGAAAAGCCAATCAAATTTATTTCTACAGGTGAAAAAATGGAAGCTTTAGATCTTTTCTACCCTGAAAGGATGGCTGACAGAATTTTAGGAATGGGAGACGTTGTCTCCTTAGTAGAAAGAGCACAGGAACAATTTGACGAAGAGGAAGCTAAAAAACTTCATAAAAAGATTGCCAAAAATGAATTTGGTTTTGATGATTTCTTAAAGCAAATCAACCAAATCAAAAAAATGGGTAATATGAAAGATTTAATGGGAATGATTCCGGGGGTAGGAAAAGCCATTAAAGATGTAGAGATTAGTGATGATGCATTCAAACACATCGAAGCCATTATCTATTCAATGACTCCGGATGAGAGAAGAAGACCTTCTATTATCAATATGCAGAGAAAACAAAGAATTGCCAAGGGAGCAGGAAGAAAAATCGAAGATGTGAACCAATTGATGAAGCAGTTCGACCAAATGGGTAAAATGATGAAGATGATGCAAGGGCCTCAGGGAAAACAAATGATGCAGATGATGAGCAAAATGCCGAATATGCCTGGAATGGGTGGAATGTTTGGAAAATAAAATCTTCAGAAATTATACTATACAATCCGGCTCTTTCGAGCCGGATTTTTTGTTTGCAATTCGCCAGGTAACCCAGATTTTATTGCAAACAAAAAGCCCCGAGTAAACTCAGGGCTTCTATTTTTTTATGCTTCGTTAATTATTTAGCGAAAACATATTTAACACCGATAGATACTGATGATAAGTTCATACCGAATTTGTAGTTGTTTACGCTTTTAGCTCCATCAACGTCTAATTTAGAAGTGTTATATCCAAATTCACCGATAGTAGCTTCGATAGTCCAGTTTTTGTTTAAGAAATAATCTAAACCTGGCTTCACGTTAACTCCTACAGAAGTGTAGTTTGCTTCATTAGAAGTAGATGTAGTTGTAACAGTTCCTCCTACGTTAGAAGTTGAAGTAGACTCTTCTTCAAATTTACCGAATTCCATAGGAACTTCCAATTGACCGAAGATATATAATTTATCACCTAAAGTCCAGTATTTTCTTACAAAAGGAGCTACTACAAAAGCAGACTGAGTCCCTTTGTTCTCAGAAGTTACCACTGCAGAACCAATTGTATTGGTTGTAGATACTGTTACTTTATCATTAACATATCCTACACCTGTACCAATAGCTAAGTTAGGAGCAACAAAGAAACCTACAGTAGGAACAATTCTGAAGCTTTCTACTTTAGAATCATTATTATTGTTTTCCTCCTGAGAATATCCCAATTGTCCAGAAACATAAACAGTTCCTTTAGAAATTTGTGCGTTTGCTAAACCGAAAAGTGCAACTGCACTCGCTAATAATAACTTTTTCATTTTAAAAAATTTTAATACTTTCTGGGGCAAATTTACACTGGTCCCCTGTAATATTAAAATTTGTTAATGTGATTAATATCATTCGCTATTTTTAGGATTTTTCAACAATAAATCCTATTAAATATAAAGTTTTGTTTTTTTCACAATATTTTGAATAAAAAAACTCCAATTTTTCAATTGGAGCTTCAAAAATATTTCTTTTTAATATCCTTTATTTCAGGTAAAAATTATATCCGATATTTACAGCACCTACCGTCCAGCTTACTGAACCCCATCCGTATCCATAGTTACGTTTGTTCGTAATGCTTTGATATCCTAAATACAATTCACCGTTAGACATTTGGTATCCGAATTTAGGCTGAGCATAGAACCCACCGTCTATATCACTGTGAGTAGAAATTGCATATCCTAAATCTAACCCTACAAAAATAGGAGCTCCGGAAAACTTATACTTTCCAGAAGCAGCTACAGGAATAAATCCGAAATCATCAAAGTTATCTTCACCGAAAAAGTGTGAATAACCTGTTGCAACCCCAAGATCCAATCCTTTTGTGATATTCCACATATAAGCCCCATCGATCCCCAGAGTGAATGATGCAGCATCGCTTGCATCTGCTACGGGAACCCCGATATGACCTCCTAATTTAAAACCTTCCTGCGCCTGAGCTATACCTCCTAAAAGCGCAAAAGCACCCAGTAATAATAGTTTTTTCATTGTATAATAGTTTAAAATTGATGACATTTCAAATTTAATGATTATTTCTTATTAATTGCAAATAAGATCACTGCCATTAATTTTTAATCGTTTCTCAATCGTTTCTCTTCGTCATTATAGGCAAGAATAATTTTCTTCACCACAGGATGACGTACCACATCTTCTTCCGTAAGATGTACGAAACCAATTTCTTTTACATTCTTTAAAATCCGCATCGCTTCTTTTAAGCCGGATTGCTGTTTAGGAGGCAAATCAACCTGGCTTGGATCCCCTGTAATAATAAATTTCGCATTCATTCCCATTCTGGTAAGAAACATTTTCATTTGAGAATGAGTGGTATTCTGGGCTTCATCAAGGATTACAAAGGCTTCATCCAGCGTTCTTCCCCTCATAAAAGCCAAAGGAGCAACCTCTATCACTTTCTTTTCCATAAAGCCTTCCAGCTTCTCATGAGGAATCATATCGCGAAGAGCATCATATAAGGGTTGTAAATATGGATCCAGCTTTTCTTTAAGGTCACCCGGTAAAAATCCTAAGCTCTCTCCTGCTTCCACAGCCGGCCTTGTCAAAATAATCCTTTTAACTTCCTTATCCCTTAAAGCTCTTGCAGCCAATGCCACACTGGTATACGTTTTTCCGGTTCCTGCAGGTCCTATGGCAAAAACCATATCCTTTTTCTCCGTTTCTTTGACAAGCTTTTTAAGATTCGTGGTTTTAGCCTTGATCACTTTGCCATTCACTCCTTTCACAATAATATCCTGATCAAAGACTAATTGTTTTTCATTCTCATCCTTTATATTGAGAATATTTTCAACATCTTTGAGTTCGATAGCATTATTTTTAGAAATAAAGCTTACAATATCATCCAGTTTCTGTTTAAGTATATCCAAAGCCTCCTGATTCCCCATCGCGAAAATATAATGATCGCGCCCAGTAATTTTAAGAGTTGGAAAGCTTGATTTTATTAAGTTAAAATATTGGTTATTTACCCCATAGAAGCTTTTTGCATCAATTCCTTCTAAATCATATGTTATTTCAAACATGCAGATATTTTTTATTTAGATTTTAAATTTAAAGTTTTTTTTCAAATTTATCTTAAATTGTTATCCACAATCTTTCGGGCTTTGTGTTATTTTTAGATAAATTTGCAATTCTATTATTCTATAGCTACATGTCAATTATCACCCTTACTTCAGATTTCGGAAATTTAGATTACAGAGTTCCTGCTGTAAAAGGCAAAATTCTTTCTCTGAACCCTGAAGTTAATATTATTGATATAACCCACGATATTCAGTCCTATAATCTTATACAGACATCCTATATCGTAAGGAATGCATACAAACACTTTCCGAAAGGCACCATTCATATCCTTTCTGTAGACAGTTTTTTCCATAAATCCAGGAAAAACATCCTGTATAAGGCAGACGGTTCTTATTTTCTGGCGGCGGACAACGGGTTATTAAGCCTTATTTTTTTCGATATAAAACCTGAAGCGATTTATGAAATCACCTTAAACAACAGATTCGATGATGTGGTTAATTTTACTTCAACAGATGTTTTCGCTCCCGTAGCGGTACATTTGGCCAACGGTGGGCTACCGGAAGTTATCGGAAGGAAAATAAAATCATCAAAACAGCTTCTTTTCCCGAAACCTGTTTATAATGAGTCTGAAAAGATGATTATTGGTGAAGTCATGTACATTGATAATTTCGGAAATATAATTTCAAATATCAGCAAAGATTTATATGAAAATATAGCTAAAGGATTTGAAAATTTCACGATTAAATTCAGAAACCTATCCCTTTCAAAGATATTTTCAAGCCATAGTGAAGTGGTTTCCGACTGGGAAAGAGAAACAGAATTTCATGGGCAGTCAGCTGCAATATTCAATGACAGTCAACTTTTGGAGCTCACCATCTATAAGGGAAGCAAAAAAAACGGGGCAAAAACTTTGTTCGGATTAAATGTAGGTGAGAATATTTATATCGAATTTTCCTAAAATTATATTTTCCCTAAAAAAACCGATTTTTTTTATATATTTGTCAAAATCTAAAAAATAAAAATGGCAGAGTACAAATTATTGCTTCCTTCCATGGGAGAAGGGGTTATGGAAGCTACAATTATCACTTGGTTATTCAATGAGGGTGATACTGTTAAGGAAGACGATTCCGTAGTAGAAATTGCAACAGATAAGGTTGATTCAGATGTTCCGACACCGGTTTCGGGGAAAATCGTAAAGATCTTAAAACAGAAAGACGAGGTTGCGAAAGTTGGTGAAGCCATTGCTATTTTAGAAATTGAAGGTGAAGGAGGAAATACAGCTTCTGAAGAAGTAAAAACCGAAATTCCCGCTGCAACTCCGGATGCAGAAACATTAAAAACAATTGAACAGCCTTTACAGGTAGCTGCTTCAACAGAATTTTCAGGAGACCTTTACTTATCTCCACTTGTAAAATCAATCGCACAACAGGAAAATATTTCTGAAGCTGAACTGAAAACCATTAAAGGAAGCGGTTTAGATGGAAGAATAACAAAAGAAGATATTTTAGGATATGTTGCTAACAGAGGAAACCAGCCTCAGACAGCTCAACAAGCTGTCCCAGTACAGGCAACTTCTGTTCCACAACCGGTTGCAACATCTGCTCCGGCTACTACAGTTCCGGTAGCTGCCGGTGATGAGATCATTCCAATGGACAGAATGAGAAAGATCATCGCTGAGAACATGGTAAAAGCAAAACAAATTGCTCCTCACGTTACCTCATTCATCGAAACAGACGTTACCAATGTAGTAAAATGGAGAAATAAAAACAAAACGGCTTTCGAAAAACGTGAAGGGGAAAAACTGACTTTCATGCCGATTTTCGTAAGAGCGGTAGTAAAAGCTATCCAGGATTTCCCAATGATCAATGTTTCCGTAAATGGTGAAAACATCATCAAGAAGAAAAACATCAACATTGGTATGGCAACAGCTTTACCGGACGGAAACCTTATTGTTCCTGTAATCAAGAATGCTGATCAGCTATCACTTTCAGGCTTAGCAAAAGCAATCAATGATCTTGCCTACAGAGCTAGAAATAAAAAATTAAGACCTGAAGATACTCAGGGAGCAACTTATACTATTTCTAACGTGGGAAGTTTCGGAAATTTAATGGGAACTCCTATTATTCCTCAACCTCAGGTAGCTATCTTAGCGATCGGAGCTATCGTGAAAAAACCAGCAGTTCTTGAAACACCGGATGGTGACGTAATTGCGATCAGAAACTTAATGTTCATGTCTCATTCTTACGATCACAGAGTGGTAGACGGATCTTTAGGCGGAATGATGCTGAAGCATGTTCATGATTACCTTGAAAACTGGGATTTGAACACAGAAATTTAAAAATAAATGATTATTGATAAGCCATAAATGATACTCATACTGCTTATCAAAGCATCTCAAAATACAAAACCTTCGGATTTTCCGGAGGTTTTTTTGTTGAAGTCTCTGTAAAAAAATATGATACTTTTATACATACAACAGGCCTATAATTATCAATATCAGAATTTTCACAGAGTATTCATCTCTAAAATTTTCATTTTAATAAATAATAATCTAAATTTGGAGTATGCTCAAAATTTTGATCCACATCCGTAAAGGCCTCAAAAAATCTTTTGACAATATCCGAAATGAACGTCTGAAACACAACCTGCTTCAGGCTATCCCGTTTTGGATAGGATCTGTAATTACAGGTTTTTTTGCTGTAATGTATGCCAAAATATTTGCATGGGGAGAAAAGCTTTTACATCTCATCCTTGATTGGCACGACTGGATGATCTTTATTATTGCCCCTATTGGTTTTGTCATTTCATGGTGGCTGGTGAAGGAATTTGCTCCCAATGCCAAAGGAAGTGGGATTCCGCAGGTAATGGCAGCCGTAGAACTGGCTAATCCTAAAGAGCATACACTCATCAGAAGCTTTTTAAGCCTCAAGATCATTGTTTTTAAAATTCTGTCCTCTGTCGTTCTTGTTATTGGTGGTGGCGCAGTCGGAAGAGAAGGTCCTACCATACAGATTGCGGGTTCGGTATTCCGGAAGGTTAACGAATATCTTCCTGATTGGTGGCCGAAAATTTCTAAAAAAAACATGATCATGACGGGCGCTGCAGCTGGTCTTGCAGCAGCTTTCAATACCCCGCTCGGAGGAATTGTTTTTGCTGTTGAAGAACTCTCCAAAACCCATATTAATTATTTTAAAACAGCGCTTTTTACAGCGGTGATCATAGCTGGTTTAACGGCACAGACATTAGCGGGATCATATTTATACCTCGGTTACCCGAAAACCAATGATGTTTCGTTGATGGTGATGTTTCCTATTATTCTCGTTGCAGGAGTTGCCGGTATTTTAGCGAGCCAGCTCTCCGTAAGCATGCTTGCCATGACCGACTGGAAAAAAAGAAAATTAAAAACCGAAAGAGCCAACGTTTTATTCCTTATTTTCAGTGCGCTTATTATTGCATCCATCGCTTATTTTATCAACCGGGAAATTCTGGGCTCAGGAAAAGAGATCATGGAACGGGTGCTTTTCACCTCCGATAAACATGAAGACTGGTACGTTCCTATTTTAAGAATGTTGGGTCCTGCCCTGTCCTTTACTTCAGGAGGAGCCGGGGGAATCTTCGCTCCTGCTCTTACAGCGGGGGCAAGCATTGGTTCCGTAATTTCCGGAGCTATTCATTTAACCCCCAATGAAACCAATGTTGTCATCTTAGCAGGGATGGTTGCATTTCTTACAGGAATCACCCGAGCTCCGTTTACATCTGCTATTATTGTTCTTGAAATGACAGACAGACATTCTTTAATATTCCATCTGATGTTGGCAGGTATGGTCTCCTCCATTGCCTCCATTTTAATAAGCCGTCATTCTCTGTATGATGTGCTGAAAGTAAATTTCCTTGCTGAAATCAGAAGTAGTAAGGAAGCTGGAAGTTAATAAAATTGAATTTTCTGCATTGCTATTCACAATTGAGCATTGATTTTCCCACAAATTATTCTTGTTTCTTATTGTGTATTATAAATTAAATTTTTACCTTTGCACCTCGAAATAATTAACAAATTTATTTAACATTATGAACAATTACGAAACTGTTTTCATTTTAACTCCCGTTCTATCTGATGCACAGGTGGAGGAAGCAGTGAACAAGTATGTAGATCTTTTAAAAGAAAAGAACTGCGAAATCGTTGCTAAAGAAAACTGGGGATTAAAAAAATTAGCTTATCCGATCCAATTGAAAAAGAACGGATTCTACACTTTGATCGAGTTTAAAGGTGAAGGTACTATCGTTGCTGATCTGGAATTAGCTTTCAAACGTGACGAAAGAGTAATCCGTTACCTTACTACAAAACTTGACAAGCACGCTGTTGAGTATGCTGTAACTAGAAGAACTAAAGTAAAAGCAGCTAAAGCTTAATTATTAACCCAATTTATTAAACAGACAAGACATGGCAATAGATGAAATGGCTAAACAAGCCTCAGCTGGAGGAGAATCAGAAGTAAAATTCCTTACTCCACTTGATATCAATACAAAATCTGAAAAGAAATATTGTAGATTCAAAAAATACGGAATCAAGCACGTAGATTATAAAGATGCTGATTTCTTATTACAATTTGTAAACGAACAAGGTAAAATCTTACCAAGAAGATACACCGGAACTTCTTTAAAATACCAAAGAAAAGTTTCTGCTGCTATCAAAAGAGCAAGACACCTTGCTTTACTACCATACGTAGCTGACTTATTAAAATAAGATATAAAGAAACAAGAAGAAAGAGAAAGGATTCCGGTCTTTTTCTCTTTTTTTAAGTTGCTGAATAAATAATTAATTCTAACGATTTTTAGATTAAAGGAAAGAAATAATTTTTAAGACATCCGTCTTTTTTCTTTTTTCTTTGTTCTTTTCTCTAAAACTAAAAAACGGACAACAACAATGGAAATTATTCTAAAAAAAGACGTAGAAAACTTAGGGCTTGAGTTTGATACAGTAAACGTAAAGCCAGGGTATGCTAGAAACTTCTTAATCCCTCAAGGGTTTGCACTTTTAGCTACACCTAAAAACAAAGCTGCCTTAGAAGCTACATTAGAAGCTAGAAAAGAAGAAGAAGCTAAATTAGTTGCTGCTGCTAACGCTGTAGTGGAGCAATTAAAGAAAACTTCTATCACTATTCCTGCAAAAGTAGGTTCTGGTGACAAATTATTCGGATCTATCAACAATGCAGATCTTGCTGCAGCTCTTGAAAAAGCTGGAGTTTCTGTAGACAAGAAATATATCAAAATTCCTGGAAGCACAATCAAAAGAACAGGTAAATTCTCTGCTCTTGTTAGACTTCACAGAAATGTTGAGTACAACTATGAGTTTGATATCGTTTCTGATGCTCCGGTTGAAGCAGCTCCTGCTAAAAAGGAAGAAGCTAAATCTGAAGAAGCTTAATCAACAGACGAGATTTTCTCACCATACAAAACCACTTCAATGGAAGTGGTTTTTTTTTATTTATAATTAATATCGGATTGGTAAGTTTATTGATTCTCTATCACAATAGCGTCATCAATTTATTCGTTACTCATTAAAGATTGAATATGGAAATCCAGGAAATTCTATTGCAGCAAAGGACATTTTTCAAAACACAAAAAACCAGAAATATCAAATTCAGGAAAATGTACCTTGAAAAATTAAAAGATCTGATCCTTCAAAATAAAAGCCTGCTGTTTGAAGCCATATACAAAGATTTCGGAAAATCTGAATTTGACACTACCATTACAGAAATTTCATTCCTGCTGAACGATATTGATTATTATCTGAAAAATATCAGCCGGCTTTCAAAGCCTGAAAAAGTAAGAACCAATCTGGCCAATCAGATCGGGAAAAGTAAGATCTACTCCGATCCATTGGGCTGTATTCTTGTAATCGGTGCCTGGAATTATCCATACCAGCTATCCCTCTCTCCTATTATTGCCGCTTTAGCTGCTGGAAACTGCTGTATTCTAAAACCCAGTGAAATTGCTCCTTATACCTCACAGGCTATGGCTCAACTCATCAATGAAAACTTTCCTCCGGAATATGTGTATGCGTATGAAGGCGGGATTAAGGAAACAACAGAGCTTCTGAAGGTAAGATTTGATAAAATCTTCTTCACCGGAAGCACGAAAGTAGGCAAAATAGTCTATAAAGCGGCAGCAGAGCATCTTACCCCCGTGACATTAGAACTGGGTGGAAAATCACCTGTTATTGTTACCGGTAATGCCAATCTGGAAACTGCAGCGAAAAGAATTGTCTGGGGAAAGTTCCTAAACGCCGGACAAACATGCGTAGCTCCGGACTATCTTCTAGTACAGGAATCCGTAAAAGAACAGTTTCTTGAAATGCTGAGAAATTATATCCGGGAATTCAGATATGAAGAAGGCTCGGAACAATATACCCGGATTATTAACCAAAATAATTTTCATCGCCTTATCCAGCTTATTGATCAGGAAAAAGTATATTTCGGAGGAAGCTCTAACGAAGAAAAGCTTTATATAGAACCTACCATTTTATCCCCTGTTAGCTGGGATGACAACATTATGCAGGATGAGATTTTCGGCCCTCTTTTACCTGTAATTTCTTTCAATAATTTCAATATCGCTCTTACTCATATTAATGAGCTTGAAAAACCACTTTCGGCTTATTTATTCAGCAATGACCAGGAAGAAAAAGATGCTTTTATCCAAAAGTTTTCTTTTGGCGGGGGATGCATCAATGATGTAGTGATGCATTTAGGAAATGAAAATCTTCCTTTTGGCGGAGTGGGAAATTCCGGAATGGGAAGCTATCACGGAAAATACGGTTTTGAAACTTTTTCACATCGTAAAGCCATTTTAGAGAAAGCCACCTGGGGTGAGCCTCATATAAAATATCCGCCTTACTCAGAAAAGAAGCTCAAATGGATCAAAAAGCTGCTTTAAATAAAAAAACCGGGACAATTTCCCGGTTATGTTTATGATTTTGGAGTCCAGCTGTTGAAAAATTCTCTTACTTTTTCCAGGCTATATCCTTTTCCTTCTTCCAGCACATCACTCTGCTGTACATGGATCATCTTTCCTTCTTTATCCAGAACAATAAATACTGGATAACCGAATTTTTCACCCGGGTTACCATATTGGGCAAAAACCTTTTCATTTTTATTATCGGGCGAATAGTTAAGATGGTAATACAGGTAATTGCCGTCTACAATCTCTTTTAATTCGGGAGTAGTTTGTACATACTGATTGAAACGAAGACACCATATACACCAGTTTCCACCCGCCTGGATCATAATATTCTTATTTTCTTTCTTCGCCTTTGCAATCAGCTGATCAATATCTTTCTGTGCATCAGCTTTCGGATCATAAGGCTTAGGAAGCTTAGCTTTCTCCTCAGCAGCTTTTTTCTTTGCATCAAGTTCGGCCTGATCCGGCTTTACCAAAAGGGCTTTTTCTCCTGAATTTCGTTCGGGAGTATTTTTAATTTCCTGTGAAAAAGCAATTGTGCTTAAAGACAGGAACGCGAATAGTGACAATTTTTTCATACTTTAAAAATAAAAAAAATAATACTTAACATCAGCAAAAATAAAACCATAATCATATTATCACTAAATTTGTACGTTTTATGAATTTTCTGATCAAAATACTATACCTGATATCCAAACTGCCGCTCAAAATATTATATATTTTCTCGGACATTATTTTCTTTCTGAACCATTATATTGTAGGGTACAGAAAAAAAGTGATCACTGAAAATATAAAAAACTCTTTTCCCCATAAATCCGAAGAGGAAATAAAGGAAATCCGAAAAAAGTTTTACCTCAATTTCTCCGATTACCTGGTAGAAACCGTAAAATCGTTCAGTATTTCCGAGACCGAATCCAGGGTGAGGATGCAGCATATCAATCAGGACTTATTTCATGAAGCCAAAAAAGAAGGAAAAAACATTATTCTTTTAGCCGGGCATGTTTTCAATTGGGAATGGATCAATGCATTGGCCAAAATCGTTCCTCAGCAACATTGCCATCCGGTTTACAGGAAGGTAAACAGTGAATTCTGGGAAAATCAGATGAAAAAGGTCCGTAATAAATTCGGAAATGAAGCCCTGGAAGCCAATGAAGTCATCCTCAATATTTTCAGATCTAAAAATGACGGGAATTCTGCTTACATGTTTGTGGCAGATCAAACCCCACACTTTGCCCATATTACTTACGGGCTCGAGTTTTTAAACCAGAAAACGCCTGTTTTTACAGGATATGACCGTCTTGCTACAAAAATGGATCTTATCTTTATTTATTGCGAAATGAAGAAGGTAAAACGAGGTTTCTATCAGGTCAATTACCATAGAATTTATCCGGATGGAGAAAAGTTCACCAAGCATGAAGTGGTGAAAAAATTCCATAAAATGCTGGAAAACACTCTTCATAAGCATCCTGACAATTATCTTTGGTCTCATAGAAAATGGAAATATCAGAATGCTATCAAAGATTTTGATTCTGAAAAGGTATAAGTACATGACTGAAAGATTAGCAATTGTCATATTAAACTGGAATGGTAAAAACTGGCTTGAAAAATTTTTGCCAAGCGTAATCCGTTTTTCTGAAAAAGCAAGCGTATATGTTATTGACAACTTGTCTACAGACGATTCCGTAAATTTTTTACAGACTCATTTTCCGGATGTAAAGATTGTTATCAATGAACAGAATTACGGTTTTGCAGGCGGCTATAATGAAGGGTTACAAAAGATAGACGCAACATATTACTGTTTACTGAACTCTGATGTGGAAGTCACGGAAAACTGGATTGGCCCCGTTTTGGAATTGTTTGAAAAAGACCCTGAGATTTCAGCGATACAGCCAAAAGTTTTATCTTACCATACTAAAAATTTCTTTGAATTTGCAGGAGCCGCAGGCGGTTTGATCGATAATCTGGGATATCCGTACTGCAGAGGCCGGATTTTTGATGACGTAGAAGAAGATAAGGGACAATATGATGATGAAACAGAGATTTTCTGGGCTTCAGGTTGCTGCTTATTCATCCGTTCTGAAGATTTTTGGAAGCAGAATGGCTTTGATGCAAGGTTTTTTGCCCATCAGGAAGAAATAGATCTTTGCTGGCGGTTAATCAACTCCGGAAAGAAAATATACTATACAGGAAAATCTAAAATTTATCATGTGGGTGGAGGCACTCTACATAAACAGAATCCTCAAAAAACTTATTTAAATATCAGGAATAACCTTTCTATGATGTTGAAAAACCTGCCTTTTCCAAAACTGATCTGGCTATTGTTTTTCAGGCTTTGCCTGGACGGGCTCGCCGGGATTTATTTCGGATTTAAAAATGGCCTTCCACATCTTTGGGCGGTGGTAAGGGCACATTTTGGGTTTTATGGGCAGGCTGCGGCAACCTGGAAGCTTCGCCAACCCTATCAAAAAAAACAATTCTATCAGTCAAAATGGCTGATTTTCAAACATTTTCTTTAATCCAAAGATTATAAAAGTACTTTTATTCTAAACTATAGAGTTTAGAAGCATGTCTCTTATTATTTTTTACGTGTTATCACTGTTCATATTGTTACTTTTTTTATTGATGGGATATGAAATTTGTTATTTAACAATAAAATATCCATGAAAAAATTAAAATAAATAATAAAAATTTTATATTTACACCATAATAATAATTAATTTTTATTTAAAATAATCTAATAATAAATGTATACAATAACAGATCAGTTAAAGGATATAGGATTCAGTATCAATCCATTAGATTATATTATAAAAAGAAACAATGGTAATAGGCAATTTAATACGTCAAATTATTTCTGTATACTCATCGTCTTACAAGACCTAGATGTATTAGTCGAGAACGTTTTTCACACGATAAAAGCAGGTAATATCGTTTTTATCGGCCCCCATAAAAATATTATATTCGGTGAAAGAAAAGGTCCTGAAATATACATTATTGCCTTTTCTTCATGTTTTTATGAAAGATCTACAAAAGACAGCTTATTTCTGAATTCGCAGCTATTTTTTAATTATAATTCCGACATATTTGTTGCTCCTTTTCTTAATAAAGATGAAAAGAAGGTGGTTCTGATGGAAAGAATGGAAAACTATCAATTAAAAGATAAAAACCTTTATGTAGCTGCCGCTCACAATGCCATTGAAAGGCTAATGCTGGACGCCTTCCTGCATATTCCTGCCGAGGAAACAAAAAAAGACTATAATTTCGAATACCTTTATTACGTCAATAAATTTAAAATCCTGCTGCAAAGGGATTATAAAAAGGCAAAGAAAGTATCTTATTACGCAAGCGAACTCAATATAACATCAAGGAAACTGACGGAAATGACGGAATATATTTCCGGAAAGACAGCCAAACAGATTATTATTGAAAAACTTATTAATGAGTTTGAAAAAGCCATTAATTTCTCAAACCATACTATTTCCGAAATATCATATGAACTGGGTTTCAGTGATGAAGGGAATTTCAGCAACTTTATAAAAAAACATGCTGGAAAATATCCCTCTGAAATGAAATAAGTTTAGAAAAATATTGTATATTTACCTAAGTAACCATTTGGTGAAAAATCTTAGGGATATATGCTTACCAGATTTTTAATCATCCCGTTCATGCTTGCTTTTGCCGTAGCTTTCGCACAGGCAGCTGATCGTTTGCAATTAAATCTCCGCCTGTATCCCGTACAAACACTTTCCATTGGCAATACAGAATCCAACTCTGTTGAGAAGGAAATACCAACACCCGACTATCTTGTAGTCTCAAGCGTTTCCGGATTTCAGGTTCATGTAAAACGTGAAATGTATACCCACAGAGATAATAAGGTTAAAAAAAATCATGATTCCATGGAGTACTATCTCATTGACAACCCGAAAGGAGTCATGCATAAAAAATATATAATAAATCAAAATATAGAAAATATAATAAAAAAAACAGGAAGTCCAGTTGCTGAAAATGAACTTTTAGTCTTTACTATTATTTCAAAATAATAGTCGGTTTATGACAAAAATCATCATGCATAAAATAACAACATACCACATGGGCCCATTCTAAAGTTATTATCAAAACTTTTATATCGATAATAAATTAGTGTTTTTTTTATTTTATTTTTAAATTTATCGCTCCCATAATTTATCTTTTGTCAATTTATCATAAAAGATACTGATTTTCTAGAGCATACATCTTCGACAAAAATTACAAATCATAAGTATTTTTTCACAAAAGCGCATCAGTGGTTTATCTCTACTTTTGCACCATAAAAATTCAAGAATACTTAATATAAAAAAACATCTATTTAACTATGAAAAAATGTATTTTGACATCTTTTGCTTTAGTAGGATTTGTGACTTTTAAAGCTCAACAAAATGTAACATTAAATGTAAGATTAAAACCAATCCAAACTCTTGTTGTTAATAACGCACAAAAGGTTGTTAACCTGGACTACGTAACAAAAGATGACTATGCCAATGGAGTAACTTCTATAAACGCTGACCATTTAAGCATATTTAGTACCGGAGGATTCCAGGTAAAAGTAAAAAGCGCTAATGCAGCCCTACAAAACGGTAGTAAAAACATCCAGGCCAACACACTACAAATTAAAGCAAGTGCAGGTTCTGATGCAGTAAACGGTGCTCAGTATGCACAAAATGTACAGTTATCTGCTACTGAAACAACTTTAGTGACTTCTACTCATGGAGGGGTGGACAAAAAAATCAGCATTGAATATAAAGGTGCAGGAGCGAATGCTTATCTTGACAATTATATTGCTGGCCAGGACCCGACTGTATACACTACGGAATTAACGTATACTATTGTTTCTCAATAATATAACCCTAATATTTTAAACAAAAAAGTGTTGTGATTTTATATTACAACACTTATCTGTTGTTTTTTATTATCTAATTCCTGCCATGAAAAAACTGTTTTTTTCCTTTGCCTGTATCATCTGCTCTTATTATTCCACCGGATATGCGCAGACAGGAGTTTCCGTTTCTCCTCCAAGAGTATACTTCGAGTCAGATTTAGGAAACAGTAATACACAAAAAGTAACAGTAACCAATGTAAGCACGAAGAATTCGTTGGATTTCGCTGTAAGCCTGGGAGACTGGGAATATGACCATAAAGGTGAAAACGTAATGTATACCGCCAATACTCTTCCTACGTCATGCACTAGCTGGGTCACAATAAAAAAAGAAGATAATTATTTTACTTTAGGTCCGGGTGAAAGAAAAGACATTGATATTACGATTACTGTTCCTAATAAATTATCAGACAAATCCCCGGTATCTACAGCTGTCTTATATGTAAGCCAGATGAATCCCGTAGATGATGTAGATAGTAAGGGAGCCCATATAAAAGTAAGCATCCGCTCCGGGATAAAACTTTTTCACAAACTACCTTCCGCTAAAAATAAAAAGCTCGAAATCAAAAATCTTATTTACAATAAGTCTAAAAACGCGCTTGAATTATTTTTTGAAAATCAGGGAGATGTATGGACAGACGGAAAAGTATATACAGATCTTGTGAACACCCAAAATGGGGAAAAGACGACTTTGGAGCCTGTGGTTTTCTATACCATGCCGGGAAATAACAGAGAAATGAGCCTAAATCTTCCCGCTACCCTTCAAAAAGGGAAATATACAGCTTCGGTAATGCTTGATTACGAAGATAACAATCTTGAAATGGGAGAATTAAATTTCACCTATGAATAAGAATCTCTGTTGTATTGTCTTATTTATTTTCGTTAATTGCTTCTCACAGGTTTCCTACAGCTCGTGGACAAACAGTTATTTGCAAATTAATTCTTATAACGGGAACACCAACCCTGATGCCTACACACTTACTTTTGCAGGTAACGGCAGTTTCAATATTCCTTATTGGAGGTTGTCTGTACGATTAAAACAGCCTATTACCTCTAATGATGGCAAGTATATTCTTCCGGCTAATAAAATTTCCTTCCAACCGGTATCCACATCAGGCCAGGCTTATCCTAACCCCATTCCTTCCGTTCCTCAGATAGGAATGCCATTGAATGTTTTTCTGCAGGAAGGCGGAGAAGTTTTTTTGGTTCCGCAATCCAATGCAGCATTGTACAATCAGCCTTTGAAGCCTCAGGGCTATTACAGTTTGCAGTTGAAATACAGCATGAATGTGATGGGTGGTGCTTATCTTGGCGATTATCCTTCCTGGATTACCTTTACCGCTCCCCTACAGTTTACCGCTTATGACGAAAATAACAATATGATTGGCAAGGCTGATCATAATTTTCAATTTCAGATCGGTACACTTTCGGGAACGCCTAACAAACCGCCTGAAATGTCTTTACAGTTTGCAGCGAATGCTGTAAATGGCAGTCTGGAATTTAAAAGCATGGGAGATTACATCAACGGAGTAAGCATAACGTATTCCAATGCTTTAATAGTAAGCAGTAATACAAAATATCAGATTAAATTGAAATCTCTTCAGAGCCAATTTATATCTGCGGCAGGAAATACCATTCCCCTGGATGCTGTAAAGCTGACTTTAAATCCAGCCTCACAAAACACGGGAAGTACATATCCGGTTTCACTAAGTTCTTCTCCGCAGCTTATTGCTACAGGATATAACACTCATGGATCTAAAGTTTATTATGATATTAAATATTTTACCGGCCCCAGTGATGAACGGCTTATTAATGCAAAATCAGAAGAATACTCCACTACAATTCAATACGAAATAACTCCACAATAATCCATAATGCTAACAGATCCGTTCAAAAAAATAATCCTTGTTTTTTTGATTCCGCTATCCTTTATTCTGATTTCGGCTCAGGACCATTCCGGAATCAGAATGGAGATCCGCAATGAGTCCAGGGCGGATAAAAGCAGCATCATAGATCTTATTGTATCGGTAAAGAATGAAAACCCGGATACTCCGTTTAAAGGAAATATTAACATTCAGGTTCCTTCCGGATTCAGAAGCATTTTGAACAATACGGTTGAAGTGGATCTAAAACCTGGTGAAAATATATTTTTACCGGTAAAAATACTCGTCAATAATGACGCTGCGTATGGAGAAGCTAATATTACAATTAATCTTACAGACTTACAAAACCATCTTGTTACCAAAAAAGTAATCACGCATATTGTTGCAGAAAATAATGCACTAAGGATAGCTCCTGAAACACCGCTGATCCATATCAATAACTCTAATGATTCTATTGAAGTCCGTGCAAGAGTTTCCAATCTGGGTAATAAAAAACAGAAAGTGACCATTGTTTTTAAAATTCCCGATGCCACTCAGGAGAATTTTTTTGTAGAAAAAAAAGGAAGTGTCGGGGTACACAAGGATTCTGTGTTTGTTTTCCGTTTTATGCCTTCGAACAGGATCATCAAAGGCTCGCAGTTTACCGTTAATATTGTTGGTTTCAGAGATCCCGACAAAGAAATATTCGGAAATGCTTCGGTTTCGGTTCAGAATGTTTCATCAGTACAGCATTATCAGGATTTACAGATAAATCCGTTTTCAAATTACACTAAAAACAGTATTACAGCCAGTTACAGAAGTGTAGGTCGAGATATTGATATGTATCAGCTGACCGGTTCAGGCGGATTTAATCTTCCCGCCGGATACATTTTTTTAAGAGGAAATATCTATACCATCAATAACCAAAGTGATCCTATTGTCAATAATACCTATATTTCTTATCGCCGCGAAAACAGTGAATTCACTTTAGGAAATATCAATAAGCTGCTGGAATTATCATTATTCGGAAGAGGTGCAGAATATGCCTTCATATCATCCGATAAAAATAAAAAACTGGAAGTGGGATTTGTTGATCAAAGCTTTAGCCTGATTGAAAGAAATACATTTTTGAAAAACGGATATGGCTTTTATGCCAGAGGAATATGGGGTTCTCAAAATGCTTCCGAGAATGTGGCAGGGACATACATTTTCAGAAAAGATCCTTATGATCAGGCGCAACATCACTTATTCGGAACAGATTTTACCCATACCTTTACTGAAGATTGGAAATTAAACGCTAAGGTATACAGTGGTTTCAGTTCATATGAGAGCATCAAAACGATTAAGCCCTCTTTTGCCGTTGAGTCCCAGTATTCCGGGCTTATCGAGAAGATCAATCTCAACGGAAATTATTTCTACAGTACAGATTATTATCCCGGAAACCGGAGAGGCATACTGCAGATACAGCAGAACTTTTCCCGAAATATCTTCGGAGATTATAATGTATATGCCAATGTAACCGTGTCCAATTTTTCTCCAAGGTTCTATTTTTACAACACCGATTTAAAATCTAACAGTACCCGATTGGATTTCGGAATGAATTTTCCTAAAAAGGGAACTTTCAGTGTAGGCATTGGCTACCAGTATCAGCAAGAACGTTCCAATACCTATAATAATTTTTTCAATATTTCCGGAACCCAGGAATCAAAACAACTGAAAGCTCAGCGATTAACAGAATATACAACATGGATGAGCCCTGATAAAAAGCATTCTTCCATGCTGAGCATTGAAGCCGGGCTTGTTCATTATCCTGACTTCAGCCGTCCGGAATATCAGATGAAAATCAGCGGTAACTATAATTATAAATGGTTTAACGTAAGTTATATTTATCAATACGGCAGCTATTTCCTTTCCGAATATGCCTTTTCTAAAATGCTTAATGAAAATTCCCCTTACAGGAAATTATCCGTTTCTTCTTTTTTCAATAAAAGCTTCTTTAAAGAAAAAGTAAATTTAACCTCCGGTCTAGCTTATACCGAAGATGCTTTATATGGAAAATCACCTTCAGGATTTATCAACCTGAAATATACAAAAGAACGATATGGAATTTTTCTGAACTCCTCCTGGTATAATTATTCCTCAAGTCATTTAAACAATAACCTTTTTACCGTTGAATTAGGTGTAAATTTCAATTTACTGCCTAAAACACTGGACCCCGGAAAAAAATCGAGTATAAAAGCATTCGTATATTATGACCGGAATAATAATAACATTTATGATGAAGGAGACAATGCAGCCGAAGGATATCTGGTTATGATTAACAATATATCGTTTAAAACCAATAATGAGGGAAATATTACATATACCAGAATTCCTTACGGTAGATATTCTTTAAAGCAGGTCATCCAACAGGGATGGTACTATAATGATGCTGAATTTGAAGTCAATCACCATCATCATTATGTAGAAGTTCCCCTTCATCAAAACGGAACAGTGCATGGAAAAGTGACTTATGATTTTAATGCAAAAACCGCTTTGGATTTTACCCCTAAAATTGAGGGTATCGTTTTCAATATTTACCAAAATGATAAGCTTATACAACGTCTATTTACAGATGACAACGGAGAGTTCATTTCTTTTCTGCCTTCAGGGAGCTACAGAATCAGCCTTAATTCCAATTCGTTGCCATTAAACACTTATAGTGAACAAGCCTACACAGATGTGAAGATTGAGGCAGGAAAAATAACACAATCCCAGCCTTTTATCATTAAAGTGAAAGAAAAGAATATACGAATTAAAAAATTTGGCAATTAAACATTTATTTACAGCCTATATTATATAAAAACATTGAAAATTGAGGCTAAATTTGTACATTTAATTTTATATTTAACTCAATAATCATGATACAATGGATTTCTGTGCATTAGATTTTGAAACGGCCACCCATGAGAGAAGTTCGGCTTGTGAGATGGGAGTATGTATCGTACAGGATTCAAAGATTGTTGAAACCAAAACATGGCTGATCAAACCTCCAAGTTTCCCTTATTTTAATCCTTATAATATAGACATTCACGGAATTACACCGGATGACGTGAAACATGCCCCTACTTTTGATGAAATCTGGTATGAAGTAGAAGAAATGATGTACGGAACATTAATGATAGCACATAATGCCAGTTTTGATGCCGGAGTTTTAAGGGGATGTCTTGATCATTATGGAATGTTTACCCCGAAGCTCAATTACCTTTGCAGCATACAGCTTGCCAAAAAATCATGGAATTATCTTCCACGCTATGGTTTAAAGCATCTGGCGGAATATCATCAGATAGAATTCAAGCACCACAGAGCCGGAGATGACGCCGAAGCATGTGCCAAAATCTCTCTGCTGGCTTTTGAGAAGCTGTTTCTTTTAAGCAATGAAGAAGTACATGAAAGCATGAAGCTAAAGATTAAAAAGCTTTAATTTCAGTAGCTATACTGATGATTCGGACAGTTGATAACTTTAAAAGTAAATTTCCGTCATACTTTAATTGCTTAGGACTTCTGAAAGCAGGTTGAATTTTGGAATGTCGATCTCAAAATTCTCCTGTGTTTTCATATTTTTAACCAGGTATTTTCCACTCATATTACCTACTCCCGAACGTAGCATCACATTGGAAAAATAAGCAAAATTATCATGGGTGGATATTTCAGGGGTCAAACCAATTACACCATCACCTATAATCTCCGTATATCCGAAACCAACGTCGAAAATCAACCATTTTCTTTTTAATATTTTTATAGGAAAATCACCGTCGTTTTCTATTGTGATATTGTATTTGAAAACAAATCGATTTTCAGAAGGGTAACTATTTTTTCTATCATATTCAGGAACTACTGAAACTCTGATATTTGAAGTTATTTTTGAAAACATCACTTTGGTATTTCTCAAATATATACAAAAATCTCGCCTTTTTTGAGGCGAGATTTATAAATTATGATTATTATTTCATTAATTATAATTCAAGGGCTTTTCTTTCGTCACCTCCCATTAATACTTCAACAGGGTTATCAATACCTTCTTTTACCGCTACAAGGAATCCTACAGATTCTCTGCCATCGATAATTCTGTGATCGTAAGACATTGCCACATACATCATTGGTCGGATCACCACTTGTCCATCAATTGCAACAGGTCTCTGAATAATGTTATGCATTCCTAAGATGGCAGATTGAGGCGGGTTGATAATAGGTGTAGACAACATGGATCCGAATACTCCACCGTTTGTAATGGTGAATGTACCACCAGTCATCTCATCAACCGTGATTTTACCGTCTCTTACTTTATCAGCAAGATTTTTAATATTGGCTTCTACTCCTCTGAAAGACATTCCTTCCGCATTTCTCAATACAGGAACCATTAATCCTTTAGGTCCTGAAACTGCAATTGAAATATCGCAGAAATCATAGTTAATTTTGAAATCACCATCGATAGATGCATTTACATCAGGATACATCTGCAAAGCTCTTGTCACAGCTTTCGTGAAGAAAGACATGAAACCAAGACCAATACCGTGCTTCTGAGCGAATTCATCTTTATATTGTTTTCTGATTCTGAAGATCTCAGACATGTCCACTTCATTGAAAGTAGTCAACATCGCTGTTTCATTCTTCACAGAAACTAATCTCGCCGCCAGTTTTCTTCTAAGAACAGAAAGTTTAGTCGTAGTTGTAGATCTTGAACCTGTAGCAGATAATGAGCTTCCGCCCATAGCTGGAACAGCAGCTAATTCAGCATCAGTTTTAGTAATTCTGCCGTCTCTTCCGCTTCCTGAAACCTGTCCTGCATCAATTCCTTTTTCATCAAGGATTTTCTTAGCAGCAGGAGATGGAGCTCCGGTTGCATATGTCTGAGTAGCCGCAGCTGGTTGAG
The DNA here is from genome assembly GCF_003634775.1 of Chryseobacterium defluvii. Lineage (GTDB taxonomy): Bacteria > Bacteroidota > Bacteroidia > Flavobacteriales > Weeksellaceae > Chryseobacterium > Chryseobacterium defluvii. The sequence goes on along the minus strand of NZ_RBXB01000001.1, from coordinate 1,343,892 downwards.
CTGCAGGCTTTGGAGCTTCCTGCTTAGCTGGTTCAGCCGCTTTCGGAGCCTCCTCTTGTTTCGGAGCTTCAGCAGCAGGTGCAGCAGCGCCTTCCGGCTTCGCAGCATCCATATCAATTAAACAAACAACCTGACCTACCTGTACCACATCACCTTCTTCAGCTTTTAAAGTAATAACACCACTTTGTTCAGCAGGCAATTCCAGCGTTGCTTTGTCTGAGTCTACCTCAGCGATAGGTTGATCTTTTTCTACATAATCACCATCTTTTACAAGCCAAGTTGCAATTTCAACTTCTGTAATTGATTCGCCCGGTGAAGGAACTTTCATTTCTAAAACTGACATATTGAGTATTTTTTTTATTTTTTTAATCGATTATTTATTTATTAAGCGGTTACAGGTCTTTTTACAGGAGCATCATTTCTATCGAATACTCTGTTGATCACTGCATTTTGGTTTTTCTCAAACATTTTGTGGCTTCCCGGAGCCGGAGCACCACTTGGTACAGGAGCAATCACCTGGATTCCTGTATCTCTGAAGTTTCTCAGGATATAAGACCAAGCTCCCATATTTTCAGGTTCTTCCTGAGCCCAAACCAATTCTTTTCTGTTTTCGTATTTGTTGAAGATCGCTTCAATAGCATCTGCCTGAAGCGGATATAATTGTTCGAATCTTACTAAAGCAATATTCTCTGCATTCAGTTCTTCTTTCTTAGCTAATAATTCAAAGTAAAGCTTCCCTGAACAAAGAACTACTTTTTCCACTTTTTTAGGATCAGCAGCAGGATCGTCTAAAACCGGCTGGAATGAGCCATTGGCAAAATCTTCCAGTGGAGAAACCACTTTCGGGTGTCTCAATAAAGATTTAGGGCTCATTACGATCAATGGCTTTCTGAATGCCCATTTCAACTGTCTTCTTAGCAGGTGGAAATAGTTAGCCGGTGAAGTAATGTTCGCTACCACCATGTTTTCATTCGCACAAAGTGTCAAGAATCTTTCTAATCTTGCTGAAGAGTGTTCCGCACCCTGTCCTTCTGAACCGTGAGGCAATAACATCACCAATCCATCCTGAATTTTCCATTTTTCTTCTGCAGCAGCCAAATACTGGTCAACAATAATTTGTGCTCCATTGACGAAATCTCCGAACTGAGCTTCCCAGATCGTTAATGTATTGGGAGAAGCCATGGCATATCCGTAATCAAATCCTAAAACTCCATATTCTGAAAGGTGTGAGTTGTACACATCGAATCTGTTTTCAGAAACGTGTCTTAGCGGGATATATTCTTCTTCTGTATCTTCTGTTTTTACCACCGCGTGTCTGTGAGAGAATGTTCCTCTTTCCACATCTTCTCCGGAAATTCTTACATTATGACCTTCCGTAAGCAAAGTAGCATACGCCAACCATTCTCCTAAAGCCCAGTCTAAAGAATTCCCTTCAATAGCCTTGATACGGTTTTCGAATAATCTTGTAATTTTATTGATGAATTTTTTATCCCCCGGAAGCGTTGACATTTTAATAGCCAGTTCCTTCAATTTGTTCAATTCATATTTTGTATCAACGGCATCCTGAACAGCTCCTCTTTTGGCAATCGGGTAATTGGTCCAGTCTTCAGCCATAAACACATCCATTATGTTCTTCTCAATTTCTTTGGAAGCGTCAAAATCCTTATCTAAAAGTCCTTTGAAATCGGCTTCCATTTTGGCAATCACGTCATTAGAAGTCACACTATCCTTCAATAATTTATCTTTATAAATCTCTCTTGGATTCGGGTGCTTGGAAATTAATTTATATAAGTTAGGCTGTGTAAATCTTGGTTCATCACCTTCATTATGCCCATATTTTCTGTATCCTAATAAATCGATGTAAACATCTTTACCAAATTTGGCTCTGAAATCGGCAGCAAAATGCATGGCATGAACTACTGCTTCCGCATCATCAGCATTTACGTGCATTACAGGTGATTCCGTTACTTTAGCAATGTCTGTACAGTAGGTGGAAGATCTCGCATCCATATAGTTGGTTGTAAACGAAACCTGGTTGTTCACAACAATATGAACGGTTCCTCCTGTTCTGTATCCTTCCAATGTCATCATCTGGGCAACTTCGTACGCAATACCCTGACCGGCAATTGCACCATCACCGTGGATAATAATTGGCAATACCTTAGAATAATCTTTGTATTTATCATCTACCTTCGCACGGCAGATTCCTTCTACCAGAGCAGCTACCGTTTCCAGGTGAGACGGGTTCGGAGTCAGGTTGATGGCAACTTCCTCTCCTGAAGCAGTTTTGATCTTTTTAGATGATCCTAAGTGATATTTAACGTCCCCTGAGAATACATCTTCTTCAAATTCCTTTCCTTCAAATTCTGAGAAAATCTGCTTGTAAGACTTTCCGAAAATGTTTGACAATACATTCAATCTTCCTCTGTGAGCCATCCCCAGAACAACCTCATCTACTCCTAATTGAGAAGATCTTGAAATCAACTGGTCTAATGCAGGAATCAATGTTTCACCACCTTCCAGTGAGAATCTCTTCTGTCCTACGAATTTGGTGTGAAGATAGTTTTCAAAGGCAACAGCCTGGTTCAACTTCAATAAAATCTCAGTTTTTTCATTGGCTGAAAGACTTGGGTGGTTTTCATTTACCTGTAACCATTTTTTGATATAATCCTTCTCCTCAACATTATTGATGTGCATATATTCAACACCGATAGAATCACAGTAAATGTTTTCCAGGTGAGTAATAAGGTCCTTCAATGTTGCAGGCTCTTTCATTCCTGTTTCTACCGCACAGCTGAATTTTGTATTGAGATCTTCTTTAGACAATCCGAAATTCTCGATATCCAAAGTAGGCGTGTAATGTCTTCTTTCTCTTACAGGATTTGTTTTGGTAAACAGGTGACCTCTTGTTCTGTATGCTTCGATCAGGTTAACAACCTTGAATTCTTTTTTGATGTGTTCAGGCACTTCTCCATTGGAAACAGCCTGGGAAATTTGCTGAGCGGCAGGAGCGGCATTAGCCGAACCCTGAATATATTGAATGCTATCGTCATCGCTATAGTTCTCTAAAGCAAAATCAAAGCCTTGAAAGAAGGCTTTCCATGATGGTTCTAAAGAGTCCGGGAATTTTAAATACTGTTGGTATAAATCCTCAATTAACTGAGAATGAGCTGCGTTTAGGAATGAAAATCTGTCCATTATTACAGTGTATCTATTATTAAAATTTATTTGTAGAATTAATCTTCAAATTTAATAAAAAAAACCGACTTGGGACAGCTTCAAACCGTTAAAAAAAACATAAACGAGATAAATATCAGGAATTTACTTAAACACCGATAAAGAGAGCTTCACGTTCACCTCCTGATCCTCCATCGGACGCTCAATGAAGGTTTGCTGAACATCTCCAAAACGCATTTCATCTTTTTTAGCTTTCTGGATCAGCTGCTGAATCGCTTTGACTCTTCCTGCATAGGTCCCTTTGTAGTACATGACGTAATTCTGAGTCGGGTTTACCGATCTGAAACTAAAATTATTATCGGTAACTCCCATCTTTTTGGACAATGGAATCCCAAGGAAATATGAAACTTCCTTATCTTTGTAATTATCTGCATCCGTGATCAGCATCGGATATCCGAACTCATCATCTTTTTTACCAAGATCCATGGTTACATAGTTATACACTTTATTGTAGTTCATCACTATGTTTTTATACAAAGCATCTTTTTTGTTGGACGCACTTACATTGATTCCCAATAATAGTTTTTCTTCTTCATTTTCAACCATAAGGCTATCATATTTTATAGCGGCCATCTGGTTATCTTTTTCTACCTTATTTCCTAAAACATTCTTCAGGTTAACCATACTTTTATCGATATTTTCGGCAAAACGGTCTTCGCTCCAGAAGTTTTTCACCCTTTTTAGGACCGAAAGCTTCGGAGTATGCACATACCATGTAATTTTTGTTTTTTCCGCCGAAAGCGCTTTAAACTTTACATCAACAAGGGTAGGGTTTTCATTTTTGTTTTCGAAAAGCTGATACCTTAATGTTCTATTGGGATTTTCATACCGGATGAACATTTCCCCATCCGTATCATTTTTAGGGTCCGTATAACTGATGGCACTACCCTGTCCTTCGTATGGAGTATAGTAATCAATATCAATAGACTGGGAATTTTTAAAAAAGTTATTCCATCTCGTGAAATTCTGCAGATTATTGAATTGTGAAAACACCTTGTCTACAGGATAATCTATTTCTTTTTCAATCTGAAAATTTTTGCTTTCATCCACGAAATAATACATGGAAAGAGCATAAGCACCCACCAGGAAAAGAATAATTACAGCTATGATTTTTATAAAACGCATCGCACAAAAGTAATACAAATAAAAAAAGTGACCAATATGTTGATCACCTTGATTTTAAATTTATTTTAAAGGTTGGAAGATGCAAGAATGGATGTCGGAAGTTGATATGTGGCCGTTCAGTTTCTAATGATTATTTTAATAAAAAATTAACTTTAGTCATATTACAGCCCTTCAATAACTTCCCTCTCCCAACTTCATACTTTTTTGCTTATCATCCGATATGGGTTCCCGGAGGAAGTATGGCTCCTTTTTTCACCACTACAATTCCGTCCTGAACGGAGTGGGTTCCGTAATCCCCATCCGGCAGGTGTCTTCCGCCTATGATCCTCACATTATCTCCTATATAACAGTTTTTATCGAGAATGGCCTTTTCAATGTAGCAGTATTTCCCGATTCCCATATTCGGACGTCCTGCTCTGTCATTCATCACTATTTCGACGGTATTCTGATAGAAATCGGCACCCATGACGTATGAATTGACGATGGTACTTCCTTTATCTATTCTTGTTCTGTTTCCTATTACCGAATTTTCGATCTTATCTGCCAAAATGATACATCCGTCTCCAAAAACAGCTTTGCTTACATAGGAACCGTTGATTTTGGATGGTGGAAGCATTCTCGCTCTCGTATAGATAGGGGAAGAAGAGAAAAGGTTAAACTGCGGAAAATCCTGACAAAGATCCAGGTTGGCTTCATAAAAAGATTCAATTGTTCCGATATCCGTCCAATATCCTTCATACTGATAGCTCAATGTCGTATATTTTCCTATTGAACTTGGAATAATATCTTTTCCGAAATCATCTCCTGCTCCTTCTTCAAACATTTTTATAAGGATGTTTTTCGTGAAGATATAGATTCCCATAGAGGCTAAATATTCTTTTCCCTTATGCTTGTTTTCATCAGAAACTTCGGATTTCAAACCTTCCAACAAATCAAATCCCGGCTTTTCAACAAAAGAGGTGATATTTCCTTCATCATCTGATTTTAAGATTCCGAATCCGGTGGCATCTTTTGCGTTTACCGGAATGGTTGCAATGGTTACATCGCCTCCGTTTTCAATATGGAAATCCAGCATTTCCCTGAAATCCATCTGATATAACTGGTCCCCGGAAAGAATCAGAATATACTCATAATCATATTTTTCAAGATGTTTCATAGACTGGCGAACCGCATCGGCAGTTCCTTGATACCAGCTATCATTTTCCACATTCTGTTCCGCAGCCAAAATATCTACAAAACCTCTGCTGAAAATATCAAAATGATATGAGTTTTTAATATGTGAGTTTAATGATGCTGAATTAAACTGTGTAAGCACCAGAATTTTATTCAATCCAGAGTTCAGGCAGTTTGAAATAGGAATATCCACCAACCGGTATTTTCCTGCAATCGGAACAGCCGGCTTCGACCTTGAATAGGTTAACGGAAAAAGCCTGGTTCCTCTACCACCTCCCAAAACAATGGAAATAACATTATGTTTCATAATTATCTTGCGTTTTTATATTTAGTTATTGTATAAAGCTATATATTTTTCTGCAGACTTCTCCCACGTGAAGTCAAACTGCATGTTGGCCTCAATCAATTTTTCCATTGTGTCTTTTTTGTTATAAAGATTGATCCCTCTGTTCATTGCGTGGATCATATCATCTACTCCGGGATACGTAAAGTTCAGCCCTGCTCCGCCAGTGGAAATATCAACCACTGTATCTTTCAAACCACCTGTATACCGTACTACAGGAATCGTTCCATACCGCATGGAATACATTTGGTTCAATCCGCATGGCTCTACTCTTGACGGCATTAATAAAAAATCTGCCGAAGCATAAATTTTATGGGAAAGATGCTCCTTATATCCTAAATCCAAAGCAAAATTACTGTAGGTATAATCGTACTCTTTCAGTTTATTCTCAATATAGGTGTTTCCAGAGCCCAATATCATAATATTCAAAGCTCCATAGCTTTGTTTTATACTTCTCCAGACCATATCGGGAAGAAGATCCGCTCCCTTTTCAGTGGCAAACCTTCCGATGAAGGCAAATAAAGGAAGCTCCGGTTTTAAGCCGTATTCCTTACAAAGTTTCTCTTTATTTTTCTTCTTCTGCTCTACAGCATTTTTAATACTGTAATTAAAATCGAGCATAGGATCTGTTTCGGGATTCCATACTTCGGTATCAATTCCATTAATGATTCCATAAGCTTTGCTGAATTCCTGACGTACAAGGCTTTCCAATCCTCTGAACCCTATATACAGCTCCTCAAGATAACCTTCGGAAACTGTAGTAAAAGCATGTGCACATTTAATCATTGATGCCAAAGGATTGATCAGTCCGTTCCAGTCTAAAAAACCCCATTTCCAGGAATCAAACGAAGGCATATAGTTTGCCATATTCCAGCTCATCATCCCCTGATACTCCCCGTTATGAATGGTCCCGATGGTCTTCACTCCTTTCAGGAATTCAAATTCAGCGCAGTTTTCAATCATAAAAGGAACCAATCCTGTATGATAGTCATGGCAATGTAGAATATCCGGTCGGATCTGCATTGCACTCAGCCAATGTAAAACACCATGCTGGAAAGCTAAAAACTGAAAGTTCTCATCCTGATACCCATAAGGATTATCGCGATCCAAAAGTCCGGGAATTTTCACCATATAGAGTTCAAAACCCAGAACATTGGTCTTTTCTTTCATCACCTGAACCTGCAACATATTGGGTCCCTGATGAATAAATCCATCAAAAACTATGTCAAACTCATGATCATAAAAAAAAGATTTATTGTACCAAGGCATAACGACTTTAGCATCAATACCTTTTATCTTATTCTGATATTTAGGCAATGCTCCGACCACATCTGCCAAACCGCCTACTTTTGCTACCGGATAACATTCCGTACTAAGGTGATAAACAACCATTCTACTTTTTATGTAATTTAATTCTGTGTAATTTATATTTCTTGTCTTTTTTCTGTTTTAAAATTACACCTGCTAAAGGCGGTAATTTCAGGGTAATGGATTTCGGACGGCTCATCCATTCTTCATACTCTTCCTTTATCACTTCCGGCGTCACACCACTTCCACCATATCTTTCATCATCGGAATTAAAAATAACCTCCCAGTGCGTCCCGTTATTTACACCTATTTTATAATCCAGAACCCGTGGAGTAAGATTCAATATAACCATGAAGACATCTTCTCTTTTTTTTCCTTTTCTTAGATAGACATACACGGAATTGTCTTCATCATTCGCTTCAATCCATTCAAAACCATCCGGATTGAATTGATTTTCATAAAAAGCAGGCTCAAATCTATAGAGATGATTCAGATCCTTCACAACCGTTTGCATTCCTTTATGAACAGGATATTGTAGCAAATGCCAATCCAGGCTTTGGGTAAAGTTCCATTCACTTGTCTGCCCGAATTCATCACCCATGAACAAGAGTTTTGCTCCGGGATGCGTGTACATATAAACATACAGCGCGCGAAGATTGGCAAACTTTTGCCATTCATCACCTACCATTTTATAGATCAGGCTTGCTTTTCCATGAACCACTTCATCGTGAGACAACGGCATCATATAATTTTCATTATACATGTACATGGAAGCAAAAGTCAGCTTATGATGATGAAATTTCCTACCGATGGGATCCACCTTAAAATAATCCAGTGTATCATGCATCCACCCCATCATCCATTTCATTCCGAATCCTACTCCGCCATCATGCACCGGTTTCGTCAGCATCGGAAAATCGGAACTTTCTTCTGCAATGGTTATGATACTATTTCCAAATTCTTTATAAACAGCTGTATTAAAGTCCTGTAAAAACGTTTTAGCTTCGAGATTTACATTGCCACCATATATATTAGGTTCCCATTCCCCTTCATTCCTGGAATAGTCCAGATGCAGCATAGAGGTTACCGCATCTACCCGGAGTCCGTCCGCATGATAACGTTCCAGCCAGAACATGGCGTTTGAAATAAGAAAAGATTTCACTTCACTTCTTCCGTAATTGAAAATATATGATTTCCAGTCCGGATGGAATCCTTTCCTGGGATCTTCATGTTCGTATAAAAAAGAACCGTCAAAGCAATGCAATCCATTGGCATCTCCCGGAAAATGAGACGGAACCCAGTCCAGAATAACACCAATGTCATTTTTATGAAGCTTATCAATCAGATACATCAGATCCTGCGGCGACCCAAAACGGGAAGTTGCAGCATAAAAACCTGTGATCTGATACCCCCAACTCGGATCATAAGGATATTCCATAACAGGCATAAACTCTACATGGGTAAAACCCATCTCTTTGATATACGGAACAAGCTTTTCAGCAATATCCCTGTAATTCAGAAACCTGTCGGGAGCATTTCCATCCCTCACCCACGATCCCAGATGAAGCTCATAAACTGAAACAGGAGCTTCCAGATTATTCTTTTTCCATCTGTTTTGAAGCCAGTTTTCATCTTCCCATTCATACCAAGTGGTAGAAACCAATGAGGCAGCCTGAATATTTTGCTCCCAGCTTAAAGCATAAGGGTCGCTTTTCTCCAGGATTTCACCATAAGCGGTTTCAATGGCATATTTATATAAAGTTCCCCAGGTTAACCCTGCAATAAAACCTTCCCAAATCCCTGATTCGTCCCAACGGGGGTATAGAATATGATCTCTGTGATTCCAGTGATTAAAATTGCCGATTACAGAAACTTTTTTGGCATTGGGCGCCCAAACAGAAAAATAAACCCCTTGAATTCCGTCTTTTTCCACAGAATGCGCACCAAACTTATCATACAACTTATAATGCTTACCTTCTCTAAAAAGGTAAATATCATGTTCTGTGAAAAGTGTATATGTTTTAACAGAATTCATCAAGGCTGGTTTAATTTATATTTTCATTGAAACTACAAAAAATATTAACAATAACCATTAAATATTATTGAAATAATTATTATGTTAATTCCCTCTCCCACCCGTTTTCTCAAATATATCATTTTTTCAATCATAGTTTTTATGATTTCAAATAATCTATAAAAAGATTTTTTATAAATTTAGTGTTTAATTTTTTAAACACATATGATGAGGTTTGAACTCTACACGGAAGAAAACGATGACAGAACCGTTTATATCACGGGGAATTTTAACAATTGGAACCCTAAAGATTACAACTATCAACTGGGAGTATCAGATTCCGGCACCTACTGTATCGAGATTGATGACAGTATCCTTCCCAACTCTATTGAGTATAAATTCACCAAAGGAGGTTGGGAAAATGTAGAACTGGATAAATACGGAAATATAACTCCCAACCGCAAAATTGAAAAATCAGCAGGAAAGACTTCTGACATCGTGGAAAAGTGGAGACTCAACTGGGGACCTTTTAAAAAGGAATTTTTTCCTATTGCGGAAATCATCTCGGAGGAATTTTACATCCCGCAGCTGGACCGTTACCGTAAAGTCTGGGCTCTTTTACCCTATGATTACTATATTTCCAATAAAAGGTATCCTGTTTTATACCTTCAGGATGCACAGAACCTTTTCAATGAAGGGAGCGGCTATGGGAACTGGGAGATCGACAAGAAACTATCTATCTTGGCCGAATATGACAGAGGAGACCTGATCATTATTGCTATAGAACACGGCAGCGAAGAAAGAATCAAGGAATATATTTTTGATAATGATCATATCGCCAATGGTTCCGAAGGAAAAAAATACATCCGCTTTATTGCAGATACGCTGAAACCTTTTGTTGATGAAAACTACAGAACCAAAAAAGACAGGGACAACACAGGTATCGGAGGAAGTTCTTTAGGGGCCCTTATCAGTATATACAGTGGTTTTCTCTATCCGGAAGTGTATTCCAAATTACTGATTTTCTCCCCCTCTCTTTGGGTTGAACCCAACAATAATTTTCCAATGATGAGCTTCAGAATTCCTTATAAAATGAAAATTTATTTATATGGAGGTGGACAAGAGGGCGCCAAAATGGTAAAAAGGATTCATCTTTTTGAAGAATACCTGAAGAGATGGGAGAAGAAAAACCTTTTTGATTTTGAATTCAGGACCAATATTAATCCCGAAGGAGAACACAATGAGTTTTACTGGTCTCAGGAATTTCCTAGAGCCATCGAATGGCTGTTCTACAATAATAGTGAAAATCCGGTAGAAGTAAAACCGCAACAGAATAGTATTAAAAACTAACATTATGAAATTAATTAATAAAAGAAATAAACAATATACCCAGGTCTTTCATCTATTCACCGAAGAAGAATGGGCCAAAACAGGTAAGAATTTCAACAAGAATATTTCCACTTTTTTCACCGGAAAGAAAAATGAGATTTTCATTAACGCTCATGAGGAAGGGATTACCTATTTCATTGGCTTAGGAAAGTCAACTCTTGAGAATTTTGAGATTCAGCAGGTAGCTAATAAATTCTCACAAACCCAAAAGAAAAACATTCAGGCGGCTCCTACGTTGGTATTGGCTGATTTCTTCACTGAAAAACAATTTGAGGAATTTGTAAAAGGCCTTCTGCTCGGAACATATAATTATCCTTTTGATAAAACCCATCCTTTCTGGAATTTCAAATTTGAAATTCATGTTGAAAATTTAAGCCCTAAAAAATTAGATATTATTTTACAAAAAGCGGAAGCTTTATGTAACGGACAGGTTGCTTGTCAGGACTGGCTGAATAAACCCGCCAACCTTAAAAAACCTGATATTTTTAATGCTTATCTTAAGAATCTCGCAAAGAAATATCAATTAAAATATACAGTCTTCAACAGGAAAAAATGTGAAGAACTTGGATTGGGAGCTTATCTTTCTGTGAATCAAGGAAGCGCTTATGATGCGGCATTCACTATTTTAGAATACAATACAACCGCTAAAAAAGCAAAAACTATTGGCCTGGTGGGAAAATGTGTGCTGTTTGACACTGGTGGAGTTTCTCTGAAAAACCCTACCAATATGCATTATATGAAATCTGATATGGGTGGCGCTACTGCTGTTTTGGGAACATTGATCTATGCTTCGGAAATGAACCTTCCCGTAAATATTGTTGCCGTTTTACCTGTCACAGATAATGCAATTTCAGAAAGAGCTTATCTTCCGAGCGATGTGGTCACCGCATACAATGGAAAAACCATAGAGGTTCTTGATACTGACGCGGAAGGAAGACTGACTTTGGCAGACGGCCTTTCCTATCTTTCCAAAAACTATAAAACGGATATCCTTATCGATTTGGCAACGTTAACCGGAAGCTCGGTAAGAATGTTTGGGGATACTTGCGGAGCCTTATTCTCCAATAATGAGGAATTGAAAAATCTTTTGATTAAAACAGGTGATGCCACCAACCAGAGGTTATGGAATCTCCCGTTATGGGATGTCTGGAAAGACGATATCCGGTCTGATGTAGCCGATCTGAAAAACATTTCCATGAAGCCTCTCGGCGACTGTATCATTGCCGCTAAATTTTTGGAGCAATTCATTGAAAACCACCCTAAATGGGCTCATTTGGACATTGCGGGCGTTGCCTTCGGGAATACCAATTATGCCAAAGAAAAAGCTGCAACCGGATATGGGGTACAATTATTGTCATATTTAATTGAAAATTATCACTAAAAATTAGTTTATTACAAAATTTCTCTGTATAATTGATTTAGTAATTTTCAAAAGAACATTATATTCCCAATTTTAATGTTAAATAATCAATAAAAAATTGCTTTTATTTTTGAAAATTCATTAAATTTTAAAAAACATTATATGGAGGAGAAAACAATAGTATGTATTTCGTGCTATTACAAGGGCTATGATTTCATGGATGAAATGAAGAGGCTCGGTAATAAAATAATCTTGGTAACATCCGAAAATCTTAAAGAAAAAAACTGGCCATGGCATGCCATTGATGAGGTATTTTATATGCCGGAGCTGAAACCTTCTGTCTGGAACCTGGAACATCTTATTCAAGGATTTTCCCATTTAATGCAGACCAGGAAAGTGGATGCCGTAGTAGCGCTTGATGATTATGATGTGGAAAAGGCTGCTCTTGTAAGGGAAACATTCCGTATTCCCGGAATGGGCCAGACTACCCACCGTTATTTCAGGGATAAGCTTGCCATGCGGCAAAAAGCTAAAGATTCGGGAATCAATGTTCCGGAATTCACTGCTGTGTTCAACAATGATGAAGTCAATCAATTTATAGAAAAAACTCCGGCTCCATGGGTTCTGAAACCCCGTTCCGAAGCGTCCGCGTCGGGAATCAAAAAAATCACTACCAAAGAACAGCTTTGGGAAGCGTTGGATGCACTCGGTGAAGAACGCCATCTGTTTTTATTAGAAAGTTTTAAACCCGGAGATGTTTATCATGTAGACAGCTTAACGTTTAATAAAGAAATTGTATTCACTTCAGCTTCAAAATACCTTGCTCCTCCCATGCAGGTTTCTCATGAAGGCGGGGTATTCAGAAGTAAAACACTGGGAAGGTATTCGGATGAGTTTAAATCCCTGGAACACATCAACGCGAAAGTACTTTCCAGTTTCGGATTGCTGAACGGAGCCACCCATACGGAATTTATCAGAAGTAAGGATGACGGGAAATGGTATTTCCTTGAAACCTCATCCAGAGTCGGAGGCGCTCATATTCCGGACCTTGTGGAAGCATCAAGCAGCATCAATATATGGAGGGAATGGTCCAGAATTGAAGATGCTCTTTTAAAAGGAAAGCCCTATGAAGTATCTAAACCTACAGGATACTATTCAGGATTAATTGTTGCTCTGATCAAAGATAAGGAACCGGATTATAATGAATTTGAATGTGATGAAGTAGTGAAATTTTTACCTATCGATTATCATGTAGGAATTGTTTACAAATCCAATGACTCTGCTATAGTGCAGGAAAGACTGGACTATGCCGCTGAAAAAATACAGGCTGGTCTTTTGAACATTCTTCCCCCAAAAGGAAAACCCACAAGTTAGAAAATATAAATTTTTAGTATTCAAGTATAAAAAAACAAAAATAATGTTAAAAAACTATTTTATCACAAATGAAGAAAATGTTAAAAAAACTTCTGAAAATAGATTCAGGAGTATCAGCTCATAATAATGTTGAATTGGACAGACAATATTTATCAAAGGATGTTCCTATGTCTAACATTGCCAGACATCAGAATTGGTATTCCCATTTGATCCAGATCGGAAATAAACCGGGAATGAGAATACTGGAAGTTGGCAGCCGGGAAGTGACAGGAAGTTACAATGCCAAAGAAAATTTCCGGAATGCCGAATATGTAGGCTTCGATTACTATCCCGGAAACAATGTGGATGTGGTAGGAGATGCCCATAAACTATCAAGCTATTTCAAAGAAGATGAAAAATTTGATATTATCTATTCTGCTTCATGTTTTGAACATTTTGCCATGCCTTGGCTTGTAGCTGTAGAAATTGCGAAATTATTGAAAGTAGGCGGAGTAGTACTTGTGGAAACTCATTTTTCATATTCTGCTCATGAAAGACCCTGGAACTTTTTCCAGTACAGTGATATGGGATTGAAAGTATTGTTTTCAAAAGCATTGGGATTTGAGTGTATCGAGGCAGGAATGTCAAACCCAATAGTGGGAAGGTTTTCACTTTTAGCCGATGAGTATTTAAGAAACAAGCCCGTTAGAGGACTTTATTGCCATAGTGAATACCTGGGAAAGAAAATAAAAGAGATGGAAAACTTTTCCTGGGAACAGTTAAATTTAGAAGATGTTGTCGGAGACACAAAGTATCCGGAACCAAAATAAAATTAACTCCAAAATACTTCCTTAAAGATACTATTAAAGTAAGTAAAGCTCTAAAAGAGAGATCTATGATATAACTACAAAATTGATTAATAAAAATGCCAAATATAGAACATACAGATTATTATTCACACTTATTAGGAACAAGCCTTAAAGTAGAAGTAACCGGACATTATGGATACCCGATCGTTATGTTTCCGACTTCTCAGGGACAATATACCCAAAATCATGATTTTCATCTTAATGGAAGTATTAACTGGTTTATAGAGCAGGGAAAGGTAAAACTTTATAATATTCAGACCATTGATGCCTGGAGTTTTTATGATGAAAAAATATCTCCGCAACAAAGAATAAAAAATTATGAACTATATGTACAATTTTTAATTAAGGAATTTATTCCTTATATCCAGAAATTACATCAGACCCATCGCGTTGCAGTAGCAGGAGCCAGCTTTGGAGGCTATCATGCCGCTAATTTTGCATTCAGATTTCCCGATGTGGTATCCCATCTGTTTTGCCTTTCAGGCGCATTCAGCATCAGGAATTTTATGGATGGATATTCTGATGAACTAGTCTACTTCAATTGCCCGAGAGAATTTGTAAAAAATGACGAAGCCTGGAAATATAAGCATATGCACATTGTTTTGAGTACTTCGGACCAGGACATTTGTAAAGACAAGAATCTGGAAATGGCAGAAATATTAAGTTCCAAAGGAATTGATTTCTGGTATGATGAACGAAAATGGATCAATCACGACTGGCCATTATGGAGAATGGTTTTTCCAACATTTATAGGAGCTTTTTTCTCCTGAAATGATTATTTTTAATTGAAAACAAATATTAAATACACAACATTAAAAACTACAATTATGACAAAAAAAGTGGGGATTCTATTTGGAATGGAAGATACATTTCCCTGGGCATTTATAGACAAGGTAAATGAATTAGGCGGTGGAGAAATTATTGCAGAACCTGTAAACATCGACAAACTTGAACAAGGAGCAGATTACGGTTACGCAGTAATTATTGACAGAATTTCGCAGGACGTTCCCTTTTACAGAGCCTATTTAAAGAATGCTGCATTGAACGGAACCTATGTGATCAATAATCCGTTCTGGTGGAGTGCCGATGAAAAATTCTTCAATAATGCTTTAATGAGCAAGCTGGGAATTCCACTTCCGAAAACAGTATTGCTTCCTTCGCATGAAAGGCCCACCAACACTTCGGAGACCTCGTTCAGAAATTTAAAGTTTCCTCATGACTGGGATTATATTTTCAACTATGTGGGTTTTCCGGCTTATATGAAGCCTCACGACGGTGGAGGCTGGAGAAATGTATACAGAGTGGAAAACCCTGAAGACATGTGGAACAAACTAAGTGAAACGGAACAACTGGTCATGATGGTTCAGGAAGAAATTATTTTCCAGGATTATTACAGAGTATATTGCCTAGGAAAGAAATATGTTCATATTATGCCTTATGAACCCAGAAACCCGCATCACTTACGATATGCGACAACGCATCAGACACAAGGAGAGGAACTGGAAAAACTGCTAAAAACCATTCATGATTACACCATCAAAATGAATGAAGCTTTAGGATATGATTTCAACACAGTAG
Source organism: Chryseobacterium defluvii (assembly GCF_003634775.1). Taxonomy (GTDB): domain Bacteria; phylum Bacteroidota; class Bacteroidia; order Flavobacteriales; family Weeksellaceae; genus Chryseobacterium; species Chryseobacterium defluvii. The sequence goes on along the minus strand of NZ_RBXB01000001.1, from coordinate 1,328,143 downwards.
AATTTGCTGTAAGAGACGGTATTCCTTATGCTATTGACTTCTGCAATCCCGCGCCGGATGCCGACCGAAATTCTGTAGGAGAAGATAACTTCGCATGGATCGTAGAGCATGCCGCAAAACTTGCTATTGAAAAAGCTAAAGAATATGTACCCGGAAAACCAAATATTTCCTGGGGAACCTTTGTGAAAGATTCAGCTAAATAACCTAATTAAGAAATACAAAACACAGAAAAAAATGCATCAATTTACTATCGGAATCGAAGAAGAGTATCAAATTATTGATGTTGAGAGCAGGGATCTTGTCTCTCATGTTTCGAAAATTATTGAAGGCGGAAAAGCAGTTTTAAGTGAAAACCTGAAGCACGAAATGCATGAATCCATGGTTGAAATGGAAACAGGCATCTGCCAGAACATTCAGGAAGCAAGAACGGAGCTTACCAACTTAAGAAGACATCTTATCAACACTGCTCATGAACAGGGGCTTCGGGTCTCAGGAGGCGGAACACACCCTTTTTCAAACTGGGAGCATAATACGATTACTAATGGTGAACGGTACAATAAAATTGTAGATGATATGGGAGATGTTGCACGTGGTAATCTCATTTTCGGGTTGCACGTTCATATCGGGATTCCGAATCGTGAAGAAGGAGTCCGGATACAGAATGTCATGCGCTATTTTCTTCCCCACGTATATGCACTTTCCACCAATTCACCTTTTTGGATCGGAAGAAATACCGGGTTCAAATCTTACAGACAGGAAATTTTTGTAAAATTCCCCAGAACTGGGATTCCGAGCTATTTTAATTCATTGGCGGAGTTTGACAGCTATGTAGATCTTTTGGTAAAAACAGGAACCATCGACAATGCAAAAAAAATATGGTGGGATTTAAGAGTACATCCGTTCTACCCTACCATTGAGTTCAGAATTTGCGATATGCCGTTGAGAATTGACGAAACGGTATGTTTGGCTGCTATCATGCAGAGCCTGGTTGCAAAAATCTACAAACTGCATCAGCAGAACTTAAGTTTCAGAAGCTATAGAAGACTGTTATTGAATGAAAATAAATGGCGGGCTTCCAAAAGTGGAATTGAAGCCCATCTGATCGATTTCGGAAAAGAAGAATCCGTTCCTTATCCTGACCTCTTGAAAGAGCTTCTTGAGTTCATTGATGATGTAGTGGATGAATTAGGATGCAGAAAAGAAGTTGAATATGCCTGGACGATCTTACAAAACGGAACCGGTGCGGACAGACAGCTCAAAATTTTCAATGAAACCGGCGATCTTGCCAAAGTAGTAGACTATATGATTTCCGAAACGGAGTATGGCATAACACATAGTGAGACTGCTTCATAATTTTTTTGATAACTTTGCAAAAAATATGAAGTAGTATGAAAGATATTCGAATAGCTTTGTTGGATATGAACAACAATCATGTCAATCAGGGTTTCAAAAACATCAGAGAGATTTCTGAAGCATTCCAGCAAAGTTCCGAAGAACATGTAAGCATCCGGACATTTGATGTAAGACATAAAAACGAAATGCCCGACATTAAGGATTTTGATATTTTTATTTCTTCAGGAGGCCCTGGAACACCCCATAAAGAAGGTTTTGAATGGGAGGAAAAATACGGACATTTCCTGAATGCAGTTTATGAGCATAATACATGCAATGAAAATAAAAAATATCTGTTTTTAATTTGTCATTCATTCCAATTAGCAAGCATTCATTGGGAGTTGGGTAATATCTGTAAAAGAAAATCGTATTCTTTCGGAGTAATGCCGGTTCATAAAACAGAGGAAGGTGAACAGGAGTTTTTATTTAAAAATCTTCCGGACCCGTTCTATGCAGTGGATTCCAGAGCATATCAATTCATTGAGCCCAATTATGAACGTTTTGAAGAACTAGGAATGAAAATCGTTGCTATCGAAAAATTCCGTCCTCATATTAATCTGGAAAGAGCTGTTATGGCAGTTCGCTTTTCCAATGAGATCTTTGGAACTCAGTTTCATCCTGAAGCAAATCCTGCAGGAATGCTCGAAAACCTGAAAGATGAAAAGAACAAAGAGGCCATGATTGAGAACTTCGGAATGGAAAAATATCTTGAGACACTAGACAGAATGGATGATGAAGATAAAATTGTTCTGACAAGAAACCAGATCCTTCCAAGATTCCTGCAGTTCGCTAAAAAAAGTATTTTGAAAGGCGTTGCAGTAATGGCTTAAAATAATTAAGTTTATAAAATAATAAACCCCATAAATCGAGCAAAATTGCTCGATTTTTTAAAATCACAAAGAAAAAAATTATGATATCAAAATACAGGGAACAGTTCAATCAGGAGTTTTCGCAGGAAAAATACCAGCACTTTAAGGAAGTTTTAAAACAAAAAAGCGGTTTGGAACCAGCTTTCCGAATTTCCGAAAGTCCGATATTCCTTACCAAAGAATTTGAAGGTAAACTTATTGATGCCTGCGAAAGCATTATAGATCAGATAAAGGCTTTATCGTCTGAAACATTAGAGAAAGCCATTCCGGAAAACTGTAAAGTTCCTAACGATACAAAACAGCCTCATTTTCTCACGATAGATTTTGGTATCTGTAAAAATGATAAAGGGGAAATTGAACCTCAACTGATAGAACTACAAGCTTTTCCTTCTTTATACGCCTTTCAAAAAGTATTTGAAGAAACTTTTTGTGAAGTATATCCTTTTTTGGATGAAATCAAAAATAAAATGCCTCGTGAAGATTTTAAGAATTATTTAAAAGAGGTCATTATAGGTGATGAAAATCCGGAAAACGTCATTCTGTTGGAAATTTACCCCGAAAAGCAAAAAACTGCTATTGATTTTGTCTTTACTGAAAAGCTATTGGGAATAAAAACCGTTTGTTTAACCAAAGTAAAAAAGGAAGGAAAAAAATTATACTATGAAATTAACGGAAAATTAATTGAAATCAAAAGAATCTACAACCGTGTTATTTTTGATGAGCTGGACAGGATTCCTGATCTAGTCACTGAATTTGATTTCCGTGAAGATATTGATGTAAAATGGGTTACCCATCCCAACTGGTTTTTCAAAATTTCGAAATTTCTTTTACCGTTGCTGAAACATCAGTTCATTCCTAAAAGCTATTTTTTACATGAATTTCCCGAAAATGAAAATCTGGATAATTTTGTGTTAAAGCCTTTGTTTTCCTTTGCAGGAAGTGGAGTCAACTTAAACCCGACCAAAGAAGTTACAGATGCCATTGAAGATAAAGAAAACTATATTTTGCAACGAAAAGTAAATTATGAACCTGTTTTTAAAGATATCAACGGGGAGTTTTCAAAGGCAGAAATCCGTATGCTATACGTTTGGAGAGAAAATGATGAACGCCCGATTTTGCTTGAAAACCTTGGAAGAATGACTAAAGCAGCAATGGTGAATGTAGATTTCAATAAAAAAGATGCCATCTGGATCGGTAGCTCCAATGCTTTTTTTGGAGAAGAATAATAAACTGAATATGCTATTTCATTTAAAAAGCCTCCGATTGGAGGCTTTTTATTTTAAATTTTATCATCTTCCTGCAGCTCTCTTGCCTGATATTCCTGTACCAGATCAATGGCATTGGAGATCACATCGCTTAAAGCTGTAATAAAAGTTCCTTCTTCTGCCATGCTCATCGCATGCTTCAAAGCCTCTATTTCTTTTGGAATAATTTCATAACTCACATCTCTTCCTGCTTCATTAATTCCGTCTATGATTAATCCGTTGATCTCTTCTTCAGTTCTTCCGCGAAGATGTTTTTCATTTCTGATGATGATATTATCGAACATTCTTCCTGCAATTTTCCCGCATAATTTAATATCCTCATCCCTTCTGTCGCCCACTCCCGAAATAATCCCGATTTTCTTAGTAGCCTCGACATTTTTAAGATAATCTTCAATAGCCTCATATCCTGCAGGGTTGTGTGCAAAGTCAATTAAAACTTTAAAGCTCTTAAATTTGAAGATATTCAGTCTTCCCGGTGTAAGTTGGGCACTTGGGATAAATGTTCTCAATGAATTGGAAATATCCTCAATTTCAAAACCGTGAAGATAGCTTGCCAAGCATGCCGCCAGAACATTCTGAATCATAAACTTTGCCTTTCCTTCCATTGTGATCGGGAAATCTTTGGCTTTTCCGATTCTGATCTTCCAGTCTCCTTTTTTAATGGTTACAAAACCTTCTTCATATACACATGTAATTTTCCCATCTTTTGCAAACCTTTTGATATGGGCATTATTTTCATCCATGCTGAAAATAGCCACATTACAATCCAGATCGTTGACTATTTTCATGGAATATTCATCATCAGCGTTCATAACGCTCCAGCCACTTTTCTTCACACTATCCAGCACCACTCTTTTTACCCTGGTAAGATCTTTCAGGGAGTGAATGTCATTCATTCCCAGATGATCTTCCTTGATATTCGTTAAAACACCAATATCGCATTGAGAAAAACCTAATCCTGAACGCAGGATTCCTCCTCGTGCCGTTTCCAAGACCGCAAACTCTACGGTTGGATCTTTCAGAATAAATTCAGCCGAAATTGGTCCTGTGGTATCTCCTTTTGACAGCATCGTATTCTGAATGTAAATACCATCGGAAGTTGTAAAGCCTACTCTGTAACCGTTGCTTTTAACAATATGCGAAATAAGTCTTGTTGTCGTCGTTTTCCCGTTAGTCCCCGTAACTGCGATAATCGGAATGGTAAAAGGTTTTCCCGGCGGATAAAGCATATCTACTACCGGAGCAGCTACGTTTCTGGGTAATCCTTCGCTCGGAGCCAAATGCATTCTGAAACCAGGTGCCGCATTAACTTCGATAATGGCACCTCCACTTTCTTTTAGCGGCTGTGTAAGATTTTCTGCCATAATATCAATTCCGCAAACGTCTAATCCGATGATTTTGGAAATTCTTTCCGCCATGGTGATATTTTCGGGATGAACCATATCGGTAACATCTATCGAGGTTCCTCCTGTTGAAAGATTGGCTGTAGATTTCAAATAAACCACTTCCCCTTTTTGAGGAATGGTTTCAAGCGTATACTGAAGTTTATCAAGAAGTTCCATGGTGTCTTTATCCACCTCAATTTCCGTCAATACGTTTTCATGCCCGTACCCTCTTCTCGGATCTTTATTTTCCTTGTCAATCAATTGTTGGAGATTCAGCTCACCGTCTCCCACTACATGGGCCGGAACTCTTCTTGCCGCAGCAACCATTTTATTATTGATCACCAAAACCCTGAAATCATACCCTGTAATATATTTTTCAACTATTACTTTTCTGGAGTATTTCTGAGCATGTTGCAATCCAATTTTTGAGGCTTCCCAATCATTTACATTAATAGATGTCCCTTTTCCATGGTTCCCGTCCAGAGGTTTAATAACAATGGGATACCCTATTTTCCTGATTACCTTATCCAGATCTTCTTCATCTACCACCAGCTCACCTATCGGAACCGGAACCGCGGCATCGTGAAGCATTTTTTTCGTGAGTTCCTTATTGCAGGCAATATCAACGGCAATTGAACTTGTTTTTCCTGTAATGGTTGCCTGAAATCTTTGCTGATTGACTCCATATCCCAACTGTACCAAAGAATTGTTCCCCAATCTGATCCAGGGAATTCTTCTGGAAACAGCTTCCTCAACAATACTTCCTGTTGAAGGACCTAAACGTACCCTTTCTCTGATTTCTTTCAACTTCTGAATACAGGCATTTAGATCATATTCCTTATTTTCAATTAAAGCTTCTGCAATTTTCACAGCCTGTTCAGCCGCATAGATCCCTGCATTCTCTTCAAGATAATTGAATACAACATTATAAACACCGGGAGTCTTTGTTTCTCGGGTCCTGCCGAAGCCTACATCCATTCCGGCCAGTGTCTGGATTTCCAGTGCTATGTGTTCAATAACGTGTCCCATCCACGTTCCGGTTTCCACTCTTTGAAAAAAACCTCCTTCTACACCTTCTGAGCATCTGTGAGTCATTAAAGACGGAATCAGCTGTTCTATCCTTTCTCTGAAACCTTCGATTTTATTGGTGGGAAAATTTTCCATTTCTTCAAGATCCAACCTCATCTGTATCAGCTTTTTCCTTCTTATGCTCCAAATATTGGGGCCGCGTAAAGCCTGTATCTTCTCAATTTTCATAGTCAATTTGCATTTTTCCTTATTAATAATACTTTCTTCTAAAATCAAATATAATACAAAAGCTCAAACAAAACTATAGAGAGGATTAAAGATTTCCAAAAAACAAAGATTTTCATTAATAATTCTAAAATACTCAGAATCAATTTAAATAAGATTGATGTTGGGATAACAGTAAATTATTTTTTTAAATTTGCATACTATGATGAAACCCGTTGGAAAATTAATTGTTATCGGAGGAGCTGTAAACAAGGGAAGCTTCACGGAAACTGATTTTGATCAGAACATTGAAAAAAATCTGAACTTTTTTGAAAGAGGTATTTTAAGAAAGATCATTAACGAATCTAAACATAAAGAAAATTCTGTAATAGAAGTTGTTACTACAGCCTCTCAAATTCCCCAGATCGTTGGTACAGAATATAAAAAAGCTTTTGAATTCCTTGGTGCCAAAAACGTCAATATCCTTGATATTCATAATCGTGAAGAAGCCAATTCTGATGCCATGGTGGCCAGAGCCAATGCTGCAGATGTGGTGATGTTTACGGGTGGCGATCAGCTTAGATTAACCTCTATTCTTGGTGGAACAAGATTTCATGATACTATTTTACTTAAATATCAGGAACAGGACTTTATCTATTCCGGAACTTCTGCCGGTGCAGCTGCCGCCTCTGAAAATATGATTTATCAAGGAAGTAGTTCTGAAGCCCTGTTAAAAGGAGAAATCAAAACGACGCAAGGTTTAGGGCTTATCGACAATGTGATTATTGATACACATTTCGTCCAAAGAGGAAGAATCGGGCGTCTTTTCCAGGCAGTAGTGAATAATCCAAGAACACTGGGAATCGGCTTGGGGGAAGATACCGGGCTTTTTATCCATAATGATGTAATGACGGCCGTTGGGTCCGGACTGGTTATCATTGTAGACGGAAGGTTTATTAAAGATACCAATCTAACGAATATTAATCTGGGAGAACCAATCTCTATCGATAATTTAACCGTGCATGTAATGTCTATGAATGATCATTATGATCTTACTACACGGGCATTAACAATAGAGAATTCGCAGTTTAATCCCATTCCTCAGGATAGATAAGTGAAGATTTTCTTCACTTTTTTTATATATTTAAATTTCAAACAAATCTTATGAAAATTATAATTCACGGTGGTTTTTTCTCAGAGAGTGATCAGAGCCATGAAGTAAAGACTGCCAAACAAAACTCTTTAAAAAAAATAGCCCGGCAGGCTTTTGAATACCTGCAGTCCAACTCTGCATTAGATACGGTAGCTTATGCAGTTTCCCTGCTTGAAGATGATGAATTGTACAATGCAGGAATAGGTTCCCAGATCCAGAGCGATGGTATCATCCGGATGAGTGCGGCCATTATGAATGGTGAAACACAGAAATTAAGTGGTGTTATCAACATACAGAATGTGAAGAATCCGGTGTATGTTGCTAAAGAGCTCATGAAAGAAGATGACAGGGTTCTAGGCGGAAATGGAGCTAAAAAATATGCTACAGAACAGGGTTTTGATGATTTTTCAACGGAAATTCCTCAGCGGAGAAAAGAATATGAAGCCAAACTAAGCAATGGAGGAAAAGGAACAGTAGGCTGTGTTGCGATTGATCAAAACGGAAAATTAGCTGTCGCAACGTCTACCGGCGGAAAAGGCTTTGAAATTCCGGGAAGGATCTCTGATTCTGCAACCGTTGCCGGAAATTATGCGAATTCTTTTTGCGCCGTAAGCTGTACCGGTGTAGGTGAAGATATTGTAAGCAATGCTACGGCTGCAAAAATCGTAACACGGGTTACGGATGGAATGAGTTTAGAAGGTGCCTTTAATAAGACTTTTGAAGAATTAAAGGCTATAAATGGATTTGCAGGAGCTATTGCTATAGATAAAGATGGAAACATATACCATAAAGACTCCTATCCTACTATGGTTTTTGCCAGTTTTGACGGGACAACCTTTGAGGTGTTTCAATAATTTAACATTATTTTATAATTCCCGGTATTTTTTTGGCACGTATTTTACATGATACTATATAACAAATTTTAATATTATTAACTAAAAATCGGAAATCATGGGAAATAAAACAAACGGCTTACTGGCTTTATTAGGTTTAGGTGCATTAGCTTACTGGAAATATAAAAAATCAACTCCTGAACAGCAACAGGCGGTAAAGGATAAGATCAATACAGCAAAAGACAACCTTAATAAATGGGGAAATGATCTTAAAAGCAAAGCCAATGAAGTAGCTTCTCAGGTTCAGAACAAAGTTGATGAAGTGAAAACAAAGACTGAAGATTCTATTAATTAAGAATTAGTTTTTTTAACATTCATATATTGAAAAGTCATCATATAACATTTATGGTGACTTTTTTTGTGCCATTAATGCATAGACCATCGGGATTTTATTTCCGAGTTGTGGTATCCTCCATTTTCCCTTTTCAAACTCTTCCACATGTTTAAAACAAGGATAAGGAGACCAGTCGAATTCCCGGAATTCTTTTAATTCAAGCTTGCAGTAAAGCAAATTCTGAAGAACTTCAGCAAGAGAATGATTCCACATTACATATTCCTGAACGATATCAGCAGAAAAATCGGCATAGGTACCTTCATAGGTTTCTACAATGGGTTTCTCATTGAAATAATTATAGGCTACTTCCTTAAAATCATCATCAAACATCCATACCACAGGATGAAATTCTGCCATGATAAATTTCCCGTCCGCCTTTAAAAAATGCCTGATCACTTTCGCCCATTTTTCCAGATCCGGAAGCCATCCGATGGTACCATAACTGGTAAAAACGATATCAAATTTTTGATCCAGAACATTCGGAAGGTCATACACATCCGAGCAGATAAATTCCGTATCGGTATTGCATTGTTTAGCCAGATCCTTTGCCGCATCTATTGCTTTATCAGATAAATCAATCCCTGTAACCTTCGCTCCTAACCTTGAGAGTGAGATGGAATCCTGCCCGAAGTGGCACTGAAGATGTAGTATATTTTTTCCTTTGATATCACCCAAAAGATCAAGTTCAATAGAGTTTAAAGAGTTTCTTCCCTTTAAAAAATCATCCACAAAATAGAAATCCGATTTCAGATGGGGTTCTACTTTAGCATTCCAGGAATTTTTGTTGATTTCAAGATAGTTTTTCATAATATGCAGGCTGGTGAAATTTTTTAAAATTAATTGATTACAACTTTCCCAACAGTTTTTTCTTCTGTTCCTGAAACTCTTCCTCAGTTAAGACCCCACTTTCTTTTAACCTGCCGAGCTGTTCCAGCTGATCTAAAACCGTAGGTCCGGGTTTGCTTTGAAAATACTCTTTAGGACGAGACATAAAATCTCTTACTTTTTCACAGAACAATTCTGCCTCATACTTTCCTACTCCGTCAATTTCAACGATATTTCCTGAAATATGAACATCTATGGAAGCCAGCATAAACTCCGTTTCATACTGCAGGGAAGTTACTTTATCATACGAGAAATCTTCCACTTTAAGTCCATACAGGAATTCTTTATCTATAAAAATCAATCTCCTGTCTGTAGCCACTAAAAGGATATGGTGATTGGAAGTTTTATTTCTTCCTTCTACCAGATACACGATTTTTTCATCCTGAGAAAGTACATTGGGCAATTCACGGATTTCCTTTCGGGCAAAGAATGTAGGATTGATATCTAATTTTTCCAGCTCTTCCCGGATTTCATCAAGTCTCGATCTTTCACTCATTATTTAAGTTTTAGCGGTTATATTTTACGAGTGTAAATTACTCTTTTTTTGAATATGCCGATTTATTTGTTGGAATTTTTCCCCGGAATAACTATGGACGAATAAAGACAATACAGCTCCCAACCTAATGATTCATACAATAGCCTGCCTTGTTGTGTTGCGACCAAGAAATTATTGAAAACTCCTTTTGATATAGCTATTTTTTCGAGCTCTTTCATCAGAATAGTTGCCAAACCTTTTCTTCTGTGGTTATTTTCGGTTAAAATCCTGTCATAAACAGCCAAATCATCTATAAGAACTACGCGGCCGATTGAAGCCAATTTTCCATTTTCAGTAAGAATTCTAATGATAACTGTAGAATTATTTTCACTGAAATCCAGTTTATATTCACTACTCAGCTCCACATCCGCAATATTCATCGGAGCGAAACAGGACATCATATACCCCTGCGGCTGATGAATCCATTTTTCAGGAATCCTGGCTTTAAATTCATTATAAGAAGCACAGACTTTTAAGAAAACCCAGGGATCATCAATAGTTTCTGCTGACCGAAAAAAATCATCATTAAGCTCAGGAAATACATATCGTGTTTTTTGCTTTTCTTCGCCAACATTTACCATGAACCCTGACTTATATCTGAGAGGTAACGGCAAATCTCTCGACAAAGACCAGCCCTTGAGCCATTTTTCAACAACATCGATGGAGACTTCTTTTTTCACTTGAATTACAAATTAGTTTCCGGGGATAGTTGATTACAATAATTCTTCAATATCACAGCAATTCATTAGTATGCAGGCTTAGTTTCTACAATTAATGTTTTAGGTAAAAGCTGTTTGAGTTTTTTCATATTTTCCGGTGATATTTTATTACCCGCAATGGATAAAAGCTCTAACTTTTTCAGGTTTTCAATTCCAGCAGGCAGATTTTCAAGCTGATTGTCATTCAAGTCCAACGTTACCAGACTTTCCAGCTTATAGAGTTCCAATAATGATGGGGTTGAAAGCTTATTTCCTGAAAGACTGAGATATTCTAATTGCTTGAGTTTCCCTATTCCGGAAGGAATATTAACTATATTATTTTCATTGAGATTAATTTCTCTCAGATTTTCCAGTTCATAAAGTATTGTAGGAAAAACATTCAATTTATTTCTTCTGATTTCAACAGACTCCAACTTTTTAAGCTTAGAAAAGGTAGGTGGCAGGATTTCTAATGAATTGTATGACATATCCAGTACCTTTAAATTTTCCAAATTACCTATTTCTGATGGCAATTTTTTCAAGTTATTGGATTGAAGTGTTAATCGTTCCAATTTTTTCAATTTACCAATAGAAGAAGGTAAAATTAAATCTTTAAAAACCTGCTTTTCACTGGTGATCGCTCCTCCCCAATATAAACTTTTTGATAGCTTTAAAGTTTTTAGATTCACAAGATTACCCAGCTCATTAGGAAACTGATCCAATTTATAGCTGAGAAATTCAAGATTTTCAAGATTTTTAAGCTTAAAAATCTCTTTTGGAATCTCAACAAATTCGTTAGAATTAATGGAAACATGTTGCAGGTTCTGAAGAGTTGAAAATTCTTCAGGCAATGAGGTTACACTTCCGTCCTTTAAAGCAAATCCGCTTAACGCTTTCAGGTTTCCAATTTTATCAGGAATTTCTCTTAAATCCGGCTTCCCGTTAATCGTTAAACCTTTAATATTCCATGAGAAAATTTTTTCCGGAATTTCTTTAACATCATATAAATTGATGTGGTCTGATTGCTCTATCTGATCCGCCGGTGCCGGAGGTGGGGGCAATTGTGCCTTAACATCCAGAAAAGCTATTACAAAAAGTAATAAAAGTTTTTTTTTCATGGCTATTTATTTAAAAACTCATCTAAAGAAACCGTTTTTTGTTCTCCGGCTTCCAGGTTTTTATAGGTAACCGTTCTGTTTTTAATCTCTTCCTCTCCTAGGAATACCAGATTTCTGATTCCTTTCTTTTCCGCATAGGTGAATTGCTTATTCAGCTTAGCATTTTCAGGATATAATTCTGCGGCAATTCCCTTTTCTCTCAGTTGAATGATCAGCTTTAAAGCTTCTAAGGCTTCTTCTCCTCCGAAATTGGCAAACAGGTATTCCACTTTTGAAGTCGCTTCTTCAGGGAAAAGTCCTAATTCTTCCATAACCAGATAGATTCTGTCTAAACCAAAGGAAATTCCTATTCCCGGAATATTTTTCACCCCGAAAACTTCTGTAAGGTTGTCATATCTTCCACCACCGCCTATAGAACCCATCTGAACTTCATCCGCTTTTACTTCAAAGATCGCCCCTGTATAATAATCCAGGCCTCTGGCTAATGTAATATTGAAAACCAAATTCTGAATATCCACTCCAAGACTTAAAGATTGGGTAAGAACAAATTCCAGCTCTTCTACCCCTTTCAGGCCGATCTCATTGCCTGCAAATTTTTCTTTAAGCTGAAGAAGGTTGTCAAGGGCATCATCGGATTGAGTGAACAGGAAATCAAGTTTATCAATAGACTCCTGAGAAATTTCTCTTTCCAGCAATTCTTTTACGACTCCTTCTTTTCCGATTTTATCAAGCTTATCTAAAGCTACTGTGAAATCAATAAGTTTATCTGTAATTCCGGCGTATTCTGCTAACCCGGAAAGGATTTTCCTGTTATTAACATGGATGGTTACCGGAACTTTTAAATCTGAAAATGATTTCAGATACAATTGAATCAATTCTACTTCCTGAAAAAGGCTTTCACTTCCTACAACATCTGCATCGCACTGATAAAACTCCCTGAACCTTCCTTTCTGTGGTCGGTCTGCTCTCCAAACCGGCTGAATCTGGTACCGCTTATATGGAAACGTCAGTTGATTATGGTTCATCGCCACAAATCTTGCAAAAGGCACGGTAAGGTCATAGCGAAGAGCTTTATCTGATATCTGGGAAATCAGTTTTTGATGATTCTTATTTTCCCAATCATCCTGATTTACTTTAGAGGTATAATCTCCTGAATTTAAAATCTTAAAGATCAGGCGGTCTCCTTCCTCCCCATATTTTCCCGTCAATGTAGAAAGATTTTCAAAGCTGGGTGTTTCCAACGGCTGAAATCCGAATAATTCGAAATTCTTCTGTAAAGTATTGATAATATATCTTCTTCTTGAAACTTCTAACGCTGTAAAATCTCTTGTTCCTTTTGCTAAACCTGGTTTCATTTATAGTAAAATAAATAATGAATATTAAATTGATAAGTCCTGCAAAAATAAGGAATTGAAAAGACTTTTTCACATAGATTTCCATATTAAAAAACCGGAGTATATCTCTCCGGCTCTTATCAATCATTTGTGTTTTTCATCATTTTATCATACGTTTTCCAGTATTTCCAGTATCTCCTCCCCGTAATTTTCTATTTTATGCTTTCCAAAGCCTTTAATATCCAGCAATTCTTCTTTCCTGGCCGGCTTATACTTCGCAACAGACATTAGCTCTTTATTGCTGGCTATAAAATAAGTGGGAAGATTGTGCTCTCTAGCCTTCTCTGCTCTCCATAGTTTGAGGGCCTGCAGAATTTTTTCTTCATCTACAGTCAAAATATCATTTTCAGCCGAATACTTTATACTTTTAGATTCTTTAACGCCGGTTATAGATTTCAGCTCTTCAAAATACAGGAGCACAGACCAATAATTTTCATTATTCACAAAAGCAGTTTCCGCTTTTATAATTTCATGAGCTCCCAGGAAATCATCCAGTGATTTCTGGTCTTTATGCAGAAAATCACCGGATAATCTTATGGTAAATATCTTTGTTTTCATCATTTGTGATTTTTAGGATTCAACTTTATTTACCTCCCAGAAGAAGAATCTCGTCGACTCTTATTTCGGTAATGTATTTCTTTACTCCATCTTTGTCATCATACGATCTGTATGTAAGTTTTCCTTCAATGGCAATTTCCTTCCCTTTAGGAACATATTTCTGAAAGATTTCCGCTACCTTTCCAAAAGCTACGAGATTATGCCATTGGGTTTCTTCTACTTTTTCACCTTTGGCATTGGTGTAATAATCACTGGTTGCTAAAGACACGCTTGCTTTTACATTTCCGTTATCGAAATTTACCATTTCAACTTCTTTTCCTGTGTAACCAATCAGTGTTACTTTGTTTCTTAGTGACATAATTTTTATTTTTTTAGATTAATATTCAGATAAGAGACGTTCACTGTTTTCTCAAATCTCTGTTACAAAGTTGAGGTCGTCTTGATGCTTAAGTCGGTAGAAAACTATTTAAATTCATTTGTAGTCGTTTGCAAACGAATAATTCCGTATCTTTGATAAAATCAATCTATGAAAAAGGATATTAACATTTTTGAGTTTCCTTTTAATCTCGGACTTACCAAGAAAGAATATGAGGTAGAACCCGGAGTTAAAAAGCTTCCGGACTGGCTCAGAAAATTGGGCCTTCATCAGCAAATCGATCCAAAAAAGGTTTTCAGATTAGAAGCTCCGGAATATACGATGGATTTTGATGAGGAAACCGGTGTGAAAAATCCTTATCAAATCATCGACTATGCTAAAAAGCAATCCGATCTCATCCTAAAAAATTTCGATAAAAATGCATTCCATTTAATATTGGGTGGTGATTGTAGTATCCTGATTGGAAGTGCAATTGCATTAAAGCAGCTTGGAAATTTTGGGTTGTTCTACCTTGACGGTCATACAGACTATATTCCGCCAAGACTCTCTCCAAGCGGCGGTGTGGCAGGAATGGATCTGGCTATTGTTTCAGGATTGGGGCATGAAAAGCTCACGAATATTAATGATCTTAAGCCCTATTTTTTAGAGGAGAATATTTTTTGTGCAGGAAATGCAGAAACAGATGATGAAGAATATGTTGGGCAGATAATCAATTCTGGTATTCATTATTTTGATTTGGAGAATCTAAGGAAGAATGGTTTTAGAAAAACCTCGGAAGATTTCCTGAAAATGATCCATGAAAAGAACTTAGATGGTTTCTTTATCCATTTTGATGTGGATGTTCTTAAAGATGAAATTATGCCCGCTGTAGACAGCAGAATGGATGATGGAATTGACTATGCTGATCTGGGAAATATTTTAAGGCCTTTGATTGGTCATGAAAGATGTGTGGGTATGGAAATCACTATCCTGGACCCGGATTATGATCCAACCGGGGAATATACCCAATCATTCATCACCCCATTTAATTCGAATACTAAAATAGAAGACGTAATGAAGAAGACAATAAAAAGAACGTTCAGAGTTTCCAAATATGTTATCTATAGAGAAACACTGGTTGATTACAGGGAGCATTTCTGGTCGTTCCTGGGAGCATTTTTTGGAATCGGGATTATCGCGTTTCTACAATCCCATTCGCTTTCCGCAACGGAAAATGTATTTCTGATAGGATCTTTCGGAGCATCCAGCGTTCTGATTTACGGTGCTATTCAAAGTCCATTGGCGCAGCCCAGAAATCTTATAGGAGGCCATGTAATTTCAGCTCTTGTGGGGGTTACAGTATATCAGATAGTCCCTGATATCATCTGGCTTTCCGCACCTTTGGCGGTAGCGTTTTCTATTGTTCTCATGCAATATACCAAAACCCTTCACCCTCCGGGTGGTGCAACAGCCTTAATTGCAGTAAGTTCAACCGGAAAAATACCTGAATTAGGATATTGGTATGTCCTGTCACCTGTTCTTTCAGGATGCATCATTCTTTTGTTAGTGGCCTTATTCTTCAACAATATCACACCCAACAGAAGCTATCCTACCCACAGCAGATTGAAAAAACTGATAAAGAAAAAACACGAACATACACATAAAATGAAAAAATAAAAATTATGAACTGTCTTGAATGCGGCGAAAAAATTATCGGCAGATCGGATAAAAAATTCTGCAACGACGCCTGCCGGAATGCCTATAACAATAAGCAGAATAAAGATTCTACCAATCTGATGCGAAATATCAACAACAAGCTTCGCAAAAACTACCGTATACTTCGTGAAATAAATATCGACGGTAAAACTAAAATTGCAAAATCGAAGATGGATGGCTTGGGTTTTGATTTTGATTTCTTTACCAATCTGAAAGTTTACAAAAACGGTTCCGAATATAAATTCATCTATGATTACGGGTATAAGCTTTTAGAGGATGACTTTGTCCTGGTTGTAAAAAATCAGGCATAATAAAACTGAATTGACTAATATGAAAGAAGTTGTTTTAATTACCGGAGCCAGTGGAATGCTTGCAAAAGAATTATCCAAAAGAATTGGTCCAAAATACGATGTCCGGTTCTTAACCCGAAAAAAGCAGCATGATCACGAATTTGAATGGGACATCAGGCAGCAGACAATTGACGAAAATGCTTTTGAAAATGTAGCTCATGTCATTCATCTTGCCGGAGCCAATATTTCTGAGAAACGCTGGACAAATGAGCGAAAAAAGGAACTCATTTCCAGTCGTATAGATTCTGCAGATTTGATTTTAAAAACGTTGCGAAAAAAAAATATTAAGTTAAAATCTTTCATTTCCGCTTCAGGAATCAATTATTACGGAACCAAAACAACGGATAAAATTTTCACCGAAGAAGAGGATCCCGGAAATGATTTCTTAAGCGAAGTTGTCGTTTTATGGGAGAGAGCAGCCGATGCTTTTAAAGAGCAGAACATAGCTGAAAGAGTGGTGAAAGTCCGAACAGCCGTAGTACTTTCCGAAAAAGACGGAGCACTAAAAAAAATGCTTCCACCCATAAAGGCGGGAATAGGCTCACCTCTTGGAAGCGGAAAACAGTATATGCCGTGGATTCATATTGATGATATTTGTTCGATGTACATATTCGCTTTAGAAAATCCAGCTATTGATGGTGCTTATAATGCAGTTTCTCCTGAACATACTACCAATGAAAACTTAACTAAAAAAATTGCGGAAATTTTGAAAAAGCCTTTGTTCATGCCAAACGTTCCGGAATTTGTTTTACAATTGATATTCGGTGAACTGGCAGATGCCCTATTAAAAGGCTCAAGAGCTTCTTCACAAAAAATTACGGATGCAGGATTTCATTTTGAATTTCCTCATTTACAGGCTGCTTTAGAAAATTTACTTAAAAATAATTGATCCCGGCCATTGACCGAAATATAAACCTGATACATGAAAAATACAAATATAGACATCACAAAAACAGAAGTTTTATCAGACAATTGGTATACGTTGAAAAAGGTAACTTTTAAGATCTTAAAAAAAGACGGAACCATAGAAACACAAAGCCGCGAAGCCTATGACAGAGGAAACGGCGCGGTGATTTTACTATATAACAAAAATTTAAAAACAGTCATCCTTACCAGGCAGTTCCGCCTTCCGACCTATATTAACGGAAATCCCGACGGAATGCTGATTGAAGCATGTGCAGGACTACTTGATAATGATAACCCTGAAGAATGTATCAAAAGGGAAACAGAGGAAGAAACAGGATACAAAATTTCAAAAGTGGAAAAGGTATTTGAAGCTTATATGTCGCCTGGTTCAGTTACTGAAATCCTTCACTTTTTTGTTGCAGAATATTCTTCTGAAATGAAGGTCAACAACGGTGGCGGACTTGCTGATGAAGGAGAAAACATTGAAGTCCTGGAGCTTTCATTTAATGATGCAATGGCTATGATTGACAATGGTGAAATTAAAGATGCAAAAACCATCATGCTGCTTCAGTATTTACGTTTGAAAAGCATTCTATAAAAATTTCGGCATTATTAAAAAAACAATTATCTTACCACCATTGGCAAATGCTTTGTTGGAAAATAGTAACCTTATTAATATAAATTTAAATTTATGAAACTGTTAATTTCTTTGAGCCTTTCTTTATTTCTATCCATCAATCTCCTTGGTCAAAAAATTGATAAACCGGGACCTAAAGATAAAGTAGTGACAGAACATTTCAAGAATGACTATAAGAAAAAAAATTATAAAAAATTTTCCGGAAAAATCACTGTAAAAGATAACCAGGCGCAGTTTGATGATAAAATCATTTTCTATGACAAGTCTGATAAAATTACAAAATTATTACTGCAGGAAGGCTTGATTTACCCTCAGCTTTTAACGGATTATCAGATGCAAAAATTCCTGGATGAAACCGAAGACAAGACTCAGAAAAGATTTTTGAAGCTTCAAAAAGATCCCAAAGCAGGTTTTGATGTGAACGGCATTAAATTCACTAACACTTCTGAAGCCGGCTTTTTGACAACCAGCCCGCAGGTGAAAAGATTTAAGATTCAATGTAAAGACAGCAGAATTTCCAGTACTCTTACTTATTTTATTGAGCTGACCAATAAAGATGCAAACGATAAAGTTTCTTTGGAGGATTTTATTAAAGGTTCGAAGTTGACTTATGTTTATCAGAGACCGGAGTAACTCTTATTACATCAATTGTAACGAAAAGGATAGATTTAAGGGATCCTAATCTAATACATACAGGCGGGAGTATTAACTTCCGCCCGTCTTATAATAATTTTAGCTTCATATAACTTTTATAACCACTTTTCCCTTTGCCCGGCCACTTTCTACATACTTCATCGCATCATTAGTCTGTTCAAAAGGAAATGTTTTATCAATAACAGGTTGGATCATTCCGGCTTCGATGAGCTTGGTAATTTCACTAAGCTGGCTTCCATTGGCTTTCATAAAAAGAAAGTAATAATGGATATGCTCTTTTTTAGCCTTTCTTCTCGTTTTGCTGCTTAAGAACTTCGTGATGAGCTTTACATACCAAGGCAAATGCATTTGATCTGCAAATAAAGGAGTTGGTGGTCCCGAAATGCTAATGATTTTCCCACCCGGCTTCACTACTTCAAATGACTTTTCAAGAGTTTTGGTATCCTGACTGTTTAAAACAAAGTCATAATCCGTCAGAATATCTTCGAAATTCTGAGTTTTATAATCAATCAATACGTCCGCACCCAATTTTTTCAACAAATCAAAGCTTTTTTCACTGGCTGTTGTTGCTACTTTCAAGTCTAAATGTTTAGCCAACTGAATGGCAAAAGTTCCCACTCCGCCGGACCCGGCCTGAATAAAAACTTTCTGATCCTTTTGTAAAGAAGCATTTTCTACCAACGCCTGCCAGGCTGTTAATCCTACCAAAGGTATAGACGCAGCCTCTTCCATAGTAAGGTTTTTGGGTTTTAAGGCTATATCGTCCTCATGTATTGAAATTAATTCAGCAAAAGTCCCGAACCTGTAGTCTGCCGGTCTTGCATAGATTTCATCACCAACTTTAAAGTTTTTAACTTTAGAACCTGTTTTAATAATTATTCCCGCTACATCGTGTCCCAGAATAAGGGGCATTTTGTATGGAAGAATTATTTTAAACTCTCCGTCCCTTATTTTAGAATCTAAAAGGTTGACACTCGCTGCGTGGATCTGTACCAGTACTTCATTGTCTTTTACAACCGGATCAGGGAAATTAACCAATTTCAGTTCGCCTCCTTTTTGGTACCGGTTGATGATAAATGCTTTCATAGCGGATATTTTATTGTTTTAAAACTGTTCGATTCCTTTGGATTCACGACGGAAAATTATTACTAATATGCTATGAAGATCAAAAAGAATGTTTTCCACTGCAATTAAAATTTAATTTGTAAATTCGCTTGCGTTTCACAAGTACAAATTTATAAAAAACTTTCAAAATGCAAGTGTTTTTATTTAATAATATAAAATTATTTCTATGTCTACGATAAAAAAGCGTTCATACTGCCCTATTAGCAGCTCATTGGACGTATGGGGCGACAAATGGTCTTTACTGATTGTAAGAGATTTAATGTTTTACAAACAGTGTACTTACGGAGATTTTCTGAAATCCGCCGAAAAAATAGCTACCAATATTCTTGCCTCCCGTCTTCTGATGTTGGAAGAAAATGGCATTATCACCAAACAGGATCATCCTGAGAGCAAAGCAAAGGTTTTATACAAGCTTACCAAAAAAGGCATCGATCTTCTACCTCTGCTTATTGAGATTAATCTCTGGGCGGAAAAGTATTCATGTATTCCGGAAAGCCAGAAACTAATACTGGAAAAAATAAAAAAGGATAAGCAAGGGTTTATCACAAAACAGATGGAGGAAATGAAAAAGGTTCTTTGATTCTAAAAATTAAAAATAACCAAAATTTAAATTATAAATACCAAATAAATTAATACTGAATAACTTACGGTTTATCCAATTTAAAAGCTTAATTTTGCACCCCGAAATAAGGATTATATAATATGAAAAGACTTGGCGAGCACAGAAAGCTTCTTGGAGTTGATAAAACCGTTACTTTAAAGGAATTAAAAACTATTTACAGAAATGCGATGAAAGACACGCATCCTGATAAATTTATCGACGATGAAGCCGGGAAACTGGAAGCGGAAGAAAAAAGTAAGTCGGTAATTGAAGCGTATCATTTTCTGGTAAGCATTAATCCTGAAACACAGGAAAAATATAAAGAGGAATATACTGAGACGATTACAAAATCTAATATTCAGGATTTTTATCTTGAAAAATCGGTTTTGAAAATTCAGCACCTGAACGGAAAAATGTACGAATACATTGGAGTTCCAAGAAACACTTATATCAAAATGGTCAACGCTGATTCGCCGAGCCGTTTTGCAAGAAGACATATTTATGGAAGCTTTGTTTACAGAAAATCCGGTGAGGTGATGGCAGATTAAATTCCATTAAAAAATAACTATAGGCTTTCAGATTATTCTGGGGGCTTTTTTATTATTATTTTTCGAGCAAATATTTAGAAATAAAAAAGCGTATCAAATGATACGCTTTTTCGGTTAACTATAGGTTCTATTTCTAAGCTTCAGTTTCCGGTTCTGCTCCGAAATCTTTCTTCTTATGATATTCCTCAAATTCTTCAGGATATAATTTCTTCAGTCTCTCCTGTTCTTCTGCATCTTTTTCTGCATCATGAGCATGTTTTGCTATAAACTTTCTTCTTGAATTGATCTTTCTCTTAGAGATAATGTAGAACATTACCGGAACGATAATCAATGTAAGGAATGTTGCGAATGATAATCCGAAGATGATCGTCCATGCCAATGGTCCCCAGAACATTACGTTATCCCCTCCTACTGAGAAATGAGGGTTAAGCGTTGTAAGGAAAGAGAATACATCAAAGTTTAATCCTACCGCCAATGGGATTAATCCTAAAATT
Organism: Chryseobacterium defluvii; assembly: GCF_003634775.1. Lineage (GTDB taxonomy): Bacteria > Bacteroidota > Bacteroidia > Flavobacteriales > Weeksellaceae > Chryseobacterium > Chryseobacterium defluvii. Next base: position 1,307,045 of record NZ_RBXB01000001.1, on the reverse strand, counting down.
GCTGTAGTTGCCGTTAATAATACCGGTCTTAAACGTTCTTTCCCAGATTCAATGATAATCTCTTTTACTTCCTCAAGCTCAAGGTCATCATGAGTTTCCACTCCTTTTTTAGCTACCAATTCATCCAGCTTGAGTACGAAGAAGTCCATCAATACGATACCGTTCTTCACTACAACCCCGGCCAAAGAGATAATACCCATCATTGTCATCAGGATTACGAAATCCATTCCGAATATGGATAATCCAAGGAATACACCGGCAAAACTCAGGAAGATGGTGGTCATAATGATCAAAGTCTTCGAGATCGAGTTAAACTGGAATACAATAATGGATGTTACCAATGCCATTGCCAGGAATAAAGCGAATAATAAGAAATTCATGTTCTTGCCCTGCTCTTCCTGCTCACCACCGAATGTGTATGTAATTCCTTCCGGAGTTTTATATCCTTTCAATGAAGCCTGGATTTTCTGAACAATTTCGTTGGCATTATAATCTTTCAACACATTAGAATATACCATAATGGTTCTTGTATTGTCTTTTCTCTTGATCTTGTTGAAAGTGTTTTCTTCTTTCATGGTAGAGAATGTTGACATTGGTACCAGAACCGGTCCGTTTGGTCCCTGAAGAGTAATCGGCTGATTGAACAATATACTCGTATTTCTTCTCTGGTCCTGCTGTAACCTTACAGAGATATCATAATCATCTTTCACATCTTTGAAAGTGGAAATATCCTGACCGAATAAAGCTCTACGAAGCGTCATACCTGTGTATGCGGTAGAAACACCCATATTTCCGGCAGTCTCTCTGTTAATATCTATAATAAGCTCCGGGCTTTCTTTGTTGATATCCGATTGCAGCTTTTCAATACCACTGATCCCTTGTTTGTTGATAAACTCAATCATCTTATGGGCTTCTGCCAATAGCTCATCATAATCATCACCCTTCAATTCTATCGAAACAGGGTAACCAACCGGTGGTCCGTTTGCGTCTTTTTCTACGGTAAAGGTAAATCCTGGAATGTTTGGAATCGCTTTTCTGATCTCTTCCATCACATCACTCGTATCCACCCCGTGACGCTTAGCAAATTCTACGAATGTGATCGTAATTTTTGATTTAAACGGAGTATCCGCTTCCGAACCGGCATCAACCTGTGGGTTAATTGCTCCTTTTCCGACTTGGGTAACCATAGACTCCACAAGGAAGTTTTCACCCGTCTTTTTATCGTTATATTGTCTAAGAACGTTTAAGATCTTAGCTTCCACCTGCTTGGTTGCGGTATTGGTTTTCGCAATATCAGTCCCTTGAGGATATTCCATATAAACAATTACCTGTTTAGGGATATTTTCAGGGAAGAAAAGAACTTTGGAACGTCCGATTCCCATCATTGCCCCATAAAGTACAAATGAAAATATAAGTACTCCCACTACTCCTAAAAACCAATATCGGGGCTTTTTCCCTTGTAAAAGGTTTCTAAGGAATTTCTGATATCTCTTCGCCAAATTCGGGAAGAAAGTATACTGGAAGTGTTCAATTCTGTCGTGGAAGAAGTTTTTATATAGCCATATCGCTGCAATAGCTAACACGGAAAGCGTAACTACGGCAAGGAAATACTCTACTCCTGTAACCAATCTTAAAACTCCGAAAACAACAGCTAAAATGGCAAAAATGATACTATACTTTATAGCCTGAGGCTTTGTAACATTCTTATTATCCAGTGTCATTCCCCCTCCTGTCATCGAAGCATTGATAACCAATGCCACGAATAATGAAGCTAAAAGGGTTACGGAAATGGTAATCGGGAAATACTTCATGAATTCTCCCATGATTCCCGGCCACATTAGCATCGGTAAAAAGGCACAAACCGTCGTTAAGGTAGATGTAATTACCGGGAAAGCAATTTCACCGATACCGAATTTTGATGCTTCCCGCCTTTTATACCCTTTCTCCATATTCGCGTAAACGTTGTCCACCACCACAATTCCGTCGTCCACCAACATTCCGAGCCCCATTACCATTGCGAAAAGTACCATCGTATTTAAGGTAACTCCAAAAGCACTCAGAACCGCAAAAGCAATCAACATGGAGAGCGGAATGGCCGTTCCTACGAATAAGGCATTTTTAAGTCCCATTGAGAAACTCAATACACACATTACCAGGAGGATACCAATTAAGATATGGTTCGCCAATTCGTTTACCTGATGTTCCACGTCTGTAGACTGGTCGGAGGTAAGAGAGATATCAAGGTCACTTGGTAAGTACGTTTCCTGGGCCTTCTTAATTTTCTCTTTAGCCTGTTCAATCGCAGCGATCATGTTCGTTCCTGATCTTTTTCTCAGGTTGATCATTACCACATCTTTCCCGGATTCTCTTGCATACGTAGTTTTTTCTTTTTCCTTAAACTCTACTTTTGCAAGGTCCATGATTTTTACTCCCGGCTTAATAAGGAAGTTATTCAGTTCTGAAGGTTCTGAAATCTGACCTTTGATTCTTACGTTTTCACGGTTTCCCTCCGTAATCAGGTTACCTCCGGAAATCGTGATATTTTCATTTCTGATTGCGTTGATTACTTCATCAAAGCTTACTCCCGCAGCATTCATTTTGTAAATATCCAATGCTACTTCCACTTCATTATCATCAACTCCAAGAACAACAGCATCTTTTACTTCCGGAATATCTTCAAGATCATCCTTGATGTCATCTGCATATTGTCTTAAGGTGAATTTAGGATAGTTTCCTTTTAAGTTGATATTCAAAATAGGAATCTCTTCAGAGATGTTAAGGTCAAAAACACTTGGTTCCACCTTTGACCCTGAATCCACTGTAGGCCAATCCTGGTCTCCTTTGGCTTCGTCTACCTTATCCTTGATCCTTTGCTTGGCTTCCGCCAAAGGTACATCTTCACTAAATTCTACGGTGATCAAACAGTAATCCTGAAATGAATTGGAGGTTACCTTATCAACTCCCGAAACATTCTTAAACTTATCTTCAAGTTCTTTGGTAATCAGTTTTTCAACATCCTCCGCCGAGTTCCCCGGATACACGGAAGAAATATATATTTTATTTTCTACCACTTCAGGAAAGCTTTCCCTTGGCATAGACATGTAAGCAAAAATCCCCATGATTACAATAATAAATGTAAGCACGTAAACGGTGGTTCTATTGTCTACTGCCCAACTGGAAAAGAAAGATTCTTTCTCGTGGTGTTTATTTTCGCCCATAATTTTAATTTATTTCAAATTATTTAGAGATTTTTACTTTCTGTCCTTCGGTAAGGTTTTTAGAACCATCTGTAATCACTACATCTCCGGCTTTTAAGCCTTTTGTAATTTCTACACTGTTCTCAGACTTTTGTCCAGTTTCCACCAATACTTTCTTGGCAATTCCATTTTCTCCATTGATGTTTGTTGCAACAAATACATAGCTTTTGTGTGCCGCATCATCATAAATATATTGAGCCGGGATCTGTATTGCAGATGGGTTCAGATAATCCTGTATCTTGATCTGAGCCAATAAGTTGGGTTTTACATATCCTCCTTCATTAGGAACAGGGATCTGGATAATAAATGTTCTGGTAGCCGGGTCGATATAGTTTCCTACTAATCTTACACTTGACTTTATGGATTTGTTCAATGCCGGAAAGAACACATCAACACTTGTTCCCGGTCTGATGTTTGCCAAATAGGTTTCAGGAACCTTAGCTTCAACACGCATAATTCCTAAGCTGATCAGTTTTACGATATCTCTTCCCGGAGCCACTACCTGTCCGTTTTGGGTCATTACCTTATCAATAACCCCACTGAAAGGAGCCACAATAGCCGTTTTTGCAAGATTAGATCTTACAGCATCTGCTGCTTTCTGAGTAGCGGAAACAGTGCTTTGAGAAGCTGCAACTTGTCTTTGTGCTGCATCATAAGCGGCTTTAGCCTGAAGATACTGGAATTCTGAACCGATTTTCTGTTTCCAAAGTGCTGCTTGTTTCTCGTAAGCAATACGCTTTAAATTGGCGTCGGTTTTAGCAATTTGCAGTTGAGCATTCATAGAGCTTACCTGGATCTGAGCCTGCTTGTACTGGTCGTTTAAACCTCCGTCTGCAATTCTACCGATAACCTGGCCTCTGTTCACTCGCTGTCCTTCTTTTACGTATAACGATAAAACCCCACTGAAATCCGGCTGTATGGTAACATCCTGATCGGTAGTTACGTTTCCTTGGATTTCAACATTGTGAGCAAATGAAGTCTGCTGTAGTTTTTGTACGGAAACATATCCTGTAGTCTGACTTACTCCCCATGCTGTAAGGTTTTTATCTACTTCAGCCATAACATTATTAAGGCTGTCCATTTTAGCTTTCTGGCGGTCTTTGTATGCCTGAAGACCTTTCACGTCTTTAGTTTTTATAAGCGCTTCCAGAGTTTTATCTTGTACTTGATCCTTCTTGCAAGCTGCAAGGGTAAGTAATAATGCTAGTGGAAGAAATATTTTTTTCATTGGTAAATATTTATATTGTTTTGTCCAATGTAACCGTTTGGTTGTATGCGTCAATTTTATTGTACTGATCACATGAACCTTCCGGTTTCATATATAGTTTATTATTTTTGTTTATTTCGATTATAATTCGCCTTTTGCTTTGTCAAGGGCAACTTTTGCCTGAACTAAACTTATTGCGGATTGATACAGTTTGGTCTGGGAATCATACAATTGGGTTTCACTATTCTGAAGGTCAAAGCTGCTTCCTAATCCTTCCTTGAATTTAATCTGCTCTTTACGGTAAATGTTGGATGACAATTTAATGAGGTCCTGAGCCGTTTTATAACTTTCAAAAGCATTGTTATAATCTACCGCCTTTGAGTAGTATTCGTTTTTCAGGTTTCTTTCCATATCTTCTTTATCCATTTGAGCTTTCTGAAGATCCAGTTTTGCCTGCTGAGTTTGCCAATGTCTCTGTAATCCACTGAAAATCGGGATATCTAATTGCAGTCCTACAACAGAGGTATTGAACCATTGCTGATCTTTATCAAAGAATGTAAAGCTGTTACTGTTACCATTATAAGTTGAGCTCAAAAATCCTGATAATGATGGCAGTGATTTTGATTTCTGGTATTTCAATTGAAGTTCAGAAACTTTCACTGCATTATTGCTCAGTCTCATGTCGATATGGTTGTTAACATCTATATTGGTACTTTGATCTACCAGAACCTGATTTTTCTGTACCAATTCATCTAATGTCGTAGCCAGCTCAATATTCTGATCCATAGGATAACCCATTAAATATTTAAGGGCCATTAACAATTTGACTCTTGTTCTCTTAAGATTTTCAATATTAACCACAAGATTTTTATAGCTGTACTCCAGCTGCTCTACATTTTGCTCTTCCGTTAATCCTACTTTGTAAGTTTCTTTGGTATCATTTAATGTCTTGTCTGCAACTTTCCTGTTTTCCTCCAGAGTTTTAATATTCTCATCATTTACAATTACAGCAGCATAAGCCATCATGATCCCTTCTTTCACACTTATTTCGGTCTTCTCTTCGCCTAAAGCAGCCGTTTCTCTGTATGCTTTAGCAGATTGTAAGCCTACTAAATAAGAGCCATTGAAAAGCAATTGTTTTAATGTAACTCCTGCACTTGCCGTCTGCTTTAATCCAAACTGAACGGGAATATAGGTTCCCGGAGTTCCACCCGCAATTTCCGCAGGTAAAAGTTGTACGGGAATTTTCAAATAGTAGTTATATGTACCTTGTGCATCAATTTGAGGAAGTCCGATCCCGGTGGTCTCTTTTACCTTTTGGGATGCCTTTTCCTGGTCTATCTTGGCTTTTTTTACATTTATATTGTTAGCAACAGCATATTCCAGGGACTGTTCCATGGTAAAGCTTTGCTGAGCCTTTAAAAAACCAGAAATCATAAATGCAGCAGCTATTCCTATCTTGAGCTTTTTTGCAGTTATACGTTTTCTTTCCATAATTTTATACTTCGTTTATTTTTTTATGTAGTCTTTCTTCAATGCTTTTATTTCTAAATGACGAATCATTTTTAAAAATACTTTAACATTTTTTTAGTTTTTAAATAACATATTCAGAATAATCTCCTTTCTTGCTGAAATAATCTTGTCGAACTCCTCATCGGTGATCATCAGATTCTCCATCAATAACGGTCTGATTGCACTTGGGAATACCAATAATGAAACCATGTTTAAAACAAACTGAATAGGTTCCATTTTTTCAATATTTCCTAACTCCATTTCTGCTTCTATATCCTTATACAACTTTTTAAGTTCGTCTTCTTCAATATCTTTTTTATGACAGTTTCCTTTGTTGATCTGCGAAACGATATAGGTTTCGAGATACGGATACTGAAGGCTCGTTGATAAGCTGCCTTCAATAAACTGCCCTATTTTCTCTTTGAAGGGCAAATCAGAATTCATAATGATCTCTGATTTTTCATGTTCAACTTTCTGAGCCTCATCAAAAATGATCTGGATCAAATTATCTCTTGAGCGAAAATAATAATTGATCAGGGTTCTGTTTACTCCTGCTGCATCTGCAATCTCTTGCGTTGTAGCATCAAATTTCCCTTTCACGAAGAACAAATTCCTTGTTGTCTCCTTGATTAATTCTTGTGTTTGGTCTTTTTTGGCTTGATTTGACATTTTTGTTAAACAAATTTGTGCAAATATAAATCAATCAAATGTTTTGACAAAATTGTTAAACAAAAAAAATTAATAGAAATTATTATGATTTGCATCATATTTTAAAACAAAAAAAGAGCAGAAAATTCTGCTCTTTTTATTATTTAATTGTCTTAAAAGATTACAATAATCGAATTTTATCTTCTGATATATCAATAACTTTATCCTTATAAAGTCCGCCAATGGCTTTTTTAAAGTTCTTTTTACTCATCTGAACCTCTTCTTTGATCTCTTCAGGAGAAGACTTATCAGAGAGATAAAGCAGACCGTAATTCTCTTCGAGCCTATCTAAAATTTTCTTTTTGAACTCATCAATATTTTCAAATCCTTCCGGCTGAAGGGACACATCAATTTTCCCATCTTCTCTAATGGCTTTGATATAACCTGTTTCCTCAGATAAAGGATACAATTTCTTGAAAACATCGGAACTATAAATCAATCCTATATATTTTTTATTGATGACGACATTCCAGCCCAGCTCGCTTTCATTCATCATGATCAGGTCTACTTTATCCCCTTTTTTGAAAGGTAAATCCTGATACTGAGGGTTTCTTTTAAATTTTGTGGTTCCGGTAATCAGTTCCAATTCTTCATCCACATATACATATACCAGATATCTTTTTCCTTCTACAATTTTAGACTTCTGTTGTTTATAAGGAATAAACAAGTCTTTAATAATCCCCCAATCCATAAAAGCCCCGCTTGGAAGGCTCTGAACACAGCTCATCACCGCAAATTCTCCTACTTCAGCCAATGGAATCTCTGTTGTGGCTTTTAACTTATGGTCATCCTGATACACAAAAGCTTCCACATCTTCACCGATTTCTTTTTCATCCTGAATAAAGATTTTAGGCAAAAAGGCTTTTTCACCGGATTCATCTGTTAATATCCATCCTGAATTATTTTTTTCTGAAATTTGTAAAGTCTGAGTTTTCCCTAGTAGCATTGAATATAATTTATACAAAGGTAAGGAAATAAAAAGAGAAGCCTTCACTTCTCTCAGTTGTTCTATGATTTTGAAATATAATTCATCAGATCCCTTCTGCTACTATCAAAATCAAATGCTTCATATACTACAAAGAAGTTTTCTCTGTCTGCACATTTTCTGTAAATAGATTTCGCAAGCTCCAGTCTGTTTTTATCAAAATCCAAAGATTTAAGTAAACTTTGCATTTGCTGTGCTGTAAACATAGTTCCTCTTGCCTGCTGCATGATCATAGCTGATTTATCCTTGTCAAAACTTGCCGATCTTTTCATCATATCCATAAAGCGATAAAAAGAGACATTATCCATTACATGACCATTTCCCTGATTCCATTGGCTTCCGGAATTTCCATAAGGATTATTCCATATGTCATTCCAGTCATTAAAACCATATCCCTGTACCGGAGAAGTGTTCAGCAGATACAATCCGTAATCTGAAAAGAAATCCAATACCATTCTGCTGTTATTCCTTACCATAAGACTTGTACGATACAATAAATAACCGTTTTCGTAAATAGAGACCGGAATTCTTCCCGAAGGTAAATCAAAGAATCTGTATTTTCCGGAAGGATTACTGATCATCTGATCTCCAAGTTCTATGGTAAAATAACCTTGTTCCGGAATTCTTATAAAGACTTCTGAATAACCGTAATTCTGGTTCCATCTGTAATTTGATGTTCTTTTTTCTCCATTGACCGGAGAACCATAGTTTTCCTTGTTCTTATTTGGATTTCTGTAATTGGTATTATTTATACCTTCATTGCTTTTACCAAAAGCATCATTTCTTCTGGTTTGCATTTCCGTTTTGCTCGCTTCATTTTTTAGAAGCTCACCTGCTTTTCCTGCCTCCTGTGCAAATATTGAAAAACTTAATAAAAAAACACAAGTAGTAAATATTTTTCTCATAATGATTAAATTTTATATCAAATCTGTGTTCTATTTTTATGCCAAAAAATGATATTTTCAATTAAAATGCATTTTTATTCAACTCTTTTTAACCTTTGACGAATTATGTTATCAAAGTGAGAATTTAAACTAAAAAAGAGAGACATACGTCTCTCTTAATTTTTTCAATATTTTAAATGATTAAATCTTTAATCAAATATTACATATGAATAGGTCTCTTCGCCGTTGCATCCAATGCTGCTTCTTTAATAGCTTCCGCATACGTTGGGTGAGCGTGAGAACTTCTTGCGATATCTTCCGCACTTGCACGGAATTCCATAGCGATAACTCCTTCAGCAATTAAGTCAGCGGCTCTTGCCCCTACGATGTGCATTCCTAAAACCTCATCCGTTTTTTCATCAGCAATAATTTTCACTAATCCGTCAACATCACCACTTGCACGGCTTCTTCCTAATGCTCTCATTGGGAAAGAACCTACTTTGTAAGCTACTCCTTCTTCTTTTAATTGCTCTTCAGTTTTACCAACACCTGCAACTTCCGGCCATGTATACACAACTCCCGGAATTAAGTTATAATTGATATGCGGTTTTTGTCCAGCCAACGTTTCAGCAACGAATACTCCTTCTTCTTCCGCTTTGTGCGCTAACATCGCTCCTTTGACCACATCTCCGATCGCATAGATATTAGCAACGTTAGTTTGTAAGTGGTCGTTTACTTTTACTCTTCCTCTTTCATCAAGCTCTACTCCGGCTTTTTCAAGAGCAAGACCGTCTGTGTAAGGTTTTCTACCTACAGAAACCAAACAGTAATCTCCTTCTACTACCACTTCTTCTCCTTTTTTATCTTTTGCTGTGATTTTTACAGTATCTCCGTTTCTTTCCACTGCAGAAACAGCCGTAGAAAGCATAAACTTCATTCCTTGTTTCTTAAGAACTTTCGTTAATTCTTTACTTAAAGCTCCATCCATTCCAGGAATGATCTTATCCATAAACTCAACAACCGTTACCTGAGCTCCTAATCTTAGGTAAACAGAACCTAATTCAAGACCGATTACTCCACCACCGATTACTACTAAATGCTTAGGAATTTCCTTAAGATTTAAAGCTTCCGTAGAAGTGATCACTCTTTCCTTATCTAACGTAATGAAAGGTAAAGAAGACGGTTTAGAACCTGTTGCGATAATTGTATATTTAGAGTCGATAGTTTCAGATGAACCATCATTTTTAGTAATTTTAATCTGAGTAGCAGATTCGAAGCTTCCTACTCCTTCAAATACAGTAATCTGGTTTTTGTTCATCAGATAACTGATCCCGTCTGTATTTTGCTTGATCACCTCATTTTTACGCTCAATCATTCTTGCAATATCAGCTTGCGGCTCATTGATAATGATTCCGTGACCTGCAAAATTATGCTTTGCATTCTCGAAATGTTCAGAACTGTCAAGAAGCGCTTTTGAAGGAATACATCCAACGTTAAGACAAGTTCCGCCTAAAGTTGAATATTTTTCAATAATTGCTGTTTTGAAACCTAATTGTGCCGCACGAATAGCAGCAACATAACCACCAGGACCGGAACCTATTACGGTAACATCGAATTGACTCATGTTATTTTATGAATTTGTTTATTATTATCTTTCTTAATGATCACAAATTTACAGAATAAATACCACGTAGCAAACTGAGTTTTATCAATCTGTTGAGACTCTTATCAAAACTCTTATTTGTTCATTAAATCCAGCAATGCCCTTTCATATTTATCCAGAATAATATTTTTGGAAAACCGTGATTTAATAGAATTTCTGATAGCTTCCTTATCATAAGTCTGATGCAGAAGGCTCATGATTTTCTGAGAAAAATCCTCATGATTATCTATATCTGAGATCTCACCATTCACACGGTTTTGTATAATCTCGTTAATTCCTCCCGGACAGTTGTTTGCTAAAGAATATGTTCCGCAGGCTCCTGCTTCCAGGAGGACATTCGGAAATCCCTCATATCTTGAGGATAAGATAAAAAGGTCGGCATATTTCAGAAACTGATAAGGATTTTCCTGCTTTCCGTGAAAAACCACCTTTTTCAATCCTAGAAATTCTTTCATCTGGTGCAGGATTTCCCTATCTTTTCCGTCTCCCAAGATATGCAGCAGAATATTTTCATTTTTCAGTCTTGAAAAAACCTTCAATAAATTATCAAAACCTTTTCTGGAAGATAAGTTACCAATGGCCACAACGTTTTTGTAATTGTATTTAAAACTTTCCGGCTTCTGGGAAATGGCCAGCTTTTGATTGATAAAATCAAAATCGACAGGATTGTTTATTTTGATGATCTTATCGGATTTCACATTGAAATTCTTCATCAGATCATTCATCATATCATCGCTTTGGGCAATGATCTTCTGGTAATTATTGTAAAAGCTGTAGAAAAATTTAATTTCCTTTCGGGTGACATGCTTGCTCACCACATTAGTTTCCCTCGCGATAAATTTGGTTTTCGGAAAAAGCTTGATAAACAGTGATAAATAAGCATTTACTTCTCCGAAACCAGAGAATACGATATCCGGCTTTCTGCGATAGATTTCGGATAGTATAGGCTTTAATGAATGTCGGATTCTTTCGGTATTGATATTAATAATTTCAACATCATTTTTAAGAAAACTGAGGTATCCTCCCTGTTTCCGTAACAGCAATATTTTAGGCTCAAACCGATCCCGGGACAGGTGGTTTGCAATAGTGGTAATAATTCTTTCTGCACCTCCGGTTTCCAAATCCGGCAGAATAAATATGACAGAAATCTTTTTCATCTATGTAAAAAATGCTAAAGTTTGACCTTTAGCATATCAATTTTATTATTTTCTTCCTTGTAAAAACCATTCAATTGAAAAATTAAAAGCAAAAACCACAAGATAGCTTCCTACTAAAAATAGTATTCCGTAAAATGTGTATCGTAAAAGCTTTTTCATTTTAATTGGCTACATCACTAATGAATTTTATTCTCAACATTCTCACTTCCTCATCCGAAAGCTCGTCTCCGAACTCATCCAGTAAAACTTTCATGCTGTCACTTTCAGACTCGTTCATGAACTCCATGAAACCGTCTACAATGTCCTCATCAAAATTATCTTCTATATAATAATCGATGTTGAGCTTTGTCCCCTGATAAACAATACTTTCCATTTCTTTCAGCAGTTCGTTCATCGTAAGGTTCTTGGCTCTTGCAATATCTTCAAGATCAATTTTTTTATCGGTACTCTGAATAATGAAAACCTTATGGCTGGATTTGTTGGCCACCTGTTTCAGCACCATATCCTGAGTACGCTCGATATTATTATCTTCTACGTAAGTTTTTATAAAATCGGCAAATTCTTTTCCATACTTCTTGGCTTTTCCTTCCCCTACTCCATAAATTTTGGTTATTTCATCCACCGTGATCGGATATTGAACCGTCATATCTTCCAGACTCGGGTCCATAAATACCGTATAAGGCGGAATACCATGCTTTTTGGCTACTTTCTTCCTTAATTCTTTTAATTGATTAAACAGGTTTTGATCCAGGCTTCCTCCCGCCTGCATCTGAATCTGTTCACTTTCAGCTTTAGCCTGGGTAAGATCAAACTCCCTGTCTTCAGCAATTAAAAATGAATGTTCCAGTTTCCCGTCCAAAACCAGCCTTCCTTTTTCTGCGATCTTTAAAACACCATATGTTTCAATATCCTTTTGCAGAAAATTCTGTACCGTAGCCTGTCTTAGAATAGTTTTCCAATGATTATCTTTTTCATTTTTCCCAAAACCGAAATAAGAATTCTGTTCCAATTTATAAGATTTGGTCACTGCTGTTTCCTTACCTGCAATCACAGAAATAATATCTTTAGCTCTGAATTTTTCTCCGGTATCATTAATCAGTTCCAGCACTTTTTTAAGATCGGCAGTGGCATCTTTTAATTTAGGAGGATTGGATGCATTATCGCACATTTTGGCTCCGTCTCCTTTTACAGGATCGAAGCTTTCTCCAAAATAATACAGAATATATTGTCTTCGGCTCATGGATGTTTCAGCATACCCAACTACTTCATTTAAGAGCTGTAATCCGATCTCTCGTTCGGAAACCGGTTTCTGAGCTAAGAATTTTTCTAATTTTTCAATATCTTTAGGATCATAGAATGCCAGACAATGGCCTTCTCCTCCGTCTCTTCCCGCACGTCCTGTTTCCTGATAATAGCTTTCCAGTGATTTTGGGAAGTCATAGTGAATAACAAAACGTACATCCGGTTTGTCGATTCCCATTCCGAATGCAATGGTAGCTACAATCACATCTACCTCTTCCATAAGGAATTTATCTTGGTTCGCTACTCTTACTTTTTGGTCTAATCCCGCATGGTAAGGAAGCGCATTAATCCCGTTTACCTGTAAAAGCTGGGCAAATTCTTCAACTTTTCTGCGGCTTAAACAATATACAATTCCTGATTTTCCCTTATGTTGATTGATAAATTTGACAATTTCCTTATCTACATTCACTTTTGGGCGTACCTCATAATAGAGATTCGGACGGTTGAAGCTTTCTTTGAACACCAATGCATTGGCCATTCCCAATGTTTTCTGGATATCGTCCTGAACTTTGGGAGTTGCCGTAGCCGTTAATGCAATTACCGGAACATCAGCTATTCTATCGATAATCAGCTTAAGGTTCCTGTATTCCGGTCTGAAATCGTGGCCCCATTCCGAGATACAGTGTGCCTCATCTATAGCAAAGAAAGAAATTTTCACTTCTTTCAGAAAATCAAGATAATCATCTTTGATCAACGATTCGGGGGCTACATATAATAATTTCGTTTTTCCGGCCTTAATATCGTCAAAAACCTGTTTGGTTTGTGTTTTATTCAATGATGAGTTTAAAACATGGGCCACTCCGTCATCAGATGAAAGCCCGTTTACGGCGTCTACCTGGTTTTTCATTAAAGCTATTAAGGGTGAAACCACTATTGCCGTTCCTTCAGAAATAAGAGCCGGAAGTTGATAACAAAGTGACTTACCCCCTCCCGTAGGCATCAAAACAAACACATCTTTCCCCTCCAACAGGTTTTCTATGATTTGTTCTTGCTGACCCTTAAACGTAGAAAACCCAAAATATTTTTTCAATTCGCCTGATAAATCGGCTTTTTTTGCGCTCATCTAATTTTGTATTGCTAAATTTGCATCTAACTCAAAGTTATAAAAATTCTGCTTAAAATAAAAGCGAACGAATTTATAAAAAATAAAATTTATATTAAATATTCTTTTTTAAATATAACATTTTTTAAGAGATTTTTTGTATACCCTAAAAATTAAGATGAAAAGGCCTAATATTATCTCCATAGCAAAAAGTACTTTAGAAATAGAAATTTCAGAACTTGAAAAATTAAAAAACAGAATTGACGACAGCTTCGAAAGAGCGGTAGAGATCATTCATTCCGCAGAAGGGAAACTGATTGTGGTAGGAATCGGAAAATCTGCCCATGTGGGGAACAAGATTGTGGCTACGCTCAACTCTACAGGAACTCCTTCACAGTTTCTTCATGCATCGGAGGCCATCCACGGAGATCTTGGAGTTATCCAGAAACAGGATGTGGTGTTGTGCATATCCAATTCAGGAAATTCTCCTGAAATTGTAAACCTGGTCCCATATCTGAAAGATTATTCTTCGGCTCTGATCGGGATGACCGGTAATCTGAAAAGTAAACTGGCTGAGTTCTCTGAGGTTGTTCTGAACACTCACGTTGACCTGGAGGCTTGTCCGAATAAGCTGGCTCCCACAAGTTCAACAACTTTGCAAATGGCTTTAGGAGATGCTTTGGCCATTGCTTTAATGGAGCTGAATGATTTCCGGGAAAATGATTTCGCGAAATTCCACCCTGGTGGAAGCTTGGGAAAAAACCTGATCTCAAAAGTAGACCAGTTTCTTTCTCCACAAAAGCCACAGGTAACTGAAGAAGATTCCATCAGGGATGTTATTATTTCCATCAGTGCATCCAGCCACGGAATTACAGTGGTAACGGATGAAGACCAAATTATTGGGGTGATCACAGATGGCGACTTAAGAAGAATGCTGATGAAAGGAGAAGATGTTTCCAAAGTGTTGGCAAAAGATATTATGTCATCCAATCCAAAGACGATCGAAAGGGATGCTTTAGCCAAAGAAGCAATGAAAATCCTGAAAGAAAACAATATCGGACAGCTTATTGTGACTGAAAACGGAAAATATTTCGGAATTATAGACTTGCATAAATTACTGGACGAAGGGATTAACTAAGCCAGAAGTCCGAAGCTGGAGGCTGGAAGATATAATGCTCATTTAGATGTTTGAAGAATAAATTTAAACTTCCATCTTCTCTCTTCCAACTTCCTGCTTTACTGAAACTTTTTTCATAAATTTGAGCCTTAAAATTTTATTCTGTGAGTGATGGTAAAGAAATGTCCTTCCTCGGGCATATTGGAGAATTAAGAGGTCATCTTATCCGCTCAATTATTGTTATTATAATTGCCGCTTTCGTTATCGGCTTTAATATTAATTGGATTATGGACCATATCTTTTTCGGTCCTACGAGAAACGACTTTCCTACATTTAAAATTGTCAATCACTTTTCCAGAATGATTTTAGGTGAAGACAGCATCCATCTTCCCAAAGACTTTCCTGTCCGTGTACAAAGACTTTACCAGCAATTCAATGTAATGATGGCTGTGTCCATTTTTGGAGGAGTGGTTGCTGCATTTCCTTATATTGTGTGGGAATTGTGGAGATTCATCAGTCCTGCTTTACATCCTAATGAAAGGAAAAATTCGATCTTTATTATCAATTCGGTATGGATTCTTTTTATGACCGGAGTATTATGCGGATATTTTTTAATTCTTCCTTTTGCGGTTAATTTCGGAGTGATTTTCAAAATTTCAGACATCATTGTACCCCTTTATGATTTAAGTGATTATACAACCCTATTCTTACAGGTGGTATTGGGTATGGGGGTAATTTTCCTTTTTCCTATTCTTATTTACTTCCTTACCAGCATTGGTATTTTAACCCCTATGTTTATGAGAACATACCGTCGTCATGCCATTGTTTTAATTATGGTGGTTGCAGCGATTATTACTCCGGCTGATGTTTTAAGCATGTTAATGGCTGCTTTTCCGTTGGTCCTCTTATATGAATTCAGTATCCTCATGTGTTCTTATACCTATAAAAAAGTGCAGAAAAGAGAAGGTAACCTCCCTGCCGTTCAATAAGATCTTATTTTTCCAAAGAAAGGGAACCACTACAATTCCGCAAAACTTGTGATCAACTGATACAACAACACGTTGAGTGCATAATACAATTATTTTGTATTTTATTTTCAATAATTATTGAAAGTTCAGTAATTATTTTTATATTTGTATGGAATTTATCTTCTCATTATGAAAAATATTCACCTCTTATTCACTTATTTCATTGCTTTGGTTTGGCTTATCAACGGATTGTTCTGCAAAGTGCTAAACCTGGTTCCCCGTCACGAACAGATTGTAGCAAGGATTTTAGGCAATGATTATTCCAGAGCGTTTACTCTTTTCATTGGACTTTCTGAAGTGGTTATGGCCATATGGATAATCCTGGGAATTCAGACAAAGGTTAATGCAATCATGCAAATCATTATCATTGCTGCCATGAATGTTCTTGAATTTGTTTTGGTTCCCGATTTATTATTATGGGGTAAATTCAATTCACTATTTGCTTTTCTATTTATTCTTTTAATTTATTTTAATGAATTCCGGTTCAGCTTAAAAAACACAAATCGTTATGCTTGACTTTTTAAAAAATCATCCGTTTGCCGTTGAAGCTTTTTTTGAAAGCTCAATTGTTCTGACATTTGCCGTTCCTAAAGAGCAGCTACAGGATCTTATTCCTGAATGCCTGGAACTCGATACTTTCAAAGATCATTGGGCTTTCATAGCAGTAGCCATGGTTCAGACAAAAGACTTACGCCCAAAAGGGTTTCCCCAATGGATGGGAAACGATTTTTTCCTGATCGGCTACCGCATCTTTGTACGATATAC
This sequence comes from Chryseobacterium defluvii, assembly GCF_003634775.1. Lineage (GTDB taxonomy): Bacteria > Bacteroidota > Bacteroidia > Flavobacteriales > Weeksellaceae > Chryseobacterium > Chryseobacterium defluvii. The sequence goes on along the minus strand of NZ_RBXB01000001.1, from coordinate 1,290,418 downwards.
CAATAATGCCGGGAAAAGATTACGCGGTTTATATATTTTAAAGTCTGAAACAGATAAAAAGAAGATGGAATTCAGGGGTAATCTTTTCACCCATTATAATTATACAACCACTGATATCATGCAGACTGAAGGGGAAAACATCAAAGAGATACAATCGGTGAAATCAAAATTTAAAGTGATCCTCAGTAAAAAAGAAGAGCTTGTTTCTCTTCCCGAAAACTCACCATTTGCAGACTGGAAAGAAGCAAGAAGGTTTGCCGGTCCATTACCTTTTACATTTACCTATAATGTTAAAACCAGAGAAGTTCTTATCATTGAAGGGGTAAGGCAAAACTGGACTCCCGAACCGGTACAGGTCCTTGATTATCATTTTGATTTTTTAGATAACCTGAGGCTAGAGAATCCTGTTTTAGCGAATGCATTCATCATTAAAAATATTCCATATTACTGGAAGAAAGGAAAAATTGAACCATGGAAACAAAAAGAAGACAATTTCAGGGCGTTTTAAATATTTTAAGCTTTAACCGTCATTTTTATATCATTGGAATCGGGATTTTAGCCTTAATTATTGTCAGTCATCAAATCTTTGAATGGCCCGATCTTCTATACCGGCTTGTTATATTGGCATTTCTTTATGGCTTGTTAATGCCTTTATTAGTATCTGCTTATGTCTATGATTTTTCAGGATATTATAACTTCCAGTGGCTAAAAGATTGCTCTGCCGATCAATCTAATGCAACGCAAATCCTGAATATTAATGCCGGTTTTGATGAAACAAGTTATATCATTAAAGACAATTTCCCACAGGCTGATTTAAAGGTATTCGATTTTTATGATGCCAAAAGGCATACAGAACCAGCTATCATAAGAGCCAGAAAAGTAAGCCTGGTATATCCTGACACCCAACAGATCATATCGAATTCTATACCTGTGGCCGATCAATCTGCTGATATTATTTTCCTGCTTTCTGCAGTGCATGAAATAAGATCACATGAGGAAAAAATTTTGTTTTTGAAAGAATGTCACAGGGTTTGCAAAACCAATGGAAAAGTAATTATGGTAGAACATTTGAGAGATTTCCCAAATTTCTTAGCGTTCTCAGTAGGATTTACTCATTTCTTTTCTAAATCTGTGTGGAGAAATGCTTTTAAAAGTGCAGGTTTTACAAGCTTTCAAGAAGTAAAGTTCACCCCTTTTATGTCCATTTTCATCTGTACTCCTTAAATATTATCTTATGGATCTTCATTTAAAAATAATCGGGTCATTCTTCATTGTTCTGGCCCTCATACATATTATTTTTCCAAAATATTTTAATTGGAAAGCTGAACTTCGCTCGCTGAGCCTGATGAACCGGCAAATGATGGTTATCCATACCATTTTTATTGCTTTGGTCGTATTTCTTATGGGGTTACTTTGTATAACATCTTCTCAAGAATTAATAGAAACCGCACTTGGAAAAAAAATAATACTCGGATTGGGTGTTTTCTGGACGACGAGATTGGTTATTCAGTTTTTCGGCTACTCCTCAGAATTATGGAAGGGGAAAATTTTCGAAACTCTCATCCATCTGGTTTTTTCTCTATTCTGGCTATATACAAGTATAATCTTTTGGTTCATTTATTTCAGCTAACAATCAAATTATTTGCAAGTAAAATAAGATTGTGATGCTAATTTTTCTATTTTTGGTAGATTAATAATTTGATATTATGAAAAAGCTGACCTACACCCTTTTGTTTGCTTCAGGCCTTGTTTTCGGGCAATTCTTTGAGAATACTGAAAAGTTCAGTAAGCAAGATTCCTTAAAAGGTTCCAACACAAAATTCAGGGATTTTTGGGATGTAAAAAAATATGAGCTTTCCGTAGAGCCTGATTTTAAACAAAAGAGCATCAAAGGGAATAACAAAATCAGTTTTGAGATTATAAAGGATGTAACCAATCCGGTTTTTCAAATCGATTTGCAGCAACCGATGAAAGCGGATAAAGTAATAACCAATTTCCCAATAGCTAACTATAAACAGGACGGTGATTTTATTTTTATTAACACTCAGAAAAGTTTTAAAAAAGGAGAAAAGTTCACTGTTGATGTGATCTACTCCGGAAAACCTACGATTGCTAAAAGAGCTCCCTGGGACGGAGGATGGGTTTTCGCAAAAGATGAAAACGGAAATCCCTGGATGAGTGTTGCCGATGAAGGAATCGGAGCTTCGATATGGCTTCCAACCAAAGATATATGGAGCGATGAACCGGAGAATGGAATTATCATGAAAATCACCACTCCGAAAGATCTTGTAGGGGTTGGAAACGGAAGACTGATTGATAAAAAAACGGCCAACAATAAAACAACTTACACCTGGGAAGTTAAAAACCCGATCAATGCCTATTCTATCATTCCGAATATCGGAAAATACGTCAACTTTAAAGATACTTATAAAGGGGAAAAAGGAACACTGGATCTAGACTATTGGGTGCTGGATTATAATTTAGATAAGGCAAAAAAACAATTCCAGCAGGTAAAGCCAATGCTTTCTGCATTCGAATATTGGTTCGGACCATATCCTTTTTATGAGGATTCCTATAAATTGGTCGATACTCCATATTTAGGAATGGAACATCAGAGTAATGTTGCCTATGGAAATCAATATATGAATGGATATCTTGGAAATGACCTTTCAGGAACCGGTGTCGGGTTGAACTGGGACTACATCATCATCCATGAAAGCGGCCATGAATGGTTTGCCAATAACATTACAGCCAAAGATCAGGCGGATATGTGGATTCATGAGAGCTTTACCATGTATTCCGAAGTGCTGTTCACCGAAAACTATATGGATAAAAAATCAGCGGACATGTATGCACAGGGAATCCGTGGAAATATTGACAATGACAAGCCTATTATTGGTAAATACGGAGTGAGAAACGAAGGAAGCGGAGACATGTATCCGAAAGGAGCCAGCATGATCCACACCATCCGGCAAGTCATCAACAATGATGATAAGTTTAAACAGATATTAAGAGGATTAAATAAAGATTTCTACCATCAAACTGTGACTACAGAACAGATTGAAAACTATATTTCCTCCCAATCAGGAATTGATTTTTCGAGTGTATTTGATCAGTATTTGAGAACAGTAATGATTCCTACTCTTGAGTATTCTCAAAAGGGAAATGAGCTTAGATTCAGGTATACCGATGTGGTTAAAAACCTGAAACTACCTATTATTATTAATGGTACTCAAACGATCAGTCCTACAGAATCATGGCAAACGGTAAAGCTAAAAAAGAATACGCCGGTAGAGTTTAACAAGAACTATTATATCGACTATAAAGAAGTACAATAATAAGACGAAAAGGTAAAAGGGCAGAGATGCTTTTTTGCCTTTTTTGCTTTATAACAATTTTGTCGGATCTCAATTTTATGAAAAGTTTAATACTTCCCGCGTAACAAAATGGTTTTTATGACAACTATTTATCTATAAACTAAACTCAATGAAAAAAATAGCACTTACTTTAGGAGTCCTGGCTGCCGTTTTGGTGAATGCACAGTCTATTAAAACCACCATCGATCTTGTGAACGTAAAAGACGATAAAGTGGCAGTAACCATGGAATTCCCGAAAATGAAATCCGGAGACGTAAAGTTTCATTTTCCTAAAACGGTTCCCGGAACTTATTCCGTAGATGATTATGGAAGATTTATCGAGGGAATCAAATTTTTGGATAATAAAGGCAAGGAATTAACGTATACTAAGGTTAATGACAACACCTATTCACTTAAAAATGCCCAGAATTTAAATAAAATCACTTATCTGGTGAATGACAGCTTTGACGATGAAATGGATACTTCCAAACATAAGGCTGTATTTTCTCCTTCCGGAACTGATATTGAGGAAGGCAAAATCTACCTGATCAATACCCATGGTTTTGTCGGATATATCGACAATATGCAGGATGTGCCTTATCAACTGGTTATTCAAAAGCCTGCTAATTTCTACGGAACAACTGCATTGGTGGATCAGGATAAATCGGATGCTACTGATACGTATACACTGGCTAATTATGCTAAGGTAACAGATTCCCCATTGATGTATACGAAGCCCGATTATATCACCTTCAATGCGGGAGGAATGGATCTTGTATTGGGAGTATATTCCCCTTCAGGAAAGTATAAAGCTGCTGATTTCAAAGAAAATCTTGAAAAAATGGTTGTGGCTCAGAAAAAGTTCCTGGGAGATATGAACACCAACAAGAAATATGCGATCATGCTTTATCTTTCGGGGGGCGAGGGGCCGCAGATTAAAGGTTTCGGGGCATTGGAACATCATGAATCAACCAGTGTTGTACTCCCTGAAATGATGCCTAAAGAAGCAATCGATAAAACGATTACCGATGTCGTTTCCCACGAGTTTTTCCATACCGTAAATCCTTTGAAAACACATTCTGAAGAGATCCATTATTTTGATTATGCAGATCCCAAAATGTCTCAGCACTTATGGATGTATGAAGGCGGAACAGAATATTTTGCCAATCTTTTCCAAATTCAGGAAGGCCTGATCAGTAAGGACGAATTTCTTCATAGAATCAATGAAAAGATCACCAATTCAAAGAACTATGATGATACCATGCCGTTTACAGTCATGAGTAAAAATGTTCTGAAAGATGAATATAAAGATCAGTACAGAAACGTTTATGAAAAAGGGGCGTTGCTTACTATGTGTCTGGATATTGAGCTGAGAAAACTGTCTAACGGAGAAATGGGCTATCGTGATATGATCAGAAAGCTGTCCCAAAGATTCGGAGAGAATAAACCTTTCAAAGATGACAAGCTGATCGATGAACTGGTAACAGTAACCGGTTATCCGCAGGTAAAGGATTTCTACAATAAATATATCGCAGGAAACCAGCCGACTCCTTACGCAGAATACCTGAATATGGTAGGCGTGGAAGCAAAGAAACAGGAAACCCCTCCTATTTTCTGGTTCATTAAAGATCCGAACCAGACTGGATATAATGATAAAAATAATACTTTTGTATTTGATGAAAGTTCTGCACTATCTCCTTTTGCAAAGAGTATAGGATTTAAGATCACTGACGAAATTGTTGCTCTGGATGGAAAAACAATTGATATTCAGAAGGTACAGGAGTTTATAGGTTATACCAAGACAATTAAAGAAGGGCAAAATGTTACCGTTACTATTCTCAGAAAAAACGGTGACAAAATGGATAAAATAGACCTGAAAGGAAAAGCTATTTTAGATAAGATGACAGTGGAAACACTTCAATATAAGGCAAATCCTGGTCCGGCAGAACAGAAGCTGCAAAACCAATGGTTAACGGGTAAAAAATAAATAAGAAAGCGGAGAAATTTCTCCGCTTTTTGTTTTTATTCAGTCAAATATCATCTATACTTTTTTAATCATGATTCTGAAGGTCGTTCCCTTTCCTACTTCCGTCTGTGCAATTTTAATATCCCCATTATGATATTCCTGAATGACTCTTTTAGCTAAAGACAATCCTAAACCCCAACCTCGTTTTTTAGTGGAATAGCCTGGCTTAAAGGCATTTCCTGCCTGTTGTTTGGTCATTCCGCTTCCGGTATCTTTTACTTCAACCAGAATATTCTTGTTTCTTTCAAACACGGCAATAAGAATAGAACCTTCTCCTTTCATGGCATCTACGGCATTTTTAACCAGGTTCTCTATTACCCAGCTCATCAGAATCCTGTTGTGGGGAACTAAAATATCATACGTTGGAAGATGCAAAGTAAAATTGATCTTTCTTGATATCCTTGATTTCAAATAATCGTAATTTTCTTTGATCGTCTCATTAAAATTGATGTCATTAAGCTCCGGGACAGATCCTATTTTAGAGAATCTTTCAGAAATGGTCCTTAGTCTTTCAATATCTTTTTCTATTTCATGAATTCCCTCAGAATCTGGACTTTCAAGTTTCATAATTTCCATCCATCCGATCATAGAGGATAAAGGTGTTCCGATTTGGTGTGCGGTTTCTTTTGCCAAGCCGGCCCAAAGATAACCTTCATCCGTTTTTTTAATGGTTCTTAAAAACCAGAATGAAAATAAGAAGTAACATAAGATGAAAAAACCTAACAAGAATGGTGAATACCTAAGATTATTCAGTAATCTGGAATTGTCATAATATACAAACTGATTATTTCCATTAGGAAATTTCAATTCAATCGGAGGATAATTTTTGGACATCTTTTTGGCTAAAGCTGTAATTTCTTTAGCATTGTTTTCTATTTCCTGCGGAATGTTCTTGTGTTCAAGCGGCCTGCCATCCTTATCTAAAACAATAACCGGAATGGTGGTATTAGAGCTATAGATTTGTAATATCAGCTCCTGTACCTCAAGGCTTGGTGTAGTTGCTTCCTGCTGAAATTTCAAAGCACTGACCAGAATATCCACCCTTTTCACTTCTTCCTTACGTAAAAAATTAATGAGGATCATGGAAGTAACCACAATGGTAATGATAACCAAAGTCATCAATGTGAAAATAAACCAGTTATTAAACCTTGCAAGTATGGATTTTCTCAAAACTATTTATTTTAAAACATTCAGAATTTTCTGCAACTCTGTACTTCCGCTTCCCTGATAATTATTAATGATAATGGAAAATACATATTTTTTACCGTCTTTAGAAGTATGGTAACCTGCATATGATTTGGTATCCCTCATTGTCCCGCTTTTCATTTTCATTCCGTTATCCTGGATTGGAAACCCGTCATAATAGGATTCAAACCATGCTTGCTTTTTAGCATATAGCAAAGCCTGAACTTCCGCTTTTGCCGAAGCGTAATTTTGTGGGGAAAGTCCGCTTCCATCAGCAAAATTGATCATATGGGCATTGATTCCTTTTGATTTCCAGAATTCTTTAAGATACGCTACTCCACTTTTGAAACTCGGATTTCCTTTTTTTTCTTTTCCTAACGTTTTGATCAATGTTTCACCGTAAAGGTTAACGCTTTTTCTCAAAAACCAGAAAATAATTTTATCTAATGTCGGTGACTGGTAAGTCAAAATAATATTCGCCTTCGGAGCGGTCAAAGGTTGTTTGCCTCCAATTTCGAGTTGAGAGTTAGTGACCACTTTCCCCGAAAGCTCTATTCCGGACTCTTTTAACCATTGTCTTACCTCCACCCCTAATTGTAACGGCGGGTTTGGTACGGAACCGGAAACGGTAACTGTCTTACCGGAAGGTAAAGTTCCATTGATTAAAGCAATATCCGAATGAGGAGCCGTAAAGATCAGGCTTTGGTCCGAACTTCCTCCTGCCTTCAGATCGTTGAGCCATTTTACTCCTTCCAAAGGATAAGAAAAGCTCCTGAAATCGGTACCGTTAATATTGATATCAAACTGGTTTTCTCTCCAGTTCACTCCCCATACTCCGGCTCCGTAATAGTTTCCGAGATCATCCCACGGCCAGCCTCCCGGAATCGTCTGATGATCGAAATACGAATCATCAATGACCAGGTCTCCGGAAATTTTGGTAATGCCCAGTTTCTTAACCGCACCCATGAGCTTCTGCTTGAAACTTTCCGGTTTATAGGCTTCATATCTCCAGCTACCCAAAGTAGGGTCACCATTGGAGCTTATGAAGAGATTCCCGTTCAAAATACCATTTGATACATTTCCTGAGTAACTTGAAGTGGTAGTATAGGTATAATTTTTTCCTAAAACCTCCAATGCGGCACCTGCCGTAAATATTTTCTGGGTAGAAGCGGTCGAGAGCCCTTTGTTCCCCTGATATTCATAAATGAAATTACCACCTTCATCTGAAACGTAAAACGACAATCCTGAAGCAATCGCTCCTGAGGAATTCATCAGGTCTTTGGTGGCTTCATCCAGTTTCTGGGCAATATTCTGGGCAAAGATTAGTTGTGTTGACAATGTAAGGATGGCAAACGTCTTTCTCATTACTTTGTAATTTCATTATTCCCGGATGCTTTGATTCCGCTCTGCATAACATCGCTAATATTAGCTACCTTGTTTACCTGTCATGTTGAGCGGAATCGAAGCCTCCTTTATTTCTCTATCAAATATAATTAAATTAACTTATAATTCACTTCCCGGCTCTATCTCATAAGGTTCTATTCCTTTTTCAAAAATCCTGGTCAGTTCACTTCCTTCTACGGTAATTTTATCTCCGATTCTTCTGATCCAGTTTCCTTCACGCAAACCAACTACTTTAAGATCGTTCTGGGTTAAAAATTCCTTGATTCTTGTTTCCCTGGTTTCCCCATTATGCTTAAGATCCGGATTAGGGTCTAAATAATGCGGATTGAGATTAAAAGGAACTAATCCCATACAGTCAAAGCTTGGCGGATAAACGATCGGCATGTCATTCGTAGTTTTCATATTTTGTCCGCCGATATTACTTCCGGCACTGCATCCCAAATAAGGTTTTCCTCTTTCAACATTTTCTTTCAGGACGGTCATTACGCCTTCTTCATGTAATGTTTTCACCAATAAAAAAGTATTTCCGCCTCCGGTAAAGTATCCTTTTGCATTGTTCAGTGCTGAAATTTGATCTTCAAACTCATGCAATCCTCTTACTTTAATGTTAATCGTTTTAAAGAAAGACTGTGCTTTTGCGGTATATTCATCATGAGAAATCCCGCCCGGCCTTGCAAAGGGAACAAAAATTATTTCATCAATTCCTTCATATAATCGGGTCAATTCTTCTTTCAGGTATTCCAGATATTCACCTCCGAAAAGTGTGGAAGTTGAAGCTAATATGATATTCATATAAAATTATATTGATTAAAAATTAGTTGAATCACAAAGATAACTTAAACGGCCATGAATCAAAAATTAAGATAAAAATAGTTAACCGTTAATCTTTTCTAAAAAAACTTAACGGTTCTAAAATTTAAGGTTTTATGGAATTATTATTGAATTTCAGAAATAACAACTTTAAAATATAAGAATATGAAAATGGCTAAAATGAACGTTAAAAATCTTTTTTTAGGTTTGATGCTGGTAGGAGGTGTAAGTTTTATGAATGCTCAAACGACTCAAACAAATACAAATAATGCACCTGCTTCAAGCCAAACAGCAAGTAACCCTGCGATTGATGGCCTTAAAAAGCAAATTGAGGCTAATCCAAAGGATACAGAATCATTAGCAAAGCTGGCTACGGCCTATCAGGAAGCTTCAGATTGGACTAATGCAGTTGAAACCTGGAAAAAAATATCTGTATTATTACCCGATTGGGCTCCATCTTATTACAGCCAGGCATACGCATATCAATCTGCTAAAGATGATGCCAATGCAAAAATAGCCTATGAAAAATATATTGCTGCCGTAAAGCCTGAAGAGGTAGAGCAAAATAAGAAAAATCTGGCCTATGCTTATTTCTATATTGCCTTTGCAGAGCAGAAAACTGATCCTTCCAAAGCAAAGGAGCATATTGCTAAATCACTACAGTACGATCCCACCAATCAGGATGCTATAAAATTGAGCAAAGCTTTAAACTCATAAATAAAAAAATCCGGAACAAAGTTCCGGATTTTTTTTGCCAGGCCTTGATCTGAAAGGGATTTTAATTCATCTTTTTACCAAAGAAATCTGTTTCCCCTTTTAAGTGCCGGATAATTTTATCAATATTTCTCCTGATAGATTCTTCGGTTTTAAGATGATGGATATAGCGAATCAGCTCAAGTCTCCTTGAAGGAATCAACGCTTCGAAGTTTTTTAATACAAGGGGATCTTCTTTAATGGCACGATCCAGGTCCGGATGAATGGGAATGCTTCTGTCTGAATCATCATATTCAACAGATACATCAATTGTTTCCCCGATTCGTTTTGGAGAATTCGGTAACATGGTTAAGTTGATATAGAGTCTCCATTCTCCCAGATATTTCATCAGGTTTTGTTTGAATTCCTTGCCGTTTACAGATCCTTTCACCGGAATGGGGCTTTTGTTTCTCCCTGAAGTTTCGAAAATTGTATTCAAAATGTCTTCAGGAATAAAAACAAAGGGATTGATTCCTATGATTTCCAGTTTTGCAGTGAAGGTGTTTTTAACTTTCATATGTAAATAGTGGTAAAGTACTTTTGTTTTAACTTCTGACTTCTATCCAAAATTAAAAATTTTCCACTCACAAAGTATTCGTTATCTTTGCAAAAAAATAAATCTACTAAACGAAATGAAATTTTTTATTGACACAGCTAACCTAGAGCAAATTAAAGAAGCTAAAGATCTTGGAATCCTGGATGGTGTAACGACCAACCCGTCCTTAATGGCCAAAGAAGGAATTCAGGGTGCTGAAGCGATCAGAAACCATTATAAAGCCATCTGCGAGATCGTAGACGGTGATATTTCTGCTGAAGTATTATCTACTACCTATGAAGAAATGATTAAAGAAGGAGAAGAGCTTGCAGCAATCCACCCGAATATTGTAGTGAAAATTCCAATGATCAAAGACGGTATCAAAGCGTTAAAATATTTTTCAGATAAAGGAATCAAAACGAACTGTACATTGATTTTCTCTGCAGGACAGGCTCTTTTGGCCGCAAAAGCAGGAGCAACCTATGTTTCTCCTTTCCTTGGAAGATTGGATGATATTTCTACGGACGGTTTAAACCTGATCCAGGAAATCCGTTTGATTTTTGATAACTATATGTACGAAACTGAGATTTTGGCAGCTTCTATCCGTCATTCTATGCACATTATCGACTGTGCTAAAATTGGTGCAGATGTTATTACTTCTCCACTTCCTCCCATCTTGAGCTTATTGAAACACCCGTTAACAGATAATGGTTTGGCTCAGTTTATTGCAGATTCTAAGAAATTAGCTTAATCTAATTATAAAACAAAAAATCCCGGAACAAGTTCCGGGATTTTTTGTTTATTGTAGCAGAGTGAGTAAATAAAAACGGGACGATCGATTATTCGTTCGCCCCATTTTTGATTAGAAAAATATCTACTAGTTAACTAAATCCGGCTCTATCGGATTGTTGTTCTTTTTCAATGCTTCTTTGGTTCTTTTTTCCATTTCCCTGAAAACCTGGTTGGGATCTGATATTTCTTTACCATCTTGTGTTTTCATTTTGAAAACCATCTGTCTGTTAGGATCCCCGCTGTTTCTCATCATCATTTCTCTCATATTCTTAGACGGATCATTTACGTATGCCTTCCAGGCTTTTTTGAACTGATCTTCCGTTACTTCAAGTTCTTTTCCACCTATTCCTATTATTCTCAAATTCTCAGGAAGCTGAGCTTCTGTTGATGAAGCAGCCGCAGCCATTTTTTTATTTCCTACAAGCGTCATGATATGTGACCCTGTATTGTCTTCAATTTTAACGATCAGCCCCGGTAATCCGTAAAATTTATACGGTCCGTCCTGGAAAGGGATATCTGTAGAGAACCATGCCGTCCAATCTCTTCCGCCGAAGCTTGTAGTTGCTTTCTGTGTATTGTATTCTCCAATTTTCTGTTTATCCGGAAGGATTTTCCATTCCGGCTTTTTATCTTCTGCAATCTTATACTGATCTGTAGAAATACTTCTGAACAGATAGGTTTTAAAATCCGGATATTGTTTCGTGACCTTAAATGAAACCGCTCCCGGCCCTTCTCTTCTGTTGATGCTTATGTTTCCGCCAAAGCCACCTTTCAATTGTTTTTCAATGTCTGCTTTGGATGTTGAATCGGCAATAAACTTTTCATGGCTGTAATAGGTAGAGCCGTTCTTATCAATATCCAGGAGCATCATATCTTTTTTTACATCAGCTTTCTCATTAGAATCCGGGATGTATTTGTATTCATAGAAAAATCTGTTGATCTGCGCGTTGGCAAAGACACTTAAAAGCAGGAAAAAGAAAATATTTTTTTTCATAGTGTATCAATTAATTTACATTTCATCATTTGTATTCCTGTAAAAAGCTTTGTCAATCCACCCAATGCTGTATTGACAAAGCTGATGGAACTTTATTTTTTGGTTTCGATTCTTATTTCTCCGGAAGCTTTACCGTTGTTGTTGTTTTTATTCACGCTCATACTTTTAATATCAGCCGGTTTTAGAGCTTCCATTTCTTCTTTGGTAACTTCTTTGCCATCAACGTAAAACTTCATATCCCCTGTACCGGAAGCATTCTTTAATCCGGAAATGACGATATTATTCTTTTTGTCTCCAGTTCTGATATAATCGGAATTGATTCTTATTACTTTATCAGAAGGAATAGTATGGCTAAAGTCATTATTAAAATAGAATGTTCTTCTGTTTCCTTCCAAAACTCTTCTTTCCGCTTCCAGCTTGGCTCTCTCTCCTTCCAGTTTGGCTCTTTTTTCATTAAGCTTAGCCCTTTTTCTATCCAGTTCAGCTCTTTTTTTGGCTGTACTTGCAGATTCTTTAGCCCCTTCAGCAGATCTGAATGCCATATCAGCTTCAGGACTCCATTTCATATCTTTTAAATCTTTGAATTTATAGGCTTTTACTTTTGGGAATTTATAGACTCTTACTTTTGGAGTTCCCGGAGCATTGGGAGCAGCCGGGGCACCCGGAACCTCAGGAAAATCAAATTCCATTTCAGGGATTTCCACTTTTAGATTTTTAAGCTCTTTCATGTTCTTTTTCCATTCATCGGAATTGAAAAGCTCTTCCATCTTTTTCATATTCATATCTGTTCCTTCAAAGTTAAAAGTCATTGTTTCTCCGTCGAAAGGAACTACAAATCCGTGAACAGATTTTTTAAAGTCACTAGAATTGGTGATTTTTCCTATTTCTTCTGAAAGCGAACTTATTTCATCAATGTTTTTTCTGAATTCTTCACTTTCGGGCTTTAGATTTTTCAGGGCTTTGCTTTTTTCTTCAATTTTTTTACCCAGGTCGGCTATTTTTTGCTGGCTGTCTGATTTTCTTAAAAGTTTGGGTTCACCGGGAACTTTCATTTTTAATTTTTGAGGTGTAATAGTATCTTTTTTAATCTGAGCAACAGCTTCCTGAATCGCTATATTGGTTTCTTTAATTTCTTTGTTTTTTGCATTTACCATATAAGCAAACGCTACGGAGAATAAAACCGGCAACGCAAAAATTCTTCGCGCATATCCGAACTTGGTTTTAGGTTTTTGTAACATTTTGAGTCTTTTTTTAAGGTTTGAACTTAGAAACGGACTGGTTGCAGGCAACTGTGTTCCGGAAAAGTGGCTTGCTAAAAGCATCTGCGCAAATGCTTTGGTGTCCGATTGTTTTACGGCTTTTTTATCAGCCAGGTATTCATGAATTAAATTGAGTTCTTTTTTAATGATATGAAAGAACGGATTGAACCAGAAAACGGAAGTAATAATCTCTATAAAGACCTTATCGAATGAGTGTTTCTGTTCAATATGTACCATCTCATGCTTTAAAATCTGTTTCCCGATGTCTGAATTCAGCATAATGGTGTCTTTCCAGAACAGGTTTCTAAAGTATGAAAAAGGAGCATCAGTAAGGTTTGTCTGGTAAAAATTGATACCATCAAAGCTTTCCTTTTGAAATTGGTCTTTGAGCTGTCGGATTTTTAATATTCCGTAGACAAGCTTTCCTAAAAAATAGAAAGAAACCAATCCCAAAGCTGAAAAAATAATTCTAAGATAAATGTGGTCATTGTTTAAGTTTTTGGTTGTATTAAAATTTTGTAATGTATCAATCAGCTTATATACATCATTATTCACTTCTATCGTAAAGTCATCCACTTTGATGAGTGGCAGCAATAGTGATATCAACATGGCACACAACAAATAAAATCTGTTATAATGATGAAACGTCTTGTCTTTTAAAGACAACTGGTAATACAAAAACATTACACCAGAACATATAATTACTTTTCCGAAATATAGAAGTACGGCTTCCATGGCTAGTTTTTCTTTTTGAGTTCGTCTAATAACATTTCAAGATCCTCAACGGTCATTTCATTTTTTTCCACCAGGAATGAAACCGCACTTTTGTAAGAACCTTTAAAATAATTTTTCACAAGGCTTTTCATCGTTTTCCCCGAATACTGCTCTTTTGAGATCAGTGGGAAGTACTCATGCTGTCTTCCGTAGACATTATAGTCTACGAATTCTTTATCTTTCAATACTTTTAATATAGTAGAGACTGTATTGGTATGCGGTTTCGGCTCCGGAAACAGATCGAGGAGATCTTTCAGAAATCCTTTTTCTACTTTCCATAAATACTGCATTACCTGTTCTTCTGCTTTTGTTAAAGTTTGAATTTTCATATCCTTTTCATTTTATCATTATCTGATATAAAATTGAGCTGCCATTCTATATCACTAATAAATTAGTTATACAAATGTAGAAATTAATCTCATTCAAACAACTATTTTTCTAGTGATAAGACGTGAAATAATATAAATTATTGATAATCAATTAAATAAAATGTATTAAAATTTTGTTAAAGTTTAAAGCATAGAAAAAACCACTTCAGTTGAAGTGGTTTCCTGTTAAGCTATTTTATTTTATATTTAGAAATGATAAGCGAGATTTACCCCTCCAAAGAAGTAAGCTTTACCAGGTCCAGGATTAACATCTGTTGCCACTCCAGCCGGATAATTGGAATTTGTATCACTGTCGTTGATGCTGTTTCCTAAAAACAGGAAAGTGTAATTGATCTGGCTTGTAAGGTTATTCCCGGCGATATAACCATCTACATCCCATTTACCAAAGCTGTGCTTATATCCTAATTTGGCGTTGTATTGGTGGAATCCTTTCACTTTATTCGTATTGCCAAAATCGGTATACACATCTCCAAGATAATTGAAAGTATTAAGAAAATAGATTCCGATCTTTGTATCAAAATCCAGCCCCAGAGACAATTTTGTTCTCGGGACACCCACTACCTGATTATGGATATAATTTTTTTCTTCGTTGTTTAACCTCGTTATAAAATCCTGGTACCTGAAATCATAGTATGAAACATTAAAGAAAGGTTCTATTCTACTGACGAACCCCTCTTCGTTGTCATATTTGTATCCTAAGCTTGCCTCAATACCTTTATTTTTCTGGTTTCCGGTATTGCCCCAATAAGTGTAGGCTGCTCCCGTTACAGGATCTTTTCCTGATAATTGTGTCAGTTTATCCTTAATTCTGATATCAAAAACAGAGATCTGATAGTCGAATTTTGTATTCGACAATAACCCCTGAACCGAAAAATCAAGCATTTTGGCATTTTCAGGCTTTAGATCATCATTGGTTTTATTAATTCCGCTAATAAATGCTGTTGCGGCTGTTGGCGCATTATACCCTTCGCTATAGCTTACATTTACAATCTGTTTCCCGAATATTTTTTGCACAGCAAAATGGGGTTTGTAAACCGTTGAAAATGCTTTATTAAAAGAAAGATTCTTATCATACCCGGGAACCAACCCCGGATAAGCTAACAGGTCTTCTCTATTATATTCGATTCTATTTCCGCTGAATCCGGCGATAAGACTTAGGTCCCAAGGTTTATAGGTCAATCTATCTACTAAGAAGAACGAAAGCTGGTCGTTTTTATATTTAAAATAAGTGCCTTTTCCTATAGGTTGGGTTTCAAGTCCGTTGCCTGTAAATCTGTAATTGGAAAGCAGAGACCGTGAAAACGAGTATTCTGCTCCTGTCTCAATGCTATTACTGAAGTCTTCTGCTAATTGATTTTTAACGATAAATGTACTTCTGAAACCGTAATTGGGATTCTGGCTGTTTTCTGCTGCACCGGCCGCTATTCTTTTGGCATCAAGGTGAGAGTAAAAAATAGAGGTGAAGTTGGTAACATGAGGAGTAATATTCCATCTGTGGCTTACCGTAGCCCTGCTAACATCGAAATTATTGGCCGCATTTTTATTGGCATACGCCTGGTTTCCGGGATCATTCCCTGCATAATAGTCTGCATAGGAAATTTGTCCCGTAACGCCTTCATCGGAATTGGTATGATTCGCATATACCGTCAGTTCCTGATCAGGATTGATTTTGAAGGTCCCTAAAAACGAATAGGTGTTTTTCAGGCTGCTTCCTCTCGGCCTATACCCGTCACTTTGGATATGTCCATAATTAAACATCATTGAGGCATTATCGGTTACCGCATCTACTCTGGTAGCAGTCTGTAAAAGATTGAATGATCCGGCAATAAGCTTCTGTGAAAGAGTAACTCCTTCTTCTTTGGAAGGCCTCATATAGAAGCGAACGACACCACCTACCCCACCTCCATATAAAGTAGCCGCAGGTCCTTTGATCACTTCCACCTGATTGATCAGGGAGAAATCTATATCTTCCAGAATGGTAACCCCATCTGCATTAGTAAGGGGAACTGAATTAAGATAGCTTTTAATACCCCAGTTATTAAACTTCTGGTCGTTTCCATATCCTCTGACCACAATCCTCTGTCCACCCAATTGTGTTCTTTTATCCACCTGAATTCCTGCCAATGTTCCCAAAGTCTGTTCAATGAAGCTGGAATTATTGCGGTTAAGCTCATATTCACTTAAAGTTTCTGTACTTTGCGCATGTCTTTGAAACTCCGCTCTTTCTTTTTTTACTTTATTTCTTCCGGAAATATTGATAGGATCTATATCTGACTCTTTTATCTGTGCATTGAAAGCCTGGGATGCCGCTAAAGCACCCATAATTAATATATACTTCTTCATAAATTTTATACTTTTCTATATTTGTATTTTGGTACTTAATAATACCCTATATGACAGTATAAAATTTAGGTGGCGGAAATATTTTTGAATGAGTAAAGATACAGCCCTTTAGGATATAGGTATATTTTTTCATCAATGAGTTATAACCGAATAGGCTGACATCTTGGAGGATTTTCAGATAAAACACTTGTTTCTGATTTTTTACCGGTTTGGCTTTCGAAGAAAAGCATTTTTGACTTTTAAAAGTAAAACCAAACAATGGTAAGGATTTTTCTTCAAACTCACGGATTTTTGTTTCCTTATGATCTTTAATACAATAAAGTTTTTGATCAACAATTTTTACAATATCATACAGTTCTCCATTAAGCTTAAATTCTTTTTTTGAAAGCCATCTTGCACCTTCAAGCTGCTTTGAAGTAAATAATATAAGATCTTTATCCTTGATTTTTTTTAAGAAAATATGCATTCTCATTTCACGCTGTACTTCTTCCCTTAATTCTTTAAGAAAATTAGTAGAGCAAAAGAACCCTGCCGTTATAAAGATCAGAAAAATATAGAATATCCTGTGTTTCAAAGATGTTGAATAGGTTTATGGATAAAATTCCTGGTTTTCTGAAACAGTAAATTTTGGAATGATTAACTTTTTAATTATTTTGGAGCCACCGATAGTATATTCCAACCAATATTTTGAGGCTTTTACAGATGAAGTTTTTGCCGGAACTTCCTGACCCGTAGAAACATCAAACAGAGGCTCATTGCGCGGATCTGTAACAGAAGCAGTAAGCTCAACAAATTTACCTTCCGTCTTTGTAACAACAGCTGTTCTTACAGTATTGATCACCAGGCTTTTGAACAGGAAGGAATTTCCTTGTTCATTTTTCAGCCTAATCTTGTAATGCGATCCTTTAACGCCTTCTCTTCCTCCGGACCATTGGGTTTGTGTCGCTGAAATAATAGAAAAATCCTGTTTCTGAAGAGCCATATTTTGATCAATAACCGCTTTTGTTGGTGCATTACAGGAATACACCAACAATACAGCAGTTAATATAATTGTTTGAACATTCATCCTAGTCTTCTTCCGCTTTCTGTTTTTTACCTACCATAAAGATGGAAGTGAAAATTACCTGCTTATTATTTTCTGCTTTAAGAATATAGTTTCCATTCTGAAGGTTGGTTGCAAATTCTTCGTCGGATTTCAGGTTTTGTTTACTATAAACGATTCTTCCTGAAGCATCAAAGATTGTAATATCTACACTCTTATATTTAGACTCATCAAATCTCAGATGTGCATTCCCGCGTGACGGATTTGGATATACCTGCATCAATTTTTTATGCTTGGTTTCGGATGTACCCAATGCAATCAGTGAATTTTGTGAGGTCCATGCTCCTCTTCCATACGTAGAAACCAACACTGTTCTGGTAGCAGGTCTGTAATCCAAACTTGTAACCCTTACATTTCCTATACCTGTAGAATATTGAGCCCATGTAGGCGAAGAAGACAGGAAATTAGAGGTTGCCCAAAGTCCAGCTTCCGTACCAATAATTACTTCATTGCTATCGTCAGGGTTCATAAGAATAGTCCTTACAGGCATATCGGGAAGATTTCCTTCCTTATTTTGCCAGGAAGCGCCTCCATCCGTGGAATAGAAAATGCTCGTCCTGTTATAATTAGCCACCGTAACCATAATATCGTTCTCTGTACTTCCGAATTCAATATCGGAAATGGTTCCTGCTACAGGAGTCGTCAACTGGGTAGAAACAAAAGAAGCAGTATTTGCATCTGTCATTTTGAATATTCTGCCCAGATTCGTTCCTACAAATAATGTTGTAGATGCAGTTGTATAAGGAGATACTTTTAAGTTTGATATCTGCTCTCCAGTCTGAGCTGTTGCAACAGTAACTGAGGTATTCACAAGTGAAAGAGGAGTTGTATTAATTCCAGTTGTTCTGAAAAGTGTCATTCCCGAACGATAAGAATAGAAAACATCCTTATTTCTGTCTAATGCAATTTCATTCACAAAATGCCCTAAGTTTCTATTAGCAGCAGTGGTAATCAGGGGCACATAAGTATTATTAACAATTGAATATATTTTGTGATTATTATATACATAGCTATCGATCTGATAGTTTTCTAAGTCGTCATATTCAGGGTACATACCGTCTCCTCCTGCATACGATTGGGAAGTATAAAAATTATTAGCTAAAGGAGCTCCTGCTAATATTTGGGTTCCGTTGTCCTGTGCTCCGGCCAAAAACTCTTCATCTGCAGGCGTTTTAGTCGGGTTAAGAACCGCTCCATAAAATTGGGTAACATTATATCTTGTATTTCTGGCAGCTATGCTTGATGTAGAAGCTAAACTATTTTTATTGGGTGCAAAATAGATTCCACCATCGTTTCCAAACAACATTTGGTTGGTAGCATAATTATTAAACGGATTGAAAATAATTGTATGCTGATCTGCATGTACCGTTGGAACCTGAAGAGCGGCAAGGTTATTATTATTCGACCATTTGGAGATCTGAGTCCATGTAGCTGCACCATCAGTAGATTTAAACAAATCAATACCTCCGGTGTATACTATATTATCATTCAGAGGATCAGGAATAATTACCAGGTCATAGAAAGATTGCCCTCTTGTAAAATCATTGTCCGGAATTCCGTTGTCCGCATCATTGGGCAGGGTAATCACCGGTGAAAAATCATTTGTTGAAACCCAAGTTGTCCCTCCATCAGTCGTTTTAGCAATACGCACCGGTTCTTCTACATTGGCAGTAGAGGGATCATCATATCCCTGCATTAAAGCATAAGCTTTATTAGGATTTGTCTTAGACAAACCAATATTTACTCTACTTCCTGGCCTTCCTACATTATATATTTCTGTAAAATCATTTCCATTCGTAGATTTAAAAATTCTCCCTCCGGAATCAACATCTGAAAAGCGTGAGCTTCTGGTGGTTAACCAGATAGAATTATCCGCTCCAATTTCTATTTGCTGGATGGCATACCCTACTGTACTGGGATTTCCCGTGGTAGTATTCAAAGCCAGTAAATTATTATTTCTTACAAAGGTTGCTCCTCCATCGGTAGATTTATATAATCCTGCCTGGTAAGATCCCAGAGAACCACTGCTAAAGGTAATTCCCACGGAACCACCACTTACACCTGCATATATTTCCGAAACACCATTATTATTTCTGACTTTAATACTGTTGATATAAAAATTACCATTTTTTATAGTTCCGGTATAACTGGCAGGAATGGTAAAAATCTGTGTCCATGTTGCTCCCCCATCCGTTGTTTTCCAGATACCGGACCCAACAGCGTCAGAAGTTTCACATTCTCCTGTCCCTACATAGAATATTTGGGGGTTATTCGGATCATAAGTGATACAGGAAATCGAAGTGTTGGCCCAGAAATCATTAATGGGAGTCCACTGATTGGTTGAAACAGACGGTTCCTGGTTTACCCATAATCCTCCGGAAACTCCACCCGCAAAAACTCTTTTTCCGGCCGGGTCATTGGGATCATACATAATGGCCCTCGTCCTTCCCCCCACACTGTAAGGGCCTCTCTCAATCCAGGGCTGGTTAAATTTAGAAGTCCCCGAACCGCTTGAGATAAATGACAATTCCTTCTGTGGAGCATATTTTCCTGCTTTCAATTCCCCTCTAAGTTTAACGACATTTTCAAAATTCACAAGCCCTGTAACAGGATCCATCGTGTTTTTATAATCCTGTTCATTGAACTCATTAGGTGGAATACCTGCCTTTTTCTGCAGTTTATGTGATTTTTTTATATTGCTGTCGTAAGCTGCATATAATTTTTGTAATTGCTTTGTTTCTTTTTGAAAGTTTTGTTTTTGCTGCGCATATCCTTCAGCACTCAGTAAAAGCATTGCGGCCGCAATAACTATTTGTGTTTTCATTATTACATTTATTAAATTCCCCAAAAATAATATTTATATCACCAATTAACAATATTTAATATGACTTTTTCAGCAAATATTATAAAACAGCCATTCCCCAACATGAGCACACCCTAAAAAATTAGTTAATTCACAATATTCATATCTCACCGATAAATGAAATTAAGTCAAAATTTGAAGGTAAATATTTAGAAATAAAAAAAGAATGTTAAAAAATATTGAGAAAATATGACAATGAATTTTATTAATGAAAAAAATATATTTATTTTAGTGCTTTAAAAATTTCTCATGAAAAGATATAATTTATTGATTGTACTATTACTACTTGTTTTTAATGTAGCAACTGCGCAAAAGAAGGGTTCTCCTGCAGCAGATTTCAGCGCTGTAAAGGAGACCAAAACCAAGATTGAAAATACGGTTCCTCTGGTTCTTAAGCATTTGCAGGACATCAGTACAAAAGAAGGAGACAACAATATCCTGGCGAACGGAAAAGTGGCTTTGGGAAAAGAATACGGAATCTTAGAATCTGAATGGCGTCTATACAGAATGAATATGAACAACTGCATTCTGAATAACTCTTCTAAGAAAGCTAAAAAATGTATGCAATACCATACTCAATATTTGAGAAACACTTTAATTAACTACAACAATTATATTACGAACTTAACAAGAAAGAACGGATATTTAGGAGTAGAAGGAGATACAAAATTCGATTTTACCCCTTCCGAACTTACGACAAAACTTAGTGAATCGTATTTCAACGCTAATGATGCTGCAGGGAGAATGAAAGGAACTCAGAAGACAGAATTTTTAAGCCAGACTCTTGCTGAAGACTACAAACTTCGACCTTACGCTGAAATGGCTCAACAATAACAGAATCCCGCTTGAAGCGGGATTTTTTTATCAACCGAGATAAAATAATAAATATATAAAAACAAAAAGAGAATCACAATGTGATTCTCTTTTTTCTTAGTAGCGGGAACCGGACTCGAACCGATGACCTTCGGGTTATGAGCCCGACGAGCTACCTACTGCTCCATCCCGCGATTTTACAGGTGCAAATATAGTATATTTTTTCTAACCGTGAAAAATAATTCACAAAAATTTCCCTATTCATCCTCTTTTTTAAAACTTACCACTTCATATTCATCATTTGAACAATACTTTTTACAGCTTTCATCTTTGAATGTATCGGGAGATTTCAGGAAATCCTCAATATATTTTGCACTTTCATCCGTGTCAGCCGGAACAATAATGATATGATAATTGCTTACTACCGAATCGTGAGCTTTTGCAAGCGATTCTTTCTTATGCTTTACTGCTTCGTTATATTTCATAGCAACTTATATTCATCAGAAACTATCCGCCCGTCAAAGGGTTCACTCCAGAAAATAAAAATGTTGTCATTCGTCCGGCTTATTTCAGGCTGTATCAATTCATATTCTCCATTAGCATTTATTCTTTCCACAATTAGATCAACTCCTTCCCCGATTTCAGCTTTCTTGAATTCTATCTTGTATCTGTCGCTATTCCCAACAAATTCTTCTTTTGTAAAGTTTACCCGTGCCATAACTATTGTTTTATAGTTATTACAGCAATTTATAAACCATTTTAGGAGTTAAAAACTTTACATTGATAATGAAAAAAAATCGGTACAACATATGTTGCACCGATTTTTAGTAGCGGGGACACGACTCGAACGTGCGACCTCCGGGTTATGAGCCCGACGAGCTACCTACTGCTCTACCCCGCGGTGTATTTTTAAAACGCCGCTGCGTTTACTTAGTAGCGGGAACCGGACTCGAACCGATGACCTTCGGGTTATGAGCCCGACGAGCTACCTACTGCTCCATCCCGCGATATTGGACTGCAAATATACGATAATTTTTCACAACTGCAATTTTTTCCCGTAAATAAAGCAGTTTTATAAAAACTATTCAAATATTCGTATCTTTGTTTTATGGCAAAAATACTAAGAATTTACCCCGACAATCCTCAGGAAAATCTTATCAATGAGGTAATTAAGACTTTACATAATGGCGGATTAATTATTTATCCCTCCGATACAGTCTATGCTTTAGGTTGCAATATTTTTGATATTAAGGCAATGGAGAAACTGGCTCAGCTCAAAAAAATCAAGCTTGAAAAGGCTCAATTCTCAATTATCTGTAATGACTTAAGCCATCTTTCCGACTTTACGAGACCTATTGAAACTTCTGTATTCAGATTTTTAAAAAGTCATCTTCCTGGACCGTTCACATTTATCCTTGATGCCAATAAGAGTTTACCTTTGGCATATAAAGGGCATAAAACCATTGGTATCCGTGTCCCGGATCATCCGATCCCGCAACTTATTGTAGAAAAACTGGGACATCCTATTGCCTCTACTTCCATTAAAGATGACGATGAGATTATTGAATATTCTACAGATCCTGAATTAATTGCTGAGAAATATGATCATCTGGTAGATATTGTTATTGATTCGGGATATGGAGATAATATGGCATCTACGATCGTAGACCTGACTTCAGGGGAACCGGAAATTATCAGACAGGGGAAAGGTCAAATTTAGTGACAGGCCTGAACGGAAAATACTCTTTAGGGGTTCTGTGCTTCTTGCTCGTATAACGCTATCCTGACCATCTGTCATTTTATGATTGATTATATACTTAATGATCCTGAATTTTGTAAATTTTAAACATCTATCTGCTTTTTTAACATTATGAAAATAGTAACATCACCTGCAAAATTGATGAATGTAGAGAACTCAACGGGCCTGTTGAGATCTACAACTCCTAAATTCATTGATGAGGCAGCCTTTATACAATCTTATTTAAAACATAAATCCCCGAAATATCTTTCCGAATTGATGGAGATTTCTCCCAAATTAGCAGATGAAAACTGGGAAAGAAATCAGAAATGGAAATCCAATCCAAAGCCAAAAGAATCTGCTCCTGCGATGTTTGCCTTTACCGGAGAGGTGTATCGAGGTTTGGATGCGAAAACACTGGATAAAAATGCAGTAGATTACCTGCAGAAAAATTACAGAATGCTTTCCGGCTTATACGGTTTATTAAAGCCTTCTGATAAAGTGATGCTTTACCGATTGGAGATGGGAAGGAATTTCGAATTTGATCAATATAAAAACCTTTACGAGTTCTGGACCGAAAAAATAACGGACCAACTCAATTCCGAAATGAAAAAGAATGAGATCCTTTTGAATCTGGCGAGTACGGAATATGGAAAGGTGATCAACAGAAAAAAACTGAATCATAAGGTTATTGACTTTGATTTCTATGAGTTAAAAGACGGAAAGCCAAAAACCGTTGTCGTATATACCAAACATGCAAGAGGGCTTGTTGTAAGATACTGTGCTGAAACCAATGCCAAAACGCTGAATGATGTAAAGGCATTCAACTATGAAGGGTATAGGATTGATGAAGAAAAATCAACTGATTCCAAACTGGTTTTCACAAGATAATGACGATCTCCGAGTTTAAAAAACATTTTACACTAGAACTTTCCAATCTGTATGCAGATTCGGAGAGCTCTTTTTTATATTCTGTTTTTCTCCAGAAAATTATAGGATTTGATTCGTTGTATCAAAGAAGATTTTCTCATCAGGAATTGCTATCGGAAGATGAGAAACAGCTCCGGGAAATCATTTCTGAGCTCAAAACCGGTAAGCCTTACCAGCATATTTTAGGAGAAACGGAATTTTTCGGAATGACTTTTCTGGTAGATGAAAATGTCCTCATTCCGCGTCCGGAAACGGAAGAGCTCTTAGAAATGGCGGTGGACAAAATCAAAAATCATTTTGACACCGGAAAATTGAAGATTTTAGATATTGGTACGGGTAGCGGTATCATTCCGCTTGTCCTGAAAAACCATTTTCCGGAAGCTGAAGTTTCTTCTATCGATTTTTCAGAAAAAGCACTGCAGACAGCCAGAAAAAATGCTGCTTTTCATGGGCTTGAAATCAATTTTATTCATGGTGATTATCTGAATTTTGATCTGGCCGATCATTACGATATTATGATCTCCAATCCACCTTATATAGGAATTGAAGAGGAGTATGAAATCGCTGATTCCGTCAAAGAATTTGAACCCAAAATGGCACTCTTCTCTCCGACTTCCGATGCTCTTATTTTTTACAGGAAAATTGCTCAGGATACTGGAAAATACTTGAATGAAAACGGGCTGCTATTTTTAGAAATCAATCAAAAGCTCGGTCCTGAAACGTTGGATCTTTATACTCATTTATTTTCTGATGTAGAATTGATCAAGGATTTATCGGAGAATGACCGATTTATCTTTGGAAGGAAATAATAGGACCATGGAAATTAAAGAACACGTTATCAATACTGTCAAAATTGCCGAACTTATTTCTGACCGGCTCATTATCCAATCCGCACAGGATGGATTGGATTTGCTTGGAGATGTATATTACCAGGGATTTGATAAAGTGATTATTTATGAAAAGGATATTATTCCCGATTTTTTTGACCTTAAAACTACAATCGCAGGGGAAATTTTGCAGAAATTCTCAAATTACCGTATTCCATTGGCTATTGTAGGTGATTTCAGTAAGTATAAAAGCAAAAGTATCCGGGATTTTATCCTGGAAAGTAATAAGACACAGCATATCAACTTCGCAGAAAGTTTATCTGAAGCTCTTGAAAGACTGTCGGAATAGTTTATTGATCATTTAACTAATATGTTTTTTCTTTTTAAAATATTCTACAGCATCTTCAATAGCTTTATCTATAGATTGATATTCAACACCCAGTTCCTGCACAGATTTCCGGTTGGAATAAAAGTTATTAATTCTTAACGCTTTCATATTTTCAGAACTCAATCCTGTTTTAATGTTCAAAGCCCTTAAAACATCTCCTATTTTGCCTAAAATAAGCAACCCCATATCCGGAATGGGGATCAACATGGGATTTTGAGTGGTCATTTGATTCACCTTGCTGAAAAAGTCTTTATATTTAAGGTTTTCACCGGCTAAAAGATATTTCTCACCGTTTTTTCCTTTTTCTATGGCATTGATAATTCCATTAGCGGCATCTTCAGCATGAACGAAGTTCTTTCCGCCTTTCGGATAGAAAATCACTTTCTTTTTCCAAGCCCAATAAATAATTTTCCCGGAACTGGGTTTATTATCATAGGCTCCGATCATGAAGGAAGGATTTACAATAACCACTTCTGTGGTCTTATTATTCTGCAAAAGATAATTTTCTGCTTCCAGCTTACTTTTAGCATATAATGAATGAGTAAACGGGTATTTCTGATATGATTTTTCATCTCCCGGGTTTTCAAAACTTCCATACCCTAAAGTATTGGCTGAGCTCACAAATATAAACCGTTTAATTTTCGCTGTTACCGCCTGCGAAAACAAATGCACCACAGCATCATGGTTTATGTACCTATAGTCATTATAAGAAAGCAGATTTTGCCTTGTTTCAGCAGCTATATGAATCAGGCAATCCACATCTTTTAAATATCCTGAAATATCTGTAAAAAGATCGCCTTCAACCCAAATCAGGTTTTTATTTTCCGTGCCCATATCGCCGCTTTTCTTGCGCACCAGAGCAATAACACAATAACCATCGTTCAGTAATTTAATTAATACATTCGTTCCCAAAAGCCCCGTAGTCCCGGTGACAAATATTTTTTTCATGCTTCTATTTCCTTTTTAATGGCATTGGTCATCAAAGGCAGCTTAATCCAGATCGGAAGGATTTTCATGACCAGCCAGCTCACAGGGTTTACCATGATCACGGAATCTTTTTTGAAAAGCTGATCGATACAGTAACCTGCTACCCTATCCGGGTCTAATAATGTCAGTTTGCCTAAAAAGCCCTGTTTTTCAATTCGGTCACAAACATCCTGATTGGTTTTCATCGCTCCCGGGTTCACCACACTTACGAATACATTGGTGTTTTTTAATTCTTCATGCAAGCCTCTTGAAAATGAATGGATGAAAGTTTTTGAAGCCGGATACACCGTTTTATAGCCTATAGGAGAAAAAGCCGCCATACTGGAAACATTCAGAATGTAAGACTGAGGCTGCTTTAGAAGGTTAGGAAGAAGCTGATGAGTCATTAATGATGTTGCCGCCACATTCACCTGTAAAATGGTATTGATATACTGGGGAGATGCTTCCATAAATTTCTTGGTTCCTCCCAAACCTGCATTATTAATCAAAATATGAATATGGAAGGAATTGTTCAGCCATTCGGTAAGCTTCAGGACATTTTCATTGACAGAAAGGTCTACTTCATAATAATGTGTTTTTACGTGATAGATTTCAGCTATTTCTTCACTAAGCTGCTTCAAATTCTGGCCGGGAAGGCTAATCAGGATAACATTGATTTTCTTTTTAGCCAGATATTCGGCAAATGCTTTTCCCAAACCCTGGCTGGCTCCCGTAACGACTGCGAATGATTCTCCGGTATTCATAAGTTTAAATTTTATGATACAAAAGTATCTTCAAAAGTGATCAGGAATGTTCAGAGTTATCTGAGTGAACCCCTTATAGGTCCAGTAAAGCGAATTTTACAAAACATTAAAAATCAATAACTTAAATGATAAAAAGGTAAAAGTTTATAAACCTGAACTGCTTTTAAATTCAGAAGGGGTCTGATCGGTCAGTTTTTTAAAGGTTGTATTGAAAGATGTTTTGGAATTGAACCCGGACTCGTAGGCAATTCCTAAAATAGACAGCTTATTACGACCGTTATCTTTCAACAGCTTTTTGGCATATTCTATCCTGTATTCATTAACGTACTGGAAGAAGTTCTTTTGAAATCCTGTATTGATGACATAAGACAGGTGATGAGTAGAAACAGAAAGCAATTCCGCAAGCTTAATCAAATTAAGCTCGCTGTCGAGATACGGCTTTTGATTATTCATTAATTCTTCAAGCTCTGCTTTTATTCTGTATAATTCCTCATCAGAAATCAGTTTTCTCTTGGTTTCTTCTGTGTCCTGATCAATTGAAATAAGCTCTTCACGCTGTTTTTCTTCTAAAGGATAGATCTCTTTTTGCTTTAATGAATAATAGCCTACGAAATAAATCACCAGCAAAAACGTACAATTGATGAAGATATTTAATGCCGATGCATCGTAAGATACATTATAAATCACATAGATAATGCTGACAATGAAAAGCACCAGAATAATGTATTCAAGCCAGTTCAGATTGATTCCTTCCGTATTGGCGGAAAACTGCTGGATTCTTTTTTGATGCTTCCTGATTGTTACATAAGAAAGCCCTGTATAAAATACTGCCTGAAAGAGGATCAAAGCAATAAATACAACTTCACCAACCTGTTTATATCCGGAAATTCCTGACCGAAGCAGCAAAAGATTAACAAAAAAAACGAAGGGAAGCGCTATATATTTTACATCCGAATACTTAAACTTAAAAGCGGGATTGGTATAGAACAATACACTAAAATAAAATATAACCGGTGTTAAAAACTGGATCAGCTGGATCAAAAAGATGGAATGAATAGTAATTGAAGATATTGTAACCAGTGATAATACTTCATCTAACCAGAAAGTTGACCACAGGAACAAAAACATTCCAAACCAGAAATTGGCTTTTTTGTTTACTTTAAGAGGATTGGTCAGTTTTAAAAAAGAAAGCAAAACCAATGAACCATAGATCATTACAACGACGAAGCGGTTTAATTCTATTGTGTTCATTGGTTTTGGTATTTTAGTAAAGGTAACTATTATCCTATTCTTTTCCTTATAAAAATTTCATAACTCAAATATAATAACGGCACGGCCATGATCCCTAGGTACAGGGCATTTTCCATTGCTCTGTCCGGCTGAATGATTACGGCATACACCAATCCAAAAAATGCTCCTCCGAGGTGTGCAGCATGTCCGATATTATCATGTTCCCTCGGATTCAACATCATATAAACAGAATATCCGAAGTAAACGAGTCCAAAAACATAGCCTGGAATAGGGATCGGAATAAAGAAAAGATAAATCCCAAGTTTCGGGATCATGGCAATGGCTGCAAATAAAATTCCTGAAACTCCCCCACTGGCTCCTATCGCAGAATACCACGGTTGTTTTTGATAGATGAATAATGAAAATATATTTCCCAGTAAAATAGACCCAAAATAAATAAGTAAAAACCCTATATTTCCAAATCCTTCGATTACAATAGGTCCGAAGAAATACAGAGTCAGCATATTGAACACCAGATGCATAATATCTGCATGTAAAAAACCGGCAGAAAGTAATCTTATATATTCTTTCCTTTGCTGGATTGCTCCAACACTGAATTTATATTTTTCAAAAACACCTATATTATTAAAAGCGATAAAGCTGATAATTGAGGTCGCTATGATAATGAGTATTAATATATTCATAACTTTTAATTTTCGTTACCGTCTCCGTTATCATCAAACAGATCTCCGATTACACCTTCATCCGCATCATGATCAATAAAGCTGATGTGTCCTTCGGTTTGTTCCACTTCATCAAAACCTTCGTGTTCTTCCGGTTCCGGAATGGTAATATTGATCGCTTTTACTTTAAATTTCGTAAACTGGTTTCCAATGGCCTTGATTCCTTTTACAGCGATAAACTCATCGATATTGATTGTTTCCGGTTCGCGTTCTTTCCCTTTATCTTTAGTAAAGATGATCTCTGCCGTGGAATCGTTAGCGACAATGATATTTTCAATAAATGATTTCGGATGTTCCGAAGGCATGAAAGTCTGCACATTCGTTGTGTTTTCCAGCAGGAATCTCTTGATGAAATAGATTTCCTTCTCACCATCGTAATAAATACAGGTCACCGGCTGTTCCGGTCTCCATTTTTCAAGGACCAGATATTCGTCATCAAAACGGTTTCCGAGATCAAAACTCACCAGTCTGGCTTCTCCGTTGGAGTTGATGGTAAGTATTTTATCATCTCCCTTGAAGTTTCCTAATAAAGTTCCTCTCGCATCTGCATTCAGCCTTCTCACGGTATCATCAAACCATATTTTTCTTGGGGCTAAAGTGGAAACTCCTTCTTCTTTCAGGTCTACTTTTTTCACGGCATACTTAGTGACCAGATTCCCCTTGGAATCTCTTCCTTTAATAGCCAGCTCGGAGAAATCTATCTCCATTTTATTTTTCCTGATTCTCGGGTTTGGTTTTAAAAGTACGGTAACCGTTTCTGCTTCTCCGTTCGGATTGGCTGAGAAGTACAACATCTCCGAACCTTTCTTATCGGAAGCCAGAGGATAATCCGTATTTCTCGTAACGCCGGTTACAGAAAAGCGCTTCATATAATATGGACCTTCTTTTCCTTCGCGATAGATCATGTTGTACACCGTTCTTTTGTCATTTTTCTTCCAAACGGCCACATGCAGGATATCTTTCCCGATAAACGTTTTAGGCTCCACTTTCACGACTTTCATACTTCCGTCTTTTCTAAAAGTAATGATATCGTCAATATCCGAGCAGTCAAACAGGTACTGATCTTTTTTCAAAGAGGTTCCGATGAAACCTTCTTCAAAATTGGCATAGAATTTTTCATTGGCTACCGCTACTTTAGTAGCATCAATAGTATCAAAAATTCTTAACTCCGTTTTTCTTTCTTTTCCTTTTCCGTACTTTTTCTGAATATTTAAAAAATAGTCAATGGCATACGTAATGAGGTTGTTTAAATGATGTTTAACCTGTTCAATTTTGCCTTCTAGGGAGGCAATATTTTCTTTGAATTTATCTAAATCGAATCTTGAAATTCTCTTGATTCTGATTTCGGTTAGTTTAAGAATGTCTTCTTCCGTCACAGCTCTTAAAAGATGTCCGGTATGGGGTTTCAGTCCCTCATCAATGGTTTTCAGAACATCTTCCCAGGTTTTAACTTCTTCGATATCGTGATAGATCCTGTTTTCAATAAAGATCCTTTCCAATGAAGAAAAATGCCAGTTTTCCTGTAATTCATGAAGCTCAATCTCCAGCTCTTTTTTAAGTAATGAAACAGTGTGATCGGTATTCATTCTTAAAATCTCGGAAACGTTCAGGAACATCGGCTTATCCCCTACAATGACACAAGCATTCGGTGAGATGGTTACCTGACAGTCTGTAAAGGCATACAGTGCATCTATTGTTTTGTCCGGGGAGACATCATTATGAAGATGGATAAGGATTTCTACGGTATCCGAAGTATTGTCCTCAATTTTTTTGATTTTAATCTTGCCTTTTTCGTTAGCTTTCAGAATAGAATCAATCAAATCGCTTGTTGTCCTGGAAAAAGGAAGCTCGGTAATGACTAATGTATGCTTGTCCAATTGCGAGATTCTGGCTCTCGCTCTTACTTTACCTCCTCTATGTCCATCATTATATTCGGTAACGTCCAGGTAACCGGCCGTTAAAAAATCAGGATATAATTCGAATTTTTTACCTTTTAAGTACGCTACGGACGCATTGATTAATTCATTAAAATTGTGGGGAAGAATCTTTGTGGAAAGACCCACTCCGATTCCTTCAACTCCCTGCGCCAATAACAAAGGAAACTTTACGGGTAAATCTATGGGTTCATTGTTTCTTCCGTCATAGGATTTTGCCCATTCTGTAGTTTTGGGATTGAAGACCACTTCCAAAGCGAAAGGCGTTAGACGGGCTTCAATATATCTTGCCGCAGCAGCAGAATCTCCGGTATAAATATTTCCCCAGTTCCCCTGAGTATCTATCAACAGCTCCTTCTGCCCGATCTGTACCATGGCATCGGTAATGGAAGCATCACCATGAGGATGGTATTTCATGGTATTCCCGACGATATTGGCTACTTTGTTGTATCGTCCGTCTTCCAGCTCCCGCATGGAGTGCATGATCCTTCGCTGAACGGGCTTGAAACCATCATATACAGATGGTATGGCTCTATCTAAAATTACATAAGAGGCATAATCAAGAAACCAGTCTTTATACAGACCGGAAACTTTTTTCAGGCTCTCTCCTTCATGCGAATATTCTTCTGTTATCATTTATGTTTTCACTTACTTTATTCTCTTTATTAGTTTTTATAACTTTATTCAGAGACACTTTCAAATCACTTATTTCCTTTTTTGTCAAATAAGAAATTTCGTATTTTAAAACGGTTGACCCATTATTTTTACTTGAAATAGTAATATACAACCTTTTAACAAAATACAAGTCAACGACTTCATATTTCATGAGTTTATATTTAGGAAACTCATCACTTAAAGCTTTATCCAGAAAAGGTATGGCATTACTATTTTTGAAATTCAGTGCTTCGCCGTCACTGTCATATTCAAAAATCTGCCTTCCGCTCAGATAATACACTACTACCAAGAGAATGGGCACAATTACCAATAAATAACTCTCTTCTTCTAAAACATCAAATCTGTATTCTTCTAAAAAGAATGCTACAATACCTCCCAGTAAAATCATTAACAACAATGTATTAACGAAGTTATAAACCGGAACTTTGCTTCGGTTACTTAATCTCATATAATATTAATAAATTTTTGATTTGTGTTTTTTGGTTTGTTTTTTTTTATTTTTAATTATTCAGCATCTGTTAAAATTTCTTTTTTGTTAATATCAGGATCTTCCACAACCAGGTTATCCAGGATAAATACCTGTCTGTCCGGTGTATTTTTACCCATATAAAATTCAAGAATCTGATCAATGGTCTGATCTTTTCCAATAACTACCGGTTCCAGACGTATATCGGCTCCGATGAAGTGTTTGAACTCATCCGGTGAAATCTCCCCAAGTCCTTTAAACCGGGTGATTTCCGGGTTTTTTCCGAGTTCATTCAATGCTTTTATTCTTTCTGCCTCACTATAGCAGTATCTTGTTTCTTTTTTGTTTCTTACTCTGAACAAAGGAGTCTGAAGAATATACAAATGTCCATTTTTAATCAGATCTGGAAAGAACTGAAGAAAAAACGTAATCATCAGCAAACGGATATGCATTCCGTCCACATCCGCATCGGTTGCAATGATCACCTGGTTGTATCTTAGATCTTCAAGGCTTTCTTCAATATTTAAAGCTGCCTGCAACAGGTTGAATTCTTCATTTTCATAAACCACCTTCTTGGTAAGTCCATAACAGTTCAGTGGCTTTCCCTTCAAAGAAAATACCGCCTGGGTTTCCACATCCCTGGATTTTGTAATAGATCCCGATGCAGAATCTCCCTCGGTGATAAAGATCTGCGTTTCCGCTTTTCTTTCTGCTTTCTGGTCGTTATAATGCTGTCTGCAGTCACGAAGTTTTTTATTGTGAAGAGAAACTTTTTTCGCTCTTTCTCTTGCTAATTTCTGAATCCCTGAGAGCTCTTTTCTTTCTCTTTCTGAAATTAAAATCTTCCTTTGGATCGCTTCTGCAATTTCAGGATTCTTATGCAGGAAATTATCCAGTTTACTTTTTAAGAAATCAATGATAAAAGTTCTCACCGTAGGCCCCTGTGGTCCCATATCATTGGAACCTAATTTTGTTTTGGTCTGGGATTCGAAAACCGGTTCTTCCACATTAATAGAGATGGCGGCAATAATCGATTTCCTGATATCCGAAGCGTCAAAATTCTTATTGAAGAATTCTCTTACGGTTTTTACATAGGCTTCACGAAAGGCATTCAAATGGGTTCCTCCCTGTGTGGTATTCTGGCCATTGACGAAGGAAAAATAGGTTTCTGTCTGCGATTTGTCGGAATGGGTTATGGCTACTTCAATATCATCGCCTTTCAGGTGAACGATCGGATACAGCGTTTCGCTTTCCATTTCTTCTTCCAGTAAATCCTTAAGTCCATTTTCCGAATAATAGGTTTCTCCGTTGAAAAGGATCTTTAGTCCCGGATTCAGGTAGGCATAATTGCGCAACATCCTTTCTATATACTCTTTCCTGTATTTGAAATGCAGGAAAATTTCCGCATCCGGAATAAAAGAGATTTCAGTACCGTTCCTATCGGATGTATCTGTTTCAGAATAGTCCTCAGTGAGCATTCCTCTGGAGAATTCAGCAGTCTTCATTTTTCCGTCACGAACGGATCTTACTCTGAAATAATCGGATAAGGCGTTCACCGCTTTGGTACCTACCCCGTTCAGACCGACAGATTTTTTGAAAGCTTTGCTGTCATACTTTCCTCCTGTATTCATTTTGGAAACGGCATCCACCACTTTTCCTAAAGGAATTCCACGACCAAAGTCACGGACGGTAACTTTTCCATCGTCCAGTTTTATTTCAATTCTCTTTCCCGATTTCATTCTGAACTCATCAATAGAGTTGTCCAGAATTTCTTTTAGCAGGATATAAATACCATCATCCGCAGACGAACCATCTCCCAGCTTCCCGATATACATACCGGGGCGCAAGCGGATATGCTCCTGCCAATCGAGGGTTCTGATATTATCTTCGGAATAGATAGGGTGTATTTCTTGTGACATATATTATTACGCAAACATACAAAAATACAAAATTGAAAAAAACTAGAAAACCATGATTTTCCTTATATTTTTTTAATTATAAACAATAAGTATTATAAAATAAATATCATAAATTAATTATACAAATATAATATAAAACAATAATTAAAAAACATATACAAATTAATTAATTTTTCTTTATAATATTATTTTTACTTTATATTTTTTTCATCCTGAAACAGTAAAAAAGTCAACCTCCAATATCCGATTTTGGCCGTATCCGTATCTATTGTATTGTTATTAATGAATCTTTATATTTACATTATTCAACAATAAGTGACAATTACTTTTTGCATATTTAGCAGTAAAAAACAAAATCAATGAAAATCACCTGACAATAAAAAATTAAAACCAATTCCATATTACCATGAAAACCTATTTAAAAATCTGCATTATTGATGAACAGGATGATGGAGCATTTATCTCCGATTTATTAAAAAGTGAATTCCCTGAGTTTATATTTTTATTACACATCAGCAATATAGAAGATGTTTCTTTTTATCTTGCCCGGAATACTCCCGATATTTTGTTTTTAAATATCAGGTTGATAGATGAAAAGGCTGTTCAACTATTTTCAAAGTTCAGAAAAAATCTGTCGCAGATCATTTTCATAACAGATTCTGAAGCGCATGCCATTCAGGCGATTAAAAGAGGGATAACAGATTATCTTTTGAAACCTTTGAAAAAATTGGATTTTGTACTCGCCGTAAACAAAGCTTTGGAATCAATACATAAACAAAAAGTTCTTGTCTATAACAGCAGCTTTCACAATAAGATTAATATTCCGACCTTACAAGGCTTCAGACGGATCAGTATAGATGAGATCATCCGGTGTGAAGCAGACTCCAATTACACATTCATTTATCTGCTTGATAAAACTAAAGTAATTGTATCCAAAACTTTACATGACTTCGAACTGTATCTCTCGGAGTTTAATTTTTTCAGGATCCACCACAAGCACCTCATCAATCTGGATCACTTAAAAGAATATATTAAAGGGAGAGGCGGACAGGTAATTATGGCCGATAATTCTGTCCTGGATGTTGCCGTTCGTAAGAAAACCGATTTTCTATACAGAGTGGAAAGTATTGAATAATCACGATTAAGAGATATATTACCACACTTACATTGCTATCTTTCACATTTACTAATTCACATTACCGTGATGCTGAATATCATAATACTTTTATAGTATCTGATCAAATAAACCTGAGAAGATATAAAACTATAGTAATGATGAGATTTCATCCAATTCATGAGTATTAATCCTAAAGTTTTTGTTGGCTTTTGATCTATAAAACCAACATGCATTATGGTAAGAATGTATTTTTTTGCAGTGTATTTCCTTTTAGGATATTTCATGCTTCAGGCACAGGCTCCATGCAGCGATTTTAACGATCCCACTAATCCTGCCGGAAACTGGGCTCCTGCCCCTCCGCCTAACGGCAATGTAAGTGCGGGATTCGGTACGGCAAACCCACTGGACGGATCACAGTATCTGATTTTAAAAGATCAATCGGGAGGATCATGGTACCAAAACACTACCGATTTTCAAAAACTGGGAGATAAATATCTCGGATACTGCCTGTATTTCGATTTTTACCTTGAAAATGACAGCGGCTACGGGATGCCTTATCATCCATACATCACAATTTCTGATGGAACCAATGGTGCTACATTTGTTGCGAATGTAACTGTAACTCCGGGAAGCGGATGGGTACGCATTAAAGCACCTATCGCTTTAGCCAATGGGGGCCCTCTACCAAGCAATTCCGATGGTGCATGGACCGGACCTACTCCTGCTGTATTTGATAATATCATCATGAATACCGTAAGCGTCGGAATTTCACCGGATATTACCTCCACTCAGCAGGAAGTCGTTTATTTCGACAATATTTGCGTGAAGCCTTGCAGTGATTGCAGTGAATGTAATTCTAACTTCAAGCTTCAGACCACAACAAGTACTTCCGGTAATTATACTACCGCACAGGTATTCCTGGAAAGTACCAATTCACCAAGCTTATATAAAGTAGACTGGGGAGATGGCACGGTAACAGACGTTTTAACTTCTCATACGTATCTGAATTCCGGATCTTATAAAGTCTGCGTTACTCAATACGAAAATGACAAGCCGAAATGCACAACCTGTATTGTCATCTGTATTCCAAAACCTGTTGAAGCAGGTAAAAGCATAAGCAATCTCACTTCGCCACTCAAAGAAAATTCAGCGATAGCAAGGGCAGAATCAGAAGTTGCTCATTCAAAAGAATATCTGCTTGTTCCTAATCCGGCTAAGAATTATGTGGATGTACAAACCAATCTTTCCAAAAGAGGAATGGTGTCTGTAAGAATTCTTGATATTTCCGGAAAAGTAGTGATAGAAAAATCCGGAACCATAGAAAGCGGAAAACAAAGTATGAAACTGGATACCGAGAAATTAGTTCAGGGAACTTATATTGTAGAAATCCAGTCGGGAGGCAAAACAAATTCACAAAAATTACTGATTTCCAAATAGATCTCAAATAGAGTTAAAAAACAAAGACTGTCTTCGGACAGTCTTTGTTTTTTATTTTGAAAGGGATTAAAATCCGTCACCATCCAGCAGGTTTCCTAACCCTCCAAGAATACCCCCTTGCTCCCCTTTTTTGGTTGTGCCATATTGAAGAATCCTGCTTGCCAGACGGGAAATCGGCAACGTCTGAATCCATACTTTTCCAGGTCCCCGAAGCTGAGCAAAAAATAATCCTTCCCCGCCGAAGATCGTGTTTTTAATTCCTCCCACAAACTGGATATCATAATCAACGGTGTGAGTAAATCCAACGATACATCCGGTATCAATTTTCAATATTTCTCCGGGTTGAAGTTCTTTCTCTATAACATGACCTCCACTGTGTACAAATGTCATTCCGTCGCCTTCCAGCTTTTGCATGATAAAGCCTTCACCTCCAAATAAGCCGGTTCCCAGTTTTCTCTGAAACTCAATTCCTATATTCACTCCTTTTGCAGCACACAGAAAGCTGTCTTTCTGGCAGATGACTTTCCCGCCCAGTTTACTCAGATCTAACGGAATGATTTTTCCGGCATATGGGGCTGCAAAACTCACCTGTTTTCTTTGTGGTGAGGTATTTGTGAAAACCGTCATAAAAAGATTTTCTCCTGTAAGCATTCTCTTTCCTGCGGAGAATAATTTGCCCATTATTCCTTTTTCTGTTCCGTCTCCGAACATGGTCTCCATCTGGATTCCTTCGGTCATCATCATAAAGCTTCCGGGTTCGGCGATGACACTTTCTTTCGGGTCAAGTTCTATTTCCACACATTGCATTTCCTCACCAAAAATTTTGTAGTCTATTTCATGATTAATCATTTTTTGTACTTAAAGGTTATCGGTTACAATATTACCAATTTTATATTTTACTATAAACATTTCCCGTAAATACAGTTTCCATTAAATGTTTTTGCCGGATTTCAAATATTTAAATGTCATTTTTAACCAAATAGTATTAATTATATACTTATTTTTATTTATAACCATTATATTTATAGCATTATTCAATAGAATGTGAGAAAAATACAATATCTGTTTACCACTGTATTTATTATTCTTTTTTCATCATTATATTTTGCACAAATTCCGGGATTGGTCAATTATAATGATGAAGACGGGCTCAACAATTCTTATACCTATCAGATCCGGCAAGATCATAAAGGATTTATCTGGATTGGAAGTGATAACGGGCTATACAGATTTGATGGAAAAGAATTCAAGCAGTATGGCAAAAAAGAAGGCTTGCGAAATATTGAAATCTTATCCTGCATGCCTTTATCAAACGGGGAAATTTTCATCATCCCTTTTCTGGATGATTTCGCTTATATAAAAAACAATAAGATCATCAATTCAGAGATCAATAAAGAGCTTAAAAAAATTCAATTCACCAATACCCCGGGTATTGCACGAAATAAAGATGAAATATATCTATATAATAGCTTTACCCCAAAAACTATTTTTGTATACAAAAACGGAAAAATCAGAGAGGCTCCTTTAGTTCCGAACTATCAAAAAAAATCACCTATGCCTATTATAGGTTTTGATTTTGATCATCATCTCACTTATTTACTCAGCAAAAAGGGAGAAATTATCATCTATCATACAATCACTAAAAAAGAAACAATTTGCCCTATTGAATCGGGTAGCAGCATCAGCCTTTTTGAACATAAAGGTTTATTTTTTTCCATGGAAGATAAGAAAGTAAGCATTTTTAAACTTGAAAATCATTCTTTTAAAAAAATCAATTCCTACGAATCCAAAGAAGTTATCCATAATATAATAGTGGATAAAAACAATAAGCTTTGGCTGGCCCTGGAAAATGGCGGGGTATTATTCTTTGACCATCCTATAACCGAAAAGCTTCCCCCACCCGTTAAACTGATGGACCAATATGTGATCAATGATATTCTGGTGGATAGCGATAATAATGTCTGGTTTACTTCGGCAAAAAATGGTGTTTTCTTCATAGCAGAGAAGTTTTTCAGAAATTACATCAGCTTACCTATCCAAAACAATTCTTCACATATCACAGCCATAGCAGGAAACTCAGAGTATATTTTCTTAGGATACAATGAATCTTATGGCGGAATTTTTCATGCTGACCGTATTGATGATATAGTTTTTGAGAAAAACGGAAAAACGGAACACAGAGGTGTATATGCCAATGATAATATTGCCATTTTCGGACTCAGCAGAAAAGTATTTTTATATGATATTCATACCCGTGAAAAGCATTTATTAAAAAATTATTTGCTGAAAAATATAGTCCCATATACAGACACTTCTGTTTTACTATGTACACCGGCGGGCTTAACTATTTATGATTTCGTCAAAAAAAGCAGCCTCGATATCTCCGTTGATGAAAGAGTATATTCGGCTTTGCCTTATACAAAAGACAGTTTGTTCATCGGGAGTTTTAAAAACTTATATAAGTTCAGTCTTCGTACAAAAAGGAAAACTTTATTTTTAGAAGGGTACTATTTTACGGATCTTAAAAAATTAAAATCCGATCTGTATGTGGGTGCAACCAATCTCAAAGGATTGATTCTTTTCAATCACAATGGCATTATCAAAGAAATTACGGAAAAAGACGGTTTAATGACCGATAAGATCAAAAGAGTGGATGTTGAAAATGAAAATATTTTCTGGGCCAGTACTAACTCCGGATTACACCGGATCGAGCGGAAAGGAAACAACATCAGGATCAATACTTTTACCCAGACAGACGGGCTTCCGTCCAATGTCATTGCCGGCTGTGTAATTAGGAAAGACAGTATTTACATCGGCACCTCAAAAGGACTTGGTGCCTTTTCCATTAAAAAATTGCTTACTCAGCAGAAATTCATTAATAAAAAGGTGGTCATTAACTCTGTTGTTATTGGCGGAAAAGAATATTTTGACTTCAATCGCGAATTAGCCGGTAAAAGTCCGGGTAATGATGTGATTCTGAATTTAAGCTTCCCGGATTATACTTCACAGGAAAAAATAAGCTACAGGTATAAAATAGAAGGTCTTAATGACCACTGGCAAA
Source organism: Chryseobacterium defluvii (assembly GCF_003634775.1). Taxonomy (GTDB): domain Bacteria; phylum Bacteroidota; class Bacteroidia; order Flavobacteriales; family Weeksellaceae; genus Chryseobacterium; species Chryseobacterium defluvii. The sequence continues at coordinate 1,250,825 of NZ_RBXB01000001.1, read as the reverse complement.
CCAGCAATTCTTCAAAGATCATATTGAATGCTATACCACCGGGGAAATACACATTCAAAGTTTTCGGATTAGGGTATAACGGGAAGCAATCGTATGTTTCTTCTGACCTGTCTTTTGAAATCAAGCCACATTTCTGGCAAACATGGTGGTTTACGGTATTGATGATGCTATCTGCGATTGGTATTCTTTCTCTTCTTATTATCCTGTATTCTCAAAAAAGGCGTAATGAAAAACTGGATGCACTGTATTATGAGAAAAAAATAGCAGAACTTGAACTTCAGGCTATTAAAGCTCAGATCAATCCGCATTTTATTTATAACTGCCTGAATTCCATCCAGTTCTTACTTTATAAAAAAGATTATACAGAAACAGAGAATTATTTAGAAATTTTCTCTCAGATGATCAGGAAGACTCTTCATTATTCAGAAAAAACGTTTATGCCTGTAAAAGATGAAATAGAATATCTTTCCCTGTATCTCGACATGGAAAAACTCCGGTTAAAAGATCAGTTTGATTATACCATATCGGTTTCGGAAAAGGTAGATGACAGTTGGGTTATTCCTTCATTGCTGATTCAGCCCTTTGTCGAAAACGCGATAAAACATGGTGTCTCCGGTTTAAAGGATAGAAAAGGCCATATCGAGGTTTCATTCGATCATACCGATGCTTCACTCTGCATCACCATTGAAGATAACGGGGTGGGAATTGACAATAAGTATAAATCTTCCGACAAAAGCAACTCCTTTGGCGTCAGGCTGTCCCAAAAAAGGATTGAAACATTTAAGCAGCTCTTTGACACTAATATTATTTTAAAAATAAACAGCCTTTCCGAAAAACAAGGTACTCAAATTAAACTATATATCACTCCCTATGAAAACCAAAATACAAGCCTGCATCATTGATGATGAACAAGACGGAAGAGATTACATTTCCCTCCTGTTAGAAAATGAATTTCCGGATGTGCAAACAGTATTTCAGGCTGCAAGCATTGAAGAAGCCTATGTTTATCTTATTAAAAACTCCCCGGATATCCTGTTTTTAGATATTCAGCTGAGCGATGGGACTGCTTTTGATCTGTTGTCAAAAATAAAGGACATTTCATCACAGATCATTTTCATTACGGCTTTTGAAAATTTTGCCATTCAGGCTATTAAGAATGGCGCTACAGATTATTTGCTGAAACCTATTAAAAAAATTGATTTCATTATCGCAGTAAACAAGGCGTTGGAAAATATCAGAAAAAATAAAATCTCCCCTTCCAATTCTCCCCAGAATAATAAAATAAGCCTCCCCTCTTTACAGGGATTCAAAATGATCAGTATTGCTGATATTATCCGTTGCGAAGCAGATTCAAGCTACACTACTTTTTACCTGACAGACAAAAGTAAAATTGTTGTTTCCAAAACCATGCATGAATTTGAGGAACTTCTTTTCGAACATCATTTTTTCAGAATTCATCATAAACACCTTATCAACTTATCTCATTTAAAGGAATACATCAAAGGGAAAGGCGGTCAGGTGATTATGACAGACGATTCTGTTCTGGATGTTTCCGTCCGTAAGAAAAATGATTTCCTTTCCAGAATAGATTTTATTGAATAAATAATCGGTTATTTCCTGATATAATGAGTTAATTTACACTTAACATATTATTTCCTTCACTTATTTACCGGGTCATTACACTTGTCAAATGCAAAGATTGTGAATTCCGTTATGTGTGTACAGATTGCCGTGCTTATTTAGATGAACCCGATAATCTTTATTCTGCCCCTCTTAAATGTGGTTACGATCCTTACGCCTGTGAATGGGAAGAATGGAGCACAAATCCTTTGAAACAAAAAGCTATTGATCACTATCAGATTAAAGAAACAATCCCCAACTTTCATTAGATTTCATTTCCACACACTTAACCGTAATTTTTCTACACTTACTAGAAAAAGGGCTACACTTATGAATTTCCATTACATCCGGACAATAAATCTGCCTATTCTTGTCTTCATTACTATAAGCAAACCATGAACTCGGTTAAAACTTGAACATAAAAAAACCGGCAAAAGATGAAAAGGCTGTCTCCAAAAAGACAGTCTTTTTTATTGTATTTCTGCATTGATTGTAAAAAATGAATTAAATTCGGTGTCAGTAAAAATTCAGCAGTATGATACAGCTTCCTTTTTCCAAACTTTCCAATGTAGGAACTACTATTTTCAGTCAGATGACTCAGTTGGCCAATGACAACAAGGCCATTAATTTATCACAAGGGTTTCCGGATTTCATGCCTGATTCCAAATTGCTGGATTATGTGGACCACTTTATTAAAAAAGGCTTTAATCAATATGCTCCTTTGGGCGGGATGATCAGTTTGAAGGAAGAAATCGCCAGAAAAATTGAAAATAGCCATCAGGCTGCCTATCATCCGGATTCTGAGATCACCATCACCGCCGGAGGTACGCAGGCAATTTTTACAGCTATTGCCGCATTGATAAAAAAAGATGATGAAGTTATTATTTTTGAACCCGCCTATGATTGCTATGAGCCTACGGTAGAGCTTTTCGGTGGCATCGTCAGGCGTTTTGAAATGAGGGCACCGGATTATGAAATTGACTGGAATGCCGTAAAAGGATTAGTGAGTGAAAAAACAAAAATGATCATTCTCAATAATCCCAACAATCCTTCCGGAAAGATTTTAAAAGAAAAAGACATCCAGGAGCTTATCGGTATTGTAAAAGATACTTCCATTTTGATTTTAAGTGACGAGGTATATGAAAATATCGTGTTCGACGGAAAACGGCATATAAGCGTATGCCAATACCCTGAATTAAGAGAAAGAAGCTTTCTGATTGCCTCCTTCGGCAAGCTGTTTCATGTGACCGGCTGGAAAATCGGCTATTGTGCAGCTCCCAAGAACTTAACCGATGAATTCAGAAAAGTACACCAGTTCAATGTGTTCTGTGTGAATACTCCTATTCAGCTAGCTTTGGCAGAATACATGAAAGAAGATGAACACTACAATCAGCTCAATATTTTCTTTCAGGAAAAAAGAGATTTTCTCCGTAAAGGCCTTGCTAATACCTCGTTTGAATTACTGGATTGTGAAGGAACTTATTTTCAGGGGGTAAAATATGATAAGATTTCCGATAAAAATGATTTTGATTTTGCACAGGAACTTACTATTAACCACAAGGTGGCAAGTGTTCCGTTCTCTTCCTTCTATAAAAATAAGCTGAGTGAGCATGTGATCCGTCTATGCTTTGCCAAAAAACAGGAAACACTGGAACAGGCATTGGAATATCTTGCAAAAGTCTAACTATATCAATGGGGAAAGCAATCTGGCCAGATGTTCGAAGAACACTTTCCCTTTTGGTCTTTTTTGCCATTTCTCAAGCGTTATTTCCTCGCAATATCTCATATCCTCAAGAAAGACTTCTTTGAGTCTGAGATTAATGGCTTTGTCAAAAATGAAAGTATTGACTTCAAAGTTCAGCTCCTGACTTCTTGCATCCATATTGGCAGTTCCTACACATGAAAAATGATCATCTATGATCATTGTTTTGGAATGGATAAACCCTTTTTCATAAAAAAACAAACGTACATTATTTTGCAATAGTTCCTCATAGTAAGAATAGGCAGCGGCATTCACCACTACAGAATCCCCGGTTTTAGGGACCATCAGCCTCACATCAAGCCCCGCAAGTGCCGCCTGTTTGATGGCATTTAAGACTGTTTCCACAGGAATAAAATAAGGAGTGGTTATATATACCTTCTCCTTTGCAGAAAGGATGGCAGAATTTGTACTCAGCATAATAGACGGTTTCGTATTGGGTCCGCTTGCCGCTACCTGAACAATGGTTTTCCCTGTATGGCTGCTGTCGTATCTGAAATATTCACCGGATATTTCAGGGATGTTCTTTACGGCAAAAACCCAGTTGCTCCAAAATAAAAACTGGAAATAAAAAGCTCCATGCCCTTTAATATATAAATGAACATCTCTCCAATACAACTGATTTTCACAGTTAATGTATTTGTCCGAAACATTAATCCCCCCAGTAAAAACTTCAACTGCGTCTATAATAATAATTTTCCTGTGATCTCTGTAATTGACTCTGTTCGCCAGAATCCTGAACTTGATTTTATTGACCGGAAATACCTCAATGCCGGATGCCCTCAATCTTGAAAGAAGTTTTTTACCAATCTTCCCGCTCCCGAAATCATCGTAAAGAAATCTTACCATGACCCCTTCACCGGCTTTTTCTATAAGCAGATCGGCAAGCTTGTTTCCTATATCATCGTTTTCATAAATATAATATTCAAGATGGATATGATACTTTGCCTTTTTTATGGCTTCAAAAACTCTGGGGAACTTTTCTTCCCCGTTCAATAATACTTCAACATGGTTTTCCTGGGATAAGGGAGAATAGGTGGCATTATACAGAAAATTAATCGTATTGATGAAATCCTTCACCTCTTCTCTCCTGTCCTGCAAGGTTTTAGAATGTGTTTCCTGAATATATTTCTGTGCCAAATTATAAATCCGCTCATTTCTTGCTACACTGAACGTATAGAACTTGTTTTTCCTGTAATTAACTCCAAAAACGAAATAAATTATGATTCCAACAACAGGCAGGAAGATGATAAGAAGCAGGTAAGCAAGTGTCTTGCTTGTTGCTTTAGTATCCATGATAATTTTTGCAGCCAACAAAACAATACTGATACAATACAGCACTTCTGCCCCAATTAAGATGTAAGGATACTGACTCAAAAATTCTTTAATCATATATTGGAATGAGACTGGAAAATATTCATCAGTATCATGTATTAAAGATAAAAAAAACAGTAGAATATCTACTGTTTTTTATTTTTATAAGAACATTCCGCCGGAAACTTCAATCCGCTGACCATTAATCCATCCCGCATCTTCCATACACAGAAAAGCGACCACCCCGCCTATATCATCCGGAAGCCCCACTCTTCCCAAAGCAGTTACACCCGCAATAGTGTCATTCACTTCTTTGATGTCTCTTACCATTCCACCTCCGAAATCTGTTTCAATGGCTCCCGGAGCAACAACATTAGCTTTGATTTTTCTTGGGCCTAATTCTTTCGCCATATATTTCGTCAGCATTTCAATTCCAGCTTTGATACCGCCATACACTGAATATCCCGGTGTTGCAAATCTTGCCAGTCCGGATGAAATATTGATAATTCCGCCACCTTCATTGATTATGGGCAATAATTTCTGGGTTAAGAAAAATACTCCTTTAAAATGAATATCCACCACATCATCCAACTGCTCTTCCGTAACCTCAGTAATGGGTGCGTGTAAAGATGTTCCTGCATTATTTATAAGGTAATCAATATTTCTGCTTCCCGTGTTTTCTTCCAAATGATCGCCTACATTTTTTACAAAAGCATCAAAGCTTTTAGTATCTTTTGTATCCAATTGATAAGCAATAGCCTTTCTTCCCAAAGCCTGAATTTCTCTTACTACTTTATCAGCCTCTTCTTTATTGCTTTTATAGGTAAGAATTACATCCAGGCCTTTTTCTGCAATTTTTAATGCTGAATTTTTTCCTAGTCCGCGACTTCCGCCGGTTATTAACGCAATTTTTGTTTTTGTGTTCATTTTTTCCATGATTTAATATTTAATGATACAAAATTGAGGATTTCCACAACAGGTTGATTTGCTCCAATCAAACTGAAATTTGCAAAATTCAAATCAGGAACGGAATTCCAGAGGGGCAAAAGATGTTTTGCGTTTAAAGAAATTAGAAAAATGGGCCAATTCTTCAAACCCCAGCGCATAAGATATTTCCGAAATATTCCACTGAGTTTGCCTCAATAGTATTTTGGCTTCCTGAATCAGGCGGTCAGCAATAAATTCGGTCGTGGTCTTACCCGTACTTTCTTTCAATTTTTTATTAAGATAATTAACATGTACTGCTAATCTTTCTGCATAATCCTTTGCTGTTCTCAGCTGTAGCCTCTGCTCGGAAGACTCAATAGGAAATTGTCTTTCAAGCAATTCAATGAATAATGAGACCACTCTGAGAGAAGCATCATTAGAGGTCGATAATTTAGCAGCCGGTTGTAGTTTCTGACCATAATGAACCAGCTCCAGGACATAATTTCTGATCAGGTCATATTTAAATAGGTAATCAGAGGCAATCTCTTTTTTCATTTTAGAAAACAGGATCTCTATTTCTTCTGCCTGTTCATCATCAATTTCAAAAACAGGAATACCACCCGGCTGAAATAAAGGCAGATCTTCAAGAGATTTCAGGAAGCTGTTTTTCATAAAAAAATCTTCTGTAAATACACAAAAGCTTCCGGATTGGTCCGGATCCTCCGGAACCCAGTGATAAGGTACCTTAGGTGTTGCAAACAATAAAGCGTTTTTCTTTATGGAAATTATTTTATCTGCATATTCTGCCCTGTTTTTCCCTCTGATCAGGCTTATTTTATAATATTTCCTCCTGTTGTAAGGCATTTCGGAAGTTGCTTTTATTCTTTCAATCGTAGGAGCAATATCAAATATATTGAAGTGTCCAATATCTTTATGAAGCCCTTTCGGAAAAATGCTTTCGAGGTCTTTGCCTAATTTGGCCGTCATTTCCTTATAGAAATCTTCCAGAGAAGTGTGAGCTATTCTTTCCATACGATCAGGATTTGTAAAATTCAAATATACGCAGTTCTATGAATATTCAACAGCACTCTTACGGTTAAAAAAAGAACAATAATTGCTATATTGTAGGAAACGGCCTCCTGTATCAATATAACTATAAAGATTACAATGTCATCGATATTTTCAGACAGCAGAAAAATGGCGTGATCAGATTCATTGCGATCAACAATTCCAGGAATCAAAAACCGGAGCAGTTTGAGCTGGAAAACAACGGTTTATTTTTCAACATCAATACTCAATTATGGAGTCAATAAATATTCTGTACTTACCAACAAAAACGCTTCCAAAAAATGATGGAAGCGTTTTTTAATTACTATAACTAACTTTAATACTTTTCTTATACGTTAAATCTGAAGTGCATGATATCACCATCCTGAACAATGTATTCTTTTCCTTCTACAGATAGCTTTCCTGCTTCTTTCACTTTCACTTCAGAACCGAAGTTGATGTAATCATTATACTTAATGACTTCCGCACGGATGAATCCTTTTTCAAAATCCGTATGGATTACCCCGGCTGCCTGAGGGGCTGTCCACCCTTTTCCGATAGTCCATGCTCTCACCTCTTTCACTCCTGCCGTAAAATACGTCTGAAGTTTCAACAGGTCATATGCTTTTCTGATCAGACGGTTGACTCCCGGTTCTTCAAGGCCCAATTCTTCAAGGAAAATCTGTCTTTCTTCAAATGTTTCAAGCTCGTTGATATCCGCTTCGATCTGAGCTGCTAAAACTACTACTTCCGCTCCTTCATTCTTAGCCATTTCCTCAATCTTACCAATCCATTCATTTCCGTTTTTAATGGAGTTTTCATCCACGTTACAAACATAAAGCACGGGTTTTTTAGTTAACAGCTGAACCTCATCAATAATAGGTTTTGTCAGGTCATTTACAGGGAACTCTCTCGCATTTTTACCATCTTCGATGAACTGTTGAAGATTTTGAAGTGTTTCATACGTTAAAACATCTTCTTTCTTCCCCGACTTAATGAATTTTTTAGCTTTTTCAACTGCTTTACCTACGGTTTCAAGATCTTTCAGCTGAAGCTCAATATCGATAATTTCTTTATCTCTCAGCGGATCTACCGACCCTTCCACGTGAACAATATTTCCGTTATCAAAACATCTCAATACATGGATGATAGCTTCACATTCTCTGATGTTCGCCAAAAACTGGTTTCCTAATCCTTCTCCTTTGCTCGCTCCTTTTACCAAACCTGCAATATCAACGATTTCCACAACTGCCGGTAAAACTCTTTCCGGTTTTACCAGTTTTTCCAGTTCGAACAATCTGTGATCCGGAACGGAAACTGTTCCTAAGTTAGGCTCAATAGTACAGAAAGGATAATTTGCTGATTGAGCTTTTGCATTGCTTAAACAGTTAAAAAGGGTTGATTTACCTACATTCGGTAAGCCTACGATTCCACATTTCATAATGTATGTTCAGAGTTTAATGTTCAATTTTGAAAGTTTCAGGGAGGTTATCGACCATTGGACTTTCAGCGGGCAAAGATAGTGAATTTAAGGTGAGTTTCATAATAAAAAAATCCACCCATATTTCGGGCAGATTTTGAAAATAATTTTTACGTTGTATGGTATATCTTATGGGTTATTCCCTGTAGCCTCCTGGGCCAACGGGACCTCATTCGGTGTTTCCTGTAATGTTTTATCTAATGTAAATAAAGATTCGTCTGTCGCTCTGTCGCCCCCTGCAATTTTCAATTTATCGATCAGGTTCTGAGCTAAGGTTTCTTCTTCAATCTGCTCTTGTACGAACCACTGCATAAAGTTCCAGGTCGCCCAGTCTTTTTCTTCCATGGCAAGATCCACCAACCTGTAAATGGATGTTGTATTGTCCACCTCATGTTTGAAAACACCATCAAAACATGCCGTTAAAGAATCCGGATCTGCCGGAGGGGCCGGAATGGCCTCCACTTTAGGTTTACCACCTCTGTTCAGGATATACTCCATGAATTTGATGGAATGATTTCTTTCTTCCTGTGCGTGCCTGTAAAGGAAATTGGCAATTCCCTGATACCCTTTGTCATCGGCCCAGATTCCATACGATAAAAAAACGTGTGATGCATGAATTTCTTTATTCATTTGGTCACTCAGTGCTTTTTCCATTATTTCGGAAAGTCTGTTCGTATTCATAATTCATATTTTAGTGTGGTTATGAGGTTAATGATGCAAAAATAATTCCGATAACACTTTTATCTTATATAAAATGAATCAGATTATTTCATAATTTATTGATTTACATAAAATTGAACCAATAATTTATAGTTATTCTAAAATAAAAACCGGCGCAGTAAAAAGTCTTGTATTTGATCAGCCAGACTAACCTTCATTCAATTTTCAGGTTAGCATGATCAGGGAAAAATAATCATAAAAAGATAGACTATAAATACCATTAAAAGTACAATACCCTGCAGTATATTGGTTCGTCCTGTGGCCAGGGCAAGAATAATAGTAAACTGTGCTAAAACAAGCAGTATCATAGCTTTCATATCAATCCCGAGCGTTATTCTCATTCCTGTTACTACAGAAACCACTGCAACTGCCGGAATCGTAAGCCCGATACTGGCGAGAGCTGACCCCAAAGCGAGATTAAGACTGGTTTGTATGCGGTTTTTCCAGGCAGCCTGAAAGGCAGCAATTCCCTCAGGAAGCAATACTACTGCTGCAATTATAACTCCTACTAAAGATTTGGGAGCGCCGGCCTTCAATACCATCATTTCTATATCGGGGGCTAGTGATTTGGCAAGTAAAACAACAATGGCAAGACATAATATCAGAAATATTATACTGATGAGCGTAACTTTCAGAGTGGGCTTTTCCGGGAGCAATTCTTCATCTTCCTTTGCATAAGGTGATGAAAAATATTCTCTGTGTCTCACCGTCTGAATCATAATAAAACTAATATATAACACCAGACATACGGAAGCTATGAATATCAACTGTACCGGGCTGTATTCAGATTTATCAATACTTATGGTATAATTGGGTAAAATAAGTACAAATACCAATATGGCAGTAAGAGTTACCAATGATGCACTCACACTCTGAAGGCTGAATACCTGTTCCTTGTAACGGGCGGCACCTACTAATATGCATACACCTATAATTCCCGTCAGAATTATCATTACTGCCGCCAGTACGGTATCCCGCGCAAGTGAAATTGTATCAAGCTTGTTGTTGGCCATTATCATTAATGAGGCAATTAAAGCAACTTCTATAATTGTAATAGCCAGGGCAAGAAGAAATGTACCGAAAGGTTCCCCGGTTTTATACGCGATTACTTCAGCATGATGCACTGCGGCAAGAACTGAACCGATTAATAAGATTGTGAGAAATAACGAATACCATACCCCTCCCAACATTAAAGGAATACAGAAATAGGCGACCCATGCTAAAACAGGTACCACAATTGTCCATAATAAAAGATATAGTTTTTGATTCATAGCAGATAGATGTAGGGCAACTCTAAAAAACACAATAGAATAAACTATCTGGATTATAAAGCGGATCAATTCATTACTTAACTTTTAAAGAACATCATAATCATTCAAACTGGTTGTAAAGTAATGATCAATCGTTTCTTTGGCTTTTTCACACAGTCGTAGTAAATCATCTTTTCCGGTATCTTCAAAAATAAAATCATCCGGAATGTCAATTATAAATTCGGTGACTTTTTCTGTATTTATTAAATCAGATCCCATTAAATCATTCAAAGTGTTAATTTTAGATTCTTCACTAAAAAACGGAATTTTATGGGTAATGGAATTTTTAAATTGAAAAAGATGTATTGTTTTCATAACTTATAATTTTATCAAAATTTAGAATTTACTTTAAAGAATCGTGTGACAAATTGAAATGATATGTCTATATGCCTGCTTATAAATCAGGCCTGTATCATATATTAATTCTACTATTTTTTTCAAAAGTCTTTTGCTGCATTCTAATGGAAAGGAGGTATTGCCTGAAGTCTTCAATTGTGATTTTCCTTTTTCGATCAGAAAGAAACAACGGGGTTTCATTTAAAAGATCATACAGTTCCGGAAATTTTTTTTGGATTTCAACTGTTATTTTCAGGATCTTTTTTGTTAACCATTGGATGTTATCATTTTTATTCATAACCGCTTTTGATTACTGTTAATATCATTTTAAAGCGTTCATTGGCTCTTAATAGGTTAGGCTTATGTGCCGGAATTATGATTGTCTCCCCTTTTTCTAAGAAAAAAGAGGCATCATCAATAACTATTTCTGCTCTCCCTTCAATAATCTGCACAAATGCATCAAAAGGTGAAATCTTTTCCATCCATGTTTTCCCTACATCAAAAGACATCGCGTTAATACTGCATGTTGTTTTTTTTAAGATCGTTTTGCTTACAACAGAATTAGAGAGATAGTCAATTATTTCAGCTATAATGTATACTTTTGATTTCTCAATTTCGTTATGTTTCATTACGGGATTATTTACATGGCTTATTGAAAGAAGGACAGATACTTAAGAGTTTCTGTCCTTCTTGCTTAATAACTCTTTAAAATATAAGGGCAATTCTTGGGAGCTATTAGACAGTATTTGAAAAAAGACTATGACAGATTAATTTCTTTTATGATTTCCATGACTTCTTCACGGTTTTTTCTTAATCTGTTTCCCATCTTATCAAGTAGTTCAGTTTCTTTACCTTCGTTAAATTTTAGGTCAAAATCTGTTAATTGCGAAAATTTTTCTTTTAACTGCTTTGATTGTAATTCCCAGTTTCCTGTAATTTTAAAGGTCTTATTACCTTTGTTGTGATTTGTTTCCATAATGGGAGTATTTGATGCAATAGAATTATTACAATACAAAGATGGACAGTTTAAAACACAACGGGTTGTAAATGATTTTAAAAAGGTTATATAAATCACACGTATCAAAAATCTTCCAGATTATTCGTCCGTTTTTGTTTCAGCTGTTTATAAAAAGAGGGGGAAAGTCCTGTGATTTTCTTAAACTGGCTGGATAGATGGGCTACACTGCTATAATTAAGTTTGTAAGCTATTTCTGTAAGATTAAGTTCATCGTATAAAAGCAGCTCTTTTACTTTTTCAATTTTATTTATAATTATAAATTGCTGTATGGTAATTCCTTTGACTTCAGAAAACGTATTCGCTAAATAGGTATAATCATATCCAAGCTTTTCGCTTATATACTCTGAAAAATTTATTTTAGGTAATTCTTCAGCATAATGAATCATTTCGATAACTACATTCTTTATTTTTTCAATGAGGATACTTTTCTTATCGTCCAGTAATTCAAGACCGGATTTCAGTAAATTCTTTTTTAATGTTTCCCATTGCTGTTTGGTAATATTATCCAATAGTTCTACCACACCAAGATCAATGACAGAGTGTTTTATATCAAGGGCATTGAGTTCTTCATGGACAAGCATCTTACATCGAAGGCTTACCATATATTTTATATATAATTTCATGGTATTAAAGCAAAATAAACAATTAAAGACTAAATCTTTTACCAAAGTTACGCTTTAATAATTTGAGCCTGAATGAGAAAACATTTATAAAATATGCTTTAGTTTATGCTTTACTCAGGAAGCCTTTTATTAGATAATTTCATAGAAGTTAAAAGCTCAATTATTTTACTTTTTTTAGCCAAATAATCACTTTCATTACCTAATCTATCTATGGCTTTAACCGCTACTGTATTTAGCTTTTTGCCACGTTTTGCTGTCCGGAAAATCAGCACCTTTGTTATAGGTGGCATAAGGATAGAAATAATCATCAAAATGTACAGTATCGATGTCATATCTTTTGATCTTGAAGGAATATCGAATTCCATATACTGCATCTCTTATTTCTAGAAAAAAACTCTATAATTAACTTCCACATTATATTAAGGTTCATTAATCTAATTAAAAATATATCATACATTGGTGAATAAATATTATATTTGCACATTACAATTAAATATATTACATGAGACAATTTATTTTACTTAGCCTAATTGGCATTACATTAGCTGGCTGCTCAAATCAGGAGAATGATATGGATATTTCAAGCTTACAATCGTCTGAAAAAAAACTAAATAAAACCACATCTGAACAATCCGAAGTTATGGGTACACCTATTTACAGGTTTTATGGCGGTGGCGTTGGCCATTATTATACATACTATTATAATGATGGAATAAATGCAGGATATACTCCAGAAGGTATTTTGGGTTATAATTGGTTGGGTGCATCAGGAGGAGAAAGAGTTATAACCAGATGGTACAATAGAAAAAATGGAGACAGGCTATTAACAATTACTCCTGAAGAACTAAATGGCGATATTTATGCCACCAGTAATGCAAGTGGTAGTATTCTGTATCATACTATGAATACTAATGGAGCATGGATTCAGGAAGGTGAAATGGGACAATCATGGTCATCAGGTAGTTCAAGTTCATTAGGAACTTCTACCGCCATTTACAGATACTACAATGCAAGTAAGAAAAGACACTTTTTCACCAATAATATTTACGAAATGGGACCTGGAACTAATGGCTATGTATATGAAAGTATAGCTTTTTATTTAGGAAATTAAATTAAAATAACCTATAATAAAAAAGAGAGTAAGCTTTTACTCTCTTTTTTATTTGTTTAGATTCCATTTCTACGGTATTCTATGCAGTGTTTTTAAATATATAAAAATCAATAAGTTATATTTTATTCCAAAATAAAAGTGTCATAATACCGCTGTAGTGGTATGGTTATTTTATCTTTTTAGCCAAATAATCACTTTCATTGCCTAACCTGTCTATGGCTTTAACCGCTACTGCATTTAGCTTTTTGCCATCCTTATATTTCGGAATGTCTCTTGAAAGGCTATCCCGTGTTAAGATTTCAGTTTCCCAGACTCCGTTATACTGGGTGAAAAGCACCCATTGAAAAACTTCCCCTATATTTTTAGAGCTCCAGCTTGCCTGTGCAAAGCTTCCGTTATCTGCAATAAACAAAGTGGGTATTGCTAAAGGTACAGTCTTTATCCATGACGTTTTAGGGACTAATGCTTTTTCTTTATAAGGGCCGTTCTTTAAGGTGGGAAGCATACCGGGATTTTTCGTTAATCCGGCGATACTCCAGTGAATTTCTCCGGCATTGTTTTTTAGGATCTGTCGGGAAATTTCAATCTGGTTTTTAATTTCAGTCGGACGGTCGGAAACTTTTATTTCAACAGTGTTGAGTCCCGGCCATAAGTGCCGGTTCTGGGTATTTTCTGATTTCCACCAGTTCAGTAAAGGTTCAAAGCCTTGTTCTCTTGCATTGACAGGCCAATATAATTGCGGAGAAAAATAATCTACCCAACCGTTGTTCAGCCATAATTTGGCATCCGCATACAATTCGTCGTATTGGGAAGAGCCTGTAATTCCTGCCGGATAACCAGGCTTCCATATTCCGAATGGGCTGATTCCGAATCGTACATAGCTTTTTTCAGCATGGATTTCTTTATAGATACGTTCAACAAATTTATTCACATTATCTCTTCTCCAGTCTGCTCTGGATAATGTTCCGCCGTTTCTCAGATATTCATTCCACGTTTTGCTGTCCGGAAAATCAGCACCTTTGTTATAGGTGGCATAAGGATAGAAATAATCATCAAAATGTACAGCATCGATGTCATATCTTTTCACAATATCTTTTACCACGTTGGAGACATGCCCCTGTGTTCTTGGATCTGCCGGGTCAAACCAATACATTCCATTCTTCAGCCTTACGATCATATCCGGAAGCTTTTTAACCATAGACAGGTTATTTACCGGTCCTCCATTAGCGTGATGCGCCCTGTAAGGATTCAGCCATACATGGAGCTCCAGCCCTCTTTTGTGAGATTCATCAATCCAGAATTGCAAAGGGTCATAATTAGGATACGGTGGATTTCCCGTTTCCCCTGTCAGGAAATATGACCATGGTTCCAACGTACTTGTATATAAAGCATCCGCCGAAGGACGAACCTGGAAGATGACCGCATTGAAATTATTATCCTTCAGCATATCCAACATACTGATTGCTTCCGCTTTTTGCTGCTCAACAGACAGGTTATTTCTGGACGGCCAGTTGATATTGGCAACACTTGCAACCCATGCTCCGCGGAATTCCCGTTGTATAGGCGGTAGATCAACTTTAATAATTTCTTCTACCGGAGTTCCTGTATTGCTGACAACAGAATCTTTAGGTTTCGGCGTATTTTTAGGGATGCTAACGGGTGGTTTTGGCGGAAGTTTTACTGTATTCGATACAGAGCGGGAGCTGCTGCATGATACAAATACCCCAAACAAAAATATCAGCTTTAATGGATTCATTCTCATAGGCTACAAAACTACATTAAATTATTTTGGATTTTTAAAGGCGTAAAATAAGCATTTTACTTCTTATTTGAATAAAAAAAGCCCCGAAAATCGAGGCTTTTAATTGTATATGATACAGAACTTATTCTGCTTTTGCCGTTCTTTCAGCACGTTTTCTATCTTCTTCGGAAAGAAGTTTTTTACGCATTCTGATGAAGTTCGGAGTTACCTCGATACATTCGTCCTGTTGGATATATTCCATACATTCTTCCAGAGAGAATAGGATTTTCGGAGCAACACCTGTATCTTTATCTTTTCCGGAAGCTCTCATGTTGTTCAGCTGTTTTGCTTCTACGATATTTACAACCAAATCTCCCGGTTTGTTTTGCTCACCGATAATCATACCTGCATAGATTTCCTCACCCGGATCAACGAAGAACTTACCTCTATCCTGTAATTTAGCAATAGAATATTCTGTAGCCGGACCTTGAGTTTTGCTAACTAATACACCGTTATTTCTTCCCGGAATAGCTCCTTTGAAAGGCTTATATTCTGAGAATCTGTGTGCCATGATCGCTTCTCCTGCAGTAGCCGTCAACATTTGAGAACGTAGTCCGATCAAACCTCTTGAAGGAATATCGAATTCCATATGCTGCATTTCCCCTTTGGTTTCCATGATCAAAAGGTCTCCTTTTCTTTGAGTGGCCAAGTCGATTACTCTTGATGAATATTCTTCAGGAACGTCTACTACCATTGTTTCATAAGGCTCACATTTCTCACCATCAATATCTTTTAAGATTACCTGCGGCTGACCAATCGTCATTTCATATCCTTCTCTTCTCATGGTTTCAATCAAAACCGATAAGTGAAGAATACCTCTACCGAATACTAAGAATGTGTTGGCATCATCTGTCTGCTGAACTCTTAATGCAAGGTTTTTCTCTAATTCTTTTTCTAATCTTTCTTTAAGGTGATTAGAAGTAACATATTTACCATCTTTTCCGAAGAATGGAGAGTTGTTGATAGAGAACGTCATGTTCAACGTAGGCTCATCAATTGCCAATCTTTCCATGGGTTCCGGATTTTCAAGGTCAACAAATGTATCCCCGATCTGGAAAGCATCGAATCCAACAACAGCACAAATATCCCCTGCCTGAACCTCGGTTACTTTTTTCTTACCTAATCCTTCAAAGATGTATAATTCTTTTACTTTTCCTTTTACGATTTTATCTCCTTCCTGAGCAAGACCGATCCATTGTCCTTCTTTCAAAGAACCTCTGATCACTTTTCCGATTGCGATTCTTCCTAAGAATGAAGAATAATCCAGTGAAGTCACCTGCATCTGAAGGTTTCCTTCTTCTATTTTTGGAGCCGGAACATGTTCCAACACCCCATCAAGAATAGGAAGAATATTGTCTGTAGGCTCTAAGGAAATGTTGAACCATCCTTGTTTTGAAGAACCGTAATAAGTAGGGAAATCCAATTGTTCCTCCGTAGCATCCAATGCAAAGAAAAGATCAAAAACTTTATCGTGAACTTCATCCGGACGACAGTTTTCTTTATCTACTTTATTAATTACCACGATAGGCTTTAATCCTAACTGAAGAGCTTTATGCAAAACAAAACGGGTTTGTGGCATCGGACCTTCGAAAGCATCCACCAACAATAAAACTCCGTCTGCCATCTTCAATACTCTCTCTACTTCCCCTCCAAAGTCGGCGTGACCGGGAGTATCAATTACGTTAATTTTTGTGTCTTTATAGGTAACAGAAATATTTTTGGATAAGATCGTAATCCCTCTTTCTCTTTCAAGATCATTGTTATCCATAATTAATTCCCCACTTTCCTGATTTTCTCTGAAAATGTTGGTAGCGTGAATGATCTTGTCAACCAAAGTAGTCTTTCCATGGTCAACGTGTGCGATAATCGCAATATTTCTAATGTTTTGCATATAAGATTTTTACGGGTGCAAAAGTAGTGATTTTTAATGAATTAATTTATATGATTATGAATTAATTAACAAATTCATAATGAGGAAATTAATAAAAATACAGTAAATATTTTCAGAAAATAAAACACGTCAAGTTCTGGCGTTTCTCCCTACTATCTTTGTTTTATAGATTTCTTGCAAGAATGTATATCACTAATTATTAACCTTTTAAAAAGAAAAAATGACAAACAATTTGAATTTATTAACAACAGAGGAATTCTTTTTATCGTCTGATCCAAATTTAGACAAAGATATGGTTACATTAATTGACCATTATACTGGAGATATTGTTAATTACCAAAAATTAACAGGAACTGTTAGCGATGGATGCATTTATCGTGTAAAAGCTAATGGTATTTCGTATAAGAGAATGATCACGGGTGATATTTCAGTGAGAATATGTGGTGCAACTGGTGATGGAAATACAGATGATGCTCCTAAAATCCAAACACTTATTAATGAAATGGAAGCCGGACAGGTTTTAAATCTTGAGAATAAAAGATATATGATTTTAAGTCCATTACAAATTAACAAAGCCATTAAGATTACAGGTTCTTCTACCAGAAGTAGTACTACATATCCTCCTTTTATTATTACGAACAATAACGACGGCATTATTGTTAATGTTTCCGGGGTAGTCCTGGAGGGTTTCGGAATTTATAATGCTACTTATTTTACTACAACTCCTAACAGTTTTACCGGCATTAAAGTAAATGGAACTTCTACAAATCATGCTTATGACATTATTTTAAGAGATCTTTTAATCAATGGATATAAAACTGCGTTAGAAGTGAATTATCTTTGGTCTTCCCAGATCCAAACTTTAAAAACAAATTATTGCCAGGTAGGAATTCTAGTAAAAGGAGAATCAGTTAATAATGAAATCTCTAATAATACATCTCTTTCATTTGAATTTAATACGCCTGATAGCAAAGGAATATGGTTCTATGATGATACAACAAAGGAGGGCTGGAGAATTATTGACACTTTAATTTATGGTGCATATGACGGCATCTATGCTGAAAAAACATCTCATGTAAACGTTATGAACAGTATGATTGATTTTTGCCAGCACATAGGTATTGTAATCTCAGATGAATGTTATAACTGGAATATTAACAGCAACTATATTGCCCTTGGCAAACCCGGTTATGGACTGTATTTAGCGAACAATGTAGAAAATCCTTTAATGGTACGCGGTAACAAAATAATAGATAATGACATTTTATCCTATAACACCGTTGTTGATAATCAAATTTCCATCGGAATCAATATTGTTGGAGCGGGCTCTCTTTATGATGATGTAAGGGGAAATTCCGTGAAAAATTTCAAAGTCTGTGATATTAAAGCCAATGAAGATCTAAAAACCACCATCAGTAACAATAAATGTTTATCGGATATTGAATTTAATATCATCGGTAATTTTATTACAAATGATAATTTAGGAACCGTTTATTATCAAAATTTAAACGATTTCCTCCACTTAGGAAAAGTAAAAATAACATATGCTGATACCTACCCTTCTACTTCAGATCCAAAGTGGAAACGTGGAGATATTATCCTGAATGTAGGACCTTCTGTAAACGGGCCTATCGGTTGGGTAAATGTAACCGACGGGACAAACACATGGAAGCCTTTTGGAGTTATTACCAATTAAGAAGTTTCTTCCCTGAAAATCAAGATAAAGCCTTACCGGATTGGTAAGGCTTTGTCATAAGATCTATATTCTTAATTCTTATCATAAAAAAATCCTCAATGAGCAGTGACTTAAATAAAAAACTGTATTTTTAGCTTTCAATCAAAACACAATTTAAAAAAAACATTCATGTTACAAAAACTAATACTGTTGAGTGTACTGGCATTTATGAACTATGCCAATGCTCAGGATAAAGCCGAACAAGCCCTTCAAAACTTTGAACAAAAATATCCACAGGAAAAAATACATTTGCTTCTTAATAAAAGCAATTATATAGCAGGAGAAAATATCTGGTTCAAATCGTTTGTATTTGAGGGATATAACCGATCTTCCGTTTCAACCAATTTATTTGTAGAATTATATGACCGTAATAAAACACAAATAAGCAAAGCAATATTTCCTCTGTATAATGGAGAAGGCAATGGAAGCCTTAGCCTTCCCGAAACTTTAAAAGAAGATGTATATTATATCAGAGCTTATACAACATGGATGGCCAATTTCAGTGAAGACTTTCAATGGATTCAGCCCATTGAAGTATACAATCCGGCTTCACCTGAGAAACTGATTTCCGACACTACTTCTCCATGGTCCGTTACTGTCTTCCCTGAAAGCGGAACCTTTGTACATGGGATCAATACTCAATTCGCAGTCCGTCTGCAATCTAATGGGATTACTCCTTCCGATTGGAGCGGTTATGTTATAGATTCTGCAAATCCGGATATAAAAATAGTAAGCTTTAAAGGGTTCGATCAAAATGTAGGTTCATTCAACCTCACTCCGGAAAGCGGAAAGAAATATCAGCTTATTGTTCAGGATAATAAAGGAATAAAACAAAATATTGACTTACCTTTTGTTTCTGCTTCCGGCCTCAATTTACAGGTGAAAAGTAAAACAAATGCCATTACCTATTCTATACAATCAAAAAACACCCCACATTCTTCTTACAAGGTATTAGGAACAATTAATAATCAACTTGTTTATAAGGCACGAATAAGTAATTTATCCAATGAAAAAACTTATACCATTCCTACTGATAAACTCGTGAATGGAATTTTGCAACTAACGGTCTTCGATGATAAAGAACAGGTAATTGCAACAAGGCTTTGTTTTGTTCAACCTCAATTACTCAATATAAAACAGCCCTCCATTCAAAACGTATCTTTAAGTGATATTCCTCACGAAACAAACACTTTTACTATTGCAAAAGATCCAAATTATTCCAATTATTCTGTAGTTGTTCTTGACGAAGAATCTCAAAGTACAGAAACAGAAAAAAGTCTTTTAAGCACGTTGTGGCTCACAGGGGATATTACTTCCAAAATATATTCTCCTGCCCAATATTTTGGTAAAAATCATAATACAGAAGCTCTGGACGCTTTACTTATTTCCGAAAAGTGGAAGCGTTTTGATTGGAATACACTTATTTCAGGAAGCTTTCCGGCAATTAGATATACTCCGGAATCTTATCTGTCTTATAAAGGAAAAGTTTCCGGGCCATCTGCCGGAAGTTCCGCCCTGAACTTAATCTCTAAAACCGATCAGGAAAACGGAACTAAACTATACCAGATCCCTACGGATGATTCAGGAATTTTCACCTTTAACAACCTGATTTTCGAAGGTACTATGAAGTTCTTTTACCAATTGAGCGGTAAACAGAAAACATCTAATGCCACTAATGTATACGTACAGCCTTCTTATACTTTCATTCCTTACAAAAGCAATCTTCCAGCCACTAATTTCAAGCTGGCAGCGCGTACGCCTAATGAACCTCTCCCGGTAGAAGTGGCCAAAGCAGTAAAATCTAAAGCTTTTGAAAAATCAATAAGCGAAAAGATAAATACTATTGAAGAAATCAGGCTGACCGGGCAGAAAAAAGATGATAAAAGAAAGTTGAACCAACAACTAAGCAGCTCCCTGTTCAAAAGCATTTCTGAAGATATTTTTGATTTCGTCAATGATAAGAATACATTAGTTGCCGGGAGTAATATATTGCAGTTCCTGGAAGGAAGAGTAGCCAACTTCCAGATGCGGATGAGTAATGGTTCCCTCACTCCCTTTTTAAGAGAAGCACCTGTTCCTGTATTTCTTAATGAAATGAAAATTGATCCCAGCCAGATAACCAATATTTCCGTAGCAGATGTTGCCATGATAAAAGTTATCAAAGATCATTTCATAGGTGCAGGTCCCGGAGGCGGCAGACAAGCTATTGCGATATATACACATCAAGGAGGAGAGGCTAAATTATCCGATGAGGAATTAAAGCAGCTTCCCGGTTTGAAAAGCATTACATTAAACGGTTACAGTAAAGAAGCGGTTTTCAATAATGCAGTTTATGATAATGCCAGCTTAAAAGATACTGGCAAAGATACAAGAACTAACTTGTACTGGAACCCGTATCTTGAAGTGAAATCTGATACTCCTACCACAGTTAGGTTTTACAATAATGATGATGCAAAAGGATATAAAATTCTCATCATAGGTTTTGATGAAAACGATACTCCTTTATATTATTACGAAACAAAACCTTAAAATTTTACCTTTTCCCTTAGAATTTTTCAAACCTGTTAAAAATAAAAAAGCCGCCTCATGAAAAGGCGGCTATACTTGTATATTTTAGCAATTATTTTTTTGCTTTAACATCTACAGCAATTTCGATGTCTTTGCTGATCATCCATTCTGCAGGATCTGCTTCATCAGTACCAAATTTAATCCCCCAATCTGCTCTGTTCACTGTAAATTTAGCCTGAATAGACGCAGAATTTTCTACAACATCCACTTTTGCAGGGAAAGTTACATTAACTGTTTTTCCGGATAACGTAAGATTTCCGCTTACTGTTTTATTCGCACCCGCAACAGCATCTTTAGGTGCTTCTTTTAAATCTGTAACGCTTGTAATTTTGAAATCTGAAGTAGGGTTTTTCGCTACATCAAAGAAATCAGGGTTTTTCAAGTGCGCTTCAAGATCTGCCGGTTTTTTATCTTTTTCCGTTACTGAAGCCGGATCTACTTTAATAGAATTCATATCAATAATGAAATTACCTGCAGTAAGCTGTCCTCCTTCAACGTTTAACTCACCGGATTTTACACTAATAGTTCCCCAACGCGGTGCAAAACCTCCTTTGTGGAATGCTTTCCAGTTTACCACTGAAGTCGCTGCATCTACAGCCAACACTTCACCCGTACCCTCTGCAACTTTCTGTTCAGTAGTTGTAGCAGCAGTTTCTGCCGCTTTTTCTTTGTTACATGATGCTGCCAACAATCCTACAGCAACTAATGCAATAACACTAAGTTTTTTCATATTATTTTATTAAAAAGATTATTTAAAATTTGAAAATCAAAAATATAAAAATCAATTATCTTCTCACCTTATCATATATCAAGAAATGAAAAACAATCCGACTATTTACATCGAGATTAAAAATCCCTATTTTAGCCCTCTCAAATTTATCAAATGAACATTATTCAATTCATCCAGAAAAGTCTGAACATTTCCGAAAGAAGCATTACCAATACTCTTCAGCTATTAGCCGAAGACTGTACCGTTCCTTTTATAGCCCGTTATAGAAAAGACAAAACCGGAAACCTGGATGAAACCCAGATAGAACAGATCTCTAAACTGCATAAACAGTTTGAGGAGATTATAAAAAGAAAAGAAAGCATTTTAAAATCTATAGAGGAACAAAATGCATTAACTCCCGAATTCAGACAAAAAATAGAAGAAAGCTTTGAAATCCAGGAGCTTGAAGACTTGTACCTGCCTTTCAAAAAACGTAAGAAGACCAAAGCTGATTCCGCCAAAGAAAAAGGACTTGAACTATTGGCGAAAATCATCATGAGCCAGAGAAATAATGACCTGATGTTTTTGGCTTCAAAATACTTGAATAATGAAGTTTCCTCCGAAGAAGAAGCCCTTCAGGGAGCAAGGGATATTATGGCGGAATGGATTAATGAAAACATGTACGTCCGTAAGAATCTCCGCCGCCTGTTTCAACGCAAAGCAGTTATTTCTTCTAAGGTAGTAAAAGCTAAAAAAGACGAAGAAGGTGCCCAGAAATTCTCTCAATATTTTGAATGGGAAGAAAACCTGAGCAGAACTCCATCTCACAGGCTTCTTGCCATGTTGAGAGCAGAAACCGAGGGTTTTGTGAAAACGGATGTAGGAATTGATAAGGAAGAAGCCATTGAATTGATAGAAAACGCTATTATCAAATCTAATCATGAAAGTGCAGAACAAATTTCAATAGCCATAAAAGACAGCTACAAAAGATTACTGGAACCCGCTATCTCTAACGAAGTATTACAGGAAGCCAAAGAAAAAGCTGATAAAAAAGCGATCGAAATCTTCTCTGAAAATCTAAGCCAATTGTTATTAGCCCCTCCATTGGGAGAAAAAAGGATACTGGCAATTGATCCGGGTTACAGAAGCGGTTGTAAAGTGGTTTGCCTGGATGAAAAAGGAGACTTACTACACAATGAAACCATCTATCCTCATGCTCCTCAAAACGAATCAGGGATGGCCATGAAAAAAATCCGCTCCATGGTAAATGCTTATCATATTGAAGCGATTTCCATTGGAAATGGTACGGCAAGTCGGGAAACTGAGTTTTTCATTAAGAAAATTGCTTTTGATAAGCCACTTCAGGTTTTTGTGGTTTCAGAAGCGGGTGCATCGGTCTATTCCGCAAGTAAAATTGCAAGAGAAGAGTTTCCAAGTTACGATGTTACAGTACGAGGATCTGTTTCGATTGGACGAAGACTTGCCGACCCGTTAGCGGAACTCGTAAAAATAGATCCGAAATCCATTGGTGTAGGTCAGTATCAGCATGATGTGGATCAGACCCAACTGAAGAATGAATTAGATTCCACTGTAATGAAATGTGTAAACTCAGTGGGAGTTAACCTCAATACTGCCAGTAAATCCTTATTAAGCTATGTTTCCGGAATTGGAGAGAAAATGGCAGAGAACATTGTGAATTTCCGTACAGAGAATGGTCCGTTTGAAGACAGGAAACAATTAAAGAAAGTTCCGAGATTAGGCGAAAAAGCCTTCCAACAGGCGGCAGCATTTGTAAGAATCATTAATGCTAAAAATCCTCTTGACAACTCTGCTGTTCATCCTGAAGCTTATGGAATTGTTGAAAAGATGGCCAAAGATCTAGGGATTAAAACCCATGATCTTATCGCCAATAAAGAGAAAATTTCGTTGATACAACCGGAAAAATATATTACGGAAGACATCGGTATTTTAGGCATAAAAGACATTCTGAAAGAGCTTGAAAAACCGGGATTAGACCCAAGGAAAGCAGCTAAAATATTTGAATTTGATCCCAATGTAAAATCTATTAAAGATTTGAGAAGTGGAATGATCTTACCGGGAATTGTCAATAATATTACGGCCTTCGGGTGTTTTGTAGATGTAGGAATTAAAGAAAGTGGGTTGGTTCATATTTCCCAGTTAAAAGACGGTTTTGTTTCTGATGTGAATGAAGTGGTAAAACTTCATCAGCATGTTCAGGTAAAAGTAACGGAAGTCGATGAAGTGAGAAAAAGAGTTCAGTTGAGTATGATTATATAGCCAAAAGTGAAAATATCGGAAATTAAAGAAAAGCGAATTATTCATAGACCCACCCGTAATTTTGACAGGCTGGGAAACAGGATTTATAATGAATTCGAATATGAATTCCCTTATAATCCCGGACATAAAAACAATGAAACGGAAAGGCTTTTTGCTAAAATCATTGATATGTTACCGTTCATACTGCTTTTTTATTTTGGATTTCATCAGATGGTATTCATTAGTATATTGCTTTCCATTCCGTCTGTAATCCTCATAGGTACAATCACGGAATCTTATTGGGGGACTACTTTGGGAAAAAGGTTTTTTAAAATTAAAGTTCTGGATGATTATGGCCATTATCCCGGGGTTTTCAAATCGTTGATAAGAAATCTTCTATGCCTTGCCAATTTTTGCCCAATCTTTACAGATTATACCCCTCCTCCTAATAGTGTCGTGGGAGTAGAAGGCACCCAGATGAACTTTAGTATGCATTTGAATAACAAGATCTGTAAAACATACATTGTAAAAGATAAAAAGATCCCCGAAATAAAAAAACTGCTCAAAAAAGATCCCCTATAAAAAACAATCCCTGTCTTTCGACAGGGATCATTTATTATTTTTTAGATTCTTCAACAGAAACTTTTCTGAAATCCTTAAACAACTTGCTTAGTTCTAAAGCTGATTTACGAGCTCTTGTTCCAGCTGCCTTGTTTCCTTTTTCTGCTTGTTGGTTTGCTTCAGTAGTGAAAGCTTCAAATTCTGCGTTGATTTTTTCGATTAGTTCTTTCATTGATTTAAAATTTAGGCTGCAAATATAGGTTTTATGGGCATTCCAGCCTAATCGGGAAAGAAAATTTTGAAAAATTTCATAATGAGGCTTTTTATTGATTAAGGTTGTTCACCAGGGGAATTTTGGATTGTTGTATAATTATCTCGCAAACGTCTTAATGCTATGAGTCCATTGAGGAATCTCATATCAACATATCTGGCTTTTAAAATCACGTTATTTTCAATCTCGAATGTTCCTTGTTCAAGGTTAGGTAATGGCTCCTCAATTCCTTCAACAAAAATTCCCCATCTCATTGCCTGATCAGAATTACCTCTAATTTTATTATGTTTTACAGCAATCTCAGAGTTATTAGTATATCTTATACTTATTCCTGTTAATAAATCTTCTCCGCCTACATTTTTAGCTCCCGGATTATCAATGGTATTAGAATTTACATTTAAAAAATCATTCTTTGATTCAATCATTATTCCACTTTCCTGTGTAGTACGGATATTATTATGACAAACATCTAGCCCTTTGGTGAAGGCAATATAAATTCCTGAATGCATAATGTCATTCACCATATTATTAGCAACGACTCCACCATCTATATACCTCACATTAATCCCATGTTGACCCGCCTTTCTTATCACATTTCCGGATACAATAACATTTTTTGCCAAAGTCAAGGGAGTATTTGCGGTATTATTGATCAGAATACCGTCGCCTCCTGATCCCGTATTATCTACAATATTGTTTGAGACCACAACATTATGGCAAACATAACCAAGAGTATCCGGATGTTTATCAAAATTTTGCAGCTTAACACCTACCTTTTGAGTGTTTTTAATACGGTTCCCGATTACAGAGATATTGGAGAGTCCTGCATCCAGATACATTCCATGCTCCAAAATGGTATTTTCAATATCGTTATCTGAAATGGATATAAACTCCGAATTTTCAGCGATAATAATGCCTTGAGATGAGTTTTTGAAACTGTTTTTAAGAATAGAAATATTTTTCCCTCCAACTGTAATTCCTGTATTGTCTTTTCTTCCAAACGGATCCTGAGGTGTAACTTTTGCCCATTCCGTATCAAATGAATTTTCGACTTTGTTAAATTTAAATGTTAAATGATCAATCCCGTTTAATCCCGAAACGGCAGAATAACTAAAATCTTTGAATGTATTATCTGCAATGGCAAGATTTTTAGCTCCAGTACATAAAACGCCCACTGCCTTTGAGCTTGGGCTTCCTTGATAATCTGTTCCCAGTCCTTCCAGATTAAATCCTGTTATAGAGATATTACTTTTATTCTCACAATTAAAAATTTCTTTTACAAATCCTGACTGCTTAATACTACAGCCTTTGGAAAGCAGTTTCTGGTTGTTTTGAACTGGCAGAGAATCATTAATGATGATCGAAATTTCATCAAAAAAAGTATCATATCCAAGTGCCAAAGCTTTTTGTATTCTTGTCGTTGTTTCGGTATAATCTGATAGGGTGTTGCCAATTCCCCACCATAATATATTAACATATCCGGTCCATTCTCTTTTATAAAAGTCTGTCTCTTTTTTTCTGTAAATGGCACCATCGCCGTCTCCGGTTGTCGGAATTCCAACAGTAGTTTTTTTATAGACTACATGTTCACTGGTATAGCTATCAATTAATTCTACTACATTATCACTGGGATACGTGCTTCCCGGTGCGAAGAAGTCTTCTGTGTAAATCATAATTTTTTGTTTTAAGGGTTAATGGTTAATCATTCTTGCAAGAAATCACCTGTTATCTTTAAAACAAAAGTAATATGATATTGCGTCAGAACTTGACGTGTTTTTTTTTAATTAATAATGAATTAGATTTTATACCATTTTAGCTTGTGATTATCTTTGACAGCAAAGAATATTTTATACTGTTAGTAGTGCGACTGATCCAAGCTTTCAATTCTCGAAGGTGAAGAGAAATATTAAAGAAATTAGCCTGCTTTTTTGTAAAAAAAATCATAATAAATGAAAATTTAGCCTTATAGTCTATTGGTATAAGGATATAATTATGGCTTTTTGTTTCTATCCTTTCAAAAGTGAATATACCCCGAATTCTTGGAACGTAGAAGAAATTATCACAGGAAGTATTAAATAATAGACTAAGTTAATCCAATACATTTTACGTTGAATTTCCAATAAGTATTTTACGGGAATTTGATCAAAATATTGATCCTTACTCGCTAATTTTGAATAGCCTGGTAAAATCGATCTTATTAACTTCATGGAGAAAAACTATATGTTTAATATGCCATTGGAAAGATTTAGATATTTAACAGGAAGAAGCCTTCTACTTTCAACAGAGATTTCAGAAAAGCGTTCAAGGTTACATCACAACTATGGCTTATTCAGAAACGCCCTGAGCTGGCTTATTATCACTTGACGGAAAGGAATAAAAAACCGACGGATGTTTATATGGAAGTGGGTTTTGAAGACTTATCCATTTTTCCTATGCTTTTAAAAAACAGTATGACTTTGAGCCTTGTTTGGTAAGGACACTCACCCACGAAGTGTGTAAGTTAAAAAGTTAGGTTTGGATTTTATTTCTTATTTTTTTAGTCTGAATCGTATCAATTTTATTCGATGAAAAGCTATCCAATACATTCAGTCCATTAAAAATAATATCTAAAAAATCGAAAATGTTCCCTGCCATCAATTATTCTCAATTTTATGCATCTTCTTCGTCCCCTCATACATCTCATACTGTGAAAATCGGGTTTCCAGCTTTCCATTGAAAAGCTTTACCTTTCTTGATGGGCGTAATCCAACTTTCTTCACCGCTTCAAGATCAGAAGAAATCAACCATGCTAAAGTATTAGGATAACCCGTTTTAAAAGTATCCCCTATTTATTTGTAAAAATCATCGTCATTCATAGAAATCCTCTCATCATAAGGCGGATAAAGACGATCAGTAGCGGAAACAGATCTTTTGAGGAATCAAAGAAGTTTTGTTTCTTCACTTCGATCACCTCTTCCATTTCAGCCGCTTCAATATTCATTCTTGTCGCGTTATATGCTATTTCAAATATCTCCAGCCTTTAAACAAGGGGATTGAGAGACTAAAAGAGCGATTATGTGTTCGATTTATCCTGAAAAACTGCAATTCGATGGAACTAAGGATCGAACACCAAAACTTAACTCTATTATAGATTATATACTATTGTTAACAGTAAGTTATGGAATAAAAAAGACCGACCAGAAATTTTAGAAATTTCTAAAGTCGGTCATGTGACCGCAGAAGGATTCGAACCCTCACTGTCGGAGCCGAAATCCGAAGTTCTATCCATTAAACTATGCAGCCCGATTCATGAGTAATGAATAATTCATCAGTAATTTTTGCATTGCTCATTACCTATTCCTCATTACTTATATTTTAGAATGTAATCTTCACCCCGCCCAGAATCTGTGCCCCCAGAACTTTATAGCCTTTGTACGTCTGGTATTTGGAGCTAAGAAGATTATTTCCGAGCGCGAAAATACTGAAATTTTTGTGAACTTTATACTCTGCGGAAAGATTTAAGTCTGCATACCCTCCTACTTTATCATTGGTATCTTCCGTAGACTTGTAAATAATATTCGGAGTAGTTTGAATAGCTTCCAAGGTGTAAGAGTTTGTTGTTCTGTCACTTGCGAAGATTCCTTTGAATCCTAGCAATAGCTTTTTATCCAGCATCGTATATTTAGCTCCGATACTTGCACTCAATAAAGGAACGTTATAAATATCTTCATAATTTTTCAGATCGTACTTTCTGAACAGGACTTCCCCGTCTAAAATCAGGTTCGCCAAAGGAAAATATTGAATGCTTCCTTTAATATCGCTCACATTCCCATCATCGTAGATTGCAGAGAATGTATTGGCAAAATTATACGCAGAACGTTCTTGAGCATCATAGCTGAATAAATCATTGGCCTTGAAGAACATGATATCTCTCATTTTTCCGAAACCTGCAGAGAAATCATATTTAATCATTTCGTCGAAATCTCCTCTTAAACCAACATAAAAATGATATTTAGTTTCTGTAGGTCTTAACATCTGATCCGAAAGAATAAATGGATTTTCCTGTAATAAATCCCCATAGGTATTCAATTTCAGGCCACCATCTACTCCACCGTAAAATTTAAATTCTTTGGAAGCTGCCAGCTGGAATTCCGCCTGTGGGAACCAGTAGGTCTTATTATTTTTCATCTGTTCTTCCATTGTATCATTAGAATTTTTAGCATTTAAAAACGCAAATGACGAACCTAGCATTAAATAAGTTTCTCCTTTAGCAAAAGTAACTTTCGGCGATAAGCTTGTATTGAAAAAATTAGATGAATTTCTGTCTCTGATGGCAAAATCTGTTTTCACAGTCTCTAAACCAACTCCTAAATCTGCATTTAAAACCACATCCGACTTCCCTATTTCAACAGCATGCTTTGAGAAATTAGCTAAAATGGAAGCCTGATTCTCCTGGGCCTCAAAATGGTCTTTCAGGAATGAAGATTTCACCCTTACATCATTCAAAATTTCATTGGAATAAAAATCATAATATCCGTTAACCTTAAACTGATTCACTTTTTGCTTCAGGTCGACATCAGCAGCTGGTTCTAGTGCATAAATCCCATAATAATTATAATTATTCAATCCATATTCTGCATTGGCGTTGAACTTTCCCTTTTCTCCATAAGCATTTAAAAAAGCGCCCAATGTTGCGGAATTTTGTTTGGAATCCCAGGCATAATCCTTTTTCAATCCTTGTGTGGAAAGAACATGTACATCTGCTCCTACCTCTATCTTATTTTCCAAGGTCGTGGAAATATTAGCATCCGCAAGGATTTTCCCGTAATTCCCCAT
Organism: Chryseobacterium defluvii; assembly: GCF_003634775.1. Taxonomy (GTDB): domain Bacteria; phylum Bacteroidota; class Bacteroidia; order Flavobacteriales; family Weeksellaceae; genus Chryseobacterium; species Chryseobacterium defluvii. Next base: position 1,220,932 of record NZ_RBXB01000001.1, on the reverse strand, counting down.
TCCGAACTGGAAATAATTATTCTGAGCTGTTGCATCGAATTTCGGAGTTACATCCTCGCCTTGAATGGTAGAGGTTTTGAAATCCGAAACAGCAGGCACATCCGTAATGGTATACTTTACTGGATTCTGAGATTTTTCTTCCGGCGGATAATTCTTAATGGTCTCTACAGAAGTTTTTTTCTTTTCGATCTTTTTAACCTCCGGTTCTCTTTTTTTATTAAGAATCAGTTTTTCTTCCTTGATTTGGGAAAACGCAAATGACGAAGCCCCTAAAAATATGATTGGAAAAATGTATTTCATCATAATTATTAATGTAACAATTTATCAATGTAGCAATCCTAATTCCTAAGTCCTAAACCCTGCTACCTTTTACTACTTTTTACTTTTTAATTTGTTTCTTCACTTCTTTGGCCTCTGCCACAATCTCAGGGAAATCCTGGTAATTGTTGATAATCTGGTCACAAGTATAACTTGCCTGATAATTATCTTTCAATCCGATATAGTTTTTGGCCATCAAAACCAATGCTTTTGCACCCCAATATTCTTCCGAAGCATAATTATTAGCCAACTTAAAGATGGTTTCATTAGAGGATTTGAAGGCTTTTCCTTTATTCTGATAATAAGCTTTTGCATACAACGCTTCTGCCGCTACTTCTGTATTGGAAGATTTTTCCAGCGAAGTATAAGCTGTTTGTGCATCTTTATCCTTCCCGGAGTTCATCAGGCTTCTTGCTTTGATCACTTTTGCTGTTTCAATAACAGCCGCTGAGTTTTTATTGTTAGCAATCACTGCATCAGCCAGTTTTTCAGCCTCGGAAAAATTCTTTTCTTCCGCATACATCTTCATCAGCTCTACATTTGCATAATTTCTGATGCTCACATTAGAAGAGTTTCTAAGATTTTCCAGGTATTTTTTAGCTTCCGCACTGTTCCCTTGAGTCACATAAATCTGGGCGATACGGGTTTGTGCATCATCCTGATAATCGTTCTGAACATTGGCAATTTCCTGCAACACCAATAATGCTTTCGTAGTATTATTGGTTTGATAGTAGCTTTCCCCTAACTCATATTTAGCCTGATAAAGCCCTTCTCCTGTCGGATTTTGCGTTAAATACTTTTCGTAATAAGAAATAGCATTTTTATAATCTTTCTTTGCGAAATATTGTTTTCCGGTAGAAAGGTTGATCTCATCAATTTCAGCGGCATCTACATTTACTCCTATATTTCTGGCAAAGCTCTCATATCCCGCAACATCTCCGTTTTTCGTAAAAATCGGTTTGGCAGCCTGCACAATTTTTTCTGCGTATGGTGTATTTTTATATTGTTGCCCTAAAGATGTAAGCTCTGAAAGAGCCTTATCGCTTTGGTTCATATCAATATAATTCTGTGCTCTGTAGATAGAAGCATTAGCGATCAGATCTTTGTCTGATGATGACTTCATAACCTTGGCAAAAGAATCGTTGGAATTGGCAAAATCATCCTGCGCAGCATAAGCCGTTCCCATCTCGTATTGAGCATCATCATAATATTCGGAATCCGGATACTTGGATAATAAATTCTTTAAGTTATTGATCTTTGCTTGCGTATCACCTTTAAAACCTAAAGCCATCGCTTTTTGGTATAAAGTATAATCCGTTGCGTCTTCGTTCTTATCATAGATGGCGATCGCTTCATTCAGGTCGTTATTGGCGTAATGAATATCTGCCAAACGAAGTTCCGCATCATTTTTAAATTCCGTTTTAGGATTGGTCAAATATTGCTTGAAATACTTTTCAGCCTGATCAAATTTCTTCGATTTGAAGTAAGCATATCCCAAATCATAGGGCAATTGTTGTTTTTCCGGGAAGTTTTCATTTAAAAGCTTTTCATAACGTACAATAGCAGAAGGATAATTCCCTTTCTGATAATATACCTGGCCTAACCAATATAAGGCCCTGTTGTTAAACTCCTTATTGATGTCAAATTCTAAACTTCTTAAAAAGTACTTTTCCGCTTCATCATAATTCCCTTTGTTGAACTCTTCCGTTCCCAATAAATAAGATACTTCCTGATCTACCTTATCAATATCCGGAGAAGAATTCTGCAGCTTGTCGATCGCATTCAACGTTTCCTTATAGTTTCCGGAATACAAATATGATTTCACCAAAAGTGATCTCATTTCAGGTGTATTCGCATCATTCTGGTTTTCATTGATGTAATTCTGAAGTACCGTTGAAGCACTTTCAAACGGGTTTCCAATGTCATAGCTCAGCTTCGCATATTGTTCGTGGGCTAATTTTTTCACTTTAGCATCATAATCCATCTGATAAGAAGAACGGAAGGCTGAAAGTGCCTCCTGTTTTTTATCAACAGCCAGATAGGCGTTTCCTAACTGATAATAAGCATTTTGTGCTAATGCGGAATTACTGTTGATCAATTGATTATAATAAGAAACGGCTTCATCATATTTTTTGAGCTGTGCAGCCACAAATCCCATTTCATAAAGATCATTTTCAGAAGGGTTTTGCTGGACACTTAAATAATCCTTTAAATGAGGATAAGCTGAGGCATAATCCTTCTTCATGAAGTAGCTTTCTCCAATGATCTTATGAACTTCTGCTTTATAGGAATCGGAAATATCTTCATTCAGTAAAGCATTTCCTTCAGAAATAGCCTTATCATAATCCTTATCATTATAATACATCTGAACATAATACGGGCGAACCAGCTTTGAATATTTCTCCTGATCTTTAATCGAATCAAAATACTGAAAGGCCTTATCATTTTGTCTGTTCGTGTAGTACAGATGTCCCAACATATAGGCGATATCCCCTTTCTGAGTCTCATCAGCTGTTTTATAAGCTTCCTCAAGCGCATCTGTAGCACCTTTAGAATCTCCCATCATGAATTTAGCATAACCTAATTTCAGGATGTATTGGGTATTCTCTTCTTTGGAGAGTTGATATTGGTTCACTTTCTTCAAAGTTTCCAATGCTTTTTCAAAATCTTTTTTAGCCAGGTAATAATCTGCCAGAGGCATGTTCGCCTGAGCAAAATAAGCAGAATTGGGATATTCCTTCATAAAGGCAGCCAAGCCTTCCTCAGCATGATTTTTCTGAAGAATCACTCCAATTACATTATCAAAAAACTGCGCCGCTTCTTTTTTAGAATGTGACAAGTGCTGATTGTAGAAATACTGCCTTGCATATTCATATTGGGAAGCATTGTATATTTTGGTCTGATAAAGATTTTCGGCTAAACTGAATCTGTATTTTTCCTTCTGGGCGAAGTATTGGGACTGCTGAGCCTCGGAAATTCCGTAATAAAAAACAGCAGCAGCCAAAAGTATTTTTTTTGATTTCATTCTTTTGAATAAAAAAATTAAGTCTATTATATCAACGAAAGTATTGAAAACTTATTGTTTAAGCAAGCTTAGAAAGGGAGTTTAAGGAAAAATATAGAAAATTTAGCTATTTTTTAACATACTTTTATAATTATCATTACATTTGTTTTTTTACAACTCAAATATAGCATTGAATGAATCAACTATTCAGGAGGAAAATCTACTCAGACACGGATACATCAACTCATCTTTTAAGGGTTTTAGGTGTTTGGGACATCGTTTTTTTTGGTATCGCAGCAATTATAGGAGCAGGAAGTTTCAGCAGTTTGGGAGAAGCTGTTTTCAGAGGTGGCCCCGGAGTTATTTTACTTTATTTGATTTGTGGTTTTGCCTGTGGTTTCACGGCTTTATGCTATGCTGAATTTGCCAGCAGGATTCCTGCAGCAGGCTCTGCTTATACCTATGCATATGCCAGTTTCGGCGAACTGATTGCGTGGATCATCGGCTGGGCCCTCATTATGGAATATTCCTTTGGAAATATCTATGTTGCATTCTCATGGTCGGATTATTTCACCAGCTTTCTGGAGCGCTTGGGCATGCATATTCCGGATTATCTTACCTGCAGCTATACGGAAGCTAAAAAAGCTTTCATGAGCGGCTCTGAAAACAAAGAATTACTGAACGCCTGGAATACCGCCCCATTGCTTGGAAGCTTAAAATTTATTGTGGATGTTCCTGCCTTGGTGATCAACGGATTAATTACATGGCTTTGTTATATCGGTGTTAAAGAGAGTAAAAACTTTAATAATGCACTGGTCATTTTAAAATTAGCCGTCATTGTTTTTGTAATATTGGTAGGTTTTGCATACATCAATACAGATAACTGGACCCCGACTAATCCCGAAACCGGAGTTTCCACCTTTATGCCAAATGGTTTTGCCGGTGTAATGAGTGCCGTTTCAGGGGTTTTCTTCGCTTATATTGGCTTTGATGCTTTAAGTGTTCTTTCCGAAGAAACTAAAGATCCCCAGAAAACCTTACCTAAAGGAATGATCCTTTCCCTTGTCCTTTGTACAGTTATATACATAGCTCTTACATTGGTTCTTACGGGCATGGTGGATTACAGGAAGTTTGATGGTGTAGGAGATCCCCTTTCATTCATATTTGAAAAAGGTAATGCCAATGTTGCATGGATGGAGCTCATTGTTTCCTTTGTGGCCATTGTTGCAATTACTACTGTATTATTGGTTTTCCAGATGGGACAGCCAAGAATCTGGTATGCTATGAGCCGTGATGGGTTAATGCCCCAGAAATTTCAGGAAGTACATCCTAAATACAAAACACCTTCATTTGCAACTATTATTACCGGGATTGTGGTTGGAATCCCCATCCTGTTTACAGATAAGACGTTCATTCTGGATTTTACAAGTATAGGAACCATCTTTGCCTTCGTGCTGGTTTGTGCCGGTGTTTTGGTTCTTCCGGTTAAAGAAAAGCTAAAAGGAAGATTCCATCTTCCCTATATTAACGGAAAGATCATTTTTCCTGTTATTTTCATTGGCGGGCTAATAGGATTTTATTTCTGGCAACCTGAATTTTTCGATACCTTAATGAATTGGAATGATCCTAAAGCGGGTGAATTCAGAGCCTCTATTTTCTTTTTTATTCTGATCAATTTAATATTGTGTATAGTGACTTTTGTGAAAAACCTTTCCCTGATTCCCTTAATCGGTTTAAGCTCTTGTTTATACCTACTTACAGGAATGAGCCACGACAACTGGTTCTGGTTTGGACTCTGGTTCGCCATAGGTTTGGTAATCTATTTCTGCTACGGGTACCGAAACAGTAAGTTAAGGAAAAGCTGATTCGAAAAATAAATTAATCTTTATCTAAATCGCAAGGAGCTAAAATGCAGATAGAACTTCATTTCAGCTCCTTGCGATTTTTGTTTTGTATCAAAATTGGCGAAGTTATTGCTTTCAATCTTTCAGAAACTTTAAACTAATCATGCCATGTCTGAAAGAATAAAAACATACAGCGAATTCTATCAATTCTATCTTACCGAACACCGCAAATTGGGTACAAGGATTTTTCATTTTATTGGAACCTTATTGGTTTTTGTAGTCATCGGCTATGTCATCAGCTCAGGAAAAGAAAGGTTTTTATGGTATATCCCTATCGTTGGATACGGCTTTGCCTGGTTCAGCCACGCCGTGATTGAAAAAAATAAGCCGGCAACATTCAAATACCCTTTATGGTCCTTGATTTCCGATTTCAGGCTCTTTTTTGAGTTGATAACCGGAAAACAAAAATTTAACGGAAATCAAGCATAAAACCCTGTGGGAGGATCAAAGGTTTCAGGCTGTAAATTGCATTATAAGTTTCGGGCAGGGTGCTTTGCACCCCGCCCGAAATTATTTGTCTTAATTATTAAAACGTTTTTTAAAACTAAATTTAAGCCGGTTCATCAGTCCCGGTTCAATGATATCAATCCCCAACCCGAAATTACTATCGGCCACCGTATGATGTGCCGTTCTGAAATCTTCAAATTCAGAGGGCGGAATTTCCAGGTTTACTAAAGGCTTGTAATCTATAAATACCGCTGCACCGTTTTTAGTGATTTTCTTTCGGCTTGTATATTCAAAATACGGATTATTGATCGTACTTTCCTGAGCAGTATACTTTTCGTCCGTATCTATTTTCTGATCGGTATAAAGATGGATCTCATATCTCTCACTGTCGAAATTATGCCAGAAAGGCAAATCCTTATGCATGAAATCTCTTGCGCTTGCCTTTACTACATTACGGTCAAAATACATCAGGAATCGATTGTTTTTGGCATCCACATAATAGGGATTTTCAACCGTTGCCTGATACTGAATTTTAAATTCGTTCAGCTTTTTATCATCACTTACAATATCAATGATGGCATCTTTAAAGATGTTTCTTACATCCGTTCCATTTCTGTCATTGGAATAATTCAGACTATAAAACAGGAAATTATTCCAGCTGTCGACTACTTCCCTTTTATTGGTATTTTTAAAATACCTTCTCATCGCATTAGCCCGATTGCCTTTATAGGTTGTTGTGAGTTTCAGGGTTCCTTTCGTATCCTGGGCGTGAAATTCCACTTTTTCATCAATACAATAATATGGGAATTTATAAGCTTTCCGTTCCTGTAGTTCCTGATCTCGCTTCACTTCAAGATAATGCATAAAGTAGATGAAGCCTCTGTTTTCGATCAAACCGAATTCATCACGGATCGTTGCATCTATAAAATACGTTTCACCTTTATAATTGATTTTAACAATCACATGATTGAAGCTTAGTAAAGATGGAAGGTAGTATTTAATATAAAAATCGGTGTGAAAATTCACTAAGACAATAGAAGAATCAATACCTATATAATCCAGAATCACTTTTAATAAAACTGATTTGGCCTTGCAATCCCCTTGCTTATTCTGATAGGTAACGGATGGATCCTGTGGTTTATGTCCATTCATTTCATCCGCATTGAAAATATAATAAATATGATTCTGAACATATTCAACAGCAAACTGGAGCTTTTCATCCTGATCAGCTATAGCATCCAGTTTTTCAACCAGATTCGGAGCAAACTCCTGCAAAGAAGCCTTACTGAAAATTTCTTCGTAAATCGGAGCAATATAATTGGACAGGTCTTTCCAGGTGCTTTCAGTAGCGAAATCTATGAAAGGGAAAATTTCACGATTAGCATCTACCGGATTGATATAGTTTTCCTCATCAATAATAAATTGCTCTCCCTTCTTCAAATAATTAACCTCAGGGTCCAGAACATTTCCCTGCTCATCTCTGAAGAATGTTTTTTTGTAAGCAATCGTTTCATTGCGCTCGTTGATAAATGTGAATCTGAAGTTTCCGTATGCCCAGTAATTATCCGGACTTACCCAAACGTATTTTGAAAATTCTTTTCTCAAAAAGTCACGGTCCGTAAAGCCCTTTACACGGGTATCTTCCAGAATCAGGACATCATAAAGCCTCAGATCTTTTATGGTAATATTTATTTTTTTATTACTGCTTAAAATCCCTCCGCTGCTTTGATTTTCATTATCCAAAACTTTAATTTTGGTATCCGGGATCTTATCTATTAAAACTCCGTCCCTCAGAACACTTATCCGGTGTATATTGTATATTTCATTTTCTTCAACAACAATATCCGTTACGGATGCTCTTTCCAGATTAGAAGGTTCATTAAGGGTATATGCCATGCATACATACTCTTTATTTTCCGTATTGCTTGTACAATACTTTTTATCAAGAAAATAACAATAATCCCTTCCTTCATTGATCTGACTTTCTGAAAAATCAGATTCTTTTATTCTTCTTATCAGCTGTTGATCATCCATGCTTCCCGCCCATGCTTCCGGCTGATGGATCCTGTAATTCTCGATTGGCATCGGGTTCTCCATATTATTTTACTTTGTGGTTTGGTGAAAAGTTAGGGGTTCAAATTAATTAATTAAAAACTAAAAAACAAGAGTAGATTAACGACAGTGTTGTCTTTTTATCAATACATTTCGGCATGGTAATTGTCGCCTGAGAGATAAAAATCAGAATTATGAGAAGTATCCGTACCTCCCTAAAAGGCATTATTCCAGCCTTCATGTTATTTGCGATTACACAGTGCACCGCTTCTGCCAATGCAGCCAATGAAAATGAGAAAACTTTTATTGTGGGACCTGAAACAGCAGACTGTACAGGCGTTGCTCCTATGAAATGCCTTCAGGTAAAAGAGAAGCAAGAAGAAAGCTGGACGAATTTTTACAGCAACATTGAAGGTTTCACTTATGAACCCGGATATGAATATGTTTTAAAGGTAAAAACCGAAAAAATTGCCAATCCTCCTGCAGATGCTTCTTCCATTAAGTACACTTTAATCAGACAGGTTTCCAAAACCAAGAAATAAATAAAAAACTCCCGAAATCCGGGAGTTTTTTATTTTAATGTCCATGCTCTTTTGCAGGTGGCGGATAATTACCTTTAGTAACTTCTCCTACCGTATTTGCTGTTGTCATGGCTACAACCAGATCATTCAGCATATTGCTTGCCGCAGTGGGAGAATTCGGCAACAAAACAAGGTTGCTCCTGTTACTCGCTCCTACGGAATGTAGCGTATCATAATGCTGGGTAACAACGATTAAGGCAGAAGCTTCATGAGAATTAATGTCAACATTATTCAGCATTCTAACAGATTCTTCAAGACCTTTTGCAATTTCTCTTCTCTGATCTGCAATTCCTTGTCCCTGCAGCTTTTTGGATTCTGCTTCAGCTTTAGCCACGGCAACAATTCTGATTCTTTGTGCTTCAGACTCGTATTCTGCGGCAGTTTTTTCTCTTTCTGCAGCGTTGATCCTGTTCATGGCGTGCTTCACCTGTTCGTCGGGATCAATATCTGTTACCAATGCTTTAATGATGTCGTATCCATAGCTTTGCATCGCTTCCTGTAATTCCCCTTTTACTGCAATTGCAATATCGTCTTTCTTCACAAAAACATCATCCAGTTTCAATTTAGGGACTTCCGCTCTCACCACATCGAAAACATAAGACGTAATCTGGTTTTCAGGATTTTCCAAACGGTAATAAGCATCACCCACCTGCGTTCTGATCACCTGATATTGAACGGAAATTTTCATTTTAATGAAAACATTATCCAACGTTTTAGTATCAATCATGACATCCAATTGCTGGATTCTCAAATTCAGTCTTTTAGCAATCTGATCGATGATCGGAATTTTAAGATGAAGCCCGGAATGTCTTACCGACTGGAATTTCCCAAAGCGTTCAATAATTGCAGCTGTTTCCTGCTTAACAACAAAGAATGAAGCGAACAGGATAATAAGCCCGAAAAAAATAAGGGGTGCTAATAAAAAAGAAGCATTCATAGTTTAATATTTTTTGAATAAGTAGTAATAATGTATGTTTTGTTATAAATATACCACTTTATTTTCAAATATTTAGACTGTCATGCCTATATCTATTCCTTTAATTTTCCTGTAAAGATCGGTAGCGTAGTTATCCGTCATCCCCGATACAAAATCAATCACTCCAAGGACTTTCTGGTAATCTGAACCTTCTTCATATATAAATTGTTTAGGAAGAAGCTTTAAAGCCATTTTATCGTAAGATTTCCTCTCTTCTTTAGGTTTTAATATGGGCGGGATAAAATGATCCAATAATTCATACATTACATTATATCCGGCATTTTCAATCTCGACAACGGCTTTATGGTTATAAATCTTCTCTATTGAAAAGCTTTCAATATCCTGTAATGTTTTGTTTTCGGATTTGTAAATATCCAGAAGTGCTTTATCTAAATTTCCTTCAAGAATGGTGGTGAAATTCTGCTTGTATAAGTCAATGGATTTATTGATCAAGGCATTAATCACTTTCGCTCTCAGATAGGAAATCTTTTCGTTATCATTACCAATGGAATCGAGCTTTCTTTTCACCCTGTCTACATCATCGGTTTCAGACTTTACCAGTTCAAAGAACAGGTTTTTACAGTCTGCAGTAGATACAATCCCTAATCTGTGGGCATCCTCCATATCAATGATATTATAGCAAATATCGTCGGCCGCTTCAACCAGCCATACAAAGGGATGTCTTTTAAAAATATAGGGCTCTTCGCTTTCGGAGATCAGACTGGTTCCTTTTGCGATTTGTAAGAATGTTTCTTTTTCGTTCTGGAAAAACCCGAACTTCTTTCTGTGGATGATTCCTTTTTTCTTGGCAATAGCCTCACACGGATATTTGGCAATACTTGCCAATGTGGTCATTGTAAGCTGAGTTCCCCCTTCGTCTTTTCCCTGCTGTTGATGGGCTAAAACCCTTATGGCATTGGCATTTCCTTCAAAATTGACTAAATCTGCCCATTCTTTTTCAGAAAATTTAGGTTTCAGATCTCTTTCATTTTTTTCGAAATAGCTTGCAATAGCATCTTCCCCTGAATGTCCGAAAGCCGGATTTCCCACATCATGGCATAAACAAGCTGCAGCAATTACGTTTCCAAGATTATGAAGATAAAAGTTCTTTGAATCTTCCGTAAGATCATTCTGAAAGCCTTCAAAAATAAATTCACCGATGGTGCTTCCCAAACTTCTTCCCACTGATGAAACTTCCAGAGAATGCGTCAAACGGTTATGTACAAAAACACTTCCGGGAAGCGGAAAAACCTGTGTTTTATTCTGAAGTCTTCTGAATGCAGAGGAGAAGATAATTCTGTCAAAATCTCTCTGAAAATCCGTTCTTGAAGCTTTAGTATGAGGATTGTTTCCGGTACGCTGATTGGTGTAAATCTGGTTTAAATTCATCATTTTTCAAAATTACTTCAAATTTTATTTGTAGTAAAGAAATCCATTATTTTTTTCAAAAAAAGACCGTATTAAAAACGGTATGCATCCGTAAAAACCCTTAAATAACTTTACTGTTCTTACCTTAACTTAGTTCAATAAAAACGAAAACCATGTCTGAATTATTAAAACAAATACTAAGCAGCACGATCATCACAACTTTGATTACATCTGTTATCGTCTATTTATTCCACAAAAGGACCGAGAGACAACAAGCTCTCATCAAAAGGGAATTTGAGAAACTATCTCAAAAAGACACCGCTCATTTTGAGTGGAGAAAAAACACGGTGGAATTACTGGGACAGGTTTATATACATCTTAACCGTACTTCATTAGGGTTCAAGAATAAATATTCCAGGCTGAAAGAATACGATCCTTATTATGAAAATGAAATCATGTATCATTCAAATAAGCATATTCGCGATGTATTGCTCAACAATGGCCATTATTTACCGCCGGAACTATTGGATGAGGCTAATAAGCTTATAGAGCATTTTGATATCTGGTTGAGCAAATACAACCAGATCCGATCTGTAGAAAATAATGAACAGGTAAAGCAGATTTATGTAGGTCCCAATGGATTCCGCTTTCCTGAAAATGCGGAAAAGGTGTTCAAGGATAAATATATAGAAATGTTCAATAGCTTACATCTGTAATCTTAGGTTTTTAATGGCAAAATTCTTGCTTTTGATTATCTAAATTCTCTCCATGCCGGAAGGTCCGTCCATACTATTGATGAAAGAAAGCCTGCAAAAATTCACAGGTGAAAAAGTCATGGATGCTTCCGGGAATGCTCAATTTGATAAAAATCCTTTAGAAGGAAAGATCTTACTTGAAATCCGGACGTTTGGGAAACAGACCTATTTGGTTTTTGATGAATTCTGTATTAGAATCCATTTACTCATGTTTGGTTCATACAGTGTCGACGAACAGACAAAACCCGATAAAAGCCTACGTTTAGCTTTGAATTTTAAAACCGGAAGCATCTATTTTTATACCTGCTCCGTAAAGTTTCTCGAAATTAACTATTTATCCCAAATCGATTGGGAAGCTGATGTTTTAAGTGATCAATGGAATCCCCTGAAAGCAGAAAAGAAACTGAAAGCAAAACCTCAAATGATGGTTTGCGATGCTTTAATGGATCAGGATATTTTTTCCGGCGTTGGTAACATTATCAAAAATGAAGTCCTCTTCAGAATCGGTGTGCACCCTGAAAGTGTAATTGGAAATTTACCTCTTAAAAAGTTGAAAGAACTTATTGCAGAAGCCAGAAGCTACAGTTTTGATTTTTTAGAGTGGAAAAGGGAATTTGTTCTGAAAAAACACTGGCTGGTTCATACCAAAACGACTTGCCCAAAATGCGGGCAAAAGCTTGTGAAGAAATATACCGGTCTTGGAAAAAGACGAAGCTTTTACTGTGAGCAGGATCAGAAGTTATATTAATCTTAATGTGTTCCCATTTTTGAAAAAAGATTAATGATCATTACTCCAATGATAATTAATACAATTCCTATGATGGCAGGCCAGTCCGGAACCTGCTTAAAAGCAATGATCCCGATAATTGTAATGCATACAATTCCCACTCCGGACCAGATGGCATACGTAATTCCTACCGGTATTTGACGAAGAGTAAGGCTCAAGCAATAAAAAGCAACGGCATAGCCTACCGCAGTAATAATAGAAGGCACAAGCTTGGTAAACCCTTCCGATTTTTTTAAAAAAGTGGTGGCTACAATTTCAAAAGCAATAGCCAACAGCAGATACATATAGCTCCGTCCCATATTCATGCTTTTTATGATTGCAAAATTAGCAAATCTATTTCTATAAATAATCTCATATAATTCTGATAAAAATGAGCCGAAAATGAATTTCTTATCAAAGAAATCACTTTCTGTTGAAATTTTCACGTCTCAAAAACACTCTTTTTACAACTATTATGCATCCCATTCTTTCTATTTTGTTTTGTCAGGTTCACTATGGAAGTCTTCAAAAGCTTGTGAATTTTTTAATTTTTTAAACAAAATATAATTAAAGCCACAATAAATTCACAATAATATATTAAATAATTATAAACTAAAGATTACTTAAATTTAACACAAAACACCCATAAACAACTGATATACATCATGATTTCGGTCTTGCAATATCAATTTAAAGTTGTAACTTTGCATTATCAAATTAACAAAAATAATCAAATAAATTAAAAATTAAGCAAAATGGTAACTTACATCGGAATCGCAACATGTTTAGTAGTATTAGCTTCTTATTTCGCAACTGTTAGAAGAGAGAATACTAATTAAGATTTTCAGAACTGAATTGTATTGTTTATGTTTTTAATCTGACTTCAGATTGCTGCTCTTTTACTCATCGGGAGTAAAAGGGCCCAAAAACATAAAAAGACCGTTTACTAAATAACGAACAAATTTTAATATTATATTAGTCTATCCGAACTTGAAGTTCGGCTTTTCTTTTTACTTCCAGAAAGCTTTATCTTTGCAATCATTAATTTTTGAATTATGAATCTGTACAATCTTATTATCCAGGACAAAGAAGAGGTAACGCTGAATGATGTTTTTCTAGCTCCAGCCAATAAGGAACAGTTTGTACAGCTCATTAAAGAGCATACCTATATCAAGGAACTTCAGGAATACGGGCTTCCGGTCAACAACAAAGTTCTTCTTCAGGGAAGTTCGGGTTGTGGAAAAACCATGACCGCCAAAGCCATTGCGAATGCTTTAGGGAAAAGTATTATCATCCTCAATTTGAGCAATATTGTTTCCTCCCGAATCGGAGAAACTTCCCAGAATATCAAAATGATCTTCGATAAAGCGGGCCGTGAAAGATCTGTACTTTTTCTTGACGAACTGGATCAGATCGGGAAAGCAAGAGGAAGTGATGATAAAGATGTGGGCGAAATGAGAAGATTAGTGAATACTTTGCTTCAACTGATCGATTACTATCCTGAAAATGCCCTTTTGCTTTGTGCCACCAATCATCCTGAAATTATTGATACGGCCTTGATCAGACGTTTTCAATTGAAAATTAATTATGAAATGCCTTCACGGGAATTCCTGGATCAGTATTATGACAGCTTATTATCTCAATTTCCGGAAGATATGAGGAATATTGCGCGTCAATATGGGATTTCTTTTGCGGAGGCGAAGGATTATGCGTTGACGGTGGTGAAGGCGGGATTGATTAGGAAATTGGAAGCAAAGAATGAAACTATTGCATGAAAAAAATACGAATTGAATTAATAAAAATATTTGATTCAAAATAAAAATGAAAAACTTAATCCGAATAACGTCAATAATATCTTATTTTTCAATAATCCTTGCGGGACAAATGATTGGACTTCCATTTATTTTATGGCTAATTTTCACTGTTTTTGATTTTGGAAATATTGATCAATTGTTTGCCATATTTGGAATTATTGGTATCGCTTTAAATTTCATCAAGTGGAAGAATAAAATTTCAGTGACAATTATTAGTTTAATATTAATGTTATCTCCTATAGCAAGTAGATTAATACAAACTCCAATAAAAATGTTTGACTATTTAGCTTTTAAAGTTCCATTGATAATTTTTATACTTACTTATATCATTTTTATTATAATGAATACCATTGAAAGAAAAAAATCATTCAGCAGTCGTTAAAACCATAATAGATAATTGACATAGAATAAAAGTCCCTTTCAGTTTTTGAAAGGGATTTTTTATATCTAAAAAACTTTTAATTACATATAAAATTAATAATTTCCAAAATAGGATTACGGATTTCCGTAATTAGTATATTGTATTTTCTTTTATTTTAATAACATTAAAAATAAACTACAGAATAATAATTTACTTATATGACAATAATTTTAACCCTTAATATCTCATTTGGAGTTGCTGAGTTTTTTTCAACAACCTTTTTAATTCTACTTATTTTATGTTTATGTGTGTATCTATACAGAAAATCAAAAGATGAACGATATAAAAAATCTAAATATGCAATTACTTCTCTCTCAATTATATTGATTTTGCATTTAGTTATCTTTCCTTTCATATATATTTTAATGCTCAAAAATAATCCTGCTAGTTTTGAATTTAAAACTGCTATTCATACCAATCAAAAACAGATAAGACTTAATGAATGGATTAATGATTCAAAATCCATCCCTCAAAAGATTAAAGATCTTGAAAATATAAAATTATCAAACAGCATTATCTTAAACAAACAATTAAAAGATTTAAAACAATTGGCTTTTACAAAAAATTACATAATACATACGGATGTTGTTCCTACTATTCCTGCTAGAAATTTCACAGCAACTATTTATATATTTAGCAAAAATGGTACATTAAAAAATAAATTATATAAAGGTGGAGATCAAAACGAGTTGGATTCTATGACATTTGGAAACGCAATAACCCAAGACATTAACTACCTTAAAAATGAACTTCAATATTACAGAGTTAAAAAAGTAGAATTAGACAAAAATAATTTTTGGACTTTCGCAACATTACTTCCTTATAGTATATCTTCAATATTTACAGGAAATATGTCTCCGATAACCCCTACAGCTAATATATTCTATTTCCTTCACTATTTTTTAGTTTATTGTATTGGAATAGGTGTTTTTCTTCACTTTTTAATTATAAATATTAACTTTTTAATTAAAAGCCGAAAAATATAATTTTCTTTATTTGGATATATTTTAAGATTTATGTTTATCAAAATAATAAAACTTCAATAGCAATAATAGCAAAAAAATCCCTCTCAAAACTGAGAGGGATTTTTTATATCTAAAAAACTTTTTAATTACATATAAGCTTCAATCGGCTCACAAGTACAAACTAAGTTTCTGTCTCCGTACGCTTCATCTACTCTGGATACGGAAGCAAAGAATTTGTGGTCTCTTACCCACTCTAGCGGATACGCTGCTTTTTCTCTACTGTATGGCTTATCCCAAGAATCTGAGATTACCAATTGCTCTGTGTGAGGCGCATTTTTCAATACGTTGTTCGTTGCATCTGCTTCTCCGTTAGCAATTTCATCGATTTCTTTTTTGATAGAGATCAATGCTTCTGCAAAACGGTCGATTTCTGCTTTGCTTTCAGATTCTGTAGGCTCGATCATTAATGTTCCTGCTACAGGGAAAGAAACTGTAGGAGCATGGAAACCATAATCCATTAATCTCTTCGCTACATCAGCTACTTCAATTCCTAAAGACTTGAATTGTCTGAAGTCTACGATACATTCGTGCGCTACTTTTCCGTTTTCGTTGGAATATAAGATTGGGAAATGCTCAGCTAATATTTCTTTTAAATAGTTGGCATTTAAGATGGCGTGTTCAGTAGCTTTTTTCAAGCCTGAAGTACCTAACATTTTAATATAAGCGTAAGAGATATTCAAGATCAATCCTGAACCGTAAGGTGCAGCGGAAATCCCTTCAATAGCTTCTTTAGATCCGATTCTAATATTCGCATTGGTAGGAAGGAAAGGAACTAAATGTTTAGCCACACAGATTGGCCCCACTCCAGGACCTCCTCCCCCGTGAGGAATGGCGAAGGTTTTGTGAAGGTTCAGGTGACAAACATCTGCTCCGATGTTTCCAGGACTTGTGTATCCTACCTGAGCGTTCATATTGGCACCATCCATATATACTTGTCCTCCGTGTTGGTGAATTAAGTTGGTAATTTCTTTAATGTTGGCATCAAAGAATCCGTAAGTGGACGGATACGTGATCATTACACAAGATAAGTTCTCAGAATGCTGTTCTGTTTTAGCTTTTAAATCTTCGAAATCAATTTCTCCGTTTTCAAGGTTTTTAACGACAACAATTTTCATTCCTGCCATTGCTGCAGACGCCGGATTGGTTCCGTGAGCAGACTGAGGGATCAATACCACATTTCTGTGAGCCTCCCCTCTTGATTTATGATATTCTCTGATCACCATCAATCCTGCATATTCTCCCTGTGCTCCGGAATTCGGCTGAAGTGAAGTTCCTGCAAAGCCTGTGATTTCTGCTAAATCTTTTTCAAGCTCACGGATCATTTCCTGATACCCCTGAGCCTGATCAACCGGTACAAACGGGTGAACACTTCCCCAATTATCCCACGAAAGTGGCAACAT
Source organism: Chryseobacterium defluvii (assembly GCF_003634775.1). Taxonomy (GTDB): domain Bacteria; phylum Bacteroidota; class Bacteroidia; order Flavobacteriales; family Weeksellaceae; genus Chryseobacterium; species Chryseobacterium defluvii. Next base: position 1,204,101 of record NZ_RBXB01000001.1, on the reverse strand, counting down.
CTGGGTTGCTGCATTAAGCTTCATCGTACAAGACCCCAAAGAAATCATAGAATGTGTCAAAGACAGGTCTTTTCTTTCCAGGCGCTTGATGTAACGCATCAATTCTGTTTCCGTATGATATTTGTTGAATACTTCTTCCGTAAGGATTTCATCTTTTCTCAGGATGTCTGCAGGAATGCTGTATCCTTCTTTAATTTCCAATTTGAAAGCCTGCTTATCTTTAAACTGGGCAAAAGAAGTCATCAGATAATTCAGCTTCTCAAGGGTAGTACTTTCGTTGATAGCAATGCTTACGACTCCTTCTGTGAAGTAATTAAGATTGATTTTATGATCTTTCATCATTCTCATCAATCTTCCTTTTTCGTCTTCGCTCATTGAGATTTTCACCGTATCAAAGATTGGCTCCTCAACCGTATTGTACCCTAAAGCTTTAAGACCATTATTTAATGCATTTGCTTTAAAATGGATCTGATCAGCGATATAGTTTAATCCTTTCGGGCCATGATAAACAGCATACATTCCTGCCATTACCGCCAAAAGAACCTGAGCTGTACAAATGTTTGAAGTCGCTCTTTCTCTTTTGATGTGCTGTTCTCTCGTCTGTAAAGCCATTCTCAATGCACGTCTTCCGTACATATCCTGAGAAACCCCGATAATTCTTCCCGGAATGTCTCTCTTATAATCTTCCCTGCAGGAGAAAAATGCTGCGTGAGGGCCTCCGTATCCCATTGGAATACCGAATCTCTGGGTTGTTCCTACAGCACAGTCAGCTCCCATGGAAGCCGGTGACTTCAGTTTCACCAACGCCATCGGATCGCAAGCTACAACAACTTGTAAATCAAGTTTTTTATAATCTGTGATATTTTCCGTATAATCCAGAACAATACCGTTTTTACCCGGATACTGTAATAACACTCCATAATAAGAACCGTCAAACTCATGTGTTTTGTGGTCGCCTACAACGATTTCAATTTCCAATCCTTCTGCTTTCGTTTTTAAAACGGAAACTGTCTGCGGTAAAACAAGGTCGGAAACAAAGAATTTGTTCGCGTTTGCTTTTTTCTGATCTTTAGTTCTGTTGTTGAAGAACATGTGCATAGCTTCTGCAGCAGCTGTAGATTCATCCAGTAACGAAGCATTAGCTAACGGAAAACCTGTAAGATCACATACAACAGTCTGGAAATTAAGAAGAGCTTCTAATCTTCCCTGTGCTATTTCTGCCTGATAAGGAGTATATGCCGTATACCAGCTGGGGTTTTCAAAGATATTTCTCTGAATAGCTGATGGTAAAAGTGTATTGTAATATCCAAAACCAATATAGCTCGTAAACTCAGTATTCTTTGATGCCAATTCTTTTGAGCGGATAAGCATCTGGTATTCTGAAAGAGGTTCTGAGATGTCAAGGTCTTTTTCTAAACGGATAGAAGATGGGATGGTTTGAGAAATTAACTCTTCAATACTTGAAACGCCAATCTTTTCCAACATGGCCTGTTTATCGGCTTCATTTAAGGAAATGTGACGGTTCACAAACTGTTCTGTATTCATTTTTTATATTAGATTTTGTTTGTAAAAAAGATTCGTAAAATTACAATTTTTTAAGGGATTGTACAAGAGAGGAAAAACAGGTAAAAAAAAGTAAAAAAATTGAGTATCAGTTTACAATAACGGGGCTCCAGATAATTTTTCAGAGCTAAGATATAAGATAAGGGATCAATCATGTTTTTCCCAATCTTAAAAACAGCCGTCAATATGCTGATTATCAGCTTTCAAATATTTTTTGAAAATTTATTAATTATATTTATTCTAAATTAATATATTTGCAGTATGAATTTGATTGTCCCATTTAAAGTAGCACCATTAGCACCTGCATACTCTGGCCACACGGAAGAGATGTACTGCGGAAAAAAGTCTTGCTGTAAGAAATTCAAAACAGGAAAACGTTGCAAAAAATGCCCGGGAAGGAAAAAGCTGGCTTAAGTAAAGTTTTTCACTAGAAAATACAGCGCCAACACTAATAATATAACTGCCACTAAAATTTTCACAATTTTCGGCTGGCCATGTGGATTAGTCACCGTTCTCGGCTGTGATTTGAATAAATCTTCCACATCATTTCTGAATTTTTCTCCATCATTTTCAAAAACTTCTGTAATCGTAATACCCTGTACAACCGTTTTATGCAACAGCGAATTGGTTGCATGAAGAAGAAGCTGAAATTTCCCATCCTTAAATTCTGTAATCTTAAAAATTCTTTCTCCAAAAGGTTTTTCGAGTCCAAAAGGAAGAACCTTTACAACATCCGCATTGCTGGTTTGCCAGTTGATGATAATCTCCTCCCCTTTTTTTGCATGGATTTTATTGGAGGTAAAGGTTTTTATAGACGGCGGAACATTATACCTGAAACTTTTCTGATGATTTTCCAGGCTCTGATCATAAGTTCTTCTTTTTGAAGAGTCACTCAAAATCTCATACGCTTCCTGAATTTCACGGAAACGGTCGGCAAAAAAATCATCATTGTCATTTTTATCGGGATGGTATTTTAAAGAAAGCTTTCTATAAGCCTTTTTGATGTCTTCTTCCGAAGCATCCTGAGAAATCCCTAAAAAATAATAGTAATCTTTCATGTAACGATGCAAAAATAAGGATTTATTTTCCGAATTGATGGGTTTCAATATCAAAATATAGTTGTCATTCTGAGTGCAGCGAAGAATCTCAAAATGAGCCAGCTTAGATTCCTACGGAATGACAAATGGTTTTTAATAATAAGCATTAAGATGAAATAAGAAGTTAAGATTATGGAGTGAGATTCTTCGCTGCGCTCAGAATGACAGAATGTCCAAATATAAAAGTTCCGGCGCGGGAAGCAGAGCTTCCCGCGCCGGAATAACAATTTCAAATTTAGTTTTAAATAATATTATGCTTCAAAACTTTCTTCTCTTCTTTTGCAGCATCTTCCAGCTCCAAATTCTTTTTTGAATTTACCTTTCAGTTCCTGATACTGCTCATCATTCATTTCTCTGATTTTGTCTGCAAGGCCAAATGGAGATTTTTCCTTGATTCCGTATTCATCAAAAATACCTCTCATGAATTTTTTTCTTTCTCCTATTTTTTTAGCCACTAATGCAACGCCCACCACGGCCAGTGCTCCCAGCGCACCTTTTAATGCTGAATTTTTCATTTTTCAAAATTTTAAATTTTACTACTTCTTGTTTTTTATAGAGACGAATGAATTGTGATTTTACTTTACTACTTCTTTACAATTATTCGTTGGTTCCTTTGTTCCTGTTGAAGAACCCGCTTTCGCATCTGCTTCTCCATACTTCTTTGAATTTTTCTCTTTCTTCAGGAGATAAATTCATCATTTTTTCTCTCATTTTTCTTTCTTTAAAATCTCTCACCCCTCTTCCGAACTTACCATGGAATCCTCCAAAAAGGATTTTACTTAAAACCAAGATTCCCATGGCCTGCCAGAATGTTATTGATTTCACGCCCAAAATTTCAGGAAGCAACAGGTTCCAAAGCCACATTACAATCCACGTAACTCCAAGAAAAATCAATGGCGGACAAAGAATTAAAAAAATCCAACCTTTTTTGTGTTTATGATTCATCATATTTTCGTTCTTAACTGTTTAAATCTTCGTATAACTTTCTTAATCTATTTCTTAAATGCTTCACAGCATAATTTTTTCTGCTGATAATCGTCTTGATATTTTCGCCTTGTTCATCCGCGATCTCCTGGAGAGTTTTATCGTTCAGTTCATTTTCAACATATACCAGTCTTTGCTTTTCAGGAAGTTCGTCTAATGCTTCAAATAATTTTTTCCAGATCTCATCCTGAAACATCTTGATTTCCGGGCCGGCACTTTCATCCATTAATAAGATATCCTTAATGGAGAAGTCTCCGTCTTCATCTTCGTATACAAAATCTTCAAGATTTTCTGTCTTCTTTTTACGATAGCGGTCTGTGATTTTATTTGCCGTAACCCTGTACAGCCAACCCCCTACGTTTACAATCTCGGAAAGATTGGTAAGACTACTGAACTGGTACCACACTTCCTGCAGAATATCTTCTGCATCTTCCGTGTTTTTCACTTTGGGACGAATGTAGGACATCAGCTTACCTCCGTAACTGGATACGGTCTGAGCAATGATATTGTCCTTGTCCTTCTGTGGCATTGTTATTTTTTCGACAACCTCCATATTGCTATGACGATCGGTCTTTTTATTTTACTTTAATAAATTTAAAATATTTTTCTCAACCATGACTTTTCTCTTTTATAATGCACTCTGTTATCCTGAACAAAGTGAAGAATCTTCTAACGGCTAAATAATCTTATGCAAGGGATTCTTCATTCCGATGCGCTTTATTCTGAATGACAAAGTGGGTATTTAAATAAAAACAAGAAACGGAAAGCAAAACACCTTCCGTTTTATTTTTTCTGAAATTTTGTCAGTTTTTTTAGGATAAATAGATCCCAAAATACCAGGTCCAGGCAATTAAAATGATCTGCATCGGAATTCTTTCCGTATAAAGATACTTCATTCCGGGGCCGGTGTAATCCGCTTTGAATATATTGATGTTCTTCTTTGAGGAATTGATATTCGCCACAAAAACCAATACATAAAACACTATTAACAAAACAGCCGTCGTTTCACGAATAGACGGAATCATTAAACCAATTCCGGCAGCAATTTCAATGAATCCGGTACAATATACCCAAAACATTTTGGCAGGGATAAAATCAGGGATCATCATAGCCATTCCTTTCTGAAATTTAAAATGTGAAAGTCCTGTAAAAATGATGAAGACAGCCATTCCCAGGTTTCCCGAAAATAAAAAATTCCAGCTTCCCTGAAAAATTTTGGTTCCCAACAAAGCCAGAATACACGTACCGAAAAGAACAACTAAAAGCTTCATGAATTTTCAGCAAGGTTTTTCACTATTTCCAATCCTTTGATGAAACCTGTATTCATATGTTCTTCCCATTCTTTATCCACCTGCACTTCTGTATGCAGTTTTGTTTTACCGTCCAAATCCGTTAAGAAATATTTCTCAAAAGCACCGCTCCATTCCATGATTTCTTTACTTTGAGTATCTTCTACTCCGTTGCTTACCATTCCCAAATGTTTAAACACAATCTGGTTCGGTTCATCCATACTGTCTATGGTTGAAACCATCCCTTCGTCATTGGCATTAAGAAAGTAAGTTTTCCCACCTACCTTCCAATCGGTTTTCATCTTTGATCCCGATGAATCCGGACTGAAAAATTGTGTCCACTGACCATAGGTTTCCGGCCCCCAAAGAACGTCCCAAACTTTTTGTAGGGGAGCATTAATTACTGTTTCATAAGATAATGTTTCCATATTAATATATTTAGTTAGGTTTACAGTTGATTTTCTGCAAGGTTTTTTATAATTCCCAATGCTGTCGGGAACTTCTCTTCAAAGAACCCTTTAAATTCTTCCGGAGTCTGTATAACCCCTTTTAAAGTGGTCCCGGATTCTGTTTCTTCCAAAATATAAGATTCCGTAGCTTCTCCCCAATCCTGCGGTTGTTCCACACCATCATAGATTTCACCCAAGTGTAGGAATTTCATTTCCTTATTGGGCACGTTTTTATCCACACGGCTGAACATTCCGTTATTATTGGGGTCAAAAAACTTTACAATGGTTCCTTCTTCAAGGGTTCCTTCATAAAATGAACCTTCCGTAAATGCGGTTGTCCATTGTCTGTAGCTTATATCATTCCAAAGCACGCTCCATACTTTTTCGGGTGTTGCTTCTATTTGGACTTCAAAAGTTAATGTCTCCATTCCGTAATTTTAATTTAATAATTGATGTATGACTCAAATATACTATTTATCCGCCCACAAAACCACCGCCGTTGATATGTATAACTTCTCCTGTGATATAATTGGCATCTTCGGAAGCAAGAAATACAAAAGCCGGAGCTACTTCGGAAGGCTGTCCAGCACGTTGTAGCGGAGTATCTTTTCCAAAGGTTGAAAGATCATCGAATGTTTCCTTTACCAATGGGGTCCATATGGGTCCGGGTGCAATTCCGTTAACTAAAATCTTCTTTTCCGCAAGATTGGTAGATAAGGAACGTATGAAAGATAAAATTGCCCCTTTGGTAGCTGCATAATCAATAAGATGGTCACTTCCACGATATGCGGTAACGGATGTTGTACAAATAATTCTTCCTCCCTCACCTATTAAAGGCAAAAAAGCCCTGGTAAACGCGATCATTGAAATGATATTCGTATTAAAGGTATCTTCTATCTGTTCATCAGAGATTTTTTCAAGAGTATCTTTGGAGGTATGAATTCCGGCATTATTCACCAGAATATCTAGACCTTTCCATTCTTCCTTGATGGTGTTCAGGCATTTTGTCCTGAAGGTTTTTTTGGTAAGGTCCCCTTTCAATACGATACATTCCTTCCCTTCTTTTTCAACCAGTCTTTTAGTTTCTTTCGCATCATCATCGCTTTCTTTGTAAATGATGGCTACATCTGCTCCCTCTCTTGCAAAATGAACAGCGACGGCTTGTCCTATTCCACTGTCCCCACCTGTTATTATTGCCCTCTTACCGGCTAATTTGTGGCTTCCAAGATAGTTTTCGCGGATGATTTCCGGAAATAGGCCTTCTTTGGGGACTTTTGATTTAGATTGTGACTTGTTCTGTGTTTTCATAAGCAAATCTTTCCTACATCACATCAAACAGCAAGCCGAAACAGTTTTAAGAATGATAAGCTTCTTCTAAATCTTTGATCATGATTTTCTGCATTTTCATCATGGCCTGTACCACTTTCTGAGCTTTTTCCTGATCAGGATCGCTCATAAGCTGAATCAATCTTTTCGGGACGATCTGCCAACTGAAGCCATATTTATCTTTCAGCCAACCACACATGCTTTCTCTTCCCCCATTTGAAATAAGAGTGTTCCAAAGATAATCCGTCTGCTCCTGATCGTCTGTCATGATGACCATGGAAATCCCTTCATTGAAATCAAACTGGTGATCATAAGAGTTATCCATACAGAACAGACTATAACCATCAATTATAAAATGGGCATGCTGAACATTCTCCGGAACTTCACCGGGTTCTCCTCCGTCCTTATATCTTAAAACATTTCCTATGCTTGAGTTCGGAAAAGTCTGGGTATAAAATTCCATGGCTTCCATCGCCTTTCCATTGTTTTGATGGATAAACATCAACGTTGGAACAATTTTCTGATCGCTTGCCTTTTCTCCCAAAAAAAGTTGCCAGGTAACTCCAAACTGATCTCTCACCCAACCGTATTTTTTACTCCATGGGTAAGAATCTAATGGCATTAAAGCCATCCCTCCTTCCATTAACTGGTCCCAATAGTTTTGAACCCCATCTTCTGTTTCACAGATCACCATAAAGGAAACGGATGCATTTTTCTGGAAGTGAGGACCTCCGTTTAGCAACATTAGTTTCTGTCCAAAAAGATCAATATTCAATACAACCGGTGTATCTGCGGTAATTTTTCCGTTGAAGACTTTGCAGTAGAAATCTGCTGACTGTTTCGCATCTCCGTCATACCAGAGACACGGGAAAATATCGTTGTTCATTTTTTTTTACTTTTATAATTTGTACGAAAAATTGGTTATGTCTTCCTCCGGAATGCCTTTTAATTTTCTGTAGAATCTTAAAGCATGCTCATCTATATTATCTGCCTGAAGAAAGACTTCTGTAGCTCCGAGATTTTTAGAGACTTCAAATATTTTCTGCATTAATAAGGTTCCGGTTCCTTTTCTCTGAAAATGAGTTTTAACGGCCAGGTCGTAAACATATACTTCCAGATGCCCATGAAGCGATGGCATGAGATAAGCTGTCAATCCTCCTGTTATCCCCTGTTCATTTTCGGCAACAAGATAGATAAAATTGTCGTTCTTTAAGAGGCTTTTGAAATATTCCAATCCCGGATTCTGAGAGTTATTTACCTCAAAAACTTCTACGTATAATTTTTCCAGAATACTCAGCTTTTCAGCATCATCAGGACTTAATCTCGAAATTTTCATTTTTAAAGGAAACCTTATATTTGTTCATGTGATTCTTCAGCTTTTCCATTGCATTCTTTCCGAAACCATGTAGGTTCCTGATTTCTTCTTCGGAATAACAGGAAAGCTTTTCCAATGTATCTATTTTCTCTTTTTCCAACGCTCTTCTCGCAGGCATTGCAATAATACCCTTGAGAAAATCCCCTTTAACAGTATGATTATCTGCACAAATGGAATTGAGACATCTCGCCATTATCACTAAATTGAGCATGGTCTTCAGGAAATTTTTTAGTGGTTTTCTACGTATTTATGAAAATTGTTAAGAATGGCATACCATCCGTCTCTTTGCATTTCCACAGAGTTTTGTTTCTCAGGATCAAATTCTATACGGACTTTGGTGGTGCTTTCATCAATTTCATCAAAGTTTACTTCTACATTTCTTCCGTCTTCCATATGATATTTTATTTTCTCATTGGGAATTACTTCATCATAGACCCCCTCAAAGTCAAAACCGAAGCTTCCGTCTTTAGCTTCCATTCTGTTTTTAAATTTTCCGCCTACTCTTAAATCATTTTCGGAACTTGGGCATTGCCATGATTCATGGGCAAAATTCCATTTCATAATATGCTTAGGGGTATTGTAATAATCCCAAACCTTCTGAACAGGTTCTAAAATAGTGATGTCAATTTTAACTGGTTCCATATAATTCTATTTTTAAAATGTGGTGTGAAAGGGCGGTCAAAGCAAAATTGACCACCCGTTTATAATGAGTTAAATATAAGATTATTTTGCGTATTCTTCGTTATAGTTCACCATCCAATGAACACCGTATTTGTCCTGAAAGCTCCCGAAATAGTCGCCCCAGAACTGGTCTTCAATCGGCATTTCTATATTTCCTCCTTCTGAAAGTCCTTTGAAAAGCCTGTCGGCTTCCTCTCTTGAATCAGGGAATATGGAAACGTAGTTATTATTTCCTACGTTTAAAGTCTGCCCGAATGCCGGAACTATATCTGAAGCCATTAAAAGATCGTTTCCAATGGGAAGCGCAATATGCATTACTCTGTTTTTGTCTGCTTCTGATAGGTTTTCCGTTCCGGGAGCATTTCCCATTTTATGAATTTCTCCAAGGAATTCACCTCCGAAAACAGATTTGTAAAAATTGAAAGCTTCTTCTGCTTTTCCGTCAAAATTTAGGTAGGGATTTAATTTAGCCATGATTTTTATTTTTAAAAAGTTAATATTAGTTTAGAAATTTTTCTACTTCTGATGTTGTTAAGCTGATTAAGTTCCGATCGATATTTCCTTCAAAGTCAGCCATCATATAAGAGCCATGAGTGGCGGGAAGGATCATTAATTGGGAATCCGGGATCAAACGCCACATTTCCACGGTATGTTCCGGTTTCATTACATCTTTATCACCGGTAATCAGTAAGGTTGGAGAGTCTATGGAGGTTAAGATATCTTCACTCCAGTCTTCAAAATTCTGCATTCTCTTACTGTCTTTATCAAAAAGGTTTTCCAGTTTTGAGAAATCCGGATTAAGGTTTAAAAAATTGATTTTAAGCGGTTCCGGCATTACATCCAGAGTGGCTTCCTGCATTCCCTCAAAAAATCCGTCTATCATTCCGTTTCTTTTGAAAAAAGCAGACGCTACAATTAACTTTTCTACCATTCCCGGATAAAGATGGGCAATCTGCATGACGGTATTTCCTCCGTTGCTGAATCCCCAGAACAATGCTTTGTGGATATTGATTTCTTTTAATAGAGCGGCTACATCGTGAGCGTCCTGTTCGAAGGTTTCCGGAATATCCCTATGCTCTGTCATTCCGTGGTTTTGCAAATCAATACCAATTAATTGAAATTTGTTTTCGAGCCTTGCAATCACTTCCTTGAAATCAAACAGAATGGATGAGCCTCCTCCATGAATGAGTACCAAAGGCTTTCCGGAACCATATATTTCATAATACATCCTGATTCCGTTCACCGCTTTATATCCTTTTTCTTTGGGAGTCATTGATCAGTATTTAAGATCCTTGTCAAAATCGTATTTCATTCCCTCATATCCGAGAATTCTGCGCATCAATCCTATTTGTCCGGACAGATAATCTTCACGTCCGATACACATTCCGATAAAGCTTAATACGGTTTCCGGGAAGAAATCGATGTTCATTCCCATTGGGAAAGCTTTTTCCAGTTCTTCATCGGAAACTTCAAGTAATTTCTGGTATACAAGGGGTGAAATTTTATGAAATTCTTCTTTAAGTTGCTGCAGAGTCGGATATTTCAAATTTTCATCCAATGCTTTTCCCTGAAAGAACAAGTCTTTGTATGGAAATTCTTCGTTAAGCCCAAGAATTCCTCCCATTGCATAGCGCATATCCAGGAAATTCCCCACCATCCAAACGATATGATTGGTTCTTCCTTCTATTCTTTTTAATGCATCTTCTTCTGATATTCCATCGAGAACCATCAGAAAGCTCTGACTATGTCCTCTGAAAGCAGGAATAATGATTTCTAATTTTTTTGATTTTGGTGTGTCCATTTGATTGATTTTTTTTAATTTTAATTTAGAAATTGTCTCGTTCAGAATAAGGAACATGAAGTCCTTCTTCTACAAACTTTTTCAGGATTCTTAAATACATGGCCCAACAGAAAGACGTCTGTCTGAAATGGTCATTGGTGGATTTCCATCCTGAATGATAAAAACGTATGCGGGTTCCGTGTTTTGTTTCTTTAAGAATACATCCCACCTGAGTTCCCATCCAGTCTTTATCCGCTTCTGTCATTACATATTCAATTTCAAAAGGAGGATTGATTTTTGAAACTTTTCCTTTCCAGATATATTCTCCGGAAAATTCAAAGGTATATTCTGAGTCCAATTCCGGAGCTCCTTCACAATAGTGAGTCCACCATTCATTTAAAAACCCTGGAACGGAAAACATCTGGAAAACATTTTCCAATGTTGCGCTTGCCTCCAGATTATGAAGTATTGAGAATGAATTTTCCATGGTATTTTAGTTTTTTGTTTCTCGCTGATTGAGCAGATGACACAGATTTTTTGAATCTACTTTATTGCTCCGGGTTTTCCGAGGATTCTTCTAAGGTATCCTAATTGTCCGCTGTGGTAAATCTCATGAAAGGATAAAATAGCAATATCGTTAACGTTTTCCGGTTCAATTTTTTCTAGCTTACTGAATGCGGATTCCAGTTTATCCTGAGAACTTTTTAAATAGGATTTTAAGTCTTCAAAATTCACGAACTCGTCTTTTCTGTTCAATGGAATTTCTCCTCTGTTATAGGCTGAGAACTTTTCACCATTCCAAACCGGTTCTTCACCCAGGATATTCAGGAAAGCATTTCTTATGTAAATCAGGTGCCCTAATATCCAGTTCATGCAATTGGCATCCCCGTTAGGAAAGATCATGGATTCTTCGTGGGTAATCCCTTCCAGATTCATAGAAATCACTTTATAATTGCTGAATGCCTGTACTTTTATAATTTCAATATCGTTTGTTATTGTTTCCATATTTCTATTTTAGTGGTTAGAGTCTATTTTTTCCAAGGATTTGTCAGATTATGCAGATTTTATTTACAACCTGTATTAAAATTATTCAGTGGGAAACTGAGACATATCTGCAAAAGTTACATTCCAGCCATGTCCATTGATGTCCCAGAAAGAATTTTGGTACATCCATCCGTAATCTTGAGGTTCTTCATGCTGTGAAGCACCGTTTTCCAAAGCTGTATTTACTACTTTATCTACTTCTTCACGACTGTTTAACCCAATGGCAACAAGAACCTGCGTTGTATCTCCTTTTGGAACAGGTCTTTCGGAAAAAGTCTGGAAATATTCTTCTGTCAGGAACATAGTATAGATATCTTCTTTCATGACCACACAGACAGCTTTGTCATCTGAAAACTGTTCATTGATGGAAAAACCAAGCTTTGTCCAGAATTCTCTTGTTTTCTGAATATCTTTTACGGGAAGATTGACATAGATTTGATTGATTTTCATTTTGTAATTATTAAGTGTTAAACTTTTAACCAAAATTACCAAGTTGGTATGAAAATCAACTTGCCATAAGACAAGATTTAAATTTTCTTGGGATGGGAAACCAATTCTTTCCGGATCCGGCTTAAAGAAGTGTCTGTAACCCCCAGATAAGAAGCAATCTGTTTCAATGGGGCATATTGTACTACCTGGGATTTTTGTTCCAATAAATTGAGATAGCGTTTGGTGGCAGAAAGCGTAAACATTTCCACAGAACGCTGTTTATAGGCAAAAAGCTGTTGAGACATCCAAGATCTACCCCATTCTCTAAGGTTCGGAATTTTATGAAAAAGGTCCTGAAAAACATCAAAATCCAGTTTCCAGCATTCACAATCTGTGATACATACGATGTTTTCCTGGGTGGGAATTCTTTGGAACAGTGAAGAGACTTCAATCACCACCTCATTGTCTATAAAGAAATGGGTAGTTACTTCATTCCCGTTGAAGTCATTGACGAATGAGCGGGCCAGTCCGTTTTCTATAATATAGTATTCATTAGCGGTTTTCCCTTCCTCAAGGATAAAATCCCCTTTTTGAAACTCAACTTTCTCATGAGCCTTAAATATCTCATCAAGTTCTTCGGGTAAGAAAAACGGAAAATCATAGGAAACTTCCAGGGCTTTATAATTCATCTGACTAGCTGTTTTTTAGGATCTTAAAAATAAAATTTTTCTCGCATTCAATGCAGGAAATTTATTTTTTTTAACTATTCAACAGAATATTCTTAAAATAAAGACAATTGGATTGACTGGGAAGCACCGGGCTTTTGAGCGTCTCCGAAAACGGTTTTTCCTCCGAACCGCCATGAATTCTGTCTTTCTTCTTCAATAACCTGCTGAATATCGAAATCTGGAGTAAAGTTTTTTTCAGCAGTTGTGATCACCTGATGCAGCTTATTTAACGTTTTCAGTTTATCTGCATTCCCTAATTTGGATTTTTCAATTCCTTTTTTGAGGATATTGATGCTTTCATCATATACTTTGACAGGAACGGGGAAAGGATGTCCGTCTTTTCCACCGTGGGCAAACGAAAATCTTGCAGGATCGGTAAATCTTGACGGTGCCCCATGAATGACTTCGCTCACTAAAGCTAAAGACTGCATGGTTCTTGGCCCTACTCCTTCCAGCATCAATAAATCTTCGAAATTTTGAGGCTGCTGTTCCCGGGTTACATATAAAAGTGCCCCCAAACGTTTCAAATCTACATCTGAAGCCTGTACATCATGGTGATTGGGGAGGATCAGCCTCGAAAAATCACTCATGATCTGTGCAGAATCCGTATGGGAAATTTCTACAATACCTTTCCTGTTACCGGAAGCTTCTGCAGCAGTAAGATTGAGGATTTGTCCTCTGAAAACTCCGTTAATTCCTGTGTGTGGCTCTTCAACAAAAGATTTTATATTCCCGGAATGCCAATGATAACGCCTTGCAGTTCCGTCGGATTCATGCATTCCCTGCTGAACTACGCTCCAGTTTCCATTGTCAGCAAGAATAAAATTATGCAGATACAATTGATACCCGTCATGAATAGCCGTATTATCAACTTTTGCCGAAAGTTTGCTTGCTTTTACCAATTCGGTTCCATTCAAGCCTGTTTTATCAGCAATCTGGATCAATTCTGATGGGGTGTCTCTGGAAAATTTACCTTTTCCTCCACAGATATAAAGTCCGAGGGACTGTGAATGGGGATTGACGGAACGTTTTAAAGCACCCATCACGGATGTAGTAATTCCTGAAGAATGCCAATCCATTCCCATGACAGCTCCAAAGCTTTGAAACCAGAACGGATCTGCCAATCTGCGGAGAACTTCATCTTTGCCATAATCCATTAAAATGACTTCCACGATCGAAAGCCCCAGAACAGACATGCGTTCATACAGCCATGGCGGTACTTTGCCATAGTGAAGAGGTAAATCTGCTGTTCCTGAACGTTTCATTTATTTACTTGTTTTGCAAACGTGCGAAGTTAATCTTTATATGGTTTTCATCTTATGATCTGGCTCAATATTGCTTAATCATTCTGACAGCAAAATACTACATTGTTATGTTTTTCTTTATCAAACTTTTCATTGAAAATAATTTTATTTCCAAACGGATCATCCACCGTAAAGGAAATAGCCCCGTAAAAGGTTTTTTCCAGGCCCGGACGGTTATACTTATATTGTTTCTCTATTAATTCCTTATGATATTCCGCCACTCCTTCTCCCCAGATAAAAACCCGGCTTCCGGGAGTTCCGTCTCCGTGATGTTCGCTTAAATGCAGGACGATATTATTCTTTTTCACTTCCATATAAACGGGAGCATTTTCACCAAAGTGATGCTCCCAAACAATTTCAAAACCCAACCAGTCCACATAAAATTCAATGGTTTTCTGATAATCAAAGATTCTTAAGATAGGTATCACCTGTTCTGCTGTCATTGGTTATAATACGTTATGAGTGTGAAAGAATATTAATTACATTACCTAACGGATCTTTTACAAAAAACCTGCGCACTCCCCAATCTTCATCTGTAATATCATATATAATCTCGAATTCGGATTTTTTAATGGCATTATATACCTCATCTACATCATCAACTTCAATGGAGAGATAAGGTACTTCTGTATTATTTCCCCCTTGTGTAGCAAAACTCATCTGAACTTTTGCTTCGTTATCATTTCCGAAGGTTTTAATCCAGCCATGATCCATAAGCAAATCCAGTCCTAAAATATCCTGATAAAAATGATTTGCTTTTGACAAATCGTCTGTTTTTATATGAGCTACAATTCTTTTTACCATTCTGTTAAGCTGAAATATTATGCTGAAAAAGCCCTGCGAAAATAAGATTCTCACAAGGCTTTATATCAATTGTATGCCGTCATTATTTTAAAGCTGCAATCGCTGCCTCATAATTAGGTTCGTGAGTGATTTCCGGAACCTGTTCCGTATATACTACTTTATTATTTTCATCGGTAACAATTACTGCTCTGCTCAAAAGACCTTTCATTGGAGAATCTGTAATAGTTACTTCATAGTCATCACCAAAACTGCTTCTGAAATCCGAAAGTGTTTCAACATTGTTCAGGCCTTCCGCAGCACAGAACCTGCCTAATGCAAAAGGTAAATCTTTTGAAATGTTGATTACGACAGTATTGTGCAGATTTGAAGCTTCTTCATTGAATTTTCTTGCAGAAGCCGCACAAATTCCCGTATCTATACTTGGAAATATATTGAAGACTTTTTTCTTACCATCAAAATCCTGCAATGTTTTAACATGCAGATTGGAATCTACCAGTGCAAAATCCCTTACGGTAGTTCCTACAGACGGAAGAACTCCTATCGTATGTACTTCATTTCCTTTTAAAGTAATAGTAGTTGACATAAACTTTGTTTTTTTAGTTTTCTCAAATTTACTCAAATTACACCGCATTTCCTCTCTGATAAAGGTTAAATAATTCTTAAAGTGCAAAATCTTACTGAGTATTAATTTAAAAAATTTAAATTTTAACTAAATTTGTGGGATTTAAAATTTCAAATAATAAATAACAGTATAATGTCAGAAAAATCAAAAATCTACTACACATTAACGGATGAGGCTCCAATGCTGGCTACACACTCGTTTTTACCTATCGTAAAAGCTTTTACAAAATCAGCAGATATTGAAATTGCTGTTCCGGATATTTCTTTAGCAGGAAGAATTTTGGCGAACTTTCCTGAGTTCCTGAAAGATGACCAGAAAATTGGTGATGCTTTGGCAGAATTAGGTCAATTGGCCACTCAACCTGATGCAAATATTATTAAATTACCTAACATTTCGGCTTCCGTTCCTCAATTGGATGAAGCGATTGCTGAATTGCAGGGAAAAGGTTTCGCAGTTCCTAATTATCCTGCTGAGCCTAAAAATGACGAAGAGAAGGCTATTAAAGCTAAATATGCTAAAGTCTTAGGTAGTGCCGTAAACCCAGTGTTAAGAGAGGGAAATTCTGACAGACGTGCTCCAAAAGCTGTTAAAAACTACGCTAAGGCAAACCCTCACAAAATGGGTGAATGGGCTTCCGACAGCAAAACAGATGTAGCCCATATGAACAGTGGAGACTTCTATGGTACTGAAACTTCAACTACAGTAGAAAATGCCACTAAATTTAAAATCGTATTCAAAGGAAACGATGGTGCTGAAACTTTACTGAAAGATTTCGCGAATCTTCAGGCAGGTGAAGTGATTGATTCTTCTGTAATGAATCTAAGTGCATTGAAAGCTTTCGTTCAGCAGGCTATTGATGAAGCTAAAAACAGAAATATACTTCTTTCTGCCCACTTAAAGGCAACGATGATGAAAATTTCTGACCCGATTATTTTCGGGGCTATCGTAGAAACTTACTTTAAAGATGTATTTACAAAATATGCGGAGACGTTCAGGTCTTTAGATATTAATCCAAATAACGGTCTTGCTGATCTTTTCGAAAAAATCAAAGGAAATGCCCAGGAGGCTGAAATCAACGCTGATATTGAAGCGGCTTTAGCGAACGGACCAAGAGTGGCGATGGTAAATTCCGATAAAGGAATTACGAATTTCCATGTTCCTTCTGATATTATTGTTGATGCATCTATGGCGGCTTTGGTAAGAGGCGGAGGTAAAATGTGGAATAAAGACGGAAACGAAGAGGATACTGTTTGTATTATTCCTGACCGTTCTTATGCAGGTTTCTATCAGGCTGTAATTGATGATATGAAAGCGCACGGAAAATTAGACCCTACCACCATGGGTTCTGTACCAAACGTTGGATTGATGGCCCAGAAAGCGGAAGAATATGGTTCTCATGATAAAACATTCCAGGCTATGGCAGAAGGAACTATTGAGGTTCAGGATGAAGCAGGAAATGTTCTTCTTTCCCAAAAAGTAGAAAAAAATGATATCTTCAGAATGTGCCAGACAAAAGATGCTCCGATCCAGGATTGGGTAAAATTAGCCGTTAACAGAGCAAGACTTTCTGATACGCCTGCTATTTTCTGGTTAGACAAAGGAAGAGCTCATGACAGAGAAATCATCAAAAAAGTAGAAAAATACCTTAAGGATCATGATACTACAGGTCTTGACATCAGGATTCTTGATGTAAAAGATGCCATGACTGAAACATTGAAAAGAGCAAGAGAAGGTAAAGATACGATCTCTGTTTCCGGGAACGTATTGAGAGATTATTTAACGGACCTTTTCCCTATCCTTGAACTGGGAACTTCTGCAAAAATGCTGTCTATCGTTCCATTGATGAATGGTGGTGGTTTATTTGAAACAGGAGCCGGTGGTTCTGCTCCAAAACATATTGAGCAATTTGTAGAAGAAGGATATTTAAGATGGGATTCTTTAGGCGAATTCTTAGCCCTTCAGGCCTCTTTAGAGCATCTGGCTCAAACTCAGGGAAATACCAAATCTCAGATTTTAGCAGATGCATTAGACGAAGCGAATGCAAAATTCCTGGCTACCGATAAATCTCCTGCAAGAAAAGTAGGACAAATCGACAACAGAGGTTCTCATTTCTATCTGGCAATGTATTGGGCTGAAGCTTTGGCTAACCAAACTGCTGATGCAGAAATAGCAGCACGATTTGCTCCAATTGCAAAAGCAATGCAGGAAAACGAAGCTGTTATTAATGCAGAATTAATCGGTGCTCAAGGGAAACCTCAGGATATCGGTGGTTATTACAAAGCTGATGCTTATAAAACGTATGCAGCTATGAGACCTAGTACAGTTTTAAATGAAATCATTGACGGAATTTAATTTCAGTTTATACGATAACAAAAAAGCTCCTTTTTTAAGGAGCTTTTTTGTTAGATTTATTCTGGTAGTTACCTACAAAAGACACAAAGCTAATAACACTTCAGTTGATTTAAGTTCTGTAAAACCCTTGCTGTTTTATCCAGGCTTAAAACATGAGTCTCGTAATTTAGAAAGTTGGGCAAATTTAAAAGGGTAATACATCAAAATCCTCTCGTTTCCGGGAGGATTTATTGTAGAAAATTATGAGTAGAAAAATATAAAATATTAATATTAAGGATTCATAAAGGCTTCCGGAATCCATTCGAATCCTTTGGCTTTCTTTTTAGTAAAACCCAATCCCGGCCACGGCAAATGATAGGCAAAAGCTCTTGCTTTTGTGTCTGCTAATTGCTGAAGAAGTTTGATGCGGGACCCAGAAGCAATATCCAGATCCGTATCTCCGAAATATCCCCAATCCGGATTCGGAAAAAGAATCACATCGGAATGAATAAGATCAGCTATATAAACCAGTTTTTCTGTCCCAGAAGTAATCGTCATCACCGTTAAGCCCGGAGTATGTCCCGGAGCCAGCTGAAAACTGAAATGATCATAAAGATTTTTATTCAGGTTAAAAAAGTTCAGTTGAGGCTGTATGGTTTTCAATATATTCTGAACGGCAGGAATAATCTGATTAAGGAACTCCGGCTGGGCCTTCAGGGCACTGTTGCTGAAATCTTTAATGGTAGCTTTCATCCAGAAATCAAATTCTACTTTTGAAATAAAAAGCCTGGCATTAGGAAATACTGGTTTATTTTGTTTGTCCACTACTCCTCCGATATGATCCGGGTGGGCATGTGAAATAAACACATCTGTAATATCACCGGGAGAAAATCCCGATTTCTGAAGGCTTTTTAATAAAAACCCGGTTCTTTCATCCGCAAAAATACCCATACCCGCGTCCAATAAGATCAGTTTATCCTTGGTTTTCACAAGAAGGATGTTCATAGCCATATCAATATATTCATCAGACCGGAAATTGTCTTTAAGAATAGTTTTCAGTTGTGATAAATTTCCTCTCGGAGCGAAAGATTTCAAGTCTTTTTCATGAATATATCCGTCTGTAAGGATGAATAATTCCAATTCTCCAAGAAGAATTTTTTTGAATCCAGAAAGATCATTTTCAGGTTTCAAATATTTTTTTCCGTTGGCCGCAGCAAAAATACCTGAAAAAGGAGTGACGCTTAATGCTCCGGCTAACAATCCATTTTTTAAAAGTTCTCTTCTGTTCATCGTTTAAATATGTGCTTTTCTGATTTTGATCATGCTTAAAATAAAGAGCCCCAGGATTCCCAATATGAAATATCCTTCTGCTACCTGTAGCTGGATTTCAGGTTTAATGATTGCTACGATTCCGTAACTGATGGCTGAAGTGATGATAAATGCCACTCCCCCGGTTAACCCTCCTGCAAGTCCCGCAGAATTTGGGAATCTCCCCAGACAGTAGGCAAAATAATTATTAAATATAAATCCTGCCGTCACGTGGATCGCAAAAGCAAATGCTACTAAAGTATAAAGATTGCTTGTCAGGTAAGATGCCGCAAACATCAGGATGATCAAAGCAAGCTGAATAAAATTGGCATACCGGATCTTGGGTAAAAATGCCTTATTCATCAATGCTTTTCCTATAAAACCTCCCACCATCCAGGCAAAACCTAAAATCAGGGAAGCATAACCTGCAATGACTTCGGAATAGCCCATTTTATGTTCAATGATGAAAGCCCCGCAAAGATTAAAGAAAATAACCATCGCATAGCTCAATCCACACATCAGCATTCCGTAGAAGAAATCTTTGGTTCTGAACATCCTGTCATATTCTTTCAGTAAAAAGTTGATATGGAAAGGGTTTCTGGATTTCAACGTTTCTCCGGAAAACATCAATTCCAGAATCAGTAACAATAAGCTGTATCCGGCCAGTACATAAAAGTTGGACTGCCATCCGAAATGCTTCTGCAAATATCCTCCGATAAACGGCGCAATGATGGGGCCCACCGACCAGACGATTGTCATGATACTTAGATAGTGCTTCCGCTGTTCACCTTCATATACATCTACAAAAAATGCCCGTTTGGAAACAACCGCAAGACCTGCCAAAGCACCCTGCATGACCCGCATGGCATAAATTACCATAATATTCTTGGTGGATACGGTAATTAAAAAACTTACGATAAACAAAAACATGGAGATCAGGGAAATCCTGTATCTTCCAAATGAATCCACAACACTTCCA
The DNA here is from genome assembly GCF_003634775.1 of Chryseobacterium defluvii. Classification (GTDB taxonomy): domain Bacteria; phylum Bacteroidota; class Bacteroidia; order Flavobacteriales; family Weeksellaceae; genus Chryseobacterium; species Chryseobacterium defluvii. The sequence goes on along the minus strand of NZ_RBXB01000001.1, from coordinate 1,184,008 downwards.
GCAAAGAACTGGGTAAGTCCATAGCTGATCAGGAATATGGATAGGGTAAGCTGAATGCTGCTTTCAGGAAGGTTGAATTCCGTCGCCATACTCGGCATGGAAGGCAGATAAATATCCGTTGCCAAACCTGATATGGGAATCATCCCAAAAGCCAGCACCGTCGCAATAAATTTGTTTTTTTCTTTAAGGATCCTCATTGACCTTTTCATCTTTTTAAAAAAATCTGAGTTTTGAAATTTCAAAGCCCGGACATATATATCAGTTTAATTATTAACAAGCTTCATAGAGCCTTCAGTATATCTTTCGCCAACATTCGGATACTTTTTAAGAAGGGTATCTATGGTATCCAGGTCAGATGGAGAAAGTTCTATATCAATGGCCTGAATATTTTCTTCCAGGTATTTGATGCGCTTGGTTCCCGGAATAGGAAGGATATCTTCTCCCTGGTTCACCACCCATGCTAAAGCCAGCTGTGTTCCTTTTACCCCTTTAGAAGCTGCAAAATCATTGAATTCCTTAGCCAGGTTTCTGTTGTTTTCAAGATTTTCCTGCTGATAACGCGGCAACGATTTTCTGAAATCATCATCTCCGAAATTCTGAACTTCATTGATGTTCGCAAAAAGTCCTCTTGCTAAAGGAGAATAAGGCACCAGAGTAATTCCAAGTTCCCTGATAGTCGGCAAAATTTCTTTTTCTACATCCCTGGTAAGAATAGAATATTCTGATTGCAAAGCGGTAATCGGATGAATTTTATTGGCTTTTCTGATGGATTCCGCCGAAGCTTCGGACAATCCTAAATATCTTACTTTTCCTGCCTTTACCAGATCTGCCATAGCTCCTACTGTTTCTTCAACGGGAATATTCGGATCTATCCTGTGGGCATAATAAAGATCAATGGTGTCTATTTTAAGTCTCTGAAGGCTTAGATCAACTGCCTGTTTAATCCATTCCGGAGAGCCATCAAAATAGGTTCCCGGAGCTCCGCTGTGACTTGCTTTACCATCTTTAAACCTGAATCCAAACTTGGTGGCAATGAAAATTTTATCCCGATTGGGTACCAATACTTTAGAAATCAGTTTTTCATTCTCCCCATTGGCATACATATCTGCAGTATCCCAAAAGTTAACTCCTGCATCCAATGCTTTGTGTAAGGTGTTGATGCTTTCGTTTTCATCTGCAGGGCCATACGCAAAGCTCATTCCCATACATCCCAGCCCGATAGCAGATAATTGTTCTCCGGTGTTTCCTAATTTTCTAAATTTCATAATGTTTGTGATTTAATTAGTGGAACAAAATTAGAACAAGAACGATCAGTTCTTTATATAGAATTCAAACTAAGAATTATAAAAATCAAACAAGATTACTTCTGAGTGCAATAGGAGTATATCCTGTTTGCTTCTTGAAGTAATTGGTAAAATAAGCAGGTTCTTCAAACCCTAATCCATAGGCTATTTCAGAAACATTCCAGTCAGTATGCTGTAAAAGCGCATTCGCTTCCTGAATGATCCTTGCGGTGATTTGTTGTGTTGTTGTTTTTCCTGTAATTTCCTTTACAGACCGGTTTAAAGAATTAACATGAATAGACAGGCTTTCCGCATAGTCTGTGGGGGTTTTCAGCTTAAGATATGCTTCCGGACTGTCAATAGGAAATTGTCTTTCCAGCAATTCCATAAACAAGGAAGCCACTCTTTGTGAAGCATTTTGGTAATGTTCGAAACTTTCCGCAGGATGCATTTTCATGGTTTCATGAACCAGAAGGTGAAGATAAGCCCGTAACATATCATATTTATGCAGATAATCGGACTGGATTTCCGCCATCATTTTTATGAATATTTCGGAAATGGATTTCTGTTGTTGTTCATCTACAAAGAAAACGGGCGTTCCTCCGATTTTGAAAAGAGGGGAATCCTGAATATTTCCCAGCCTGCTCCCATTTTGCAAAAACTGATCGGTAAAAAGGCAAAACCAGCCTCTCTGATTTTCTTCTTCCGCTTCCCAGGAATACGGAACAACAGGATTTGAAAATAATAATGCAGGCCGGTCTACATAGATCCATTTATCGGCATAATGAAGCTTCCCCTTTCCTATAATTAAAGAAATTTTATAATAATCCCTCCTGCTATAAGGCGTGACAGATGAACAGTTCTCTCTGGAGAACACATTAAAGTGTCCGATTCCCGGAGTTTTGATGCATGAAAAACCGCCTATGGCATTACGCTCATAAAACCCTCTTACTGTTTCTATTGATTCCATGAACCAAAATTATAAAATTCAAACATCATTCTGATATAAAAATGATAATAATCGATAAAATAAAAAATGACTGATCCGGAGATCAGTCATTAAAAAAGTTGAATGTATAGTTGAATAATTGATTAATGCTTATGGCCATTTCCTTTAACAGCTTTATGTACTTTTGCCTTTGGAGCCATTTGCTTATATTTTTTGTGGTTATTTTTATTTCTGTTATAAACAGCCACAGGATTTTTTCCTTTATAATATTTATTTTTAAACTTCAGATACTTTTGCGGCCCTAAAATTCTTTCTATTTCATAGTATCTGTCGGTTCTCCATCTGTCAGGATTATCACCATATACTCTAAGCCACGTGTTATAATCTGAATATCTGCTATTCAATGTATTCAGTTGTTTAACCTGAATGGCACTCAATACCAAATCTGTAGCTACAGTAGTCCAGTTAACATCTGCAATACTTCTTTTGTAATCGTTATAATAATCTGATTGAGCAAAACTCAATGTAAATGTTCCTAAAAACATCACTGTTAATAATATTTTTTTCATTTCTGTTGTTTTTTTTGATTCAACGGTATAGTAATCACAATTTAAATGCCAAAAGGCTTTCATATATCACAATTTTTGTTAAAACCCTTATAATACGGTGGATACGATTAAAATATTTTCTATTTTTATGTTAACCCATTAGATATTTACCACTTTATGGAAATTATTATTATTATTTTTCTTATCCTGCTGAATGGCATTTTCTCGATGTCTGAAATGGCATTGGTCTCTTCCAGAAATTTCAAGCTGAAAAGCGAAAAAAGAAAGGGTAATTCTAATGCCAAAACAGCCATGGAACTTTCAGAAAATCCTAATAAATTCCTTTCAACGGTACAGATCGGCATTACCCTGATCGGTATTTTACTCGGTATTTATTCCGGTGACAAGCTAACTGCGGGACTGGCGCAATATATTTCAACATTTGAGGGGTTGACAGAGTATTCCAAAGGCATTGCATCGGTGCTGATTGTAGTGGTTATTACCTTCCTGTCTATTGTATTCGGAGAATTACTACCCAAAAGGATCGGATTAAAATTTCCTGAAAAAATTGCCATGTTTATAGCCAAGCCCATGTATTGGATTTCAGCACTGGCTTCTCCTTTTGTATGGCTTCTGACTATTACAAATGAGGGTGTCCTGAAACTTATGGGTATCAGTAATAATGAAAAAGAGCTGGTGACCGAAGAAGAAATAAAATCCATCATCAAAGAAGGAAAAGAAGGCGGAATTATAGAGGAAAAAGAGCATGATGTTTTAAAGAATGCTTTTGAACTGGGAGACAGAAGAGTGAGTTCCTTAGCAACTTATCGTTCCAATATCATCTCTTTAGATGCCGATGACAGCTATGAAAGCGTAAAAGAAAAAATCAAAAACAGCTCCTATTCCACTTACCCTGTTACTGAAAGCAATAATCTCGATAACATTATCGGAATTGTAAAAATGAGAGACCTGTTTGATCTTGATCATCATAATTTTAATTTGCGGGGGCATCTCCGCAAAGCCGTATTTGTAAGTGAAAACTCCTTTATTTATCCTTTAATGGAAAGCTTTCAGAATAATAAATCCCATATTGCTGTAGTTATTGATGAATATGGTACGACAAAAGGAATTATTACCTTGAATGATATCCTGGACGATCTGGTAGGTAATATCCCGGATGGTTCTGATGAAGAGCCGGAAATTATCAAACGTAACGAAAATTCCTGGCTGATAGACGGTAAATGTTCCATTCACACCTTTAAAAAATATTTTAAAATAGAGATGGATCCGGAAACTGAGAGGAATTTCATAAGTGTTTCCGGCCTTTTTATTGATGAATTCGGAAATATGCCGAAAACCGGAGATCAGATAAAAATCGGCAATCTGCTTATGGAAATTGTAGATAAGGATGGCAACAGAATTGATAAAATTCTTGCAAAAAGAGTAATGTAACCTCCTATAATTATGGATTAATCAATATTTAGCAGAGAATAATCGTTTTATAATTTTTAATTCGTAATTTTAAAGTAAAGAATCTAGTTATAATCAACCAAATCTCATCATTATGGAAAATATAAAATTCGAAATATCTCCATATCAGGACGAATTGCAAATATTAATAGATGAAAAAAAAGCAGGCTATATGTCCATAGAGATTGACGGAAGGCTTTTAATTGTGTATTATACCAAGCTTGATCCGGAGCATGAAGGAAAAGGATATGCCAAAATGCTTTTAGATGAGCTTGTACGGTATGCTGAGGAAAAAGACTTGCTGGTAGACCCTGAATGCGACTTTGTACGGCAGCAGTTTGAAAATCACCCGGCAAGGTACAAGGACATCTGGCACGCCTAGTCTTCCCACCAGGTTGTAAAGCGATTGTCCGATTTATTTAAATCAACAATTTCACCGATCATTGGGGTCAGTATATCGAGATTTTTTCCTCTTCCAAGTTCTGTTACTTTTTTCAGGGGCTCATTCCATGCGTGAAGCGCCAGAGCAAACTTCGCCGAATGTACAGGAATGATATTCCTGGCATTGACATCTATACTTGCCTGGATAACATCTTCCGGCAAGGCATGGATATATTTCCAGGCTTCGTTGTATTGCCCGTTTTCAATAATGGCATAATCAAAAGGTCCGTAAGTATCCCCGATCATTTTAAAATGGGTATCATACCCGCTGTCTCCGCCCAGAAATATTTTTTTAGTGGGTGTCTCAAGAACATAGGAAGTCCAAAGTGTATTGTTTCTTTTTATTTTTCTCCCTGAAAAATGCCTTGCAGGGGTATAAGTAATCTTACTGTTATTTTTTAAATCGATGGATGCTCCCCACTCTTCTTCGATAAGCTGATCAGCGGTATATCCCCATCTTTCCAAATGCGCCCCGACTCCTAAGGGCAGAATTACTTTGCCTACCCTGTCCCTGATTGCCTTCACTGTCGGATAATCAAGATGATCAAAGTGATCATGGGTAATCACAAGATAATCCAGGTTGGGAACATCTTCAGGCGTAAAGATATCTGAGCCCTGAAATGCTTTATTAAAAAATTTAAACGGTGAACCGTAAGAGCTCAGTACCGGATCTATCAAAAAAGAAATACCATCCGCCTGAATATAATAGGATGAATGCCCCAGCCAAATGAAGACATCTACATTTCTTGAAAGGCTTTTCAGGTTGGTATGAACAGACGGAATGCTATTCAGGGGCTTTAAAAGCGGATTTTTTTTCGCAAAAAAGAAATCATACATTACTTTCGGCATGCTGTAGCCTTCTGCAATAGAGGGTGTAGGGCTTAGATTCTGAAACTGTTTGTCTTTATAAAGCCCCGATTGTTGTATTCGTTGCAATCTCGCTCCCTTAGGTTCTGCCCCGAAAGCCTGCTGACCTGTTATGATAAAATAGAGTATTATTAAACCAACTATCGTAATAATTAAATAAATCATTTGTTTTTTTAAATAAGCATCAAATGTATTGACTTTTTGATTTAAATGAAAGTCAATAGGATGAGGACACAACTATTTTAACTAAAATTAAAAGGATTTCAGAATAATTTATCATTGATTTAATCTTCAATAATTTAAAACTCTGTAATTTAGCAGATTGATTGAAACTCAGTTGTCTTGAAAAATTATTCGATAGTATTATTATTTTTAATTCTCACCTCATGTTCTGTCCGAAAACATAATGAACAGACCACTTCTCTTATTCCTCCTGAAAAGCTGAAACAAGATGTGGATTATGCCTATCGTAAACTTCAGAAGATGCATCCCCAGCTCTATTGGTATATTTCAAAAGAAGAGCTGGCCCATAAATTCGACAGCGTAAAAAGCACTCTCAACAAACCGCTTACTCCGCTTCAGTTTTATTTTACCTTACAACCCGTTATTGCAAGTATCCGCGAAGGGCATCTGTCTCTCAGAATTCCAAGAAAAAAATTTGGAAAAAAAGATTTCAAATCTTTCCGGAATAAAAAGGGAATGTTCAGCCGTTTTGAATATTACGTGAAAGATGATCATTTGTATATTGTTGAAAATAAAGATTCTATTGAAGGAATACTGCCCGGAACTGAAATATTGGCAATTAATAAAGTCCCGGTCTCGGATTATCTTAAAAAGTACAGAAACCTGATCAGCAGTGACGGATTTAACACTACTTTTCAGCCTTATTTCCTGAAAGATACTTTTTTTAATTTCTATACCGCAGAAAATGGACTTGCCGACAGCGCCAACATTGAGACTCTCTATAACAACGTAAAAAAAGTTTATACTTTAAAAAGGGAAACAAAGTCTAAAACCGATATTGAAAACGATAAGAAGCTGAAAAAAAGAACGCCTGAAAAAAAAGTAAATGATTATATCGCTTTTAACAATTCCTATAACAGAAACTTCAGGTTTCTGGATAAGGACAGCAGTATTGCGTATGTAAAAATAAGGAGTTTTTCACGATCCTATTCGGACCAATTCTATAAGGAAGCTTTTGCCCATATTAAGAATGCAAAGGTCTCTTATCTCATTATAGATATCCGTAATAATTACGGGGGATCTTTATATGAGATCAATAATCTGTATTCTTATCTTGCCCCGGAACCTTTTGTATTGATAAAACCTTCAGAGGTTACTTCTAAAATGACTCCCCTTAAGACCAATTATTTTAGAAAAAGCAACGTCCTGCAATATGCTTATAAGAGTCTTACCTATCCTACTTATTTCTTTGCCCAGACTTTCAGCACTTACAAAAAAGACGGAAAAGTTTTTTACAAAATGAAAGAAAACAAACCCACCAAGCCTAATAAGAATGCTTACAATGGGAAAGTTTTCATACTGGTCAATGGTGGAAGTTTTTCGGCATCTTCTATTATTTCAGCCAAGCTTAAGAATGATAAGCGCGCCGTTATTGTAGGAGAAGAAACGGGAGGAGCCAATGACGGCACCGTTGCAGGATTTTATTCTTACCAAAAACTTCCCAATTCTAAAATCGATTTACCGATCGGGTTACTTCTGGTACAGCCCAATATCAATTTCACCAACACCCGGAGAGGAGTAATCCCGGATATAACGGTTACTGAAAGTATTCAGGACATAATTGATAAAAGAGATCCCCAGATGGATTGGGTGATGAAAGAGATTGAAAGAGAGAAAGGAAATAATGCACAATAAAAGTTTTATCAATAGGGTTTTTTAATTGGTGGATGGCATGATACATCGCAAATAGCTTTTTTTCTTTGTCCTCATTGTATTCATCCTGTACTATTTTATAGCCGGAAAAATCTTCATTGGCTATAAAGCTTCTCATTTTTCGGACTTCAGGAAAATAATGGCGGTATTTAAAGCAATTCTGTATAACCAGGTAGAAAATTCACTTTGTCCTCTGAAAGAAGGATATGCCTTCCAGACCTGATAGGTGATCTCCTGGAAGAGATCATCTCTGTCGTCTTTCTCATGCATATACATCTTAGAAATCTTGAAAATGATTCCTTTATGCTTTTCTATTTTTTCTAAAAAATCCTGTTCTGATGAGGTCATGGTTGCTTACTCTATAGAGTTAGTTTTATTACAAAAAAAATGTTACAGATTTTTTTTAAAATAAAAAAAAACCGACAGAAGTTTCTGTCGGTTCATCATGATGTCGGTACATTCAATTTACTCAACTACTATTTTTTTGGAAACAGTAGACCCCTCAGAATTAATTTTTACTAAGTAAACTCCTTTTTGAACACCATCAATATGAATGTTATTTTTCCCTCTGTTCAGTTTCTCCGCTTTCTTGATCAATCTTCCTGAAACGTCATATAATTCAAATACAGCTTCATTTTTAGTGTTTTCTATGGTAAATATCCCTCCTTTAGCCGGATTAGGATATATATTGAACTGATTTTCCAATTTATTTCCCACCTCATTGGTTGCCAATAATCCGTTACCGAATCCAACAGCGTACCATGCTTTTACGTTCTGAAGCTGCTCATTGCTTGAAGCTCCATACAGGTCGGTTACCGCTTGTTTTGATAAATTATAGGCATCCACAAACTGGCTGTTTGCCGTAAGATAATTAGCCAGTGTTCTGTAGGCAATTTTTTCTGCTTTTTGGATCGTTATCCCCGTCACACTAAAGGCATTCCCTATATCATTCGTCCCTGAACCTCCTACAGATAACAGGTAAAACCAATAATTTCCTACCCCACTGTTGGTATGTACTCCTCCAAAGTCATTTGCTTGAGAATATGGACCTGCCGTATTCGCCCAGTAAGTACCCTGATAAGTGTCCGGCTGTTGGGAAGATAATGCCGCAGGACCTGAATTAGGATTCGACATGCTTCTTAGATAAGTAAACCCCAATGCCGGATTAGGAATCCCTTCCCCAATGGTCCAGTTCGGACTCAGGTTGGAATAAAATTCAATTGACGCTCCAAATATATCGGCAAAAGATTCATTCAACGCTCCTGATTCTCCCTGATATGCTAAATTAGCTGTTCTGCTTACCATAAGGTGAGAATACTCGTGGCCAGCTACATCCAGCGCTACAAATGGATAAAAGTAACCCGCCTGTCCCTGGTAAGCTCCATTTCCATATACCATCGCTACAATTCCCTGTGTATCTATTGCTGCCGCATTTACTCCGTTTTCCGGAGTTTGTGCCGCTCCGGTGCTTGAATTTCTGTTAAAATTAATATTATAATAGTTTCTGATAATAGACCCGTTATTATCATACGAGTTTCTATTATGTCTGTTTACATAATAATCATAAGCCGTTTTCATAGCCCAATGAACTTCAACAGGCGGCTTAGTTTCTGTAGCCGTGAAATTTGCAGTGGCATTGGTATATTCAGTAATATTTCCCGTTAAGCCGCCTGCAGCTGTTCCGTTTCCATCCCAGTTTGTTCCATTCAAGGTATGGATATTTCTTGCATTATCTCTTAGACGATATGATCCATTGTATGAATCCACTGTAATTTGCTGATTACCTTTGTAATAAGTTGCGCTTGTAGACGACGCATCAACTAAAGGTGCCACATTACTTACAGGAATGTTATGATGGTGAATTTTTTCTAGCTTCTTTACAATTTGTTTCGTTGTATTATCAATATAATACATATAGCTGTCCAGTGATTTTAATGAAAGAGCATTGATTTGGTTTGTCAGGTGCAGGCTCACTTCTTTTCCTGTGATAACTTTGGTAATTACCTGATCAAACTCGTCGAAAGTTACATTGGCTGCTCTCATATCTGCATTCACAATGCTTTCTACTTCTGTCCTGGTAAGCGGTTGTTTGATGTCCAGATGGATATCTCTGCTTAGTTCACCATTGACAAAAGTAATTTTACCTTCCTTTTCATGAAGTAAAATAACTTCATCCGCCACTTTTATCCCTTTATAAAAATGCTGATAAACAGAATGTTTTATTCCCAGCTCATCGGTTGAAGCTTTTACGAATGTAAAAGTATGGTCACTGCTTGTTCCCAGCCACTCTCCCAAATGGGCAGATAAAAAATCAGCAGATACATCTGTCCCGCTAAAACCGACCTGAAAATTCCCTATAGAAGAATTAACAGAAATCTTAGGCAGATCTTTAATAGAAATTTCCGTTCCATTCCTATCCTGTGCATGGAATGCAGAAGTAGGAACACCAATAGCAAAAACAAATGACAACGCTTTAACAATTGTAGTGATCTTTTTCATATTATTTTTTAATTATTTCCCACAGTTAGTAGAATAAAAAACAAAATGTTACATGTCATTTTAAATTTTTGTTAATTTTTTTATAACGAAATAAAAAACCGGTGGATAATTTATCTACCGGTCATCATCTTTTAAGGTGTTTTTTTAATTTACTCAAATGTACCGTATCAATAGTACGCTTAGAATTTGTAGTCAGTTAGTAGGAAAAAATGAAAAATGTTACACTCTTTTTTCAAAATATTTAATTCAGCCTGTCTAAGGCATTTTGTAAGGATTGGAGATCAACAAAATCCAGTTTAACCCCAATGAAAATGACAATTAAAATAACTATTAAGAAAAATAATGTGATACAGATATACACTGAAATAAACCATACAATGGTATTCAGTACATTTCCTTTAATCCCGTACCGGGTTATAAAGTAAGTCTGAGAACGTTCGAACCAGGTTTTTTTGCCGGAAATATGAGGCTTTACCTCTACTCCGTTCAATTCGTCCACCAAACGCACAACATCCTGAATATACCTTCCGTACATATAATGTATCCAATATTTTATGATAAAATAGATAAGAAAAAGGGTGATGAAAAAACTGAATCCGAAAATGGCAAGATTGTATTCCACATCAAAATGAAAATTAATCTTAATCAATGATAATAGCAAAGCCAACGGAATATAAGCGATATAATAGGATATATAAATCTCTTTCGAAATCAAAAGCTGTGTCCTGAGATTAAATAAATCATAATTGGTATTGATGCTGCTTCTTTTAAGCATTTTATAAAGTTTGAGAAACCTTGAATAGAAGTACACCATAAAAGCAAGCGTTAAAACCGTAACAATGATTGATATTGTCCTGATATTAGGATCATCTATTGAAAATGGAGAACCAATGAGAAATGTGGGTAATGTAATAACCATTAGCCAGAATTCGGTTTCCATATTGATTCTGAGCATCTGTAGCGGCGAATGAATTTCATTCTGCTTTTCCAGAGATACCTCGGGAGGGGACTGCCTGTTGTCCTTATCCCAGAGTTCTTTAAAATTTTCTAATTCCATTCCTTACTGTTTTGATTAATTGTCTCTCTGTTTTTCAACTATTTCTTTTAGTTTAGCTTTTGCTCTATTGAGCTTTACTCTCGCATTCACTTCCGTAATTCCCAATTGGTTGGCAATTTCCTTTCCCGGAAAATCTTCCAGAAAGAAAAAGATAAGAGCTTTATCAATGGGGCTGAGCTGGTGAATGGCTTCATACATCTTCTTCATATTTTTATCATCTGTGTCGTTATAGGGTTCCTGGTGGACGGTAAGATTGTCTATGCTTTGGTTTTGTATAAAACTACGTTTTTTTTCACTTCGGAGAAATACTATGGCTGTGTTGAGCGCTGTTCTGTAAAGCCAGGTTGAGAAATCACTTTTCCTTTGGAAATCGGCGTATGATTTCCAGGCTTGGTAAATGATCTCCTGATAGAGATCATTCTGGTCGTCCCGATTATCCATATACATCTTAGAAATCTTGAAAATCACACCCTTATGCTTTTCAATTTTCTCCAAGAACTCTTTTTCCTGTGAAGACATGGCTTGTAGTCTGCACAGTTAGTAGCAATTTTTCATAAATGTTACATTTTTTAACAAAAAGCACAACACATTTCCATTAAAAGTAAAAAATCCTCAATAAAAAGATACTTTATTGAGGATTTACCTATAATGCTGCCTACAATTATCAAAAGATATAATCCGTACTCAGGAAATTGGAGTCATGATCTCTTACAATCGTATTTAATAAATTTTTATTGGATTCCGTTACCTTGGCAGCTACCAATGAGCGGATGGAAAATGAACGAAGCGCATCAAACACGGAAAGCGTACCTTCCGCACTGTCTTTTCTTCCTGTAAACGGAAAAACATCAGGACCTCTCTGCGCCTGGCAATTGATGTTCACACGGCTTACCAGATTCACAAAAGGATCTATTAATTCAGCGACTTCCTGCGGATCTTCACTGAAAATACTTACCTGCATTCCATGGGATGCATTTACCTGGTAATCAATGGGCTCATTAATATGATCAAAAGGCACTACAGGAATGATGGGACCAAACTGCTCTTCATGATAAAGCTTCATATCACTGTTCACAGGATATACTACTGCCGGAAAAACAAAGGAAGTTTCAGTGTAACCTCCATTTTCATTGAGGACTTTCGCTCCTTTTGCGATAGCATCATCAATACATTCTTTCAGGTAGTCCGGTTTATTCACTTCCGGAAGCGGAGTTATTTTCACCTCTTTTTCCCATGGCAGCCCAGGCTTCAGAGCAGCCACTGCAGCCGTTAGCTTTTCCGTGAATTCTGCGGCTACATCTTTCTGTACAAATATCAGCTTAAGAGCCGTACAACGCTGCCCATTAAAAGACAAAGCACCAAGAATACACTCATTAACGGCAACATCAAGATTGGCATTTTTGGTGACAATCGCAGCATTTTTCGCGTCCAGGCTTAATATTGCTCTCAACCGGTTCACTTTAGGATGCAGTTTCTTCAGTCCGTTCGCTACTTTACTGGACCCGATGAAGGCCAGAACATTCACTTTTCCGCTTTCCATGATGGGAGTAATGATTTCGGAACCTTTTCCATATAAGGTATTCACCGTTCCTTTCGGGAATGCTTCCTTAAAGGCATTCAGCAGGGGATAATGAGCCAGGACACCATGTTTGGGAAGCTTAAACAAAATGGTATTCCCCATAATCAATGCCGGAATAAGCGTGGTGAAAATCTCGTTCAGAGGATAATTGAAAGGTCCCATACTCAGGACCACCCCTAGCGGAGCTCTTCTGATCTGCGCAATGGTGCCTTCCGCTTCCTTGAAACGCGAAGATTCCCGATCCAGATCCTTTAAGGCATCAATGGTCTGATTGATGTAATCTACAGTACGGTCAAACTCTTTGGTAGAATCCGCCAGTGTTTTGCCGATTTCCCACATCAGGAGCTTAATGACAAGGTCGCGCTGCCGGATCATCAGATACACAAATTTCTGCATGCATTTGATACGTCCCTCCACCGACATGGTGGGCCATTCTCCTAATCCGTTATCGTAAGCTTTAACGCAAGCGTCAAGAACTTTCAGGGCTTCATCCGGACCAATATTGGGAATGCTTCCCAACAGTTTCCTTTCCAGACCGTTTTCCGTAGGAATACAAACCGGTGAGTAAACATTCTGTACTTCCCCATTCCACGCTACAAGCTCACCGTTGAGCAGATAGGTTCTCTGGTGAATCTCGGGAACTTTGTATTCTTCCGGTATTTCGTTTTCGCTTTTAAAGATTTTCGGGAATGCTGCATTGACTGAATTCATATTTTTTTACTATTTGAGGGTAATTGTTGAATAAAGGTAGAGGATAAAATTGGTTTGCAGAGAAAGCTGTTCATAGATTTATTCTATTGAAATACCATGCTGTTGTACATGGCATTCAGAAGACATTAAAGATGGAAATACCTCGGGTCCGGATATTGAAACTCAAAATCCAACTCTGCAATTAATTTGGCAGGCGAAATCAGTCTTCCCCTATCCGCTCGTTTTCCTGAATAAGGCAGACCCTTCTGTGCACTGATCACCTCTTCCTTATCAGGATGAACCGGTGCCACTACATTATAAACCTTGGACTCTGATTTATTTTCCAGCATTTTTTCAACCACCGAACAGATATCCGCATAATGAATATGGTTCACCAGCTGATCCAGATGGGAAATATTGTAATTCTTTAAAAGTCTCGTCCCGCCCATTAATCCGGCCAGTCTCAGAATATTGGCCTGAGGAAATTTGTTTCTAATAAAACTTTCACTTTCTACATTCCCGACAGGAAGATCATCTTCCGTAAACTCTTTTTCTGTTTGCGGGTATACTCCGGTAGAACTCATCAAAAACAGCTGGCCTTTATAATCTCCAAGGAACTTCAACAGGTTTTCCTGCCTGGCTTTCATGGAAATCCGCGCTCCCCTGTTCCCTGAAAACGGAACGGTAATCATGATGGCATCCAACTGTGGTATCGCTTCCCACTCAGTAATCTCCTCAGAAAGATCATCAGGAAAGTCCACTAATGTTGCATAATATCCTTGAGAAGCTAAATCTTCTGCTTTAGACTGAGTAGTTGTGGTAGCGAAAATTTCGTACCTACTAGATAATCTTTCTGCGATATGATTTCCCAGCCAGCCAAAACCGATGATGCCTAATTTTTTCATGGTGAATGTTAAATATTTATAGTATTCAAAAATATTGTTTTATTGGGAATATTTTTTTGCAACCACAAAAGGCACAAAAGATGTAAACACTTCAGCTCACTTTAGTTCAAAGTTGAAAGGATTGAGAAAAGAAGAACACATAAGAAGAAAATCTTTGATTTTCAAACTAATGTGGTCTTATATCCACTTTTATATGTACTCTCAAATAACTTATGTGTATAAGCTTATCTTGTACCTTTTGTCGTTAAATAATTTTGAAAACGGTTATCAATACTGAAAAGAAAAACGCAAAGCTTTATTTTTATACCCTTCATTTTTAAGTAGGCAAAGATTGATCAATTTTCAATTGATTTGAAGAATCGGACGCTTTTACCAATAGCTTTATCAGCGACTTTGTCGCTATTCTTTGCACACTTGAAATATTACATTCCCTTAATAAATTCTTTGCGTTAAAAGATAGAAACCCAAAAGACCTCCCGATTATTAGTCTATTTTGAGCAATATTTTGCATATTTGTAGAAAATACGGTCATGCAAAAAGAAAAACTACGTAACATAAGAAAAAGAAAAGGCATCACACAACAGCAGATTGCAGATATTATCGCTACAGACGTTTCCAACTATAGCAGAAAGGAAAACGGAGACGTAAAAATTATAAAAGAAGAGTGGGAAAAAATCGCCAAATTTCTGGAAGTTCCTTTGGAGGAAATCTATGAAGAAGATGAAGTTAAACTATCATTCAGTTTTGATAATGTTACTTCAAGCAGTGGTTTTGGCAATAATGTAAGTGGAAATTTGTATTGTAATGTTCCTGAATTTCTTTTAGAAAGCCAAAGAGAACTTATAGAGCTTTTGAAAAAGGAAAACCAAAGGTTGCAGGAGGAATTGAATGCGTATAAAAAATAGATAGTAAGATTTTAATTATAATAAAAAAACTCAGCCTGTAGCTGAGTTTTTTCATTTGATTTTTTTCGGATCATCTTGTTTATAAGCGGGATTTTGGGATGAAAAGTTTTTGGATTACGGGAAACCGTAATTGCTTTTAATTAATCTTTTTTATATTTAATGTATTACAATATAGCCATAGAAACTTATATGAAAGAAGAATTAATTAATAAAATACTTGAAATAATAAAAGATTATAGAAATGACGAAGATGTTTCCTCGAGAATATATGATATGAATTACGAACACATCAATCGATGGATTAATCAATTTGATGAAACTGATCAAGAATTTATCTTATCAGAATTTTTATATCTATTACCTAATAGCTACCTAACAAAAGAAAAAACATTTCAAGTGTTGAGTAATTTTGACATTTATAGAGAAAATTTCAATTATAATACTCTTCAAGATTTTTTTGATGAAACAATATTTATGGATTGTCAGGAACAAGGAAAGAGTCAAAAAATATTAAATGATTTTATTGACAATAATCTTTTAAAACATTATAATACAAACATTACTAATTGTGGGACGAAAAAGGTTCGAAATTGGTTTTATGTTGATGACGTTTTAGCATCAGGACGCACATTTAAAGATGACATCTTTAACACTATTACTGAATATGGTATAAATAAATTTGTAGAAGATGATATAAGAATCATTGCACCTTTTATAATTCTTCATCAATGGGGGCGTGATAATACCAAATTTGCACTAGAGGAAAAATTATCTATAAAATTAGACGGAAGATTGTTTTTTTATTGTGTTAGCTTTATAACAAATAAACCAATGATAAATTACTATAATTCTAACCCTTCATTTAATAATATTTTTCCTATTAAATCAGATTTAGGGGAAGATGCTTTAAACTTCGTAGAAAATTGTTGTAAAAGAGATTACCCTATGGTAAAATCTGAATATGCATTTAGAAATAATGCATATCCAATTAAAGAAAATTTTTTTTCATCACCGCAAAATAGAATTAGATATGAGAATATTTTACTAAGTAAAGGGTTTGAAATAATGAAAAGAATTGATGAAATAAATGTTGCTAGTTTACGACCACTCGGGATGACTCCGCCCTCTTACAAGACTTTAGGAACAGGAAGTCATACCTTTACTTGGCGAAATATATCAAATACTTGTCCAATAGTATTTTGGTGGGATGCTAACGATTGGCATCCATTATTTGCAAGAAAACATTAGTTTTGTACAAGTGAAATATAGTATACGAACATATCATTATAACAATTGTATTACTTTTAAAAGTACTAAATCAAAATTCGGTGCTCTTTCAAATATGGCACCAAACTTCCCAATATCAATTAATAACGATTTAATTAAAACTTCTGAAGCTTTGTACCAAGCCTTAAAATTTAATGAATTTCCTGACATTCAAAAAAAAATCATTGATGCATATAGTCCTATGATTGCAAAGAGAATAAGTAGGCATTATGATATGTATACAAGATCCGATTGGGAATACACACGTTTTAAGGTAATGAAGTTTTGTATTGAGACGAAACTTCAACAAAATTATAATTCTTTTTCTAGCATTTTATTACAAACGGGTGATAAACCAATAGTAGAATACACAATGAAAGATAAGGTTTGGGGAGCTGTTCTTGATGGAAATATATATGAAGGAACAAATGCCTTAGGAAGACTTTTAATGGAATTAAGAGAGAAAATTAAATCAAATACTTTTCAATATGAAGTGCCAGATTTGATAATAAAACATTTTAAATTACTAGGAAAAGAAATAAATAATGAATCCATAAAAAAATTTACATTTTAAATTGTGTTTATTGAAAGTAAAATCGGGTTTAAAATGTTATTCAAAAGGAATTGATTCCGGTATTGCAAAAGACTTTACGCCTCAAAAACATCTTGAGGCTTTAAAAGCCAAAATGAATAGCTAAGTATTTTTTCACCAATAAAGCAGTTGAAGACTTATCTAAAAACAGAATACAAGAATAAATAAAACCTGCCTCAAAGCAGGTTTTATTAATATTTAAAAAGCTTTAAAACAAACTCTCATCCACTAAATTCGGCAGTGTTACCTTCAAATTCGGCTCTACTTCCATCGCTCTTTTAATAGCGAAAATTGCCCCTTCATTTCTGGCCCAGCTTCTTCTGGAGATTCCGTTGTTGACATCCCAGAACAGCATAGATTTCAGTCTTCTGTCTGCATCATCACTTCCATCCAATAACATTCCAAAACCACCATTGATCACTTCTCCCCAACCAACTCCACCTCCATTATGGATGGAAACCCAGGTTGCCCCACGGAAGCTGTCACCGATCACATTATGGATCGCCATATCTGCTGTAAATCTGGAACCGTCATAAATATTGGAAGTTTCCCTGTACGGCGAATCCGTTCCGGAAACATCATGATGGTCTCTTCCCAACACTACAGGTCCAATTTCACCATTTTTGATGGCTTTATTAAAGGCTTCTGCAATTTTCATTCTTCCTTCTGCATCCGCGTAAAGGATTCTTGCCTGTGAACCTACCACAAGCTTATTTTCCTGCGCTCCTTTGATCCATTGAATGTTATCTCTCATCTGCTGCTGAATCTCCTCAGGAGAATGCTGCTGAATTTCTTCTAAAACCGCACAGGCAATATCATCCGTTTTCTGCAGGTCTTCCGGCTTTCCGCTTGTACATACCCAACGGAACGGCCCGAAACCATAGTCAAAACACATAGGCCCCATAATATCCTGAACATAACTTGGATATTTGAACTCTCTGCCCAACGTAGGATTTTCTGCCATTACATCTGCTCCGGCTCTTGATGCTTCCAATAAAAAGGCATTCCCGTAATCGAAAAAGTAAGTCCCTTTTTCTGTATGCTTATTGATGGCTGCAGCATGTCTTCTTAAACTTTCCTGAACTTTTTCTTTGAATAACTCCGGATCTTCCGCCATCATCACATTGGATTCTTCAAAACTTTGCCCTACAGGATAATAACCTCCCGCCCAAGGGTTGTGAAGCGAAGTCTGGTCAGAACCTATATCTATTCTTAAGTCTTCCTGGTCGAATTTCTCCCAAACCTCAACTACATTTCCAAGGTAAGCCATAGAAACCGTTTCTTTATTTTCCTGAGCCTTTCTTACTCTTTCCACCAACTGGTCAAGGTCTTCATAGATCTCATTCACCCATTGCTGATCATGTCGGATTTTGGTAATCTTCGGGTTTACTTCCGCACAAACGGTAACACAGCCCGCAATATTTCCTGCTTTCGGCTGAGCACCACTCATTCCTCCCAATCCGGAAGTCACGAAAAGTCCTCCCTTCGGCTCTTTATTGATTTTCCTGAAAGCATTCAGCGCCGTGATCGTTGTTCCGTGAACAATTCCCTGGGGACCAATATACATATAGCTTCCAGCTGTCATTTGCCCATATTGTGTAACCCCTAAAGCATTGAACTTTTCCCAGTCATCCGGCTTTGAATAATTCGGGATCATCATCCCGTTAGTCACCACCACCCTCGGAGCATCTTTATGAGAAGGGAACAATCCCATCGGGTGTCCGGAATACATCACCAAGGTCTGCTCATCCGTCATTTCAGACAAATACTTCATCGTCAGAAGGTATTGCGCCCAGTTGGAAAATACAGCTCCGTTTCCTCCATACGTGATCAGTTCATGCGGATGCTGCGCCACGGCATAATCCAGGTTATTCTGGATCATCAGCATAATGGCTTTCGCCTGCTCAGACTTTCCCGGATACTCTGTGATAGGCCTTGCCTTCATTTCATAATCCGGACGGAAACGATACATATAGATTCTTCCGTAATCTTCCAGCTCCTGCCTGAATTCAGGTAATAATTCAGCATGAAATTTCGGATCAAAATAACGCAATGCATTTTTTAAGGCAAGCTTTTTTTCTTCTTCTCCTAAAATCTCTTTACGTTTCGGCGCATGATTGATGTTGGTTTCGTATGGTTTCGGCTGTGGTAATTGATTGGGTATCCCCTGTTGTATCTGTTCCTGGAAAGTCATATTGTTATTCAAAGTTCAACGATTTTATATTCAAAAGTTTGAAGTTTTAAAGATATTCAAATTAGAAAATATAATGCAACTAAACGGGAAAAATTCCCCTCCTTTGGAGGGGTGGATTTCAAAATTCAAGGAATTTGGGAAGACGGGGTGGTTCCATATTGCTGCACAATGAAATCTTCCAGGTCTTTCATCACTAAAGAAAGATTATTCCTTACCTCAAAATCAGTAGTCCTGAAAACAACCAATCCTAATGATTCGAGATAATTTCGCCGGGCGTCATCATACTCCTGCTCCAGATCATGGCCTGAACCATCAATTTCAATAACAAGCCCTAAAGTTTTCACATAAAAGTCTACAATGTAATTTCCAATGATTCTCTGCCTGTCAAAATCAATAGCATGGAATGTTTTTGCGCGGACCTTTTTCCAGAATAAAACTTCGCTCAGGATTCCGGCTTTACGTTTATCTTTTAACAATACTTTTAAATGTGGATTATACGGCAGGTTTTCCACAAAGTTCCTGCGGATGGGAACTCCGTTGATTTGGGTTACGGTTTCTTTCATTTGTGTATCTTTTTTACCACCCCGTCAAAATTTTCAATTTTGCCACCCCTCCAAAGGAGGGGAATTTTAATCTTTAAAACGGGATGGTTTTCAAAAATAAAAAAACCTTACTGAAAAACTCAGTAAGGTAAAATTGATTGATTCTATGTTCTATTTGAAGGTCTATTTAATTATTACTTTTTACAACAACCCAACCGTTGAACAACCTTCCATCCGGCAGGGTAATTACATACCAATAAGTGGCTGTAGGTACTGTTCTTCCGGCTATGGTTCCATCCCAGACAATTTGGGTATTGGTATCCTGTTCAAAAACTTTAAATCCGTAACGGTCATAAATTTTCACATTGGATTTTTGAGTTCCGAATACATGAAGATCCTTCACAATCCAATGATCATTGAAGCCATCACCGTTAGGCGTAATGGCATTTTTAATATCGAGAATTACACCATCTTTCTTGATGATACATTCTCCTTCCACATATTTCACATAGAAAGTGGTAACTCCGGTAGGTAAATTATGGAAAACATTGCCTGATTGCCATGTAACTCCATTTATTGAATACAGAATAGGCTGCGAACCTGTTGCATGAACAGTAATACTATTTCCATTAGCTTCCAGGCTTTGGATAACCGGCACATCAAAATGTTTCACTTCAAAGGTATCGGTATAAGAACAACCGTTATCCGCAGTTACCGTCAGGCTATAGGTTCCTACTCCTGTGATCCCGCTGATAGTATCTGTTGTAGAAATTACCTGTCCCGAAGAATCACTCCAGGAGTAGCTTACAATATTATAATTGGTAATCTGGACGGTATAGCTCAAAGAACTATCCGGACAGAAGAATTGGGTCGAAATATCAAAAATTGGTATCGGCTTAAGCGATAAATGAATTTCCACTACTTCCGGACAAAATCCTGGAACACTTACTTTTACATAAATATTATTAGGTCCTGTATTTTGGTTGAATTGATAATTGGCAGGAGTGCTAATTGCGTTGGTACTGGCATTAAGATCAGCCAATGTAGGATAATAGGTGAACGTAACATTAGTTCCTGTATATATCTGTGACTGGAACTGGGTCAAATCAACATTTTCAATTCCGTTATTCCCTGTATCACAAACGTTATTAAGCTGGAAGGGACCTCCGCTCTGAACAACCACTTTGCTTCCGATCACAAAGCTGACGCTTGCAATATCATCACAACCAGGTAAATTCTGTACTTTTACCCAAATCTGGGTCGGGAATGGCTGTGCCGTGAAATTTTGCGGATTCATAATGGCGTTGGTTCCGTTTTGCGCATCCGTTTGAGTAAGATAAAAAGTGAATATATTATTCGGGTTCTGAATATCTACCATCTGATTGGTATAGTTCAGCAGGTTCACTTCATAGATGCCATCCAGGTTGTCATCACATATAATAATGCTTGAGTTGATTGCTTTTGGAGGAAAATACGTATTCAGTTGAATTGAGGCTACAGAGTAGCATCCCGTGGTCTGAGACTGGAATCTTGCCCAAACTTCCACTGTGGAAATATTCGTTGTCACACTAGTACCGATCTGAGTCGCAGGATTTCCTGCATTCGCTTCAGCAGCCGTATTATAATAAGATATCGTCATATCCGACAGCGGCTGCGTATTTTGTGAAGGGATGAATAACTGTGGGATGGCATCGTTCAGCTGGAAAGTTTCACTCAGGTTGAAATCTTCATCACATCTGTCCAGCACTGCATTATGCAAAACTACCGGAGGTAAGAAGCTCACCTGAAGGTTCAGTTGCGCTGCAGAATAACATTCGCCGTTATTAAACTTCACTTTTACATATACTGTTATATTCCCCGGTTGTATGGTAAACTGTCCCGGATTGGTAATTTCATTGAAGAAAGTATGGGTTGCAGGATCATAAGAAGTATAATAGGTGAAGCTAACATTGGACCCACTGTAAATTTGAGATTGTGCCTGAGTCAGATCATAGGTCTCCGTTCCGTTATTATTGTTATCACAAATATTCAATAAAGAAATAGTAACCGGAGAATTGACCACGGGCGTGGAAGTCAGGCTTATATTTAAAGGATATATTTCTACACAATTATAAGAGGTAATCTTTACATAGATTTGCACACTGCCTATAACTGTAATATTACTTACAGGATTTATTCCATTTTGCGCATCAGACTGGGTAATATAAAATGTCGTAGTTGCATTTTGTGCTCCTGTTATTCCTGCAGAAAACTGGGCAAGAGACACATTTTCGGTATTATTATTATTAATATCACAAACGGTGAAGCTGGACTGAACGATTACCGGATGAACCAGATTCACATTAATGGCCCTTACCGTAAAACATGTATCTGACTGTTCAAAACGGACATAATACGTCTGGGTAACAAAATTTCCGTCAGTGGTAATGGTTTGGTTAGGACTGATCGGATTATTCCCCAGCATGGCACTATTAAAATCAGCATAAAATTCCGTTACGGGTACAGATGACGGAGCAACCAGCATATTAGCCGATAGCGTGTTGAGATTGACTGAAATATCATCGGTGCCGTTAAAACAAATATATTCGTTCTTTTCATTCACAATTATTTTAGTGAATGTGATATTCATATTTACCTGAGCGACTGCAAAGCATCCGTTTGGAATCTGCACTCTTATAAATACAGGATACTGCCCTTCCTTTATTGAGGTTAAAACAATCCCCGTTCCCGCAAAAGCATCTGCATAGGTCTCATAAGCAGTAAAAATAGCTCCCGTTTGAGAAGATACAAGAGGGCCTATATTCACTGGAAAATCAAAGGGCTCAGTATTATCCGCATTGATATCACACATCGTATAAGGAAACGTAATAGGCGAATTCATATTAACTCCCGGCTTAAACTGAAAATGCACCGGGCCTAATACATACGTACAGGCACCCTGAAGCCTTACCCAGATAGTAGTATTAGTGGTAATATCCGCTGTCAGTACGGCATTGGTGTTATTTTGAGCTGCCGATTGACTAAGATGGTAAGATATTCCGGTGGTTCCGGGTGGTAAAAGCTCGTTATTAAGCAAAGTAAGATCATACGCCTGTTCTACTCCATCGTTATTGGTGTCGCAAAGCAGTACGGTATCTTTCAATAAATTCTTAACCAGGAAATTAAGTGTTAAAACCGCCACTCTGAAGCAGGTCGGCACATTTGGATTTTGAATCCTTACATATAAAACAGTATTTGCATTTAACGTATAAGAAGTGGGTAATACATTTTGCCCATTCTGAGCATCCTGCAGGGAGGAATGAAAGCTAAAGTTAAAATTAGCCGGATTTTGTGTGGTCACATTCTGCTGAAGGCTATTAAGATTAATATTCAACGGAGCATTTCCACAGAAATCCTGGGTATGATTTTTTGCAGCGGGGTATGTAGCATCAAAATTTAACGTAAAATCATCTGTTAAGATAAGCTGGCTGTTTCCACAAATATTAAATGCGACATGAGCCGTATATACTTCGTTCTGAGTTGGGCAGATCGTCGTCTGAATTCCGGTTCCTACCGTCTGCCCTGCCGAATTCGTCCAGGTTACTTCTGGCTGAATCACATTTCCCTGGGGATTAAACCTCCATCCTTCCTGAGAAGCCTGCCAGTTCCCGGTATTCCTGGGAGCAGGAGAAACTCCGGCAGTCCCATCATTATTAATTACACCAATCAAAGCATTTTCAAACTTTCTGGTGGGGCACGGAAGAGGCTTTTTATCAATAAAAATCTCGATGATATTCGTTGTCTCGTGAAGTACGATCTGAGAAGAAGAACGATCTGTACACCCTGTTATTCTTCCTTCATAAAAATTGACCACAAACTTTCTGAAAGGAGCCGTTCCTATAACAGAATAATAGATCTCCGACTGGTCCGAAGAAGAAAACACCATATCATGATAAGCCCCGAAAATGGAATTCTTTGGAAGGCTTGCGCTTGGATTTTGCCACTGTACATTCGGGTAGTTGATATTTCCAAGCTGGCCAAGATCAAAAGTGATCATCCCGTTGGAACCTACTACAATTGCTTCAAAATACTGGTTATAAAAACAGAACTTAAAAGGCAGATCCAGTTTTGTGGCAAAAAGGTCATCATAATTGGCATTCAGTGGTGTTCCCTGATTCAGAGGTATAACCGGATTATAAGCTTCAGGATTTACCTGATAACCGGTAGTAGCATTCAATATGGGATATTCTACGTGAAGCTGTATACAACCGTTTGCATCAAGATCATTGTTGCACGTCACGTTAAAGTTTTCGTTTCCTGCCGTATCTTTTACTTTAACGTTTGCAGGTGCCTGAGAGAAGGCAAAGCCCCATATAAACAGGAATAAAATTGATAAAGATCTTCCCATATTAAAAATTCAATCTGTTATATTATTATAAAATTACAAATAAATATTATAAATAAGGTTATTTATTTGCGAAATATACAATGATAAACATTTATTAATATATGATCTAGATCAAGTATTTATTAAATAATGCAAAGCAAAATAACAGCAAGCCCCTATCAGCATTCATAAAATTGAAAAAATGGGGAAAATAAAAAACCTTACTGAAGCAGTAAGGTTAATGAATCAAATCCGTATTTTCTTCTTCATGGTCGTCTTCGTTATCACTCAGGCTCCAATAATTATTTTCTTCGTCCTCCGTTCCCAGCTCTTCCATTTCATCGTCATCTTCAACGCCGGGGATATCCAGTCCTTTATCTATTTTATCATCTTCTTTATCTTCGTTGATCATCGGATTGCCGTCTCCGTCCAACGGAATATGTTCTTCCTGATTGAAAAGATCTTCTTCAGGATCGTAGTCCATCTGTTCCAGTTTCCTGTTTTGTTCGTTAATATTGTCTTCCGGTATCATATTTTTATTATTTAGTGTTGTTTTACAAGAACAAAAATAATTCCAAATAAAAAGCCTCACTCTTATTAAAAGTGAGGCTTCTTACTAACTTTAATATTAAAAACTATTTCTCATCATCATAGTTCTTAGTTTTTTCCCACGCTTCGGAAGCCATCTCCTGGATTTCCTCCCATACATCTTTTGCAGATTTCTTAGCCTGCGTCATAAATCCCTGTTTGGTAGCTTCCTGATTCTTACTCTTCATATCGTTAATATAATCTTTCACCTGTTGGGAATAGCTTTCCACACTATACCCCGGATTATTGTGCAGGTTTTTCTGAAGATTACTAAAATCGTGTGATGATTTAAACCTATTCGTATCCATAATAAAAGATTTAAGTGTTTGGTAATGAATATGCTTCAATTATCATTCCGAACTGGAAACTTATATCTATTGATTGGTGTTATTCAGCATGGGAACGAATTTATAGGCCCCGAATTCTTCCTTTTCAAATTCCGTAGGAGAAATTTTGGTAAACCTGTATAAAACCTGTTCATCCGTAGGGCCTAAAGGAATTACCATTTTGCCTCCGACTTTCAGCTGCTTCAATAATTCTGTGGGTAAAACAGATGCCCCGCAGGTAACGATAATTTTATCGAAAGGAGCAAAAGTAGGAAGCCCGGCAAAACCGTCTCCAAAACTTTGAAATTTAGGATATAAATGAAGCTCCCTGAATTTTTTCTTGGAAAAATCGAACAGGTCTTTCTGCCTTTCCACAGTATACACCAAGGCTTTCATAGCCAATAAAACAGCCGTCTGATATCCGCAACCGGTTCCTATTTCCAATACTTTTTCTCCCGGTTTCACCTGCAAAAGCTCTGTTTGCTCCGCTACCGTTGAGGGGTGGGAAATCGTTTGATGGGCCAGAATGGGAAATGCACGGTCTTCATAAGCATAATCTTCGAAAATACTTTCGATAAACAGATGTCTCGGGACTTCATTCATTGCCGAAAGTACATGCTCATCGGAAATTCCGATTTTGTGCCGGAGATAACTCACTAAGTTTTTTCTTTTCCCTTTATGTACAAACGAATCATGCATCATTAGATAGTAGGTATTTGGTAATAGGTGCTAGTTTTTACAAAAGTAACAAAACAATCCATATTGATCAACCTAAAACCTATCATCTGTTTCTGAATACCGAAAATTATTATCTTTACAAAAATTAAAAAACTATGTTGAAAGCAGGTTTGGTAGGAGCCGGACATCTGGGAAAAATACATTTGAGACTTTTAAGCCAGTCAGACCAGTACGAATTGATTGGATTTCATGATAAAGATGTAGAAAACGGAAAAAAAATAGAAGCCGAATTCGGATTCACCTATTTTGAGAATTTCGATGACCTTTTGGATCAGATTGACGTGTTGGATATTGTAACACCAACTGTTTATCACTATGACTATGCCTTAAAAGCCATTGAAAAAGGCCTTCATTTTTTCATTGAAAAACCCGTTACACAAACACTTCAGCAAGCGGAGGAAATTCTTTATAAATGTCGTGAAAACGGCATTAAAGCTCAGGTAGGTCACGTTGAAAGGTATAATCCTGCTTTTATGGCCACTAAAGAATACATTAATAATCCAATGTTTATTGAAATCCACAGACTGGCGGAATTCAATCCTCGCGGAACAGATGTTTCTGTAGTTCTGGATCTCATGATCCACGATCTTGATATTTTATTGAGCATCGTCAAATCTAAAGTCAAAAACATTCATGCAAGCGGCGTTTGTGTCGTAAGCAAAACACCGGATATCGCCAATGCAAGGATAGAATTTGAAAACGGCTGTGTTGCCAATCTTACGACTTCCAGAATTTCGATGAAAGCGATGAGAAAAAGCCGCTTTTTCCAGAAAGACGCTTATATTTCAGTAGATTTCCTTGAAAAAAAGGCAGAAGTGATCCGTATGAAAGATGCTCCTGAAAATCCTACTCCCTTTGACATGATCATTGAAAATGCAGAAGGAGAAAAAAATCAGATTTTATTCGAATATCCGAATATCCAGCCTAATAATGCCATTCTGGATGAGCTTAACTCTTTTGCAGAAGCCATCACCGAAAATAAAAATGTTGAGGTTTCCCTGGAAGACGGTACAGAAGCCCTGAAAGTGGCTTTGGAAGTAATGAAACTGATCAGCAAAAATTGAAATTACAACCTTCCCTTTTTTTATTCACAATAAGTAGTATTACCATTCTGTCTTGTAGCCCTCCTAAGAAAAGCGGCTATGAGATAGATTGTGAATATCAGAAGAGGCAGGCTCAAAATGATTTCAGGTATCAAAATTATACCTGGACCATTTTTTCGGGACTCGGTTATGATTTTCTAGGTGAAGAAGAATTTAAAAAGCTTTTAACTCAACATAGAATCAAAAACAAAACCATCCATACCACCTGCATCTCTTCACCTACAGAAAAATACGAAAACTGTGGAGAAATTGAAATGAATAAACTGATCGGGGGGAAGTTTGGCCAACATTTCATTGATTCTTTACGAAATATCGCTAAAAAAGAATTTGTAAAAAATCATCCTGAAGAAGTCTTTTCTTTTGAGCAGTGTGACCAGGTTTCCCGTTATCCTTCTTCCAATTTTGATAATCAGGCTGATAAAATCGAGAAAGACTATTTCTTCAAATATCCTATCCCCAAAGAATATATCATTAAAAACGAAGAATCTTATTCTTATACTTCCGCTGATTTCATCCTTACTAAAAGTGGAGAAATTAAAGATTTAACAATAGAAAGCAGTTTTCAGAACAAAAAAAACAATATATTTGAAAAGCAATTCAATAAGCAGTTGAAAGATTTTGTTTTACAAACCCAATGGATTCCTGCCCAAATCAATGGCGTGAATGTAGATTCCTATTACGGAGTCACCATTCATTATGATTAATATTACTCCTAACAATTAATAATTAAAAACTACTATGAAAAGAACCATCCTATTATCCGCTTTATTATTGTCTCAATTTGGGACATCACAATTATTAACAACAAATGGTCAAAAAATTATTAATGATAAAGGTGAAAACATTCAGCTGAGGGGGCTTGGTCTCGGAGGATGGATGTTGCAGGAAGGATATATGCTTAAAACAGCCGATTTTGCCGGTCCGCAATATAAAATCAAAGAGAAGATTGCTGAACTGGTTGGAGAAGATGGAATGAATGAATTCTACAAGGCTTATCTTAAAAACGGTATCACGAAACAGGATATTGATTTTTTAGCAAAAGCAGGCTTCAATTCGATCAGGCTTCCGATGCATTATAATCTTTACACTCTGCCGATTGAAAAAGAACCGGTGAAAGGACAGAATACCTGGCTGGAAGAAGGATTCACCATGACGGATGATCTGCTGAAATGGTGCGCCGATAATAAATTATATTTGATTCTGGATTTGCATGCAGCTCCGGGAGGTCAAGGAAATGATGCAAATATTTCTGATAACGACAAATCCAAACCGTCTCTTTGGGACAGTGAAGACAATCAGAAAAAGACAATTGCTCTTTGGAAAAAACTGGCGGAAAGATATAAAGATGAACCCTGGATTGGTGGATATGACCTGATCAACGAACCCAATATCAATTTTACCGGCAAAAATCCGAACGGAACAGATGAAATGTCTAATGCCCCTTTATGGAAGCTGCAGAAAGAGATCACAGAAGCCATCCGGACAGTGGATAAAAAACATATCATCATTATTGAAGGGAACGGATGGGGAAATAATTATAACGGACTCACTCCTCTCTGGGACAACAATCTAGTATTCAGTTTTCATAAATACTGGAACTATAACAACGACGAAACGTTGAAATTTGCTTTAAATCTCAGAGAGAAACATAATATTCCTATCTGGTTGGGAGAAACAGGAGAAAACTCCAATGTGTGGTTCACAGAACTGATAAGTTTGCTGGATAAACACAATATTGGCTATGCTTTCTGGCCCATGAAGAAAATTGACAATATTGCGGGTATCACGAATGTAAAGATCACTCCGGAATATCAAAAGCTATTAAACTATTGGAAAAACGGAGGTGAAAAACCATCCAGGGATTTTGCCTATAAAACGTTGATGAAAATTGCAGATAACTATAAATTCAGCAATGTTGAAGTCAAAAATGATGTCATTGATGCAATGTTCAGGCAAACGACAGAAGAATCAACGAAGCCTTTTAAAAAACATCAGGCTCCGGGAAGGATTTTTGCCACGGAATATGATTTGGGAAGAATAGGATCGGCTTATTCGGATAAAGATTTCATGAATCTTTGGGTAAGTGATGAAAATAAAAGATCAGACTGGAATTCCGGCCATCAGATGAGAAATGACGGTGTCGACATTTATGTATGTAATGATAAAATTACCAATCAATATTACATAGGGAAAACAGAAACCGGAGAATGGCTTCAATACACCATCAATGGTAAAACGGATAAGTCCTACATCTTCAACATCAGATACTCAGCTCCCAATGATTCTAGCATAAGAATTAAAGATGCATCAGGCAAACAATTGGCTGCGGTAGCACTGCCTTCAACAGGTGGAAATGAAAACTGGAAAACCATTTCTGTAAAAGGAGTTCATCTTAAAAAAGGAGAGAATAAAATAAGGGTCGTCTTTGAAAATAACGGAACGAACCTTAATTATTTTGAAGTACAATAATAAATATCTTAAATTGCAAATCCCTTTTAGACTCTGAAAGGGATTCATTTTTTAACTGTAGCAATATGAAAAAAATAAGCTTGCTTTTTATTTTACTCTCAGTATTTGTTTGGGCTCAGAATTCTGTTCTGGAAAAGAGAATCAATACAATTCTTAAAGACAAAAAGGCCACCGTAGGTGTTTCCGTTCTCGGAATTGAAACCGGCTTCCAATATAATAAGAATGGGGAGAAGAAGCTACCGATGCAAAGTGTTTTCAAGTTTCATATTGCCTGCGCCGTTTTAGATTTTGTAGATCAGGGAAAGCTTTCTTTAGACCAGAAAATATTGCTTAAAAAATCAGATCTCCTTGAAAATACCTGGTCACCAATGCGCGACAAATACCCCAACGGAAATGTGGAGGTCACGTTGAATGAAATCATAGATTATACGGTTGCCCTGAGTGATAATAACGGCTGTGATATTCTTTTGCGGTTGATCGGAGGACCGAAAACGGTTCAGAAGTTCATGGATTCAAAAGGAGTAACCGGTTTCCAGATCAAATTCAATGAAGAAGAGATGCATAGAGACTGGAATGTTCAATATGAAAATTACAGTACTACACGTTCCATTGTACAGGTCTTAAAGAAGTTTTATGACGGAAAGCTACTCTCTAAAAAGTCTACCGATTATCTGATGAAAGTAATGCTCGGAACAAAAACCGGAGCCAACAAAATAGTTGAACAGCTTCCAAAAACAACTCCTGTTGCCCATAAAACGGGAGCATCTGGAAAAAACAAGGATGGTGTAACGGGTGCCGAAAATGACATGGGTATCATCACATTACCTAACGGTAAGCATTTTGCAATAGCTGTATTCGTAAGTAATTCCACTGAAACGGATGCCGTAAACTGCAAAATTGTTTCAGATGTTACCAAAGTGGTCTGGGATTATTTTAATAAATAAATTTTAAAGCTTAATTTTAAGCACTCTTAAAACCCATCGTCATGAAAAAAATTATATTGGCATTAAGTGTATTTTGTTTCTCCATATTTTATTCACAAAAGAATCAAAATTACCTGGAAGTAAGTTACGGAAGTATTTGCTGCGGCCCACTGTCTGATGTTCCCGTTATGAATTATATCACTCAATTTCAAAAGAAAAACAAGCTTAAAGCTTTTGAAATCTATGAGCAATCCGGATTAGGCAGAGAAGGTGAATTCAGCTTATATATAGGGGTAGATAAGCTAACCAAAACCCAGAAAAGCAGCTTTATTAAAGGATTAAAAGGGGTTGTAAAATCACAAAATGATAAAAGAAACGAAAGCAGAGACGGAATTGTCTATTTTGAAGAATCAGCGCCCGTAACGAAATCCGACTTATTACAAAAAAGAAATATAACTATCTATAAAAAATCAAAATAATTAAATACGTAAAAATGATCAAGAACATCGTAGTTATCGGAGCAGGAACCATGGGGAATGGTATTGCACACACTTTTGCACAAAGCGGTTTTAAAGTAAACCTGGTAGACGTATCCCAGGAAGCTTTAGACAGAGGCTTGAAAACCATTACCACCAATCTTGACAGAATAATTGCAAAGGGTAACCTTACCGAAGAACAGAAAGCGGAAACCTTAGGAAATATTACTACCTTTACTCAGCTACAGGATGCTGTAGGAGCGGCTGATCTTATTGTAGAAGCGGCTACTGAAAATCAGGATCTGAAGCTGAAAATTTTCGCTCAGATGGATGAGTTTTCGCCGGAAAACTGTATTCTGGCCACCAATACATCCTCTATTTCCATCACTAAGATTGCCGCTGTAACCAAAAGAGCGGATAAAGTGATCGGTATGCATTTTATGAACCCGGTTCCGATCATGAAATTAGTTGAGATCATCAAAGGATATTCTACTTCAAAAGAAACTTTCGATGCCATCTATGAAATGAGTAAAACACTGGGAAAAGTTCCTGTGGAAGTGAATGATTACCCTGGATTTGTCGCCAACAGAATTCTGATGCCAATGATCAATGAATCTATTGAAACGCTTTACAATGGAGTGGCAGGCGTGGAAGAAATCGACACGGTAATGAAATTAGGAATGGCACATCCAATGGGACCGCTTCAATTGGCTGATTTTATCGGTCTTGATGTATGTCTGGCTATCCTGAATGTAATGTACGATGGTTTCAAAAACCCTAAATATGCTCCGAATCCATTATTAGTGAATATGGTAATGGCCGGAAAACTGGGCGTAAAGTCAGGAGAGGGATTCTATGATTATTCAGAAAGTAAAAAAGCGGAAAAGGTTTCCAAAATGTTTTTGAAATAATTGTTTTTCGCAGCGAACAACAGTTCCGGGCTGAGAAAAACAATCTCAATATAAATGATCATCATTGAAATAATGGTGATCATTTTTTATGATAAACGACAGGCAAACCCCTTCATAAAATTTTGCAAAAATTGAAACAGACAGGAGTAAATATGAATAATTTTATTATCTTTGAGAAAGTTAAAACATTAAAAAAATGAAATTACCAAAGTTTTTATTAGCAGATAATTCGGAATTTCCAGAAGATTTATTCGTTGTTCATACAGAATATCCAAGATTTATCTTAAACGTTGAGGAAGAAGAAGTTGAGTGGTTGGATGACTTGGAAGGCGACGATGAAGAAACAATGGCAGATGAAGCTACTAAAGTGGTAGAAGCTGCTTTTAAATGGTGCGATGAGGAGCTTGCTAAGTACGACGAAGAAGAGGAAGAATAAAAATTACCCATAAAAAAAGGAACTCAATTGAGTTCCTTTTATTTTTATTCTGATTTATTGAATTTCAATAATAATAAGTTGTCCTGATACAGTTCTAAAGTATTTCCGGAAACCACATACTTATTAGCCTTCCCCACCATATCCATAAAATTCTTTTCTACACTCATATTATCACACATCATTCTTGTGGATCCCATTTGCCCGGCAGAAAAGGCCCCGTTGGAAGCATCCAGTTTTACTGTGCCGAAATAATTGTTGCATCCTGCATTTCCGTTCAGTTTTTCTCCTTCGATATTTAATGTAGGAATTTTACCTTTTACATGATCTGCCAATGTCCATTTTGTATTGGCCAGTGAAGGTTGAGATTTACCTACTTTCGAAGCGGACGAACCAGACATTGCTCCACACGATACTAAAACCGCTGCCGCACATATACTTAAAAAAAGGTTTTTCATTTTTTTCTTTTTTTGATTTAACCAAATTTACGGAAAATATATTATCTGAACGGCTTTCCGGCGATTTTATTATTCCGTTAACATTTCTGTTGTTCCCTGAAAACAGTAAAAATTATAAATATGGTGGCCAATATGGGTGAATAAAAAAAAGCGGGCTTTAGCCCGCTTGTATTGATATACTATTTGATATTAAGATCTTAATTCAGCATTAAATTCTTTCTGGAAAGATTTAATCAGGGAATCCATCACTTCTGAGATCTCTTTTTCTTCTAATGTTTTTTCTTCATTCAGAAGCTCAAAACTCATTGCATACGATTTCTTTCCTTCCGGCAGGTTTTTCCCTTCGTACACATCAAAAAGATTGATGCTCTTAATGAACGGTGATTTGTTTTTCTTTGCAGCCTGGTACAGATCCTGGTAATTTACATTTTTATCGATCAGCAGGGCCAAATCCCTTCTGATTTTATTGAATTTAGGAATATCTTTGAACTTCAGTTCATTTTTAGATCGAAGTTCCTGAGCAAATTCCAGTTCAATTTCTGCATAAAAGCATTCATGATCTATATCAAACTCTTTTAACAGGTTTGAAGCCACTTTCCCGATTCTTACTAAAGTTTTCCCATCCGTCTCATAGGCAAGAGCATCAGAGAACCTTTCATCGGATAAAGCAACCTCTTTATAGTCTATGGATAATTTTTCCAATAAAACCTTTACATACGCTTTCAGATTATAGAAGCTGGTAGCAGATTTAGGTTGCAGCCAGTTTTCGGCAACTTCTCTCCCTGTAACCAGAATAGCCAGCTGCTTTCTTTCTTCATATTTTTCTTTTTTATGATAGATCTTACCGAGTTCGAAGAATTTTATGTCCTGATTTTTTCTGTTGATATTATAGATTGCATTCTGAAGAAGTCCTTCCAACAAAGATTTTCTCATGAATGCCAAATCGCTGCTTAAAGGATTCAACAATTTCACAGCATCAGTTTCATCTTTTACAGAAGTTAATGAATTATTCATTACTTCATTGAAACCTAAACTTTGTAATGTTCTCGTCCAATTGTTTTCCAATTCGTCCTGATCTTGTGCACTAAGCTTTACCGGGGTAAAAGAAATCTTTTGAGGAGCATCAATCTTGTTATATCCATAGATTCTCAAGATCTCTTCAATGACATCAATTTCCCTCGTCACATCGGCTCTATAAGCCGGTACGGAGATTTCAAATCCGTTCTGGATTTCATTTAAAACCTGAATTTCAAGGGCCTTTAAAATTTCCTTTACTTTTTCTCTGTGAATTTTAGTTCCTAAGATCTGTTCTATTTTCGAGAATCTTATGATTACATAGTTATCTTCTAATTTCTTAGGATATTCTTCCAACAACTCTCCTACCATTTTCCCGCCTGCTATATCCTGGATCATTTTAATGGCTTGAGTAATCGCTGTTCTTGTAATATTAGGATCAACACCTCTTTCAAATCTAAAAGAAGCATCGGTATTCAGTCCATGGAATTTAGCTCCTTTTCTCACCGCTACCGGGTTAAAATAAGCACTTTCAAGGAAAACAGTCTGGGTTTCCCCGGAAACCCCCGAATGGGCACCTCCAAAAACTCCCGCGATACACATCGGATGATCTTTGCCATCCTTGATCATGATCTCGGTACCGTTTAATGTTCTTTCCACTCCATCCAAAGTGGTAAATTTGGTTCCTTCCTTTACGGTTCCAACCTTCACTTTCTTATCTGCAATTTTATCTGCATCAAAAGCATGGAGCGGTTGCCCGTATCCATGAAGTATATAATTGGTAATGTCTACTACGTTATTAATAGGATTTAATCCGATTGCTTTCAACCTGTCTTTTAACCACGCCGGAGATTCGGCTACTTTTACTTCCTCTATTACTGCTCCGATATATCTAGGACATAGTTCAGTGTTTTCCACCTCTAAGGTAAAGGCATGTGAACCTTCATTGTTCAGAGGTTGAGAAGATACTTTTTCAAATTCGGATTTCTGTTTGTTGGTTGAAAGGTAAGCATGCAGATCCCTGGCCACCCCATAATGAGACATGGCATCCGTTCTGTTTGGTGTTAAACCGATTTCAAAAACATCATCATTCGTCAATTCAAAATAATCTGCAAAGTTTTTTCCTACTTCATATTTTTCTTCATCCAGCACCATAATACCTCCATGATCTTCACTTAATCCCAGTTCGTCTTCAGCGCAGATCATTCCCTGTGAAACTTCACCTCTTATCTTAGCTTCCTTGATTTCGAAAAAGTTCCCTGTTTTGTCATAGATTTTAGTCCCTACTACAGCTACAGGTACGGTTTGTCCGGCCTCCACATTAGGAGCTCCGCAAACAATATTCAGAACTTTGCCGTTACCGACATCAACAGTCGTTTTTTTTAATTTATCTGCATTCGGGTGTTTTTCGCAGGTCAATACTTTACCTACAACTATTCCTTCCAAACTGCCTTTTATGCTTTCGAACTTTTCTATCCCTTCTACTTCAAGGCCTATATCCGTAAGGAACTCCCCGATTCTTTCAGGTTTGATTTCCGTTTTGATAAAGTCTTTCAGCCAGTTGTTTGATATTTTCATAAATTATTTTGAAAATTTTTACTTGAATTTTTGAATGTACAAATGTCGTGTTTTTTTGAGAAATAGCGAAATTTAGAAGCGAATTTAAAGTGACATATCTTTACGAAATCTATTCTCTTGCAGATTTGGCTGATTCCTCAGATATTTATCTAAACCATAAGAAATTTTCGCTTCCATATTATCTTCTCCTACAACAAAAAAAGAGGCCTGAAAACCAAACCTCTTTTATTTTTTTTTATTTTATTAATCTTACAATCCGATTACCGGCATTGATAACATTAAGATATTTTCGTTGTCTTCAAGACCGTCAAGAGGTTCAATGATTCCCGGTCTGTTCGGCTGTGACATTTTCATGGTGATATCATCGGAACCAAGAATCGTCAGCATTTCCGTTAAAAACTTGGAGCTAAACCCGATGTTGATATCTTCACCGTTATAATCACAAGGAATCTGCATATCCGCTTTGTTTGCATATTCCGTATCTTCTGCATGAAGGTGCAGGATATTTCCGGAAAGCTTGAATCTTACCTGATTGGTAGATTTGTTGGACATGATAGACGCCCTTTTAATCGCTCCCAATAAAAGATTTCTGTTAATCGTCAATACATTCGGGTTTTCTTTTGGGATTACCGCTGTATAATTAGGATATTTTCCATCGATCAGTCTACAGATCCAGATATGTTTACCAAAAGTAAACTTAGCCATATTCTCATTGAATTCGATCGTTACATCATCACTCGAACTTGCTAAGATATTTTTGAAAATCGTCAATGGCTTTTTAGGCATAATGAATTCCATCGGCTCTACATTCATCAGATCAGATCTTTTATATACTACTAATCTGTGAGAGTCTGTGGAAACGAAATTGGTTTCATTTTCTCCAAACTGAAAAAGAACACCTGTCATCACCGGACGAAGAGAATCATTACTCGTTGCAAAAAGCGTATTGGTTAATGCTTCAGATAAAACACCTGCAGACATGGTTACACTTTGGGCAGCATCAAACTCCGGTAATTCAGGATAATCATCTGCGTTATCCAGTGCCACTGCGAAATTATCTTTTTCATCCAGAATTTCTAACTGGCTACCTGTTCCTTCAGCATTATCTTTCACAGAAAATGTTAAAGGCTGCTCACCATAGGTTTTGATAAAATCCTGAAAAATTTTAGCAGGAACGGCAAATTTGCCAGAATCTTCAGACTTCACTTCAAGAGAAGTCACAAGAGTTGTTTCGCCATCAGATGCTGTAATGGTAACATTATTTTCGTTGAGCTCAAAAAGATAGTTTTCTAAAATAGGTCTCGATTGAGAGCTTGATATTACGCCACTTACAGTTTGCAAAGCCTTCTGCAGTTCACCACTTGAAATAATAAATTTCATAGATTTTAATAATAAGTTTTTACAAATATAATAAATAGATGCAAGAAAGAAAAAAATAATATCTATGAGTTTTTAACAAAGATCATTACTCTGTTTTCAACCCTGATATTAGCTTCACATTCTTGTAATGAATAAATTTTCTTTCATAAAAATACATAAAATTCCTCCAATAAAACATTAAACACAGATCATAACCATACAAGTTTTATATTTGTTACAAAAAATAGCCATGCGAAAACCACCTGTTTATAAAAGTTTTTTCAATGCATTCCGGGGTGTTTTCCTGATGCTGAAAAGTGAAAGGAATTTTCAGATTGAGGTTTTAGCCTTTTTCATCAATCTTTTCCTTATTTTTTATTTAAACCTTTCTATCATCGATACTGCACTTATCCTTATTGTTTCCTTTGGTGTTTTAGGTGCTGAAATTCTCAATACAGCGATTGAGAAGATCTGTGATATCGTTCATCCGGAGTTTGATCAAAGAATCGGTTTTATTAAAGATGTTTGTGCAGGAGCGGTTTTATTAATGAGCATCGCTTCAGTGATTGTCGGAATTATGGTTTACTGGAAATATATTTTTAATTGATTTTATTTTTTAACCACAGATTTCACAGATTCACACCAATACTTGTATTATTCGTAAAAAAATTCGTTCCATTTGTGTTGATAATTATTTTCCAACATAGATGAAACCGGTCTTCCCGGATTTAAATACGGCTTCAATTCTTTTATAATCATCCACCTCGTATTCATCGGCTTGCAGAATTTCTTGATCTGTAACTTCAAAAAGTACGCCTTCCACTTCATCCTTATCATTTCCGGAAAATTCTAAAATAGGATGATATTTTTGATTGCTTTTTCGTAAAACTTCAGGATCGGTAATTTCCAACATTATAAGCTGATAACCTGTTAAAATATCTTTTTGTCCGTTTAACAACCTTCCAAAGGTTTCCATTTGAACCCGCTCCTTTTGCAAAGTTCCGTAAGAAAATAAATTAGGCATTATAAATATTTTTCTATGATAGGGATTGCGATTTCAGCCATCATTCCATAGCCTTTTTCATTGGGATGAACACCATCTTCAGAAAGCAGGATTTCTTTATCGTGTAAAAATGCAGCATAAAAATCTATGTAAGTCAGTGAGTTTTCAATGACAATATCTTTAAGAATTTGATTGTATACTACAACATCACCACTTACCCTCATCTTTCCCGTAACCGAAACCACTCCGTCTAATTTTGAGGAAAAAGGTAAAATGCTTACCAGGTAAATATCCCGGGAAAATTGCTTCGCATGCTGAACAGCTGTCAGAATATTACTTTTAAATCGTTCTGGGTTTACAAGCTTTTCTCCTTCTTTGGCAGCCAGATCGTTGGCTCCGTAGGCTATAAAGACAATATTTCCATCAGCAGCATTTCGCGCATTTAATTCGTGGGGAATTCTCTTTATCAAACCGTCTGTAGTTTCGCCACCAATTCCCAGATTAAAAAGGATAAGCTCATTCTTTCCTTCATGGAATTGCTGTAATGCATATCTTTTCAGAATATCTACCCAGCCTCCGAAAACTCCGTCATATTCTCCGTACGTAATGCTGTCGCCGAAAAATAATCCGTACCTCATTTTTTTCATATGTTTTTAAATATGGGGACAAAGTTATCCAGAAAAAATATTCTGACAGAATTTTATATAAACAAAAACGGCCGCCATGAATGGCGGCCGTTTTTGTTTATTTATTTGAAGTATTCCACTCCGTTTTTGAAGATGTTGTGATAGTTTGCAGTCGGGATGTTTTTCATCAGCCCTTCCACAAAACGTTCAGGGTGCCCCATTCTACCGTAAATCTTTCCGCATGTACTGGTAATTCCTTCAATTCCGAACAATGAATTGTTAGGATTGAACGGCATTCCATGTGCAATATTTCCATCGAAATCGATGTATTGGGTTGCAATCTGTCCGTTTTTGTACAGCTTTTCAATTTCTTCCTGAGAAGCCATGAAACGCCCTTCTCCGTGAGAGATCGGAATCGTGAATACCTGATCTTTCATTCCTTTCAGCCACGGGCTTTCATCATTTACAACTTTTACATTTACCATCTGAGAGATGTGTCTTCTGATGGCATTGTGGGCTAACGTCGGAGAATTTTCATCCAAATCTTTAATTTGTCCGTAAGGCAATAATCCGGATTTAATTAAAGCCTGGAAGCCGTTACAGATCCCGATGATCATACCGTCTCTTTCTAACAGATCATGAACAGCATTTTTCATTTTTTCATTCTTCAGAACGTTCACAATAAACTTAGCGGAACCATCAGGTTCATCACCTGCAGAGAAACCTCCTGAGAAGGCTAAAATCTGAGATTGTTTAATTTCTTCCACCCATGCATCGATGCTTTCATCTAGCAATTGGTGGTTGATATTCTTCAATGGTAAACTGCTTACAATGGCTCCTTCTTTCTGGAATGCATTCATTGTTTCATACTCGCAGTTTGTCCCCGGGAAAACCGGAGCGAAAACTTTCGGCTGTGCAATCCCGTGTTTTTTAATGATGATATTTCTTGGGTTGACTGAGTTTAATTTCTCATCAATTTCAACCGTAATTTTATCTTTTTCAATGGTTGGGAAAAGGTTCTCAAATGTTTTGGTATTAACATCAAGTAATTTTTCGATTTCAAAGTAAAAACCACTGATTTTCAAAACATTTGAATTTTTAACCTCACCAATCAATTGAAGACCCGAAGAATGTAATTCTTCTGTAGATTCGATGATCATACTTCCGATATTTTTAGCTAACAGCGTACTTTCATCGGCTCCTTGAATTTCTGCTCCGAGTCTGTTTCCGAAACTCATTTTTGCTAAGGCAACGGCAACTCCGCCTTCTTTAATTGTTTTAACGGAAACAATTTTTCCAGCCTTAATATTTTCAAAAATAAATTCGAAAGCAGCCTTCAAACTATCGTAATTTGGAAGTCCGTTTTCCTGCGGAATATGATTGAAGAAATAGAGCTTATTTCCTGCCTGTTTAAATTCCGGAGAGATGATATTTTTCTTTTCTCCGTTGGCACACGCGAATGAAATTAATGTCGGTGGAACATTCAGATCCTGGTAAGTTCCACTCATGGAATCCTTACCTCCGATCGCAGCTAAACCAAGGTTAATTTGTGCATCATAAGCTCCTAAAAGCGATGCTAAAGGTTTACCCCATTTCTCTGGATTCTGACCTAGCTTTTCAAAATATTCCTGGAAGCTTAATCTGATATTTTTATAATCGCCACCCATAGCAACGATCTTCGCTACACTTTCCACTACGGCATAAGAAGCTCCCAATAACGAGTTTTGCTTGGATATTTCAGCATCAAATCCCCAACTCGCCAGAGAAACCGTCTCGATGTCTTTAGCTCCTAAAATGGGCAGTGTCTGGGCACAGCCTTCCATTAAAGTCTGCTGATACTTTCCTCCTAAAGGCATTGCCACTGTTGTTCCTCCTACAGAAGAGTCGAACATTTCCAGCAGTCCTTTTTGAGAAGCTACGTTTTTATCCGCTAAAATCTGTAAGAATGCTTCTTCTGTGAAAGATTGATTCTCTTGTTTTACTTCTTCAAGGTGGGTGATTTTTACTTCCTGGCTTTTAGAGCAACCGTTGGTATTCAGAAAATCTCTTGAAAGATCAACGATCTTATCTCCTTTCCAGAACATCTGCATTCTTCCCGAATCGGTCACTTTTGCCACTTCTACAGCAACAATATTTTCTGCTTCACAATATTTGATAAACTGTTCTTTATCTTTCGGATCAACAACCACTGCCATTCTTTCCTGAGATTCGGAAATAGCCAGTTCGGTTCCGTTTAAGCCTTCATATTTTAATGGTAAAACATCTAAGTTTACTTCTAATGAGTCTGCAATTTCCCCGATTGCTACAGAAACACCTCCTGCTCCAAAGTCATTGGATTTTTTGATCAGCTTGGTTACTTCAGGCTTTCTGAACAGTCTTTGAATTTTACGTTCTTCTACGGCATTTCCTTTCTGAACTTCTGAGCTCATGGTATGAATGGATGTTTCATCCTGTTCTTTTGAACTTCCGCTTGCTCCTCCAACCCCATCGCGACCAGTGGCACCACCTAAAATGATGATAGAATCTCCATTTGCAGGTTTTTCACGTCTTACCCAGTCTACCGGAACAGCTCCTGTAACGAAACCGACCTCCATTCTTTTAGCTTTGTAGCCTTCATCATAGATCTCGGAAACCATCGTAGTGGCTAAACCGATCTGGTTACCGTAAGAAGAATATCCGTTGGCAGCCTGTTTTGTAATGGTTTTTTGAGGTAATTTCCCCGGTAAGGTCTGATCAACCGGTTCTAACACATCCGCAGCTCCCGTTAACCTCATTGCCTGGAACACAAAAGATCTTCCTGATAACGGATCTCTGATGGCTCCTCCTAAACAAGTGGAAGCTCCACCAAACGGTTCAATTTCTGTCGGGTGATTATGGGTTTCGTTTTTGAATAGTAAATACCATGGTTCTTTTTTACCATCGTATTCAGCTTCAATCTGAATGGTACAGGCGTTGATCTCATCAGAAACGACAAGATTTTCAAGCTTTCCTGTTTTATGGAAATATCTTCCGCAAACTGTAGCGAGATCCATTAATGAGA
The DNA here is from genome assembly GCF_003634775.1 of Chryseobacterium defluvii. GTDB lineage: Bacteria > Bacteroidota > Bacteroidia > Flavobacteriales > Weeksellaceae > Chryseobacterium > Chryseobacterium defluvii. Next base: position 1,142,914 of record NZ_RBXB01000001.1, on the reverse strand, counting down.
TCGGCTTTAGTTCACGTCCCAAGAATTTTCTTTTTTCAATATAATCATTGAAAATGGTTTCCAATGTTTGTTTGAATTTTCCTTCAAACCGGATATCTGACAGTTCTGTTTCAAAAGTGGTGTGACGACAGTGGTCGCTCCAATAGGTATCTAACACTTTTAATTCGGTTTCCGTAGGGTTTCTTTGTTCTGTTTTGAAATATTCCTGAATGAATTTCAAATCATCCAATCCTAAAGCAAAACCATGGTTGTTATAGAAGTTTTCAAGCTCAGCATCGCTGAAATGGATGAAATTTTCATGAATGATCACTTTTGAAGGTTGTTCTTCCGCAGGGATATCCAGGATAGTAAGGTCTTTTACCTGAGATTCTACTTTGTTGATCAGCAAATCTTTGATTTTAACCATATCCGTTTCAGATACGCCTTCAAATTCGATCAGCTTTCCGCTTCTTACTTTAGATTTCTCATTTTCCGTCAACAAAGCGATACATTGTTGGGCTGAATCTGCACGCTGATCGTACTGACCCGGTAAAAATTCCATAGCAAAATGAATGTTTGCTGCAGGATTTTCTGTGTGTAAGATATCCGTAACCGGATCTACGAATGTACTGTTAACCACTTTTTCGAATTCACCATCATTCAATCCGAAAATATCATACACATTATATACTTTTACGGTTTTCACAGACGGTACAACCGCTTTTACTTCATCAAAAATTTTTGGACTTTCTACATCGAAAATTCCTCTTTTTTCTACGAAAATTCTTTTCTTATTAGACATTAGATGTCAGATATTAAATATTATTAGACTTATTTTTTAAATTTATTGGGATTATCCTTATGCTCTTTCTGATATTCTTCAGCTGCTTTTATTTCTTTTTTCAGCCATTTATCAAAAGGAATTTTCTCGTCTTCATTAAAGAAATCCACAGCATATACATGATTGCCGTCCTCCGAAACAATAAACTCCCACAATCCTATATGCATTTTATCATAATCATAGGTATACACCTTGAAATAAGGGAAATTTTCTTTTGGTCTTTCAACAATTTCAAAGAATAGTTTCTTTTCATTTTCAGAGAGTTTGTTATAGTAATTCACATACTGGATTCCCGATAACAAGCTATTCTGTTTTTCAAAGAACTGAAGGATACTCTTTTCTTTTGCATTGTATTGAAAAGGATACGGATAATATTTTCCATTCAGTTCCACATCTTTTTCAGATGGTCTTGTAACAGGTTGAACGATTTCTCCTTTAAAATTCATGACACCCCATGTTCCGCCTACCATTGCCTTATGCTCGTCTTCTGTTTTCTCCCAGTCGCAACCGTCACAAAAAGCTGCATACCCGAATCTGAAAGGGGAGACAAAATCATGCTTAGGTTCAATAACCTTTTTTCCGTTTCTGTCTACAAATCCTACTTTTCCATTTTCGACAAATCTTTGTACGCCTTCATCAAAAAAATCGGCCCCATTGTCATAAAAGAATGGTCTGTAAAGGAAATTTCCTTTTCTGTCGTAGACATATCCCCACATATTCTTTTTATCGCCTTCCTCTTTTTTCCAACCGTCAAAAAAAATGGTATTTCCTTTCACCAAATCTCCGTCTTCAATAATTGAATAGATCCTAAACTGCGCAGGAACAATAATTTTGCCCTTCTGATTTTTCACTCCAACCAAAGTGTCTTTTGAGATAAAATACCTCAACACCTCTTTCTCCTGTGAGAAAGCAAGCATCGGAATCGATATCAGCAGCAAAAGTAAGTTCTTCATATTCTTCGGGTTGAAAAAAAATATGCAGCCGAAAAGACTGCATACGGTTTATACTTTAAGATCAGCCTCTAATCCTATCAGGTCTTTGTTCTGGTCCAGAATCGGCTGAACTTCATTTTTAATGAATTCTTCCGTCTGAATCGGAGCAAACCCGATAAAGTTTTTAGGGTCTAATACTTCTTTTAATTTTGATTTATCCAGTTTTAAAGAATCGTCGTTTAAGATTCTTTCAATCAGGTCATTTTCTTTTCCTTCTACTTTTACCTGCTTGGAAGCTTCCATAGAGTGAACTCTGATCACTTCGTGGATTTCCTGGCGGTCTCCTCCTGCTTTTACTTCTTCCATGATGATGTATTCCGTCGCCATGAAAGGTAATTCTTCTTCAATATGCTTATTGATTCTGTTCGGATAGACTACAATTCCATTCATAATGTTGTTCCAGATCAACAGGATGGCATCCACTGCTAAAAACGCCTGAGGAATTGTTAATCTTTTGTTGGCTGAATCGTCCAATGTTCTCTCGAACCATTGGGTAGAAGCTACCATTGCGGAACTTGTCGTTAAAGACATTACATATTTTGCCAATGCCCCGATTCTTTCACTTCTCATTGGGTTACGCTTGTAAGCCATTGCCGATGAACCGATCTGGTTTTTCTCGAATGGCTCTTCAATTTCTTTAAGATTTTGAAGTAAACGTAAATCGTTGGTGAATTTATGTGCCGACTGAGCGATATTTCCTAATAAAGCTACTACTTTAGCGTCGATTTTTCTGTCGTAAGTCTGTCCTGAAACCCCGAAAACTTTTTCAAACCCGAATCTTTTTGAAAGCTCTTTATCTAAATGCTTTACTTTAGAATAATCACCGTTGAAAAGCTCCAGGAAGCTTGCAGCAGTACCTGTAGTTCCTTTTACTCCTCTGAAACGCAATGTTTCCAGGAAGAAATCAAGTTCCTCGATATCCAGAACCAAACTTTGTAACCAAAGTGTAGCTCTTTTACCAACCGTAGTTAACTGAGCAGGCTGGAAGTGGGTGAATCCCAACGTCGGAAGGTCTTTATACTGAATAGCAAAATCTGCTAAACTTTTGATCACATTCACTAACTTTTTCTTTACAATTAAAAGTCCGTCACGGATCTGAATTAAGTCTGTATTATCTCCTACAAATGCCGAAGTAGCTCCTAAATGGATAATCCCTTTTGCCGAAGGCGCCACATCTCCATAGGTGTGAACGTGAGCCATTACGTCATGACGGAATTTTTTCTCGTATTCAGCCGCTTTATCATAATCAATGTTTTCAGCATTAGCTTTCAACTCAGCAATCTGCTCATCTGTGATTTCAAGACCAAGGTCTTTTTCGATTTCAGCAAGAGCGATCCAAAGCTGTCTCCAAGTACGGAATTTGTTATTGTGTGAGAAGTTAAATAACATTTCTTCACTGGAGTAGCGCTCTTCCAATGGATTTTTGTAGGAATTCATTCTTTTCTTTTACTTTTTAGATATGCAAAAATACGGTTTTTCGGTGAGAGATAAAAATTGGAATTGGGGTTTTCTGTTTTGGTTATTTTTTTGTTTTCATCTTGCCAATTGAGCAGATAACACAGGTATTTTATGATAGGATGTACAAATCTTTTCTATTGTTAACAACGAGATTCAAGAGTTTTAAAAAATCAAAAAAGCCGCCGAATTGGCGACCTCTGTTTTGTTTATAAAATAATCTCTACATATTTTAAGATTATTCAATTGAAATCCCGCAGTCTGTTCCCACCGGAATACATTTTCTTTCCAGTGAACACCAATAATATCCCGGTAAACATTGTGGAATACCCCCGTACACTGTTTTCAATTCCTGTTTTGAAAGTTTTTTTAGATTTTTCATAATAATACTGTTTAGTTTGTCCTACTCTATATGCTTTTCGGATTCCGCTTAATTTGGTATAGCTAATATACACATTTTTAAGCGTATAGGCCACAAAATAAAATCCGCTCGAATGAGCGGATTTATCTCGTTTTTTATTGGTAGATTACCTCTTTATCTTTTTTGAGCTGATATCCTGTTTTTTTGTAATGAACTAAAGTATAGCTTCCATTTTTCCAGGTTTTACTATTGGCTCTTCCAAATTTGGTAAGAATAAGGCTTTCCTTCATATTCGGAAGAAAAACTTCTGCTTTACTCTTGTCTTCATTAAAAATAACTGCCGTCATGGAAGTAAAACTTCCTTCCGGCTTCACTTCCTTCAATTTGATTTTTTGCTCAAAAACTCTCACACAATCTTTTTTAACCTGAGAATAAGTATAGCCTGCAGAACCTATACAGCCATGGGAATCTCTGTCACCGCCTTTTATTTGAGCAAAAGTGAAAGCTCCTAAGAACATTGCACCAAGTAAAATTGTTTTTTTCATATTGATACTATTATATGGACTCTATAAGTAAAAATTGTACCAAAGTAAAAGCCATTCTTCCGAATGGCTTTTGTATTGTTTTATTTATTCCAGTTGATTTTTGAATGTTTCACTTCATCGGAATTGGTTCCGATCATGATATCAAATTCTCCCGGCTCCCAATCGTATTTCAATTCTCCGTTGTAGAATTTCAGGTTTTCAGGGGTAATATCGAAAGTTACTTTTTTAGATTCTCCTTTTTTCAGGAATACTTTCTGGAATCCTTTTAATTCTTTTACGGGTCTTGTAATGGTTCCTACCATATCCCTGATGTATAACTGCACTACTTCTGCTCCGTCATAATTCCCGGAATTGGTTACGGTAACCGAGGCCTGAATGGTTTGGTTTCCTTTCGGATTGGCATTGGAAACGGTAATATCAGAATAGTTGAATTTTGTATAACTTAATCCATAACCGAACGGATATAGCGGTGTGTTACACTCATCCATGTAGTTGGAACGGAATCTTTCGTAAACGCATTTATCTACTTTATCCTGAGCTAAAGGACGACCTGTATTTTTTGCATTGTAATAGATAGGAACCTGTCCAAGACTTCTCGGGAATGTCATCGGAAGCTTTCCTGAAGGGTTTACTTTTCCGAATAATACATCGGAAATTGCATTTCCTGCTTCAGAACCGGCAAACCATACATTTAAAATAGCATCCGGAGTATCTTTGATGTTGGTTAATGCCAAAGGTCGTCCAGTGAAAAGTACCACAGCAATTGGTTTTCCTGTTTTCTTCAACTCATTTAAAAGGTCTACCTGAGATTGCGGAATGGTAATTTCAGTTCTTGAAGAGGATTCTCCGCTCATTTCGGCAGATTCTCCAATAGCAAGAACAATAACATCTGATTTATTGGCTACGTCTACCGCTTCTTTCAATAAAGCTTCTTTGGAACGGTTGTCTCTGTCTGTTTTTTTACCGTGAGCTGCATAGATATCTTCCAATTTCGCATCATAATCAATATTTGCGCCTTTAGCAGAAAGGAATTTCACTTCTTTTCCGAAATTCGCCTGAAGACCCTGCATTAAGGAAACAGCCTTATCATGTTTGGCGGCAACGCTCCAGGTTCCGGCCATATTCAAAGAATTGTTTACCAAAGGGCCAATTACAGCCACGGTTCCTGATTTTTTTAAAGGAAGCACCTGGTTTTCGTTTTTCATTAAAACCATGGATTGTGCAGCAGCATTTCTGGCAATGTTACGGTTTTCCATATTATAAACTTCTTTGGCTGCCAATTTTGCATCCCCGTAACGATAAGGATCATCGAACAAGCCTAAATCATATTTTGCTTCAAGGATTCTTTTTGTGGCGGCATCTATTTCAGCCTGAGTAATTTTCCCTTCTTCCAATGATTTTTTCAATGTTTTTAAGAAACCTTCTCCTACCATGTCCATATCAATTCCGGCTTTTAAAGCCAGTGCGGAAACTTGCTGAAGATCTCCCATTCCGTGTTCAATCATTTCATTGATTCCGGTGTAGTCTGTAACTACAAATCCTTTAAAACCCCACATTTTTCTGAGAACTTCGGTCTGAAGCCATCTGTTTCCTGTTGCAGGAACTCCATCTACTTCGTTGAAAGAGGCCATGACGGAGGCCACTCCCGCATCAACGGCTGCTTTGTAAGGTGGAAAATATTCGTTGAACATTCTTACATGACTCATGTCGACCGTGTTGTAATCTCTTCCTGCTTCACCTGCTCCATAGAGTGCAAAATGCTTCACGCAAGCTAAAATGGTATTGCCAGCGGATAAGTCTTTACCCTGATAGCCATATACCATGTTTTTGGAAATTTCACTTCCTAAATACGGGTCTTCACCGGAACCTTCGGAAACTCTTCCCCATCTCGGTTCACGGGAGATATCTACCATGGGCGAAAAGGTCCAGTTGATTCCATCTGAAGAGGCTTCTTTCGCTGCAACTCTTGCAGATTGCTGTACCAGATTCATATCCCATGACGCTGCTAAACCTAATGGAATCGGGAAAGTAGTTTCATATCCATGAATAACATCCATTCCGAAGATCAACGGAATTTTTAAACGGCTTTTTTCTACCGCTACCTTTTGAACTGATCTGATCTTATCAGCTCCTTTTATGTTGAATAGTCCTCCGACTAACCCTTGCTCTACTTTTTTTCCAATATCGGAACTTTGAGCCTGTCCTGTTGTAAAATCTCCGGAAGTCGGTAAATTCAGCTGTCCGATTTTTTCATCTAGGGTCATTTTAGATAAAAGATTTTCTACAAAGGCTTTTCTTTTCGCCTGGTATTGGGCAGTTTGATAGGACTGAACCGGTTTGGTCACCATTTCCTGTGCCGAAAATACGGGTGAAAGTGCTAAAGCGGCAATTACAATTAACTTTTTACTCATAACTTCTTCATTTTTTTATGGTATTCATGAATCTTCGATTTAATCAATCAACATTCTTCAATTATAGTCTCAAATGTTTATTTTAAACGCAAGGCACGCTAAGCTTTTTATAAATGTTTCTATTTTTAAGTTCGCAAAGGCGTTCTACTTAGCTAAGTTTGCAAGATTATATCATTCGTATTAAAATTATTTCTTTTTTTGTGATAACATCCACTCATAAAATTTAGGATCCGAGTAGGTGGAATCCCAGGAATTATGATTATCATCAGGGAAAATAGTTAAACTTGCTGTAGGATTAACTTTTTTCACGGCCTGATACATATTGATGGAATTGATAGGTGAAACAATATCATCATTACCACCATGAAAAATTTTGATGGGCAGGTTTTTAAATTGATCTGCATTGGCTTCCATCACGCGATCCGAAGGTGCACAAACCGGAGCTATTGCTGCAAACATTTCAGGATGCTCCATTGCCAGTTTCCATGTTCCCCAACCTCCCATGGAAAGTCCGGTAAGATAAATTCTGGATGCATCAATTTTATATTTTGACTGAATTTCTCTGATCAACTGGTAAAGAGTTTCTGTATCCCACCATGAATTGGCAGGACATTGTGGTGCTAAAATGGCAACAGGTTCTTTGATCAGGTTTTTATACGTGAACGGGCTGTGTGCTTTTACCAATTCCAAATTGTTTCCCCTTTCTCCTGAACCGTGAAGGAATACAATTAAGGGTACGTTTCCTTTTGTTTTTTGAGGGTAATCCAGTATATAAGATATTTTTTCAATCTTTTTAACTTCTTTGTTCATTTCCGCTTTTACTTCCTGAGCCTGTAAGCTCATGGAGAATGGCAGAAAAAAAAGCGCTATATGTTTTAGGCTATATTTCATACTACGATTTTAGGTTTTGGCTAAAGCCTGATTTGCTATTGTTTTATTAAACGGGCTAAAGCCCGTTTCTATTGATAAGTTTATTATTGTATTCCATATTTTGCTGACCGGAAGCTTAATTTCTTCAATCCCTGCTTAATTTCCGGGGCATTCATGAATAATTTCCATAAAAACCCGGTTCTGTGGTTTTCTATCATTGGGGCAATTGTTCCCTGATCAATGGCCAGATATCTTGGCGTGAACCAGTCATTATAATTGATTGATGTAGCGTCATACGGTCCCGCCGAACCTATGAATTGAGGCTTTTGAGTATATAAAAATCTCAAGAAATCCATTGATTCTTTTGGTGTATACGGAAAACTGCTTAAAGCAGCTGTAGGAGTTATGACTCCGTTGTCATTGGACGGCATATGAGCTGTGTAGCCAATTCCGCCATCTTTGTTTCTTGTATAGCTTGCTGTCAATCCCCAATAGTTTGGGCCGTACCCTTTCCATTGTTTTGGATTTTCAACGCAATATTTATAGTCTATCAGCACCTGGTTTTTATTCAGATCAAAATAGTTTTTCACCAATTTATCTGATAATCCTGTAGGGTCCAATCCTATATAAGAATAATGTGCCCAAAATAGAGGTCCGCCATATTCTTCTGCATAATTGTGTTTCACATATAATGGCAAGCCGTATTTTGTTTTGTCGGTAGTATAAGTCCCGTTTCTGGTCCAGCCTTTATAATACGTTTCTGCATCAATGGAATAGGTAGGTGATGAAGCGGCTAAGACATAAGTGATCAGACATTCGTTATAGCCTTCAAGCGGAAAGTTCATTTCCCATTGATATTCAGGTGACCAATGCCAGTATAATACTTTTTCCCCTCCTTTGGTATACCAGTTCCATTGGATTCCTTTCCATAATTCATCACATTTTTTAGCTAAGGCTTTTTCTTCTGTATTTCCATTTTTAAAATATTCACGAACCATTAAAATCCCGGAAGTTAAAAACGCTGTTTCTACCAGATCTCCTCCATTATCTTTTTTCCCGAAAGGAACTGTTTTTCCTGTTTCTCCATTGATCCAGTGTGACCAGGCTCCCTTGTGGCGGTCTGCTTTCGCCAGGAAATCCATCATTATGGTGAGTCTTTTTACGGCATCTTTTCTTGGAACAAAACCTCTTTCTACGCCTACCAGAATAGTCGCTAAGCCAAATCCTGAACCACCGGTAGTTATCACATGCTTATCATTATCAGGGTAAATATTATCTTCATGATAGCGTTCTCTTCCCAACATGGAATTCGGTTCCGCATACTCCCAGAAATATTTCAGCGCATCTTTCTGTACTTTATCCATTAACTGCTCATCTGTAATATTGCTTTTTACAGGATGAGCCTGGACTGTTTCCTGCTTTGAATTCTGAGAATTTTTACAGGAATAGCTACAAAATATTGCTGCTGCACCAATTGATAATAGTATCCTTTTCATTATATCATTATTATTTTAAAATCCGTATTGTGAGGAATGGAATCCTAATTTAACCAATCCTTGTCGTACATCCGGAGCATTCATAAACAGCTGCCATAAAAACTGAGTTTTGTAGTTCTCCACCATAGGAGCAATGGTTCCCTGGTCTATAGCCAAATATCTTGGTGTGACCCAATTATAATGGATTGAGTAGGCGTCATAAGGACCTGCAACCCCGATGTATTTATTATAGTTTTCGTTATATAAAAATCTCAGCATACTCATGCTTTCTGCAGGAGTATAAGGCATATTTGAAAGTGCAGCCGTAGGAGAGATCACTCCTAAATCATTATTGGGCTGATGCGCAGAATATCCTGTAGTACCGTCTGCATTTCTTGAATAACTGGCCGTAAGTCCCCAACTTTTTGTGTTATATCCCTGCCATCCTTTTGGATTTGTAACGCAATACTGGTACATAATTCTTGCATGATTGGTTGTTGCATCACCATAGTTTACATATTCATCGGACAATCCTCTCGGATCCAATCCTAAAAATGAATAATGCGACCAGAACATAGGCCCTACTGTTCCTCCTGCTCCATTGTGATTCACTATAAGCGGAATTCCATACTGCGTACCTGTATTTTTAATATTTCCGCTTCTTGCCCAACCTTGCTGATAAACGGGTTTATCAATCGTATAGGTAGGTGAAGCTGCTGCCAGAATATAAGTTATTAGGGTCTCATCAAAGCCTCTTAGCTGAAGATTCATCTGAAAATCATAATTAGGAGACCAATGCCAATAGAGAACATTTTCTCCTTTCGTGTACCAGCTCCATTCAATACCTTTCCATAATGCATCTGCTTTTTGGGAAAGGGCAAGTTCTGAAGCATCAGAAGAATTTTTAAAATATTCCCTTACACAAATAAGTCCTTGTGCTAAGAATGCCGTTTCTACAAGGTCACCCCCATTATCTTGCGGGCTAAATGGGATTACCTGACCCGTGGTACCATTCATCCAATGAGGCCATGCTCCATGAAAACGATTGGCGTTCTGGAGAAAATTCAGAGATGTCGTTAATCTTGAAACAGCTTCAGGCTTGGAAATATATCCATTTTTAACCCCAACCAGAATAGTCATCAGTCCAAAACCGGACCCACCTGTCGTCACAACATTGGCATCTTGTCCCGGATTATCTGTATGATATCTTTCTCTGGCTAATTTTGAGTTTGATTCGGCATAGTCCCAAAAATATTTTAATGCATCTTTTTGCACCATTTCTATTAACTGAGCATCGCTGTACGTGGTGGGAGTTTGTGTTCCTCCCCCTCCAAGCGGAGTTCCCGTACCCGACGAAGGATCATCTGATGAACAAGAGCTCAATAAAAATCCTGCTAATACTATTGTTGTTATTGCTTTCTTCATATTCGGATTTGTAAAAAAAGGCCTAAAAAAGGCCTTTTATAGTTATCTATTATCTTTTTCCAGCTTATATAATGCCACAACATCCGAACCCTTCAGTGCTACATTATATATCCTAAATTCATCCATCTGCCCGGCAAAGCTTGTTGCCCAATCTTGTTGAGATCCATTATTCAGAGGAGGTACTGTTTCAAACTGATGGGATCCGAAAACCACTTTTCCATTGGTACCAGACATCATAAAATTTCCATATCCGGCTACTCCGTTTGGATTACTCAATCCTCCCGGATTATCCGCAAACCAGCTTGCATAGCCACCAAGCTCACCTCCGGCCGGAGAATACGCAAAACCATCAAGGTTTTTGGCAGCTTCCCCATCCTGATATACATAACATTTGCTTGCGGTAGCATCATAAGCAAAAACTACGTGTACCCACTTTCCTTTATATCCATCCAAATTGGCAATTACTCCCTGTCCTTTCCAGGCAACAGCAGGGTTACTGCTTTCCACTCCAAGTTTCAATCTGATTCTTTCAGGTTTGGAGGCATTTGGATTTTCTATGAATAGGTTAATTCCTCCCCAAAACTCTGTAGGACGAACGATAGAGAATATTCCCTGTGCTCCTTTTCCTTGTCCCGGGGTTGCAGGATCTACGGTTCCGTCACTTTTCAACCAAAATGCAATGGTAAAGCTTTTATTTATTCCTGTAATTGCTGCGGAAGCATTTCCTACGGAGTATCTCATTTGTGAAGATGAACCATTATATGCCATCCCTTTTACTCCTGAAGCATAGGTAACCCCCACCGGCATTTGCCCTGTGATATTATTAACCTTATCATCCAGGTTATTTTCAAAACTCAGTTTGGCGATCAGGTTTCCTGAAGCAATATCATCCGAGTTCTGATATCCTCCGATGGAAGCATACGGAATTGGCGGATTGTCTTTATCAATACTGTCTTCACAGCTTAATACCACCGTACCAAAAAGAAAAGCGGCACCAATATATTTAAAAATATTATTTTTCATTTGTTTTTTATTTTATTTAGTAATTAGGATTTTGAGTAGACAGCCCTTGAGCTTCATTAAGAAAAGACTGTGGAATAGGAAACAGCTCATGTTTGCCTACAACAAACGTTTTACCATTGGCTGCCATTGCTGCTTGTGCCTGCCCTGTTCTTATAATGTCAAACCATCTGTCATGTTCAAAGGCCAACTCTAATCTTCTTTCTTTATATATTGCCATTCTCATATCAGACTGTGAAACAGCTGTAGTATTAGCCAATCCCGCTCTATTCCTTACCTGATTAAGAAAAGGAGCTGCTGCACCTGTCTGTCCTAATTCATTCATAGCCTCGGCTTTCATTAATAATACTTCTGCATATCTTAAATACCTGATATTGGCATCAGAATAATCACTTCCCGTAAAAGCTGAAGAATAGGCCTTATAGTTATAATATGGATTTTCAACAGTGGCCGGAACTACTCTTCCATCGTACAAAGTAGAGTTTCTAAAAATAATTGTGGCATTCCTTCTTTCAGTATCTCCTTCTGCATTATAGGCGTCTACCAGACTTTGAGAGGGAGTATTGAAACCCCATCCCCAACCTCCTGCTCCGCGAGCTCCCTGGGTTTGGGAATACTGCCGAATACCCGGCATATCAATTCCACCCTGTCCCTGAATCTCAAATATAGATTCAGCATTATTTTCGCCAGAAATCTTATAAATCTCCGCAAAATCAGGTGTTAAAGTATATCCGGTAACCATATTACAATTATCGATTACCTGCTGCCATTTTTTCTGATACAGTGAAACTTTTGCTAATAGAGCGTAAGCCGCTCCTTTGGATGCTCTTCCTTTATTAGTTGCAGAATAAGCAGATTTATCCGGCAATGCAGCAATTGCAGCCTGTAAATCAGCTTCAATGAATGCATATACTTCTTCTTTTGTTTTTCTCGTTAGCTGCATTACTCTGTCATCTTCATTACCAGCAACAGGAACATGATCAACAATAGGTACTCCACCATAGGATCTTACTAATGTAAAATAAACAAATGCTCTCAAAAACCTTGCTTCTCCTATTAATCTATTTCTAAGGCTCGGATCTGCATTATTTAATTGAGGAATAAAAAAGAGAGCCTGATTACAACGATTTACCGCCTGATAATTTGCTTTAAATATTTCTTCAATGGAACCTCCTGTCGGAGTAAAATTTAATGCATCCAATAAATCTTTATCTCCCCCAGTATCTCCGGGAGAAGAACCTTTGTCTGCATCATCGCTTGTAATACTTGATACTCCGTTCCAAGAAAAGGAACTCATATTCCAGTCACGAAATTTAGCGTAAATGGCAGTAACAAAGCTTTCGGCTCCCGCATCATTATTATACAAAGAAAGATCTTCTGCAGAAATAGCCTGTGTGGGGTTTACGTCCAAATAATCATTACTACAGCTTTGATTAGATAATGATAGAAGTAGTAGTGAGGATAATATTATTATTTTTTTGTTCATGATTCTGTAATTTAAAATTTTATATTAACACCAAATACAAATGACCTCAATGTCGGGTACGCATCTAATTCCACACCTGTTAAATTATATGGGTTTCCGTCTGCATTAAGTTCAGGAGAATATCCTGAAAATTTCTGAAAAACTACAGGGTTAATTGCACTTATGTATAATCTTAAAGATGATAGATATTCTATAGGTTTTGTAAGGGTATACCCTAAAGTGATATTATTGATTCTGAAAAAATCTCCTGATTCCAAATAGTAATCTGAAGCAAGAGGCACAGCATTGAATGGTGCCGGATTTTCAGATCCCGTATTTCCAGGAGTCCAGAAATTATTGGCTATATTATACTCAACATTTTCACCAGAAAATCTCTGAGCTTTTTTACCGTTGTAAACTTTAGCTCCTAAAGTACCGTATCCATTAGCCGAGAAATCTACATTCTTATATTTTAGTCCTATATTAATTCCAAAAGTAGATTTAGGGATGTAAGAGCCCATAAACTTTCTGTCATCTAAATCATTTGCTCCTGTTTTACCATCTCCATCGGTATCAACGTAAGTAAAGTTACCATTAGCATCTTTACCAGCAACCTCCCATAACCAAAAACTTCCCAGTGGCTGACCTACTGCGATTTCGGATAAAAGTTTAGTATACTGTCCGTTTCCTAAACCGCCACCTCTAATATCATTAACATTGGCATTGGCAAGTTTGTTTAAGTTATTTTTATTAAATGAATAATTCCCGTTGATACTATAACTCCAGTTCTCATTAATTTTATCGTCCCAACCTAAGTTTACCTCTATTCCTTTATTTGTAACTTCTCCTAAATGCGATAATCCGGCAAGGGAAATACCTGAAGTCATTAATGGTACCTGATCTAAAATAACATTTTTAGTAACTCTGTTATATACGTCTATTGATCCTTTTAATCTGTTATTCAGCATTTCATAGTCTAAACCTATATTCGATTCTTCTGTAATTTCCCAGGATAAATTCGGATCATTGATCTTATCAATAGTTGTTCCGTTGGCAATAGATCCGCTTCCGAAGTTATAATTATAATCTCCTCCTGTGGCGAAAGGCAAGATATTAAGCGGAACATTCTGGTTACCCAGTTTTCCCCAACCTCCTCTTAGTTTTAACGAATTTATAACAGAATTATCTTTCAGGAAATCCTCTTCGGAAATTACCCATCCTACACCAAAAGCAGGAAAATTCCCCCATTTGTTTCCTTCAGAAAATTGAGAAGAACCATCTCGTCTAATGGTAGCAGAAACCAAATACCTGTTCATCAATTTGTACTGAGCTCTGGCAAAATAAGAATTAGTCCTGTTATTATTATAATTGATGCTATTATATTTTACCAGCTGATCCAAATAATTAAGCGGATCACTTCCTGTACCATAGATATCCCAATAATCACTATTGGCAATCATGTTTTTTCTTTGGGAAATGATAACATTTTCACCACTTCTTTCAGAAACTTCCATTCCTATAGTCGCTTCTAAATCATGGATTTGCCCAAATTTTTTATTGTAAGTAATATAGTTTGATAATATCCAGTTGAAGTAATCCTTTTTTTCATTGGTTAATAAATTAGTAGGATCACTTGCAGGATAAGGTGTATTATTGAGAACTCTTGTAGGGTCTGCCGCTAGCCAGATTGCCTTAGAATCAACAAAATTATAACTTTTGAAATTATAGTATTCTCCATTAAACTGAGAAGTAAATTTTAAGCCTTTTATGATATCCATGTCTAGCTTTATACCACCCTGCATCAACACAGATTTTTGTCTTTCATTATTAAAATTAAGCTGTGCCACAGGATTTCCTACATTGTTAAATGAAGATCCTGTAGGTGATGCAAAACCATCTGCACCAACAAAAGAAACACCATATAACCCATTAGGAAAATATACCGGAATTATTGGAGATTGCTTATATGCTGCAGTAAATGCACTTAAAGGCTTAGGTGTTGTATTGTTAAATGCTACACTAAATGTCTGGGAAACGATTATGCCTTTTGTAATTTTAAATTCATTATTGGTTCTTACTGTGGCTCTGTTGAAATCCGAACCATTAAGAATAGATTTTTCATCATAGTTGCTTAAACTCAAAAAGTATTTGGCATTATCAGATGCACCGGATAAAGACAAATTATGCTGATTATAGGTACCGGTTCTTGTTATTGCATCAAACCAATCTGTATTTACTGGTTGGTCTTGTGAGAATTTTGTTGTACCTAAAGCAGTATTGGTATAATATGAAAACAGATTACTGCCTGCCATTTTAACCTTTTTTAAAGGCATTCTTGCTCCGGTAAATCCATCATATTCTACAGTAATTTTTTTACCCCTTCCACTTTTAGTAGTAACAATAATAACTCCGTTTGCCGCTCTGTTACCATAAATTGCTAATGCAGAAGCATCTTTTAATATGTCATAAGATAAAATATCATTAGAATTGATATTATTAATATTATCTACGAACATTCCATCTACAACATATAGTGGATTTCTACCACTGAGTGCTGTTCCTAAACCTCTGATGATTACTGAAGGAGTAGAACCCGGAAGGTCTGAAGCTACCACTGTAACCCCGGCAGCTTTACCCTGTATTGCCTGCGTTGCATTTAAAACTTTCGTTTTAGTGACTTCTTCGGCATTTAAAGAACTTATAGAGGTGGTATTGTCAATTTTCTTTCTAGCTCCATATCCAATTAACACAACCTCATTTATTTTCGTTTCTTGGGTAATGGTGTCCTGAGGTGTAACCTGTGCATTAACGTTCATCCCGAAGTATAAAACGGCAATGAGACATGAATACTTTAAATCACTTTGTTTCATATAGTTTTTATTTTATTTGTACAATCAAAAAAAGCTTTGTTTTTCGCTTATTCAGCATTATATCTTCTTATTCTCAAAAAAAGACATTATTCAAAATTATAAAAATATCTCTAACATTGTTAAATTATCTTAAATAATTTCCGAAAATTATATTATGTTATATTAAACAAACAAAATATAGGGATTTTTATTAAATATTACGGTTAAATTTAATTGAATTATTAAATAAAAACACCCTATCTTTATTAACTTGATACTTTTACTATTCAGATCATCCGTATTAATTTTGGCTCAAAATTTGAAAACACTAAGCAAATAGATCATTGTAAATGAAAAAATATATCATCGCAGCTGCTTTAGTTATCGGAACCGGAGCAGTAATCAATACCACAATGCAATCCTGCACTACCTTAGCAACAACCGATCTAGGGCTATCCCTTATTAAAAGATTGCTGTTGAACGGAATAGATAAAGGAATGGGTATTTACAGCAATAAAGAGGCTTTCCTGCAGAATAATCTAGTGGATAAGGCATTACCGAAACAATTAAGGGATATTAATGCCACTTTGGAAAAAATAGCCCCTTCATTAGTGGCTAAAGAAAGAGATTATATTGCCCAGGCCGCTTCTTATACGGTTACTATTTCAAGGCCTATCCTGGAAGGGGCTGTCAACAGCTTAAATGCTCAGGACGTAACAAGAATTGTACAAGGTACAACCGCCACTCAAATTTTAAAAGAAAAAACTTCCCAGCAATTAGTTGCTGCCATTGCTCCGAAAGTAGATGAAAAATTAAACCAGTATGGTATCGTAAAAACGATTAATACGGCTCTTTCGGGAAGCAACTTACTCGGTAGTCTGCTGGGCGGAAATAACAACTCAGTGAATGCCGGAGGATTAAGCCAGCTTGCTTCGGAGCAATTGGTCAACGGAATGTTCAATATCATTGAAGATTACGAACATCAAAATTCTAAATCGCTTTTGGGGCCGCTTGGAAAATAGAGAAAATTTCATTATATTTATATATAATTAATATTTGTAGATGGATATATTACAAGGAAATCAACATGCAAGCCCCGAAGATTTTTATAATTCTTTGAAGGCCAAACTGGAAGATCACCACGATTTTCCGGAAGACTATTTATTTAAATTTATTATCCCGACTGATCAGGCCAAGCTTACCGAAATCTACAGGGTTTTTGATGGCATTAAATTTACATTGGGAAACCGAGAAAGTAAAAACGGAAAATATACAGCCTGTAATATCAATGCATTTGTACTGGATGCAGACCAGGTAGTGAACATTTATAAAGAAGTGGCCAAAATAGAAGGCGTAATACTTCTTTAATAGAAAAAAGTCAGCTAACCGCTGACTTTTTTGTTTATGTTTTTTAATGTTTTTCTGATTTATTTTTCAATAAAAAATTTTACATTTTCAATAGGTCTTCCCAACATAGCTACAGATCCTTTGATAAGGATAGGTCTCTGAATTAAAGAAGGATTTTCCGATAAAATTTTAATCCATTCATCTTCAGAATAATTATGAGTCGCAAATTTTTCCATATATAGCTTTTCCGTTTTGCGGATGATGTGAAAAACGCTTTGATTCAGTTTCTTCAATACCGTTCTGATCTCCAGCACACTCAATGGGTCATCCACCATATTAATGATCTCAAACGGCACTCCGTTTTCATCCAGATACTCTAAAACAGCATTGGATTTCGAACAATTTCCATTATGCAGGACTTTCACTAACATCTTTTTATTGTATTAAAATTTCAGACTTCTCTCTAACAAATTTAGAAAGAAATAGAGTTACGGAAACCTTAATTTATAATAATTAATTGTTAAAAGAGACCATTAAGCTCAGCTTCGATCTTTTCCAGGATAAATCCGAAATCTTCAGGTTTTTCAACAAAATCCAGATCGTCCACTTCAATAATCAGAAGCTTACCTTCGGTATAATTAGAAATCCATTTTTCATATTTTTGATTCAGTTTGGAAAGGTATTCAATACTGATGGATGCTTCGTACTCCCTTCCTCTCTTATAGATTTTTTTTACCAGATTAGGTACATCTGATTTCAGGTAGATTAACAAATCCGGAGCGGAAACAAAGGATTTCATCAGGCTGAAAACAGAAGCATAATTATTAAAATCCCTGTCCGAAAGCAGTCCCATATCATTCAGGTTTTCCGCAAAAATATGTGCGTCTTCATAAATGGTACGGTCTTGTATAATATTTTTACCACTTTCCCTGATTTCTTTTACCTGGCGGAATCTGCTTCCAAGGAAATAAATCTGAAGTGCAAAACTCCACTTGCTCATATCTGCGTAAAAATCTTCCAGATACGGATTATGATCTACATCTTCAAACTGGGCATCCCATCCGTAATGTTTCGCAAGCATGGTGGTTAAAGTAGTTTTCCCGGCTCCAATATTTCCTGTAACTGCAATATGCATATTTTTCCTTACTGTTTTTTTGATATTAACTCAACAATTAAATACCCGAAGACTGAACTTCCGAAGTGTCCTGAATAAGTTTTTCCAAGCTGTTTTCCGTCGGTTTCTCTTTAGAGTTTTCTTCGGTTTTCTCTACAGTTTCTTTTATAGCTTCAACAGGTTTCTCTGCTGATTGCTCCATTGGTTTTTCTGTAGTTTTCTGTTCAGGTTCAGGCTGTGCCTGTTCCTTCTTTTCTTTATTATTTTCAAGGCTGTAAAGATAAAGGTTGTTGGCTTTGATTTCAAAAAAAGAAAGGGTGTTTTTATCCACAATTTGTGCATCCGGATCTTCAAAAATTTTCACTAATTCTTTTTCAGGAACGTATTTTAATATGGCGTTATGGGTAATGACCAAAATAAATTCGTTTTCTCTTCTGAACCGTTTTCCGTTTTCCAAAGGTGCTTCAAAAAGTTTTTCAAACTTTAAGGTGTAAACTTTCAGGCTCTTTCTCGTAAGGATATATACCTTATTTTCAAATACAAGAAGATCTACCAGGTCATCAAAGCTTGCATCAAAAGGATAAGAATTGATGGTGGTTTCATTTCTGAAATTATATTGGATCAGGCGTTTCATGCTGTCATCCAGAAGCCAGAGCTGCTGAAGATCCTCCGCATAAGCCATTCTGATGAATCCGAATTTTTGTTTGAAATCCACTTTCTGAATCTCATTAAGATTCTGGTCCACAAGTTTGAGTTCCTGGGCATTTTCTGAAAATAGTGGGACACTCAAAGGGTTTTGCACACTTTGTATTTTAAAAGGAACCGTAAGCATCATTTTTCCGATTTGCCTTCCTAAGGAATCATATTTGGTAAGACTGAAGTCTTTATTTTTATAGATATAAAGATTTCCATAGTCATCAGCAAGCATATCTTTTGCTTCTTTCAACTTCAAAGTATCCAATGGAATGGCTTTCTGTGCAGATAATGAACAGAAAAGAGAGAACAATATGATATATATAAATTTCAATATCTTTTATTAAGTACAATCGCAGCCAATTTACATCTTTATTTTACAAAGATCAAAATTGATTAAATTTTAATTACTTCAGGGCAATCTCATAAATCTTAGTCCAATTCTTACCTGTAACCAACATATTTTCACCTTTAAAGGCTATGCCGTTTAATACATCATTCTCGCCTTTCGTATTCTTTTTGGCAATTCCTCTAAGATCTAGTTTTCCCACAACTTCCCCACTGTCAGGATTAATTTTTAAAATAACAGGTTTCCCCCACACATTTGCATAGATAAATCCATTATGATATTCAAGTTCATTTAATTGGGTATAGGTACGGGTATTCCCGGCAACAGCAACCGTTTTAACTAATCGGGAAGGATTTTCAGGATCGAGGAAAAACAAGTGCTTGCTTCCGTCTGATGCAATCAGGTTTTCTCCGTCATACGTCAGCCCCCATCCTTCTCCCAACAGATTCGGATAGGTAAATTCCGAAAGTAATTTCAAAGAATTCTTGTCATATACATATCCTTTTTTACTTTGCCAGGTCAACTGAATGATCTTATTACCCACAATAGTACATCCTTCCGAAAAGTCCTTTTCACGCTGCCTGGTTAACGCCAACGGCGTTGTGGCTCCTAATGCATATTTCAAAAGCTTTGAAACTCCTTTCCCACCATCACTCTCGTAAATGATATTGCCTTCCAATTGAAACCCCTGGACAAAATTTTCAGGATCATGCGGATATTCTGCCACTATCTGATAGGAAATTGTTTCTTCGGGATTTTTAGTAAATACATTAATAGTTGCCTCCTGGGTTAAGCTTTCACCGTTTTTTGTTTTGATATTGAAAATCGCCTTATTGTCTCCAAGTGTAAAAAAAACGGGATCAATCATCAGATTTGAGGTTTCCTTATTTCCAAGGGTAATAGAAATAGCTTCGGCGTTCTTCTTTACTTCTTCAGGAAGTTCGAGCTTGTCACCAAAATGATAGCCTTGAAGCTCCATTGAGCTGTTATAATTGCTTAAAATATCAAGAATCTTCTCCTCTTTATGACAAGATATCAGCAATATAATTATCGTAAAACCTGCTATTAAATTTTTCTTCACCGAATTCGAATATGCTTCAAAATTAGCAAAATTTATTCTGGTTGCTAAAAAATAAATAGCGTTCTTAAAGAACGCCATTTATTTTTATTATTTGTAAGACTATTTAACAGCCACTTCGTAAATCTTCGACCAGTTTTTTCCTGTGATCAGCATATTTTCCCCTTTAAAGGCAATTCCGTTCAACACATCATCGCTTCCTTTGGTATTTTGCTTGGCTATCTCCGTAAAATCAAATTTCCCTACCACTTCACCATTAGCCGGATTAATTTTTAATACAACCGGTTTCTGCCAAACATTCGCATAGATAAAGCCATTATGGTATTCCAGCTCATTCAGTTGGTCATAAGCCTGAGAACTTCCGGCAACGGCAATATGTTTTACCAATTTGGAAGGATCTTTAGCATCAAGGAAATATAACAGCTTGCTGCCGTCCGATGCAATCAGGTTTTTTCCATCATACGTTAATCCCCACCCTTCTCCCAGTACATTAGGATATGAGAATTCAGATAACAATTTCAGGGAATTCTTATCATATACATATCCTTTTTTACTTTGCCATGTTAACTGGTATACTTTATCACCCACGATCGTACTTCCTTCGGAAAAGTCTTCCTGAGCCTGCTTGGTTGAAGCTAAAGGAGTGGTAGTACCTAATGTATATTTCAGGATCTGGGAAGATCCATTCTG
Organism: Chryseobacterium defluvii; assembly: GCF_003634775.1. Lineage (GTDB taxonomy): Bacteria > Bacteroidota > Bacteroidia > Flavobacteriales > Weeksellaceae > Chryseobacterium > Chryseobacterium defluvii. The sequence goes on along the minus strand of NZ_RBXB01000001.1, from coordinate 1,121,955 downwards.
CCCGTCACTTTCATAAATGGTATTTCCTTCAATCTGAAATCCTTGTACGAAATTTTTAGGATCGTGAGGATATTCAGCAACAATCTGATAAGAAAGATTTTTTTCAGGGCTTTTTGCGAAAACATTGATGGTAGCATCCTGATTCAATATTTCGCCACCTTTAGATTTGATATTGAATGTTACGGCGTTATCTCCAAGGGTGAAAAATTTAGGGTCAATCGTCAGATCGGAAGTTTCCTTATCTCCGAAACTGATGGTAATGCTTTCCGCGTTCTCCGTAACCTCTTTCGGAAGGGCAAGCTTGTCTCCAAAGTGATATCCTTTACCTTCCATTGAATTGTTATAATCACTCAGACTGTTCAGGATTTTTTCATCCTTGTTACAAGACGCCAACAATAAAATTGCTGCAAAACCTGCTATGATATTTCTTTTCATTGAATTTCTAAATATTTTCCCCAAAAATAGCAAATTTTATTCCGCTTTACCAATTTCATGTACAGGCTGCCCGAATTGTAAGATATAACCGTTATTATCATAGATCGCGAACTCTCTCATATCCCATTCGAAGGTTTCTATCTCATAACAGATTTTGGTTTTTGTTTTGAGGTCTTCCCAAAGTTCATCCACGTTATCTACATTAAAATAAAATGATCCTGTAAAGCCTGTTCCTTTCAAATTTTCATGTTCATTGGGCTTTGAAAGCATGATAGAAACATTGTCCTTACGAAGGGAAGCCCATTGCCATTCATCATTTCTCTCCAAAAGAGAAAAATCCAATATATGGATATAGAAACCGATGGTGTCATCCAGGTTTTCTGTCCAAAGAATGGGACGAAGTGCAGTGTATGTTGCCATTTGCTATTAGTGATATATGATAATAATTGGGCGCAAAGCTTCGCTTTGCGCCCAATTATTATTTTTCCAGATACGTTTTCAAACTTTGTCCGATAATTCCGTTCCAGCCTTCGGTAAAGCTGTTCCTTGAAAAGCTTTCTCCCAGATCTTTAAAATTATCTATTCCTTCATGTGTCAGTCTGATCAAAGTACCATCATCTTCAGCATTGATTTCCCAGGTTACTATGGTTTTTTCTTTAGAAAATTCCGGATATGCCCATGAATGTTGGAGTTTTTGATGGGGAATAATTTCTAAAATTTCACATTGGTGATGATATTTCTTAGCATCTCCGGGTTCATAGAAGTTAAATTGTTTACCTTCAGCCAATTCAAAATCCGGTATATCAAAATACCAGGATTTCATTTCCTTTTTATCTGTTAACGCTTTCCATACTTTTTCTATGGGGGCATTTACTTTATATTCTACAACAATGGGAACACTCATATTTTTATGTTTTACTTTTTCTACTTAGCTATGTGAGAATCCGGTGATTTTAGCTTCTTCAAAATCCAGCTGCATTTCAATGGTTCTCATCACATGATCATCGAATATTTTTTCTCTTTTCATGCGGTGCAGCTCATTTCTCTGTGCCTGTATAATCTGGCGGAGAACGTCTTTATTTTCATTGAACGCCGCTACATAATCACCCGTAGAAGCCATACACTGGGCTTTATCTGCCATCAGCATCATTTCATTTTCCAGTTTATGCTTCTGATGACGAACCAGGCTATTTTTTTCTGCCAGCTCAGAAAAATCATTATCCAGTTTATGCAGGGCAGTTTCTTTTAACTTTCTCATCAGAATCACCTCCTGCTTTTCTTCCGGCAGTTCGCTTCCTGCATCATCAATTTTCAACCATTTTAAGATCGGGGCCAGCAACAATCCTTGTCCTACTAAGGTAATTAAAATAATAACGAAAGTGACGAATAAAATGATATTACGGTGCGGAAATGCTTCTCCGTTAGGTAAAAATGCGGGAATAGAAAGTGCCGCTGCCAATGAAACTACTCCCCTCATTGCTGCAAAGCTGATGATAAACGGTTCTCTCCAATCCGGTTTCGGGACTTTCATCCTTAATTCCTTTGAACATATTCTCGGAAAATACATTAACGCATAGCTATATAATATTCTGGTAAGAATAATAGCTCCTCCAATAACCACACTGTAAAAAATACCTTCCGAAATAGTATACTCTTTCATCGCTGCAACAACAACAGGAAGTTCTAATCCGATAAGAATGAAGATCAATGTATTCATCAGAAATATCAAAACACTCCATACGTTCCCGGACTGGATTCTTGAGGTGTGGCTCAAATAGCAATGGGAGTTATAAGACATCAATAAGCCTCCTGCCACTACGGACAATACTCCTGAAAAATGAAAATGTTCTGCCCCGATATACATAATGTAAGGAACGATCAGGGTAATTACCGTATCGATATTGGAATTGGAGGGGATAATTCTTAGTAAGGCTCCAAAAAGCAGCCCTGCTCCTACTCCTACCGCAATCCCGCCGATTGCCATGCTAAAAAAATCTTTCACTGCTTCTCCGAAGATGAACTGTCCGGAAATAACGGCCGCTAAAGCAAATTTAAAGACAATTAAGCTGGATGCATCGTTGATCAGGCTTTCTCCTTCCAAAATAGAGGTTATCTTTTTAGGAATTTTCATGTGTTTTAATATAGAAGTGGCTGCTACCGCATCGGGTGGGGAATTTACTCCTCCCAACAGAAAGCCCATTGCAACGGTGAGCCCAGGAATAATGGAAGATGAAAGATAGGCTACAACAATCGAAGTAAGGAAAACCAATCCGAAAGCCATTGAAAAAATCTGCTTTCTCCATTTATGAAAATCCTGCCACGATGTAAACCAGGCTGCTTCAAACAGAATCGGGGGCAGAAAGATCAGAAAAACCAGATCCGGTTCTATCTCAATATGCGGCATTCCGGGGATAAGGCTTATTAATAAACCTGCAATAACCAGAAAGATAGGATATGCCACCCTGAGCTTCTGACCAATCATTACCAATATCATCACGGATAATAAAACCGCTATGGATATTATGACATAATTATGAATCATTATTATTTCTCTTTATATTATTAAAATCTGAATTCTAAGGCAGATAAAAAGAAATTATCTGTCTTTAAAGCACAATATTATTTTTCGGAGTGATCGCCGGCGGAAGATCCGCTTCATCCAGCATATCTCTCATATCAATTTCTATGGTACGGCTGATCTGAGTGATCGGAACATCGTTCGCACTCCCTTCAAATGGATTGACTGAGGCTTCACCTACATTATCCAAGGTATGAAAGCACCATGTCACCAATAACGAAAACGGAATATTGAACCATAAGGTAATTCCCTCAAAGAAAGTACCTTCTCCTAATTTATCAAATTCTTTCAGCAGGCCGAAAGGCACAAAAACGATAAACAATAGCAGTAAATAGGTCGTAATGGAAGAAAAATTCCTCGGATAAGGAAAGTTTTTAATTCTCTCCGCTTTTCCCTGGTTATCGGTAAATTTTACTAATTGCTGGTTGATCTGCGTCCATTGAAAATCATTAATCTCTCCGGTTGTATAAGCCTCAGACAATATTTTGCTCTGACTTGCCATCAACTGGGTTGCTCTGTTCTTTTTGCTCAAAATATATTGAAGCTCTGTTTCCGAAAGGTAGTTTTTCAGTTCGTCATCTAATTTGGAAGTTCTTTCGGGAATTTCATATTTTCTTGCATATTCATCGAATTGTGGCGTATTCATATTCTCCCAGGCCCTCGGTTCACGAAGCTGAAAACGAAGTGCCGTTAACCATGCATAATGACGCATGAACATCTCTTTTACTTTACCGGGATTTTTTCCTGCAAGCGCATCTCTCAGAATATATCCGAAACTTCTGCTGTCGTTGATGATGGCTCCATAAATCTGCCTTGCTTCCCAAAGCCTGCTGTAACTCGCATTATTTTTAAATCCCACAATAAAGGCTACTGCAGTTCCCATAATAGCAATAGGTTGCCACGGAAAAGCGAGAAATTTCCATCCGCAGAAATAAAGTACCGTTGGAATTGCTGCTAAAATCGTTAAGGCATAAATACTTCTCCTGGTCCACATCATGAACTCGAAAGCTCCAAATCTTTTTCCTGAATGCATACGTGTTTTGGTTTTAAGTTTATTTTATTACTATTTTTTGAACCAGCCTGTCAACAGAGTGGAAATTTTAATTTTTACCGAACGGAATATTATTATAGAACCCGATCTGAACTTGGCCCCGGTTTTTATTTTCCTGGAGCTGGTTCATATATCCGGCTTCAATTCTCATGTTTTTATTGATCACATATCCTAACGCTCCGTATACTCTGTTCCTGTCGAAAACCGGACTGTCAAAATGCAGGAATATCTCATTGTATGCAGATGCATAAAAGGTTTTCGGCAGCATTTCTTTATTATTGATCGGAATATTTACGCCTAATAAATACCGGAACCTCATCCTGAAATCATCTTCTAAAAAACGTTCTTCCAAGCGGTAACGATGTTGAAGATTAAACCTTCCGAATTGCTGCTTGGTAATATACTGCTGGAAAATCCTGTGTTCGATATTTTCAGTTTTCTCTCCGTTTACATAAGGCTGACTTAATATAAAACCGTATCCAAGCAAAACATTGTTATTGTTTTCAGTCAGATCATATCCAATCCCGGTACGGATCAGCAGCTGCTCCAGATCTCCAACGGCATCAAAATTACGATACTGGATCTCATTATGCCAATTCCATTTTTTACTGATTTTATTGTTCCCGAAATACATATACCAAGCCCCAAGATCATTTTTCTGAGCAAAGGAAAATGTTGTCCCCAAGCTGAAAATAACCAAAGCCAGTAGCTTTACAATCTTCATAATTTATTTTTAATTTATTACTCCTGTCTATCATATTAATCAAAATCAATATGAATTATCAATAATAAGAAAAAAATATTTTTTATGAAAATTTTTCCCGTTCGTTTACAATTGAATTAATCTTCTTATATAAACAATTTATAGCGACGGAACCTGTTCTATTAAAACTTCATTTCCTTCTTTATCAAAATAGGTACAGGTCATTGCATTCAAATCCATTTTCCAGCCTTCAATACCATTATCTGCACAATCTTTGCAAAAAGTCAGATAATCTGTTCCGCCTTGTTGGTGCAGTTGTAATCTGGTTTTGAAATTTTCAATATCCGTATTTTGTGAAATAACCCGGGTATCATATTTACTTCCTGTAGAAACTGATTCATTTTCCGTATCAAAATATGCTGTATTTCCATCGGCTACGTAAGAAGTATAGTAAGAAACTCCTAATTTTTTGATATCCTTGATATATTGAGGGAAATCCTCTCCGCTTTTTACTTTCTGATGTGCTGTTTTAATTTGTTCAATAGTGAATTTCATCTTTGTATTTTTAATTGTTTTTATGATTATACAAATGTATTATAAAAAGAAAACTGACGGAAAAGTCCGTCAGTTATTTTTACCTATATCGCGTATATACAATATGAATATTATGAATGTTGCATTTTTGCAGGATCATCATAATTTACCATCCAGTTGATCCCGAATTTATCGGTAAACATTCCGAAATAAGCTCCCCAGAATGTATCTGCCATTGGCATTGTTACTTTCCCGCCTGCAGAAAGGCCCGCAAATAGTTTATCCGCTTCTTCCTTAGATTCTGCACCTACAGAAACTGAGAAATTATTTCCCTGTACGAAGCTTGGAGCCCACTCACCTCCTGTATCGCTTCCCATTAAAACAGTTTCTTTAGAGATCGGAAGGGAAACGTGCATGATCTTGTTTTTATCTTCTTCAGACATTTCGCCACACTCTTCTGATGGAGGCATTTCTCCGAAAGTTCCAATATAAGGATATTCTCCGCCGAAAACTGATTTGTAAAAATCAAATGCTTCTTTACAGTTTCCGTTAAATGTTAAGTAAACGTTTACTACTGCCATAATGTTTCTTTTTTAAATTTAGTTTTACGTTGTATTTATTAAGGTTTTTCAGACATTTCTTTCAATCTTGAAAGCCCTTTCTGGTAATCTTTGCCGATAGCATCCTCCAAATTCATGAATAATTTCATAACAGTGAACGGATAAGGAATTTCTGAGGTGAACCCCCATGTTGCTTTACTTCCGTTTCCTTCCGGAACTACGGTCACGTAAGCTCTTGCTTCACTTTCATAAGGAGTAAGGAATTGGATATTGGTATCAATTCTTTTGCTTGCCGCATCTACTTTTGCTACTTCCTGACAGCCTTTTCCGGCTTCTTCTTTCTGGCTTTCCCAACACACTTTTTCTCCGGGTTGTCCTGTAGTTCCCGTCCAGTCTTTTTTCATTCCCGGATCCAGGTCATTCCATGGGCTCCATTGATCCATCGCCCTCAAAGTGTTTGTATTCTGCCATACTTTTTCTGCAGGAGCGTTTATGGAGATTGATTTCTCATATTTGCATTCTCCCGAAATTAAAGCTGCAATAACCAGCCAAAGGATAAGGAGGGTTGCCAAAACGATTATAATCCATTTAAGTATTCTCATCTTATTTATGTTTTAATTGTTATCTGTGTTGATCTATAAGTATTACGTTTCCGTCGGGATCTTTTAAAATAATGTGTTCCGGGCCTGAAGTGGATTCATCGGCTGCTTTATCAAGCTCAACATTATTTTCCTTTAAGTGTTTCTGAATATCACGAACGTCATCAAAGGATTCCAGATTCTGGGCGTTTTCATCCCATCCCGGATTAAAAGTCAGCATATTTCCCTGAAACATAGCCTGAAATAAGCCTATCAAGGTACTGCCGTTTTTCATGATCAGATAGTTATGCTCCATACTTCCTCCCATTGAACTGAACCCTAAGTTTTCGTAAAATTCTTTTGATTTTTGAAGGTCTTTCACACTTAAACTCACCGAAAATGCTCCTAATTTCATATTTTATTTTTTATTTACCGCTAATCTGTACCCTGCTAAAACCAATACCCACACCAGGATTCCTAAGACCCAGAACCAAATCGGGGTCGGCAACATCGCCAGATTGATAATGGTAATGATCACAAAGATAATTCCACAAATAATAGCGTATCTGTTTTCCCCGTCATTAGCCACTTTTGTAGAAACGAATCCTGCGATCAAAGCTCCTAATGCATAGGCAATAATCACAAAAAACAAGGCCATAAAAGGAGCATTGGGAATATATTCTTTCATCGCTTCCATATCATCGCTTTTCATTCCTGCCGGTAAAGGATACAGGTAATGTCCAAGCATTTCAACAGCTGCAATAGCAAGTGAGCCCGTAATGATACCGGCTACAACTGATAATATTCTTCTTAACATAGTGTATAGTTTTATTGATTTTTCAACCGGGTCTTGAAGTCAAGGGTTCCATCGTAGCTTTTCCAGTCTCCGACGAGCTCTATATATTGTGCTTCAATTTTCTCAGTCTTTTTATTCCATTTAAAGGTATAAATGAACTTTCCTTTGAATATCCCTGAATGTCTTCCCTTATTTTCTTCGGCCAGTTCGTACTCGCCAAATACGACTCCTTTATTTTTGGTGTCTTTATACTTGGTAATTATGAATTTTCCTTCAAATTTGGCGTAAGACTGATCTACCAGAGAATACCCTGAAACAAAGTATTCCTGATCGTTTTTTCTGTTCTGTTCGGAAATATTTACTTTAAGTTTTATTTCCTGTTTATGATCTCCTATCGTTCCTGTATATGGCTTGCTATTATTACGCCATACATTGGAAATGTCCGGCATCTGCGCCAGGACAAGATTGGAAACAAGGATAAGAAGTAATAAAATTTTTTTCATGTTTTTGCTATTTAAACTCCAAATTGTGCCAAATGATGGTTCAAATGTTTGGCAAACATATTATTCCATTCCTGTGCATTTAGTTTTCCAAATGAAAAGGATTCTTTGCCATCAAATGCAGAAGCTCCCAGCTGTTGTGTTTTCTGAATAAAGCCGATCAATCTTTTCTTTTCTTCGTCGAAGTCTTTTCTTCCCACGATGATAAACTGCGGTGCAGTAGGATTATCCTTAGCATAGGCTTTATCTCCCACCACTTTAGATTTTACAAAGGTCTTAAGAATAAATTTAGCAATGGACCCCGGTTTTTTATGCTTTTCAGGTTCATATACCATTTCATAGGAAACATTACAATGGGCCAACATCTGATCAACGGTCATTTTCCCCCACAAACCGTGAGTATCCGGGACAAGCTTATTGATTCTATCAATGTAATTCTGAGCATCTTTTGCGTCAAATACGTTTTCCATACTTTATTCGTTTGTTAAAGAACAAATATATCAGTTTTTTTGTATGAATGTATATTCTTTTGAAAAAACCGTAAAAACCCGATATAAGGTATAAGTCATGCCTGTGAGCTATAAATTAGATCAAAAAAGCCTCGCAACATTGCGAGGCTTTTATATTAAAATTCAAATTAATTCTGAACTGCTTTTTTCATGGCATCCGGACGTAACACTCTGTATCGTACCTCCATGTCTTTAGGAACATAAAATACCAAAGGTAATTTGCTGTTATATCTTACTACTTCCGGCTGAAGCGTTACAAACTTTTTAGTCAGTTTAGGGTCTATACAAGCCATTAAAGTTCCTCCGGTTTCTCCCTTGGATTCCACTTCATAATAATTGTATCCCCATCCTTGTAAATCCTGAGTTTTTACATCTCCAATTAAAAAATGTTTATTACAGTCAAGCATTTTTTCAGTTCCTACAAAGAATTCAACTTTTAAATCGTTTTCGTTCTTAGCCACCGGAAGCTGAATATACACTTGCTTATATCCTTCCTTTGCTTTTGGGAACATCTCAATCTGTAGCTTTTCAAATTTTTCTCCTTTCTTTTGGGCAAAAGCATTTACACCCATCAACATTACTAATCCTGTAATTACCGTTTTTGAAAATTTCATTTTGTTTTGTTTTAAAAATTTCACTATTTCCTATAGCCAAAAATCATTCCAAAATTAAACATTTGTTTAATTGATTTAATTATCTCTTCTATTGTAACTGAAAAAATTTGAGAATAATAAATATTGCTCATCATATTATTAAATAAAAAACTGCAGTAATCTTACTGCAGTTTTTCATGGTTTATTTTAAAATTTATTCTGAAATTGTCACACTGCTTCCTTTTGTATGGGCATTCATTTGCGGAGCATAGTAATTCTGCATGGTGGTAATACCATTTGAGAATTTTCCTGATGCATTCGCCACAAAATCGTATTCAAATACATATTTCCCTTTCGGCATATATTCTATATAGAAATTGGTTGAAGCATCTTTTGTTGATTGGTAATATCCTAAACTGTTTTTCCACTGATAGCCGGACAATACATCTACAGGTTCAAATCCTGCAGCACGCATATCTTTAATATGAATGAACTCCATCGGGCGATCTGTGTTCAGAATCATCCTTACAGCAACCTTGTCTCCTACTTTCAAAGGAGTTTCCGGTGAGATTTTCAGTAATTCTTCTCCGTTCACCGTCTTTACTTTTTTGTATAGTTCTTTGGTAATGGAGATATAGCTTTCTGAAGATTTGATTTTATCCAGGTCTTCATAATATTGCCAGAATAATCCTCCCTGAACGATTCCGGGACCTGGCTTTGTAACGGTTACGGTTCCTAAGTTTTTATCTAAAACATCAGTTTTTACAGTAGATTTCACATACCCTGTTGCCTGGGGCTGGGGCTGTAATTCTTTTCCACCCCAAACGATGGTTGCTTTATCGCTTTCAGCAGTTGTCCAGGATTTTCCAGAGTTTAAAATTGTGAAAATCACTTCCGAAGTTCCCCTTGAACTGCCCCATGAATTCACTTCTTTCTGGGTAACCAGCCAGATCTTCATCTCTTCAATGAGTTTCTGATCGTTTGGTTTTAACTTGTTGAATGCTTCCAAAGCTCCTGCATGATTTACTACTTTCGAACTGAACCAACCCCAGTCATTAAAGTTCTGCTTCCAGTACACTCCCTGAGTTTTGGTGTCAGTAGAAGTTTCTTTAAGGTAATTCATGAGTTTATCAGAGGTTTCTTTCAAGCCGTAATCACTCATCAATAAAGCGGCACGATGTAATCCGAAAAACGTGAAATCAGTTAGTTTTGCTGTCTTTGCTTTTTGCTTTACCAAAGATTTCAATGTAGCTCCTTTTCCTTTCAAAGGATGTTGTTTTTCCCAGTAGTTTCGGGTGTCAAGATATTCCAATGTCCAGTTATTCCAAACATTTTCTTTCTTCACATCCCAATATTTATCAATTTCATTATCTACGTACTTAATAAGTCTTCCTACCATTTCATTTTGAGCTGAAGTCTGGTAATCTTTCACGTTATCTTTCAGCCAGGTATTTATTTTCCCTAGATTTTTAAGTATATATAATGATACTCCGTAAGAGCTTGGATACCCTGAATACCAAGAAAAACCACCGTCCGGATTCTGAAGCTTAACAAAATCTTCCCAATCCTGGTTGATTGAATTCCTCATCGTATTGGCATCGAAAAGCCTGGCTAATTTCTGCATCTGCTCTTCTTCATTTTTGCTTTCCAGTACCCAAGGGGTTTCTTCCAGTAACAATTGTTTCAGTTCCTGGTTTTTCTCAAGATTAGAGTTCAGCAAACCTTTGTTCTGATATTCTTCAAAAACAGTTTTCATTTTTGGATTGGCTTTGAAAATTTCAGAGGCAAGAACATCCGCAAACCATTTGTTGAAGATCACGTCAGCCGAATTATTCTGATCATTTTTCAGGCTCGGAAGGGCAAACATAATCTCCCAGATCGGATTGGTCGTCAATTCCAGCGTATTGGAAACATTCGAAATGGTAGATGAATTGGCATTGGTAAGATTATCCAGTACAAATGTTTTGGTTTCCCCTTCTTTTACGAATACCGGAACTGAGTCTGTAACCAGCATCCTGTTTGGTAATACGGCGATGGCCTGTTGCTCACCATCAGAGAACGCTCCTGCTTTAGCCACTACTTTGATGATAATGGATGAAACATTGTTCGGAACTTTCAGTTTCCATGTTAAGGCTGTATTTCCGTTTTCATTCAGGTTGAAATTCTGAACTCCGTTGTTTATACCAAACCTGGAGGAAACATCTTCATTGGTAAATGCATCCAAGATCTGCAGACTGGCCGAACCGTTAAGTTTCTTCGTACTTAAATTGGAAAGCTTTGATTGCAGGTTCAATTCGTCTCCTTCTCTCAGGAACCTCGGATAGTTTGGAGTAACGGAGAACTCTTTCTGAGTAACAACTTCTTTCTCTAATGTGGCTGCTCTTGCATCTTTTGTATGCGCTAAGAACATCAGTTTCCATTTCGTTAACGCTTCCGGGGAAGTAAATTCAAAATTCACATTTCCTTCAGCATCGGTTTTCAGGTCCGGATAGAAGAATGCGGTTTCATTCAGGTTTTGACGAACCGGTACTTTTTCTAAAGATTCTTGAGATTCTGTTTCATCATCTGCGGCCCCATCCTTAGCTTTACTTGCTACTGCTTTTTTCATTGACCTGTAACCAACCACTACAACCTGGTCTATTTCCTGATTTTTAGCACTGTCAGCAACAGGAGCAGGCATGGCTTCAACCTGAATACCGGCAGCATTTCCTATTAAAGCATGATTCAGAATATTCCCATCGAACCAATTGAAATAAGGCACTTCCAGATATTTCCCAGGATAATAAGACTGTCTTTTCTGATAGTATTTCTGGGCCAGATATTCTCTAATGTCATACGATGTAATGATGGAATATGGCATATACAGTTTCTGCCAATTAAAAGTATTTACGGCAAACTGATCCAGAGACATATCGTACATATTGGCCAATACTTCGGCATTGATCTTTTCTTTGTCATTTCCGGAAATTTTCACCGACCATTTTTCTTTTGAGTTAGGCTCAAGCTTATCCCTGAAAGTTACGGTTTCAATTTTCAGAGGTTTCTCCGTGTCTTTAATTTTCAGATTAACAGACTGAGTCTGCACATCATTGAATGCCACTACCTGAAACTGAAGGTTCAGATATTCTACTGCTTTATCTTTCGGAATCTCAACCGTGTATTCCAATACCCCGTTTTTGAACGGATGCACTTCTGATATGGTTTTTCCTGATCCGTCCTGAACAAAAACATTTACCAAAGCTCCCGGAATTGCAGAATACACATATACTTTAGCTTTTTCCCCTCTTGAAAACTCTTCTTTAGGTTCTAATACTGTCAAGAATGTTTTTTGAGAAGCTTGCAAAGATTTTTTATCCCAAACACTGAAGTTCTGGGAAGATTTTATCGTATCTTTTCCTTCGATATTGTATAATTCCAGCTGATAATCTCCGGCTTCCAGTTTCCCAAGATCCAGAGATTCTTCACTTCGCTTCTCACCGTTCAGAATGACAGATGAAGCTTTCCAGTTTTTCAATTCATCATTTTTATCAAATCGGTCATGTGGAAATTTATTGATAAACTCGTCTTTTGAAAACTTCGGAAGATCCTGAACCGCAGACTGGAAATTCTCTCTGAAAATCCTGTTGGGAGTTTCCAGTTTTGATAATTTAACCTGATAAGATTTTTTCAGGTTTTGTTCGTTATAATTCTTGGTTTCGACTTTCAGTTTTACATTTTCTTCAGCGAATACATTTTTAATATCATCTGCTTTAATGTAATGGGAAACCGAGGCAACCTTCAACTGTGTATCTGCAGATTGGGTTTCCCCGTTAATATCTGTCACTGAAGCGTTGATCTCATAATTATCAATCTGGATACCTTCCAGCTTTTCATCTTTTTTAAGATCAAGACGGATCACAAATTCTCCTTTCTCATTAGTTTTGGCTTCACCGAGAATTGAATTTTCATTATCATTTTCCTGAGGATACCACCAGAAATATCTCCAACGGATATTGCGTTTTTTGATTTCATAGTGTACTGTAGTATTACTTAAAGCAACTCCGGAAAACATCATGGCTTTTCCTTTCAATTCGATGGTTTGCCCATATTTATATTCTTCTTTTACCGGATCAAAAGTGACTTCAAATTTAGGTCTCTTATATTCTTCAACCCGAATGTCCTTATATCCGTATTCACTGCCGTCCGTTCTCAGATAAAATGTTCCATTCAGCTTGCCTTTCGGAAGGGTAAAACTTCCGTGATAGGATCCAAACTCATTGGTGGTGAAGTTTTGGGAAGATACTTCCTCACTATTGGCATCCAGTAATGTTATCTTCTGCTGTAGCCCGGAAACCACCGATTCGGTTTCTTTATCTATTTTGGTATTGATGACCTTAAAATAAACGGTTTGTCCGGGTCTGTAAATACCCCGGTCCGTGAAAATCTGAGCTTTTCCCCGTAATTTCTTATTGGGATTATCAACTTCATAACCATTGTCTCCGTATATCTGCATGATCTGGAAATCATTCGTTTCCGGCTGTTGGATCAGGAAAGTTCTGTAATATCCTTTATTTGCTGTTTGCGGGAATTTGAAGCCCCCTTTCTCATCTGTCTTAGCATTTACCTTATTGATTGATTGATCATTAACAAATTCATGAAAAATAAGGTTTCCACTGGCAACAGGCTTTCCATTTTCACTATTCACAAGCTTCAACTCATTGGAAAGTGGCTTTCTGTCTGATTTTGTCTGGTAAATAATCTTGTTATTGGAAACCAGGAAATAAAAATTCTGTCTTGATGCATCATCGTTTTTTTCTGCTCCGGCCACATCATATTCAACAAGATAAATTCCTGAAGGAAGCGGTTTAATCTCAAGAGAAGTCTTGTGAACCTGGTAATCTTTAGGATCAGGCAGTTGGTATTCTTCTTTTCTCACCAAATTCTTTTTAACCTTGTTATAGGAATCCCTGTAAGAATTCTGGGCATATTGCAAGAAAGAAGAAAGGCCTTCTTTTACTTCATAGATGCTGAGGGAAAACTGTGCTACATTTTTATATTCCGCTACCAAATGTATCGGCAGATTGCTTTGAGTTTGCTGTTCGTATCTGATATTCAGTGTAGGATTGGTAATCTGACTTTCTTTGTTTTTTATATTTTCGATGAAAGGAGATTTTGGATACTGGCTTTTTGCCTGCGCAGCGATGGCTAAAGCTTCCTTTTCTTTTTTCTTTACTATCAGCTCGTTCATGATCTCTTCCATAACCAACACTTTATAATCGCCCTCTACATTAGATTTCACAAGGTTCTGAAGCTGCTCCAATCTGTCTTTACACTGGTTGAAACTACAATTCTCCTGTAATTTCTGATGCATGAAATACAGTTTGGAGTTTCCATTGTTCTGAGCAATGAGCTCATCGAAGGTCGCATTGATTTCATGGCGGTTCTCTGCCAGTTCATTTTTCGTGAAAAGTTGACGGTCTGACAGGAAACTTATTTTTTTCAAAGAATGCCAGTCCCATAAGGTCGGGAAATACTCCAGATCTTTTGTGCCGGAAAAAACATCTTCATATTTTTTTAAAGAAATCTTCTTTATTTCCGCTTTTTGCTGATCAAGTTCCTTAAAGCTTTTACCGAGGTAATTTTTAAAATCAAGCTTGCTCCATGTTTCAATTTGCGAAAGGTCCTGTGAATTCAGATTGGTCCTGCCATTGATTTTCCATGAATTTTGCTGATAATAATCCATGAAAAAACTGTTCAATAATACGCTATACGCCAGCTTTTCTTCTTCCTTCAACTCTTTTTCCGTTGTCTGAAGCTTGGCGAAGAATTTGGAAGCAGAATCATTCTGATCATCATCCACAGTCTGATTCACAATACTGAATTCCGCTTTCAGGGAACGGATAAGCTGGAGTGCATTATTTTCTTTCATAGCATGGTTTTGTATGTCTAAAACGATGGGAAGGTTAGATTTATACGCTCCTTTTTTGCTATTCTCCTTTATTTTTTTCCACTGATCGTCATAATATTTCTGACCGTAAGCAGCCGAAAAGTTCAGCAGTAGAAGCAAAAGCATAAAAATCTTGGATATTCTTTTCATAAATGTTATTTTTGATCAATGAACTCTTTAAAAATACTGAAAAAATCCGTTATAGACAGTCAAATTTATGTCTCTATAGTGGGAACTTTTTTCGCGGTGTTTTTCATGGAAGAGCAAAACACGTTCCGTTTCCCTACTGTATTTTTAATTTTCATCACTTATTTCAGCGGGTATCTGTATACCAAATACCAACATACCCGGCATTTTCTTAAAATATTGGTTCTAAATGCGATTGCAGGAATCATCTGTGCCTTTCTTATTGTCTATAATCACAACGAAATCCGTTTGCTGAAATGGTTGATCATTGTTGTTTTAGGACTTCTTTACAATAGTTTTTTTCTGGATGTCTACATCCGGAAAATTCCTTTATTAAAGATATTTTATGTGGGGCTGGTCTGGGGTCTTATGAATTCATGGCTTACATTGTCTCAATTCAGCTACCCAATTTTTTTCATCAGTTTCTTTTTCATCACGGCTTTGGTTCTTCCTTTTGACATCCGGGACATGAAAAAAGATGCGGTACAGACTTTTCCTCAGCTGACAGGCATTCAGAATACCAAATATATCGCTTATCTGCTTGTTTTCATTAGCACCATTCTGGCAATCTTCTATCTGAAATATGATTATTCCTTAGCCTTTTTTCTGGCAAGTATTGTTACATATATTCTTATTTATTTCTCCGAAAACGAAAGAAATGACGCCTATTTTTCTTTTGGTGTTGAAACTTGTTCCGCACTTCCTTTTTTATTTTTAGTAATAATGGAGTATTTTTGACGAATGATTATCAAGAAGCTTTCCCTGTACAATTTCAAAAACCACTCTGAGAAAAAGTTTGAGTTTTCCCCTCAAATCAATTGCTTTGTGGGAAATAACGGTGTGGGGAAAACTAATATCCTGGATGCCTTACATTATTTATCCGTCGGGAAAAGCTTTTTAGGCAATACCGATTTCAATAATATAAAGAAAGATGAGGATTTTTTTACAATTGATGCGGAAGTCCTTAATGAAGACAGTGAAGATATTATCAAAATTTCTCAGCCTAAAGAAGCAAAGAAGATCATTAAAAAGAATGATAAAAACTATGACCGAATAGCAGATCATATCGGTTATTTGCCAAGTGTGATGATCTCGCCTTACGATTCCAACCTGATCTCAGATTCAGGAGAAAGCCGCAGAAAATTTTTGGATGCCATGATCTCCCAAACGGATTCGGAGTATCTTTTTGACCTGATCCAATATCAGAAAACCATCCAGCAAAGAAATGCATTGTTAAAGTATTTTGCTAAAAACCGTGTTTTTGATAAAGATTCTTTGGATATTTATGATGATCCGATCATTAAATTCGGGACCAAAATTTTTGAAAAAAGGAAAGATTTTGTCACTCAATTAAATCCGATTGTACAAAACTTTTATCGTATTATTTCCGGAGGAAAAGAGACTGTTTCTGTGATTTATGAATCTCATCTGTTTGAAAATTCTTTTGGAAACCTGCTAAAAGAAAGTCTTGAGAGAGACAGAATGCTGACTTATACTTCAAAGGGAATTCATAAAGATGATCTGCTTTTTGAAATGGATCAGATTTTAATAAAGAAAGTAGGTTCGCAGGGACAACAGAAATCATTTCTGATCTCTTTAAAACTTGCCCAAATGAGCCTTGTGAAAGAGCTAACAGGAAAAACGCCCATTCTTTTGCTGGATGATATTTTTGATAAGCTGGATGATTACAGGGTTTCTCAATTGATAGAATTAGTGAATCAGGAAAACTTCGGACAGATCTTTATTACGGATACGCATAAGGAACGTACGGAAAGTGTGGTGAAGAAAATTAACGAAGAAAGCATCATTTTTGAAATATGATTGGGATACGAGATACGAGGTATAAGATAAATAAGAGGTACAGGGGTTCGAAATATGAATAAGATGCGAGGTACGATATAACCCCGAAGCACGAATCCCAGAATAAAATATACAAAACACAAAATGATATGAGCTATAAGAACCTGGATATTTATAAAATGGCATTTGACTTATTTTTAAAAACCCATAAAGCTACTTTTCTTCTTCCAAAGTATGAACTTTTTGAGTTGGGAAGTCAATTAAGAAGATCCTCAGATTCAATAATCACTAATATTGTGGAAGGTTATGGAAGGTCTTATTATAAAAATGATTATATACGGTTCTTGGTTTTTAGTCATGCCAGTAATGACGAAACCATTAATCATTTAGAAAAAATTATTGCATTATATCCAGAATTTTCTTCGGAATTTGAAATATTAAAAAGAGACTATGAATGTATTAGGTGGAAAAATTAATACTTATAAAAAATGGGTAAAAGAAAACTGGAACGAAAATAAAAATTAAAATAATACTTCCCTGTCAAACCTCGAAACTCAAAATCCCGAAACCCGAATTCATAATGAAAAACAAGAAAAAACGCGAATACCAATCCTCGGAGCTTGTAAAATCTTTTGCCAGAATGTATGGCTTTGAAGATAAACTCGTTGCGTTTGAGATTAAAGATTTTCTGGAAGAGTATCTTGATGAAAGTCTTTTTAATGAAATCAAAAGCGTTAATATTCAGAATAAGGTAATCATGATTACGATCAATTCTCCTTTACTGAAAAATGATTTCAAAATGCGTAAAAGCTTTTATCTGAAAAAATTTCAGGATAAATTCGGAGTGGAAAAATTTAATGATCTTCAGATTTTGTAGACACGGTGCTGTTCATTAAGTCATCTGCCTTTTTATCTAACCCCGAGCGTATAGGAAGGAAAAATTTCAAAGGATGCTTGGAAAAATACCTGAAAATTTCTTTATAAATTTCACTTACCTGTCCAAAGTTCAGCTTTCTTGACCTGAATGCTAAAAACATTGACAGCGTAAAGCTCACAAAGAAGTTGAAAAAACCAATGACAAAAACGGTTATAAAGGACAACCAGAACGTATAATTATCTACAGTAAAATCTTTTCCATATAATCCTAAAGCAAAGTTCCCTGCTGCAAAGGTAATGTGACGGATATCCAAATCCAATCCAAAAAATAAGCCCACCGGAGCTGTAGCCCCAAGAAAAACACCAAACCAGAAATTGGAGACAATTCCCGGCCAGTTTTTCGCATAATATTTGGAAAGGCTTTTGGCAAATCTGGCCCCGAAAAATTTTTTGATAGAAAGGTTTTTGGCAATTCTTTCGGGAATCTGATAGAAAACCGAGTTATTTCCTATGTTTCCGGAAATAATTCCAGAAATAAAAAGATAAAACCCCGCAATACTTGCATGCAGAATAGCTTTGGATTTAAAAGGATCGAGATCTTTAAGAAGCTTATCCGATTTATCAACCGCCAGATTCTGTGAGAAAAAAACATCCAGTCCGTAAATGATTGCCAAAGCTATCGGAAAGGAAAGTAATACGTTTCCTACAAACGCTATAAACTGGCTTCTGAAAAGTTTCGAAACGAGATGGGCAAATTCCGTATTATTTCTTGTATTATTTTCCCCTTCAGAAAGTACCTTGGTCATTGTTGCTGCGGTCATTGCAGGCTGTTTTGTGGCCAACGTAAATCCCATCAGGTAAATCATGATAAATCCCATCGCATAGTTCATGGAATACATAAAGGCATGAAAAAAATCGCTTCCGGGAATATATCCGTAAAGCATTTTCAATACACATAATGCTCCTACAATGATTCCGCCACCACTGGCTTTGTAAAACATTTTCAGGTATTCCTTTCTTGTAGAAGTAATATAGTGAGTTCCTGTTTCAGCGGTGTGATTGGTGATCAGATGGGAAATTAATCTCGTACTGTCATTAACGAGTTCTGAGATATTATTTTTATGAGATTTATATCTCAGGACATTAAAAATCAATTGCTTGGAATTAATCATCAGATCTTCCTCAGTATCAATAACAAGCAGGCTTACGATGTCGTAAATTCTTTGAATCTGCTGTTGTATTTTTAAAAGTGACTGGTTGATCTTCCCTGAAATTCCATATTTGGAAGAATTTTTAAAAGCAATATTCACAAATTCCAGGCACTGTTCTATATATATTTTAATCTGCTTGTAACGGCTGTCTTTGGAATGCAGCTGC
This sequence comes from Chryseobacterium defluvii, assembly GCF_003634775.1. Classification (GTDB taxonomy): domain Bacteria; phylum Bacteroidota; class Bacteroidia; order Flavobacteriales; family Weeksellaceae; genus Chryseobacterium; species Chryseobacterium defluvii. The sequence continues at coordinate 1,102,953 of NZ_RBXB01000001.1, read as the reverse complement.
AGCTCAGGATCATTTTCCAGTTCTTCCGTTAGCGCTTCCAGTTCATTTTGCAGGGCTATAAAAGGGTTATGGAAATTTCTGTACTCAGGAGCCATTCTTACCACTTCTACCTCCATTGCCATTCCCGTAACCCTCCAGGAAAGGATGTTCATGGCAAACAGCATTTCTTTTTTAACCTTGATATTTTTAATGAAATCCGAGGCATCCAGCATTCGTAAGAATTCGTCGATTTCATTTTCAGGAAGATTATGAAGGTATTTCAAATCTTTTTTAGGTCGAAGGCTGATATTGTCGATCATATACCACACCGTATTTTCATGCTCTACGGGCGGCAAAATGGTATTAAGGATTCTTTTTTTAAGCTCAGGAAAAAATGCGTTCTCTGAAAGAATATTGGCTTCCGTCAGAGACAGGTTGAAGGGTTTTCCTTCAAAAATATTATGAATATAATACTTAAAATGTTCCAGGAAAACCGGATTATTTTTGAAGAAGCTGAGGACATTGGTAAAATCAGTTCTTTTTACCGCCTCCAAAAATTCTGCAAACGGTTCTAAAGAAAGGGTTTCGTTCTTAAAAGAAAAGTATTTTTTAAGAACAGATTGAAAGTTTTTTGTACCGGAATTTAAAAATTTCATTGGTACAAAGATACTATTTCAAACTTACATTTCTCATTTGTCTCATAATCCAATTGTGTTTCCTGTTTAAATAGGCCGATGGATTTTTGGGATCATATTTTTTGGGATTGGGCAATACAGCAGCAATCCACGCCGCCTCCGATCTGGAAAGATTTTTGGAAGATTTTCCGAAATAATATTGAGCTGCTGCTTCTATTCCGAAAACGCCCTGTCCCATTTCAATGGAATTCAGATATCTTTCAAGAATAATATCTTTTCCCCAAACTTTTTCTATAATGAAGGTATACATGGCTTCCAAGCCTTTCCGGAACCAGCTTCTTCCCTGCCATAAGAAAACGTTTTTCGCTGTTTGCTGAGATATAGTGCTTCCGCCACGAATCTTTTTGCCTTTTTCGTTATGCTTCATTGCTTTCTCAATAGCAGTATAGTCGAACCCGTCGTGAATAAAAAACTTCTGATCTTCGGAGGCAATTACCGCTTTTTTCACATTATCTCCCATCTCATCATAGGAAATATAATCGCGGTGTAATTTTCCATATTTAAAAAGACCACCGATCTGTGTGATGGTAATTGGCGGATTAAAGAATCTTCCCCATATAATAAATACTACATTCAGTATCAGAATGATCAACAGAATTTGTTTGATTTTTTTCCACATAACTTTTTAATAGGAACTGCAAAAATAAACAAATACTCTTATTTATTGCAATTCCTTCATATATGTGAGTTGATAATCCGGCAGCAATTCCGGATGAAAGATTTTAATATAATCTTTAAGAACCAGATCTGATCTTACCACTCCGCTTTCAAAAAAATCATTGGCTTTTTGTATTTCTTTTCCTGTAATTACATATATTTTCCCTTTGCTAAAAACGTCTAATTTACTGTAAAGAGGATTCATGCTGAGCATTTCTTTTTTGGAAACATGATTCCCTGCATTTACCCAATACTGGACGTTTCCGGATTTTGCAAAAACTTCTTCAAAGCTCATAGGGATGGATTTTTCCTCTGTATTGTTTTTCAGGATATATTCAGCATTGGCATCTGAAATATAGTTGACCGTGGATGTATTGCCCCCGGGAAGGTACCAGACATCACCATACATTATATTCGCTAATACCAGAGGTCTGGTTTTAGCCTGCAGAGCCAATTGCTTCAATTCTTTATAATTCTTTTCTACTTCCTGGTATTTTGTTTCTGCTTCCTTATTTTTTCCTAATAATTTCCCGAAAAGCTTGATATATGCCGTTCTTTCAAGGGGCTTTTGCTCCATGTACTCATCCAGGAATATAATCTTGATCCCATTGTTTTTTAGTAACTGGTAAGTATTGTCGAAACTGGCAACATAGTTCGTAAAAATGGCGTCCGGTTTCAGGGAGATAATTTTTTCCACTTCATATTTCTGTTCATTTCCCACATTCAGAATTTCACCTTCTTTAAGCAGATTTTGAATTTTATCAGAATAGATATATTCAGGACTTGAAACTCCGGCAATCAGATCCTCGGCACCCAATTCGGTAATGTACCCTGCCATACTTGCATTGAGGAGGATAATTTTTTTAAAAGGCATCTGATCCGATTTGAAATCATAGGTGAAATTTCCCGATTTCAGCTGTAATATTCCGTTTTGCTCTTTGTACTGTAAACGGTTGGAAAGTAAAGTCCAATCTGAAGATGATATTTTTGGTTCTCTTTTACAGGAGGTTAAGATGAAAAGGATAAATAATAGTAAAATTCTTGATTTCATCTTTCAAAGAAAGCAAAAAAGTGTTATATTTGCAAACCTAAAACAGGGTGCATAGCTCAATTGGATAGAGCGTCAGATTACGGCTCTGAAGGTTGGGGGTTCGACTCCTCCTGCGCTCACCTCTTGGGATAAGTCTAAAAACGGTAGACTTATCCCTTTTTTATTTCTGCTTAAATCCTTTGTATTAGCATAAATGAGAATTACTGCTGAATTCAATCTTTGGGTTCGATGTCGTGTTCCATCAAACTGCAAATTTTCAGGGAACATCGAAACAATTATTTGCCTCTTCTGTTCAATATCCCCTTCTGAATAGAGTTTATAAAGATTTAGTATCTTACTATATTCACTTTTTAATAACCTTTCAATTTCCAAATTTTGATCAGATAACTGACTAAGATTATATTCTAACTTTTCTAATTTTTCTCGTGTGTCCTTTTTAATATATGCATAATCTTCATCATCTAATTTTCCATCAACTTTTTGGATTAATGCTTTTTGCAGGCGATTATTCAATTCTTCTACTTGTGTTAACATTTGTTTTCGGTCGATACCTTGCTTTTTGATTTTGTTGGAAAAATCCTCCAAGACTGCATCTACAAATAATTCCGCAATACCAGGTATAGGCATTAATTCCTTTAATTGGTATTCAAAGGCTTCATTTGCTAATTCTGCTCTAAAACGAACACCACATTGGGCATGGCAATGGTAATAATAGTAATACCGTCCTAAACGACTTTTTGAGGCGCTTCCTGTGAGCATACGCTGACATTTTGGGCACTTTAAAAATCCTCTTAATGGCAACTTATCCAAGGATACTATTTTTGGTTTAGGAAATTTCCTTCTTCTTCCATCAAGAATTTCCTGTACTTCATTAAATTTCCTTTCACTAATTATGGGCTCATGTTGTCCAAGAACGAATTTAGCTTCTTCATCTTTAAAAGCGGGTACAAAAATCTTTCCGCAGTATAACGGATTTCTTATGGCAACCCAAAGGTTATTACGACTAAATCTCCGCTTTCCTTTTGCTTTTTCCTTTACAAGTTTCCAAATTTGTTCCGTATTATAATTATTCTCTATTATTTTATCAAAGACCCATCTCAACAGTTCAGCTTCATCTTCTTTTATGGCAATATATTTCTTTTTATCTTCCGTAATTTTATTAACATAACCAAGCGGAGCAACGCCCATATAACGGCCTTCTTTTCTCGCTCTTCGCATACCATAAAAAACATTTAACGCACGACGCTCATTTTCCACTTCTGGAATGGTAAGGTAATGGGCCATCATTATTTTAGATTCAGGAATGCTCATATCAAGTGGCTGCTCAATAGCTTGAGGTTCTACTCGTAGAGAATGAAGGAGGTCGATATTCTGATAAGATTGAGATACATTTCTACTAAACCTGTCCCATTTTGTGAATAGAAGTAATGAAGAGCTTTTACCGTTCTTATTTTTCTTGAGATTTGAAATCAAAACATTCCATTCAGGACGATTAAATGTCTTTGCAGAGTGATCTTCTTTGTAAACATTTCGTACTGAAATATTCTTAATTTCACAATATCTTCTTAGTCGTTCTTCTTGATCACGTAATGAATAGCCTTTATCAGCTTGTTCATCCGTCGAAACCCGAATATACAAATCTGCTACTCTGTTCATATCATAAAAATTAGGTTGTTATTCTTTCCTTTTCCTATATGCAATATACTGATTTACTGCCACATCAGCAAGTTTTCGTAAGAACTCCAAAATAATTCCAGCTTCTTCCAAAGATACCGACGTACCATATTTTTCAAGGATTTTAACAACCTTTTCAGAGTTTAATTTTACTTTTGAAGACGTATTCGCAATTTCTATATTTTGTCCCTCTTCCTTCACTTTACTCAACTTTTAAATTGTGTATATAACCTGTTATAATAAAACCAATGACTAAATTAGAAGGTGGAAAAGCCAAGTTATTAAATAGCTATTATTGTCGTTATTTGGAAGTGAAAGTCTTTTAGAAAACTACTTTACTATTTGAAAATTAATCCTTCCCTTCAAATCAAAATGCAAAATAGCTTTAAAGGTTTTATTAGAATTAATTCTAAAATTTTCAATTAATGAAGATCTACTCGTAAAAAGAAGTTTAGAAATTTCCGAATTGGTTAAGGTTATACCACAAATTTTTCTCATCATCTGCCATTGGCAATTCTTTTCCGGACAATAAATGGATTTGTCGGTAATTGTTATTTGATTGATTTTACAAATTGGACAAAAAAGTTTTGGAATTGAACTCTCCAAATTTTCATACCATTTCATCTCCTCAAATTCTTCCAAATTATATTTAATATTTGATAAAAAGGTTGAAGGATCGATCTTATGATTGACTACTTGCATTATACTACTTTCCAATTTGGCAGCTAAAGGAATAATATTTTTTTTATATAAATTTTTAAACAATTCTTTACCCGTATCAGTAAGAGATAATTTTTTACTAAAATTCTCAATAAAATCATTTTCCAAAAGTTCTTTTATTGCTAAAGAAGTATTGAAGCCATTTTCAATAAGTTTAGTAAAAGTTATTTGTTCATTTAAATCATATTTTGTGCTATAGATGTTAGTTTTAATAACTTTTAAGGCCTCACCAATTTTAAACTCTGGTATATTCCAGAAGAAAAGCTTATAATCATCATAAATTTTAGAGTTAATTATTCTCCATCCTAATTGTGTGATTTCAACATTATAAATCTTGAAGTGGTACCCTGAAATATCCAACACTATTGTCTTATAAATTTCAAGATAACTCATAGAAACCGATTCAATGACCCTATTAGCAATCATTTCATAAATCTTGAATTCCCGAACATTAAGCGCAGAAGGAACTTTTTCTGTAATAATTATTCCGTGATGCTCTTCAATATTATTTTTTAATATTTGTTTGTTTAATAATCCCCATCTTAGGTTTTTTAATACAGGCTTAAAATCTTCTGTCAATTGGAGAATCCTTAAATTGTTGACCAAATCATCCCAAACCTCATATGGAATGTAGTTATTGCTTACTTTTGGGTAGGTAATGAATCTTCGCTCATATAGTGACTCAGCAATGTTAAGGGTTTCAAGTGGAGAGAAATTAAACAGATTAAAGGCTTCAATTTGTAAGTCAGAAAGATCAAATAATAAAGGTGGTTCTTCTTTTTTATTGTGTGTTTCAATATTCACCACTTTAGCCTGATCACTGGTAGAGATTAATTCATATGCATTCTCCGCAGTAATTTTATCCTGAAATTCAATTTCTGATATTAAATTAGTTCCGCTGGTTGCAAGTTCTACTTTAATCCTCCACGAATCCTCTCCCAGCGATTCTTGATTATCCTTGTAACTTTGGCATATTTTCGATAATACAGAAATATGATCCATACCAAAAGATTCAAGCCCATTTAAGATAGATTTTCCTCCCAAATTGGTAATATGGTATTGGATAATTCTATCTGCATATCTTTTGCATTTTTGAACCTCATAAACATGATCAAAACTTTTTGATGGTTTTAAATTTTCAAGGCTTCGAGCTATAGATTTTTCAGTTAAAGATTGTAGCCATAATCTTTCAAAGGGTTTGTTACATCCTAAATAAGTATATAGATCTCTAAAAATCATTTCCCCTTCTTCATTTGGTTCGGTAGCTACAATAATACTATCGCAATGATCCAAACAATATTTAATTTTTTGAAGCTGATTATTGAAGCCTTTTGATTGATTTTTAATCTCATCTAAGACTAAATCCTCTGGATTAAAAGATACACAATCCTTAGATTCATTGAATATTTGAGTTGAATTTCCCCATAATAAATCAATTATTTTACCACCTGTCCAGGTGACGATAAATTCGGTATTACTAAAGAAGCCGTCGTGTTTATCGACGGCTTCCACAACATTAGCAATTATTCTTGCTACAACTTCTTTTCCAGTTACTATAGCTTTCATAATATAAACTTAATTAGCCCATTTTCATTTTCCGTTTGTTTGTTTTTTGAGTTTCTTTTTGCTCAATATTAATTGGCTCGACTTGTCCGGTTTTTAATGGTTCATTGATAGCTTTCGTAGCTTCATGTGTCTTACCTTTATTATTTACTTCAATCTGGGTTTTATGATCTTCTGAAGGTTGAAGCTTTTCTTTAATTTTATTTTCAGGATCATTCTTAGAGAAATCCACTTTCATAGTATTTTTATTGTAAGTCAGGTAACCAGAATATTCTTGTCCTTCCCTGTCTTTCATTCCTGTTACAAACACAGTTCTGCCATCTTTTAGATTTTTATACTCTTCATCGGCTAGTTGTTTGCCATTAACAAACCTTGGGGCTTCTCTATTAAAAATAAACTCTGTAAAACCTTTATCGGCATTGAACTGAACATGGGAATTAAAATGTTTTTGCTTTGTTTCCGACCACATATTTTGGATGTAAACAGGTTCTCCGTTTTTCAAACTGGATTTCTGTTCGTCACTCAATTTAACGCCTTTAATTTCATCATCAATTTTTATACGATCTGCCCTATATGCCACCAGTTCATTAGTGTAACGATCAATACTAACTAGAGAAGGTATTTTTTCTCCTGTTTTTGGATTGGTTAGATCAACTACCCTTCCAAGGTTTCGGGTATGTTTAAGATTGTTTTTATCCTCATCTGTGAATGTATATCCTAAAAAAGGAAAATCTAACGAAGGGCTTTTTCGGATTCCGTGGATGACCATAACAGCTTTATCGTTTTCTCCTGGTTGTAACGATAATCTGGCATCAGTTCTTGTTATAGCAGATCCAAGGTTTAAACTAACGCTAATAATACCATCCGTCTTTCTTCCCATAAGAAGAGGTTCTAAAAACCCTTTTTTTTCTAAGCGTTCTTTACTTAATCCCAAACTGTTTAAAGTTTCCCAGTCTAATTGATATTCTTGAAAGCGATAGGTTTTTGTAGGTGTCGCATCTTGTACTACTGTCTCAGTTTTTGATACTTCTTTTTCTGTGGTTGTTGATTCTGGTGTTGCCATCGGTTGTTGAATTTGTGAATTATTTTCTATTGGTTTAATCTCATATAGCTTCATCATCTTTTCTCCTTCTTCGGTAAAAGTTTCAAGATGTTTTTGAAGTTTCCCAGCTACCTTCAATCCGAATTTATAAGGAACTCTGAAAAATTTGAATCGTGTAGGTTCTTTCAGTTGCCGGCTAAAGTTGGAAAAGAAATTGCTGAAAACATCTCCTTGTCTATCGACACGCATAAACTCCTGCTGGTTAGATTTACTGGGATCAATTGTTTCCATTTTGCCATCTTGCCCCATGCTTTTAACAGCCATGATCTTCTTTTTTTCCTGATCCATAACCAATATGATGTCGGTGAACTGATCAGGCAATTCTGGTTTTTGCTCTTTAATCTCTTCCATAAATCATTTTTTATTAAAATTAATGTGGTAGTACCTCCATATTATTTATTGTCTCACAGAGGCATTATTTGCCTTTTAAAGTCTATCTTATCTAGCCGCTGTAAAGCTTTCTCGAATAAATTGATGAACATCAGATAATTTATAATACAGCTTTCCACTTATTGAATAATAGGGAAGTTTACCACCTGTACGATATCTTTGAAGAGTCCGGCTGCTAACTTTTAACATTTCAAGCAAATCCTGATTATCAAGCAATACTTCTCCATCTATGGCAGCTTGGTTTTTATTATTCTTCTTTAATTGATCGCTCAGAATATCGAGACGATCTGTAATGCGTTTCATCCATTCCAGGAATTCAATTCTTTCAATATTCATTTTATTGCAACTTTGGTTTGATACAAAACTGGAAATATTGTATATCTTGATCCGCCAAGTTTTCCCATACCTTACCCATACGATTTGCATTTTTTTGAAAAAATCTCATAAATAAAAAAAGCAACCAGAATAAACTGATTGCTATTAAAATGTAGTATTGAGTAAAGATTAAAACCTCTTGGCAAATATTGGCTTAACTTGGCATTAAATTCGTATAATACTGTAAATCAACTGATTGAAAATTCACAAATCCTTGTTCATATATTGTTCTAAATTCTCTTTGAGCTGGTCAAGGAAAGCAGTTTTACTTCCTGCCCTAACTTTCATACGGTGAAACGCATGATGAAGGTCACCGACATCTATACTAAAGAGCTCGGAGAAAACATTACATATCTTAGAAATTCCGAGCCTACCATTCGAAAGTGCTCTGGACGCATGCAGCGCATAAATTAATTCAATCAGTGCATTTTTGGAATCCGTCCAGAAAAGATCATGGTAATTTTGATAATTGATCGATTTTGAAAATTCTATATCTTTATCAGGATTTAGTCGCAACATAATGTAATTATTGATCAAATCATTTGCAATTATAAATGCAACTTGGCTATCATAGTAGGTTGAAAATTGATAATCAATGTCAAAGGCAAAATTTTGAAGTCCCCATGTCACACTGATATTTCCTAGTCTAAAATAAATATCATCCTGATCCTCTCGTAAAGATCTATAGTACCTATAGAATTCGGAATTTGCAAAATGTTGCTTGAATTCTTTTTGAAGTAAAGTTTGTTGGTCGGTGAGATGTTTATAATAACAACCACCCTCTTTAACAGGGCTTGTTGTCTCAATTTTAAATATTCGATTATAATAAATGAGTTTACCCTGAATACCTGGTTTAATTTTCTTAAAAAACTCTATTTCTTCAGAAGGTGATTCAAAACCAATTCTCAGAACATACTTTTTTAATTCAAGTAAAGATTCATTGAGAAGAGACATCATTTGACAAACCTCTTCAATCACTTTTGATTTTTCAAATGTCAGAGTACATTCCTGCTTTTGGATACGTTTATAAATGTTATCATAGATAGTATTTCTCATAGCAAAATATCATTTTACGAAGTTTAAACTATCAGGCCCGGTATCAATATTAGTTCAAAAAATACAATATTTCCCAACCAAGAGAATATTATTATATCTCCATCTATACTATTTTTCCATATTGAATAACAAGTAACACCTGGTAAATGTTCATTAGGTTTTCATTACAAGAATAAATAAGATTATGATATTTTATTAGGCCAATTGATATTTGCCCTTTTTTATAAAATATTTGAACCTAAGAATCAAAAATTTGCAAACACCTATAATACAAAAAGATACACTATTGCTTTTCATGAAGGTGATTTAATTCAGGGTCGTTTTTAATGCGCTCCATCTCACTTTTTACAATGTATTCAATATCCTTTTTAATCTTTTTATAATTATCCTCAATGATTTCTTTCATACAATCATTCCCTATAGAATTTTTAAAAGAGACAATCTCTGGTATTTTGTAATAATTTTTCGCCTCATCTGACACTTTCGCAGTATCAATTACTATCTCAGAATGAAAGATTTTCTGTTCAATTCTTTCATCAAAATTATCAGTAACAGCCCCGACGAACATCCCTTGAGACAGGTTAGAAATTTTAGAGGCTGGAATTAGTGAATCTAATTGGGTCGAAATAGAAGTTGAAGTATCATTTCGGTTGATGGTCATACTTTGTCGCTGTTGTAGTACTTTTCCAAATCGTTCGGATAAATTTTTAGCTGTTTCTCCGACCACTTGTCCACTGAAAATATTTCCCACTGTATTTTGAATAACTTTACTTTCTTTGTCTCCATAATCCCTCGTTAATTGTGAAAAATCCTGAAAGCCTAAACATACAGCTACCTTATTGCTCCTTGCGGTAGCAATTAGGTTATCAAGTCCCCTAAAATAAATGGTAGGCAGCTCATCTATGATAACCGAGCTTTTAAGCTGTCCCTTTTTATTGATTAATTTCACAATCCGTGAATTATAAAGCCCTAATGCCGCTGAATAGATATTTTGGCGATCCGGATTATTACCCACACATAGTACTTTCGGGGATTGGGGATTATTAATATCCAATGAAAAATCATCTCCCGACATTACCCAATATAACTGGGGAGAAATCATTCTTGATAAGGGGATCTTTGCTGAGGCAATCTGTCCTTGCAATTGATCCTGAGCTCCCCCTTTCCATGCATCCATAAACGGCGATAGATAATTCTCTAATTCAGTGTAAGAGGTTAGGATAGTAAAAACATCGGAGTACTGTTTATTTAGCAATTCTATTGCATGGGGAAAGCTGCAATATTTGCCGTTTTCGTAAATCTTTAAAAACCAAATAATGGCTGCTAATAATATGATAGGGCTTTCTACAAAAAAATCTCCTTGTTTTTGAATCCAGGTTCTATTTAGATTGAGCATAATCGTATAGGCAGCTTCATATGCATCTGAAATATCGGTCATAAACGCCGGATTGAGTGGGTTGCAACGATGACTTTTCCTTGGATCATCAAAATTGATGATATAAAATTGAGGTTTAACTTCATAGCTATCTCCATACTTTAACAAATGATTATAGGCAATAGTCGAAAGATCATCGAACTTAAAATCATATATATACATGGAAAATCCTTTTTCTATATGCTGTTTAATATAATTGTTCACAACAGCATAGGATTTTCCTGAGCCAGGTGTTCCTAATACAATGGTTGCTCTGAAAGGGTTTACCACATTGATCCAGCCTGAATGCCATTTTTTATGGTAATAGAAACGGGTTGGAAGATTAATAGAATATTCATTTTTGATCAGACGGGTTTCCTGGAGAAAGCTTTCATTTTCATTATTAAAAATATCCGTCATTAAATTATTGCGAAGAAGCCTGCTCATCCAAACTCCCGCCATAAGAAGTAAAATATACCCAATATTTGTAGTAAGGATATAGATATTATTAGATAATTTTAGCAAAGGAAAATTTAGAAAAAACAGCGCAAAGCCAACACTCAATGCTGCAATAATTTTTGCCCATGTAATCTTTGAGTTTTTCACTCCTTTCGTCCCTAAACAACTTAATGCCAATAGCAAAAGAGCGAAAACTTTAGTATAAATAATATGACTGAAAAGTCCAGCTGTCCGGTTGAAATTAGTCAATATTTTAGCGATTATATCCAATGTCCATCCACGTTCCAAAAAGAAACCGTAGCAGAACCAATAAAAATGCATTAATACCAGAATAATGCTGACAGCCCTCATAAAAGCCATTATTTTGGCTAATCCTCGTAAATCATCTTCTCCCTGCATAATAAATTTTTCTGTAAAATATAATTATGCACTATAGTTTTATGAAAGAGTCTTTGAAAGACTTATTTTGGAATTTATTGTCTACATCCCAAGGTCTTTTCTTACTTGAAAAATAAAATTTTGCAAATAGATTTCATTTTCACAGGCAATCAATTTTTTCGCATACATGAAATTGGCCTTATTTATTTCATAAACATGAGCTGAGCTCAAAATTTGAATTATTGACTCCTGAGGGCTTTTACTCCATTTAGTAGAATACAAATGCAAATAAATTTTGCTGCTTAAAGGAAAGCCGATATATGCAATCTCTTTTACATCGGGATTAAAATATACATTTATTTTATCGCGGACAGTTGCAGCTCCAAAATCTCCCAGCAGGAAATAATCTTCCTGATTTTTAGGAACTTGTAAAACCCAGCTCATCTCTCCCATTGTTTCTATAATATTATCCGCTAATTCATCAAAATTATTAGTATTTGTATATTTTACTTCCTCATCAAATTTAAATGCTTTAAAAAATTTATCTTTAAGTCCGTCAACTGCATGTTCCATAATATCTTTCATTCCATTGAAAATGGCATCGTCCATTCTTCTTTTAAAATCAGGTGTTCTAAATTCACCAATTACACCATAACGGGCAAAATACATTAAAGCAGAATCTACTTCTGTAGAAAATTGATGCGAATCAATAAAACCAACGATTGTTTCCAAATGCCTGTTAAAATCCTTTTCAAATTTATCATTCAATTCATTTTCAATACTTGTATAGTCTAAATCATTTTCTGACAATCGTATAGTGTTAAGATTTTTTTCGCTGAAGATATTTCGTGTTCCATTACTTTTAAATAGATTATTTTGATTCTTATCATACAAATAAATACCACCATCTTCTTTATTAAAAAAGTTTTTGATATGAATTTGTGATATATAATGATGGTTTTTGGGGATGCTCATAATTAAAAATATCAATAATAATGGGTTAAGTTTCCTTTTCCAGTCAATGTTTATTAATGGAATATTATTAAAATTCGTTAAATTTAACTATAAAATTGTTTTAAAGGGAAGTCAATCCCATAAAATTTAGGAATCCAAAATATATCAATAGATATTTACTTTAAATCCTTAAATTTCTATACTTAATTCTCTCATAAAATAATGATCGAAACGCAAATACATATTTCAGTAAATAGGAAAACAGATATTGATATGATCAAAAATATTTTGATCAGAAACAAAATAGAGTCACCTGTTTATATTACAGAGTATGGAGAACATTTTGCGATTAATTTCACAAGTACTTATGAAGAATGGGAACTTGACAAGTATATTTGTGATGCGTTTCCTGGATATGAACTCACGACAGATTTGCACCGAGGTAGAAAAGAAATTCGATTAGAAGTCTCAAGGTTTCAATCAAAACTGTGCACAACGGATTGGGGATATCCGATTGATGATCCATTAAATGAAACTAAATATTTGATTAAAAAAATAACGGATGTACCAGTTCAATTTAATCCTGAAATTAAGGTGCTTTTTGGATCTGATGAAAGAACTTATCATATCAATATAATCCCAGGTATCAATAATTCTACTCATCAAAAAGGATTTCTGCTACTAAAAGAGTTTGAGAAGGAAGCAGATCCTGAAACGGCAGAATTTTTCCCTGACACTTTGTATGAAACCCAACTTGATGCTTTCTACAGGGGGAAAGATCGATTAGAAAATGTTGTAGATAAAGATTACGCAGAATATTTGGCGTTTAAAAAGAAGAAAAAACAACAACGTGAAAAGATTCCCAGAAAAATAGTCCGTGAATTTATCAAAGGCTGTAATAATAATGATTGTGACACTATTATAAAAAATATATCGGAAAATCTCCATTTTGAAATAAGAAAAAATTGGCGGCAAAAATTAGTTGTTGATGGCATTGAAGAATTTAAAAACTATGTCGATTGTTCTTATCAGGAAATTTGCAGCCGGGATTTTAAAATTAAATCATCTTGGCTATTCCGTGATGATGATATTGCCATAAATTTAGAAACCAGCCTCCCACCTAAAGAATCTGAAGAGCCTATAAAAGGATATTATAGAATTGGAATGAATTTCAGATTGATTAATGAAAATATTACACAAATTATCGTCGAAATATGAATATAATACTTTTCAAATCCTATTTTATGGTTTGATTTCCTTTTTTTCAAAACAAATCGTTTCTTCATATTCAAAACCATCTTAAGCGGCTTTTATGGTTTCCGAAATCAAAATAATTTTACCATCAAAATCGTTGTTATCATCTTTTATCTCGGCATTATCTAGGTTGTCTTGTAATGGTCATAACACATTTAAGTAACCGCTATGAGTAGCGGTATGACGAAAGCGGTGTCGGACTTTTTGTGGCAGTGATTGGTCGAATTATGACAAGAAAAAAGGCAGCAGTTTGCTACCTTTTCAGTCCGATTTTAAAATGAATTTTATCTTACCCTTTCTCAAAAGTAATGGTTACATTTCCAGAACCCAATGCAGATGCCAAACCTGTTACATCATCTACCGAACCTAATTTTGTATAACTGTAAGAGGTTGAAAATATTTTGTAAAACAATACCAATGTTTTTGAACCGTACAACATTAAATCCCCGTTTTTTATGGTTCCGGGATTGGATGAATTGGTCGGCAGGCTGTTTGGCAAATCATAATATTTCTCGTTTGCGTTCAGCTCAACCATATTAATGGTTAAGGGCAGCATTTCCTTAAATGCCTTTGCCGAATTGTTATCTAAAAGCGTAGCTGTAAAGGTTTGTGAACCTACCTTTATTTTGACCTTACCGTTAGCCATAGGAGTAGTGTTTTCAGGAGTGTTATTTGTGTTGCTGTTATCTTCATTCTTATCACAGGACGAAGCACTGCATACCATCATTATCATAAAAGCCATAATCATTAAAAAAGAATGTTTCATAACTGTGGTTTTTATTTCAGATTGTCTTTAAAGAATGTTTCCAACTTGGCGAAAGGAATAACATCAACCTTGTCGTACAAATCAACGTGTACCGCATTCGGGATAATCATTAGCTCCTTTGGTTCTGCTGCGGCTTTATAAACATCTTCACTAAAATAACGGGAATGCGCTTTTTCCCCGGCGATGATTAAAAGCGGTCTTGGCGAAATCTCCTTGATGTAGGTCAAAATCGGCATATTCATAAATGACAAGGCATTGGTAGCGTTCCACGCACCTGTTGAGTTAAGGGAACGTTCGTGATAGCCTCGTGTTGTACGGTAATAATCGTGATATTCCTTCACAAATTGCGGTTCATCGCCTTTCAGCTTTTCAGGGTTTAATATCGCCCCGGGGTGGAATGTTCCTGCTTCTGCATCTTTCCAACGCTGTTCGCCCAACTGCTCCAATGTTTTTGTACGCTGTTCCAATGTAACTGCATCATTATACCCTTTGGACATTACCCTTGTCATATCGTACATGCTGGTAACGGCAACGGCTTTCACACGTTTGTCAATGGCTGTAGCGTTTAGTGCAAAACCACCAAAGCCACAAATACCGATGATGCCTATTTTCTTGCGGTCAACGTTTTTCTGTATACCAAGGCAATCTACTGCTGCGCTGAAATCTTCTGTATTAATATCGGGCGAAGCAACGGCACGAGGTTCGCCGCCACTCTCGCCAGTATAGGACGGGTCGAAAGCCAATGCGATAAACCCACGCTCGGCCATCTGATTAGCGTACAATCCCGATGATTGTTCTTTCACAGCCCCGAAAGGTCCGCTAATGGCAAGTGCCGCCAATGGCTCACTGCCGTGATTTTTCGGGATGTACAAATCGCCGGATAGTGTAATGCCGTAGCGGTTTTTAAAGGTTACTTTTTGGCGGGTTACTTTATCGCTCAATTCAAATGTATAATGGTCTTTTTGCGCTGTCTGTTTCATTTCTTCTTTTTGTTTATTTTGTTGGCAGGCTCCCAGTACAAACAGGGGGATTGCTATTAGTATGATTAACTTTTTCATTTACTCTCAATTTTAATTGGTTGTCTTATTAGCTTCAGTAAATTCATCGTCGGTTACAGCTTGCAGCCAGGTTACCTGCTCATCATCTTTATAATTGGTAATGGCAATATGAACCATTTTGGTAGTAGCTGTTGCGCCGTGCCAATGCTCTGTATTTTCGGGGATATTAATCACATCGCCTTTTTTGATAGGCTGTGCCGACTTGCCTTTTTCCTGATAAAACCCGTTGCCCTCAATAACAAGCAATACCTGTCCTTTGGGGTGCGTGTGCCAGTTTGTTCTTGCACCTGGTTCAAATGTTACGCTGCCTGCCGAGAACTCATTATTCTTGTCTTTTACTATCAATGGTGTTAAGAATGCGTTTCCGCTAAACCATTCGTTAGATAATTTATCTCCTTTTGGATAAAGGGAATTGTTATTTTGCTCGTTCATATTTTCTTGATTTTTATTATTATTACAAGCGATAAGTAACGTTATCGCAATTACACTTACAATTAATACTGCTCTATTCATTAATCTATTTCTTTAATAATCTTTGCAGGAATACCGCCTACAATTACGTTGTCGGGAACGTCTTTTGAAACGACCGCACCTGCTGCTACTATGGCATTTTCGCCGACGGTTACGCCTTGCATAATGGTAGCACCTGCGCCAACCCAAGCATTCTTTTTGATATGGATATGCCCGGTGGTTAGTGTCGCTCTTGTTCCGGGTGTTACGGGGTGTCCCTCTGATAGCAGGCTGACCTTTGGTGCTATCAGTACATTATCTTCAATAGTGATACCGCCCAAATCGAGAAACACGCAATCAAAGTTGATGAATACGTTTTTGCCGATTTTGGTATGCCGACCGTAGTTGATATGTAGCGGTGTAAATACGGTTGTGGTGTCGTCAATCCCGCTGCCTGTAATTTGGCTCAATAAACTTCTTATTTCGTTGGGGTCGGCTGTGCCGTTCAATCGCAGCAGCAATTTCTTTGTATCGTTACAGGCTTGCCCTATGTTGGAATATTGAGGGTCGCTGAATGGTACGCTTTGCCCATTGCGTAACCGTTCAAATATGTCTGTTGTTGCTGTTTCCATTGCCTTACATTTTATGATACAAAGTTAAAAATAAAGCCTTACATCGGTTTTGCTGTAAAGCTCAAATTACTTTTCTGTAAGGCTCAATTTTAAATCTCTGTCGGTGGTATGCCGTATTGCTTTTTAAATGCGGTAGAGAAGTGGGAAAGATTTTTAAAGCCAACTTCTGTATAAACCTCCTGTACTTTTTTCTTTTCTTCTTTGAGTTTGATGTAAGCCATTTCCAGACGTTTATTGATGAGCCATTTTTGCGGTGTAAGGCTGCTAATCTTTTTAAAATCCCTTTTGAATGTTGCTAAGCTTCGTCCGGTAAATGATGCAATTTGTTCCATTGAAAGCTCCTGCATATAGTTTTCGTTCAGAAACTCCAATAGGTCAATCTTCCAAGGGTCGGCGAAGTCGAAAAGTATCGGGTAAAATTGCTCCGAACTGTTGAGCAAAGCATAAATTCCCTCCAATAATTTTAAATGGGTTACGCCTTCTGTCGGCTTCATATTACTGTCAAAATATGGGGTAAGCGACTGGAACAAACTTTCTATTGCAGGGCCTGGCTTTAGCTTGAAAACTTTTTTATCGGATATAGGCACATCTTTGGGTATATCTGCCTTATTCATTTTGCTGTAAAACTCCCGCAATACATTCCGTTGAAACGTCAGGGAAATGCCTTTGTAGAAATCTTCCCCTTTACTGTTCTTGAACATTTGCAAACGGTTATCTCTCCTGATAAATGCACATTCCCCCGCTTTTATAATGGTCTTTTTATTTCTGTCAACAATTACCTGCTCGCCCGAATAGATATAAACCAAAACGTGTTCGGGTTTGGAGTGAACGCAATGTGTGCCATATTCGGAAAAGCACGAAAGGAAAATCCCCGAATAGCTTAACGTATCGTATTTATCTTCTTGCTGTACATTCATAATCTGCTTATATTATTCCTGTACAAATTTAGAAATTTTGTTCCTGTTATACTTTTCTGTGAGGTTCATTTTGCTTTCCTGTAAAGCTCATAAGAAAACTATTGATTTCTTTTGCGTTTGTGCTTCTTCTTCATTCTATTGGCAAAAGCCTGTTCCTCGTAGTCCTCGCCCTGCGCTTCCGGCAATAGCCAGCCCAATCCGTCAATCAGTCCTGTATCATCATTCGGTTGTTCTTTATCAAGGAAATCAAAAAGCCTGTGGGTTTCTTCTTTTTCATCCTCAACGTTTATTTCTTCGGCTGATAATGTAATGGTCCTTTTCTGCTCTGTATTTTGGCGTTGCTCTGCTGTCTGTTCTTTCCACCAGTCATTAAACACATTTGCTGATAGGTTTTTGTCCAACGCTGAACCGTTCCAAACGGTACGGCTTTCATGGTCAATAAATGTTATTCCATAAATACGTCCTTCTTCACTTCTGCGGATTACTGTATTAATCCCTTGTTCGATAAGTTGACTTTTAAATTGAGATTCATTTTTACTAATTGAAAGTACTGATTCAATGGTATTTTTAAGAACGGCTTTTACATGATGATTTTTCAAAGCTTCTTTTGCTTTAAGGAACCTTTCTTTCAATGAATTAATCCCTGCCACTTTTCC
Source organism: Chryseobacterium defluvii (assembly GCF_003634775.1). Lineage (GTDB taxonomy): Bacteria > Bacteroidota > Bacteroidia > Flavobacteriales > Weeksellaceae > Chryseobacterium > Chryseobacterium defluvii. The sequence goes on along the minus strand of NZ_RBXB01000001.1, from coordinate 1,084,753 downwards.
GAACTTTGAAGCTTTAATAGGGTTACTTACTTTTTCTCCATTTTCATTTAATGCAAAATATACCAACCCTTCTCTTGGTTGTCCATTTATTTCACCCTTCACTTTTTCAATGGTAATATTAAATAATGATAATAGAGCATTATAACCACCCAAAGTTTGATATTGGTAATAATTGGGTAAATGTCTGACAACAGAAGCAATTTGACTTTTTATATCGCCAACTTGGTAATCAACTGGCTTAAATAATACTTCATTATTTGATCTTTTTTCTTCATCTGCCGGAATTAAACCATATCTTTTTTCAAGATCCCTGCATATTTTCATGGAACGAGGGTGATCATAGGAATCCGAAATTTTTCTGCCCGTTTCATCAATACAAACTGAAACAATGTGTAAATGAGTTCTATCAATATCAGTATGTTTATAAATAATATAGGGCTGATTTCCATACCCCATCTTATCCATATATTCCTCTGCAATTTGAATGTATTGTACATCGGTAAGTTTATCGTCCGGATCAGGATTAAGTGAAATATGACGTACCGGGACTTCCGTTTTAACATTGGCAGCCAGATAGGGTATAAATGAATGATAAAGAAGATTGGTATTGTATGTATTATTGATCGTTTCCGGAATCTTATTTAATCCCAACACTTTTCCCAGCCCACGATCAACTTTAAGCTGATTATAGGATATAGCCCCATATAAATTTCCTCCCTTACCGATTTTCGCGATCATTTCTTCAACGTGTTTTCAAGATGTTTCTCTTCAAATTCTTTTATCAATTCTATAATCTTTTTACATATCAAAGAAAGTTCAACCGTTTTTTTCTCTAGGCCTTGTAAGGAAAGTTGTGCTTTTTTCTCAGAAAAATTCTGGTGCATTAGCTTAACAATTTGATTATAATTAATCCCAATACCTCTAAACTGCGCATACAATTTGGTGAGCTGGATATGAAAATCCATCGAAGCTTTATCTATTTTAACAGTCTTAATAGGTTTTTGAAAGATACAGGCAGTGATAAAGTGCGCCATAACTTTTAATCCGGACTCTTCAAATAGCGATAAGAATTTGGCATTTTCATTATCCGTCAAACTGATGGAATATCGGTGAACCGCAGGATCTATCTTAGGCTTTCTCCCACCCTTTCTATTTCTTTTTTCTTTTCCTTGTTCCATAATATGTTTTTATTACAAACTACGACTTCGGAGTAGTTTAATCCCGGAGGGCAAGTGGTTTTGAGCAGCGGAATTAATTTCAAGCTGCTCAAAACATAACTTGCTCTGTTCCGCTGAACAGTTTTCTGTTTTAGGAGTAAACCTCTACTCTTAAACTTCCCCCTTTGCAAAGTAAATAATTGAAAATGAAAGTATTGATATGGCAATGAGCGCCAAATGATACTCCCTTTTAGCCAAATGATGCCAATTAAATTTTTGCTTTACCTATATCTTTTCTTTTGTGCATATCAATAGTTCACTAAACATACAGGATTAAATGGATAGACAATTATGGCAATACATAAGTACATACCTACGTAGCTACGGCAGAACTGCCGTAAAGACAGATGCCCGGATATGAACTAATATCAACCTACTAAAATAGGTACGGAGTAATTTTTAGACTTAGGTAATTATAGTTTTAGGGGCACATATAAATAGGGTTATTTATATCAAATCCTATACATCCGGAAGTACCTGCCGCTTAATGATCATACATCAATAAATAAAGCCCAATGTAACTGAATACCACTCAACACATTTATACAAACTTAAAAACATGCACATATGAACAAAACAACAACAAAATTCATCGCTTTTTCATCCCAAAAAGGAGGCGTTGGAAAAAGTACATTTACTACACTGGCAGCAAGTCTATTACATTATAAACTCGGGTATAATATAGCGGTTTACGATTGCGACTTTCCTCAGCACAGTTTAATTAAGATGAGAGAAAGAGACATGAGTGCGGTAATGGAAAATGAAATATTCAAAAGGCTTGCCTATAAACAGTTTACAACAATTAATAAAAAAGCCTATCCGATCATTCAGCACAAAGCAGATGGTTTATTGGAATCAGCCTATCAATTGGTGAATTCATCCGACTCACCAATTGATGTTATATTTTTTGACTTACCGGGAACAGTAAATACTCCTGGAATTATTCAGGCATTAATAGGGATGAACTATATTTTTACCCCAATAACCGCTGACAGGGTGGTTCTTGAAAGCACGCTCGCTTTTACCCAAATCATGCAGGATGTTATTATGAAAAATAACGACACGTCCATCAGAGCCATCAATCTTTTCTGGAATCAGGTGGATGGAAGGGAGCGTTCCCCCCTTTATTCTATTTACAATGCTCTTATCAAGGATCTGGGTTTAAGTCTTATGGAATCTAAAATTATAAATTCCATGCGTTTCAGAAAGGAAAGTGAATCGGAAGCTAGAACTGTTTTCCGCTCTACCCTTCTTCCACCGGAAGAAAAACTACTGAAAACATCCGGTTTTGATTTATTTATGAATGAATTTTTAAGAATTGCTGAATTATAAGATATGGGAAATGATAATAAAAATAACAAAGCCCCTGAAATCAATGAAGAACTCATGATGTCATTTATGGCGAAAGGTGTTCAGAAAGAAGGCATTGAAATAAAGGAAGAAATTATTCAAACTGAAAAAAAAGAAAAAAAGCTGCCTTCCACAAGGCATCATAACCAAGCAAAGGGTAATTATGAAGAGCTTTTTTTTAAACGTTCAGATACCAGTGCAAGGGATGGAAAATCGGTTTATATTCGACAGGACTTTCATGAAAAGCTTCTCCGCATAGTTCAGGTTATAGGTGGAAACAAAATTACTATATATGGGTATCTGGATAATATTCTTGATTATCACTTTCAGGAATTTGGTGATCAGATCATTTCAAGCTTTAATAAAAATAATAAACCCATTCTCTAATTGTTAAAGTTATGGAAATACTTATCCTTTCATGTCTGGTAATAATTATTGTATTATTAATAGATAGTAAAATAAATCAAAAGGCCGACACTTCAACTCATCTACCCGTTAATGAAAAAAGAACTAATTGCAAAGATATTATTGGTGCTACAAAATCAGATTACAGCCAATTCCAGACAAATGATGCCCTAAAAGAACAAATTGCAAAATCGGTTTCGAGCACTCCTACTTTTGAAATAGAAACAGACCAGAAAATGTCTGAACTTAAGGAAAAGGCAAGTGGGTCAAAGGAAAATGTGGAGAGTGAGCTTAATGCAGAGGAAGAAGAGGCAATTTGGAGCGATCAAGATTTTTCTGAAGATGACATCGGTTTCACCACGGGGGTAACCTTGGACGAACTATCAACTGTGGGGGCAATACTTCAGAATGAGGACCCGGAGCCTGCCCTTGAAAAAAAAGCAGTTGAAATCGTTAGAAAAATACAGGGAACCGAACTGCTCAGTCTTCTGGAACAACAAATTGAAGGCGCTTCTAAAAGAATTGCAGTATTACTGGATAAAAGCCATACTGAAAACTCAGATTCCGGCCCACCCCTTTCCAAAAGTAATTTTAATGACTTTGACATTGGGCAGTTTGTATAACTGCCCATGTTTTTTAAAAACTAAAAAATATGGAAAGAGAACTCCCAATAATTACAATCGATAAACATCAGTTTACAGTGGACGGGGAAAAATTAGAACTCCGAGAAGTGGGTGATCCGGAAACAGTCATTCCATTTAAGAATATGCATGAAAATGAATCTGGCTATTCATTTTACTACAACAAAGATTTGATAAAAGAAGATAATTGCATTTTCGCAACGGTATTCACAGAGTTTGAAATACCTGATTTCGTACAAATAGATCCGGTAGGAATAGCCAAAAGATATGGGTTAACCATAGATGAAGTTAAAGGTAAAACGGATTTTGATATCATGGTAGATCAGAAAGCATTTGATCTTCGAATAAATAAAGGAATGTTGCCTACAATCAATATAGCAGGGCATACATTTTATGTTGATTTACGAATGAAAATGCTTCGACCTAAAGATGACTTCCTTTCCAATGGAATCCATTTTGAGGAAATTGACGACTATTTCTCAGAAGAAAGAAATGCTTATTTGATTCCTTACAATCCTAAAACCCACGAGTTTCAAGAATTTGATTGGGAAAAGTGTACTGCTTTTCCTAAGGATATTATTGCTATTGAATTTCCTTTCCAAAAATATTTAGATCCCATTGGCTGGAATAGACTTGGAGGATGGAACCCAAAAGATGAGCTTAAACATATCGGACTAAAGTCTCATCATCAGGCCAAGGTCATCCCATGGGAACAAACAGAACTTAAAGATATTATTAAAGAAAATTTGAAAAATTTAAAGATAAAACCTAATACAAGCAAACCGAGTTTAAAGGGCAGAAAAAGATGAGAATTTCATACTGCCACACTTTAAACAACATCAAAATTTAAATCCTATCAAAACATGATAGGATTTTTTTTGTCAGAAAATTCTTCTTCCACGGGTGTTTGCAAAGACAATGAATGACAAATAACGCCCCATCCGGATAGGTAAAAAATACAGCCTCCCTCCTTATCAATTTTGTCCAAAGGCTTGCATTAACAGCCTGAAAATTAACAATTAACAAAATAACATCATGGACAAAAACAAAAGAAAATTAATGCTCCTGGGTTTAGCATTATTTATTTCAGGAAGCGTAATGGCACAGGGAAATGGGGCTGCCGGAATTCAAGAAGCAACCCAAATGGTCACCTCTTACTTTGACCCTGCAACCAAACTAATCTATGCTATCGGTGCAGTTGTAGGGCTCATTGGTGGGGTTAAGGTATACAATAAATTTAGCTCCGGTGATCCGGATACTTCCAAGACGGCAGCGAGCTGGTTTGGCGCCTGTATCTTCTTGATCGTAGCGGCAACTATTCTAAGATCATTCTTTCTTTAATCCTTAACCTATGAGTAATTATAATATTAATAAGGGTATAGGCCGAACCGTTGAGTTTAAAGGGCTAAAGGCGCAATATCTCTTCATTTTTGCAGGAGGACTGCTAGGAGTACTCATTTTGGTTATGGTAATGTATATGGCAGGCGTCCATTCTTATATCTGTTTGTTTACCGCAGCCTCCGGTTCGCTCACAATTATCTGGCAGACTTTCTCATTGAATGGAAAATATGGCCAGCACGGACTGATGAAGCTTGGCGCAAAGAAAAGATACCCGCGCTATATAATTTGCAGGAAAGCCATTTTTAGATATTTCACATCATCCAAAAAATAATTTACCCATGAGAAATATTTCGAAAACGACCACTTTGGAACATAAGTTCCCATTATTGGCTGTGGAAAACAACTGTATCATTTCGAAAGACGGTGATGTTACAGCTTGTTTTCAAGTCCATTTACCTGAACTTTTCACCGTTTCCTCAGCCGAATACGATGCTATACATTCTACCTGGCATAAAGCCATAAAGACAATGCCCGATTATACCATTATTCATAAACAAGATTGGTTTATTAAAGAGAACTATGCTCCGGATTTATCGCAAGAAGATCAAAGCTTCTTATCTAAATCTTATCAGAGACATTTTAATGAACGACCCTTTTTAAATCACTACTGCTACCTCTTTCTGACCAAAACTACAAAGGAAAGAATGCGCCAACAAAGCAATTTCAGTTCACTTTGTAAGGGTATACTTATACCAAAAGAAATAAGGGATAAAGAAGTTATCCGTCGATTTCTTGAATCGGTAACTCAATTTGAAAGGATCATCAATGACAGCGGTCTTATTACAATAGAACTGATGAGTGAAGAGGATATTGTAGGATCAAAGGAAAATCCCGGTTTATTGGAGCAGTATTTTACGCTATCCAGGGACTCTTCAACGGCGATGCAGGACATCGCCATTGGGGCTGAAGAATTAAGAATCGGGAATAAAAGGCTCAGCCTTCATACCCTTTCCGATACCGATGATCTGCCTGCCCAAGTTTCCTCACATTCGAGGTATGAAAAACTAAGTACGGATCGAAGTGACTGCTTATTATCGTTTGCTGCTCCTGTCGGGCTTCTACTCAGCTGTAATCATATTTACAATCAATACCTTTTCCTGGATAATAGTGATGAAAACCTAAGAAGGTTTGAAAAATCAGCTCGAAACATGCATTCATTAGCAAGGTATAGCAGGGCTAACCAGATCAATAAAGAATGGATTGATTTGTACTTAAATGAAGCTCATAGTCAAGGCTTATCTTCCATACGTGCCCATTTTAATGTCATGTCATGGTCCGAAGAAAGTACCGAATTAAAGCAGTTAAAAAACGATACCGGAAGTGCTTTGGCGCTTATGGAATGTAAACCACGCCATAATACGACAGATGTCGCTACTTTATTTTGGGCGGGCATTCCGGGAAATGCTGGTGATTTTCCAAGTGAAGAAAGTTTCTATACGTTCATAGAACCTGCTCTTTGTTTTTTTAATGAAGAAACGAACTACCAGAATTCGCCCTCACCTTTTGGAATTAAGATGGCTGATCGGTTGACAGGAAAACCCATTCATTTGGATATCTCTGACCTTCCCATGAAAAAGGGTATTATTACTAATCGTAATAAGTTCATATTAGGACCTTCCGGTTCGGGAAAATCTTTCTTTACCAACCATATGGTTCGCCAATATTATGAACAGGGCGCCCACGTTTTACTCGTCGATACAGGAAACTCCTACCAGGGATTATGCCAGCTCATTCATGGGAAGACTAAAGGATCTGATGGGGTTTATTTTACGTACACCGAAGATAATCCTATTGCATTTAATCCTTTTTATACTGATGATGGCGTATTTGACATCGAGAAAAGGGAAAGTATCAAAACCTTGATTTTGACTTTATGGAAACGTGATGATGAACCGCCGAAAAGATCCGAAGAAGTCGCCTTATCCAATGCGGTGGCTGGGTATATCGAGAAGATTAAATATGAAGATGGTTACCCTTCATTCAACGGGTTTTATGAATATGTGAAAGGGGATTTTAGAAAGGTATTGCAGCAAAAGGAAGTTCGTGAAAAGGACTTTGATATTGCCAACTTCCTGAATGTTCTGGAACCTTACTATAAAGGAGGTGAATACGACTATCTGCTAAATTCTGAAAAGCAGCTGGACCTCCTCACCAAACGCTTTATTGTATTTGAAATTGATGCCATTAAGGATCATAAAATCCTCTTTCCTATAGTAACTATCATTATTATGGAATCTTTCATCAATAAAATGAGAAGGCTCAAAGGAATCCGGAAGCTAATTTTAATTGAGGAAGCGTGGAAAGCCATAGCCAAAGAAGGTATGGCGGAATATATAAAATACCTCTTTAAAACGGTCAGGAAATTTTTTGGCGAAGCCATTGTCGTTACCCAGGAAGTCGATGATATTATCCATTCACCTATCGTCAAGGAAAGTATTATCAATAATTCAGACTGCAAAATTCTTCTGGATCAGCGGAAATATATGAACAAGTTCGATGATATTCAGAAAATGCTCGGACTCACCGACAAAGAACGTTCACAAATCCTTTCCATCAATATGAATAATGATCCCAAACGGCTTTACAAAGAAGTCTGGATCGGGCTTGGCGGAACCCATTCTGCGGTGTATGCCACAGAAGTTAGTACAGAAGAATATCTCGCCTATACCACAGAAGAAACCGAGAAACTGGAAGTCATGGACCTTGCCTCGGAGTTCGACGGAAGTGTTGAGCAGGCGATTAAAAGAATTACTCTACGAAAAAAAGAAAATAACATTTCTATTAACTCTTAAAATTTAAAACAATGAAAAAATTGATCTTTCTGGCAAGCATTATTGTAATGCTTGGCTTACAAACCGTGAAAGCGCAGTGGGTAGTAACCGATCCCGGAAACCTGGCTTCAGGAATTTTGAACAGCGCCAATGAAATTGTTCACACTTCCTCCACAGTAAGTAATGTGATTAAAAACTTCAACGAAGTAAAAAAAGTTTATGAGCAAGGCAAAGAGTATTACGACAAACTGAAAGCCGTCAATAACCTTGTCAAAGATGCCCGTAAAGTTCAGCAAACAGTTCTCTTAGTAGGCAATGTCTCCGAAATGTATGTCAAAAACTTCGGAAAGATGATGAACGATCCGAATTTCTCTCCACAGGAATTAGCTGCAATTGCCAATGGCTATTCTACTCTGCTCAATGAAAGTACAGAACTCTTAAAAGAACTTAAGCAAATCGTAACCGCCAATGGGCTTTCATTGAATGATAAAGAACGTATGGATATTATCGACCGGGTATATAAGGAGGTTAAAGATTATCATAACCTTGTCCGATATTTTACCAATAAGAATATCTCAGTGAGTTATATCCGTGCTAAGGAGAAGAACAATACAAAGCGCGTCTTGGAACTATATGGTGTTGACTCTAAATATTGGTAAGCTATGGAATTTAATAATCTTCATGAAATTCTCCGCAATCTATACGACGAGATGTTGCCTCTATCAGCTGATATGGCAGCGGTTGCGAAAGGAGTTGCAGGACTTGGAGCCCTCTTCTATGTTTCTCTAAAGGTATGGCAGGCTTTAAGCCGGGCGGAACCCATTGATGTATTCCCTTTATTACGTCCTTTTGCATTAGGAATCTGTATCATGTTCTTTCCAACGGTAGTATTGGGCAGCATCAATGCTGTTCTTAGTCCCATTGTCAAAGGCACACATGGAATGCTCGAAAATCAGGTCCTGGATCTCCACGCTCTTCAGGAAAAAAGGGATTTATTGGAAAAAGAAGCAAAGCTTCGTGATCCTGAATCTGCCTATCTGGTCTCTAACGAAGAATTTGATAAAAAGTTGGAAGAGTTGGGTTGGTCACCATCTGATCTGGCAACGATGGCGGGAATGTATATGGAACGTCAGGCGTATGAAATGGGAAAATCTATTAGAGACTGGTTTCGGGAACTCTTGGAAATACTTTTCCAGGCTGCGGCTCTGGTTATAGATACCATAAGGACTTTCTTTCTTATTGTACTGTCTATTTTGGGACCAATCGCTTTTGCGATCAGCGTTTGGGATGGATTTCAGTCTACTTTAACCGGATGGCTGACAAGATACATTAGTGTTTACCTCTGGCTTCCGGTTGCTGATATTTTCAGTTCCATGCTCGCCAAAATACAATCGTTGATTTTAGAAAAAGATATTGAGTCTCTTTCAGATCCCAATTTTATTCCGGATTCATCCAATACAGTGTATGTGATTTTTATGATCATTGGTATCATAGGATATTTTACTGTGCCAACTGTAACAGGCTGGGTTATCGAAGCTGGTGGCGCCAGAAATTTCACGAAAACCATTGAAAATACTTCAAAAAAAGCCGGAAATATTGCAAGTGCCGGAACCGGAGCAGTAACCGGAAATATTGCTGGAAGGCTATTAAAATAAAAAGATATGGAATTTAAAACGTTAAGAAATATCGAAAACAGCTTCAAGCAGATCAGGTTATATGCCATTATATTCGCTGCCCTGTGTTTTACCGTGGTGGCAATATCAATTTGGAAGGCATATTCATTTGCTGATAAACAAAGGGAGAAAATATACGTCCTTGATAATGGTAAATCCCTAATGCTTGCATTATCCCAGGACGCATCCATCAACCGCCCTGTTGAAGCGAGGGAACACGTGCGACGGTTCCATGAACTATTCTTCACTCTCGCCCCTGATAAGAATGCTATTGAAAGCAACATGAAAAGGGCTTTCAACTTAGCAGATAAAAGTGCTTTTGATTATTACAAAGACCTTTCGGAAAAGGGATATTTCAATAGGGTAATCTCTGGGAACGTTCAGCAACGAATTGAGATTGATAGTGTCGTTTGCAATTTTGATAGTTACCCCTATTCTGCCATTACTTACGCTACTCAATTTATCATAAGATCGAGCAATCTTACCAAACGTAATCTGGTCACTTCCTGCTTCTTGGTGAATTCAGTGAGATCGGATACCAACCCACAGGGCTTTAATATTGAAAAGTTCAGTGTTGTTGAAAACCGGGACCTGGAAATTGTAGAACGCTAATAATACAATTATGACAGCTATATCAGATATAAACACATTTGTCAAAATCCTCTCTGAAAAAGGATACACCGGATATTTTCAAACTCAGGGCGGGCATTCGGGAAAGCTAAAAGAAAGCCTTGAAAGCTATTTTGAAAGCTTCAAAAAAGGGTTGGAATCCCAGAAGAATAACATGATTTCTCTCTCCTGTTACCTGCAATGGAAAGGTGAAGACAAACCAAGGGTCGAATGCACTTTTGAAGTAAAATCCTTAAACGGAAAACTATTTTTATCTGCAATGGAGGTGTCCCGAAAAGATCAATTTGGTCAACTGCTAAAACAGGCAAAATGGGATCAGCTCTCTATAGTCAACGCCCCTAAAGCAGCTGAAGCTATTGCTATGGTTAGTGAAATGAGAAATAGAAAAGCGAAAAGAGTAAATCGGTTTAAAAGCTAAAACCTCAATCATGAAAAATATAAGATCATATATAGATAAGAAGTTTGGAGTACTGGACCGCAGATGGAAATCTCTTCCGCTCCGCCAGCAACGAAAGTTAACCTTGTACTTTTTCCTATCGTATTTCGCCATTACCCTATTTACACTCGTGATGGTTTGGAAAGAGACGTCTAAGGTATCCAGAAAAATGGAAATAGAACATATCACTAATCCGGTATTAAAGCGGAAGCAGATTGAAACCGGAAAACAGGATTAATAAAATTGAAACTTATTATGAAAGAAAAGGAAAATTCAAAAATAAGCCTCATTGTAGATGAAAATGCAAATGAGGCGGAAAGTAATCATATTCAAGTGCCCCAAACTTCATGGGAACGATTCAAAAAGCCATTAATAATGGTATTAATGGGCATCGTATTCTTGGGTTGTTTATATCTTATTTTCGCTCCTTCAGATAATGGAGAAGAAAATTCCTCTGGCATTAATGGTGCTGTTCCGCAAGCCAAAGATGCCGATTTACAGGATGATAAGCAAAAAGCATATGAACAGCAGCTTATGGAAGACAAGCAGGCGAAAGAACGTCAATCGCTTTCCGCGTTGTCCGACTATTTTAATACTGATTCCGCCTTGTCTTCAAACACCTTGGATTCAAAATCGTCCAATCCATTTGATGATTCTCAGGGTAATGACAACCCGGCTTTGAATAGTTATCGAAATGCTCAACAGACGCTGGGCTCATTTTACGATAATGGAGAAAGTTATCAGACCCAGGAATTACGAAAAGAAATTCAGGACTTGAAAAGAGAACTTGCCGATCAGGCGCAGGCACAACCATCGAGTGGCATTGATAATCAGCTGGCACTTATGGAAAAGTCATATGAAATGGCTGCAAAATTTTTACCAGTGGGGAATCAAAAGATACAAAATGCTTTACCTCATGATTCTTCATCCATTGATTCAAAAGATAAGAAAGAACATTTTATGGCAGTCTATCCAATTGGGTATAATAAGGTGTCATCACTTAGGCGTAATGTTAGTGACAGCTCATTGCTTGCTCATTTTTCAAATGAGCTAAACTCCAGATTTTTTGGACCGGGAGAAAATAATGAATCAGTACAGCCAAGAAACAGCATAAAAGCGGTGGTGCATCAAACAGTGGTGGTGACAGGTGATAATATAGTCCGGTTAAGGCTAATTGAACCTGTAAGGACTTCCCATCGAACTATTCCAAAAGGAACGCTGCTTTCTGCCAAAGCAAAATTACAGGGGGCAAGAATGCAACTCAAAATATCTTCCATTGAATATCAGGGAAATATTCTTCCTGTTGACATTTTGGTATATGATCTTGACGGGCAGGAAGGTCTTAATATTCCATATGCCCCTGAAGCGAGCGCAATCTCCGAGATCGCATCCAATATGAGCCAGAGCTCAGGAACCAGCATCATGATGTCCCGTTCTGCCGGACAGCAGATAACAGGTGATTTAAGCCGAGGGTTAGTCCAAGGGGTTTCGGGCTATTTTTCCCGGAAACTCAGAACCGTAAAAGTGACATTGAAGGAAGGGCATCAGGTTTTTCTTGTGTCCAAAAATTAACAACAAAATAAATAGCAATGAATCGTATCAAGTTATATCTCAATTTAGTGGTTTTTCTTCTCTTGGCAGTACATGCTTCTGCACAGGACAGTCTTACCGTTAAATACGAAAAAGCCACCGATCCTTACATTTTGGAGGTAACCTATAATAAAACTTCGCATCTCATTTTCCCTTCAGCCATCACCTATGTGGATTTGGGTAGTGAATATCTTTCGGCAGGGAAAGCCGATGATGCCAATAATGTTTTAAGGGTCAAAGCATCCGTAGAAGGATTTGAAGGTGAAACCAATTTTTCAGTGATCACTGCCGACGGGAGCTTTTATAGCTTTACCGTGTATTACAGTCCTTATCCTTCTAAATTAAGCCATGACCTTTCCGATTTGCAACTGGAGAATCGAAGGCACTTTGGCGGAATCTTTCTTGAAGACCTGGGATCTTATTCGCCATTTGTTTCGGACTATGTACTGAGTGCCATCTATGAACGTAATAAGAGATACATTAGGCATATCGCTTCAAAGAGTTATGGTATCCAATTCTCATTGAAAGGTTTATATTCTCATGAGCATATGCTGTATTTTCACACAGAACTCAGAAATGAAAGTAATATCCCCTATTCTATAGACTTTATTAATTTCAAGATCGTTGACCGGAAAGTGGCTAAAAGAACCGTTTCCCAGGAAAAACCATTGAAAATCCTGCGTTCCTATCAAATACTTTCAGATGTCCGCAAGCATAGCACCGCTACCAATGTTTTTCTGCTCGATAATTTCACCCTTACCAATGACAAAATGCTGGTTATCGAAGTGTATGAAAAAAATGGCGGACGCCACCAGATCGTAGAAGTAAATAATAATGATTTGATCAGGGCAGTACCCGTTGATCAGCTCCATTTAAAAATGAAATAATATAAAGAAATGGCTATGAAATACATTGTATATATCCTTCTATTAGTCTTTATGATGACTTCCCAGGTAAAAGGCCAAAGACAGCTTCCCGGACAAAAAGGAATATCAGTTTCATCAGGTATTTTTTCTATGAAAGAACCTCGTGATAATTATTATTTCCAATTGAGTTTTACCAAAAACACTAGAAGCGGGAATTACCAAATTTGGAGCGCAGAATATCAGCATAGGAGTATCACCTATGGCGTTCAAAAGCTCCCTCTTGAAATATATTTGGGCGAAGGTGGATACAGTTTCCGTTTTTTAGGAAACTACAGTAAAAGCCTAAATCTTTATTTGGGTCTTACCGCAGCTGCCGGATATCAAAACATCAATAAAGGCAATTATATTCTCCCGGATGGAGCTATTATATTGGATAAAAGCGGTCTTATTTACGGAACTGGAGGGAAATTGTCTTTAGAGTTTTATATCACGGATAAGATTATGGTTTTATTGCAAACCAAAGCATATCTGTTTTGGGGAACTTCCGTGAACCGTCTTTCGCCTTCAGTTGGAATGGGGATCAGATTAAACTTATAACAATTAAAAAAAACTTATAATGAGAAAATTAATCAATACTGAAAGTTTCATTTTCCACTTCTTTTGGCTGACGCTGCTTGCTGCCGGAAGTCTTTTCATCATGATTTCGTGTGAAAATGAAAATTTGGAAATACAGCAAAATTTTCCTTTTGAAGTCAAGGTACTACCTGTCAGAGAGGATATAGCCTTTGGGCAAACAACGGCGATTAAGATGAAAATTGTCCGATCAGGAATTTACTCTGGAACGCATTATTATATCCGGTATTTTCAATATGATGGGTTCGGTATTTTAAAGTATAAGCACGGATTATTTGAATTTAAACCCAATGATGTATATGATCTGCCGGAGGGTGAAGAGGAAGAAATTGCCCTTTATTATACTTCCAAATCCGCTGTGTCGCAGAGTTTTGATATTTGGATTTCTGACAATTTCGGAAACGAAAAGCAGTTAAGCTTTAAATTTAATCATGTTGATTAAATGGTGTTAAAAAACAGCCGAATCCAGAAGGATCGGCTGTTTTAATAAATAGGGGCGTTTGTTTATCCTTTGTATTAATCGTCTTCTATTAATACCACCTATCAGGATTTTGTTGTTTTTGTTTTTTTTAGTAAAAAACCGATATTTAATCCAAATATTGATATCCCAATAAGAACGGGTAAGAAGTATTTTATCAAATGACATGATGAATAGATTACCCATAAAAATTGCGATAAAACACAATGAAAAATGCGTTATAAAATGCCGCTTTTCGTAAACGAATTTTCCCCATGTCCCCATAATACCAAAGCTCAATAAAGTTAAAGTTGTTTGTATAAGAATCAATGGAACGAAAAATAGTTCCACTCCGTTTTTTTTCTGAATATTTTGTTTAACAACATATTCTTGAAATGCAATTTCCTCAGTTCGCTCATTGTTGGGTAGACTTTCAAAATGTAAATCAGACATTCCTATTGGAGAACAAAAGATAGTTTTAAACGTAGGTTGGTGCTTTAAAAACAAACTTGGCTTATAAAATTCATCATCTCTAAAAAGGCCAACAAATAGCCAGGTGATTATTATTGATACAATTGCTAAAAACAGATATATATTTGATCCTCTTGCCATGCATTAAGAACTGAAGTTCACACTACAAAATAAGAGCTTTAGAAATAAATTCCAAAATTCGATAAAATTAAACCTCGTATTCTGGATATTCTTTTCTAAGAAAACGCTCTAATAAGATCGTTATATCTTCATCAGCTGTGCGATAATATTGATCATCTAACTTACCTAAAGGTTCAAATAAGTCCTCGCCTTCAAACAGCTTTGTAAGTGTTTTATTAATAAGCTTATTACGAAAATCTCCATCGCTGATATTTTCGTATTTCACAATACTTAAAGCCCTATTTAATAGCCCGGATTTCTTATAAGCATTTAACTCTATTAAAGCATCAATCGTTTCAAGAGCAAATTGTCCGTATCCATTCCAGAAATATTGGTGAAATCCGCCATTGTATACCTGGCTTTCCAATAGCACAGTTAAATAGGTAACTTGCAAAGGTAAATCTAGGTTAACAACATAATTATACCAATATGGTTGATCGGTGGTAAACCATTCTTCCTTTAAACCTTTAGTGGCTTCTAAATAAATCTTTTCGATCAATACTTCTGTTTTCATGGATTTTTTTAGAATAAGAGACTGTCAATGACAGCCTCTTATAATTTTAAATTTCAGGAATTGTTCACACAATTAACTTACAACCTCTATAAGGTGGCTGAGCTCCTTATTAGTACGTTGGTATAATATTGATTTGATCTTTTCCTTAATTTCTGATTTTGGCAAATCGGAGTTGAAAAAACATGCATTCCATCGACTCCAGTACCTTCTTCATAAACTTCGGATTGAAGTGTTTCCTCAAGATACTCTACAACCACATCTCTTAACCCAAAATCTTCAGAAATGTCGTCACCCCAAAAGGGAATTATTAAATGATATTGATTCATAATATTTTATTTCCAATTTTCTAAACGCCAGCCTTCTTCTAAACGCTCTTTTAAAAATGCGATATTCCAAACACTATCAGTGGATAACTTAAGTTGTTCCACTGTAAGAGTTTTGACCTGTTCTATTTGATTTGTCTCTGAATCGAAAATAATCCATTCATCACGATTAAAATAATGTGGAGTTCTATAGTATCTAGGGATTTTAAAACCCGGTATCAGATCACTATGCCCTATATAGTTTATCATTTTCCTTTTTAATGCTGCCTTTACTGGAAAACGGATATAGAAGAAGTCTTGGTCAAACACTGGTTGGAAACTTTTAGGAACTTCCGTATAAAGATCATAAGAAACTCTTATCATTTCAACTCCATGCCTTTTATCTTCAGGAATATTAACCAATTGAAATATACCTATACCTTTAACAGTATCTATTGCATATACACTCCCCAATTCAAAATTCTTCATCTTATTCAATTATTTCCAATTTTCTAAACGCCAACCTTCTTCCAAACGATCTTTTAAATAAAGATCTGTCCAAACTCCATCTGGAGATAACTTAAGCTGATCATCAGACAAAGATTTTACCTGCTCTATATTTTCAGATTTGTTATCAACTATAATCCATTCTCCTTTATTAAAGTAATGTTCAATTCTGTAGAATCTTGGAATGGAAAAATTCTCAGGTAAATCCTGATGTCCTACTAAGTTTATTACTTTTTTTCTTAAAGCAGCTTTGACTGGAAAACATACATAAAAAAAGTCATCAGAAAATACTTCATCAATATCTTTTGGAATATCTGGAAAAAGATGATAAGAAACCCTTATCATTTCGACTTCGTTTTTTTTATCTTCAGGGATATTTACAAGCTGAAATAATCCCAAACCTTTATTTGTATCTATTGTATAAAGGTTGCCTAATTCAAAACTTTTCATATTATTTAAAATTTAAATCCTACTTTTTCTAATAAATTTTTTCCAGCCTTTAGGCTTTCCCCATAAACTGGGTTCTTTTTCGAAATACTATTGATCCTGTTCATCAATTGTCCAAATTGTGATTAATCTTTTATATACTTATTCTTGGATTATTCATTGCATAATGATACGGTGACCATCTTCTATAACTTTCAGCCAGTGGATCAATAACTCCCCATCTTCCGAGATCAGGCATATACATTCTTGCACCAAAATCATACATCCCACTTTCCTGCAATTCCTTCCCGTTGTACTTTTATTTATAGCATTTAAGTTCGTGGTTGTATAACCATGCTTTAACTGATAGTAATTGTTTAGCTCTATAATTTCAAGAACTTCTTTTTTGTGAAATTTATAATCAGGGCTTTAAAAAAGCCCTGATTTATGATGTTTCTATTGTTAGAGAGTATAAAAAAACAAGCTCTTTGTCTCAAAAAAGATATAAACTCCAAAACCAATATGGTTGATACATTAGTACATTGCCAAATATTTATTTCTTTCGTTCTGTAATGGACTTAAATTCCTCTTGCAATCTATCGGCTTTTGTATCATTTTTTTCTAATCCCCAACCATTTCTATAAATTTCTTCTAGAGCTAGAATGCAATTTATATTTTTAAGTTTTGCCCCTTTTTCAAGATATGCTATAGCAAATTGTCTATCCGTCTCGCTAAAGTCTTTAATTAAAGATATTTTATATCCATAATTATTTGGATTATTCATGTCTAGTAATCCAACAAAAACCTGATGGCAGCCTTCGCCACTATTATACTTATTTGCCATAATCAGTGCATAAGGTAAAATCTCATATTTATGGGAATTATTCCCAATCCTAAGCGCTAATTTAGTAAAGGAATCTTCATTACCTTTTTCAATTATTTCCCTTTTAAGTTCAATTAATTCTTCTTTCTTTACAACAAGTTTAGTATTTTCCTTTTTTTGGCAACTTAACAGTAAGAATGTTATTATAATAAAGGCTATTTTTTTCATAACTTATTAACGTTTGATATTATTAAATTTTCCTCGTACTAATTTTCCATTAATAAAGAGATTATAATTACCTGGTCCTCCCACGTGAGTTGATTTACCGTCACCACTAGCAATATAATAATCTGCCGGCGCCATTATGACAACATTTTTAAAATCAGGATGCATTGATAATCTATGTGCAAAAGAATTTTCAATCGAACCTGTATTACAAGCTCTCAAGTCTAATATCATTACTCCTCCTTTCTCTTTAAATTTTTTCCAAGCCGGACTTCGATGTACTAATAAAGCATTGAAATCAGCAGCATTATATATCAACTTTCCATCGGGTCCCATTATTGCATCCTCATTTGCGTGGGAGAAAACTCTTACGGTATTATTTGGAACAATATCATTGGAAGCTGC
The DNA here is from genome assembly GCF_003634775.1 of Chryseobacterium defluvii. Classification (GTDB taxonomy): domain Bacteria; phylum Bacteroidota; class Bacteroidia; order Flavobacteriales; family Weeksellaceae; genus Chryseobacterium; species Chryseobacterium defluvii. The sequence continues at coordinate 1,066,830 of NZ_RBXB01000001.1, read as the reverse complement.
TATGTATAGCCCACCATCACCCTCATTAAACCAATTGAGTGTATTTCCTTTAATATCTCTTTTTGCCTTTCCTTTTCCTTTCTTTCTACCTCTATCAATATTGTCATCAATGTCTTCCAATCCAAATTGTTCAAAATCAAACTTTCCAAAATCTGGTTGATAACCTTCATTAGAATTTGGGAAAAGAGCATCCATCAAATCACCTATTGTTATTCCTCCGCCTCCGCCAGCTCCTTCACCATCTGGAGTTTTAAAGGTGTTGTGCTCTTTTTCAAATGGAGAATAAGAATTTAAACCGTGGTATTTTTCAAAATCTTCCATCTCACTATGCCAAACTCCTTCAGAATCATAAGACCCCATTCCGTCCGGGTCAGTAAGATTTGCTGGGTTATTCATCGCATAATGGTAAGGTGACCATCTTCTATAACTTTCTGCTAGTGGATCAATAACTCCCCATCTTCCGAGATCAGGCATATACATTCTTGCACCAAAATCATACATTCCAGACTCTTGCAACTCCTTGCCATTGTACTTGTACTGGTAAACATTTTGTGTAGTTGCCGTATAATTATGCAATAATCCGAAAGGATAGTAATTATTTACTTCTACAATTTCACCAGGTTTCCAGTAATCAATACACATTTGATTCCATCCAGATCCTGAACATTGTACAACTTTGTATTGTCTGGGCTGAATGACACCATCTTTATTCGTATCCGTATAGCTTAATCTTACATTTCCTAAATGATCCGTAAAATTATAGATGTACTGGTTGTTGAGGGCATCATAATAACCTTCGGCTGTAGGAATAATCCTTAGCTTCATTTCAGCAACTTCATTAGGATCTGGCTCAGGGGGGAAGTCACCCGGTGGTACTGTTTCAGATGGCTTTGTAGATTTATACTGGAAACCGTCCAGGTAATTGGTTTCGATATCACCAAAGAGCTTCTTCACTTTCACTCCATCTGCCCTGTAGGTATAATTGGTTACTCGGGCATTTTGGGTGATTTGTTTCGGTAAATTTAAAAAATTATATTGGATGGAAGAAATTCCTTTATCCAAAAGAGTGGTCATATTTCCATTGGCATCGTAAGTTATCGTATTAGGAGTTACAATATAGGGATATCCTGATGGGTTTTGCTGTTCATCGGTTACCTTAGTTAATCTGTTTCCGGCATAGTCATATTTCAGATTATCGATCATTGTTGCAAAACTGTTTCCAGCAGTAACCCCTTCTGACCTTTTCAACCTTGTTATGCTACCATCTATATCATAATCAATCTTTTCAAAATACTCTTTAGCAGACTCATTTCCTGCTTTTTGATAAAATCCAGCAGATAACCTGCTCAAACCATCATAAACATACCCGTATCTCTTCAACGGTTCATTATCTTCGGTAAGAGTCTTCCACGATACTTCCGCGATATCTCCATTAAACCTAGGTTTTACTTTAAGTTCAGTAAAATCAGTATTGGGAGATTCAAGACCTTCTACCTCATTGTAATTGATCTTATATCCAAACAAATCATCACCTAAGTTATTCGGATCATTAATCGTTTTTAATTTTCCATGTATATTGTAAGTATAATTAATGGTCTGTAATGGTGAGGAAATTGTATTTCCAACCTTTTTTACTACAAGCTGTCCAAGATCGTTATAAGTATTCTGACTTAACACCTCTTCAGGATTATTGTCAACCTGGTGCTTATATACAAGTAGTCGGTTTTGATTATCGTGCTCAAAAGTTTCAATGATCACTTTTTCTGTATCAGTATTAAGCCTTTTATGATAGATTTTAGTTTTCTTTATAATACCTGCAAAATCAATTTCTGTTTCAGTCTTGGTATAACCGCCTAAGAAATTAATGGAATGAGAACCCAACGTTTTTGCTTCAGAATCATACCACACATGTGATTGTGTCCAATTGTCGTCTTCAATATTTTTAATATAAGTGGAAGTAGGCATCCCTTTTAAACTTCTATATGTTACGACCCCATTAGTAGAGTATTGAGTTGGTGTTGAACTTAATGTAGTCTTTCCCAAAATAGTGTTAGGTCTTGCGGGAGCTTCAGGGGCATAATCATCATAGTAATTAACGGTAAGTACGGTCATGTTACTGGTTGGAAATGCTACTTTGGTATAGTAAATATTCTGTCCGTTGGCAGCAAAAGGCGTGGAAGTTCTGCTTTCGTTATTCAATTCATTAGAAGACATAGCATTAAGGGAATTTTGCATTGTAACCCTATTTGAAGTGTTGGCTAGCAATCCCGTATACACGACTCTCCCGAACTTATCATATTTTGTAAATGTCCATTCTTTCCTGTTTTGATTGGCGTCTTGCGATAATACCAATCGGTTTTGTTTATCATAGACAAAATAATCCCATGAATTTTTTCCAGGAAGCCTTTTTTCCACCATCCTGTTTCTATTGTCATATTTGTACTGATAACAATATTGATCTAGGATACTTTGGGTAACAACATTTCCATTTTGGGTAATTTCCTTATTTGCTTTTGGAGTAATTACTAGTGCTAATTGATCATAAAGATTATAGATATAATAAGTATCAACAGGCTCTGTACCGTTCATTTTTCTAGCTAATATGGTCTTTCCCTGTGAGTCTTTGAAAGTAATGCTTTTGTTTCCGTCTTCATCGATGGTAACATTTTTCATGAGCTGACTTTCTCCATACCATTCTACTGTAGGAACAGAAAAAGACACGGTCGCATTTGCCCAGGAAGAATTAATGACAAACTTTTTAACCTGATCTGCTGTTATATTGGTTTCAAATTCAGACTTACGCGTATGACCAGAATTCTTCTTCCATGCATCACCTGGTGTTGCGACCTCTAGTACCTTACTTAGTGGTGAATTGTCAAATATCTTTTCAACGTAAGCATTGGCAACATTGTAATATGAGTTGACATCGGCTTCCGTTAAGGTTTGAATTCCAGCGTTGGCAGTTGCCATAGGCAGTGGCAGAAAATCCTTAGGCTGTCTGCCCAATTCATCATACAATACAGGAACCACTAAATCTTTACCTGAAGGTGTGGCTTTTACAGAAACTGTTTGCTTCAGTCTTCCGAGACCATCAAAATATTGAACAGATTCAGTTTTTTTACTGCCATCTTCAGACAAATAAGTTCTAGTATAAATATAATTCTGCGAAGTAGTAGGTGTTTGTGCATAAAATAATCCAGCCACAAACAGCATATTGAATATAAATAATAGTTTTTTCATTGGTAGGTTGTTTTACTGTTTGTAATTGTACTGATAGTCTTTTAACACATTTCCATTGACATCTTTTACTTTTTCTAGCCTTCCGAAGCTATCATAGACATAGATTTCTCTTATACCGTTAGGAGGTAAAACATTCGTTACTCCTACTGATGGATTATAAGTGTAAACTGAAACGCTAAATCCTGACAATGCAGTATTGTTTTTAAAATTTTCTAACTGGGCCAGTAATGCATCTTCTTTAGCTTGTGCATCAGCCGGAGAGGCGTTGGCATCTTCATTGGAAGCATTCACTATAGCATCGATCAGGTTCTGAGGAATATTAGCAAGTGTAGCACCATCTATCTTAGCAATAGGCATTGTTTTATTATAACCCCAAATTATTGTGGTTGGCACTCCAATACCCGTTGAGGAATCTGGTGTTGTAGAATATTGTACTACATGCCCTTTTTCATCATATACTTCATACTTAATGCCTGTATAGCTACTTGTTAAATTATCAGGCGTAAACGCAATAACCGAAGTAGGATATAGTTGTGAAGGGTTGTCATATTTTATCTCGCTTTTGGCTACTACTGTTCCATTTTTCGTCACCTGAGTTTCTAGTGGGACTCCTAATATATTAGCATTGATCAATGCTGTTTGATTTTTTTCTCTTGCATATTTATAGGATTTCTCCTGGGTACTTCCATCGGAATTTGTTGCTCTTTCTGTAACTAAATTGAAGTCATCGGCAGACTTTATCAATTCAGAACTGGTTGTTACTGCCCTTGCGTTCTGATCAAACACTTTAGATGTAGCACGTTGTTCTTTAATCCACGCAGTTTTCGTTTCATAATCTCCGCCAGCAATAGGAATATAATTTGGAACATTCATTTCTGCCAGCGTATAATCGTAATTCTCAGATGCCAATAATAAATTCCCCATATTAAATACTTCCTTTTTTTCTATCAATCCACCTTTGGTAATATTCACATTTGGCCAATATTTATAATACGGACCAGGTTGGGAAGGGTACGCGGAAGGAGCTTTGTAGTAATATTTTGTGTATCCTCCTGTGTCTCCATTAAATACCTTTACATTTTGATAGACTATCGATTCTACTAAATAACCTTGAGTACTTCCTTCAACAATATTTTCTCCACTTGATGAATTGGTCTCATCAAATTTGTCATAAGCAAATCTTTCAAACTTCGCTGGGGTCTGTGAATAGTAGTTCTCATAGTATTTGATACTTTCTATTCGCAAACCTTGATCTTTTTTAATAATAGCATTTCTGTGAGGTAGATCTCTGATGGTCATTTCATAGATTTCAAAATGTCCTTTACCACCTGTCGGACTCTGAATTTTTAAGGTATGGGTGCCACCATTCAGCATAAACCTCGTTGACGATACAATCGGAGGCGGCGTAGAGCATAATACCCCTGTAAATCCGTCGTTAAAATTAGCGTCAAGAATTGTAAAATTTAATGAAGGTTGAGAGCCATCGCTAGGTTCAAAGCCTGGTTGATACGGATAAATCTCATTCACAACATATTTGACATAAACCCCTCTATATTGCGAGGTATTACCACTTACTGCAAAATTATAGGTTGTTGAAATATTTGTATTAAAATCTGCGGAATAAATTGGTTTAAGGTATTGGAATTGCGGATCTCCAAAGTATACCATATTGTCAGTAAGGTCGGTCATGTACTGTTGAAACTCTTTATGAGCATACTCATTAGCTTCAAAGTTATATTCAACAACGCCACCTGCTGGTGATATAACTCTCTTTAAAGACCCCAAACTAAAATATTTAGGATTTTCAATCTCGTTGGTACCCGGATTATGGGAAATGTAATCACAAAGGAAATAATCTTTGAATTGCCCAGGAATTGCTCCATATTCTTTAGAGCTTCCCGAATTGTTATATTCAAATTGAGTCGTTTCGTTTTTGGAAAGATCCGAACTGTATTTTTTTATCTTCCATAATGTCCTTTTTGAAATGGAATCTTTATAATCGTATGGATTAGTAAATTCTGTGAAGCCATATGTAAATTCAAATTTTGCTAAAATATTTCCTGCATTACTTTTCGAAACAATTGAATTGACTTCGTATGGATCATTCATTGAATTCTTGTAGGCTTCTGTGAAAGTGTAATCAATTTCGATGGAACCATTATCTTTTGACCATATCTTTTTAAGTTTGCAGTTTTGAAAAGTCCCTGGTGATGCAGAAGGTTGTGTATAAGTATCGACCTGATAATCAAAAGAAACTAACTCCTGCATCTTATAATCATAGATTTTAGTTAGGAAAAAAGCACTTTTAAATGGTATAGAAACAGCCCCTTCCTTATAGGGAGATACAGAGTTTTTATCAAAAATGTAAATATACCCCTTGTCATCTGTAATTTTAAAACTGTTGAAAATCAAAGTTGCTGTATTGCTATTTCTTACGTATTCAATTTTGACATTTGAAGGTGTAAGCTTAACCAACTGAAAAGTATTGTTGGCAATATCCCTTATCATTCTGAACTTTCCAGAGTATTCTCCGATATTGTAATAATAAATATCATTAAACTCGTTTTTAATGTAACCTGCATTGGCTGCATCGTCATATTTTTCATCCAACCCTTGAACAATTTCTCTAGAAATCACACCGTTTATTCCCAGTAGACTCCATCCTAATCCTACTTCACTTGCCTTTTCACTACTTAGTAGGTTCTTAGGGTGGTAGCTCAGAGTCAACCCCGCAGAGATTTCTTTACTGTTAGTCGGAAGTGAAACTACTGGAAAGGATATGTCCGGTATCCCCGTGGCAAAAGAGACTGGAGAATTGGTATACGTTGACAAGGAGGAAACCGAAGCTACAGGTTTGGAGAAACCTGTCTCGAAATCTTGCCCCATGCATATATTAATTAGAGCAATGGAGAGTGTAAAAATTAATTTTCTCATCACAATTTATTTCTTAATTATTTTAGCGTTCGCTGTTTTATTGGTATCTGTTTTAATGGTCACAAGGTAAGCTCCCTGAATGAGTGGCTGAGTATTGATCTTCGTTACCTTATTCTTAGTCTTGGTTTGCTGCAGGAGCTTTCCACTCATATCATACAACAAAATATCCGCTTCCTTAAACTCATACCCGATCTCTACATAGGTATAATCTGATACAGGATTCGGATAGACTCTGATGTCCTGCTTTTCAATCAGCTGATCGATCTGTCCGTCACCTAATTTCACGATCTTCCAGTTCTCTTTTCCTAATTCCTCTGCACTGGTTCCTGCCAGGATAATAGAACCGTCTCTGTTGAGTTTTATATCAGATAATCTTTCTTCCTTCTTCCTGGATTCTCCCTTCACATGCTTTCTCCACTCTTCTTTCCCTTCCTGATCCAGATACAGCATCCAGAACGTTTCATCATCACTCTCTATTCTTCCTTCTGCCTGGGTATAACCTCCCAATAAAATGCCTTTAGTTGACAGGGTAGAGTTGTCAGTTGAAAGCTTCCCGCCTCCTGCTTCTTGCTTCCCGCTTATCACACTCATTCCCATCAAAACATCCCTGTTCTTAAAATTGTAGGATTTCTGCCATAATTCTTCCCCTCTTTCATTTAAAGCAATTAACCATAAATCGGTTCCTTCTTCTATGCCTGTGGTTTTATTTCCTGATCTTTCTGATCTTGATTCTCCACCAATGATATATCCCGTGGAAGTTAAAGCAAGGGTTCTTAGATGATCATCTGCCTTTCCGCCGAAGTTCTTTTCCCATTCTACTTTTCCGTCTTTGGTAAGCTTTACAATCCAGTAATCCCCTTCACCGAAGTTTTCTGTTTTCTTGGATCCTCCGGTAGTGCTTCTGGAATACATGCCTAATAAAGCTCCTCCATCTTTGGTCGGAATCATTTTCTCCACTTCATCGAGTCCTTTTCCTCCTAAGATCAGTTCTGAAGTTTGTTTTCCTGTTTTATCGAGTCTTATGATCCAGATATCTTTAGAACCAAATCCTTTAGCTGAGTTCTGAACATTTCCTGCCACAAAGTAACCTAAGTCGGTGGTTTGAATCACGGCTCTGGCTTCTTCATCGGAAGCAGTCCCGAGTGTTTTCTGCCATTGTTCTTCCCCGAATTCATTGATTTTAATAAGCCACAAATCTGATCCTCCTTTGGAATCTTCTTTTTTGTCTAAAGATTTCCCACTATAAGATGTTCCAGAGAGAAGGAAGCCTCCTTCCTGGGTGTTCACTGTGGCAGACAGGAAATCATGGTTCTGTCCTGAGAAGTATTTTTCCCAGACTTCTTCACCTTGCTGGTTGAGCTTGACCAAATGGAAATCATAACCATTTTTTTGTTTGCTTTCTGTTTGTTTTGAGGACTGAATACTGCTTCCTGTAATTAAATACTGCTGATCGAGGGTAGTTGTTACTTGGCTAAGGAAATCCTGAGTATTTGATTTAATATCCTTCTGCCAGACTACCTTTTGTGCAGGCACTAAAAACAAAGGGCTTGCTATTAGTGCCAAAAAAGTAATTTTCATAAAATAGATGTTTTTTATAGCGGTTAAACTTATTTTAATTCTGCAAACCCCACAATGGGAAAACCCCATATTTATTTCCCGTATTTTTCCCATTTCTGAAATTATAAATGAAAAGAACAATTAGGATAGACACAGCTGTTATGAATAAGAGTATTGTATCTCTAATTTTTTGATTTTTCATAATATTTAGGTTTGTAATTAATCTTTTGCGAATATAGAAGTCCACTGCGACAAAAGCCGTCGCATTTCCAAAGGAAATCTAATAAAAGAAACGGTACAGAAATAGGTTGGAAAGATATTGTTAAACTTTATATCAAAACAAATAATTTGGTTATAAATTTGATATAATTAGTTATAAATTTAATAACCAATAGTTATATTTTATGTTTTTTCGTATTCCCAAAATCACTACTTTTGTTTTCATAAACAATAGTTATGATTACACTGGGGACCAAATTATCCAGGCTAAGAAAAAAGAAAGGACTTACCCAACAACAGCTTGCTGATGAACTAAACATTTCGCAGCCAGCCTATCATAAATGGGAAACAGATATAGCAAAGCCTTCAACAGAACATCTGGTGAAGATATGTGAAGTATACGATATTGATTTAGATGAGCTTCTTGAAGAAGCCCCGACATTTTCAATAACGAATAACGATTGTAGTATTCAAAATATTGGAAATCCGAACTCCAACTTTTATTCGGAATCACCTGATCTAATAAACGGTATTTTAAAAAATCAAGATGCAATTACACAACTTTTAAACGTACAGAATAAACTTATTGAAAAACTAATTCAAAAGATATAATATTAAGGACCGTTTATTTTGTGAAATTTTCATAAAACATTTTTAGTCACTTAAATAAACATTCAGAGGAGCAGAAGAAAATTCTTCTGCTCTTTGCTTTTCTAAGATTATTATTAATATGAAAAGTAATCTTTATGAAGATCCCATATTAATTTCAATTGGTAAGCATTAATAATTAGTTCAGCACCTCGTTTTAAAAGAAAATCAATCATTAAATTTCAACTAGCTTTTATATATAATTTTAGATGTGAGAAGGCTTTTTTTTATTATATTTACAGATGTAACAACCTTGTAATAAGACGATTGCCTAACAAACTTTAAATTTTATTATTATGGCTTGGAATAACCCCGATGCTTACCCAGGAGAATCAGAATCGGAATATGAACTTCGCAAAAATAAAGAAAGCGAATCTTCAATAGGATTACTTTTTATGATCTTGAACTTTTCGTTTTTGATTTTAAAAATCGCTGCTCTCTATGGTTTGTTTTTTTATGCAGGATTTCTCATATCAGAAAATATTTTGGGTGAAGGAGCAGACAAAACTGAGCTTATTATTTATACTATTATATTTACTTATTTCATATTCTGCATCATTTATTTTCTGAAAGGAATGAATATAGCTCTTCGGGCTAAAAAAAGCAAATTATGGATATTGCCTTGGACAATATGTATAATAGTCTGTTGTATAGTTCCTGCATTTTTAATTAAATCTTTAGTACCTGGATTATTCAGTTTTCATACGAGGGATAGATATTATGTCATAGGACTAAGTTGGATTGCATTCTTTCTTTTTTCATTATACACCTATAGCCTTTATAAATTTAATTTGGATATTGTGCCGAAAATTTTCAGCTGGAGCTATTATCTTGGTGTAAAAAGCATACCGAAAAAGAAGTAGTTTTTCAGTTGTAAAGTCAAAAATAGTATCGGAATGGTAAAATCATCAATTTTAATCAGATTTTATTCTCCGGTTCAGATTGAGTTAATTTCATTTTAACCACTGTAAGTCTTTTTTGTAATATCCCTGCCCTACTAATAGACGTTAAAGTACTTAATATATAAAAAGCAAAAATAAACAAAGGGAAAGCCAACATATAAATAAGTAAGATTTCTGATAATGTATTGATATCAAAACGGGAAAAGTAAATTAGAATTCCCAAACCAGTTAAGGAGAAAACAAAAGATAATACTAATGAAAAATTCCTGTAGATCAATGTATATTTTGATAATATGATTTCAATTTCTCCCTTATTATCGAACTTGAAATGTGGTTTAGCACTTCTGATCATCAACCATTCATAATCCTGACCCAATAAATCTTTCAGTTTAAGATAAGCCGGAATAGTATTATAATTGGTTCTAATCCCGGTCATCACAAAAAACAGGTTTTCCGCAATAGTTGGTTCAACGAAATTGGTTTTGAAATCATTATGAACATTTTGCAATATATTTTGGGAATCAATTAAGTATTGCATTTTCCTGAATTTTCTTTTCATATAAAAATTTAAAAAGAAAGGAGCAATAAAGGCTGAAATAAAAACGGTAAAAATTGAAGCAAGGACCTGAATAATTGAATTAATATCCATTTGAAATTAGAATTTGTATTTAATGCAAAATACAGAAGTCATTTGATAATTCTTCCATCAATTAATTACAATTCCAAACAAATTATAAATCCAACTAAAAAAGAGGTATCTGAAAATACCTCACAACCCAGCCGCAGGCAAAGGATTGGATCTTCGGGATCATTTTCCCAATCCTTGCCTGCACCGCTTATCCGCGAAAAGTTCATCCCGTCCGCAGGAAGGGACGAACTTTTCGCCCGATCCCAAAATCAAGCGATTGGGATCGGAACCGTTCTAAAATCTTTCAGGTTATGAAAGAATCCTTTATAGGGTGTCATTCCGTTACGGAATAACCCCCACAATAAATCACAACCCATCTGCGCTAAGGATGCATTGATGAAAAGTTCCTGTTTTTCGAGTGCTTCTGCAAGTGAACAGCTCGGAGTATTATCATTTTTTTCCGACTGGATCAGAAGCTCTCCATATTCATTGGTTACAAAAGGAAGATTTTTAACAGGTTCAAATTTCTGTGATGTTGGCTGATTGATGTTTCCAACTGTTGAAAGAATGACCTGCCCCGAATATTGGCTATTGCCAAAATCCATCCAATATTTTGGTGAATCCCTGAAATACGATCTTTTTTCATTTAATTCCGTAAGAATCTCAGCTACTCCGAATCGTGCCTTCACAGTATCCACACAGGTAATTGTAATGGTTGCTCTTGCATTTTCAGGCAGGTTCCCTGCGTTGTCTTTAACAAATTTCACGGTTTCCGCTTTCCAATTAGAACCGATACAACGGTTGATGCGGTTGATCAGCGCAACGGACTTTTGCAAACCCACTTCGCATTCAAAAAAACGCTGTCTTCCTAAATTTGCAGAGGTAACCAAATCATCATCCCATAACCGAACCTGTAAACCGGGGTGTCCGAGGGCTAGCAGGCTCTCATTAATTTCCATCAGTCCTGTTAACATTTTAGAGCCCGTTCCCCCTGCCCCTATCAGATTTACGGTAATGGGATTAGTGGGAGCTAACAGATACTTGTCCGTAAAATGCATTTTTGGTTTTTCGTTCATCATGGCAGGATATTTTTAAGGGTTAAATGATTAGGCATCAGGACATCGGAAGGAAATGAAGCTCCCTGTTTGATCAGTCTTTTCCAAAGGCTGACACAATTGCCTTTAATGTGGCTTCCAGATTCCAAAAGATGGCTGAAATAACTATTGAAAAAGTAATGTTCCCACCCCTGTATAAACTCCTCTACGGAGGTGGATTTTTTGATATCTATATGGACTGTCCCCATACACACGCTTCCATTATTATAAACATTAAAAAACGGCGCATGAAAGAGTTTGGTTCTTTCCGATGGTCTTCTGTTACTTTTCAGGGCGAATAGCGATAATTTATGTTTGTTCGCCTTCCATAAAAGTGGAGGAACATGGGCTTTACCATTGGGAATTCCTAAACTCTCGACAAAAAAAAGCTGTTTAAGTTGGGCTTTGGTATGCCAAATTACCGTTCCTTTCTCGGTGCTTGGGTCAAGGCTTAAAATATTGGTCGGCAATAGGGTCTTAGGCTTAAGAAAACCGTTTTCTTTTTCCTGTTCAATTTGAAGAGCCTTTGATAAAATTTCAGCTTCCTTTATAGTAAGCGGATGGGCATTAATAGGATTTCCATTTGAATCCATATCAAAATGCTCCACATAGATATCATTTTGTCTTCCCTCCGCTTCATAGACGACTAATGCACATTTTGGGTGATATAGTCCTTCAAAATCCTGTGTTATATCAATATTTTTCATTACTTAATTTTCTGTATTCGTTCAACAAATCAATGATGTCATGCAAAAGGTCAAAAAGTGAACTTTCAAATAGAAGGTCTTTCCCTTCCATGTCATTTCCATCAAACCTTTTTTCAATAACAGGTTCCTGCGTATCTGAAAATTCCTGAAATTCATTATTGACCATTTCAAATAATGTAGAAGACAGCCAACCTACATTATCAGCGTAAAAGGAAATATACCTGTCCATTGAAATGATCTCTTCGCTAACATCATCATTATCCGTATCAATCAATGAGCTGGCATTGCGGAAAATCGTAGCTGTCGGGTAGGTCTTATAAAGGGATAGTATTTTTTCAGCTACCAAAAGGCAATCTCTGTCAAGCTGATCTTTGGGTTTAAAATGATCAATACGATGCTGGAAAAACGTGAGGTTGTTTTGATGATATATTTTTTTCTCAATGTTATCTCCTACCCATTCAGATATATTCATTTCATCTAAACGCTTGTCCTTTTCTCCATCCTGAATTTCATCATCAAGCATCCAATCTTTCAGCATTTCGTATTCCCAATATAAATAACTTTCCTGTTGTCGGTAATAAGGGATATCGGCAACATGATAGAGATAAGAAAACACAGACAATAACAAGGTTGCTGTTTTTCTTCTATCCCTGTCATGTAGCATTTTATATAGAGGGAAAACAGGAATATAAAATAATGTTGAGCCTGAATCATATCGTTCTTCGGATATCAGATACGTCTTTTCTTTATCTTGTACCAACCGAATATCTGACCAATTGTTAACTGTATTTTTTAATTGTTTTTTGACATTAGCCAACGTAAGAAAAATGCTGTAAGGAAATTCTAATTGATCTATTTTGGAAATCTCAATTGAATAATGCTCGGTCAGTTTGAAAAGGGACTCAAAAAAATCCCTTTCCAATTTGGCAGATTTCCGTGAAACTCGTGTTATTTCAGTTTCCCGATATTTTGGAAGAAACGATGTCCTTAAAAAACCATTGGCAACATAGCTATGGGAACGGACTTTCTTTTGTCCTTTTTGATTTCCTGCGCATCTTTTGGCCTCTGCATCCAATTTGCGAACTCCCCCAAGCGATGATAAAGTTTGTGTCCCTTTTCGTTTTTGGGGGAACGTATTATTCCCCACTGAATATGTTTTTGCATTGCTCATCATTTTAAAGTTGAGATTTAACCTTTTGTTCCCATGACGCTTTCAAAAACATATTCCACCTTATCATCCCGAATGATGGGAGCAGAAATTTTTGAAGTCGTTAATATGGGATAAATATTTGCATAGAAATTCAAAACAGCGTCCACGCTCCACCGTGGTTCAGGGTCGTCAAGGCTGATTTTCTGCCCTTTATCCATGAGTATAAAAACTCTTGCTAATTCTGTACTTAAAATCATAATCTGCTTATATAGGGGTTACATTAATTTCTGTAAAAAATGGTCGTACTTCTTCCGTTTCGGTTTCTGTCTGCTCATTCGCAAATAAACTCGGAGCAAAATGCTTTTCATAAACATCCTGTTTCTTACGAATGGCATCAGTATTTTCAGGATATTCGGAAGTCTTCGGTAACGCTGACCAAGCTTCTTTAAATTTGCCTTCTTTTTCCAGAGCTTCAGCTTTTGCCATTGCATCATTATATTTTTTGGTTTTGGCATCTTTCTCCTTTTTTTCCTTATCTGATTTCTCTTTCTCCATCGCTGATTGTTTCTTGGCTTCTTCAAGCTGTTTCATATAAGATTCCATATTTGACATCAATCCCGATGCTGATTCGATTGGCTTTTTGACGAAGGAGAAAAACCCTGCATCGAGTTCCTCTGCTGTTCCTTTGAGATTAAGTGGAGGAATTATATTCTTTGCTTTGTCTCCGCATCCATCGTTTTGTACTAAGATAGACACTACTAATGTATCCTTTGTCGCTTTGGCTATTGTTAGCATAATTCGGCTGTCAATGTCCATTCCTGCTAACTGCTTAAAAAAATTGGCTTCCATTATTTCGATTTTTATGATTGATAATCTGTTATTAGTAATTCTAAAAATTACCTTATATAATTATGGTTGGGCTTTTGGGATTCATCTTTTAGAATGGTTCTTTTCCCCTTGCCCTTCCGGTCGTAATTCACTTTATAACCGTTGGTTTCTATTATACCTTCCAAAAGGTTCCTTGCTCCTGTTGCATCCCAATCGTCCGTTACTGTCATGTCCAGACAGTGCAAACGTTCAAATTCCTTAACCATTCGGGCGATGATGCATAATGCCCGATATTCTGTTTTATCAGCTAGATTGCTCATTTTCTATTTTTATTTTTAATTCCAATAGTTTGTTATAAATGTCTGTCCAGTATTTCTGGCGTTCCTTATCGGCAGGAACAGGCGGAATATGATGCATATCTTTAAAGTTTTCCGCCTGTGTGATGGCTTTATTAATATTGGTTACGGTAATTTCCAAACCGTTTAAATCCGTGATTTTCATTTCCATCTTCAATTCATTTATATTTTTTTGAATAGGTACTACGATCAATTAAGTGCTCAATAAAGTAGGAAGCTCTTTTATTCCACACCTTTGCACACTCATCCGCCTTTTTCTTTGTCCTGAAAACTTCGCCTTTCACCTTCCAAGTCACTTTTGTATGCCGTATGGTGGAAGGTGATCTAAAAGCATAGTAATCAATCCACTTAATTTCTTCCTCCCTTTCCACTTTTACAGGATCAATGAAAAAGCCTTTCCCTTCAATTTGTGGATAATAGGTTGATGCCAATAGCTTTTTATTGGTGTCAAAAATTTCAAACTTTACAAAATCTTTGTCAAAAAGGATGATTTTAAATAGTTCATCAATATTGAAATGGGCATTGAGTAGCACATTTTCATCGTAGTTTTTATAGGTGATTATTCCGATATTCATAGCATGATTTTTTTAGATTTGTTGGTTTACAAGAATTTTTGAAGGTTGGCAGAATCATTCTTGTTTTCTTGAGCGAGTGGTTGCCACCTACTCGCCATCTTGCAAAGAATGGAATGATATATAATCTTTGCAGTCCTGTAACTATCTTCCTCTTCCTCGCTATAATTTAAAGCACCGCACTGAACAGATTTAAGGAAAAGTTCCTCTATTTCTCTGAGTGGATGATTGATCGTAAGCAAGACTCTGAAATTGTCTTTTAACTGTTCCTGTGTCATTTGGTGGTATTTTTAGCAGGCGACATCTGGCATAAGTCGCCTGCGGTTCATTTTAATTGTAGAATACATGTCCGTCTTCGCTCCAATAGCTTCCGCAAAAAAGATCTCTTGCATAGGCTTCGTAATCAAAGTATTGCTTTGCGAAATCGTTTAGATCATCACGTTCCCCGATCAGTTCCCTTGCAAAATCCTCTTCACTATCATAATGGGCAACATAAGCATTTTCAAAATCGCTGATCAAATCATATATATCACCATTTGATAAATCAGCATGACCGTTATTACACCATATTAAAAATGCTTCCTGATCATTGCCGCTTAGATCGGAAAGGGCTTGGAGTACTTCAAATACGTTTTCACTTAGCCATGATTCATCAATCAGCCCTTTTGGGATATTCTCATAATCCTGAAACATGAATTCAGGGTCATTCTCATCACTATGCAATTCTGTGCATGCCTTATAAAATTCTTCTTTATCTGTATAATCTGACAGGTTTAACCATTTGCCAAAAAGTGAACCTTCGTTATATTTCTTATAGGTTCCTACATATACATTTGCTTCGTTAATATCTATTGTTGTCATGATCTTTTGATTTTGGGATTACTATTTAAAAGGGCAGATCGTCATCTGTAGAAGTTCCATTATTGGAATCCGAATTAGCTGTGTTCCTTTTTTGGATAGCCGAAAGAAATTTAATTTGTGAGGTGTGAAAGTTCATTCCTGCTTTGGGTTCTCCGTCTTTTCCCATCCATGCAGACACTTGTACCATACCTGAAAGTTCAACGAGAAGTCCTTTTGTTAAATGGTTGGCAACGTTAGGAGAAAGCCAGTAAGAGCAGTTAAAAAATGCCGTCTGGGCGATTCTATCCCCTTTTTTGTTTTTGTACGTTTCATTGACGGCAACGGAAAAATTAACTACTTTTTTGTCCTGTGACGTGATGTTTACCTGCGCATCACTTGTCAAACGTCCGATAATGTTCATAAGCATTGATTTTAGAGTTTTACATTCTTTTTTGTATTCCTCTTTTCCCGCTGTCGGTGGCTCGCCCTGCTTCGCCTGATTTTTATTCAAAAGAAAAAACGAAAAAAAAGAAAGCCCAAAAAGAGAATGGGCAATGCGTAAGGCAAAAGGAAACGGAATAATTGGAGGGGACCCTTTGGGGAGGAAACCGTTTATGCCGTAGTCTTTTGCAGGACTTGAAGGTATGGCTGCCCGTTCTACATTCGCTTCCCTTTTTGGTCGTTTTGTTGAATAAAATTCTAACTGATTATTTATTTCAGAATTATAGTAAACGAAGTTCTCCTAATATGGTGGTGGGTTTAGTATGAAGGAAATTAGCGACTCATTAGGTTCTTCCCTTTTTACGGACAGCTTATTTTTGCCAGGGTTTTGAAATGACAAAAAATGGACTGTCAGTGCAAATTGATATAATCTAAAAAGAATTTGGCTATAATCTATGTATCAATTTTTAAATTGATACATCAAAAAAAATTTTGAAATCTATCCTATATTCTCGAATTGAAAATGGCTTACCAATTATATTCCCGTACTAAAACTTAAATGAGTACAACAATAGTTTGCAAATCAAAGATGCTCTAATTTACATTTGTCTTACGTTTCATTTCAATAAACAGTGAAATGATCACTTCCAAAAATCTTCAGCCATGAAAGCCAAAAATATCTTTGTTGAAATAGTCGTGTTCTTACAAATTATTTTATTCATTTACACTGGTGTGAGTAAATTTTTAGATTTTGATAATTTTACCATAGATTTGAATAGGCAACCTTTTCCCCATTCTATTACTACTGTTCTTGAATGGATGCTTCCTACCTCAGAAATTACAATTTCTTTAATGTTATGTATAAATCAGACAAGAAGATTAGGGCTATTATTCTCTCTAACCTTAATGGGGCTCTTTACTACCTATACAGCATTAGTTTTATTTAATGTTTTTGATCAAGTTCCGTGTAGTTGCGGCGGAATTATAAAAAATCTGTCTTGGTCACAACATCTATTATTTAATCTTTTTATTGTTTCTATAACATTTATAGCCCTGATTCAAAAAGAAAAACCAAATGAGAAACTTTCACTGAATTTATAATACATAAAATAAATCAGGCCCAAATAAAAGGGGAAGCCGAAAACCTTATTTCAGAGTAGGCAAAATTAAAGTTTAGCTTTTTGATTTATAAAAGCAACCAATATCATGAAAAATTTACGATTAACATTAGGGATTGCTGCAATTGCAATTGGTTCTTTCGCTGCTTTTTCATTCACAAAAGTTGAAAAATCAGAAAATAAAGCCTTGAATACTTATTACCCGGTAAGAACGGGTGCAACAACATTTCATTGGCAAATGTTAAATCCTAATGATTACGTTTGTGACGAAGGGGGCGCCTCCTGTACTGGATATCAGGCTGCAAGTGCACCTGCGGATAATATAATTCCTAGCGGGTATACTAAAACCAATCAGGCTTTAGTACCTAAGCCTTAAAAAGCCTGACTATCAAAATAATACATTGGGTGAATTTAAAAAAGACACCCAATGTATTTATTTTATTGAAGTGAAAAATTTAATAAAGAAATCAAATCACCGCCATTATCTCCTCTTGGATCCTCAACTTGACGCATTATCTTACCATCTTTATCTATTGTAATTAGTGTTGGATATGAACGGATCATATAATTTTTTATTACCGGATGATTCTTACTTTCACTTTCAGTATTTAAATCTATCGTATAAGAAGATGAATAGATCTTTTGTTTTAAGCTTTTCAACCATTTATCCTTGTTCTTATCCACAGAAATTGTAATAAATACAACGTCTTTTCCCTGAAATTTCTCTTCAATTTTTTTCATATAAGGTGCAAGCGCTGCACAGCCAATACATCCAGTATACCAAAAATCCAGCACAACTGTTTTCCCCTTAAAGTCAGACAGCCTAACTATCTTCCCTTTTGCATCCGGCAACTGAAAATTATAAGCTTCCGAACCTTCGCCACGTCCAGATACTAACCGTAGAATGATAGTATTAAGATTTCGGTCCTTAACTTTTGAAACGGCATCTTTTAACAAAGGCGTGATGTTATTCCTTTGCATATAGCGAAGAAATAATGATACAATAGCTCTTTCACCAAGATTGGAAGGGTATGTGTTTAACAAAAAATTATAACAGTCTTTTACATCAAATATTCTGTTGCTAAGGCTCTGTTTAGTATGATAGTTTGATATAACAGCTCCTATAAAATCAATTGAGTAAAACATTGATGTATCATTCGCTAAAGAATTGAACAACGAATCGGTAATGGAACTTTTTGCAAGCTCGTTTAAAGCAGCGGGATTACTTCTTTCAATTTGCCTGATATAAAACTGCTTGCCGATTATATTTGAAGAAACAATATCGGCTTTCATCAATGTATATACATTATGGGATAGCATTTTTTCATTTTCAGATATATATTCCAACTTCGCAATGTATGATGAATCGTAAACATTAAAAAGACTCTTTAAATCACTGTCCTTTACTTGTCGTCTCTGCTTTTCATATGGTACATCAATAGACCTCAATCTTGTTAAGATTTTCCATTTCTCTGATCCGGGACCTATAAATCTATCTTTATATTTATCCGAGTAGTAAATTTGATCACCATTTTCTACCAAATAACCATACAAAGATAAATTGTTAGCTATTATATCCTGATATCCACCAGGCATTATAAGGTTTATAAATTGTGGGTGATTTTGACCTGCGATTTTAAAACTAAAGGAACCTGCCTTTGGTTTTACGATTATAACCTCTTCACTATTTTTATCACCTACATCATAATATTTTTTTACCTCCAGTATAATAGAATCTTCACTTCGTAAATGTTGGAAACTTCCAGAAATTATAATGGAATCTTGCTGGGCAAATGATAACAATGCTAAGGTATTAAGGACAATAACTATAATAAATTTTTTCATTTTAATCTTTTTTCAAAATACTTCCTATCTCGGATTCTGTTGAATCCCATTTAATTGAATTTCCTGTTCTGGAATTGATATAGCATACAATAAACTACCAGGCTGGAGGGTGTACGTTTTTCCATTGACGATATGCACAACAGTTTTCTTAAAACGCTCCTCTCTATTGAGCCTTCTTAAATCCGTCCATCTTATTCCCCTAAAGAGTAGTTCCTTTTTCCTTTCTTCAAGGATCAACTTTAGCGCCTGTTCAGCATCAGGTGCATTAACGGGTGCAAATGTTCCGGTTTTAAATCTATTCTTTAATAAGAGGTTGAGATCACCCATTGCTTCCTTTGTTTTTCCTGTCCTAGCAAAACATTCCGCCCTTATTAAGTATATTTCATCAGTTGCCAAACCACAGAATTTATCTCCGTTTACATCGTATGTGCCCCTAAATACTAAACTGCCATCCACAGATGATGCTCTAAAAAAATGGTTTTTTCGTAGGTCATTTATATTATATGATTTATATATGGTCGAATCCGGATTGTAAATAGATCCATAATTAATCATACAACTGGTGTATATTACTTCATCCAAAAAATTCTGACTAAGATTATTCCGTCTAGGAACTATCGTGTTATAATCGGTTAATTTTTTATTTGTAGCAAGACATTTTTCCGCATATAATAATGCATTTGGGTAATCTCCCATAGCAAAGTAAACCCTGCTTAACATAGCATTTACGGCAGCCTTTGATGGCTTCCGAGGCGAAATTGTTGTATTGGGTAACAAAGTATATGTTTCTTTGAGATCATTAATAATACGCTCATAGGTCACTTCAACTGAAGCTCGTTGTACTTTATCGGTAAGAACAGGGCTAAGCCGAAGAGGTATACCTAGATCCGACTTTGCATTAGCAGGGTCATAGGGAAGGGCGAAAGTTTGTACCAAATTATAAAAGGCAAATGCCCTATAAAACAACGCAGTACCTTTTACCTCATTATAGAGACTTAAATTGGTATTCTGATCTTTCAGTTTAGCTAGACCGTCCAACACAATATTTGCAATAAAAACCTGATTATAAGGTTGATTCCATTCGTGGAAATAGGTAGACCCTTTAAAAACGTCAGACTGAAAAGTAAATGCATTTTGACTTATTGCACTCGCTTGATTGTTAAAATTGGCTGTCGTAACATTGACTTCATCGGAATGCAGTGTACCGAGAGCAGGTTGAGAATATGCATTGAATACCACCTCATTATTGAGTAATAATGCAAAATCATTGAGTGAGGTTGGTACGGTCAAAGCCTGATTAGGTTTGGCATCTAAAAATTCGTCCTGTTTTGTGCAACCGACAAGGGCATTTAACAAGAATAATATTATGAACTTTCTGTTATTTAATATGTATTTTTTCATAATCATAGCTTAAGAATTAAAAATTGGCTCTTAAACCCAGTGCTATCGACCTAGGTTGAGGAAGTCCATTACCAAATAAATCTGGATCTAATCCCTGCTTATTTGACCGCCAAATTATTCCTATATTATTGATATAACAATACAATTGAAGATGAGCGAATGGAAGACGGCTTTCAGCGGATTTATCTATATCATAGCTTAGCATAATGTCCTGAAGCCGTATATGATCTCCCTTAGTTACTAATGATTCCGAATTAGCATAGAAGCCTTCACGGAAAGTATTCATTGGCGGGTATTGGATTGATGGGATATTTGTTACATTTTCATCACCAGGTTTTTGCCATCGGTCTGAAAAATCCTCATGACCATTCCAAGAATTGAATAAACTTGAATAAAAAATTGAGTTCCTACGGAAATAGTAGTTAAACTTATAGAGAATATTAAAGGACAATGAAAACCTTTTAAAGGTTAAAGTATTTCTTAAAGACCCGAATACGGTTGGTCTTGATGGACCTGCATATACCATGCTGTCTAACGGAGTTTTATTAAAAATAGAAGAATAGTCAGTGGTAAGTTTTCCATCTAAAAATCCTTGCGGATCACCAGTATCGTGGGTCAAAGGTCCGGACTTGAATGCATAAATAGCGAATAATGGTTTTCCTTCAAGCGGCATAATTGCCCCAAAATTTCCAGAACCATACGTAAGATAGTTTAAATCAGCTTCTTTGACATCATACTTGGTTACGAAATCTTGGGCTTTACTTAGTTGAAGCTGTGTATTCCATTCAAAGTTCGTAGTAACTATGTTTTTTGTATTAAGTACAACATCCCATCCTCTTCCTTTTGTCCTTGCATAATTTCCTCTGAAATTAGGCCATCCTGTTGAACCCGCTAGAGGCATATCTCCAAAAAGGTCCAACCCTGTTTTAATGAAATATTCAATGCTGCCGGAAATTCGATTGTTTTTTGAAGCATAATCAACTCCAAAATTCACCGTTTTTATTTTTTCCCAGCGAAGATCAGGATTTCCCGGATTAACCACCTGAGCATATGGAGTTCTTGAATAATAATAATTGTTTAATTGCCGTATGGTCGTTACAGCGGTTACATTTTTATCCACATTACCACTATACCCATACGTTGTTCTTAATCTCAAATAAGGAATCCAATCAAGATGATAAAAGGATTCTTTACTTAAATTCCAGCTTCCACCAATTGAATATAGCGGCACGCCTTTTTGATTAGTATTGACGCCAAAAAGATTGGATTTATCAATTCGACCACTGACGGAAAAAGTATATTTTCCATCATAGGTGTAAGCCGCATTGGAAAAATAAGAAATGAAATGATCGGTGAACTTTGTTATTTTAGGATAATAAGGTATCAGGGAGGATGAAGACGGATTCGTTTCAAAATTCGTTACAAAATCCGGCGTTGTAAAACTTCCTGTATTCAGGTCATATCCATAATAAGTATTAAAGTCACTTTCCTTTACAACGTCGTTAATTTCTGCTCCTGCAATGGCTGTAAGTTCATGAACATTCCAAGATTTATTATAATTAATCTGTGCCCTCAGATTTTTTGTTGTTAGCGTTGAGTAGGTCTGGTCAAGCATCCCTCCTTTTGGTACAGGATAAACTGGATTACCTGATTCATCAAAATAGGTGAATTTATTTATTAAGGTTCTAGTAGAATAAGTCTGTTCACTTGAATAACCCTTACTTTGAGAGGTTGATTTTCCAAACTGATATTTGATTTCTGCGGAAAGTGATTTTGAAAAATCATATTTCAAACTCAAATTCACCAAATTGTCTGTTGAACGACTCTTATCATTAGCATAACCTAGTTCATCCAATGGTCGGTACTGCCAATCATAGAATTTACCCCCTCCTGCTGTATCAATATAATTCGTATTGAATTCTTTTATGGTGGCTAGGTGTCCCCCATTTTCATCGGAAAGCTTCATATAAGGATAAACGGACTTAGAATAGGGTGATAGATTTCCAAGTGTATAATTTTGCTTTGAACCTGACTGTACAAACATATAGTTAATGGAAGCTAATAACCTTTTCGTAAGGTTAATATTGGTCTTCACATTTACTGTATATCTGGAATCTGTATTGCCAACCAAATTTGATCTATTATGATCAGCACCTAGTGAGACAAAATAATCAATATTATCACCACCTCCCTTTATATTTACTGAATACTGTTGATTCACTGATTTTTGATAGAAATATTTTTCAATCTCTTTTCGCACATCTACATTTCTTAATTCTGAGATTGCTTTTTCTGCTTCACTACTTGAGATTATGTTCCTTTTCTTTTTATCCAAAATATCTACCACAGGAGAAATAACAGGCATACTTAAACTTGCCAGATCATTATTATAAAATCCTCTGTCAAATAATTCCTGTTCTATATTGATGAAATCATCAGCATTGATAAAGTTTTTATTGTAATAGACATCTGGTTTAGCTCCAATTGTCACATTCGAATTTAACTCGATATTTGGCTTTTGATTTCTTTTTCCTTTTTTGGTCGTTATTACAATAACACCATTACCTGATTTAGCTCCCCAAATTGAAGTGGCAGCAGCATCTTTTAGTACAGTAATGTTTTCAATATCATTGGGATTAATTCTACG
Organism: Chryseobacterium defluvii; assembly: GCF_003634775.1. Lineage (GTDB taxonomy): Bacteria > Bacteroidota > Bacteroidia > Flavobacteriales > Weeksellaceae > Chryseobacterium > Chryseobacterium defluvii. The sequence goes on along the minus strand of NZ_RBXB01000001.1, from coordinate 1,043,703 downwards.
TAGATCTCCATCGTAAGGGAAATTATCCAAAATAATAAGTGGCTGGTCACTGGCAAATAATGTTGAGTGTCCCCGAATATTGATATCTACGCCATTTTCAGTGCTTGAAGAGGTATTTTTATGGAAGATCAATCCCGGTACATTTCCTTCCAAACGGTCTATTAGATTTGGACTTACCCTCATATTAAACAGTTTGTTATCGACAATGGCAAAAGAACCTGTCGCCCTTTCTTTTGGAATTGTTTGGTAACCCGTTGAAACCACCTCCGCTATTCCTAATGTGTTTTGTAGAGGAACCAAAACAGTATGGGTCGCATCTTCACCAATTTTTTCAAGGCTTGAATATCCAATGTAAGAAATTTGCAATTCTTCATTTCTAAATTGGATTGGAATTTCAAAATTTCCTTCTGAATCTGTGGAAAACTGCTCCCCGGTTTTCTTAATTCTAATAGTCGCTCCGGGAAGAGGCTCTCCCCTTTCGTTGACTACTTTTCCCCTAAAAGCAGGCTGCCGGAAACCGGAGGGGTTTACTTTTTCCTTTTCCTTACCCAAATTATTTTTACGGTCAATGGAAATCACAATTTTTCCATCAACACTATATCCAAACGGTTGTTGATTAAATATCACAGGTAAAACCTCTAATATATCCTGATTCTTAGCTGAAATGTTGACAGGCTTTGAAATTCTCATATGCCTGTCATTGATAGAAAAAGAATATCCTGATTGCTTTTGAATTTGTTGAATTGTTGATTTAAAGGATGCGGAAGAAAGTTCTAAACTGATTTTTTGCCCCATACTGAGGCTATAAAGGAATATGAGCAAACAAAGGAATAATGCTCTTAAAAGCATCACCCTCCATTTGGTTATCATTGGAATTTTATCATTTTTCTTTTGTTGAAAAGAGATAAAACTACCATTGTTGTTAATGGTATTATTCATATTTTTGTTAACGGTTGGGTTATGAAATCTAGTAAGTAAACTCTTTTAGAAACCCGCTGCCGCCGTCCCGGGTTCCAGCCGGGACGGCATCTTTAAGCATTGGGCATAAACATAAACTGAAACTAATTTTTATTGAACGATTACCTCCTTTCCTTTGATACGGAATGATACCCCGTACGTTTTTTCTAATGCTTTCAGGACGGAGGAAAGCTTCTCATTGCGGTTAAGATGGAGGTAAGCTTTTTCCGAATTATTAAAATTTTGAGGATAAACAAATTGGACATCGTACCATCTCTCAATATCTTTAGTCAAATATTGCAGGCTCATGGAACTTCCAGCAAAAAATCCATCTTTCCAGGAACTAAAATCGCTGACATCTACATTTCTCACCTGTGACTTTCCATTGAAAACTATTGATTGCTGTCCGGGGATTAATTGAATTTGTTTATTTCCAATTTCAGAAGTTATAGAAACTCTTCCCGTCAAAAGAGTGGTTTGTTCCATTCCGTCATAATTACGAACATTAAAAGAAGTTCCTAAGACTTTGACCTTTTGCCCTTTGGAAGAAACAATAAATGGTTTGTCCTTGTTATGGGCAACTTCAAAATAGGCTTCACCGGAAATTCTGACTTCTCTTGAGTTGCCTTGGAATTTTATAGGATATTCTAAAGATGAAGAAGCATTTAACCATACTTTGGTTCCATCTTCAAGCGTAATTTTGTACTGCCCTCCATTAGGTGTTTTTAAAACACCAATTTGGGCATCTTCTAAGGATAGCAGTTCTTCTCCCCCTTCATAAAATATCTTTCCGGCTTGATTTGAGATCCCTTTGTTATGATCATTTAAGCTAACGGCCTTTCCGTTAGATAATGTTAAAATAGCACGGTTAGAACCTGGAAGGGCTTCGTCACCAAATTGGCTAGTAATATTCAAAGTTTGATCTCCCTTATAACGGATTGCGGCGATATAATAACCTATAGAAAGAACAGCGATGAGACAAGCTGCAGCAGATAGCCATTTTATTCTATTCTTTTTTTGCTTCCTGAGTCTTTTGAGCCGTACTCGCTGTTGGAACTTTTTTAGTAGATTTTCAGTATTGGTATTATACAGCATCTTAATGGACTCCGCCAGCGACTCTTCGTTTCCAAGATTTTTAAATAATTTTTGATTGGATTCGCTTTCTTCCAACCAATTTTTCAAAATACCATGTTCCTCAACACTTAACGGAGTAGCCTTAATATGCTTTTTGAGAATTTCGATTATTTTTAATTCCTGATCTATCTGAGTGCGTTTCATGAGCTCCTGTTTTGTATACAAACAGGAAAAGGTTCTCGATCTCTAAAGAAAATTGAAAAAAAATGAAATTTACTTTGATGCCTTATAAATTGAAACTTATTACATCAATAGATTAAACAGTAAAAATGCAGTTCCGGATCTGCTTAATTTCTGCTTTAAAAGAAGTATTCCGCGGGCTTTTTGATTATTGACGGTACTTACCGTAATATTTAATTTTTCAGCAATTTCTTTAGCGTTTTTATTCCCATCCAAAAATTCCCTAATAATTATCCGGCATTTTTCCGGTAGTTCCTCTATAGCCAACCCGACCTCACGAACCACCTCTGCATAAATGATTTCTGAAGTAATGAAACTTTCATCCTCCTCGGAAAAAGTTTCAATATAGAGATCAAACCTTTTACGTTGAACCTTTTCTTTTTCTATTTTATTAAGGCAGGAATTTTTAGTAGAAAGGTATAAAAAAGCTTTAACCTTAGAAAGGGAATCAAAGCTTTTTCTTTTATCATACAGTTTTAAAAAAACATCTTGCACAATTTCCTCAGATTCACCAATATCGAAATTAATTAGTAACCTTCTGGCAAAGAAAATAAGCGACGGTTGGAAATGGCGATATATACATTCAAATGCCAAATCACTCCCTTTGCGCAACTCTTTAAGCACATCCTCATCATCGATTCCTTTAAAAGGCTTCATTACTTCATTGGTTAACCGATATAAAGTTAGAAATTATCATTTAATATTAATATCAAAAAATCTTTAATATGCTCCATATCCCTACTTACTCGCAACTGATTGCTCCTTCTTCAAGATTTTCTTTATTTTTCAAGTCTTCCATTCGTTTTTTAATGAAATCCCTGGGCCTTATCCCATTATATTCCTGAAAAAGATTGGAAAAATTGGGTCTTGAAGCAATTCCGCACTCTTCTGCTAGTCCTTCTATTGTATAACTGAGGTACTTTTTATCATTATACAGCTTTTGGGTGATATATTCGATTCTCAATTCCCCGATATATTTTTTAAAATTTGAACCTTTGTACTCGTTGATTACCTGTGAAAGATAAGTAGAGTTAGTCTGGAATTTTGAAGCAAGTTTATATAACGTTATACCACTTTCTAAAAACTTGTTTTTCTTTTCAAAATCTTCCAGTTTTTTTAATAAATCATCTAAAATTTCTTTTTCAATTTCTAGGGAATAAGGATTATCTTGTCTATCCTGAGTTTTATTTGATTTAACATTCTTGTTCAAAATCCGCTCTTCTAATAACCTGTAATTCTTTTGAAGATTTTGTTCTTTCCAATACCTGTGCAAAAATATAACAAGCAAAAAAATGGTTCCACCAATAAAAATTACTTTTTCTCTTTGAAGCGTTTTCTTTTCTTGGTGGTGTGTTTCGTTCAATTTGCTGGTATCATATTCTCTAAATATTTTAGATGATAAATAGGGAAATTTCCGATTTAATATATTGTCTGCTTTGACCAGCTGCCCGGTATAATAAAGTTGACTTTTAGCCTCGCCTCTGGTTTTATAATATTGGATCAAACACTCGTAGGAGTCTCTGACTTCTGGTATCATAAATTCTTCTTTTTGAAAAATAGAATCTACTTTAGTAAAATACTCGATGGCTTTTTTCTCATTATTCAACCTCAAATAGGATTTTCCTAAATAAGCATAACATACACTTTCCCATGCAAAATCCTTTGCTTTTTTTATCGGAATTAAAGACTGGTTTAGCGAAGTAATACTACTTCTAAAATCTGCTTTATGAAATTCATTTATTCCTTTTTCTTTAAGAAAATAACCGTATTCAAGAGTATAATTATCCTTCAAATTTTGATCATTAACCGCTAAAGCTAGTAATGAGTCAATTCTCTTATAATCTCTGAGATTTCTGTAACATACCAATATTTGATGAAGGCTGTTAAAATACCCCCTTTTAATCCCAAACAAAATATTCGGATGGATATCTTTTTTTAACGATTCATTATAAAAGTAGTTTTTAGAGGGATATAAATTATCAAGTGCATCATCATAAAAGCCAATGTAACTTTTAACAACCCCAATGTGATATTGTAATTTATTTTGCTGGTATTGATCTTTCGTTTTCTTTGAGTACTCATAAGCCTTGAGATATTGATCCAACGCCTGTTTATACTTTTTAAAACTATAATAATATACAATTCCTTTTCCCATGTAAGCTCTACTTATCAGTGCTTCATCTTTAGATAAGAAAGCGGCTTCAATAGCACTATCTGCATAGATGAGCTTTGAATTTTTTGATTCTGAAAAATAGCCTGAAAATTTATATCCATTGTATAACTCATGATAATTCTTTTCTCTTTTGGCTTTTTCAATAGAAATCTGAACTAATGGAAGTGCACTCGTATCATTCTCTTTTCTGTCTTCATATCTTTTCCTGATCTGATAAAATTCACTGTACTGCCCTCTTAACTCGGAGCTCACTGCATGAAATAGCAAAATGAATAGCAGAATGCTATAAGGTTTAGGTGAGGTTTTCATAGGATAGGTTAGTTTGTTATATATAAAGTTACATAAATTCCCATTATAGTGAGTAACTAATGCCCTTTACGCATGAACCCAATATACCGCTGAGCCTCAATTTATTAAAGTTGTACCAATTTATATAATGGTACGTATCACTATCTAAAATGATACAACCATTGATTTTTTAATGCAAATAAGAGATATAATTTCAATTCCAGAATTCTAAAGAACCCGGCCGGGATAATTTTTAAAATTGATTACAACATGAAAAAGATTATCTCAATTATCTCCATTCTTTCCGGAATAACCAGCTTGTTATCCTGTCAATCGGAGGATATGGAAACTCCTGTAGAGGTTTATGAGCCCTACCAAAGGCTAAATGAAAAAAGGAATGACAGTATTAAATCCAATCATTCGGATGTAATAAGTTCTTCTGACACCATTAAGTCTGATCCTCCCATTAAGGATCTCGACCCATGGAAGATCAGAAAATGATTTTTATCGTCATCGCTTCTACAGTGCGCAATGTAGAGCGGAGACGGTTTTAAAATAAAAGATATCATGTTCTCAAAGCCTAAAAGTGACATCTCCAGACAATAAAGGACGGACAAAAAATCGGATGCCATTGATATATAGCTTTATTTTAATAAAAGCTATTTAAATATGGATCACAGGGAAGAAATAAACAGCTATCAAACAAAGCTTGCAGAGCATTTAAAAATAAGTTTTCCAGAGTTAAAAACAGATTTTAATTTTATTCGCTCGAAGGCTACATTAGCTGTTTTTACTAAAAAGAATGCACTGCTTTCAGGGAATGATGAGGAGACATCCAATCAAATAGCTGAAAGGATATTATTTGAGGGTTTTTATTTCTCAAAGTTTGAAACTGTTTGCGAAGTCCTAAAACAAGAATTTAGTGAATTAATGCTCGATGAAGAATACACGACATTTGCACTAAAAATGGTTAAAAATCTTAATTGTATTTTTGATAATTATGATCTCACTGATGATTTTATCTACACTTATGATTACGATAATTTATATATTGATATCAAAGAATTTATAAAAAGATGGATTGAAGAAAACGGATTATAATATAATTAAGATCCGTCCTATAAAGTAGATAAAAAATAATGAGGTCCATTAAGTATTTTGAAACTGGACCAAATTTGTAATGTATTTAAAATCCCCACAGTTATAAATAGAATCTTATTCGATTTATATAGAAATGAATTTAATTTAAAAAAGATAGAAAAAACAGCAAACAATTTATTGTTCCTCGATAGGAATTGACATATCTAACATACAGTTCTTAAGTATAGTGCTGATATAATTTCCTTTTTTTCTCGGAATTGAAGCTGTTGCAAATGTTCGTGGGGATTTATAAACTTCACCTGTATAATCGGGACTTGTAAGGGTCGGCATCATGTAGTAGGCATTTTGCTGATCTTCTGTATCCATTACCCATTTCCCACCGATATATTTTCTAAATGTTTCTCCGATATAGATGGTCAGTAAGTCGAGCATTTTGGGATCATCCCTCAGATCTTTAATGGTCAGATATGTACTGATAATCCAATTTTCTAATTCATCTAAAGAGCGAATGCTATAGTCAAGTCCCAGACAATAACTTTTGGCAAACTCTTCAGTAAAAGTATTCATCTTATCTTCGATTAGTATTATCCATTTCTGAAATTCCTCTTGTTTATACATTATCGTTTTATTGTTTATTATACAAAATACTTAAATATTAACATCTAAAATTAAATGTTGTTTTACTATTCTGATTTCCTGGAAACACAAAGATTTTGAAGAAAGTGCCCATTTACAGATCAGATTTATTCCTTCTAAAAATAAGGATAAGACCACAATTTCGATTCACGTTGATCATTTAAAAAGTGAAAGTCAACGTGAAGTAACTAAAAAGTACTGGTCGATTGTGATTGAAGATCTTTACTTTTTATAAAATGATGGTAAAGATTTAATTAACCCTTTAAGAAAGTATAATATCTATGATAATCCATTGGAACTAAATACAAGCTCAAAAGTTTATTTTAAATGTTTAAAAATTAAGTAATCATATTGGAATAAAAAAGGAGTTTGCGCTTAATCGGACTTTGAATTATTTAGTATAAACTCTTTTGGTGACATCCCTACTTCATTTCTAAATACCCTGTTGAAAGTAGCCTGGTTTTTAAATCCTGCGTCTATATATAAGGTTTTTATTGTAAATCGCTTATGTTGTTCATCTTTAAGTGCTTGTATTACTTGTTTAATTCTGTATTCGTTGATAAACTGATTAAAACTTTTGTTTGATATTTTATTAATTGTTCTGGAAACATAAAAACTATTGGACTCAATACTTTTTGAAAGTTTAGTAAGAGTAAAATCTGGATCTTGCCATACTTTTTTTTTCTCTACAAAGCTGACGATTTTCGCAAAGAGCTCAAATTCTTTATCTGAAATATTTTGGTTAACATCTAATGACAAATCTAAATTATTTTCAAGTTGGATCTCAGATAATTTTTTCACCAAAATTTTCTCATGAAATTTATTTGTAAAATATATATTAATATATACAAAACAACTAATAAAAAAAACGGTTTCAATGAAGAATATATTTTGATGATTACTGCTAATAGTATATTTAAACAGGTCAATAGCCATTATCTCATTGATCAATGAAATAATTATAGTTGTAGAGAGAGTTAAGATTGTAATGATTAAATTTTTTTTTAAAGGAACAAGATTAGCAGTAACTAAAGGAACTAAGATTAATTGAAACGCAAAATATGGATCAAATTTCCAAATTATAAAAATATAACATACAATCATCGCACTTTTAATTACAGCGCCTCGAATCACTAATTTGTAATAGTCATAATTAGTGTTCACAATTAGGAAAAATATTATCGCTTCAATTAACAGCATAACACTAAAAAAATATCCCACTTGAGAAAATCCGAATAAAAAAACAGTAACTATGAATGTGATATAAAATAAAAGTGTGTAAATCATTAAGCAATTGACATAAGCATATTGTGTCTTATTAGGCATCTTTGTCTTTTTTTTCGAAATTAAGATATTCCACAACATAGTAAGTGAAATTCTAATTTGTTCACAAATCATTTTTTGATAAATACTATCAAATTATAAAACATTAAAATCAAATTTTTAAAAATATAAAAATTAATTCACTGAAAATCAAATATCTAAGTAAAAAATCAACAATGTATTTATAAATTAATTTAACAACTGTAAAGTATTATTTGATAAATATCTAGACATTTGTTGCATCAATTATAAAAAAACACTAATCAAAATTTCGATGAAAAATTTCACTATAATTTTCAAACTATAGCATGTGTTTTAGATTCATTAAAACTCCCGTGCTTTTATTCGAAATCGGAAATTTTTTCAATAAAATAAAGATTAACTGGACACTTTACAAGTTTTCAGTAATCTTTTGTATTAATCATGTATTTATTAAAAAACGCACAAGAATGAACCAAAACATTATTCTCGAATTAAATAAGTATTTACATATACTCTCAAAAAAAACAATATTTATTTTTGTTTGCATTTTAAGTGGATCAATTACCATTTCTGGGCAACTAAGTGCTTCTACCGCAACACGTCAAATTCCAGCAGGTTCCGTTATCATCAATATGGGGGCTACCCCACAAACAGTAGAAAATGGTCTTAATCCATACGGATTGGTCTATGACCTGGTGGTGAACCAGAATATACCTGTAATTTGGTCAATCAGTCCTACAAAACCGAAAGACGGAATTGATTTTACGGTAGATGGAAATAATTTTCGAGGTGGGACTTTTATTATAGAAAAGCAATATGTTTCACTCCCGAATGTACAGGCGGCATTAAATGCAGCTAATTATGACACTGAGGTAATAAAATATACAGCTTTAACCAATGTCAATGTGCCAATATATAAAATGCTTACGTCATTTACCAAATGGACTTTCGATACAGATAATGGAGATATAACAGATGATTACCTTACACGAGCAAAAATACCTCTAACGGCGAGACAAACAGCATTGCCGAGTGTATTGACTCCTTGTCACGACTTATTTGTTTTACCACATGCAGATCCAAAGTGGTCCACACATGGAAGGCTTTATGAATGGGTACGGGCAAAAAGTACTTCAAACCCAAACGGAAACAGTGGTTGGCTTTGGTCAGGCTGTCATGCACCAGCAAGTAATGATGGTATAGAAAATATGTATAATCCTGCTGATGTCACACAGAGAACCAATTTTCTTACAACAGCTTCCGGAACAACTCCATCTTTGGCTTTAAGATCTCCTAGTGGCACGGTTAGCAATTGGCAGCTATCTTATCCTAATGATTCGCCCATGCAGTTTATGGGAACGGTAGCCACAGTTCTTGATGGAGGGTCTGGGCCTGGTTATACTCCCGCAAACGGTCAAACATGGCGTTCCGGAACTAAAATTGCAGTTTCTGATGCTTCCGTATCTCCAACTGCTTACGAACTTTTGTATGGATATGCATATGGAGATTCTTCTAACGGAGTTATCATGTATGAAGCTGGACACAGTTGGGATGGAACAGGAAGTAGTAATGTAGCTGCTATCCGGGCATTTTTAAATTTTGTTTTTGATGCTTCATCCAACAAATTACCACAATTTACGGAAGTAATTTCACAAGCTAATGATATTGTAATAACTGAAGGGCAAACTTTATCATTGAATGTTACCGCTACCGGATATGGAAATACTGCTGTAACCTATCAATGGACACAAAATGGGCTTAGTGGCTCGTTCTCAAGTTTCAATACTTCTGCAACTGTATATACAGCGGAACATCTACCTACAGGTGTTGCTACAAAAAAAGGACTTATTACCATAAAAGCTACCGATCCTTGCGGTCGTATTAATTCGTTTTCTTATCCAGTTACCATACAGAACAGTAATGCCAATTATTGTGTGAATGGATGCAATGGCAATACTTTTATAAATGCTGGTGATCCCAACACGTTGGAATATGATAATATTATCTCAGCATATCATTCTACTATTATTAAAGAAGCTGATGGTAAGGTGAAGGTATGGGGTGAGTTTGCAGCAGCACCAGATGGTACAGCAGTGCTGTCCCCTCGAGAAGTTATACCTGCAAATGGGTATAACTATACAGGAACTCCATTAAAAATTGCTTTGGCCTCGAATACAGGAAACACAGCTCAATTCGCAGTATTGACCACATCAGGCTTGTATGCTTGGGGAGCAACAAATGTACTACTTTCGTCTACTATTAAAAATACCCAAGCTTTTGGAGCAGTAAGCATCGGAACTTTTGGTGTTACAGGCACAAAAGCGGATGGTCTTCCGTCAGGGGTATCTCCTTCGGATGTAAAAATGCTTTTTGGTTCCTATCAAACATTAGGATTGGTAACCTGCGATGGTCAGGCTTGGATACTTTCATTTGGAGGTGCTAAATATGGTGATGGTGCATCAGTAAGCAGTGCCAACAATATTGTATGGCACCGTGTAAAGACCGGAGCAGGAACTACCGATTTTCTGCCGGATGTCGTTGCTATGAGAGGTACCGCAAATGCTATGGTGGCTCTTACTGCTGCAGGGAAAATATATACTTGGGGAACCGGAACTTATTTGGGAGACGGAACTACATCTGCAAATAGAACTTATGCGACTGAAATGATACTTCCAACAGGAATTACTCCAAAACAAATTGGGATGTCTATTCAGACACAGGAAATTGGGACCGGAACTGCCGGTGTAAGTTATTATGTTTTATCAAAAGCAGGAGAATTATATAGCTTGGGGAAAAATGGAAGGAACCAATTAGGAGACTTTACAACTACAGAAAGAACAAGTTGGGTAAGAGTGAAGAAATCTGCCACTGAAAATATGGATGCCATTGTTTGGTTCAGCCCTCAGGAGCACGATAACTCTTATGCAGCTGTAAATGCCTTGACTACTACTTCCAAGCTCTATGCATGGGGCTATAACGCTGATAATATGCTTGGCGCGGGTACGGTAGATACCGGATATAATCCTATTTATATGCCTGGTGGTTTAAATGCTAACGACATATTTCTTGGAGTAGAAACCGGGGGGCACACAAGTATGCTTATAAAAAAATGTACCTCAAGATATGGATATGTGGGACATCGTTATCAAGGAAGTATGGGAGACGGCACATCAGTGGATGCATATGAATCTACCTATAATTTTGTAAATACACCTCCGATTAATTTATGTGGTGCAAACACAACACCTCCGGTACAAAATTTAAAAATTTGTTCAGGATCAACAGCAAACCTTAATAATGCACATTTAGGAACCGTTCCTACCGGCGAAACGCTAGCTTGGTATACCACATCAACTAGAGATTCAGGTACACAAGTTACAAATCCTTTGGCTGTAGGGCCAGGTACATATTACGCTTTCTACGAAGGAAGCTGTCCAAATCCTCCTGCATCAAACCCTGTGATTGTATCTAACTACGCATCAGGAGAGCCGGGAAGCGAAACGTGTTACTGCTACAAACCTGCCAATACTTCCACCAGCGGAACTACTTTGAACACCAATTTTGGAATTACTGCTTTAGGAAGAGCTGGCTCTGATAATAGCAATTGGCCGATGGTAAGAAAAGGAGCTCATATTGCACTGGAAGCCAAAACAAAAGGATTTGTACCAACAAGGGTTGCTGACCCTGTAACTGCAATTACAAATCCGGTGGAGGGAATGATGATTTATGACACCACACTTAATTGCTTAAGAATTTATGTGGTAGATACTGTAACACCCACAAATACAGGGTGGAAATGTTTTGACAAACAAACTTGCCCAGACAACTAATCAATAAACACCCATTAAATGAAAAAATATATTTTGACTTCTATCACTTTATTGGGTTTTGCTTTTTGCAATTCACAGGTGATTATAAATAAAGACACTAATCAGCAATTATCAAGTACATCAGTGCTTTTAGAATTCGGCTCACAGCCAAAAGGCCTACTTTTACCGTGGATAATGGGGATTTCTAACACCGCCGGGGCTGTTCCGGGAACAATTGTTTTTGATACTTCCGATAAAAAAGTGAAATTTCTGAAAGGAGGAAGCTCAAGTATTTGGACAGACCTGAGTATCGACAACACAGGTATTGTAGATACATCTCTGCAAAATTCACTGAACGATAACGTTACAGCAAAAACCATTATTGGAGCAAATGCTTCTTCTGCCCCTGGCATCTTGGTATTGGAATCTTCCAATAAAGCAATGGTCTTACCCAAGGTAGCTTCACCGCATCTTAATATTATCAATCCTTCACCGGGTATGATTGTTTATGACACTACTAAGAAACAGTTAGCCGTATTTAACGGAAACGTTTGGGCTTTTTGGACATATACCGATTAAAGCGTTAAAATGTATAAAGATATCCATATTGGAGAGTTCATATTAAAAAGGTGGAAAGAAGTAAATATATCTATCAGCAGAGCTTCCAATTTTTTAAATGCTACGGAAGAAGAAATCAATAGCATGTTTCTTCAAAAATCGCTTGATTCAAACATGTTATTGAGATGGAGCAAATTGTTAGAATATGACTTTTTCAGGCTCTATTCGCAACATCTCATATTGTATGCTCCACCTGCTAAATTGAAACTAAACAATAAGCATGGTGCAATTTCAGAAATGCCAAAATTTAAAAAAAATATTTACACTATTGAAATTATAGAATTTCTACTTGAGCTAATAAGGAATGATGAAAAAACTATAGTGGAAATAATAAATGAATATAAAATTCCTAAGACTACCTTATACAAATGGATAAAAAAATATAACATACATGATAACCAATAAGACAACTTTGAAGAATATACCTGATTATAAAAAGATTTTCATTCACATTCTCGAAAAAAAATACCCAGAAAGACTAAAGGAATTTGAATTTATATTGAAAAAAAAACACTTTTCTGAGTTAGATGTTATTTTTATCAATGAAAGAATATTCGGAGCAAACAACCGGCTAAAAACTGATCATAATCAAAAATTTCGTTCTTATAGTAAACACGTAATCCAATATATTTTAGAGTATCAACAAAGAAACAATCTTAATAATATTCAATTGGCAAGACATTTTAAATTAAGTAGGAATACAGTTACTAGGTGGAAAAAGTTGGATAATTTAATAAAAAACGCAAAGTAACTATAAAAAAGTAATGCCTAATGGTACTACTTTAGATTGTTTTAGGTTTTATATTGCCTTTAATAAATAACATAAAGCTACCTTTAGGGTGGCTTTTTATAGTTAGTATCTCTAACATAACTCAGGAGAACTTTGCTGTTCTGAATGCTTCAAGGGAAAAGGTGCAGGTCATTGAATATAAAGTTTTCCACAAACGACGATTCTCTAGTCCTTGATGAAGCATTACTGGAATCAAATGATTATAGTAAACTGAAAAGTCTCTTTATTATGAAGCTTTATGAAATTAATTTTTTAATAGTTAAAATTATCTATATTAATTTATTTTGATAAAATAAGCTTAAATTTAGTTACATTTTATTTATGGGAGATAACTATATAGTCATATAATTGAAAACTTATCAATTAAAGCTCAAGTAGGGATTTCTATTTGTGAAACTAAAGAAAAAGTCTTTCGTTAAAGAGCTAAATCAAATGTTGAAATTCCAGAAGAAATGTTTTTTGTATTACATATAATCATATAGAAGTATGAATAAACTAATAACCGAACCGTTTTTGTTTTCAGATCATAATCAACAGTTTATTAATACGAAGGAAATAAAGGACCTGGTAGAATTAAGGCCTAATGAACTTCTACAGCCGCACAAAGTAAGCTTCTTTGCCATACATCTATTCTATAAAGGAAAAGGCAAACATTCTGTGGATTTTACCACTTTTGATATAGAAGAAAATAATATCTTATTTATTTCTCCCAACCAAATTGCACAGTTCTACCATCCCATCGAATATAATGGTAAAGTGCTTATTTTTACTGAAGAATTCTTTTGTAGAAATAAGGTACAGACTCAATTTCTGGGACAGACCAATCTTTTTAATGATCCCTTACAACTTTCATATTTTAATGTTGGAAATAAATTAAACGAATTACTGTCTATTTTTAACTTTATCAATGAAGGATTGAATCGGCCACATAATGAGATACAAACATCTATTCTTAATAATTATCTTTTCAATATACTTCTTATAGCAGAAGAGTTATATCAGCCGCAAAACAAGATGCTGATTACAACCCCTGATAAAGTATTAGTTTCAAAATTCAAATCTTTAGTGAATAAAAATATAAACTATCAACTTCCTTTACAATTTTATACGGATCAATTGCATGTGAGTCTGCGAACCTTAGAACAAGCGTTTAATAAAAATGAAAAAATTACTCCAAAAAAATTTGTCACAGATAGTTTAGTTATGGAAATTAAAAGAAATTTAGTATTCAGAGAAAATACGATTAGTGAAATTGCGTTCTCATTGGGATTCAAGGAGATTTCTAATTTTACAAAATTTTTCAAATTAAAAACAGGCCTGACTCCATCCCAATTTCAAAAAATGTTTCAAATAAATTGAAGTAGTCAAGACTTAATCTGACAGTTGCGATAAATTAACAACTGTAAAATAGATTAGAGTTATGACAACACAAGAAAAAATCATCAAGAACAAACTGGGTGTTTTAGAACTTGCCCAGCATTTAGGAAATGTATCAAGAGCCTGTAAAGTAATGGGCTATTCCAGAGACAGCTTTTATAGATTCAAAGAATTGTATGATCAAGGAGGCGAACTTGCACTTCAGGAACTTTCTAGAAGAAAGCCAGTGTTAAAGAACCGAGTAGAAGAACATATTGAAAAAGCTGTTGTGGATTTAGCCATAGACCAACCTGCTTTAGGCCAATTACGGGTATCTAATGAGTTAAAAAAGCAAGGGATATTGATATCACCTGGAGGAGTTCGGAGCATATGGATGCGTCATGATTTGCAAACTTTTAAGCTTCGATTAAAGGCTTTAGAAGCAAAATCGGCACAGGAAGGTATTGTTTTGACGGAAGCCCAGCTTATAGCACTGGAGAAAGCTAAAGAAGAAAAAAAGGCACACGGCGAAATAGAAACGTATCATCCTGGATATTTAGGAGCTCAGGACACTTATTATGTTGGAAATATTAAAGGAGTCGGGCATATATATCAGCAAACTTTCATAGATAAGTCGCTTTTACAAAACTGTATGATCGCAAGAATGCATTAGTTGCCGCAGATATATTAAACGACCAAGTGGTACCATTTTTCGAGCAACATGACATAAGATTGTTAAGGACCGCGGAACAGAATACTGTGGTGTAAGAGATCAGCATGAGTATCAGCTCTATTTAGCAATCGAAGATATAGATCACACGAAAACCAAAGCAAAAAGCCCCCAAACAAATGGTATTTGTGAACGTTTCCATCGTACTATTCAAGATGAGTTTTATGCAGTTGCATTCAGAAAGAAGGTATATCGTAGCATTCAGGAGCTCCAGAATGATCTAGATCGTTGGATGGCATACTATAATCAGGATCGTACCCACACTGGAAAGTATTGCTTTGGGAAGACACCTATGCAGACCTTCGACGATACAATTCATTTGGCAAAACAAAAGATGCTGGAGACACTAAAAGAAGATCAACTTGTTACTTATCCAATACAGGAGAATAAGCAACAAGTCACATCTTTAGATTTTGAAGAAACATCACTATATTCGAATAGGCAACCTGACAATTTTTAAGAACACCCAACTGTCAGATCAAGTAGTGGCTATTACAAATAAATAGCATTTGATATACTCCTTTTGAAAACAAAATATTACATGAATTTTAGATCATTTTCTTTTTTTTCTCTTGTACCATTTTTTTTCGGGAATTTATAACTAAAAACAACTTAAAAAGTAATAATTTCAAACACCAAATCATATGCGAAACCTGTTATTATTAAGAAATAATAAGGGATATACAAAAATAAAATTCAGATTGCATTTTATGTATTCCTGAATTAATATCATTGAATCAAAACCTTTATTACTTTTTATAA
The DNA here is from genome assembly GCF_003634775.1 of Chryseobacterium defluvii. Taxonomy (GTDB): domain Bacteria; phylum Bacteroidota; class Bacteroidia; order Flavobacteriales; family Weeksellaceae; genus Chryseobacterium; species Chryseobacterium defluvii. The sequence continues at coordinate 1,027,864 of NZ_RBXB01000001.1, read as the reverse complement.
TTGACATATGATTAAAGTAGGTGACATATCAGCTGAAACTATAGAAAATACTAAGTCTTATCAAGCTTTACTTGGGTTTATAATCAGCATTCATATAATTTATTTTATTACTAGCATTTTTTTTAATTATATTGAAGTTGCTCTTATTGAACTAACCATATTTTTTTTGATCCCTGGAATTTTTTTTATATCAAAAAAAATTAATTCAGGTTTTCCAGATAAATTTAGGATAGCTTATTTATTATCTTTTATATCGGTTTTTATCCTTCAATTCATATTGTATCCTTACAATCCCTATTATTTTTTACATTCTATATTGTTTTTATTAGTAATAAGTCATTTAATATGTTGGAGAAAAACCATTATAATTGCTATATTATCTTGCGCATTCACTATTTTCTCTGTCTTAATTTACGATTTATATAGTATAAGCTTGCTAAAGGATGTAATTTCTAAAGAATGTAACCAGTATTTTTTTTCAGAAACAATAATTCATTTTTTTATTGGAGTAATGATTAATTTATACTTCCTAAAAGCAAGTACATCTTTTCAACAGAATGAAATTAAACAAAATACTTCAACACCAATTTTTTATAAAAACGAATATAATTGCAGTTCAAAGGATATTTTTTTGTTTAACAAAATTGCTGATTATTTTGAGCAAAATAAACCTTGGCAAAATCCTGACTTCAATCAAACAATTTTAGCTGAAGATTTAGGGACTAGTACCAGTTATATTTCAAAGGTTTTAAATAATATTGGCAGCAAAAATTTCAATGATTCCATAAACAGTTTTAGAATAGATCAGGTTATTCAGCAAATAGAAAAAGGTGATCATGAGAAATATACACTAAGAGCTATATATACTGAAGCAGGATTTAAAAGTCAAGCAACATTTAATAGAGCATTCAAAAAAGAGAAAGGTTTGTCTCCAAGTGAATATATTGAAAAATATTACTATAATCAAAATTCGCCTTGAAGAAATATAAAATTTATGTTGTTGCTATCTTTGGGCAAGAACAGAAAATATACTCATAAGGAAGAACTTGAAAGGTACTCCCAAGAACTAATTTGAAAATATCATCAGAGAGTAGAAACGCTAAAGTTTTGAATTTTCCAAACTGAATGAAAAACAACAGCAATAGTTGGAAACATTGGTTGCCCGTATGTCCGGCTCAGGAGCTACAAAGCCTTAAGCTGGGCATGGAACGAATTCACCGATGATACCCAATAGGCACGTTTTATGATCCTGAAATCAATGTACCAGTCAGCCTCCGATGTAGAAGGAAATACCGATGCAGCCCTTGAATTTAATCAGGATACCTACTATATTTTTGAAGAAATTTCCCAGGCTATAGGCGCGGAGAAATTGAACCAGTTCCTTTCAGCATATGGAAAGGGAATGTTATATAATCTGCTCGGCACGTTTGACGAGGGCAATCCCGATTATGAAAGTAATGATAGCTGTTGTTAATGACTCACGACCGAGGATCAGAAACCTCTGGAAAACAGTTTGCGGGGCTTCACGAAGACTTTTTGGAATTTGATCAGGAGTTTATTGCCTAGCAATATCAGGAATAGACTATGAAAACAGCTCTTATTTTATTTGGTTTTAGTCACTTTCGCAGGATTGGAATGGTCAATTTTACAGGATTCTACACGCAGAGCATAAAGCAATAAGGTACCGTAGTTTCCCGTAGCCTCCAGCACACATTGGTGATCCGCATCGGAAAAAGAGCTAATGAACTTCTTTACCCCCTTTAAGTCATTCGTGTACGTTTGGGTTTGGTAACCTTTTAACTGGGGGTAAGCTGCTACAAATGTACTTTTTGAAATGTCGATTCCAATAAATTTCATAACCTTAGGATTGAATAAAAATTACAGTATCCGTCCTACCAAGTACATATTGACTTAGATTACCACGGTTGTTAGCTTTGTTGCTATGAATAACATTCAAGAAAAACGTGAGCGTATGCTGTCTATGATAGCAGACTTGCAGCAGAGCGGAAAAAGTAAGAAAGCTTACTGTATGGAAAATGGGATCAATGAAGCGACCTTTTATTATTGGTTTTCTCGCAGTAAAGAAAATCACACAGGCGGCGGCAGCTTTATAACAATTGATAAGGCGCGGGGAAAGAGCGATGTTGAGATTATTTATCCCAATGGTGTGCGTATAAAGACTGAAAATGATCTTGCCCTTTTATCACAGCTGATCCGTCTTTACTGATGTTTGCCCTGGGATCCTCGCACCATTTTTATCTTTATGATGGCTTTTGCGACATGCGAAAATCATTCGACGGGCTCTGCGGACTGATCGGTTCAGGGATGCAGCGTCAGGCTACCAGCGGTGAGGTTTTCGTATTTTTGAACCGTAGCCGTACACATATGAAGCTGCTGCACTGGGAAAAAGGAAGCTTTGTACTTTATTATAAGCGTCTGGAGAGCGGCACCTTCATGCCGCCGAACGCAAAAAATGGAGAATTGTCCTGGAGCAATCTGGTATTGATGGTTGAAGGGATACAGGTGGTAAAAAGTATTCAAAAAAGACGTTTCTCTTTGCCTTAAAAATGGACTTAAAATAGGAATAAAGGTATCTTTTGAGTATCTTTACGGTATGGAAACAGCACTGGAAAATCTCTCTAAAGAAGACCTTCTGAAAATGGTTTCCAGTATGTCCAAAGAGAATGAACTCCTCCATCAGGAGCGTGATATCCTTTCACAGGAACGTGATTACCTGAAAGCTCAAGTGGAGATGCTTCAACGCATGCAGTTCGGCCAGAAGCGTGAGCGCTTCGAAGGTGACCCCAACCAGACTTTCCTGCCTTTCCACGCAGAACCTGCAGAAGCAGAGCAACAGCTCGAACTGATCAAAGAGAAAATCGAGTATGTTCGTCAGCGTCCAAACCATAAAGGACGCGCTAAATTACCTGCCCACCTTCCTGTAGAAGAGATCGAGATCCACCCAGAGGGTGATCTGTCTGAAATGGTGTGCATCGGCCAGGAGATTACCGAGGAGCTGGAGTGCGAGCCAGCCAAATTCTATATCAAACGTTACATCCGTTATAAATATGCGGCTAAAAACAGAGATGGCGTATCCATTGCCGAACTACCTGAACGGGTCATCGATAAAGGAATTGCAGGTCCGAGCTTACTGGCGATGATACTGGTGGGTAAATATCAGGACCATCTTCCCCTATACCGACAAAAACAGATCTTCGCAAGGGAAAACATACAGATCCCATCCTCAACCATCGAAGGATGGACCAGACAGGCACTGGAAAAACTCGAACCATTGTATGAACAGCTGGTCTTTGACACCAAAGCTCAGGGCTATTTGCAGGTTGATGAGACCCCAATAAAAGTATTGGACAGTGATAAAAAAGGAGCTGCCCATCAGGGCTATTATTGGGTCTACCACTCGCCTTTGGATAAAACGGTGCTGTTCGATTATAACCCTTCCCGTGGTGGTCATGTACCTACACCCATGCTGGATAACTTTAAGGGATATCTGCAGACGGATGGATATGCCGCCTACGAAAAATTTGGAAAAAAGAAAGACATCACCCATCTGGCCTGCTGGGCACACGCACGCCGTGAGTTTGAGAAAGGCCTGCAGAATGACCCGGAAAGAGCCAAAAAGGCGCTACTGATGATACAGGATCTTTACAAAGTTGACCGGAAAGCCAAAGAAGAAAAGTTATCACCTGATATGATCCGGGAGCTACGGCTCAAAGAGTCACTTCCGATCATCAACGACATGGGTAAATGGATATTCCGGGAGATAAAAAACACATTGCCCAAAAGCCAGATAGGAAAGGCTATGGCCTATGCATACACCCGTTGGGACATGCTGTCGGAATATTTGCGCGATGGAAATCTGCAGATTAACAATAACCTTATCGAGAATGCCATTCGCCCAGTTGCCCTGGGACGCAAAAATTGGCTGTTCGCAGGAAGTCATGAGGCAGCACAGCGATCGGCAATGATCTACTCATTTTTCGCTATCTGCAAAAAGCATGAGGTGAACCCTTTTCTGTGGTTAAAACATACGCTAATGAATATAGCGTCAATAAACCACAAGAATATAAAAGAGCTTTACCCACAGAACTTCAAAAAATCAACTGACATGTAGTTCGTCGGGCGGATACAAATTACACATCCAATAAAATATCGTCGCATACACAGGCTCTTAGCCTACCTAACTATTCAGTTTTTAGATGTAAAAACGCATGGGAGCAGAACGTGTCAGACGGTATTTATACCAACAGTTCATCGGCTTTATTCCATGCGCTTTCTTATTTATTCAAATGTACGACAGTTCATGTTACAGCCTCAATTATTAGGAAACTTGTAATTGAATCATTCCTTCCAAATCAAAAGACTCTTCTTCTATCCACTTTTCACTTTGGATTAGGTCGTTGATTAGTATTAATTCTCTTTTTGAAAAATTTTCTATAGATAAACCGGATAATTCTTTTAATAGATCCCAATGGCTATAGTGATAATCTATATATGTGCTTATTTTTTTATGCGGTTCATTAGGATACAGAAGAAAAATATCTTTCTTTCTATCTTTTAGCTTTTTTTTTATTCTCGAATAAATTTGTAAACCTGCCAAATCCCAATCACAAGAGTAATAAATTGGCTTAGAGAGTTCTATTTCATCAATATCGTCAATTATTTTGATATTGTTTCCTCCAACGTGCCACAACTTAACTTCAGCATTCTTAGCTATCCAAGGTTGTTTTAAAAATGATTTGTTTTCACACAATACAATTGCCTTAGGATTAGGATGATCAACCACTATCCTCCATTGATTCTCTTTCTTATCCAAAGGAAACTCCGTGATATTTAAAATTTTGAATACAGCATTTCTCAAACTTGTCTTGTTCTTCAAGTATTTCGAAGTATCAAAGAATTCATTAGAAAAATCTTCTATATTGGTTGGATTATTTATTAACTCTGTTTTATTCTCAGCAATAAGCATTAAAGCTTTTATATCCTCAAGTGTAAAACTCTTTTTAGCACTAGGTTCAATCCCATTTTCGATCAGAAAGTTCTTAGCCTCATCATACGGTATTTTAAACGTCTTTTCGTAGAATTTTTCAAAGTCATTTGTAGAAATGATGATTTTATTATTTCCAGGCTTTCTATCTAGAATACATTTGTCCTCCAATAAATAATTGATATAAGGATGCTCTTGAATGTTTGCTTTTGTTTTTTTTAAATGGAACAAATCATCAAGTGCTTTTAGCTCTTTCCAAGTGATATTTTTATTCATTGTCAGGCATTGTGTTTATATAGTCGGCTATATCTTCCACAATAATATCTGAAAAAATCCCCAAAGGTGGAACATACGTATCCATATCAGCTAAGTTATTTTCATTCATAATGTAGATGTATTGTCCATCATTCGTAATTTCTCCTGCTGTTTCTATAGCCATTGTAATGATTTGATACTTTTCCGTTTTTGCTAATTCGTGCAACATATCGTAATTACTACCTAAACCTTCCGCTTCATCTATCGGCATTATTTTTAAACCTCCTTTTCCCTTTTCCTCAATCAAAGATAATCTTGCTAAACATAATAAAGCATTAGCGGTATAAGTTTGTCCATTACTTCCGGAATTACTCTCATCGTTGTCAAGTTTTAAATCAAACTCTAGATCGAAATAAGATTTGGGGTTCATTAAATCCTCAGGATCAACTTTAGCACTGCCACCAAATTGTTGAAAAGCTTTTATCATCATTACGTTGATGTCTATTTCTTCCCGGAGATCACTAAATAATCCTACATAATTCATTTGATTATTTAATTGCTTTCTAAAATTGAAAAGCCAACTTGTAGGGAAATGAATTGACGGTTTAGACAACAAAGAGGCTCGATTACCTCCAGTAATAACTTTATTTTTCTTTTTGAGATAGGAGTCGATTTCACTAATTTTAGTAAGGTAATTATTGTAAACTCTGTATACCTCATTGAAAATGCTTCCCAATATCTCCACTTTTCTTGAACCAATTTCCTGAATGTCCTGTGTCAGTTTATTCAGTCTTTCTACGATATTATAGGTAATTAAGTCTTCATCAATTGTGGAAGTAGGAAAAACTGTAGGCAATAAATAATGAGCAAGTTTACCAACAGAAATTGATTCATCATAAGGTGTATTTTCGGTAACGATTTTTAAATATTCATCGTAAGCTGCTTTTGACCGTTCCGCTTTAGACTTCAGGGAATTTAAACCACCACTTTCAGGATTGGTTAGCTCTTCTATATCTTCTGCAAACTTAATTTCTAATTTAAATAAATCTTCATTTAGCCTGATTGTTTCATCCAGTTCTTGATTTGCTTTAGTATGGTTATCTTCTTTTTCCTTTTTATTTTTTTCAAGATTATCTATCGCTTGTTTAAGTTCAAATCTTTTGTTTAATAATTTTGATTCATTATTAATCTCTTTGGCATACTTCTCCTGTAACATTTCTACTTCTCCGTTAAAGCTGTCTTTCAATTCAGATAGATTACTTTTGAATTGCTCGATTTCATATTCAACAAGACTTATGTCAATTACTGAATCTTCTTTAAAAAATTTGATCTCTAATTCCTTGATTCTTTTATTATGTCCTTCAATTATACCTTTTTGATTTATAAAATCTTGATATTCTTTCTGAATTGAAGTAAACTCTGCATCAATACTTTCTTTGTTATTGTACAATTCAATGCTTTGGGAAAAAGTTTCTTCGGAAAGCTCTTTTAAACTTTCTTCAATATTGAATTTTGCAAGCTCATCCTTTCGTTTGTATAAATCGATATGTTCTTTTATGTTACTATAGGCAAATAAAATCTCTTTAAGTTTTTGCTCCTTTTGTTTTTTAGTATTAAGAACTGACAAACGATTTACAACACCTTCTTTTAATTTTTGAATAGGTTCACTGAGTAGCTTTGGATCGCTAACATTCAAAACTTGGTTGGGAGAATGTTCAATATATTCATAAACACCATCAAGATTTAACCAGAATCCACGCTTTGTTTCTTCTTTAATTTTAGCCTCTATGTTTTCAAATAAGTCCTCTGGAAAAGGTACGTATCTCTCTGCCTTTTTTTCAGATGGCTTTACTTTGCCATATTTTTGGAAATAAATTAATGTACTCTCAATTTGATGAGAGATTGGGAATTTTAAGTTTTCCATAGCCCAATTTAAAAGGGACTCTGGATTATTAATATCTGTAAATTTAGACAATGACTGAAGTTCTGTTATTTCTTTTTCAAGTTGCTCAATTCTCGTGGGAATTTCTATGTTTTTTTTCTCAAAATCAATCAACCAATCGGATGCCTCAAAATCACTTAGTGCATTATTTTTTCTAAGGTGATTAGTAAAGCTTTGTAAGGCTATTTTATTTTCGTTTTCTTTTCTTTGAAGAGAAAACCATTCTTTGACTTTTTCTAATTGATTATCATTTAATTTCACCCAATTTTCAATCTTTTCTATGGAGTTTTTGGACTGACTTATCTTTAAAAATTTGTCTTCAATATCAGCTTTAGATTCTTTCTGGCTTTCAAGTTTAATCACTGCTTCTTTTAATTCTAAAAGTTCTTTTAACTCTTTGATTTGTAACGTGATTAATTGATTTTCGATGAATTTTAATTCATTACTCTGTTTATCTTTCTCATTGGTAATGTTTTGTTGTTCTTTAAGGGATTTTTTCTTCAGTATATTCCAGTAGTTGTATCGTTTAATTAGATATTCAGAATAAGTCGATTTATAAACCTTACTTTTTTCTAGTACATTTTTTAGTAAAGTTTGCTTTTCGTTGATTAACCTGATTTCATCCAAATATCTTTTATGTTCGTGGAAGTCATTCGTTATATTTTTTACCTCTTCATCATATTTTGCTTTAATAACATTTTTATCATCGTCCCCAAAGAGAAACTTTTTAAGGTTTTCAGATTCTTTTTTAAAGCCTTTTCCCCGTGAGAATGATCTTAAAATACTTGCATAGGCTTTTAATGTTTCTTCTTTAGTCAAGTCTAAAGAGAGTAACTCATTATCGTAAAGGATTTGATGATAGTTTTTCCTTCTAAATGACTTTACCCTTACAAACTCAATCTTCTCACAAAGACTATTTAGCGTCTCAACTTTATCATTTACAATCAAATCTTTGGTAAAAATCGGACTATTAAGTGGTGTTAACACTTCCCAATCATATCCATTTTGGACAATGAACATCTCAGCAGCATTGCTGGTGCTTTCAATGTAAGCACCTATCACAATATATTGTTTCCGCTTTACTTCAATGTTAAAAAAAATATAACCCCTGGAAGATGTTTTTCCTTTGGTTCCCAAAAGCATTCCTTTAACATCTCTATCTTTATTACCATCTGTAGCAGATTGAAATTCACCTGATCCGACTAAAATCAACTGAATCATATCTGCAATCATACTTTTCCCACTACCACTTTCGCCACTAAAATCTGTTCTGTAATGGTGAAATAAATAATCTGCATTAAAGTGTTGTTTAATGCCTATCGTTGATAAACTATATATACGGGGAAAATTATTCTGCATTTTTCACTTCTTTAATCAGGTCATCTATTGTTTCTATCTGTGGTTGATACGCTACTCTTAACCTTTCAAAAGATGGTAAAATTTTGAATTTATTTTTTTCACTTTCATCATCCCACATTAACCATCCTAATTCACCGAACTTGACAAAGGATTTTCTTACAATATCTTCAAATCTTTGATCGGTAGTATCTGTTCCTTTGTCCGAAGAATTGTCGTTTATTAATTTTCTCAAAGCGTTCTTCTCTTCTTCATATTCTTCATAAAGAAGGCTTATAAAGTCTGAAATGCCGTCTAGCTCAATATTACCATCCAGTTTATACATTTTCAGAAAGAGCATCCCGATGATTATAAACTCACTTTTTAAATAATCTCTGTAATCAGAAGACACATTACTTTTTCCATCTTCATTGAGTTCCAGGTAATAATATTGACTAAATTCATTGCCTTCTTTTCTAAGGTTGAGATTGAAAAAATCTTTATAATATTCTTTTAAGGATTCAAAATTTTCATTTTCATTCAAAAAGCGATATAAATTCACATCAAAAGGGTATTCCCTCTGAATATGAATACCACTTCTAAGCGTATAGTCCAGTTTAGCAAAAACATTCATTGCTTTCTTTTCGTATAGAAAACGGTATTTTACTGTATTTTCTGAATACTCATCTGCCATAATGAAATACTTTTGATTGCTGTATGATTAACAACATTTCGGTTAATATCAATTCTATATTTTTGCTTGAACTTGGTGCTTCTCCTCAAAATATTGTGGGCGGTTTTAACTGCTATAGGTAATTCATCGATATCTATAATTTTAAAAAACAAGGGTGTAAAAGCCAATGTGCCATTTTCTTCTAATTCCTTAAAGGCAATATTCGTCCAATACAATATTCTTTCCTTATCCTGTTTCCATTTATTCGTTTTGTCTAATAAAACTTTTCTTTTGGAGAAGTCAACTTTCCTTTTCGAAATCTCCATAGGCAACTTATAGCTTATCTCTCTGATTGGAACAATATTCAATATCGGAAGATGTTCTGTTAATTTCACTTTCAGACCGAAGAGGTTATTCGGAAATTGAATTCTTTTTACGCTGCCTTCTTTTTTTACAAAAGAATTTTCTAACAAGTAATCAATGAATTTATTGGTTTTCCGATCAAAATCCTGTTTATTGAAATCATAAATAAATTCTCGTATCCGAGGTTTTATCTTGTCAATTCTTTTACTTACCTGTTCTAACTGATTTCTGGAATTGTCATGAAATTTCTGAACCTTTTGAATATTATCAATATAATCATAGTTATTCGGCTTTTGGAGAATCCCAGTTAAAATTTCATCAATCTCGTATGAAACCTGAAATGCATTTTTTAATTCAAATGCCTGTTCTTTAATTACTTCTAAGTGAATTTCAATTTCTCTCAGAACTTCAGTAATATGTTGATTTTCAGATTTAACAGTTACTTTGAATTCATTTACTGATTCATTTACTTGTTGATCAAGTATTTCAATTTGAGAAACAAGCTCAGGCATCCTTAGATTGAAATGATCTTCTATCCACTCATTAAAGTCTTTTTCTCCTTCAATATTTTCTGTGAGGCTTTTATGTAATTCATCAAAAAACCGTTTTATTTTGGCAGGATTATATTTTTCAATTAATCTCTTTTCAATATTTTGACAAAGTTCTAATCCATACTTTTTGAACTGATAGGTTCTCTTCGTTTCATTACGCCATAAAAATGATTCTTGTAGTCTTAAAATTATTGTATTGTTTCTATTATCAGTTCTTGAACTTTCATTTCCCTGGTCTTTGAATACCTTATTAATACTTGCAATAATATTTTCTTCAGTAAAATCTTGATCCTTATACTTTGCATAGAGAGAAAGAAGAATCAATCCGTCATTTTTCTCAGGGATTAGTTTCTCATATTGGCTTTTCGCCTCTCTGTATAAGTTAAAGCTTTCCATTAACATACTTTAAATATAAACAAGTATATAAACATCCTAATTACGGTTATCCATAATCGACATTAAATACAGCTGTTAAGACCTTATAAATTTAGTAAAAACCACATGTATCTTAATTTTCAATACTAATTCTAAAAAATAAAGATTTTTTCTTGAAAAAACATGCTTCTCTGCTAATTTTATTGTATACTATTTGTATTTAATAATAAAACTCTTCCATAAAATCCTTTCTTTGCTCATCCTCAATTTCTTTTTTCTTCCAAACTATTTTTTGTTCGAAATAATCTATATGCTCTGAATAATCTAAAATGCCTGGTAGTGTATTTATCATTTTTAGAATATCCTGATAAAATTCAATTTTTTTCTGAATTAAAGGAACTCGACTACCCGACCAACTTTCACTTCGTCCAAAATTAATTTTCCTTGTTAGAGTAACGTCCTTATTGACAAGAAGAAATTCTCTAAAATATTCGACAAACCAACCATTAAAATTATGATACACAACTTCAATAAGCATTAACACAATCTTTTCATTTTTGCTATGCTTTTGAGTAAGTTTAATAATAAGTGATTTTGCTTTTTCTGTTCTATCCTCATTGACACTCCTGAAACTGAATAAAGAATAAATATCTTTTTCAATAATGAAGGTATATTGTTCATTTGCTAAAGCTGTCAATAACAAATCTTCAATCAATTCTTCATATTCCTCATATTCCCACAACGTACTTGTGTTAATTTTTTCCAACCTCAAATTGGATGAATACCCCAATCCAATTTTTCCATTTTTTAAACTGTCATTGATAAAATTTTTATCCAAATCTAAGAGGGCTTTTAATTCTCTTCCCTCATAGTCAAAGTGAGAATCTATTTCATATTGTGCCCAGTAAGCATCTTTTAAAAGTTGAGGACGTTTAGTAAAATACGACGAACAATCAGCACAAAAATCAAATCCAAAATCACGCCTTGTCTTACGTGTTTTAGTGAGTATAATGCTTGTCAGATGGGTGATGATATTGTGATTTTCTAATTCGGAATTTTCTTTTTTATATTCTTCAAATATTGCTTCATATTTTAGATAATCAAGCATTCGATGAATATAGATATGTTCGTCAGGCTTTAGAAAAGTATTTATGAAAAGCTTAAAAAAAACTTCATTAACCTGTTCTTCAGGTAACATTGCTATTAATACAGATTCCCAATAAGGTTTTCCCTGAAATTCATAATCATTCATTATGTCCAAGAGTTCTTTTCCGGTCATAATAAGTTCGACCAAAGCAATATTTATAATGGTGGTTCGCAATGGAAAAAGTACTCTGCCACTAAAAAACAACTTTAGAGCATTTTCAAATTCAGATTTACTCTTTCTTGCTATGGAAATATAAATATCAGTAACTGCTGATTCTATGTGCCATCCGTTATTATCTTTCTGCTGCTTATACAAAGCATCAATATTTAATAGAAATTTCTCTAAACTTTGCCAATCTGTTGCTTTTACAAAAGCATCAAACTCTTGTCTTTTTTCTTTTTCGGATTCCTGGATAGATTTTCCCTCTCTATATTCCCAATCGGGTTTTAAAAACTTGGAAAGTTTTCTTATATCAGATTCAATAAATTCATTCCAGCTTTCAGGGTATGCAGCTCCCATTTCTGTTAAATATTTGGCAAGAACACTTACAAACTTACAATGTGCATATTGTTTATTATCCAATTTTTCAGAAATGAGCTTTTGATAAATTGGCAATTCATCTACATAAATACTTTTGTCAATGTCTCCACCCGGATAAATGATTTGATGTAGTGTTTTTTGCACCAGTTCATTTTCGATTTCAAATAAATGATAAAATTGATTAAGAATGCGATCCCTTAATTTCATTAATTCATCTGATTTATATAAATCAAAATTATAAATTGTAAATGCGTGTCCTTTTGCTGAACGAAATTCATCATAATGCCAACCTAAGAGTACCTCTGATAAGTTTAGAAAAATACCATTTGCAAATGTTTTTTGAGCATTATTTAGTTCATCATCTAAAAATATATCCAACAGCATATTTTGCCGTAAGTATCCTTGTTCTCGGTCCTCTAATTTATATTTAAAGTCATCGTGAATGAATTTTAAAATTTCGGATAATCGGCTTGGTTGTTTATTTAATAATGCTAAAGTCAGCTCGAGCGAAGGTTTGAACAACTCGTTAGGATGGTTCCAAAAATCTTTTAATAGCTCAAAATGTTTTGTTGCGTAGGTATGGTCATTATGGACATAACTAAATTTAAGTATTTCAGGATATTCTTCCTGTGGGAGGTTTTCTATCCATTTTTTCAAATACAATAGACAGTCCCGGCCTTTGTAAAACCAAAATAGATTGTAAAAAGCATACAATTCTTCATCGGTTTTTATTTGCTTTATTACTTCATTCAAATGCGGTAATACTAAATCTCTTACATGATAATAAACAAATGTGTTATTCACATCTATAAGCGTAGCTCGGATTCTATTTGAAAATTTCTCTATAAAAGTAGCGATCCATTCTGCATAATTGATAACGGAAGATTTATCATCAATAAAACATTTATAGAATGCGTAGGTTGCTAATACTTGATCTGATACTTTAACTATCTCGTTGGAATAAACATCTAATATTTCACTGTTATGAAGTTCCATTATAGCAGTCCATAGTTCATTCCAGTCAATATCAAATTTGTTTGATAGAATTGTTTTTAATTCTTCATTGTTTTTGTCCAAAACACCAAAGAATGAAACAATAGCGAGAGATTTAAGAATGATTGGATTATTGAAAATGCCTATTTCCTCAGAGATTTTTTTAAAGTATTTTTCATACAGTAATACAGGGCTATTTAAATAATTGGTTTCCGAATCAGGGGTAACGGAATAAGTAGCCATTAGTGCAACTCTTGCATTACCTTTGGCTAAATCCACTATTTTTCTTTTTATATCGCTATGATACTTCAGATTTGGTAGAGCTGCTAGAATTATTTCCCCTATTTCTTCATCCTTAAATTCAGGTATATTAAATTCTTTATACAAATAACTATCAAGCGTAACCGAAACTTGCTTTTTTACATAATCTCTGGATGTTACTATAACTTTTACTGAATAAGATTGTGACGCCTCTATTTTGCTCAGCAAATAATTTAGATTATTGATTGATTTATTGGCATCGTCAAACAATATTATATGTTGTTTTCCAGGCAAAAAAAGATGTTGATAATCATCCCATAATGACACTCCTGAACTTTGGATAACGATTGGAATATAATTATCTCTTGAAAGTTCCTCTAAGATTTTGACTGCTAATTTAGATTTGCCCACACCTGCACCACCTGACAACAACAAGATGTCATATTTCTTTAAAGCTTCAATACTATTTTTAAGTTCTTCTTCTCTGCCAATGAACTCATTAGTAAGTGACGGCTGTAAGCCTTTTTCTGTTTTTAAAAGGAACTCCTCAAGTGTATAAATATCTCCTTTTACAATTTGAATGCTAAGATATTCCTCAGCTAATTTTGGAATATCAAATATGAGCAATGGCAAATTCTGAATATTTAAAACCTCGAACTTCGTATCAGGATTATATGATTTTACTTTAGTATTTAATAGCTTATGTTCTTCTGCACTTATTTTTTCATTACAAGCTAATATGACTTTTTCTATTTTCTCCTTTTCTATTGTCGTTACATCTTCCTTAAAACAATGATCCACATCTTTTGAAAGTTTATCAAAAAAGGATTTTGATTCTCCTAATCTTTCCTTAGTAGTGCACTCAACAAAAATATATTTATCTTCATTTACAAAAAAGGAATCAGGCGTCCCTTTACTTGTTTTCTCTTTTCCAATAACAGCACCAGGAGCACCAATAAATTTATTCCCTTGTAAGTATAATAAATGATTTACTAAGGTTTGAAAACTTGCTTGGTTGATCGCCTTTAATGCATTCTCTATTTGAGTTATAGTATTCATCAGCTAATAAGTCTATACTAGCAAATATATTAAAAACAAGATTTAGAAAATTATGGTAAAGCAGAAAAAGAAGGATACCTATTCTAAAGATTACCAGTAAGATAGATCAACAGGATTCAAAATTAAAAAAAAGGCAATACAAAAAATTATTCTGGAAACACATTCCTTTACTACATTGGAGTTGATAATAAACCAACTCCAATCTAAAAATTTAAATTGATTATCCGAAAAAGTCTCTTATATTTCTTATCATAAGACAATTCCTGTCTCATGTTCTATTGGTATGCATGTCTTTAAATGTAGTTGGATACTATCCTAATCGAAGAAAATCTTCTCAAATCCCCTAACAAAAGGTTCGAGTTTTGTACCAAGAGGTTCACGATGACGCCATAGGCCAAACATTGCCTAATGGCGTCATTTTTTTATAACACTAGGTTTATAGGTATTTTTGCAATTTTTCTTATTCTATTCTAAATCTAAAAAATATAGTTCTTTAAAAAATTCAATTATCCATTGATTATTTTGTTGATCATATATTTCTTTGATTTGGGAACTTGGAACTGCAATTTTAAATACAATTTTTAACTCTCCAGATATCATTTTTTCAAATATTTTCTAAACTTTCACTCTATCTGGAAAAAATAATCTGATTATTTTCTGTTTGGTTATCAACAGATTATAATATAGGAAGGCTACTATGGCAGCTGATGAATTAATTTACATGCAGGTAATCCTTAATCGTTTTTAAAACGCCAAAGCTGTCATTGGTACAGGTCTCAAAACTGGCCACCTCTTTCACGTTCGGATGGGCATTTTTCATGGCATAAGAATATTTGGCATTTTTCAGCATTTCTATATCGTTCATATAATCTCCGAAAGCCATCGTATTTTCAGGTGAGATACCTAAAGATTTCTGAAGGATTTTCAGTGCATTTCCCTTATTGATATCCTTATTCATAATGTCCAGCCAATACTCCCCTGATACCACCACTTCCAGACCGAACTCTTCAAATCTTTTAAGAGCCGGATACAGATGTTTTTCAGAACCATCCGGATGGTAGACTGCTATTTTAAAGGCTGTATCATCAATTTTTTCCGTAAGATCATCCTTTTTCATATTTTCAGTATAAAACTTTGAAAAAAAATCTACAAACTGCTGATCTCCGGTTTCATAATAAGCCATTTTTTTAGCGGATAATACTGCTTTGGCTCCTGGTATTTCACGAACAGCTTTGATGATCTCAACAATATATTGATATTCCAGTGTATCGGCAAAAAGCTCCTGATCTTTATAGATAACATAACCTCCATTTTCAGCGATAAAACCGATCTCACTTTCTATTTCTCCAAAATAATGAGTGATACCCGGCATCTGTCTTCCGCTTGCGGGTACAAACAGAATGTTTCTTTTTTTCAGTTCTTTGTAAATATCCGAAAATTCAGGGCTCATTTCATGGCTGGAATTGAGAAACGTCCCATCCATGTCCGTTACAATTAATTTAATCTGTTCCATATTCTTTTTCAAAGATATTGATTTATTATTTTTTCTTATAATGAATGGTGGGAAGGTCTCTTAATATTGCTGCGCTTTGTTCCGGAGTAATGTCGCGCTGAGGCTCTGCCAGCATTTCATATCCTACCATGAATTTTTTAATTTCCGGGCTTCTGAGCAGCGGGGGATAAAAATGCATATGAAAATGCCATTCCGGATGTTCCTTCTCATCTGTTGGTGACTGGTGGATTCCCGCAGAATAAGGAAATGAAATTTCAAAAAGATTGTCATAAATAGTAGTCAGGTTCTTGATAATCAAAGCAAAAGATTCTTTTTCTTCTTCAGAAAATGCCACAATATTTTCTCTTTTCTGTTTACTGATAATCATTGTTTCATATGGCCATGATGCCCAAAACGGCACCAATGCTGCAAAATGCTCATTTTCTGTGACCATTCGTTCTCCAGCCGTTATTTCCTGCTGAAGATAGTCTTCCAGTAATGTTCTTTTATTATTTTCAAAATAGGATTTCAACTGATCCTGGGTTTTCTTAACCTTCGCCGGGATTGACGTCTGTGCCCATATCTGTCCGTGCGGATGGGGATTACTGCATCCCATCATGCTTCCTTTATTTTCAAAAATTTGAATGTAATTGATATGGTCCAGAGCGGCCAGTTCATTGAACTGCTCCTGCCATACATCCACAACACTTTTTATCTGTTCCACAGACATTTCCGGTAAGGTAAGACTGTGATTTTCAGAAAAACAAACCACCCTGTTGATTCCACGTTCCGGAAGAAGGGTAAAAAAACCTGAATGTTCTTCAGAAAAATCAATTTCTTCATTAAGCAATGCTCCAAAATCATTATTAAAGACATAAGTTCCTTTGTATGCAGGATTCTGGCTTCCGTTAGCCCGCATATTTTCGGAACACAAATAGCAATCCGGATCGTATACAGGACGATTTTCTTCTGTAGTATTTTCTTTCTGTCCCTGCCATGGTCTGTTTGCCCGTTGTGGAGAAACCAGTATCCATTCATCCAATAGAGGATTGTACCTTCTGTGGGGATGTTTTTTAGGATCAAATGATGTATTCATTGGTGTATTCTTTTATCCCGTCTGAGATTTTAACTTGATAAACTTTCATCTGAATATTAAATTGTTCCAGATATTTTTCACTGATGGCTTTAATAACTCCTTCAGCTTTATTTTCCTGAATAAGGTTGATACTGCAGCCTCCGAAACCGCCTCCCATGATTCTTGCTCCCAATACTCCTTCCTGCCGTAACGTATTTTCCACTAAAAAGTCAAGTTCATTACAGCTGACCTCAAATTCTGTTGAGAGCCCGGCATGGGTTTCTGTGAGAAGTGTTCCCAGATATTCAATATTTCCTGCTGAAATAGCTTTTGCCGCCATTTCCACTCTTTGGATTTCTTTCAGAAGATAGAGGCATCTTTTGTATGAAATACTTCCCATTTCTTCTTTTACATGATCAAGCATCGCCAGTGTAAAATCCCTGAATTTTTCGATTTCCGGGAAGTTTTTCCATAAAACTTTTTTACCATGTTCAACATCTTTACGCCTTTCATTATAACCGGATGTCAGATGACTATGCTTTACACAGCTATCAAAAAGCAGCAAACTGTATCCTTTAAGGTCTGCATCAAAATATTGATGCTCCAGGGAATGACAGTCGAGCATAATCACTTTATCCTTCTTTCCAAAAACAGAGGCAAATTGATCCATAATTCCGCATTGAACTCCAGCAAAAGAATGTTCTGATTTTTGTCCGATCACTGCAATCTCTTTTTTTGACAACTGAAGATCAAAAAGCTCATTGAGGATATACGCAAAACCACATTCAAGGGCTGCCGAAGAAGAAAGCCCGGACCCCATCGGGATGGTACTGCTGAAAACAATTTCCATTCCGCAAAACTGGTTTCCCGGCTTCTGCAGCTGGCTGAAAACGCCCAGAATATAGTTCATCCACATCTGCTTAACCGGTTTTATCTCCATTGTGACATCAAATGTATATTCTTCTCCAAGATCTTTGGCCACGATGGTACAAAAGTTTGTCTGAGGGAGTTTACGGACAGCAAAACAGATGTATTTATCTATAGCTGCGGGCAATACAAAGCCATCACTGTAATCTACATGTTCACCGATAATATTAATTCTACCGGGAGAAAGAAATAAGTGTTCCGGTTCTGCCTTGAATTCAGCGTTAAACTTTTCTATAGTTGGTTTGATTAACTGTTCATCAATATCCATCTTTTATCTTCCTGATCTTATTTCATTTTCTGTGAATCCTTGATAAACTGGTCTAATCCTGAATCTGTAAGCGGATGTTTAAGAAGAGAAAGTATAGGAGCCAGCGGACAGGTCACGACATCAGCACCTATCTTCGCACAGTTGACAATATGCATACTGTGGCGGACAGAAGCTGCCAATATCTGTGTCTGAAAAGCATAATTATCATAAATCGTCCTGATTTCCGATATCAGATGAAGACCATCTGTAGAAACATCATCCAGCCTTCCCAGAAACGGAGAAACATAAGTTGCTCCTGCTTTGGCCGCCCAAAGGGCCTGCCCGGCTGAGAAAACAAGCGTACAATTGGTCTTTATTCCTTTTTCAGAAAAATACCGGATGGCTTTGATTCCGTCTTTAGTCATAGGAACTTTTACGACAATTCTTGGATGTAATGCAGCGAGCTCTTCCCCTTCTTTAACCATTTCTTCAAAAGTAATTCCGAGTACTTCAGCGCTGATATCCCCATCTGCAATTTTACAAATTTCAAGGTAGTGATTATGGATATTTTGTTTTCCTGAAACACCTTCTTTTGCCATCAATGAAGGATTGGTGGTTACACCGTCCAGAACTCCAAGGCTACTGGCTTCCTCTATCATTGCCAGATTAGCGGTATCAATAAAAAATTTCATAGATTATTTATTATTTATAAGTGTTAAATTTACACTTATATTTTAATAAATCATAATACAGGGGTAATTTTTTACAGATCCGCAAAAAATTATTCCATGAAATAATTAAATTCTTTCCTGTATTGAGAAGGGCTTTTTTGAATATAGTCCTTAAAAGTTTTATTAAAATAACTGAAATTATTAAAGCCGGACTCAAAACAGACTTCCGTAATACTTAAAGGCTGTTCTGCCAGAAGCTTGAGCGCATGGGTAATCCTGTATTCGTTTACAAACCGGGTGAAGGTTTTATTGGTAATTTTCTTAAAATAGCGGCAGAAAGAAGGTACTTTCATATGGGCAAGATCAGCTACTTCTTCCAGGGTTATGGCTTCTTTAAAATGATCTTTCACATAATTAAATATAAGATTGATTCTTTCATTGTCTTCAATCTGTGTCTGAAGGTAGTATTTTCCTGCATTCAAGATTCTGTAATCCTGGGTAACAGACAGCTCATCCAATATTTTCAGAAATCTGCACAGCTTGTCCAAAGAGGAAGCTTCATGCATCTCAACAATCTCTTTCCCAATTATTTTCTTTATCTCTTCCCCAAATACGATTCCTGCTTTAGACTTTTCAAGCAAAGCAGAAATTCTTTGCATCTCCGGTATATCCCAAATCGGTTCTCCTAAAAAATCTGGTTTAAACTGGATCACCATTTCATAATCATTATGTGTATTTTCATTGGTAAGCCCGCAGTGTGGAAGATTACTTCCTATCAAAACAAGGTCTCCGTCTGAAAAGTAAGAAATACTGCTCCCAATCTGTCTTTTCCCGGAACCTTTATAGACAAAAATAAGTTCAATCTCGGGATGATAATGCCATACGTGAGATTTTATATTTTCATTGGTCAGAAATTTCAGGCTGGTAAAACTGCTTCCTATACTCGGTCTTATCGCTTCAAAAGAAGGGCTTACATGTTTCATAGGCCAAAAACAAATAATTTATATGCAAAATTAACAAATAATACATTAATAAAATTAAACAAAGTTAATATAGCACATAAATATGAAAATTTCATTATAGCCCAAGAACTATTGCTGTCCTAGCTTTGCAATAGTAATCCTAAAAGCCTTAATCCATGAGCACATTATTAAAAGCCGTATTTTTTGCCGGATTCTTATTGTTTTCAGCAAATGTAATGAGTAAGGACAGAGATTTTTCCCTTTCCTTTGGAAACGTACAAGCCAAAACGTTGAATTTTGAGCTTTCAAATGCCAAAAGTGTATCTGTGTTTGTCTATAACAGTGCACATGACGAGTTATTCTCCGAAAATCTTGCGGATGGGGACCATGTGACGAAAACTTATGATCTTCAGAGTTTTGAACCAGGAACTTATTACCTGGTAGCAGAATCGGAAGTGAAGATAGAAAAATACAAAATACAAATCAGTGCCGGGAATGTAATGGAAGTGGAAAAAACGCCTGTAAGCACTATAAATAAACCTGAATACACCATTTCGGGCCATATGGCAAAGCTGCACATGTCTGATGTGAAAGGGCCTGTAAGCATTTCAGTATATGATCTTTCCAATACAACTTATTATACGTCCGAAAGAGAATATGCTGATGGCAAAGTGGATATCACTTTTAATCTTAACCCACAAACAGCAAACCAATATATCATCCGGGTTGAAGAAAACGGAAATATTTTTAATAAAATGATTTCTCTCCGTTAAACTGGAGTATTTCCGGACAGATTTCAGATCATTCCAAAATTATTTTGGATTAAATTTTCACATATAACTATTATTATTTGAGGTAGCTCTCATTTCCGACCCGGAAAAAAGCTGCCTCTTTTTTTTAATTGTGATGCCCCATATTCAGTTTGATTTTCCTCAGTTCTTCCAATTCGTGAACAGGACGTTCAATATCATAAGGAATGGGCTTTTTGGAAAAAGTCTGGAAATACAGCAGGCAGGCATCTTTCCACCATACCGCATCTCTGGACTGGATTCTGAGCTTTGACTGAACATCAGCAAACCTCTGCTCGTCTATATAAGGTTCCATTCTATCCCAGGTTTTCTGGTAATCCCTTACCCTTTTCACTCCGGAATCATAGGTATAGCACAGCTCATCCCACAGCGATTTTCCGTCTTTCATTGTATAATCCCATGGAACATGATGAAACCATAGAATAAGATTTTCCGGACAGGTTGAGATATTCCCATATATTTTATTCAATGGCGGAAAATATTGTGAAACAGCATTACTTCCCGTTTTTGTTCTATTAAAGCCTACTCCCTGAGCATCAGCCTGATGATAATAGACAGGTGACCAATCCGGTCTTCCACCTTTATAATCTCCCCATGGCTCAGGGCCGTAGTGATGCCCTCCTGCAAAAATATGATGGAGTCCCAAAGGCATCATGTAATCCACGGCGGTCTCCCTTGAGGAAAGCATGATCTCCTTTACCGGATTCAGGAAGTTCTGATCATCTGTGAAGGTCATTTTAATCCATTCATCTGCAATCTGTTCTGAACTCAGCTGATGGTTCCATGCTAACCTTCCGAATGCATACCAGTTAGCCTGTGCAAAATGATGTCCTGTCCAGTTGATGTCTTCCCCGATATTGGCAACGGCAGAAATCGCTGTAATTTTTGCGGGTCTTAAAGTACCGTCTGTAATTTTAGCAATCGTAGAGCCCTGCCCGTCAGAGTAGGTATCACTATCCAGTGTTTCCTTGAATAGCGGAGCCAGAAAAACCAGATGATTTGAAAAGCCCAGATATTCCTGTGTAATCTGAAATTCTACCATTTCAGAAGTTTTTCTTAATGCTCCAAAAAGAGGATTAAAAGCTTCGCGAGGCTGGAAATCAACCGGACCGTTTTTGATCTGAATAATTACGTTATCCCTGAATTTACCGTCCAGAGGAACAAATTCCAAGTAAGCCTGTTTGGCTCTGTCATCTTTACTCGGACTGTAGACAAATGCTCTCCACATCACGATCCCATGGTAAGGCTTTAGGGCATCAGCCATCATATTGGCTCCGTCTGCATGGGTCCTTCCATAATCCTGAGGACCCGGCTGCCCTTCGGAATTGGCTTTCACCAAAAATCCGCCGAAATCAGGAATCAGCTTATAAATTTCAGCAGCTTTTTCTTTCCACCATTTTTGTACGTCTTTATTCAATGGATCTGAATTTTGTAATCCGCCCAACACTTTAGGTGAAGAAAAATTGACGGAAAGATATACCTTAATGCCATAAGGCCTGAAAATATCGGCCAGAACTTTGACTTTCTTAAGATAATCTTCCCTAAGCATATTGGGAGATGCATTCACATTGTTCAAAACAACTGAATTGATCCCTACAGAGGCATTCGCTCTTGCATACTCTTCATAACGCGGAGAAATTTTTCCGGGCAGATCTTCCCATTTCCATAGTGATCTTCCGGCATAACCTCTTTCAATACTTCCGTCCAGGTTATCCCAATGATCCAGAACTCTTACATCGTATGATGGCTTTTCAGTACTGTTTAAATGAGACAGGTCTGCTTTTGTCTGCTGTAAGCGTAAAATATGATAGACCCCATATAATAAACCTATTTCTTTGCCTGCAGAAATAACAATTTTTTCAGGCGTGGAAATAATCCTGTAACCGTCTTTCAGATTTTTGTCTTTGTTTTCGGTACGAAGTTCCACCGTCTGTCCCTGCCAGTGGCTGATCAGCTCTTTTCTGGCAATAGTAAGTGTTGGACTACTGCCTTTGGAAATGATTTTATCTGCCGGTATTCCGTTTTTTGCCGGAAACCGAAGCCACAGCTGACTTCCATCCTCCGCAAAAATCAGTAAAGGAATCATCAGAAAAAATACGGTGTAAAGTCTCAGATATCGCATTGAAAAATTTTATATTATTAAAGATGATTATGACTGTCCTTCCAGACCTTCAATCGTTTTGATTTTTCCTTCATGATCGTATTCAAGTTCAATTACTTTCATACTTCTCAGCCATGTTTTACCGCCACTCGGAACAGAGTCATGGAAAAACAGATACCATTTCCCTTTGAATTCCACTATGCTGTGATGGGTGGTCCATCCCACCACCGGAGTAAGAATTTCACCCTGAAAAGTAAACGGACCGTAAGGATTATCCCCGGTTGCATAGCAAATCAGGTGGGTGTCTCCTGTAGAATAAGAAAAATAATATGTACCGTTGTATTGATGCATCCATGACGCTTCAAAAAAACGGTGTTTGTCACCATGAAGCAGAGGCTTTCCATTTTCATCAATGATGACAACGTCTTTAGGAGCTTCCGCAAATTCAAGCATATCATCGCTCAGCAGAACCACCTTTGAATGGATTGCAGGTTCATCATTTTCAGGAATTACAGCAGATTCAAGCGCTTTATTATCTCTGTAGCGCTGCAATTGTCCGCCCCAGATCCCTCCGAAGTACATATAATGTTTTCCGTTATCTTCAAAAATACAGGGATCGATGCTGTAACTTCCCATCATCGGATGTTTTTCAGGGACAAAAGGACCGTAAGGTTTATCACTTACAGCAACCCCGATTCTGAAGATATCATTCTGATCTTTCAGAGGAAAGTACATATAATATTTACCGTCTTTAAAGGCTACATCACAATCCCAAAGCTGTCTCCCTGCCCATGGAATATCTTTTACCGAAAGGACTACGCCATGATCTTTAATTTCTCCGCTGTCTACATCATCCATTGAGAAAACATGGTAATCATTCATATCAAAGTGATCCCC
Source organism: Chryseobacterium defluvii (assembly GCF_003634775.1). Taxonomy (GTDB): domain Bacteria; phylum Bacteroidota; class Bacteroidia; order Flavobacteriales; family Weeksellaceae; genus Chryseobacterium; species Chryseobacterium defluvii. The sequence continues at coordinate 1,004,184 of NZ_RBXB01000001.1, read as the reverse complement.
GTTATCGTTTTCTTCAATTCCGCTTTCGCGGTCGTGAGAAGGATAGATATAGATTTTATCTTCAAAAAAGTGAACGGAAGGATCTGCCATATAATCTTCCGGGAATAAATATTTTGATTTTTTCATTAAGTAAAAATTCTATTGATTTTAATTTTTCTCTGCCAGCTTTATTATTTTTTGTACTACAGGTTTTTCCTGGTCTTTCCTGTCAAACAGTAGCGGGTAATCTGTTCTTCCTTTTACAGGAAAGTCGTTTTTCCATGACTGTTTATCGGTAACTCCCCATAAGGTTACCCTTGTTATTTTATCTTTATGTTTCAAAAACAAAGCAAAGAAATCAAGGTAACGTTTTTCCCATTTCATTTCTACTTCATTGGGAAGACCTTTGGGGTAAGGATTCATTTCTTTCTGATAGGCAACAGTATCCGAAACATTGGCAGAACTTCCCCATGGAGAAGGCAGTGCACTGATTTCAAGTTCTGTAATATTGACTTTAACTCCGGCATTGGAATACGTCAGGATTGCTTTTTCATATTCATCCATGGAAGGGGTATCCATTCCGACATGGGCCTGCATTCCAACACCATCAATACGGATTCCTCTTGATTTAAGTTTCTCAACCATTTTGATGACTGTTTTCACTTTTTCAGGATACCATTCATTATAATCGTTGTAATATAATTCTGCATTGGGATCGGCTTCCTGTGCATACTGAAATGCCAAAGGAATAAAATCTTCACCCAGGATTTCGTAAAATTTACTTTTTCTGTAGGTTCCGTCTTCAAGAATGGCTTCATTCACCACATCCCATCCTTTTACTTTTCCCCTGTAACGGGAAACTACTGTTATAATGTGGTTTTTCATACGTTGTTTTAATACTTCCGGAGAAACATCCTTTCCATTACTGTCTGAGAAAAACCATTTTGGAAGTTGTGAATGCCAGATTAAAGTATGCCCGATGATGAACATCTTATTTTTCATCCCGAAATCAACAAATTTATCGGCATCATCAAAAAAGAATTTTCCTTCCTGAGGCTGCAAAAACATAGATTTCATGCAATTTTCAGCGACAATAGAGCTGAACTGTTTTTTGATAATAGCTACTGCCTTCTGGTCTGTACCGTCAATCTGCGGAAGGCTCATCGCGGTACCAATATAGAATTTATCCTGAAATGCTTTTTTTAAAGAATTGTCAGACTTCTGTGCCGACAGACCGGAAGCAGTAATAACGGCCAAACCCATTAAAATACGTTTCATATTGATAGTTTTTATTTTCTTCTTTCAGCCAGATCTTTTTCAATCTGAACCTCCATTTTTTTGTTGATTTTATACAATAAAAGCAGTCCGCAGGCAATGAAAAACGGAATGGACGGGAATATGCTCACGAGCATTTTGGCACCTGCAGCCACTGTTTCAGGCTGAATAACCTGTTCGCTCCCGTGTACAGAAATGTATCCGTATTTTCCTATAATCAAAGCTACCAGGGAGCTTCCTATGCTGAGACCTACTTTTAAGCCTACCATCATTGCGGAGAAAATAATAGCTGTTGCCCTGCGGTTGTTCTTCCATTCCGAATAATCGGCCACATCAGCAATCATGGCCCATAAAAGCGGCGTGCTTATTCCGTAAAAGAATCCGTGTAAAATCTGTGACAGAAACATGATTCCAACGGCTTGCGGAGGATAAAATATAAAGAACAGAATGAAAAGCGTAGAGGTGAATAATGAGGCAATAAAAGTGTCACGTTTTCCAAACCTGTCTGCCAGTTTTTTAGAGAAGGTAATGCCTACGATCATCATGACAATTCCTCCTGCATTAAACAATCCGAAGCCTGCAGACTTTGGATCTTCCCCGAAGAAATTCATTCCTGCAGAATTAAAAAATGCTGTAATCGGTGAGATAAAACTCTTCAAGGCATTTTCATCCACATAGTTGTTAAAATAATATACATAAGATCCTCCTTTCATAGCCAGTGTGATAAATATGAATGCGGTCACGGTAAGCATAATAATCCATGGCTTGTTCTGGAATAAATCTTTTAAATCCTCTTTCAGACTTGACTTCTGCTCCGGCTTGGGAATGATTCTTTCTCTGGTAGTAAAAAAGGTGATCAACAGCATTACAGATCCTATAACAGCCAGCCATGTCATCACGGTTTCAATTCCCTGTGCTTTGTCTCCATGGCCTACATATAGAATAATAGGAAGCATAAATACCTGTACAAAGAACTGTGCAAACATCACAGCTACAAAACGATAGGAAGAAATACTATTCCTTTCTGCCATATCTCCCGTGATAACGCCGCTCAAAGCAGCATAAGGCAGGTTATTGGAAGCGTATAATAACAATAATAACGAATAGGTAACCGCAGCATAAATCATTTTACCCTGATAAGAAAAATGAGGAGTGCTAAAGGCTAACAGTGCAGCAATACCAAGCGGTACAGCAGTAAATAAAATCCATGGACGGAATTTCCCCCATCGTGAGCTTGTACGGTCTGCCAACGCTCCGATAAGCGGGTTAAAGCCAAACCCGGCAATTAACCCTACAGTAAGGGTGATGACAGAAGCATCCTCCGCCTTTAGTCCGTAAATATCTGTATAAAAATAGGTCAGGTAGGTCACTAAGGTCTGAAAAACAAGGTTGGCCGCCAGGTCTCCCAGACTGTACCCTACTTTCTCTATTACCGATATTTTTTGTGGCTGATTATCCATTGATTTTGTATGGTTTTCTATGTTAAATTAATTTTTTTCTGTTGTAAAAGGTGAAGCAGGAAGCCCGCTTTTGTTTTTAAGATTGCCGTCTGGGTTGTCTGCCCAATCATAACGTACATTGACAGGGCTGGTAACCTGATCATTCCATACCATAACTTTATTTCCTTTTGCTTCTGCTTTCGCCCATTGGTAGCTGCTGTCTTTCTGCTGTATCGCAAAACCTTTCAGTTCTCCCTGTACCAGATCATCTGTACCGGGTTTAAAGGATAGAATAATGATATTTCCTTCTGTTTTCATCGACTGATAAACGGGTCCGTCAGCTATGATTTTTTTGCCTTCCCCGATTTTCAGGGCCTGTAAAGCAAGCCTGTCACCCACAGCTTTTTTATTGAGCGGATGAATATCATTCCATTCTCCCACATCAATCGTTACCGCAAGTCCTGAATAAGGAACATTAAGGGAAACCTGTCTTTGCTGTTCTCTCAGCTCAGCCCAGTTGCTTTCAATCGGTTCATCTTTTTTCTCCATGAAATTGGCCAGCTGTACAATGAAGAACGGCAGATCATTCTTATTCCATTTTGAACGCCAGTCTGAGATCATTGTTGACAATAAATCCCCGTATTCTTTTGGTTTTCCTGTATTGCTTTCGCCCTGGTACCAGATAAATCCTTTGATTTTATAATTGATCAGCGGATTAATCATCGCATTATAAAGCCCTACCGGTTTCCAGCGGATAAATGTCTGTCCGGGAGCCATTTTTTCCATTTTTGCTCCTGTTTTATATTTCCACTCGCCTTTAAGGTCTGTTTTTTGACCGTCGATTTCCAGATAATACGGCTTATCAGCAATAAACTGTCCTTTTCCGCTGCCATTGATGACTCTTACCGTAATGATATTCTTTCCTTCTTTTAAAACACCTTTTGGAATGTCATACCAACGTGGCGGATATTCATAGGTTACATTTCCTACTTTGATTCCATTGATGTAAGTAACATCAGCATCTTTTATCCTTCCCAGATTTAAAAATGCTGTTTTCTGGTCTGCTCTTTTGGGCAGAATAATCTCTTTACGGAACCATACCGAACCGTCAAACGGGTCTTCCTGATCTTCCCATGATCCCGGAACCATCATGGTTTTCCATCCGGAATCATTGGTGTTATCCTTTTCCCAGTGCTGATTGAAACCGATGTCACTCTGATCCAGCTCTGCATACCATGCTTTGCTTAATGATCTCTCCTGGGATTCTGTAGATTGTATCAGGTCATCATTTTTCCATTTTTCTGCTTCAGCAAGATATTCCGGGTATTTTTTCAGTGATTTCTCATCCATCCAGGCCTGAACAGGAGAGCCTCCCAGACTGGTATGAATAATTCCTACAGGAACTTTATTTTTTTGATTCAGTTCTTTGGCAAAGAAATAAGCAACCCCGGAAAAATTAAGAATCGTCTGAGGGTTTGTGCTTTCCCATTTCCCTCCGTCAAGATCATTTTGCGGAGCTTTAAAATTATATTTCTGCGGAACAGTAAAAAATCTTATATTCTGATTATTGGCGTTTTTAATTTCATTTTCATAAAGAGGTGTCAGCCTGCGCATCGGAAGTTCCATATTGGATTGTCCTGAAGCTACCCACACATCACCAATAAGAATATCTTTAAGAGTAATCTCATTAATCATCATGGTATATGGGCCGCCGGCATTAAGCTTTGGAAGCATAAGGGTCCAGTTGCCATTTTGATCCGCTGTTGCATGATAAGCTTTATTGATAAACTTAATCGTAATTTTTTCTCCCACATCTGCATATCCCCAGATCTTCAGATCCTGATTTCTCTGAAGAATCATTCCGTCTGAAACCAAAGCAGGCAGCCTTACTTTTGCATCAAAACTGCAAATGGCTGCAAGAAAAAATAATAAATATAGGGTTCTGTTTTTCATGGGAAACATCTGTTTTTTAATTTTGTTTCAGCTTTATTTCTTTTCGTAATTTTCTGTCAGTAACCGGACTTCAATGACTTTAGCAGTCATGAGTTTTTCGTCTGCCAGGAATTTTACGGTAAGATTTTCTTTTTTCTTTTCTGAATCCGGTATCGGAACGGCCAGATATTGAGGTAAAGCTCCTGACTTTCCTTCCAGATTTTGAGCAATGATTTTTTCACCATTGATCTCAACATTCAGTGTACGGTTGATATTGGCATCAAAATAAAGCAGGTAAAGGTATGAAGCATTTTTTCCGTTTTTCATCCGGTAACTGAACCAGCCTTTGGCATCACGGAAATGGCGGTCTTCCATATATCCTGTACCCGAGTCTTTGCTTTCTATAAAATGATCTGATTCCGGCTGCTGTTCTCCCAGCTGGACCTTATCAGCAGTGATCATCTCCAGCTTTCTGGTTTCTGCTTCTTCTTTTGCTCTTTGCTTCAATGTATTTTCTATTCCGTTTTTGTCCGCCTGAGGCCAGTATAGGATATACCTTTCTGCCTGAATATTGTAAAACGGCACAAGACTTAGCCCTTCTTTGAACTTTTCAGATGGATAAAGTCCTGTGAGGGTAAAATTCAGATTTTTATCAGCCGGTTTAAGATGGTCGACAACTTCTGAAGGATTTCCAAGGATAACAGGAATTTCATTTAAAGGGATCTGCGGACCGTGAGCAATATGGCCGCCTCTGCTGTCATCAGCAAGAAGTCCCTGCTGGTTATCGGTTCCGTATTTTGCAGCAAGGACTACAGGCCCGTATTTGAATGCATAATAATTGGAGCGGTCAGGCAGCTGTTCTGCGGAAAGATGCATCGGTAGAATCATTTTCACAACATCTCTCTTTTTCCATTTTTTAGTCAGTGTAAAATAGCCGTCGGAACCACGCTGTACTTTCTGCTGTTTTCCGTTGATCAGAATTTTTACTTCTGAAGGGGTGGTCCATTCCGGGCATCTCACCTTTAAATCAAATTCTGATTTTCCTGCGGCATCAAAGATCAGTGTTGTTTCAGGAACTTCCGGGAAGTTATTGACCTGGCGGAGTACTACTTTCTGCTGTTCCCATGTCAATGTGGAAGGGATAAATAAGTTCACATATAAATCTTTATTCGATCGGGCGTAAATCATTTCCCCATATTTGGCGTGATTTTCCATTCCGGATCCTACACAACACCAGAAGCTGGTCTGAGGCTGTGAATAAACCCTATAGTGTCCCGGACGCATCGGTGTAAAATACACGAAGCCTCCCTGATCATGATTTTCTGTAGAAAGAATATGATTGTATAATGCTTTTTCGTAATAATCTATATAATAAGATTCGGGCATCGTTGCAAACATCTCTTTGGTCAGCTTGAGCATATTATAGGTATTGCAGGTCTCCGGACCTTCAATACTTTTTATCATACTGCTGAAATCATTGACAGGATTAAAATGTTCACTGACACTATTGCCTCCAATAACTGAAGATCTTTTCCCGGTAACGTTATGCCAAAAAAAGTCAGCGGCATTACTCCAGGACTCGTTATTTTCAAGATCGGCAATACGCTTGTATCCGATTACTTTTGGAATCTGTGTATTCGCATGAAGTCCTGTAAGCTTATCTTCTCCTGTCAAAAGAGGAGTAAGGATAGCCTGATGGGAAAATCGGTGAGCCAGTTTCAGATATTTCTGGTCATGAGTGATATCATAAACATCTGCAAAAACTTCGTTGAGTCCCCCATGTTCACTGCGCAGCATATCCTGTATCTGCTCATCAGAAAGATCTGACACTTCATTTATCATCCAATCTGTGAGTCTGATAAGCATTGTCTTTGCTTTTTCACTTTTTGCATACCAATAGGCATCGCGTAATCCTGAGTACAGTTTGTGAATATTATATAAAGGTACCCAGCGGTCGTTCAAACCGAAGCCTGAAGCGCGTATATTTCCCTGTTTTATTTCTTTCCAGATCTTTTTCCCGTCGGGAATTCCTGAAATGTATCCGTCCGGAGATTCTTTCTGGCAAAGTTCCAATTCACTGATCATGTAATCAACCCTCTCTTTTATTGTTATATCTCCTGTAGAAGCATACATCAGGGATAATGCTGAAACATAATGTCCTCCTATATGGCCGTCCAATCCTGTATTTTCCCAATTAGGATAATTATTTGCTTTTGGTTTCAGTCCGGCTTCTTTAAGATACGGAGCCAACAACCTATCCGGCTCCAAAGCCATCAGGTACTTACGGTCTGCCGTCATTGCTTTGCTGAAAACGCTCTCTGATAACCTGACAGTTTCCAGAGGGAAATAATGGACTTTCTCCTTAACCTGGGCTGAGGTAAATGAAGCAAGACACAATAAAAAAACTGAAAGTTTCGGGATCATTATAAATGTTAATTCAACATTTCTAAAATAATGGAAAGAATCTATATACGAAACATTTCCTGAATCTGATTCAGTTATTTTCTCATTAAAAAGCATTCATAAGCCCTTAAAAATAACAAAAAAAGGTCTACCTTATCATAAAAAATAAGATAATTAAATTACAGAAAAACAAGACCGTAAAATCATGCGATTCCCTATGAAAATGAATTCAGGATATGTTTTGATAAAAATTTCAACGATATAGTAAATACCTTATCGTATTTTTAACATTAAGTCCCCTTTCTTCATTATTATCAATATCAACTTTGACTTTAACACAAATTTAACATTCAATTCATGTATCATTAACCTGATTTCAGTGATATTTTCCGGTTTTGATGACTGTTTTAGCTCCCAAAATATCCTTTAGGAATAATTTTAATGAAATAAATCATTCTGATTAAAAAGTGTATGAATCACATTTATATAATATCGTATCCATAAAAGCTTTACCTTTGTCATAAAATATAAAAGATGACTGAGGATTACTCCCAATATCCCAAACACCTTGTCGCTGTTGACTGTATCATTTTCGGTTTTGACGGTGAAAATCTTAAAATCCTTTTAGTAAAAAGAAATTTTGAACCACAGATGGGTGAATGGTCACTCATGGGTGGCTTCATTGGCAGTGACGAGACTTCGGATGAAGCTGCCAACAGGGTTTTGTATACGTTGACCGGTCTTGAAAACATTTATCTTGAACAGCTGAAATGTTATACGGAAATCAAACGTGAACCAACAGCCAGAATCATGTCTATTTCCTATTATGCTCTGATCAATATTGAGAAAGATATTCAGATCAATGAGCAGTACAGTGCAGAATGGGTTGAGCTACAGAAAGCACCTGACCTTATTTTCGATCATAATGACATGGTAAAGGATGCTGTAGCCAGGCTGAGAAGAAGGGCTTCCACAGGACCTATAGGGTTTGAGCTTCTCCCCGAAAAATTCACCATGAAGGATCTTCAGAATCTTTATGAAGCTATTTTTGATGAAAAATTTGATAAGCGGAATTTTACCAGCAAGATCAACAGTATGGATATCCTTGTCAACACCAATAAAAAGGACATGACCTCATCCAGAAAAGGTTCTTTCCTTTACCGCTTTGACGAAAAAAAATATAATAAAAAAATCTCACAGGGATTTATGTTTAAAATATAACTTAAATAAAAAAAGGATACCTTCTCTGCATCCTTTTTTTTGTGTGTGGAAATTCAATTTTGCTTCGCAAGTCAATGATGGATTTCTAAAAAATTGACAGGTGAAACAAATTCACTATTGACCATTCACTTTTGTCATATATTCAATATCTACCAAAATCTTACATATAATGCGGTCAGTAAAAGCAATGTCAGCACAATCAAGACTAAAGTCCTGTTGTCTACTTTAAACATGGTCACATCAATGGCAAAGGCTTTAGGATTAATTTTCGGACCTGCAAGACTGATCAGTATCATGGCGATTATGGTGATAAAAAATGACCATCCCATATTGATCAGGAAAGGAATCTCGGTAATCGTATGAACCACTCCATTCTCAAGCTTTTCATAAGTAAATGCTGTATACATCCACGTCTCTTTTCCGAAAATTTCTACGGCAAAACTGTTAAAGAAGATCGCCAGGACAAATCCTAAGATAACTCCTACAAGAGCAGCTGTACCCGTCGTTCTTTTCCAGAACATTCCCAGAAGGAACATGGCAAAAACTCCCGGACTGATAAAGCCTGTATATTTCTGAATAAATGTGAATCCGCCTTCTCCGCCAATTCCCAAAACATCTGTCCAGGTAAAGGCCAATGCTGCCATCATCGCAATAATAATGACCCAGCGCCCTGTTCTCACCATCTGGATTTCGGTGGCATCTGTTTTAAGGTATTTCTTATAGATATCCAGTGTAAAAATGGTTGAAATACTGTTCACCTTTCCTGCCAGTGAGGCTACAATCGCTGCTGTCAATGCTGCAATTGCCAATCCTTTAAGTCCTACAGGTAAGAATCCCAATATTGCAGAGTATGCTCCGTCTTTCACCCCGTTGAATCCCGGAAGGTGTCCTTTGGAATATAAAACATAAGCCGCAATTCCCGGAAGCATTACGATCACAGGCATGAATAATTTCAGAAAACCGGCAAATAAAATTCCTGTTCTTGCTGTTTTCAGGTCTGCTCCCAAAGCTCTTTGGGTAATATACTGATTGCATCCCCAATAGTTTAGGTTAACAATCCACTGCCCTGCAAAATACATGGCCAGACCCGGTAATACCACATATTTTTGAACTTCCAAATTCTGAGGCATTGCCAAAGTAGTATTGGTAGTTGTTGGTTTTTGAAGAATCAGCTTAAAATGCTGTGGAGCCTCATTGATCAAGGTATTGAATCCTGCCAGCGCATTTCCTACAGCCGCTCCGTTGATTCTCTGGTCTACAATCTGTAAAGCCATATAAACCGTTGCAAAACCGCCGATAATTAGGACTGCTACCTGTATAACGTCTGTATACCCGATTACTTTCATCCCTCCAAGGCCGATCAGAAGGGCCATAAGCAAAAGAGCGATCATAATACCGTGAAGGTGTTCTCCTCCCAGTAAAGTATCAATAGCTAGAGCTCCAAGGTAAAGAATGGAAGTAAGATTCACAATAACATACAGAAACAGCCAGAATACTGCCATAATCAGCGAAACAGACTTGTTATACCTTCTTTCCAGAAACTGAGGCATGGTATAGATCTTATTTTTAAGATAGATCGGAATAAACCAGACCGCGATGATGATCAGTGCAACGGCAGCAATCCATTCGTAAGCAGCAACGGCAATTCCGACAAAGAAACCTTCACCGCTCATCCCGATAAACTGTTCCGCAGAAATGTTGGAGGCTATTAAACTGGCTCCGATAGCCCACCAGGTCAAAGATCCTTCTGCCAGAAAATAATCTTTACTCCCCGTAGATTCAGATTTCTTCTTTTTATAGATCCATAATCCGTAGGAAGCTACCACTACGAAATAGATCAGGAATATGATGATATCAATAGTTGCTAATTTTTCCATAGTTTACTTTTTAACAGAGAATTTATAGATGGTTTTAGACTGGTACTTCTGTCCGGGCTTCAATTCTGTGGAAGGAAAAGAAGACTGATTTGGTGAGTCCGGGAAATGCTGTGTCTCCAGACAGAATCCTGTTCTGAATTCATTTTTACCTCCTGTTTTGGTATCAAATTTTCCGTCAAGAAAATTTCCGGAATAAAACTGCACACCGGGTTCATCTGTAAAAACTTCCATAATTCTTCCTGTTTCTGGATGATAGACTTTGGCGATGCTTCTGAGACCTTTTCCGTTCAGAATCCAGTTGTGGTCATACCCTTTTCCTTTTTTCAGCTGATCATCGTCTGCATTGATTTCTTTTCCGATAGACTTTGAAACCGTAAAATCAAAAGGAGTTCCTTTTACAGCTTTCTGTTCACCGGTTGGAATCAGAGTTTCATTGACCGGAAGAAAATGATCTGCATTGATCTGCAATTCATGATCGGTAATCGTTTTTGTAAAATTCCCAGACAGGTTAAAATAAGAATGCTGGGTAAGATTCACCACTGTAGGTTTATCGGTTTCTGCTTCATAGGAAATTTCCAAAGCATTGTCATCCGTAAGGGTGTAGAAAACGGTTGTTGTTAATTTTCCCGGATAACCTTCTTCACCGTCTGCACTGGTATAAGATAATTTCAATGTCGGAAATTTTGCATCCTTTACAACTTCGATATTCCAGAATCTGGTATGAAATCCTTCTTTTCCTCCGTGAAGACTGTTGGGACCATCATTTTTATCAATTTCGAATGTTTTACCCTCCAGCGAGAATTTTGCATTGGCAATCCTGTTGCCGTATCTTCCGATCAAAGCACCGAAATAATAAGGATTACCCTCAAAATATCCTTCGGGTTTTGTAAAGCCGAGTACCACATCTTCGTATTTCCCGTTTCTGTCCGGAGCGGTTAAAGAAGTGATAATTCCTCCGAAGTTGATGACCTCAATTTTCATCCCGTTTTTATTGGTCAACGTGTATTTTTTAATAGAATCGCCTTTTGGCGTAATTCCATAGTCTGAAGTATGAACATTCTCCATTTTCCCTGAAATATCCTGTTTATTATTTTCTTTTTTGCAGCCGAAAATAATTAAAAATAATAAAATAAAAATGCTATTATATGTTATTTCTTTCATAATTATTTACATATTTTTTAAAATTAATTAACGATAATACATTTCATTCCAACGAAGTGTATTTTTAAAATCACGCATTCTGGTATCTTCATCAATGACTAATGATTCAATTCCTGCTATCTCAGCAAAATCTTCCAGCTGCTCTGCTGAAATATTTTCACTGTAACATGTATGATGTGCTCCTCCTGCCAGTATCCAGGCTTCTGCAGCCGTATATAAATCAGGAAGAGGTTTCCATAAAACTCTTGCTACCGGAAGTTTTGGCAGCTCTTCTGTAATTTCCAATGCTCTGGTTTTGTTGATCAGCAGTCTGAAATGGTTTCCAAAGTCCATCAATGCAGCGTTCAGAGAGTCAATATTTCCTCTGGAATTAAAAACAAGACGAACCGGGTCAGCTTTTCCCCCGATTCCCAGCGGATGAATCTCACATGAAGGTTTTCCGGCGGCCAGAACAGGATCTACTTCCAGCATATGGGAGCCTAAAATGGAAGGATTGGAAGGATCCAGATGATAGGTGTAATCTTCCATAAAAGCATTTCCTCCTTCAAGGCCCTGCCCCATTGTTTTCATGGCACGTACCAATGCTGCTGTTTTCCAGTCTCCTTCTCCTGCAAATCCGTATCCTTTCTGCATCAGGCGCTGTACTGCAATTCCCGGCAGCTGCTCCAACCCGTGAAGGTCTTCAAAGGTATCTGAAAATCCTTTAAATCCTCCATCTTTTAAAAACTTTTCAAGTCCTAATTCAATTTTTGCGGCGGTGTGAAGTGAGCTTCTGTTGGCACCTCCTTCCAAAAGAGATGCTGCTATGTGATAAGAAGATTCGTATTCTTCCATCAGGCTTTTTATTTCCCCTTCTCCTATTGAATTGATAACTCCTACAAGGTCACCGATTCCCCAGGTATTGACTGAAAAGCCGAACTGGGTTTCAGCTTCCACTTTATCTCCATCTGTAACGGCTACAAACCTCATATTATCCCCGAAGCGTGCAAATTTTGCTCCCTGCCAGTCGTCCCATCCTGCAGCAACACGGCTCCAGTCACCGATCTGCTTCTGAACTCTTTCTTCTGACCAGTGCCCTACCACTACTTTTCTGTTCTTTCGGAGCCTGCTTACCATAAAACCAAATTCACGATCCCCATGAGCCGCCTGGTTGAGATTCATAAAATCCATATCCATCGTAGACCACGGAATATCTCTGTTGAATTGGGTATGCAGATGCAGAAGAGGTTTCTGTAAAATTTTTAATCCTCTGATCCACATTTTAGCGGGTGAAAAGGTATGCATCCAGGTGACCACTCCTATACAGTTTTCTGCATGATTGGCTGCTGCAATGGTTTCAAATATCTCTTCAGTGGTTTTTACCGTTGGCTTTACAATAACTTTTACCGGGATGAAAGAAGATTTTTCAAGTTCTGCCACAATTTTCTGTGAGTGGTCTGCTACCTGGGCCAGTGTTTCGGGTCCGTATAAATGCTGACTTCCTGTGATGAACCAGACTTCTTTGGTATTGAGAGGTGTTAACATAATTTTGTTGATCGTTAATAGTTGTTTATGCTGAAGTGTTTAGTGTTTAAATTCCTGTCCGTAGTAGGCATTCTTGCCGTGTTTACGTTCATAGTGTTTTTTGATGAGTGAGTCTTTCAGACGTTCCGCATCAGGATTTATCTGTCTGGTGAGATAAGCCATTTCGGCAATGGTCTCGAGCACTTTGCTGTTGTAGACTGCCTTCTCTGCATTTTTACCCCATGTAAACGGACCGTGATTGCCAATAAGAACCATTTCTACTTCTTCAGGAGAGAGCTGTTTTTCTTTAAAGCATTCCAGAATCTGTATTCCTGTATTGTATTCGTAGTTTCCTTCAATGAGTTCATCCCGCATAGGTGGAGCACAGGGAATATCTGTCGTAAGATGGTCTGCATGGGTGGTTCCGAAAACAGGAATGTCCATCTGTGCTTGTGCCCACGCCACGGAATAGATAGCATGCGTGTGGGAAATCCCGCCGATATTTTCCCAGTTTTTATACAGGTAAGCATGGGTTTTGGTATCGGAAGAGGGTCTGAGCCTGCCTTCAATGACATTGGCGTCAAAGTCTAAAATCACCATATCTTCCGGCTTTAAAATATCATAAGGAACACCGCTGGGTTTAATGGCAAAAATGCCTTTATCACGGTCTACAGCACTTACATTCCCGAAGGTATAAACCACCAGCTTCAGGGCATCCAGCTGCATATTGGCTTCATAACATTCTCTCTGGAGTTCTTTATAGGTATTCATTTGAGTGTCATTCAAAAAGTTAAAATTGATGAATCAGAAATTCTGAAGTTCTTTCCTGTTGTTTTTCAGTTTGGTATTGTATTCTACAAAATCAGCGAGCTTCTGGTATTGCTGCATTAATTCTCTGTAGTGCTGTACTTCTTCCGCTTTCGGCTGGTATTCCGCCTCAAATCCGGAGCCCATTTTCATACTGGCTTCCTGAACGGTCGGATAAATTCCTGCTGATACGGCCGCATAAACAGCAGCCCCCAAAGCGGGAGTCTGATCTGAAGCTGCTACTGCAATAGGCATATTCAGAACATTAGCGAGTGTCTGCATGATAAACGGCGATTTCCTTGCTACTCCTCCGATTCCGATCACTTTATTGATTTTCACACCTTCCTCTTCAAAACGGTCAACGATCTTTTTAGCTCCGAAACAAATGGCATTCACCAAAGCTTTGAAAATATGGGGAGCCTTTGTTCCCAGAGAAAGCTGGCTGATGGCTGCTTTGAGTTCCTGGTCTGCATCCGGTGTTCTTCTTCCGTTTACCCAGTCCAGGGCAACCGGAATACTATCTGAAAGAGGAATTTTTTCTGCTTCAAGGGTTAATTTTCTGATAAGCCCTGCCTCCATTTCTTCAGTAAGCTTTGACTTCTGCTCCTCTGAAATACTTTCGGAATGCATCATAACCTGGTGAACCGGCCACATCAGGATATCTTTATACCATGCCAGCACATCTCCAAAGGCGGATTGCCCTGCTTCAAGTCCTATCAATCCGGGAATTACGGATCCGTCAACCTGTCCGCAGATTCCTTTTACGGTTGTATCTCCAATAGCTTCCTGTGAGGCAACCATAATATCACAGGTAGAAGTTCCCATGATCCTGATCAGTGTATTTTCTTCCACCTTTGCTCCCACTGCTCCTGAGTGGGCATCAAAAGTTCCTACTGTAATAATGGTTTGGGTTGTAAGACCCGTTTTAGCGGCCCATTCTTCATTCAGATATCCTGCTATTTCATCTGAAGTATAAGTTTCCCGGTATAATCTTCCTCTGAGCTCTCCCAGAGAAGGATCTAGCCTGTTGAGAAACTCTTCAGAAGGCAGACCATCCCATGACTCGTGCCACATGGCTTTGTGACCTGCTGCACAGCGACTTCTTTTGAAGGTGGCCAGGTCTTTATGATCTGATAAAAGGAAAGTCAGATAATCACAGTGTTCCATCCAGCTATAAGCCGCATTTTTTACTTCTGCATCTGCTCTGCTGATGTGTAGTATTTTGGCCCAGAACCATTCTGAAGAGTAAATACCGCCTTCATATTTTGTATAATCTTCTCCACCCCAGGTTCTTGCAAGGGTATTGATTTCTTCGGCTTCGCGGATAGCGGTGTGGTCTTTCCATAAAACCATCATAGCATTAGGATTCTCTTCAAATCCGGGAACCAATGCTAAGGCTACTCCATCACTTGTTACAGGAAGCGGGGAAGAGCCTGTAGTATCAATACAAATACTGACGATCTGCTCCGGCGCTACCCCACTTTCTCTTACTACTTCTGAAATAGTTTTTTCCAGACCTTCCATATGATCTGAAGGATGCTGTCTGAAACTGTTGGCGGAGGGATTACAAAATCTGCCTTCCTTCCATCTCTGGTAGTAGCTGACTGAAGAAGTTATTTCGGAACCGTTTTCAGTGTCAATAAGGACGGCCCGTACGGAATCTGTACCATAGTCCAGCCCGATAACATATTTTTTCATGGTGGTGAAACGTTTTTTGATGATTGAGGTTTTAATTTCTCCTGATGAGATAAAAACAAATATAAGATTCTATTTTAAATAAATGTAAAAAACACACTTATTTTTCATAAACACATGTATTACAATTAATTAAATCATTTTCATTTTTAAAACCACTAAAGAATTGGCAGGAATTTCTGCTGAGATTTCACCTTTTTTGGCTTCAGAAATCTCTTCTTTAGGTTTTATGGGTTCAGCATCGAAACTATTTTCACTGGAAATTTGTGGTGCAGACAGAGAGATTTTGGTTAATTTTTTACCCAATTTCAGAGTTCCGGGTTTGATATTGATTATTTTAGACTGAGTATCAGTATTGACAATTTTAATAATCACCTCATTTGCTTTTGTATCCTTCACCGCCGTAGCATATAACTTATCCTGCCCGGATACAGCTTTTCCGTCATTTTCTATCTTCAGTAAATCTGTTCCTTTATTGTTGGAGAATAATTTCTGAACATAATAATTCGGGGTGGCATAGGATTTCAGATTATTGAACCAGATGAGGTCAGGCGTCCACTGCCAGCCTTCTGCATGGGCAAAAAGCGGTGCATAGGAAGTCATATAGACAACATCTGCATTTCTTTCAAGACCGGTCATGAAAGCAGCTTCTGAAAGGGCTGTCAGCCAGTTATTTTTATTATCAGGTTTTACCACTCCTACTGATTGGGCAGCGTATTCTCCGGCGAACACTTTTGGTCCGGAACGGTCATAGTGATCATATCTGCCTGCATTTTTCATAAACCATTCGGGAGAATTGTAATAATGCTCATCTACAATCTGCGCATTAAGCTGCTTCAGCTCTTTCCAGCCATATTCGAAGAACTCGCCATCAGGTGAAGGTCCGCTTCCTGAGATAATTTTAATGTCAGGATATTTTGTATGAATAGCTTTTTCAAAAACTTTATAACGTTCAATATAATCCGCTCCCCACTGTTCATTTCCTACTCCGATAAATTTTAAATTAAAAGGCTGTGGATGTCCCATTTCAGTGCGGATTTTACCCCATTTTGTTCCGGAATCTCCGTTGGCAAATTCAATCAGGTCCAGAGCATCCTGAACGTAAGGATCAAGGTCTTCCATTTTCACCAGTTCTGCGGTATTGAACTGACAAGCCATTCCACAGCTCAGAATAGGAACCGGTTCTGCACCCAGATCTTCGGAAAGCTGGAAATATTCATAAAATCCCAGCCCGAAAGATTGTCCGTAATCCGGTGTAAGCCTGTGCGGAAATCCTGTGCTCCATTTATTGATGAGATATTCGCGGTCTGTCACATTTCCAATTGTTTTTTTCCACTGATACCGTTCTGCCAGAGTTCTTCCTTCTACAATACAGCCTCCCGGAAACCTCAAAAATCCGGGTTGCAAATCGTATAGTTTCTGAACGAGATCTTTTCGTAATCCGCCTTTTTTGCCTTTCCAGGTATTTTGAGGGAAAAGTGAAATTATATCCATGTTCACAATGCCGTTTCCGGTAAATGTAATTCGCAGTTTTGCTTTTTCTACAGTTTGAGGTGATTTAAAAACAGTTGTATATCTCTGCCACCCCTTTCCTTTTATGAGTGTGGAGACTGAAGAAATTTCCTTACCGTTTTCATCAACAAGACTTGCATTTACCGCAGCAATATTTCCTGAAACATTCTCCAGATTAAAGCTGAAATCAAATTGTTCTCCCTGATGAAGCCCTATTCCCCTGAATCCTTCATTCTCCAGAAGATAATTTTTATCATTCAGAACGGTAATTCTTGCGTAATTTTTATTGGCTTTGGAAGGATCGGAATAAATCGTCAGAAATCCGGAATCAAGGTTAGGAGAGAGCGTTTTTGTATTGGGCTGCTTCCATCCTATGAAAGGTTCGTCAAATTCAAAACTCCGGTTTTTAATCAATTCGGCATACAATCCCCCATCAGCGGCAAAATTGATATCTTCAAAGAAAATCCCGTACATGGTGGGCTGTATTTTAGTAGGTACAGGGGTTTCTTTCAGATCCAGGTTATAGGTACGGATTGCATTATTCTGAGCCGAAAAGAAAGCAGCACTCAGAGAAATTGCAATGGAGAATATTTTATTTTTTGTTGTCATAGGTCGTATATTTTGAAAGCTACAGTAGGGTTGCAATGGGTCTCAATTATTCTGAATCAATTTTTATTTTACTTTTAACGAAATACTTTTCAACCCTGCATCATCAGAAGTTCCTCCATAAAAAATGGTATAGTCGCCGGATTTTGAAACCAGATCATCAGCTTTTTCATCATAGAAAGCAAAAGAATTTTTGGAAAGGGTCAGCTGAATATTTTTTGTTTCTTTAGATCTGATTAAAGTTCTTTCAAAAGCTCTTAAAGTTATTACCGGGGCCTGGGAATCCTTATTTCTTTTGATATACACCTGCACTACTTCTTCGCCGTCTCTATCTGAAATATTGGTGACCGGAATTGTGATCATCACATTTTCATTGGTACTGATTGTATTTTTGCTCAGTTTTGAATCTCCGTAAGCAAATTTTGAATAGCTCAAACCATGCCCGAAAGGATAAAGAGGCTTTTCCGTCATATAACGGTACGTTCTCCCCTGCATATCATAATTTTCAAATCCTTCGTGCTTGCTTGTCTTTGAAAGAGCGTTATCCAGCTGCTCAAGGTTTTTGTAAAAGGTAATGGGTAATTTTCCGGAAGGGTTATAATCTCCTGCCAAAACATCTGCTACAGCCGTTCCTCCGGACTGTCCGCCATACCAGGCGTTCAACAGGGCATCATAATTTTTCTCATCCTGTTCCAATCCCAGAGCGCTTCCGGTACAAAGAACAAAAACAACAGGTTTTCCGGTTTTTCTAAGCTCCGCCAACAGGTCCCGCTGGACTTTAGGAAGGGCTATCGAAGTTTTGTCACCGCCTCTGAAGCCTTCTGCATTCACCATCATCTCTTCACCTTCCAGACTTGGAGAAAGTCCGCCCGCGAAGACAATGACGTCTGCATCTTTCACCTTTTCTCTGACTGAAGCAAAATTCACAGGATCTTTTCTGTAGACTTCAAAGCTGATGCTTACATATTTTCCTTTTTGTGTATGACGGAGTTCTATCTGGTATTCTTTTCCTTTTTCCATTTTTACAGAAAACTCCGAAGGATGTCTTGCATCAGGTCCTTTTCTTGTTGCGATTTTTTTCCCGTCCACGAAGAGTGTATAGATATCAGAAGTGGAAGCAGAAAACACAACCTCTCCTGTATAAGTACTTTTGAAAATCCCTGAAATGATAGCCGAGGTATTTTCTCTTCCCACATTGGGTGCAAGTTGGGTCCCGCCAAAGCTGTTGTAGCTGATTGCTGTTGAATTTACAGAAGTATTAGCCGGTTGCCCTTTGAATTCATTGTTATTAAAAAACTCTACTTTCATTCCTTTCGCGCCGTTTTTCTGACTGATGAAATTCTGATAGAGTGACGTTCTGGACGAAGGATCTGTTACTTCGCTTCCTTTTTCGTAGATAATTTCAGCATTTGGAAATTTGGTTTGGATTCCTTCTAAAATCGTTACAATTGAAGAAGGCGTTCCGTTATAGTTTCCCAGCTGCATCAATCCGTCATCAGCATTCGGACCTACAACGGCAATTTTTTTAATATTTCTGCTGAGGGGTAGAACATTGTTTTCGTTTTTCATCAGCACAATTGACTTTTGTGCCATTTTCAGTGCCTGCTTTTTATGTTCTTCAGAATCGACTACAGAATACGGAATTGTATTCCAGTGAACGGAAGATCTCGGATCAAGCATTCCCAGTTCAAACCAACCTTTCAGGATTCGGCGCATCGACGCATCAATATCTTTTTCGGTAATCAGTCCGCTTGCAAGAGATTTATTCAGATTGTTATAGGTATCTCCGCATTCCAGATCCGTGGAATGTTTCAGGGCATCTGCTGCGGTTGTTTTTTCGTCAGGATGAGTGCCATGGTATTTTTTCTGAAAAAAATCAGCCAGTGCCCAGCAGTCTGAGACCACCATTCCGTCATACTTCCATTTTCCACGGAGAATTTCAGTAAGCAAAGTATTATTGGCACAACATGGCTGCCCGTCAAAAGCATTGTAGGCGCACATTACTTCTCTTACATTCCCTTCCTGAACCAATGCTTTAAAAGCGGGAAGATATGTTTCATACAAATCTCTTTTTGAAATTTCTGCGTTATAAGAATGGCGGTTCCATTCCGGTCCGCTGTGTACCGCAAAATGTTTGGCACAGGCGTGGGTTTTAAAATACTTTAGGTCGTTTCCCTGCAGACCTTTTACTGCAGCAACGCCCAGAACAGAGGTAAGATAAGGGTCTTCACCATAGGTTTCCTGGCCTCTTCCCCATCTTGGGTCACGAAAAATATTGATATTGGGTGTCCAGAAGGTAAGTCCTTCGTACCGTCCTGTTTTTAGAGCTTCATCAAAAGACCTGTTGTATTTTGCCCGTGCTTCATCAGAAATCATTTCAAAAGTCTTAAAATGCTCCGGAACATCCCATGTGGCCGCCATCCCGATCGCCTGAGGAAAAACAGTAGCTGTTCCTGCTCTTGCCACCCCATGAAGTGCCTCGTTCCACCATCCGTAGGCAGGAATTTCAAGGCGCGGAACTGCCTGGGAGTTATCCATCATCATTCCTATCTTTTCTTCCGTTGTGAGTAAATTAAGAAGGTTCTCTATTCTTTCATTAACCGGGAGATCCGGATTCCTGAACGGGTATTTATAATGGTTCTGAGCGAATAATAAAGGTGCCGCCAATATTGCATATAGGGTTAATACAATTCTTTTCATAAATATTATGGTTTCAATAAAGTCCTAAAAGCTTTTGTGGCTTTTGCGGTTAATAATTTTTAACTACAGATTTCACGGATTTTCACAGATGACCGTGTATATTATTTTAATGCTTCTCTGTTTCAATCTTTATTCTCCCATCATCGGATGGATATGGATAAAGCCATCATAAGCTATTGTCATGATGGCTTTGGGTTCAATTTACTCTTTGACAAATTTTTGTTTTAACACCGTGCTATTTTTATGAGTGACCTCAATAAAGTAAATACCGGCCGGGAAATCTGCCACATTCATATGGTTTTTCCCTGAATCTATTTTCAATCCGGATCTGATGACACTTCCCCTTCCGTCAAAAATAGCAGCTGCAGCTTCTGAAAAATCAGAATCAATGAAAAGATCTGCTTTTACCGGATTAGGGTATATTTTCACACTTCCTTTTTTGGCTTCAACCGAAATATTTCTGGTGCTTAACAGTCCAAAGTTTAAAGGAAGAACGTTGGCAGAATAGGTATTCTCTTCTGTAAGATAAGCTTTGAAAGATCCTATTACAGGCTCACTTCCGGCAGTTACTTTATAGAAGCCTGTTACTCCGTTTTCTGTTTTCAGAACATAAGCATTAGCCGGAACTTTGATGCTCTGATAGACTCCGTTCATCTGATTGACCGTGATTGCTTTAGGTGTGGAAACATTCCCTGAGCCACTGAAAGTAATATTCCCTGTTGCATTGATGATTACCGGAGTATTCGCAGGAATGATTCCATTTGAAATTGCGGTACAGCTGATATTGCTTACTCCGGGTGACATCGTATAAGCAGTAACTCCGGATGGAATATTAGCCTGGAATGGTAAGATCAGCACATCGTAACCATTAAATGTACGGCTGTAAGAAGCTGTATTGGCTGTAAAGTTAAACGGCACCTGAAAATCCTTACCCTGACCGGAAAGGACAAGATTTGAACAGGCTGTACCTGAAATCACATTATTGGCAGATGAACTTACATTTGCATTCACATAATAAATGCTGTTAGTGTTTGCACTCATAGGCTGCCAGTTATTGGAGGAAGTAACTCCTGCTGCATTTCCGAAGTCCACAGAAGTGTAGTAGCCATTTTCCAGGGCATCCATCAGATAGCTGTCACTAGCGGAATAAGTTCCTCCGAATTTTGAAGCAATTTCATTTCCTACATTGAAATAAACATCTCCCAGATTAAGCGTAAGCACAGAGCTATAATTGGAATTTCTCAATCCTAAAATTCCTTTGCAACCGTCTGTAAGCACCTGCCTTGAAATATCGAATGTGATATCAAAATTTCCTCCCTGTGGAAAATTAATCTTGCCATAATTATACGATTTTGTTACCCCTTGACTGTTGACATAATATAAAGTTGTATTGTCTGAATAGCTTTGCCCCGCAGTTGTATAGCTGTTTACATGCAGGATCAGTTTATTGTACCTGTCATTAAGCTGAAGATATCCGTTAGCTGCAGTCATATTATTACTGATAAGAGGACTTGGATTGGAGAACGTCACCGTTGTATTGCTTATATTGAATCCCGTCCCAAAAGCTGTATTGGTAGGAGTCTGTGTTTCAATTTTATTATAATGGATATCACCGCCTGTCATCAGAGACGCAGGCCTGTCACCGCTTTTATTAAAAACAAAAGTCATGACACTGGAAGGGTTGATATCAGCATTAGGCCGGAATGTTGGCGTACTTATAGAAACAGGCGTGCTCACCATATTGGATTGTGTATTGGTAAGGATTTTTGTTCCTGAAGTCGTATAAAAAGGCAGATCAACCTTCAAACTATAGGCATTCTGAGAAGGATTGATCACCATAAGAACAACCTGATTTCCATCCTGGGAAATATAGGAAGAGCCTTGTAAAACACCGGTTTTGTCATCCCATTTTGCCTCTATTCTCGTCTTTCCTGTTGTATACTTGGCATAATGTGAAAGGATATAGCCTCTTTTGGTCATTACGCCTGCGGGAGTTCCGTAAGTTCCGTCACCCATTAAACCGTAATAACGTTTGGCAGAATAATGGATCCATGCATTGATATTGCCTAATAAAGCATTGTTGACACTGCTGGCAAAAGTAAATGCGTCTGTATTCCAGCTGAAATCACGGGCCGGCTGTGTGGATGAAGAATTCCAGTTGATCAAATATTCTGTCTGCCAGATTTCTTTGTTGTAATTCTGGAATTGCTTGTATGTAGACTGGATGAGTCCATATTGATGACCTCCATAGACTTCAAAATTAGCCATTGCCGCGGGATCCAGCAAAGCACCGGCAAAATTATCTGTAAATCCTACGCTTTCCGGGGCAATGACTTTGCAGTTGATAAGATGTCCGTAATTTTTAATAAAAGTAGTAATTTGAGCCGGCGTCCAGATACATCCCTGATACTGTGCCATTTCATCCGGCTCATTTTGAATGGAAATATAATCAAGATCTACTCCGTTATTCTGAAGATAGGTAACAAAACTGTTGAGATAAAGGGCATAATCCTGATAATTTTCGGTTTTCAGATATCCTATCTGCTGTACGCCGTTGGCATCAGTATACACGGCATTTACGTGGTTATTGGTTTTCCAGGCTGCAGGCATTGTCCACGGAGAGGCAAAAATGGTAAGCCCCATAGATTTGGCAAGCTGTGCTGTAGCTAATACGGAACTCCAGTTACTGCTGTTCTCGGGAATATATAATCTCATAATGTTATATCCACCTTCGCTGGAAGCGCCCCAAAGCGTCTGAATTTCTGATGTAGACATATGGTTATAGGCAAACTGGGGACTGCAGACAAATCCTCCGAATCCTTTTATTTTCTGATACGTAATATTCTTGTCAATTTTTACCGTAGTAAGCTGCCCATACAACATACCACTGAAAAACAAGGCCATAGAATAAATAGCAACAAGACTTAAAAATTTTTTCATAATGTTTTGGTTTAAATATTCGTGATTGCAGGTATAAACGATTGAAATGAGGGCAATAGACTCCCTCTCAAGACAGTTAATTTTCAAAAACCCATCAGGAAATACCCCGAATTATATCAGGCAGCGATCTGTTAAATAAAGTTGCTTACAAAATCATCCGCTGTTCTTTTTCTTCATTCTCTGTCAGGGAACTGTATTTTAGATTGGAATGTAAATTGAGATTACTGATTCATAATTAAAGTGTTTTTTGTTATTAGTATTGTCATTTAGTGAAGTATTTCGCTTTCGGGAGCACCCAGATAAGAAGGTTTTAAACCTCCGGTATTGATCAATATTTTTTCCAGGACAATGCCAGGTTCAAGCACTCTGAAGCGTAAAGTATATTTTCCTGCCTTTTGAATCAAATGCTTTGTTACGGATTTAATAATATGTTCGGACTGCCATTTTCCCAATTCTCCTTTATAATGGCCGTTGAAATTCACGACCTGTGCAGGCTGATTATCCAATGAAATTTCATATCGAAGTCCTTTATTATGATTAAAATTTAAAGTAGGTGCTAAAAGAAGTTCAACGTCAAATTCACCTTTGGATTCAAAGTTAATATCATATTCCAGCCAGATATTTTCATCAGCTTTTGGATAAGCACTCTGCGGAAAGGTTGTTACCCCGGATTTTGTTTTTCCAAAATCAGGAATCACTTCCCAATGGATTCTGTCTGATTGATGAAGCCTTGCAAAGTGTTCCGCTTCAATGGATACATAGCCGTTTTTTTCCTGAAATACTTTTTCTTTGGGAATCTCGGCTTCAGAAATATAGGTGACTTCAGGCATTATATTTTCTTTTCCGTCCGCCCAGCTTTTGTATCCTATCCTCATCTGATCCATCATATGTTTCCATTTTCCTCCGGCGATCACATTGTTGTATTGGTTGTCCAGATAAGCGTTCCTATCAAAGCATGCCTTCACTTTATCCGCGTAGAAATTGGCTCCCGGATCTTTTTTCGCTGACAGCTCCCTGTTTTTTGCCACCACATAGTACATTTCGTATAAATTACTACAGGCATCAATCGGGTACAAAACCAACTGATAATAGGCATCCTGATATTCAGCAGGAATCTGCTCTTTTAACCGTAGGGCTTCTACTGTCAATGCTTTGTAATCATTTAAAACAGTTTCAAATTCATGATAATTCTGAAGGCTGTACGTTTTGCTGTCAAGGGTTTCAGGCGTTACTCTTCTGTTATATTTGGCATAAAGATTAATCATCCCGGCAATTTCTTTTGCGTGTTTATCTCCAAACTGCTGAGCAACCCATTTTTCGGTATACCCGAAAAGATTTTTAGTATTAAACTGCTTTGGATTCCAAGCCATTTCCAGAAAAAAACTGATCGGAAACTCCATCGGTTTTAAATCTCCTACATTGACGATCCAAAGCTTGTCGACTTTGTGTTCATAAGAAAGGTTCATTTGTTCCCAGACTCTCTGGATGGGACTGATGTTGATCCATTTGGAATTTCTGGGTCCGCCCACATAATCGAAATGATAGTAGATTCCGTATCCACCTTTATGTAAAGGTTTTGAAAGGTCGGGAAGCTTTCTTACATTCCCCCAGTTATCATCACAGAACAGCAGGATCACATCATCCGGAACCCGCATTCCTTTATCATAATAATCCTGAACTTCTTTATACAATGCCCATACCTGAGGGGTTTTATCAGCTTTTTTCCCGGTAACCTCAGCAATAATTTTACGCTGGTCTTTTACAATTTTTTCCAGAAGGGAAATATTGGTTCCCTCTCCCATCGCTTCGTCGCCGTCACCACGCATTCCTATCGTAACGAGCTTTTCCCGGTTTTTGCTTCTTTCCATTCCGGATTTCCAGAATTTTTGCAGCACTTCTGCATTTTTAGCATAATCCCAGACATTCGGGAGGTTATTTTTTTTGATATACCTGTGCCAGTCGGTCTGTGCCAAAGCCATAGGCTCATGGTGGGAAGTTCCCATGACAATACCCATTTCATTGGCCAGCGAACCGCTCAGAGCATCATCGTCATAAAACGCTTTCCCCCACATCGCCGGCCAGATATAGTTTCCTTTAAGGCGAAGAATCAGCTCAAAAACTTTCTCGTAAAATTGACTATTTACTCCTCCAAATGTTGCTCTTGCCCATCCTCCAAGTGAAGGTTCTTCATCGTTAAGGAAAATACCACGGTATTCTACAGCAGGTTCACCATCGGTATACATTCCTTTTTTGAAATATAAATTTTCTTTTACCTGAACCGGAACATCTGCCCAATAATACCATGGTGAAACGCCTATCTGCTGAGACATTTCATAAATCCCATAAATGGTTCCCCTTTTATCACTTCCCGCAATCACAATGGCTTCAGAAACTCCCGGAAAAGGATTACTGACATTCTGAATGATATATTTTTCCCTTTTCCCTATTAATGCTTTTCCATCAAGCTTTTTCTGCCTGATTAAATCATCAATGACAGATTTTGTCCCAACAGTTCCTATAATCAGTAAAGGAGACTGCATTCCTGAAATCTGGTTAAGAATTACCGGCTGTTCTCCTGTCACTTTCTGAAAGTCAGTTTGCAGATTTTTTACGGCTCTCATAATCCCCTGATCTGTTCCGGAGCCCGCAAAAATAGAAAGATTGAGCGTTTTTGCTTTTAAAATAATATTTCCGGGATTTTTCTCAGTGCTGATAAACGGTTCTGCAGCATGGATCTTTAGACAAAACCCAAACAACACAACAACGACAAATATTTTCAGGTGATTCATAATCAGTTTTATTTAATTTTAAGAAACTCTGTGTTCTTTTTACTCAATTCAAACCTTGCAGGCTTTGAAAACTTAAGATTTACGCAGATTAATCTTTCAGCGTAAAACCACCCTGCGGCTGTACTTCAATGCTGAAATCTCCTTTTGCATTTATTTTTACTTCTTTCTCTGATGTATTTCCTTTCGTATCATCATTGATAAGCTTTACGGTTTTTCCGGCAAACATCGGAAGCTTTATTTTCAGCTTTTGGGATTGTTTTTCAGCATTCACGCCAACCACATACCATTGATCCGCATGTCTTCTCGCAACCACGGCATATTTTCCGGGATAACCGTCTATGAAAACTGTTTCATCCCAAAGTGTCGGAACCTCTTTCATAAAGGTGAGCTGAAATTCCGGAGCATCGGTCAGGTTATTCGGCATGATACCAAACATCTGAACGGGATTCTGAAACAGTACTGCTGTAGCCAGCTGAAATCCGTCTGTGGTATGTCTTTTATTTTTGTCCCTGTTGGATTCTGTCAAGTATTTATTGAGAAAAGTTCCTCCGAATTCCATACTTCCCACTGTATTTCTGATGAAAGGATGAAGTGTGGCAAAAAAAGCTTCCTCCTTGCGTACATCTTCTGAGAAATACAGCATTTCTGAAGCAAGAACGGCCTCGCTTCCTGCGTAATTCGGGTACATCACTTCCCAGCCTCTCGGTACAGTGGCTCCGTGAAAAATAATGGTTAATCCATAATCATTGGCATCGGACAGAATATCTTCATAAAGACGCATGGTTTCCTGTTTGTCTCCTCCGAAGAAATCCACTTTCAATCCCTTTACTCCTGCTTCTTTCAGCCATTTCATTTCTTTTTTACGTTCAACGGATGAGCTCATTTTATTTTTAGGCCCCATGGGCGCATCATTAGCCGCACCATTGGAATTATACCAGAGCAACACGCCTACATTTCTGGATTTTGCATATTGAACGAGGGTTTTCATTCGTTCTTTTCCAATATTTTTATCCCAAAGCGCATCGATAAGAATAAACTGATATTTCAACGCAGCAGCCAGATCTATGAATTTCACCTGATCATCATAGTTCATACTTTTGTCCTGCCACAGAATCCAGCTCCAGGTAGATTTTCCGAACTGATAATCCTGTGAAGGCTCATACATCGGATCTACCACATCAAAAGGAATGGTGGTTTCTACGACAGGTTTCAAAGAACTGCCCACGGTAATTGTTCTCCAGGGTGTTTTTCCGGGAAGTGAGACTGCTGCTCCAGTACTTCCGAAACCGTTATTTTCAGCAATTTTCGGATAGGCTACTTTGTAAAGGCTTTTTTCTGCTGTGGTTTCAAGGTGTGAAGCACAATACGAACTGTTCACTCCTGTCTCGGAAAGCAATACCCAACCTTCATTTCCGATATGGAAAAGACCAGGGAAAACGTACCCGTAATCAGATGATATTCCCAGTTCAGCATCTGCTTTATAGCCACTTTCATAACTTGGCGCTGTGCGGGCAAATCCGGTCATCGGTTTCATCATAGGTGAAAGAAAAGTAGTGGTTTGTGACGGGAATCTATAACCTGTAATTTCTGACTGTACCACAACACTCAGCCGTTCTTTCATTGGTGGAATATTATAGTGAAAAGCAATATTGTTGTTGCTTACCTGAAATTCAATGTTTATTTGATGTTGGTCTGCGTTGATGAAACTAACCGATAAAGTATTAGCCTTATAATCAATCTCATATTTTTTGATCTTTGCGTTTGTGTATTTCTTAGAAACCACGTCTTTTTGGCTGTCAGTAAATTTCAGATTATTTGAAAAATCGGACTCATTGGTTACCAGGCCCAGCGGGGATTTTTCAAGCATTATTTTTCCCTGAAGCATCACATTATATAATGCCTTTCCATCTTCTGAAAAGACATGAAGCTTCAGGTGTCCATCTGGGCTTGAAATTTCTGCTACCTGCGCAAAGCTTTTGCTAATCAGAAACAAGCTGAATACGATATATAAAACTTTTTTTCTCATAACTCATTATTTTCAAGAAAGGTCCAGTAATCGAAATACATAATATCTGTTGAGGCTTTGCCATTGAATACAAAATACAGATCATGAATGCCGGCAATCTTTTCAGTAATCTGAACTTTTACCGTTTCCCAGCGATCATCCCCACCCGTCAGCGGGACCTTTACCATTGCGGCAACCGGGCCGTTCACAGCATCCAGATGAATAGTCATTGTTATGTCACTGTTATGGGTAGTTCCTATCCTTGCAGAGAAAGCACCGGCTCCTTTTTTTCGGAAATCCACATTCTTTACACTGGTATACGCCCCATTTTTCTTTGCTTTGATGAAAACATCAGCCTCTTTATTCTGATAAGATTTTACATTTTCTGACCATGCAATCATTTCAGCCTGGTTGAACGAATAGGGATTAACTGCAGCAATAGCTTTTGTAATTCCATTGGTCATTTTAAAGGGTGAAATAGAGCCATCTTTATTGAAAGTAAGCTCTTCCAGGCTTACCGATCTTGTAAACCCGCTTCCGCCAGGCAACGCACCATTGTGATAAAAGAAATAGGTTTTCCCCCGGAAATCAATAACACCGGGATGATTGGTGAATGACTTTCCTTCAGCAGGCATGATAATTCCTCCATATTTCCAAGGGCCCTGCACAGTTTTGCTGGTAGAATATCCTATGAATTCAGGAAGCGGACCACCCGGCCAGAAAAGATAATACAGATTTTTTCTTTTGTACAGCCACGGGCCTTCTTCATATTTTGTTGGCCTTTCCGGATTGGGTTTTCCATCTCTTTTTCCAAATGATTCTTCTGTCATCGGAACTTCTATGATGTTTCCGGAATAGGAAATCATATCTTCATTCAGCTTGACATATTTCAATTTGGGATTTCCCCAGTACATATGGGCCTGGCCTTCATCATCCACAAAAACTGTAGGATCAATATCTCCCCATTCGCTCTGAACCAGAGGTTTTCCCAATGGATCATGGAAAGGCCCAAACGGACTGTCGCCGACAGCAACTCCTATAGCGCCTTTGTTATTGGTTTTTGACCACATCGGAACATACATAAAAAATTTCCCATTCCTTTCTATGCATTGTGCGGCCCAGGCATCACGCTTTGCCCAATCGAAATCTTTATAGGAAAGAACCGTTCCGTGGTCTGTCCAATTGACCATATCATTCGTGGAATAGACTTTCCAGTCGTTCATAGTAAACCAGGTGGACTCATCTTCATCGTGTGTGGTATACACATACAGTCTGTCATTATAAACCATCGGTGCAGGGTCTGCGGTATAATTGGTCTGAATGATAGGATTCTGAGCAAATCCCATCGAAAATAAACCTACTATAGCAATGCAACTGATATGTATTTTGCGGATATTCATAGAACAGAGAATTTGGATGTAAACTTTTATTCTGACTTCAGCATGAGATTAATATCTCCCTGCTTTATGGGCCTGAAAAGAAGCTGGGAAAACAGATACAGGTCATTTTTCCAGACTTTGAAATCGTGGCCGCCCGGTTCTACATAAAAAATATGAGGAATCTTATTTTCTGTAAGATAGTCGCTTGTTCTTTTACTGAAAGGCATCAGTCTGTCCTGATCTCCGCATGAAATCCAAAGAAGCTTTAATTGTTTAGCTTTGGACGGATCAGGAAGAAGCTGTTCAGGCTCTTTGGTATTCGGAGCTGCGGAAAAGGCACCTATCCAGGCGAACCTGTCAATATTTCCCAGTCCGAAATTCAGGGTTTGGCCGCCTCCCATGGAAAGTCCCGCAATGGCTCTGTCGTTTCTGTCTTTTTTTACCGGATATTTTTTTTCTACAAAAGGAATCAGATCATTCAGCAGGTCTTTTTCAAAAGTTGCAAAAGCTTCCACTTTATCCTTTGCCATGATGTCGCCGGTTGCTCTGTTGTCTTTCATCGCCCGTCCGTTGGGAAGTACAACGATCATGGGAATAAGCTTTCCTTTGGCATAGAGATTATCTAAAATAATCTGGGGTGTCCCATTTCTAAACCATTCTTTTTCATCTCCCCCAATGCCGTGAAGCAGATATAAAACAGGATATTTATTGCCTTGTTTAAATCCGGGAGGCGTATATACCAATGCTTTGCGTGTAGTACCAACGGTTACAGACGAATATTGTATGGTATCAATCTTTCCGTGTGGAATTTCTTTTTTCTCCGTATCAAAATCCTGTGGTGCTTTTTTCTCAAAAGCCTGTGCAGAAATAAAAACTCCTGACAGCATGAAACCTAATGCTAATACAACTGATTTATTCATGATTTTTTATTTGTATTTTCAACACTTATTATTTCAGATAAAAAAATAATAGCATATTATTTTATGTATATATTTACAGCAGACTTTTCTTTGCCTTTCTGATTTTTATATTATTTCATTTTCCTGCTTCATTGATTTTGAAAAAATCCACATCTATGAATCCTCCGGTATTTTTAGTGGCATAATTAAAAATTGCAAATTTCGACCCCATAAAAAATCTACGGTAATCAAAAATCATTTTGTAGTCTTTTGCCATTTCCGTCCAGTTCTTCTGATCGGTACTGTAATAAAAGTCTGCAAGATCTTTACCGAGGTTAAAATTGGCATCAATACGAAGGGAAACCTTATCCGAATTGAGTGGAATCCGTTTTTTCTCTTCTTTTTTAACCCCAATAATGGCTTTTGTTTTACTGTCCAGGCTTACTTCATTGGTTGAAAAAATAATGAATTTTTCATCACCTTCCTTCACTACTGACAAGATTCCGGAATCACCGTTGAAAGCACTGAAGCCTGCAACATCTCCGTCTTTCATTCCTTTAAGATCCATCGTGACAACCGCTGAAGAAGTCGGACCTTCCATTCTCTGGGTTAAAGTATTGGGTGCCGCATACAGATTGTCTACGACTCTGCTGGTTTTCAGTCTGAGAAATCCTTTTCTTTCGGATAAAGACCACGCTTCATTCACCGGATTATGATTCCACTGCCACTGGATCTTCATTTTTTTGTCAGAAAACTCATCACTTTCCACCAGATGATTTTTTGCTTTGAATGGTGGAAGAGGAACTTCTCCTTTCAGAGGAACTTTTCCATTATTTCCCAAGACCGGCCAATCGTTTTCCCATTGAACAGGCAATAAAATCGGGACGCGCCCCACCCCATTTCTGTCTTGGAAAATAAGGGAATACCAGTTTCCGTTCTTATCATCTATTAAAGCTCCCTGACCTGCATAGGAAAATCCTAAAAAATTGTCTTCCAGAATTACCTTTTTCTCATAAGGGCCTGCCACTTTATCCGCTCTGTAGACTACCTGACGGCGTTTTCCGTTTCTGGGCCATGAAATCATCATCATGTAGTATTTTCCGTTTCTTTTGATGATCTGATTTCCTTCCAGAAGTCCGGTTTCCGAAGCATCTTTCTGAAACACTTCAGTTCCATCCGGATTTCCTATGACCTCTTTACAATCAGGACTCAGTTCAAAAACTTTGTTGGAAGTGAAAACATATACCTTGTCATCATCATCGAAAAACAGTGAGGCATCATGAAAATGCCGTGTTCTGGTGATCAATTTCCATTTTCCTTTTTCAGGATGATCAGTCACATAGAAATAAGATTTGAAAGGTTCATCATTCGGAGAAAACAAAACATAGTATTTCCCTTTATGATAGCGGATTGAAGAAGCCCATTGGCCTCTCCCGTAAACGGTTCCGTTCAGTAAATCATATTTTGAATTGTCATTCAGGGTATCAAAAACATACCCGGACATTTCCCAATGTACCAGATCCCTGGAGTGCATCACCGGAGCTCCCGGCATCAGATGCATAGTGGTACTGATCAGGTAAAAATCACTTCCGTTTCTGGTAATCGATAAATCAGGTGCATCAGCCCATATGATGGGATTGGTAAAGGATGTACTCTGTTTTCCGGAAGGATTTACCTGGGCTGAAAGAAGATTCAGCCCGATAAATCCCAATAAAGAAACTATATAAGATTTTTTGGTTTTCAAGATGTACTGTTATGTTTGGTTTTACTCTTAGTTTTTCAATTTTAAAATACTTAATTGTTGTCACTAAGTATTTTTTGTTACTGTCAATAAAAGACTGGATTCTTCATTTCACTTCGTTCCATTCAGAATGACAGATCTCTCATACTATTGTGGCACAATATCATTGGAAGAGGTACTGTACAGCCCTATAAGGCTTCCTGTAAAACCTCCCGCTACGTCAGTAGAGAGTATATCTCCTGAAACCGGTCCGCCAAGATTTTTGTAATTTTTACCATCCAGCGAATAATTAAAACTATGTTCATCTTTATCAGCAATCACCTGCAGTTTAACCGGTTTGAATAATGAAATTTTCTCGCTTGCAATTAACTTGGATTCTCCTTTTTCGGTTCTTTCCAATACGATATAGAAATCTTTATCCTTTTTTGTAATTCCAAAAACATAATTGAATTTTTCACTCTGATAGCAGGTAATTCCTGCCAGCTCTTTTTCGGATTTAGGTTTAAAATCCAGGGTTACAGAGGTTTCAAAAGATTCATGCTGTAATCTGTGGAACAGTGCTGAAACCGGAGCCAATGCTTTGATATTGGTTGCAAAAGGATTTACTTTCACACCGTTTTTGGTAATATTGATGAAGCTTTCACGAGGTCTGCGCATGGCAATCCATCGGTAATCAAGATTTTTATCTGTCAGCTTATCGGCATAAGTAAAGTTTCCGTTGGGAAAAAATCCGTTTTGTCCGTTGTGATTCTGAGCTCCTTCAGGCAATTTCAGTTTCGGTTTCATTGGAACCAGCCCATTTTGGAAAACAGGGTAAGTTCCGCTCCAGTCAACCGGAAGGATAAATGTTTCACGGCCTTTGTTAACACGGTTTTTCTCGTTGGGGCGTATGGCAAGAAATACTCCGTAATATTGGCCTTCCGGAGTTTCTACAAGATCCGCATGACCGGCCCAGTCTACTTTTTCTTTTCTGTCTTTCGGGAAGTAACGCTGTGTCAGAATCGGGTTATTGCCAGCCGGAATATAAGGTCCTTTTGGAGAACCGGACATAAATATAACTTCGCTGTGGTTTCCTCCGGTTCCTCCTTCTGCACACATCAGGTAATATTTACCATTCTTTTTGTAGATATGTGGCCCCTCAATCCAGATGGGTTTTTGGGAAAGATCAACGCCGCCGTTGACAATAATCTTATCCGAACCCGGTACTACCTGGTCCTTTTCGAGATCATATTCCCAGATTTTAATGACGCGGTGGCCATTGTACTGCTCAGTACCTTTTGGCGGAGCATCGTTGTGAACGATGTATGCTTTTCCGTCATCATCAAAGAAAATAGCAGGATCAATACCGTCAAAATTCAGTTTCTGAACTTCGCTCCATCCTTTTGCCGGATCCTTGGTTTTTACGACCATATTTCCGATACCGCCTGCAATTTGGGTAGTAATCATGTAAAAAGTGTCGTTATGTTTATTGTATTTTATATCCGGTGCATAAATTCCTTGAGAAACGCCTGATTTTTCAACCTTAAGCTGTGAAGGTCTGTCCAGGACGTGTCCCACCTGCTTCCAGTTTACCAGATCTTTTGAAGTAAAAATCGGAACTCCCGGAAACATTGAAAATGAGGAGTTCACAAGATAATAATCTTTCCCTTTTCTGGTAATGCTGGGATCGGGATAACAACCTTGAAGGATCGGCGAATAGAACTCATCCGGCTTAAGAGGATTGTCATTATATATTTTATCGTTTCCATGGTAAGTAAAGTCTGAGAAAGTCTGGGCAGAAATAGTCGTCACAGAAAGCAAAGCTGCTGCCGCAAGGACATAGGTTTTATTCCTGAAAAAAGTTAAATCCATTATATTCTGTTTCATTGTTATTCTTTTTTTATAATTTTTTAATGTTTTATGATTTTTAGCTTCAATCTAAACGGTTTTCTTGCGGTTGATGATTTTAATCAATCCCCAGGCTGTAACGTAAGATATTCCAGCTATGAAAAATATGATATTATAGCCTCCGTTGATATTTCCTGATTTTTTAAAGGTATCTAGAACGATTCCGATAAAAAGCGGAAAAACAATTCCTGCTGCCGAGCCTAGCATACCACCAAATCCTATCACGGAACTTACATAATGATTAGGCAGCCGATCTCCGACCGTAGTCATAAGATTGGCTCCCCAACCCTGATGTGCAGCTGTGGCAAGGGCAATAATCAGGGTAATCAGCCACATATTGTCTACATATTTTGAAAACATTACCGGAACAACCATCAATGCAAAGAGTAACATCGTAAAGCTTCTTGCTCTTCCGATCGCCCAGCCTTTTTTGATCAGAAATGATGAGAGATATCCTCCACCGATGCTTCCTATCGTGGTTCCGCTGTAAATAATAATCAACGGAACGGATGGTTTTGTTAAATCCATTTTGAATACATCCGAGAAATATGCCGGCAGCCAGAACATGAAGAAATACCAGATAGGATCAGTTAAAATTTTACCGATAGCAAATGACCATGTTACTTTATATTTAAGTAATTCTGATAAAGGAATTTTAGTTTTCTCTTCTATTTTTTTATCCTGATCGCTTTTTATGTATTGCAATTCTTCCTTACTAAGATTTTTTGTTTTTTCCGGTATGGCGTAGAATTTCCACCAAAGGATAATCCAAACCATGCCTAAAGCACCAATCCATACAAATGTCTGCCTCCATCCGTAATGCCCGAGAATGAACGGAACCAGCAGCGGTGCTAAAATAGCCCCCACCGTTGCTCCCGAGTTAAAAATCCCCGTTGCCAGTGCCCTTTCCTTTTTCGGGAACCATTCAGCCACAGATTTGATGGCGGCAGGAAAGTTCCCTGCTTCACTGATTCCTAAGGTACTTCTCGCTATAATAAATCCTAGTGTACTTTTGACAAACCCATGTCCTATAGAGGCAAGACTCCATACAATAAGGGAAACAGCATACCCTATTTTGGTTCCCACTCTGTCTATAAATCGCCCCATCGCCAGGTAACCGATAGCGTAAGTAGTGGTAAATGCCATTACAATGTAGCTGTAATCTTTTTCATCCCAGTTGAATTCTTTTTCCAGCACAGGTTTCAGCAAACCCATCACCTGACGGTCAAGATAGTTGATCGTAGTGGCGAGAAAGACGAGAGACAGCATCCACCATCTTATATTGCGGTTTTTAGGAGCCTGCATTTAGTTATGATTAATTTGTTGTTGTAATTTTTTTGTTTTCAGAGTCAGTTCTTCTTCATTAACATCTTTTCCTATAAGTGAGCTTCCCAGTCCAACTGCTACAGCACCTCCATTGAGCCATTCTCTGATATCTTCAGTTTCTGCATGGATTCCTCCGGTTGGCATGAAATTCATTCCCGGGAAAACAGGCTGTACCGATTTAATATAGTTCTTCCCTAAAGCATCTGCCGGGAATACTTTAACCAGTGTTAACCCATTCTGAAATGCAATATTGATATCGGAAGGGGTAAAACAACCCGGAATCAGAAGAATGTTTTTTTCGAGAGCATGTCTCACCAATGCTTCACTGATGACCGGTGTAATGATGAAATCTGCTTTCACATTGGCATAATCATCTATTTCATGTATGTTTTTTACCGTCCCTATTCCTAACAGAAGTTCAGGAAATTCTGTATGAGAAATAGCTTTCAGCCGGGTAAAATTTTCCAATGCCCGATGACCGCGGTTGGTGTATTCTATTACATGGATTCCTGCTTCGTATAAAGCTTTTATGATATTTTTTGAGACTTCAAACGATTCATCATAAAACAACGGAACTATTTTCTGGTCTTTTATTTTTTGTACTATTTCAGTCATAATTTTTCGATATTAATGCGTTCATCAATGGTATCTCCCTTTACAAAAAGCTTTTTAAAAGCCACTTTTGTGGCATCTTCCAGGATCTGCTGATCAGGATTTCCTTTTAAAACCCCATGAATCAAAGCAGCCATAAAAGAATCCCCGCTTCCTACTCTTTCTTCAATTTTGTCTGCCTTATATTTTTCTGAAACCAAGAGCCTTTCATCAGTAAATAAGGTGGCAAAATAATTGACCTCTTCTCCGTTTGTAAAGCGGAAGGTATTAGCTATCTTTTCTACATCTGGAAACTGTTTACAGATTTCCAACGCTGTTTTTTCGGCTTGTTTCAGAAGATTTTCATCGTCAAAATTTCCGTTAAGCTCATATTCAACAGGAATATTCAGGAACTGCTCAACAGACCAGATATTTCCCATAAGAACATTCACAAAAGGCATCAGCTCTTTAATTTTGTGAGGATTTTGGTTTTGCCAAAGCAACGCTCTGTAATTCAGGTCGAGGGAAACCGTAATATTTCTTGTCCTGGCTTCTCTCATAATTTGCAGGCATTTCTGAAACGCATTATCACTCAAAGCCGGTGTGATGGTACTGATATGCAGCCATTTTACTTCTGAAAATATTTCATCATCACTAAATGTTTCAAAACCCGATTGGGTAAAAACAGACGGAAAGCGATCGTACACCACTGAAGCATTCTGCATATCTCCATCGGAAGACAGATAAAATGTTCCTATTCTTCCTTTATTTTTTTCTGCAAGGACTTCTATTCCTTTATTTTTAAGCTGAGATTCCAGCTGGTTTCCTACAAAATTTTCAGGCAAAGCTGATAGCAGCTTTACAGAATTCTTCCACTGGGAAATTGCCGCTGCTACATTGTATTCAGCTCCGCCTATGTACATCTTAAGAGACTGCTCATTCAACCAGTTCCCTTCGGAATCCGGGGCAAAGTGGAGAAGCAGTTCACCGAAACATAGTATTTTTGCTGAATCCTGCATGGTATTAGATTTCAAAATAGTTTTTTGTATTATGATAACAGATATCCTGAATGATCATTCCGACCCATTTTTCGTCATCGGGAAGAAGACCTCTTTCCATTTCACTTCCGAACATATTGCATACAAGCCTTCTGAAATAATCGTGTCTTGAGAATGACAGCAGGCTTCGGGAATCGGTAAGCATTCCTACAAAAGTGCTGATGAGGCCAATATTGGAAAGCGTATTCATCTGTTTTGTCATTCCGTCAGGCTGATCAAGAAACCACCAGGCTGCTCCAAACTGGACCTTGGACTTGATCCCACCTTCATTGAAATTTCCGGCAAGGGTTGCAAGAACTTCGTTAAATGCCGGGTTTAAATTGTAGACAATGGTTTTGGCGAGTTTTCCTTCTGTATTCAGCTCATCAAGTAAAATGCTCAGTCTCTGTGCATAGTATTGTTCCCCAATGGCATCATACCCTGCATTGATTCCAACTTTTCTGAGCATTTCAGAATTATTGTTTCTGGTTGCCCCTACATGAAACTGCTGTACCCAGCCTTTTTCTGCATACATTTTACAAAGCTCTTTCAACATATAACCACACAATGCTTCAGGATCTGAAAATGATGAGAAATTCCCCTTCAGGAATTCAGAAAATTCTCTTTCGAGGCTATGATTCCATTTCGTCGTATCCGGGAAATATTCAAAGCCATGATCGGCTACTTTTGCTCCTGCTTCTACAAAATAGTTGATTCTGGACTGAAGCGCATTCAACAGGTCAGAAACTGATGTGATTGAAAACCCGCAGACTTTTTCAAGCTTTTTGATTCCTGAAAGATATTGTTCGGGATTAATCATGTTAATATAGGAATCAGGGCGGAAAGCCGGAAGAACAACTGTCTTAAATCCACTGTGTTTCAAAGCTTTATGATAAGCCAGATCATCAGCAGGATCATCTGTAGTGCACAAGGCTTCTACCTTAAAATTCTGAATGATAGATTGTGGTAAAAAGCCGGATGTCTGCAGACTTTCATTCATCTGATGGTATACCGTATCTGCATTTTTTGGTGATAAATATTCGTTGATCTCAAAAGGATTTTTGAGTTCCAGATGGGTCCAGTGAAATAACGGGTTACGAAGGGTATAAGGCACCACTTCAGCCCATTTCCTGAATTTTTCCTGATCTGAAGCATTTCCGGAAATACACTGTTCATCAATACCAAAATTTCTCATGGCCCTCCATTTGTAATGGTCACCATCCAGCCAGATAGCTGTTGGAGAACGGAAATTCTGATTGGCAGCAATAACGTCCGGTTCAAGATGATTATGATAATCGATAACCGGCATATCTTTGGCATAACCGAAATACAGGTTTTCTGCCTTTGCTGATTCAAGCAAAAATGATTCTCCGAAAACGTCTTTATTTTTAATGGAATTATTCATTACTTGTTTTTACAATCCTTGATTTTAATTCTCTTTACTATTCAAACTTTAAAAAGTCAACATTTTAAAAACAGGACCTTGAATGGAACCATTAAGATCCTGTTCGTTGTATATGAAGAAAATTGTCTTATACTCCACTGAATGCGCTGAAACCTCCATCAACAGGAATCAGTGCTCCTGTGATAAAACTTGCTGCATCCGAACATAGAAACTGTACAATACCATTCAGTTCCTCTACTTCTCCAAATCTCTGCATCGGTGTTTTGGCCATAACTTTTTTGCTTCTTTCGGTTAAGCTTCCATCCGGATTCAAAAGAATGGCGCGGTTCTGATCACCAATGAAGAATCCCGGTGCCACAGCATTAACACGTATTTTATCTCCGAATTTCAATGCCAGATCAGATGCAAGCCATTGGGTAAAGTTGGTGATCGCCGATTTGGCTGCAGAATATCCGGCCACTCTTGTTATAGCTGAATAAGCTGCCATGGAAGAAATATTAATAATGCTTCCACTTCCCTGCTCAGCCATTATTTTTCCGAAAACATAGCTCGGGTAAATGGTTCCATTGATATTTAGATCGGTAACCTCAGCCCATCCCTTCATATCCATATCAAAAAACGACTGCTCGGGAGATAAGGTTGCGGCCGGAATATTTCCGCCGGCTATGTTGAGCAGAATATCAATTCTGCCATATTTTTCTTTTATTTTTTCTGAGCCGGCTTCAAGACTTTCGATATTCATCACATTGGCTTCTACAGCGAGTGCCTCTCCTCCCAAATCCGTAAGTTCTTTTACCCGGGTATCCAATGTTTCCTGGTTTCTTCCCAGTGCAACAACTTTTGCTCCAGCCTCTATAAAGCTTTTGGCGAGGCTGCCTCCCAAAACGCCTGAAGCCCCTGTGATCACTGCCACTTTGTTCTTAATACTAAACAGGTCTTTCATTTTACTTTTTACTATTTTATTACAAACGCAGATTAATTTTTCTGTAATTCCGACTGAACTGCTGCCATTACTCCTTCAATCTGCCCCAATGCCAGCATTCTTCCTAAAAATGAATAGCCAGGGTTATATCCTTTGTCAACATCTTCTGTTAAAAGTCTTCCGTGGTCAATTCTCATCGGAAGATCAGGGTTTTCTTTTTCGAATACACGGATCACTTCAATGAGCTTTCCTCTTCCTCCCAAATGATGAGCTTCAATGAAATCCCCGTTTTCAAAGACATTTGTACTTCTCAGGTGAACGAATTTGGTCCGGTGGGCAAACTTCTGAGCCAGTTTCGGAACATTATTCTGAAGATTGGCACTTAAAGAACCGGCACAGAACGTCAATCCGTTGTGAGGATTGTCAACCGCTTTCAGAACCCAGTCAATATCTTCTTCATTGGTTACTATTCTTGGTAAGCCCAGTAATGAGAATGGAGGATCATCAGGGTGTACACACATCCGGATATTCCATTTTTCACAGACAGGCATTATTTTTTCAAGGAAATATTTCATGTTCAGGCGAAGCTGATTTTTATCTATGCCATCGTACAATGCCAGTAGATTTTTGAAAATGGCTACCGGATTATCATCTCCTTCCTTAATATTCCCGTTAACAAATCCCTGTGTTTTTACAATCACTGAGTCTATCAGATCATTATTATCTTTTTCCGTTAAGGTATTTTTTAATTCTTCTACCTTTTGAAGGATCTCTGAATTGTAATCGTTTTCGGCTCCTTCTCTTTGAAGTATATGAATTTCGAAGTATGCAAACTTGGCTTTGTCAAAATAAAGTGATGACGAACCGTCTTCCCATTCGTGAAAGAGGTCGGTACGTGCCCAGTCGAGAACAGGCATAAAGTTGTAGCAAACTGTTGTAATCCCTGCTTTACCCAGATTTTCAAGGCTTATGATATAATTTTCTATCAAAGAGTCACGGTCTTCACCTCCGTATTTGATGGCTTCACTCACGGGAAGACTTTCCACAACAGACCAGCGAAGGCCGTGGCTTTCTATATAGTTTTTATAATCATTGATGGCCTCCAGATTCCAGATTTCTCCGTTTGGGATATCATGCAATGCGGAAACAATTCCTTCTACTCCTATTTGACGAAGCGTACTCAGTTCTATTTTGTCTTTTTTGCCAAACCAACGCCAGGTTTTTTCCATAATTTTAAATTTTAATTCAATTAAACAAAGCAGGTGCTTTCACACCTACTCTGTTACTGATATGAATGTAGAAAATAATTAATTGTATCCGGGGTTCTGGTATTTTGCCTTAATATCTGCAGAAACTTCCATCGCATCAATCTGATTCTGAGGAATTGGTCTCAGATAGTGAAAAGGCATGATTGTTCTTGTTACTGTTTGCGGAATGTGGTTTCCATAAGAAGCTCCTCCGATCTGATAAGTGGCAGCATAATCTCCCCACTTCTGTGTACGCACCAGATCATACCATCTGTAGAATTCTCCGTAATATTCACGAGACCTTTCTGCAAGGATATAATCAATGGTAATTACGGATGGCGTAGCAGCAATCATGGCAGCACTGTTATCCGTTACATAAGCAGTATTCTGGGCATTATTGAACTTCCATTTTCCGGCACGGGCACGGATAACATTGATAAGGTCTCTGGCTGTCACAGCTCCTGAAGCTCCTTTTACTGCTGCTTCCGCTGCAATGAAATAGAATTCTGAAAATTTGGCAACACTGAAAGGACGGGTTAATCCCGCATTCGGATATCCTAAACCGTTTGGATCATCGGTACGGTAAGTTCCTATTTTCCATAAGCCAGGGTATACAATTCTGCTGATTCCATTCGGTGCAATTACCCAATCTGCTCTTCCTGACAGAGTACCAGCTCCTACACCGCTTTGTCCGGCTCCTGTAGGGTAAGAAGGCGTCTGGCTGTCATCGTTAAGGAAGCTTAAGATAGCTCCTCCCGGCTGTACAGGCAGATTATTCGCATTATAAAGTACAGGCACTGTCGTAAGACCTGTCCCATTTTTGTTCCAGTTTCCTCTGTACGTGGTTACAAAAGTACCATCATAACGGGAATCATTGGTTTTATCTGCAAAAGTATTTTTAATAACCCCCAAGGTAGGACACATACGAACCCATGGACGCCCCAGG
This sequence comes from Chryseobacterium defluvii, assembly GCF_003634775.1. Lineage (GTDB taxonomy): Bacteria > Bacteroidota > Bacteroidia > Flavobacteriales > Weeksellaceae > Chryseobacterium > Chryseobacterium defluvii. Next base: position 962,960 of record NZ_RBXB01000001.1, on the reverse strand, counting down.
GACTGTGCAGCTTCACGCTGTACTGAGCTTACAACATCTGCTCCTGCCCACGCTGTGGTTTTACTGCTTTTAATGGCTGTGTAGTTCCATGTCTGCATCCATGCCGCAAAATTGTCCGGCGCCCAACCTGAACCAAATCCTACAGGGTCACCTTCATTATAGTATGTACTTGACTGTATATGGTCTGCATACAGCATAGATTCAGTATTTCTGTCATTTGAGCCTACATTGACATCATAGAAGGTAGGCTGAAGCGCATAAGGTCCGGGATTGTTGATACCTTCCATTGCGATATCATAAGCCTGTTGAAAATACCATTGGGCATTATGCCCGTCAGGATCAGTTCTTGCGGCTTCCGGATAAGTTGGGATATTATTGGGATTTTGCAGCCACCATCCGTAGGTAAGATAAGCCTTGGCAAGCATTAATCTAGCCACATTTTTGGTTACACCTCCCGTTACCCTTGGTGATGACGGTAAATTTTCTATTGCTTTTTTAAGATCAGCAAAGACAGCTTTTGTGTATACTTCCGGAACGGTATTCCTTGCAGAATTTGTGGACGGCAAAGTATTATATTTCAATTCTCCTGCACCTAAATCCATAGGAACTCCCCCATAGGTCTGAACCAGCATGAAATAGTAAAATCCACGGAAGAAACGGGCTTCAGAAATCATAGATTCTGCAATGCCGAACCCGGGGCCTTTTTCAATAATTCCATTGGCTGTATTGATGTATGGGAATACTGAATTCCAAACCATACTTGTAGGAAAAGTATTGGAATTGATATTTCCGTTTCCGGACATATCCAGTTCTTTAAAATTGCCATCAGCACTTTGTGCCCATGTAGATTCGTCAGTTCCATTCTGACAATTACTCATAAAGTATCCGTTACCATACAATAATCGGAGCTGTCTGTACAAGGCTGTAAATCCCTGATTAACTCCATCTGCTGTATTAAAATAATCAGCCGTATATATTGATCTTGGCTGCTCATCAAGAATTTCATTACAACCTGTAAACGTTAAAGATAGAAAGATTGCTCCTAATACCAGTTTTTTGTTAAAATTTATCATGACTGTACAGTTTTAAAAGGTTAAGTTAAGTCCCATCAAGTAATTTCTTGTGGAAGGGTTATTGGTTCCTATAACAAGCTGACGGCTTTGATATCCGCTTACCGCCTGATTTTCATTTCCGAAAGAGTTGGGCTCCGGATCCATTCCTGAAAATTTATGATAAGGAGAAAATAATACAATAGGGTTGGTTACAGTAAAGTAGATTCTGAGGCTATTGACTTTCAAGTCCTTTAAAAATTCTTTATCAACATTGTATCCTAATGTAATGGTACGAAGTTTAAGATAAGAAGCGTCAAACATCGCTAAAGTAGAAGAATACTTAGGGTTATCACCACTCAAATGTCGCCCCGGACGCGGAAAATAGGCATCAGTGTTATTTTCTGTCCAGTAATCAACATCTACGTTATTCCCTCTTCCCGTTAATCTGTTAAGATAACTTGCAGACCCATAGATGGTACTTACCAGGATTCCTCCGTGCTGGAAAGCTCCTACCGTACTCAGTTCAAAATTTTTGTAGGCGAAGCGCATATTGAATCCTCCCTGATATTTCGGGGCTGTATCAAAAATTTGTCTGTCATCCGGTCCAATTGCTCTTACAGGGGTTCCATCAGGGTTATAACCTCCGGTGTAAAGAACTTTAATAGATCCTATAACATCTGCCGGGGTGCCCGGTTCCAGAATACTTTGATAAGGGTCACCTGCCTGCCAAAGACCTATATATTGATAATCATACAATGAATTAATATTATGACCTACAAACCATAAGTTATTGACGTCACGTTCTGTTCCGGATGCAAGAGATAAAATCTTGTTTTTATTGGTATAAAAATTAATTCCAGCCTCCCAAGTAAACCCATCCGGATTATCAAAAATGATTCCGTTTAAAGAAACTTCCAGCCCTTTATTTTCTGTTTCCGCAACATTGGAAACAATGGATGACCAACCACTGGTTGCCGGAAGGCTTTTCTGTGTCAACAAGTCAAATGTATGGGTTTTGTAATATTCCACACTTCCCGTAAGACGGTTGTTCAATATACCGAAATCTACTCCGTAGTTTTGTGTTTTTGAGTATTCCCATCCTAAATTCGGGTTGGGTGGTTGACTTCCATAGATCCCTGTACTTCCTGCACTTCCAAAATTGTATGGCGCTACATTATATCTTCCCATCGTAGAGTACGGATCCACTGCCTGATTGGAGGTCTGCCCCCATCCAGCTCTGAATTTAAGGAGATTAATAACTTTGATATTCTCCATGAAAGATTCGTTGGTAACATTCCATCCTAATGATAACGCCGGATATGTATGCCATTTGTTTCCCGGAGCCAGCCTGGAAGATCCATCGGCACGCAGTGTTGCCGTCAGCATATACTTGTTATTGTAAGTATACATTACTCTTCCCATAGCGGAAAGCAAACCAGTTTTCCAGTATATCTGGTCTTCAGGTCTCACTGTAATATCTGCCTGAGGTGACTGCCCCAGATTATAATACTGGAAAAAGTCTGCAGGGACATTCTTTGCACTCATGTATGAGCTTGTATACTTATTCTCTTCTGCGGAATATAGTGCTACGGCATTGATCTTATGCTTGCCGAATGTACGGTCGTAAGTCAAGAGATTTTCCAATACCCAGTGATAAGTTTGGTTATTACCTCTTCCTGCTGCTGACGGCCCCAGAGGGTTCGTATTAAAGACCCCTACACCGGTGTAATTTCCACTGTTTGAAGTACGGAAATCCAAACCTACATTTAACCTGTATTTCAATCCTTTGATTGGAAGACTGGCTTCCCCGTACAGATTGTTATATGATGCAAAAGCCTTGGTCTCATCAACGTATTTATCTCCCAGGCTCTCTAAGCTTTTTCTGGTATAAATCCATGTCTGATCGATACCACCTGCGGTACTCATTACTCTTTTCGGGGTACCATCCGCATTATAAGGATTGGCAATAGGAGAATAACCTAAAACTGCTCCCGGATTTACTCCGTTCCCTTCCGAGATGGAATAGTTTGTATTGGTTGTAAACCCGAATTTAAAGATAGAGCCCACCTGCTGGTCAATAGCCATTCGCAGGGCAAATCTTTCATAACTTTGAATGGGGATTAATGCATTTTGCTTGAAGTATGACAAGCCTACATTATAATTTCCTCCTTCCGTTCCACCTGAAACACCGATATCATGACTGGTCATCATTGCCGGTTTATAGTACAGGCTCTGCCAGTCTGTATTGACACTGTTATTTTCATCCGCCCCGTTTGAATACAAAGGGGTTGTATTTCCCGCAGGAATCGCGTAAGCACGCAGCTGTGCAAACTTAGGACCATCCATCATAGGATATTTTGAAAACAGGGTCTGAACTCCGGTAAAAGTATTGTAGGTAAATCTTGGCTTCTGTCCTTTTGCTCCTCTGTTGGTAGTCACGAGAATAACTCCGTTTGCCCCTCTGGATCCGTAGATTGCCGTAGCAGAAGCATCTTTCAGGATATCAATACTTTTGATATCACTGGAACTTATATCTCCCAGTGATCCTACGAAAGGAATTCCATCCAATACAACCAACGGGTTATTATCTCCTGTCAAAGATCGGGTTCCCCTAATACGGATCTGCATTGTAGCGCCCGGTTTTGTGGAAGTTTGTGAGATATCAACACCTGCCGTTCTTCCTTGTAATGACTGGGTAATATTAGCAGAAGGTACTTCACGCAGAACATCTCCTTTTACTGTAGCTACAGAACCTGTTACAGCTTCTTTTCGCTGGGTTCCATATCCTATCACAACAACTTCATCTATCTTATTTTCTTTAATTACTGTATCTTTTTTAACCTGTGAATATGCTATTCCGGAAGGCAATAAAGTCATTGCAAAAAATAATGCAGCTTTATTGCTTTTATTGAAATAAAATCGGTTCATAATTATTATTTTTTAGTATTAGTTGTTAAATAAAAGGCTGTTTAATAATTATAGTTTATAAAAATCCTTAGTGTTTATAAGCCTTTTATCTTTTTATTATATATACATATTCACGATGGCTTCAAACAATTCCTGTTTTCCGCTTTTTGGCTGTGGTTCGCCGGTTTCGTGAGCTATTCTCTGAAGATCTTCCAGTGTAAGCGTACCCTCCTCGAATGCTTTTCCATTTCCGTTATCAAAAGAAGCGTAGCGGTCTGTTCTCAGTTTTTTGTAATCCGAATTTTCAAGAATATCTGCTGCTGCAAGAAGACCTTTGGCAAAAACATCCATTCCTGAAATGTGGGAAATGAATAAATCTTCGGCATCAATAGAATTTCTTCTGATCTTGGCATCAAAGTTTACTCCTCCTGTTCCCAGACCTCCTGACGGAAGCAGTACAAGCCATGCCTGAACCATATCATAATAATCGATCGGGAACTGATCCGTATCCCAGCCGTTCTGATAGTCTCCCCTATTGGCATCAATACTTCCTAAAAGCCCTGCATCTACGGCTACCTGAAGTTCATGCTCGAATGTATGACCTGCCAATGTAGCATGGTTTACTTCGATATTCAGTTTAAAGTCTTTATCTAATCCGTAGTGTCTCAGGAAACCGATTACTGTTTCAGAATCATAATCATACTGATGTTTGGTAGGCTCCATCGGTTTCGGTTCGATCAGGAAAGTCCCTTTAAAACCTTGCTGGCGTGCATAGTCCCTTGACATGGAAAGGAAACGGGCCAGATGATCTTTTTCACGCTTCATATCCGTGTTTAAAAGACTCATATATCCTTCTCTTCCACCCCAGAACACGTAATTTTCACCTCCCAAGGCTATCGTAGCATCTATTGAATTTTTCACCTGAGTTCCTGCGCAGGCTACTACATCAAAATTGGGATTGGTAGAGGCCCCGTTCATGTATCTTTCATGCGTGAAAACATTGGCTGTTCCCCATAAAAGCTTAATTCCTGTTTCCTGCTGCTTCTGTTTTGCATATTCCACAATGGTCTGCAGGTTTTTCTCATAGTCTTTCCAGTTATTAGCAGGGTCTACCAAATCGATATCATGGAAGCAGTAATAGTTGAAGCCCATTTTAGACATGAATTCAAAACCTGCATCCATTTTGTGCATTGCTCTGGTCACAGCATCATTTCCGATATCCCATGGGTGGTGGATGGTAGGTCCTCCGAACGGATCGCTTCCGTTTGCACACAAGGTGTGCCACCACGCCATCGCAAATCTGGTCCAATCTTTCATAGGTTTCCCCATTACGATCTTTTCTGCATCATAATAGCGAAATGCCAACGGGTTCTTGCTTTCCTTCCCTTCAAACTTAATTTTTTCAATACCCGTAAAAAACTCTTTTGTACCTGTTAAAGTGTTCATATTTATCTGATTAATTTTAATTTGTCTTTTTAATTTTTGCGTAGAGATTCCCTTCTCACTGATTCTCAAAAGTCAGTAAGAGGATGAAAAATACTGTTGTAATTTTTTTAGATTATTTCATTAAGATGATGTTTCCATCTGGCATAGGCTTCTAAATATTGTTCTTGTTTTTCATGTTCGGGCTCTATCACCGCTATTTTTTCAAGTGAAGAAAATGCCTCCCTGGAATCTGAATAAAATCCTATTCCCATTCCTGCAGCTCTTGCAGCTCCTACTGCTCCATCCGTATCATAAAGTTCAATAAGTGCATTGCTGACACTGGATAGTGACTGCCTAAAAATTGAACTTAAAAACATATTGGCATTTCCTGCACGGATCACCTGGATATCCATTCCGATATTTCTCATGATATCCATTCCGTATTCATAAGAGAATACAATACCTTCCTGCGCCGCACGCAGTATATCTCCCTTAGTATGTATATTGAAATTAATTCCGTGAATGGAACAACTTGTATCTTTATTTTCCAGCACCCGTTCAGCCCCGTTTCCAAAGGGAATGATACTTAGTCCTTTAGAACCGATAGGGGAAAGTGAAGCCATATCATTCATGTCCCCGTAAGAAGAAAGTGAGGTTGCGAAATTATGCTTCAGCCAGGAATTTAAAATTCCGGTTCCATTGATACACAATAAAACTCCCAGCCTGATCTGTTCTTCTGTGTAATTGACATGGGCAAATGTATTTACCCTTGATAGCTTATCATACTCCAGCTGGTCCAAAACTCCGTATACCACTCCGGAAGTTCCTGCTGTAGAGGCAATTTCTCCCGGGTTGAAAACATTCAGGGAAAGAGCATTATTGGGCTGGTCTCCTGCCCTGTATGAAATAGGCGTACCTTCTTTTAAACCTAATTCCTCAGCTGCTGTCCTGGAAACTGTTGCCTGAATACCAAATGTAGGTACAATTTCCGGGAAAAAGCTTTTCGGAATCCCATAGTAGTTGATGATATCTTCCGAGATACAGTTGTTCTTAAAATCCCAGAAGATTCCTTCCGATAGCCCTTCAATCGTCATTCCAATCTGTCCGGAAAGCCTCATCGCAATATAATCTCCCGGAAGCATTATTTTGTCTATCTTTTCAAAAATTTCAGGTTCGTTTTCTTTTACCCATGCAAGCTTTGATGCCGTAAAATTTCCTGGTGAATTTAAGAGATGAGTGAGGCATTTTTCTTCTCCTATTGCCTTAAACGCTTTTTCACCATAAGGTACAGCACGGCTGTCACACCAGATGATTGACGGTCTTAAAAGATTCTGATCTTTATCTACCAGGATCAAACCGTGCATCTGCCAGGTGATTCCAATTCCTTTAATATCTTCAGCATGTACTCCGGATTCATGCATGACAGCTTCATGCGCCAATCTCAGATTGGTCCACCAGTCAACTGGATTTTGCTCTGCCCATCCGGGATTCATAGCAGTGATTTTCATTTCTTTTTTGGGAGAAAATTCAGAAGCAATCACTTTTCCACTGGATGCCTCGATGAGACAAACTTTCACAGAAGAACTGCCAATGTCATAACCTAGTAAGTACATAATTTTTTAAAAAGGGGTTATTTTATAAGTTTTGTGTTGTTTTTCTTGTAGATCTTAGCATCAAATCTGTAATATCTTGCTGCGCGGTGGGATACATCTTTTTGAATTTCATCCAAGGGAACAATATAGGGGAATGAAGATATTTTTTTATGGAAATTCTTAATATCGATATTTCTTTCACTTAAAGCACTGTAGAGCTGATAGAGCTGTCTTATGGTAAATCTTTTCGGAAGCAGCTCAAAAATAATGGAGAAATCAGATTCGATCCATTTTCTGATCTCAATCAAAGACTCATTGATGATTTTGTTATGATCAAACGGAAGTCCCGGAACCTCATCAATAGGATACCAGTCTACAGTATCATATTTTGTGCTGTTGATCTTATGATCTATTTTACAAAGAGAAAGATAGGCTACTGTAATGATCCTGTCTATATGATGCTTATATTCCTTATCCATCCATTTTATATCATGCAGGTTGCTTGCCCTCATAGGATCTGCAAAGCACCGGAACTGTTTAAGAACCATTTTTTTTATTCCCGTAAGTTCATGAAGTACTCTTTGTGCAGCATCATCTACATCTTCATCACTGAAAATCAAGCTGCCTGGAAGTTTAATTTGTTTTTCCAATGGTACCTCATCTACGTGGCGCTGTACTAATAATATATTCAACCGGTTTTCATGGTCAAATCCAAAGACAACACAATCTACAGAGACATAGGTATGAATAAAATTCTGATTCATTAGTTCGTTAACATTTTGGTAACATTACAAATATAAAAATTCATCTGAATAAAAAAAATAAATCTCCCATTATATACTGCTTATCAACACATTACATATCGATTTTTTATGATATCAATTGTATAAAAATTATGATAAGGTTATCATTAACTATACACTTACTATTTTCATAAAACATATATTCACAATTAATTGCAATGCACAATATTGAAAAATTGATCATTTTTTTTGAATAATTTTTATGATAAGAAGAATCGTATTTTTTTTATTTTATCTGTATAAAAAAATGTAAAAAACACACTTTTCATTATTAAAAAACAAGTAAATCATTGTTTTAAATTACCATTTTTTACACTCTAACTGCAAATAATTACGAAACAACCAACCTAAACAACAATATGATATAAGAATGTAAACTTGAAAAATTCAAAATATAAACGATAGGTTTATTTGATTACAGATTTGATGCTAAGAACTTCAAATGTCTCAGAAAATTACCTGGTAAAATAAGTTTTGTAATTCTCCTTTAATTTGGCTCAGACGCTCCAAATCATCGATAAAAGTGTTTGAAGATACGCTCGTCTTGGTCACTTAATGACATCATTAGGACAATTTAGACCAAATGGTGTCATTTTATTTATAAATACCTCTCATTCAGCCTTTTTAAAGTATCTTTCACTCTTTTCTTTCTCTAAAACATAATTCTTTTTTAGACGATTAGACTAAAATTCTTTACTATTGATACGAGCCTAAGGAGTCGTGCTTACATGAAATGTATAAATAGTATGACGGCAAGTGGTAAGATAAATAATTTTTGTAATTTTAAATTTATAATCTGATGGTATGTTTAAAAAAATCTATTTTGCTTTTTTACTTCTTTTCTTGTGTATTGCTTGTGAGAGAGACAGTGAGTTTAGTAATGATTCGGGTGATTACAATCATACCCGTTCAGTTGGTTCATCTGCAAATGATCTGCTGAGTAATAATAAATACAATGCCTTGATTCTTGAAATACAATACATGCCGGGTTATGCTCCTGATGCCAATGCTATAGAGCTGGTTAAAAACTTCCTATCCACATTTCTTAAGAAAGAGGGAGGTATAAGTATTGTTACGAGAGAAATTCCGGGGGCTTCTGCTTCGAGTTTGTCACTAAATGATATCAAAGCAATTGAAAATACAAGCAGGTCATCTTTTACAAACGGTTCTACTATGGCCGTGAGCGTTATTTATACCAATGGACAATATTCAGATAATGCCAATACATTGGGAATAGCCTATCGTAATACTTCTGTTGCTTTATTAGGAAAAGTGATTCATGATAATTCGGGAGGGTTTGGACAGGTTAGCAGGACAAAACTTGAAGCTACTGTACTTGAACATGAATTAGGGCATTTGTTAGGCTTGGTTGATTTAGGATCTCAAATGCAACTCAACCATAAAGACCCTGCCAATGGCAATCATTGTAATAATAACAATTGTTTAATGTACTACGCTTCAGAAACTACAGATATCTTAAGCTTCCTTAATACAAACAATATTCCTCAGCTTGATACTAATTGCAAGGCAGATTTAAAAGCAAACGGTGGCAAATAAATGCTCACTTTTAATTCATATGAATTTTAGCCAACTGACACGAAAACCCGCTCTCGGTTTAAAATGCGGGTAAAACTTTGTGAAAGTGCCTGCAAGCAGTTATTAATCAATTCTCAAAATATTTTTTCCATTTGGCAACAGAGTTTCTGCTTAGAGAAAAATGTTTAGCAAGTTCCGTGTTATTAAGACCATTTTCTTTCTGATAATCAAGCATTTGAATTATGGTTAATTTGTCATAGGAACGATGCTTTTGATTGATTTTCATTCCTTCTCTGTTTTCGGGATTAAAAATGATCCGGTTCAATTCAATAATATCCATAGCAGATAATTGCTGTTTTGAAAGAATTGCCAAACATCCCTGTTTTTTCTCCGGATATTTTTTTTCGATTAAATCATTATAAATCTTATGATAATTTGGTTTCATCTACTTTTCCAAATTTTTTAATGATGCTTTTTTTACAGACCACATCGTTTTGAAAAAACAAGACCAGAATGGTTTTCTTTCCCCACCATGTCCTTGCTAATTCATAAGTCCAAACTTTATCATGGTAAAAGTTAAATCCATCCCCCAGCTCCCGGATCACATCTTTCCTGGAAAAACCGACAAGAAAATTCGGATCGTTTATTTGACGTAGTGTCAACATGTTGTCTGTATTTCAATCATATTTATAAATCAATTCTGACAAAACAATCATATATAATTCCGTTTTTTATGGATAAGTGTATTCTTTTTTTCACGATTCCAAAAAAGTAACTTTCCATAATAACAGCATATTCACATGCATAGATCCTTATGGCTGTTTTATTGAGAAATAATTCAGCCTCTTCCAAAGATTTTCCGATTAATTTCTTATTACACATTGTATCTTTAAATTTTCTTGCTCTTTCCGTACTTGTCCAGCCATTTGTACAAAGTTGTTTTAGGAATACGATATTCATCAATTACCTGAAGTTTTGTTTTCTCGCCAGTTTCAATAAGCTCAATCAAAAAATTTATTATTCCGGCTGTATAAATATTCTTCCTAAATTTCGGAAGACGGCTTTTACTTTTATCAGGAATAGAAAATATCTTGTTCCCCTGTGGGGCATACAAAATGAGATGCTGCGAATAGATTCTGAAAAAATCATAGCCTAATAATTTACTCCACTTCATCATTGTTTCTGCCGTCATATCACAATCTCTGAACATTTGTTTGATTTCAACATCAGTACATTGAAAGAAATTACAGATCCTGGTCATTTCGATCCCGCATTCTTCCACTCTTTTGCAGATAAGCTCACCTATATGGATTTTCTTAAAATCAAAACTCATTTTTCTTTTAGAATAGTTTCATATTTATTTTACATGCTTAAAAGCTATCAGCTAATGGCTACTTATTAATCTATTTGATGCTTTATTTCCAATAACTCCAATTTTGCCCGTCATATATTGCCAGCATATCTGCAGCAGTATCATACACCATTGTACCAGCAATTGCTCCTTTGACCGTCGTATGCGGGTTGGCTACTAAAGGCAAAACCATCGCCTTAGTAGTTGATTCTAAAACCAGTATTCCCGGCTTAGTTGTAGAGCCCGCCCCTATAATTACACCTTTAGTCCCCGTTACATCAGGACCTGCATTTGAAAACGAATGAACGACACCTTGATTCTCATCTGTGAGAGAAGTCCATCCTCCGTTATTATTGTTATTTATTCCTTCATATACTTCTACTGCTTTCCTGGAAGTATTAAAAACAAATGTTCCTCCCACTGATCCCGGAGCCGCAGCTACCGAAGGTAATACGATTCCCTTATTACCCGTTCCAAACTCTACAAGAGCACTTTGATTGACAATATTATCCTTTCCAAAAGCTACCTGAGCATGGACTGTTTTGAAAAAAACAAGATGGACAAACAATATTAAGACCGTTACTTTTCTATTCATTTTTTTTAATTTTTAAATTTTATATTAGTAAAGAGCTGCCAGCACCTATAAATAAATAACTGGCAGACTCAAGCACCACAATAATTATCATTTATTCATTACACCCTCTCTTGATACAGTTCCATCCGGTACGGGAATTATCAACTCCCGGGGTGGTTCCCCTGTACAGTTGCACACAATTCAAATCTGTATTGTAAATAATCATTCCCTCAACAGCAATCAAGGCATCTCTTTGAGTTGTAGTCATGTGGGTTATGACCATACCTTTATCATTACTGTCTAAAACAATGTGCCCGTTTGGAACACTCTGTGGCCAATTAGCAACAGTAGGACGCGCTTTGGTAAGGATCCCTATCTTAGCAAAACTATCAGGTGTACCTGTTGCTCCTGGTTTTATACAGTGGCAAGGAATAATTTTTTTACCTGAACCATATCCGGTCATTGCAGTAACACCAACCACTGATTGTGTGGCAGTTACCGTATTTGCTATGGCAGTATTCCAGCTTATGATATTGAAACTATTTCCATTAAATAATACTAAAGGGAATAAGGGCCCGCCGGAAACTTTACTTCCAAACATGGTTACATTACCTGCCGGCCCGATAACCACCCTGATCAAAGGAGCAGATGCTGTTCCTGTCATCGACCATACATCCGGAGTATTCAGTTCATATTGATCTCCGTCGGCAAAGCGAATATTTATTCCTGATGTTCCGGAAGATTGAAATTGAATTTCCTGGGTTGCCAACTGCACACCATTTATATTCAGATTAAAAGAATTGTCTAAGGTATAAACATCGAATACGAACCCATAATCTGTAGCCGGTTGGTTAAAGGTAACCGGTGTTCCATTGCTGGTACTGAAGTTATTTCCCTGTACATCTTCAGTACATACAGGTGCGGGTGAAAACACGATGCTGTTGTTATTCAAAATATTATTACAGCTGCCTCCTGAGCCATTATTAGCACATTCATATTCAGCGTTTGTTGGCGGAACTGTAACATTGGTATTCGTAGCATCAGGATCCGTAACATCGTTAGGACGTAAAATAGTGGCTTTGACCGCTTGATTTCCAGAAGCAGCCAGATAAGTGATCATGGTTGAAAAATTATACGTGATCTCACAGCCGCTTGGTAAATTCAAGGATGAGGAATAAGTATGTGTTCCTGCATTATAACTTAACGCTATCGCTTCAGATCCACAACCATTAGCCGTGAAGCTAAACGATTGAGAATTAAATCCGACCGGAAGTGTAAAGGTGAATGGTGCTCCCGTTACATCGCTGGGTCCGTCATTTTTCACTTTCACCGTATAATTGATTGAGTCGCCTGTTGTAACTGCTGTTTGGTCCGGTATAATTTGCGTAATCTTTAAATCTGCTACCTTTATTTCCACACTCGTTGTAAGAACAGTAGCATTTCCTTTGATAAATGTCCAGGTGTCTATTGATCTAGTGTCACCAAACTGTCCGGATGTACCTGTACTCCCTATTCCCCATATATGTCCATTCACACTACTGCTAATCCCGGTGCTGTTTACGGGCGGTAGATGACTGTTGTTTTTTGGATCCGTATAACTGCCTCCCGGCGAATTATTTCCATTAGAACCATTAGGTACATCCGTATCGTTCCAATATACAATATCTGATACTACATTATTTAAGTTGGTATGATCTAACAACTGAATAATAGTCCCGTTTTTATTATATTCCATATCAAAAAATGGAAAATGAACTTCTGCTCCCCGAAGCTGCACAGTTACTGTAGCCGGTAGTGTTCCAACCGGCAATGCATTACCAGCCCCGTCTTTTCCATCCCAAAAAATATTATTTACCCCGGAAACCGATGCTCCGGTCAAAGTTCTCGTTACAAAAGCTGCCGGCGTACTGGTACTTTGGATAACAATATTATATTGCCCCTGCGTACCCGCGTTGAATTTTATATAGCCACCTTTATTGCTAAACTGCCCCGATGTTCCTTCAACACCGGTAAGTTGTACATCTGTCACATCAGGAGCAACTACAGAACTTTTCAACCAAGTTGTTCCGCCTGGTATTGCCCCTGTCGATTGAGCAGGAAGATCGGTAGCAGGTAATGTGTAAAATAATTTATGCGTGATATGTTTAGATGTATCTGCATTATTGGGATTATGCACTTTTCCTGTTAAAAATGCCGTAGATGACTGATCGAGACTTTTATAGACCGGTTCCTGGGTAGTAACATCTACAAACCCGTTATTATTCACAAAAAAAGTGAAGTATAAACCATTATTCCCGTTATTATTTACTTTATAGATATATCCGTCTTTTGTAAGCACATAGATCAGTCCGTAAAATCCATCCGCATTGGAACCAGACGTTCCGTTTGACAGATTCAGAATATTGGTATAAACACGTCCATTTATAAAACCTGTATTGGAAGTATTTATTACTGATACATCCCAGGCCGATATTCCGGAACTGGTATCCTGCACCCAATTATTATTGGCTGCAATGGTTGTACTTGGGTCGCCCGTACCTCTCCCAACAAATTCAACACGATAGATCCCTTCTGTTGTTGCAGAATAATAAATAGGAGTATACCGGTTTCCGCCAGTCTGCCCAAATAATTGAGGACCGGCCAACTCAGCTGTACGATTGGTTATCTGACCTGAACTGGTATTATTAATCACTTGAGTTCCGTCAGGAGCAAACAATTTAATTCTTCCGTTCCCTCCATTTTGTGCGCTGGAAGCTAAGGCAATTCTTTCTCCTACTTTGGCATATACATAGTGGATTCCTTCATTGGCAAAAGGCCAGCTTGATGTAGTTGCCGTACTTGATCTCATGAATGCTCGATAACCAGTTACCCCTGAAGGATAAAGATCTTTGGATCCATCTGCAAAAAGAGATCCGCTACATAACATGCATACTAAAACAACAGTTAAACGCAGTTGTAGATGAGTTATCAGATTTTGTAATTTTTGATTCATTAAAATAATTTTTATTGTGTTTAATTAGTTTTTGGACAAGAGGTATCCGGTGCTTCAAAAAAAGAATGAAGCATTATAATGAGATACTATATAATTGTTGATAGTGTTTATATAAGATAAGGAGGAGGTCTTACTGCATAACTATGAGAGATAAAATGTTTCGAAATATTTTTACTAACCTGGCTGTCGGAAATTAAGCTGACAATAAAGTCTGAAAAGAAATTTTTATAATATGTATTTTTAATTTTATATAAACAAAGAAGGGGAATAGAGATGATTGCAGTTCTGTTAAAAAAATAAAATACATTTTTAGAACTAAATGCAGATTCTTCAGTATCGAAGAGAGAAACAGTCATATTGCGGCCTATACATGCCACGTCATCCCCATCAATACTTTTGATGGTATTCTGACTATATGCAGTGTTCGAAATAAATAAGCAGAAAGGAGTAAAAAAAATTAATCGAATTCTGCTTTCTAAAAGAGCACCTTGGGTTACTCTTTTTTGAAATTGTGTTTTTGCATTCATCATTTTAACTACTAATTTATCTTAAGCTAAAGAAAATGGTCTTTCTTAAGATTTATTAGGTAAATAGTGAACCTTATAGCTCACTTCTGACTCACACAAAAGTACTGTGGTATAAGTAATTATAAAAATGTTATACTTATCACTTTCCGTAAAATGATAATCTCTATCCTTCTTCTACAAGCTCTTCCTGCAAATGTTTTATGAATATGGAAGGAGACATGGAGGTAGTTTTTTTAAAAATAGTGGCAAACTTATTTTGAGAGGAAAAGCCTGCCTCTTCTGCTAAAACGGCAATTTTATATTTCCTGTATTGGCAATTATCTTTTAATTTTTTTATCACATAATACACCCTCAAATCATTGATGTAATTATTAAAGTCTTTCTTTTTGTAAGTATTGATGACATAAGAAAGATATTTGTTATTGGTTTCAAATAAAGAAGCCAGAGAAGAAAGTGAAATATTGTTATTGGTAAACAGATCCGTTTTTTCAAATTCCTCCAGCCTCTGCAATATTTTTTCCTCAGTAGCCGTAGTCATAATCGCTGAATATTCGGATTCCATAGCCTTTTCTTCCTGATTTTCCTGTAGTGTTCCGGCGATTTCCTTTTCAATTTGCTTTCTGACATTTATCTGGGCAATTATTTCCCTAAACCTTCTGATCGTCCTTTTTTGTCTTCTTTTTGTATAACTAACAAAACCAGCTGTTCCTGCAACCATAAAGACAGCACACATCAGAATTATTATATTCTTAATAGAATTACTTTCAGAAATCTTTGTATTTTTTTCTTCCAATTGATCGTAAGATTTGCTAACAAAACCATACGATTTTTCTTCAATCTTGCTTACCACAGAATCCTGTTTTTGCTGAACTTTGGTAAGGTTTTTCATATCCTCAATTACAGTATAATATTTTTCAACGGTTGAATACACTTCTTTTTTTAACTGAAGATATTTTGATTTATCACTAATACTCTGAGCCAGATCAATATATTTTTTAGCGGCAGGTAAATCCCCTTTCTCAATATAAACCTGGGCAAACCCATTGTAAATTAATCCGGTAATATGATTTTCCGGGATATTTTTGCAAAAAGCAATGGCTTTGTTATAATGAGCTAGTGCCCTGTCAAAATCTTTCAGATAGAAATAATTTAATCCCAGCAACTGTTCATTATTGGAGGAAAAAAAACTCAAATCTTGTTTTGTCAGATTAAAATATTCCTGGGATTTGAGAACAGAGTGAATGGATTTCCGATATTGCTGTTGCTCCATGTCACAATAGGCCATTTCCTGCATCAATAGACCGAGGATATTGTTTTTCAGCTCAGGATTTTCAATTTGTTTCGTGATATTTAATGTTTTGGATGAATAATTTTCAGATTGCTTATATAATTTTAAAAACCGGTATTGAGTCGCCAAAAAGCCATATATTTTAGCTTTCCACACATCATCTTCTGTTCCCTCAATAATCCGTTCCGATCTAAGAGCATATTCCACAGATTTCTCAATATCTCCAGACTGCTGATACAAACTGGCAGCGAGCATGAGGCTTCTGGCTTTATAATAAGAAGTTTCAGAAACAGTATATAAAGAGTCTGCGATTTGAACCGCTTTACTAAAATCTTTTTGCGACGTTTCAAGATAGGTTTTAGTAAATATTATATTATAGGCATGAGCATCCTGAGCACTTATAGAAATATAAAGTGACAAAATAAAGACGAAATACATTTTTTTCATTAGTTCATTAGTTTTTCACATAATGCAACCGGATTAAGTGCTGTAAAAATAAATCATCATCATCGTTACCTAAAATGCCGCATTTATCATTTTCATGAAAATGATAAACTTTTATCTTAAAACAAGATGAGTTTAAAGTAATCTTTACATCCTTAAAATTCCGAATATACATTCATATAATTCAAAATTAAATTATTTTTCAATAATATTTTTTTATAGATGCGAATTTATATAATATAAAATAAACTAATAGAAATTAATATAAATAAAAATAAAAGAGCCCTCTATGTGTTGATAAAGCGCTCATTACATTTTTTTTCGTCAATGTTTTCTTAGAATCAATTACCATCGAGGTATGCTTCAAAATTATAATTTTGATTCTTCAAAAAAAACAGATTGATGTATCACATGCAGGAATATGAAAACAGCTATTTATTGATTCCTCGTATATTATTACAACCAATTTTTCTTCATTTCAGGGAATAATCATAGAAAATCCTGCCGAATGGCAGGATTTTCTATGATTATTTTTGAACGTCTATTTTACAGCATTCTTTGCTTTTTTCGACTCCATCAGGTGGTGCTCTAAAGTAGGAAGGGTTTTGTCAGCAAAAGACTTCAAAGACGCTTCTTTACCCTCAGCAGCTTGTTTTTTAAATTCTGCGATATCCTTTTTATGGTCATCCACCATGAGAGCAGTGTATGCACGATCAAAATCCGCTCCTTTTTTCGCTTTCAGATCATCGTATTCTTTTTGCTTTGCAGCATCTAAACCAGCAGGAAGAGTATAGCCCACTGTAGATGCCCATTTCGTAAGCTCATCATTAGCTTTACCATGATCTTTAACCATCATCTGTCCCAGCGCTTTCACCGTTGCATTGTTCGCATTAGTAGCTGCAAGCTGCCCCATCATCACTTCCATTATTCCGCCTTTTGCAGCCGCATCTGCAAATTTTTTATCCTGATCGCTAAGAGAATTTGCTACTCCGGAAGTGTCTGACACCACAGTTGAGTCATTAACATCCATCACAGTATCGGCGGGAGCAATTACTGCAGCACTATCTGCAGACTGGTCAACAGCCGTAGTTTCATTTTTTTTGCAAGCCACCATAGCAGCAACTGCTAACAGGGCCAGAATTGAATTTTTCATATTATAAAATTTTAAGTGGTTTAGTTAAAATTACAACATATGATACTACATTCTAGCCGCAACAATTTTTTTGCCAAAATGTTAATAATCTGCTTTAAGCTGACTCAGATTCACAAAAAAGCTTACAAAATTTGCAAGCTTTTTATTAATTAAATATTTCGTCCTGATGAACTTATTTGCATTCAGTTATATGGTCAATCCATGTATATTTTTCACCTGTGCCATTACAAATGTACTGTGGGTACTTCCAATTGACGGGACCGCTCCAAGTATATTAAAAACGAAATTCTGATATTGCTTCATATCCCGCACATATACTTTCAGAAGAAAATCAAAATCACCTGAGATGCTGTAGCATTCGGCCACTTCTTCTATTTCCAGAATCTCGCGTTCAAATTCAACGGCTAAATAGCTGTCGTTACTTTTCAGTTTCAATTGACAATACACGGTAAATCCAAGATTCAACTTTTCAGCATCCAGAATTGCGGCATATTTTTTTACATATCCTTCCTGTTCAAGACGCTTAACTCTTTCAAAAACCGGGGATGGAGAAAGATTTACTTCTTTAGCAAGCTCTTTAACGGTAAGTTTTGCATCTTTTTGAAGCAACCTGAGTAGTTGTAAATCTTTATTATCTAGATGTTCCATAGAATAATATTCTTTTAAAGGGTGATTTTCAGCCAAAGATACAGAATTATATTCTTTATTATGTGTATTTTTAAGATTAATTTACTTAATAATAACATAATTATTATTTATATATTCTATATTTTTACATTTACACCAATCAGATATGAGTAATTAATATTATCTGAGGATAATAGAAAGTAAAAAAGGGAATTTTATATTTGAGATCACTCCAATCGCGGAGTGGTCTCTTTTAAATCGAAAAGAATTTTTACTCAGTTTAAATACTTTTAGGGAGGGCAGTTATACAAATCGTATAGCTGCTTTTGTTATTATATACAATAACAGCAGGTTCAAAATTAATAAATTGAATATTTTCTTTACATTTGCAATCAAATTTTACACACAATGAGAAAAAAAACAATTAACAAGAACTCTTCTTTAGAGTTTATTCTGCAGCATCGTTTATT
Organism: Chryseobacterium defluvii; assembly: GCF_003634775.1. GTDB lineage: Bacteria > Bacteroidota > Bacteroidia > Flavobacteriales > Weeksellaceae > Chryseobacterium > Chryseobacterium defluvii. The sequence continues at coordinate 944,219 of NZ_RBXB01000001.1, read as the reverse complement.
CAAAAACACATTATTAAATTTTCTAACTTAACCATTGTAGTACAACATCTGGGTAAAATTAACAATTATTTTAAACCGGAAGCTTTTTCCTAGCGTAAAAAATAAATCGAACCCTGTGTTTTAATAAATTACGAAATAAAATCATTTATCACTACAAAAAATGCATTTTCAAAGCAATACTAATGTAAAACTCTTGCAAGTACCATTAATAAAGGGTTTTTAAAGAAAGAATATTATTAGGCAACGCATAATATCATTTCTTCCGCACTAATGGATATTAAAAAAAAATACTACTTTTGCTTAAGAAAATAAAGATTGTTTTTGAATATTTTTATTCATAATTTAGATACACCAATTATAAAAAATTAAAATCCAGTAAAATGAGAAAAGTACTTCTACTATTTACTTGCCTGTTCAGTATTTCTGTTTTCTCACAAATTAAAGTGCTGAAAAACGAAACTTTAGTGGAAATTGGCAAGGATAACTCTGTAGGTTTATATAAAAAACAAGATAAATTCACCATTAATTATCAAGATCTTAATACCAGTAATTTAAATACTTTCAGATCTTTTTCGTTTTTAAATGTAAACGGAGATGTTGAAGACCTTTATAAACTGATTACTGACGGATTTATCGATACTCCTATCGGAAATATCACTCTTGAACTCCCTAATGATATTATTGAACTGCATTATGAGAAAAATTACGGACAACCTACCGTACAATTTATCCAGTATATCAACAAGAACAGAAAATATGTTGGAAAATCGCAGTTCCTGAATAAAAAACAGGTCGATAAAATCTTTGGAAGAACAAACGGAAAGTCTGCCTTATATGGTAAGCCTGCAACGATGAACAACATGAATACTGTTAAACCGGCTACAGCTTCTACTTCGGCCCCATCCAACAGTAAGACCAAGAAATCGAGAAAATAATTATATTTTTAAATATTCTGCAAACTCATTCCCCGCGAATGAGTTTTTTATTTTTATTTTTGCAAAAAGATCATTAAAACTATGTCTCTTCAGGTAACGAATTTAACTAAAAAGTTTGGGGAACAAACTGCTCTCAACAGCATCAACATTTCTATTGACAAGAATGAAATCATTGGTCTTCTGGGTCCTAACGGAGCCGGAAAATCCACTTTAATGAAATCAATTGTCGGTGCCCTGAAGATTGATGAAGGTGAAATTATCTTTAATGGCAACAACATTTCCGAATATGCTATCGAAAGTAAAAAGAAAATCGGCTTTTTACCGGAAAATAATCCGTTATATCTGGAAATGTATGTAAAGGAATACCTGCAGTTTGTGGCCAATATCCACAAGATTCCTGAATCCAGAGTGGACGAAGTGATTGATCTGGTAGGAATTACTCCCGAAAAGTCTAAAAAGATCGGGCAGCTATCCAAAGGGTACAAGCAGAGAGTTGGTTTGGCTCAGGCAATCATTCACCAGCCAGACCTTTTGATTCTTGATGAGCCTACCAATGGCCTTGATCCTAATCAGATTATCGAGATCAGAAATGTAGTGAAAGAAATCGGACAGGAAAAAACAGTGTTGCTTTCCACCCACATCATGCAGGAAGTGGAAGCGCTTTGTTCCCGTGTAATTCTTATTCACAAAGGAAATATTTTACAGGATTGCCCTATTGAGGAATTCAAAGGCAAATTCGGAAGCCTGGAAGAAGCCTTTGCCAATTATACTCAAATGGAAAATCAAGTTTAAATCATAATAAATCCCGCTTTAAAAGCGGGATTTTTATATTCATTCAGGTTCCTGAAGGTTTAAGTTGTGTTATAAACTGACTTTCAGCAAAGCTTTCCTTCGCAGCATTATATCCTATATTGAATATTTCTTCCAATCTGTCTTTTTTCCTTTCAAAAGTCCCGTAGCTGGATAGTTTCTGGGAAGAAATAAACCAATCGCAATATTCAAATTTCACTTTTTCCACTCTGTAGGAAAGAAGATCATAAGAACGCGATACAATAGCCTTAATGGATTTAAGGTCATTGATTTTGATATCATGAGGCGGAGAAACAAAAACTCCGATCAGCTTATCGCACTCGTCCCGGATAATGTCTGCAGGAAAATTATTCAGAACCCCTCCGTCACAGTACATCTCATCACCAATGATATAAGGAGTGGTAACGCCGGGAATAGAGCATGAAGCAATAATAGCATCCGTAACTTTAAAATCCTGGTCAAATATCTTCTGGGTTCCGGCTACCAGTTCAGTAGCCACAATTTTGACTTCCTTATCCAAATCTCCTAATTTCATATCATGAAAGATCGGTACCAGATAATTTCTGAAGATCACCGAAGAGACCAATCCGGGTTGATTAAATGTAAAATGCTTCCAGTTGAAAAAATAAACAGAATTAAAAAATTCCAAAATTTCTTCCGGAGTTTTCCCAATCGCATATAAGCAGCCAACTATGGAGCCGGCGCTACAACATGATAAAATATCTACATTGATGTTTTTCTCGTGTAAGAATTTTAAAACTCCCGCATGGGCAATACCTTTGGTACCGCCTCCGGATAAAACAAGCCCTACTTTCTCAAAATTCATAGAATAAAATTAAGAAAACAGGGCGAGAAAACCGGATTAATTTTTCTAAATATGGTGATTTTAAATTTATTTTAACAGATACTCCTGCATAAACCGGATGACAGCCAGGCGCTGAAAGTCTATATTTTCTTTTTTACGGAATCCATGGCCTTCGTTTTTGGCTTCCAGATACCATACGGTTTTTCCCTGGGCTTTAAGCTTGTCTCTCATCTGTACAGCTTCGGTAACGGGAACTCTCGGATCATTCGTTCCCTGAATAATGAACATCGGTTTTTTGATCTTGTCAATATTGTTCAAAGGAGCTATTTTGGTAAAGAATTCAGCCATTTTAGGGATTCTTTCGTCACCGTATTCCACTCTTCTTAAATCTCTTCGGTATTCCTCTGTATTTTTAAGGAAGGTATTGAAATCGGAAATTCCAACCACATCTACGGAACACCTGATTCTGTCTGCATATTCATAAGCTGTAGCTAAAGTCATAAAGCCACCGTAGCTTCCTCCCATAATCATAATTCTATCTTTATCGAGCTCCGGTTGCTTGGCGATCCAGTCCAGCAAAGCGCCTATATCTTTTACAGAATTCATTCTCAGATACCAGTTATCTGCGGCTATAAAGGTCTTACCAAATCCTGAAGAGCCTCTCACGTTGGGATAAATCATAGCGACTCCCAATTCGTTGGTATAATAATTATAAGATCCTAATGAAGAAGCCATAGATTGTCCTTCGGGGCCGCCGTGAATGGAAATCACTACCGGTCTTTTTCCGGTGAATTTAGAGGAAGCGGGATAATAAAAGCCGGTAATCTTCATATTGTCAAAGCTCTTCCACTCGATCAGCTTGGGAACAGACATATCTGCAGACTGCATTTCTCCCTGCTCACTTTCCGTCCATCTTTCAATAGTATTGGAAGCGACATCCAGTCTGTAAACATCAGATCCGGAGTTAGCCGCCGATTGGGTAAAGAACAAATATTTACCATCTTTAGTAAACTTTGCACCTCCGATCAATCCTAAGGAAGTTTTAACCGGCGTGTATTTATTGGTACGGGTATCCAGTTTATACATTTTATTAATTCCGCTTTCGTTGGTAGTGAAAACAAGGGTGGATTTATCTTCCGACACATCATACCCTTCTACATTCCAGAGGATGGAAGATGTAAGATAATTGATTTTCTTTGTTTTTATATTTAAAACAGCAAGCCTTTCAAATTCATTATCCCTGTCTGTTATATACCAGATTTCATCCGGATTTTTACCAAAAGTCGCACCGGACTGAACTATCCCTTTTTCATTTCTGTCGGTAACAGGTTCCAGTTTTTTAGTTTCCAGATCATAAATATATAAATAGGAATCATTGGCGGAAACATATTCACCAATCAGCAGTTTTTTTCCGTCGTCTGAGAGATCATTAATTCCCCAACCCCCACCTTTCACCTCTAAAACAAGTTGTGTTTCTTCAGGTTTCAGCGGATTCATATAATAAATATCACGGTCTCCCCCATTTCTTTTGGTAGAAGTAAAATAAAAGCCGGAACCGTCTTTTTTCCATTTTATCCCGCCGTTCTGCGATCTTCCGCCATCGGTAAGGAGCTTTGATTCCATTGTTTTCAGATCAAGTTTGAAAAGCTGTCCGAACTCGTTACCGCCTATATCTTTTGAGTATATCAGGTAGTCTCCTTTTGTTGGTTCATAGCTTGCCGATCCCACAGGCTCATCAAAGAAAGTGATCTGCCTTCTGGCTCCCATCGGAAATGAAATCCTGTGAAGCTGATTGGTGGATGCAAAACGTGTGCTTGCTATAATTTCTTTTCCATTGGGATGCACATCTGCTAAACCGGCATTCCTGCTCTCGGAATATTTCTTTATGGTCTGATTTAAGCTTTTGGGAATCGGAAGGATATTCTCCGCAATCAGGTTTTCATTGGGGCTTACATATTCATTTTTCTGCTGTGCTGAAAGAAACATTCCGGCTATAGAAAAAGCCAGAATGATGGATTTGTTTTTCATAGTAATAAATTTAGATGAAATTAATGATTTTTTGTAAAAACGGCTTTTTTTTCTGTCAAAATTCCTTTTCACTCGATTTCAAATCTGGTTTTCACAAATCTGTATCCGTTATTGTAAAAAAGGTCTTCCACAAAGGTATCAACATCCAGCTGATCTGCCCATTGTTTAGAATCCTGTAAGTCCTTTAAGAAATATTTCAGGTTCATACGGATATAGCTTTTCAGATCCGCCATTCTTTTGACCGTCAGCATATTGAGGAAAGGATTGATCAATCCGTCATAATCTGTTCCGATGGTGATCTGTTTCCGGGCTTTGCTAATCGGGATTCCGTTGTCTATGCAAACCTGGAAGTAATGCTTCAGGTGATAGAGGACATGATCATAGAAATATTCGTTGCGTTGCGGAATACTGCTTTCCGTATTTTCTTCCAATTCACCCATAGTAAGACATTCATCCTCAGCAATCAACTTACCTATATCTTCATTTTTGATTCCCAGGGCAGCCCATTCCGTTTTTGAAAAGAATTCTTTATCTACAATTCTTTCCATACCGCTAATTCCTATCGGATCATCGTCATGCTTATCAACATACCCTAGAATCCTTCTGTCCATTGAAACGCCAATCACTCCGTCATTTTTCACGATCCAGGCAATTTCTTCATCAAATAAATTGATCGTCGAAGCGTTAAAGGTTGGAAATCCCGGTCTTCTTGGATCATTTTTCATATGAAAAGATTTGGTAATCTCCAGATATAAGGCCCCGGAAAGGGGCTTTTTAAGCTGAATATGTCCTGCCCAATCTTTAAATGGCATTCCTGTAAATCCGGCATGAGTACAAACTAAAGGTTGTACATTCTTAAATTTTCCTGAATCTATTTCATTCATTACATCTTTTCGGGATTTGTAGCTCATGTGTTTTACATCTACACAAATTTTCCGGTCAAAGATTCCCTGCACCACTGTTCTCCCATCGTTTTCCAACCCGTTTCCGGAAGGAAAAAAAGGTTTGGAATCTGCTACCTGCATGCCGAATGCCTGATTACACAGACTTGATTGTTGGAGATGGGTAATATTAATGGATATTACTTTTACTTTTTCCTGTACTTTATCCAGGTTTTTCAAAATATCTGATGGTTTATATTTGTTAACCGTGTCACAGTAATTCGGGCTATCCACTAAAGAATGGCAGCCCTCAATGGTAAAAAACACATTGACCTTATTTTTCGGAAGTCCTTTTTTAAAGCTGTCTTTGGTTAGAATATGGTAGGAGGAAGATTGAATATATTCATTCAATGTTCTTTTCATTAAGAAGTCGGAAAAAGGTTTATTGGTATTCTGAACAATATTGTTTAAAAGCTTTTCGGACAGTTTGAAACGGGAAGTTTTTTTCAAATAGTTCTGAAGCGGAATTACCGTTTGCGCCACATACCGTTCCACACTGTAAAGAACAGCCCCTAAGATCACCTCATCACTGAATTCAGACAGCTGCGTAGGATGCGTTTGCGTTTCAATGATACTGGGTAAATCGGAACACATTTTGGGTAATGCAGCAACATCGCTTCTGTAAATAAAAGCATCGATGTTGGGAGTGTCATTAAACAACTGTTTTAAAACAGGATGGCAATGAAAATCAAAATATCTCATGGTGTTTGGCTTTTATACATGTAAAGTTAGTGACTTTAATCTTTACCCTATCATTCTATTTTGTGGTATTTTCAGCATAAAAATAGTCACCACAAAATGCCTAAAAGTTTTTCTGAAAATCTTTGATTCTCAACTTGTGTGAACTTTAAAGTCTCATTATTTTAAAACTTAAGTAACTAAAGTGGTAACATCAAAAACACAAAAAGCGCAAAGAAATCTTTGCGCTCTATATATCTGAATATTGAATTATATCTTAGATGTGGATCACCTCACCATAAGCCGCTGCTGCTGCTTCCATGATCGCTTCTGAAACCGTCGGGTGCGGGTGGATAGACTTAATGATTTCATGACCTGTCGTTTCCAGTTTTCTGGCAACAACTGCTTCAGCAACCATATCCGTAACCCCTTCACCAATCATGTGGCATCCTAACCATTCTCCATATTTAGCATCGAAAATAACCTTGATAAATCCGTCTGTATTTCCGTTAGCAGTAGCTTTACCACTTGCAGAAAGAGGGAATTTACCTACCTTGATCTCATATCCTTTTTCTTTAGCCTGCTTTTCTGTAAGACCTACAGAAGCTACTTCAGGATGGCAGTATGTACATCCCGGGATATTTCCGTAGTCAATTTTCTCAACATGCATTCCTTTGATCTTCTCTACACATGTGATTCCCTCAGCAGAAGCTACGTGAGCTAAAGCCTGAGTCGGGATGATGTCTCCGATAGCATAATAACCAGGAACTGAAGTTTCGTACCATTCGTTTACTAAAACTCTTCCTTTATCTGTCTGGATTCCCACTTCCTCTAAACCGATGTTTTCGATATTGGCAGCAATACCTACAGCAGATAATAAAATATCAGCTTCAAGCGTAATATTTCCGTTAGCTGTTTTTACGTTAGCTTTTACACCTTCTCCGCTAGTATCAACGCTTTCTACAGAAGCATTGGTCATGATTTCGATTCCTGATTTTTTCAGGGATTTTTCTAAGTGCTTAGAAATTTCCTCATCTTCCACAGGAACGATGTTTGGCATAAATTCAACAACAGTCACTTTTGTGCCCATTGTATTATAGAAATCGGCAAACTCTACCCCGATAGCTCCCGAACCTACAACAATCATAGATTTTGGTTGCTCAGGAAGAGACAATGCCTGTCTGTATCCGATTACTTTTTTACCATCCTGCGGTAAGTTCGGCAGTTCTCTTGAACGTGCTCCCGTTGCAATGATAATGTGGCTTGCTGAATATTCAGTCGCTTTACCGTCTTTATCTGTAACAGAAACTTTTTTACCTGGCTGAACTTTTGCAGTACCAAGAATCACGTCAATCTTATTCTTTTTCATCAGGAATTCAATTCCCTTACTCATTTTGCCGGCAACACCACGGCTTCTCTGAATCACGTTAGGAAATTCAAAGCTTGCTTCCACTTTGTTCAAACCATAGTCTTCAGCATGATTGATATAATGAAAAACCTGAGCAGATTTCAATAAAGCTTTAGTAGGAATACACCCCCAGTTAAGACAAATTCCTCCTAAATTTTCTTTTTCGATAATTGCAGTTTTGAAACCCAATTGCGCTGCTCTGATAGCAGTAACATATCCACCAGGACCACTTCCGATGACAATAATATCGTAATTCATTAGTTTAAAAATTTTATGCGAATTTAAGGAAAAATATTGGATGTTGAATGTTTATGCCATTTCATGTGGCAATGGCATATTTAAAGACATTTGCTTTGATTTTAATCAAAAAAGAGAACACAAAAAGCATTCTCTTTCAATAAATTTCATTTTAAATTAAAAATTCCATAAAACTGAATCGATAGAATTAAACTATTTCAATTTTATTTTAAACCTCTACGGCAGATTTCTCAATGCCCGTTTCTCTCTCTTGTATCTCTCCGTTAAAGTCCTTATCTGTTCCTGCTTCATTTTCTTGCTTAAGAGCGGATGTTTTGAGATCATTTTCTTTTCTGCCTGATATTTTTTATCCAGCTCACGCGACTTGATGTTGATCATCTCACTTCTTGAAGGAACCGGGGGTTCCGGTGGTCGCGGAGGATGCTTTTGTGCAGAAACATGCATTGACAAGCCTAATAACAATAGTGTTGATATCAATAACTTTTTCATGACATTTACTTTTTTGAATAATCGTTAATCAATAAACTGTTATCAATTAGATTATTATGATTTACAATAAATGTGCATATATCGTACCAGATTGCAGGCAGTGTTTACTGAAGTTCCACATTTTGTTTTAAGGGCAGGTTTTTCGAAGAGTTTCCAACCATAATCCTGTAGGTTCCTTTTTCTATTTTCCAGTTCATTTTTTCATCCAAAAAGCGTAATTCTTTCACAGGAACTTTAATCGTGACGGTCTTTGATTCCCCGGGTTGTAATTCTGCTTTTTGGAATCCCTTCAATTCAATAACCGGCCTTGAAACTGAGGCAAGTAAATCTCTCACATATAGCTGAACGACTTCGCTTCCGGCTTTTGAACCTGTATTTTTAACGTTCACTTTGGCAATAATGGTATCATGTTCCGAATATTGAGTTTTATTCAACTGTAAATCGGAAATTTCAAAAGTCGCATAGCTTAATCCGAAACCGAACGGATACAACGGTTCACCGCTCAAATCATGATAATCATTCCCTCTTCCTGTCGGATGATGATTGTATGATAAAGGTAACTGGCCTTCTTCGATGGGGAACGTTATAGGTAATTTTCCGGATGGATTTTCTGCCCCGAAAAGAACTTTTGCCACTGCATTCCCGCCTTCTTCTCCGGGATACCAAATATCCAGAATTGCACCTACTTTATCTTTCCATTCTGTTGTTTTTATAGCTGAACCACCGACCAGAATAACAGTTGTCGGTTTTTTCAATGTTGAAACTTCATGAATAAATTGTTCCTGGTTTCCGGGTAGACTTAATGAAGACCGGTCCTGGAATTCTCCTTCATGAATTCCTGCCGTAATTATAATATAATCTGCATTCTGGGCTAACTGTAAAGCGTCATTAAAATCTTTCCGGTAATCATTCAAGTCGTAATTCCAGATAAGCTCAATATTGGCTTCTCCTCTGTTTTCATGGAATTCTACGGCAATATCATATGTTTGCCCTTTCATAAAATTAACGTCTACCGTTTTGGCTGAGTAGCTTAACTTTTCCCAATTATCGATCAATAATTTCCCGTTCAAAAACAACCTGAAACCATCATTTCCACGTAAACCCAACTGATACTTTCCTGAGTCCGGTGCTTGTAGCTTCCCTGTCCAACGAACACTATAATTGTCCGGTTGTAGTTTGACCGGGTCGGGAGAATATAATGTCCATTTAAAATTCAGCTGTTCATCCTGTCTTTCAAAAGCAGGATTTCCGTTTAAATTGCCATTGGAGAAATAATTTCCTTTCAATCCTTTTTTACCTCCAAAAGATAAAAACTCATTAGGAATCGTGGTAAAACCTTTTACATTCCAATCAATCCCTTTTGAATAAATGATCTCAATATTTTTATTTTTAGTAAAATTTTTAATTCCGTCTACAATGTTTACTTTTTTGTTTCCCGGTCCGGAATACCCGCCTAATCTTGCATCAACAGCATCTGTTCCAACGATTAAAATCTTTTTAATATCTTCCGAAATAGGAAGTGTCTGATTATTATTTTGTAGTAAAACAAATGATTCAGCAGCCGCTTTTTCTGCTAAAGGTTTGTGATTCAGCTTTTTTAATTCTTCCATTTCTTTGGTTGAAACATACGGGTTTTCAAATAGCCCGAGTTCAAATTTCGCTCTCAGAACTCTTGATACAGCATCATCAATTCTTGCTTTTGAGATTCTTCCGTCTAAAAACGGCGGAATGAATAATTCATAATGTTTATACTCTGTCTGAAAAATTACATCAAGCCCTGCATTCATTGCCTGTGCGGAGGCATCATCATAATCTTTTGCCGTAAAATGAAGAACATTTGCTCCTCCTACTGCACTGGCATCACTGATGACAAAGCCTTTAAAATTCCATTCATCTTTTAGTTTTTCCGTCAATAACCAATGATTGGCTGTGGAAGGTCTTCCGTCGAGCAAATTATAGGAAGTCATCACCGATCTGCTTTTTCCCTGGATAAATGCTTTATGAAAAGGAATCAGGTGCGTTTCTTCCAGGTATCTTTTGCTCCAGTGGACCGGATATGAATCTCTTCCTCCTTCCCCGACATTGGCTAAAAAATGTTTAGGAGTTGTAATGATTCCCATATTTTCAAATGAACTCACAAAATGAACTCCCATTACAGCGCTCAGAAACGGATCTTCGCCATATGTTTCCTCCGTTCTTCCCCATCTTACATCACTCGCCAAATTCACTACAGGTGTTAAAATCTGACGGATTCCCCTCAATTTAGATTCTTTGGCAATGGCCGCTGAAACCTGCTGCATCAATTCAGGATTGAACGTGGCCGCCAAACCGATTGCTTGCGGAAAAGAAGTTGCGCCTTCTCTTACCAATCCGTGCAAAGCTTCATCAAAGGGAATCATAGGAATTCCCAATCTTGATTCTTCTACAAAATATTTCTGAATGGCATTGATTTTTTTCACCAGCCTTTCGGCATCTTCACTGGCATTATATTTCAGCATTTGCCCTGCTGCTCCGCCTCCCTGATTTCCCGCACTCACCTGTAGTCCAAAGATTCCATGAGCATACCGGCCTTTCGGCACATTATCCAAGTCACCGGGAATCATAAAACATTGCCAGAATTTTTCTTCGGGCGTCATTCTTTTTAATAAATCCTGAACCCTGGCTTCCACAGGCTGTTTCGGATCTTTATACAGAGGCTTTTGAGCTGAAACAAGCATTATGCTGCATAAGGCAACCCCCATTATTTTAAAACGGCACAGCTTCATTATTGTACAATTTGAATTACTGTTGAATATTTCAGATTTTTTCTTGCTTCAGGCAGTTTGAGCTCTATTGTGTTTCCTGATTTCTTCCATTGGATTTTTGATGAAATGCCCAATACTTTCAATGATTTAGGCTTAAAGTTTTCAGGAATTGAAAAAGTAAGAAGTGTTGGTGATTGGTAATCTGTTTTTTCATCTATATGAAATACATTGACAGTTTTCCCATCTTTGCTTTGGGTATAATAAAAATCTCCTTCGTGGTAAGGCGCTATGCTCCGGGTTGCGAAAACAGCAGACTGGTTTTTATCCATCCAGCCCGAAATTTCTTTTAACCTTTCGTAAACAACGGCATCATAGTCCCCATTTGGCCCCGGAGCAATATTCATCAGATAATTCCCTCCTCTTGAAATGATTTTAATGAGCGTTTCTATAATTTTTTGAGATGATTTATAATGGTCATTGGGAACATAGGAAAAAGAATCCCCCATGGTAATGCAGCTCTCCCACGGAATGGAAAGGGCATGCTCCGGTACCGCCTGTTCAGGAGTAACATAGTTTTCCCATTTCCCGGGAACGGTACGGTCTACAATAATAATTCCGGGTTGATTCTTACGGGCCATCGTTCCAATTTTGTCCATATCAATATCCTGTTCCACCTGGATGGTTCTTTGCCATTCGACTTTAGGATCGATGGTATGAAAAGGGCGAACCCAGCCTCCATCCAGCCATAGAATGTCTATTTTACCGTAATTGGAAGTAATTTCATTGAGCTGATTAAACGTGAATTTTTTGAAATTGTCCCATCTCTCCGGGTATTTTTTGGGATTATAATTTACGTTTCTGTCTTTCGGCGGGAAGTAAGGCCACCAATACTCATCAGAATGCCAATCCGGTTTTGAGAAGTATGCTCCAATTTTAAAACCTTCTTTTCTGAATGTATTGAAAATTTCTTTGGTAACATCTGCCTTAGGGTTCTTTGAAAAAGGAGTTTTGGAAGAAGTGATTTTATAGTCGGATTGTTGGGTATCAAACATCGCGAATCCGTCATGATGCTTTGTAGTGAACACAACATATTTCATTCCTGCTTTTTTAACGGCTTCAGCCCATTTTTGCGGGTTAAATTGGGTTGGATTAAAAGTCGTCTGAAGGTTTTCATAGTTCCTTACATATTCTTCATAAGATTTTCCATGCTCAGGTTTCCGCTGTGTCCAGGATTCATCTTCCGGGCATAAGCTCCAGCTTTCAACAATTCCCCACTGACTATAGGTTCCCCAATGCATGAACAACCCGAATTTCAAATCCTGCCAGTTTTCGAGATTTTGAACGACAAGCGGATCCGTGGGTTTCTGATATCCTTCCGAAACATTATGCGCCTGAGAAAAAAGCGTTGTAGAAATAAGTAATGATGTTAGAAATGTGGTTTTAGTTTTTTGTCTGATTACCATAAAGAATCTTTGGGCTAATTTACTTATCATTTTATAAATCCGCAATTTTTACTATTTCATACAATACAGGCGGTCTTCGTTAAACAAAGACCGCCTATTTCAGAATAATATAAGTAAAAAGTTTATTGATTATGATTTTCCTGCTTTCTCTACCAATACCCGATACAAATAATTGTAATGTTGATATTCTCTTTTGGATTACTGACAGTTAGTAGAAAAATCTATAAAATGTTACATCCCATTGGGCAACCCAAAGAGTAAAAGTTCATAATTCAGATTCTTTTTTAATCATTGCATTTCTTTCCAACAGGAAATTTCTAAGATAGCGGGTAAGGAAAAGTTTGTTGAAAAGCTTTCCCAGAAATCCACAGGGAGATTCAAATTCAAAAATATCGATCATTACTGTTCCGTATTCTTGTGCTTTGAAAATATGCTGATGATTCAAGGATTTAAAAGTTCCTTTCAGCATGATATCTGTGAACCGGTAAGGTTTTTCCATATCGATTATTTTGGAAGTATGCGTCTGATAAACACCCAGATGTTTTGCTCTCCAGGTCACTGTTTCTCCTTCTTCTATCAATCCTGAAGTTCGTCCGGCCATTGCTCTTTCATTGGTTTTTGAAGTCGACTTTTGATGAAGATCAATATCTCTGGCTAAGTCGAAGACTTTACGGATGTCTGATTTGATGTAGGTTTCTAAATAAATTCTTGGCATTTTAGTCTCCTGTTTCTTATGTTAATTATATTGAATTTGAAGATGATTTTAAAATTTTCATAGTTATCAATTCAAAGATTAAGAAAATCGCCTCTTGTACGTTTATTTTGTAATTTGAATGTAAAATACATCCAGATTTTAAAGATCAGTGTTTTCATTTTAAATCTGCTATGTGTAATTAAAATTTATAAATATTATATTTTCAATAATTTTTGAAAATAATTTTCAAATAAGAAAGTTTTTAAAAACTTCTACTTCAGAACCATCTGTCATAAAAACACTTTCAGGCATCTTTTGTAACAGGACACTTTGAATGTTGGAATTGATGTGTTTTATCTTATTAACCATAATGTCAAAATTCTTTATGTGAATAAGGTTCCATTCCTGATGTCTGACTTCATACATTTTGCTTTTCATTCCTGCATTCCCGCAAAAAGCTAAGCTTCGTTGAATTACAAATTCTTGCTCACCTGTCAGTCTTTGACATGTAGATAATTCCATTCTTTCAACTCCGATATTCATTTCGCAAATTGAATCTTGAACGGCATATTTTATATTTCCTTTCGTTTTTACAATTTTTAAATTTCTTAGTGAGAATGGTTCTCCATATACAAACCTCCCTGTGAAAAAGGTCAATAATTTTGGAACCATTTCAGATAGGAAATAAATTCCTCTTATATTTCCGTTATCTTTTCTTTTAACATAGGTTCTGATATTGATTTCCGGGAAATATTGATGAAAAGGAATTTTGAACCCGAATAACCTTGCATTTGAAAACTCAAAACAGACCATGCTTATGACGGCTTTTCCGTTTAAAAGATCAGGTTCTACATCTTCCGGAAGGAGTCCGGCAAGCAGTTCCGGCTTAATATGGAAGTTTATATACACCAGGTTTTCCCAATTACAGGTCATAAATTTGTAATTCTTTTTCATTGTTTAGATATTTCTGTATTTTCAATAATTTTTGAAACTATAATTAAAATAAAAAAGGCTTTTCAATCCTTTCTATATATTATTTTGTTTTAAATAATCAGATATTTTACCTGGAATGTTAAAGTCACATGTCTTATCATAAATTGTATCTGATCTTCCCTCATATTGAAATATAAAAGTGTCTCTAGTTGTACATCCACCATCTGTTGGTATGTTACGAATTTGATTTTCAATATTGATAAAATATCCTAATACTTTTTTATTGATCTTTTTCAAGCCTTTTTTTCCTTGAATAAAATAATCCCCTCCTACATTCTTCAAAATAATTGAATCCTTTTCAAAATGAAAACAACCGATAGATTTAAAAACAAATTTTACCTCATTATTTTTTAAATTTTCAAAAAGCAGATCTTTATTTTTCCTGATCAAACTATCCGGATTGATACTTATTCTATACCGTTTTGATTCCTTTACTGTTTCTTCTTTTCTAATTTCCTCCCCGAAAAGATTAGTATAAACAAAGGTGTATTTTCCTTTTAATATGCTATCCAATTTTATATTATTGTCTAAACTCGGAGCATGATCTCCAGATTCCAAAATTTTAAAGGCCTTGTTATCTTTTAGTATGGTAATCTTATGAAGATCATAATGCTGTTTGTCAAATTTATTCGTACTTTCTATATAAATATCAAAATTTGCTAACACATTTTCCTGACAGCTCATTATTGATAATAGGAACAAGAAAAAGACTACTCTTTTTTTTATCATTGGTTTTTCTATTTTAATAAATTAGTAATCTTTCCCACCAACCAGTGATCATCACTTTTAATGGCAAGATCCATAATATTGTTGATCTTTCCAGTAACTGAGCTGAAGTCTTCCATTAGCTTGATGAACTCTTTCGCCTCAGGGGTATCTTTTTCATCAATTTCCTTCAGTTCTTCAAGGAAAGAAATTACGGGTTCGATCTCTCTTTTTCTTCGTTCTTTGGTGATCTGTTTAAACAGGAACCAGACATCTTTTTCAGCTACAAAATATTCTTTCCGGTCGCCTCTAATCAGTTCTTTCTTTACTATTCCCCAGTCTATCAAACCTCTTAAATTCATATTGGCATTCCCTCTGGAAATCTCAAGCTGCTCCATTACCTCATCGGTGGAAAGGGGTTTATCACTTGCCAAAAGCAAAGCGTGGACCTGTGCCATGGTACGATTAATACCCCAATTGGTTGCAAACGTTCCCCAAGTCTGAATGTATTTTTCTTTAGCTTCTGAAAGTTTCATTATATGTACTGTTTAATTTCTATTACAAATATAATTAAATATTTTGAATTTTCAATAATTATTGAAAATAAATTTATTCTTTCTCTTGAAATAAATACCCGTTTTTTGGGTTTTACTATTACATAAAATACCTTTGCAACTATATCAAATAACTAGAATTGAAAAATAATATACTCCTGATATTTTTTCTCCTCTCATTTTTTCCTGTTTATAGTCAGAAGCCCTACATCCAATATTATAACACGGATAACGGACTTCCTCAAAATAGCGTGAAAGACATTATTAAAGATAAATACGGTTTTATATGGCTCTCCACAGAAAATGGAATCGTACGATATGACGGCAACAGCTTTTTGGTGTACAAGAACTTTCCGTTAAATAGCCAGCGGTTTACTTTTTTTTACGGAAATGCCGAAAAAGACAGCATATTCACTACAGGGGAATTTGGGAAGGGTCTGTTGATACACAATAAATTCCCTAGAGTTGCTTCCATCAACAAATACCCCAATTTTATCCTAAACCACAACACCAATTATCTTCTATACTGCTCCAATTTTAGTTATGCCGTTTCTTCGGGGATGAATTATTACTTGAATTTCAAGGAAGGAAGGTATTATTTGCAGGAAAAATGTCTGATATATGAAGATTTCCATTCAAAGGCTGAAAGCAGGCTGTCCATACGCCCCATTTACAAAAATGGCCCAAGAGTTTTTGCCATGAACGAACTGCTTTTCTATATAGATATCCCTTCTAAAAAAGTTAACAAAATAGAAAAGGGAAAAATTACAGATTCTTATGATATTCCTTTACTGAGAGATATTAACAGTAAAATTCTATGGAGCCAGATCAATAATCAAACTTTTATCATTAATAAGGGTACTGTCTACTCTTGTAATTATCACGACAAGCAACTTAAAATATCTAAAATCATTACACTCGACAATGTAAAAGATGAAAATTTCATCAGCGTTTACTTTGATGAAAAAAATAAAAAATTGTATCTGGGAAGCAGCATAGATGGCCTTCAGATTATCAGCCTTTCAGATTTCGTAAGCGTTAAAAGGCCACCATCAAAGCCGGAATCAGTATTTTACGCCACTCTTCCGTATACTTCTTCTTCCGTAATAACTGTTTTTGGGGAAGTGTATGACCGCCATGGACTTGTAGAAAATAAAGGCTTTAAAAATACTTCTTCTTATTTCTTGGATTATGATCATGCCGGAAATATTATTACAATGGGCCTCCAAGATGCAATGATTTATCAGAAAGCCGGATCCTATAAAAAATCCATCAATCTGAAATTATTCTTAAAAGATTTCTTCTTCAAAGACGGTAAATATTATGCGTTACTTAAAGACTTAAGGAATAATCAGACTCCGGAGTTTGACGGTATATTAACGGTATTTAAAGATCAATCTTTTCTATCTCCTGAAAAAAGGATTTTTTTTAAAAATGAACCAACAAAATTCTTACAGCTTGATGCAGTAAACATGCTTGTAGGGACAACAAAATCCTTATATAAGATATCATTAAAAACCAATAAAATCTATAATTTGAGTGGGGCTCAACAAATCTCCATCCGTAATATCATCCGCTCAACACATGGGCATGTTTGGATCACTACGGCAGGGAAAGGGGTCTATTTACTAAAAAATGATAAGCTTATCAAAATACCTTATGATACAGAAAGGAATATCTCCTCAGCACATACAATTCTGGAAGACAAAAACGGTTATTTTTGGATTCCTACCAACAATGGATTATATCGGGTTTTGGAAAGTGAGCTTTTGAAGTATATCCAAAATAAAAAGTACAGGGTCCATTATTACAAATATTCAAAAGATGCCGGGTTTAATACCAATGAATTCAACGGAGGCAGCAATATTTGCGGAAACCTGCTAGAAAACGGAGAGTTTGTGCTCCCTTCCCTGAATGGTCTGGTTTTTTTTGATCCCCTGAAAATTAAAAATTATTATCCTGAAAACATATATGTGGAAAGAGCCGTTATTGACGACAAAGAACAATACTTTAAAAATGAGCTTTATTTGGATCAGAAATCCAACCGTATAGACCTATTCATTGATGTGCCTTATTATGCTAATTCCGATAATGTATTCATAGAGGCTAAATTGGGCAATTCTCCTAATACAAAATGGGAGCATATCGGAAAAGACAGGAAATTTTCTATCTCAAATCTCGGATATGGAAAACATTCTTTTATCGTAAAAATGTTGGTTTCCGATGATGGTAAGTTTATCTATAAAAAAATCAACATCATCATTCCGCCTTATTTTTATCAGACCCTGTGGTTTAAAATCGTTACTTTCTTTCTTTTCTTATGGTTACTGTATTTGATAGTAAGATGGAGGATAAGTTTTCTAAAGAAGAGAAACCAGGAGTTGGAAGAGATTATCAATTCCAGAACCCAAAAGCTTTCTGATACGGTAGAAAAATTAGTAACAACTAAGGAAAAACTGCATAAGGAGGTGGAACAGCAAAAAAAGCTTATCGGCACAATTACCCATGATATTACCACTCCTGTAAAATTTATTGCGTTAACGGCTAAAGGAGTTTTGGATGAAAACAATTTCAACAGGGAACGTATTGAAAAAATTCTCACTTCTATTTATAAATCCTCGGATCAATTATATAATTTTACCATTACACTCAAAGAATATGCTGACATTTACACCCACAGATCAGATGAAACGGAACATTATTCTTTATACCAACTTATAGAAGAGAAAAAAATACTTTTCAATGAAATAGCCGGGAAAAATAATACGGTGATTAATAATCAGGTAGATCAATCATTACTGATATGCATCAGTAAAAATATTTTATCTGCCATTGTCCACAACTTAATGGATAATTCGGTAAAGTATACACAAAATGGAACGATCACTCTCGAAAGCAAGGCAGAGGGAGAAAATATTTTCCTGCTTATCACAGATACCGGAATTGGGATGGAACAAAAGAAAATAGATTATTATACAAGGCTTCAGGACAATATTGATAACGAAAAGTTATTATTGCAAAAATATGGAATGGGCCTTCACCTGGTATTGCAATTATTACAAATGATAGGTGGAAAAATTATCTTCAAAAAAAATGAATTACAAGGAACTTCTTTCAAACTGATTTTAACAAATAAAAAGAGATGAGTAAAAACATTCTTATTGCAGACGATCATGATATAGTGCTTGTAGGAACAAGTATAATTTTAGAATCAAAAATCAAAGATGCAGTCATAGATCAGGCCGAAGATTACCCTAAAACTTTAGAAAAAATTTCCAGAAAGAAATATGATCTTGTCATCCTGGATATTAATATGCCGGAAAGTAAAAATAAAAAGATGATTACTGAAATAAAGGCACTTGATCCGGATATCAAGATATTGATATTTTCAGCGTATGAGGAAGAAATTGCCGTTCAGTACATCAAGCAGGGTGCAAATGGATACATCAGCAAATTAAGTAAATCCGAAGAAATTTCGGATGCCGTCACTAAAATATTTTCCGAAGGATATTATTATCCATCAGGTATTGTTAATCAACTGATCAGCGAATCGCCACTGGATTCTATTAAAAAACTATCTGAGAGAGAGTATGAAATTTTTACTCTTATGGTTAAAGGAAACGGCAACCTGGAAATTTCGAATAAAATGAATATCCAGATGCCTACCATCAGTACTTATAAAAAAAGAATACACAAGAAGCTAAAAACCAACAATATAGCAGATCTCATCAAATTATACCAAACTTACATCAGCTAGACCAAGCTTTGTAACAATTCACCTTTTGTAGAATTTTTTCTACATTTCTTTATATTTTTTTCTACAAAATAAAATGTTTTGAAGAAAAAAAAATCTATAATTTTACATTATAATTAATAAATACATATTAATATATGTTAATATCTAAAAATTAACACAATAATATATAATTATAAATAAAAATATAATAACAGCTAAAAAGAGATTATTCTCGTCAGGGTTACTTGTACTTATTAGGTCTAAACCACTAAAAACAAAAAAATAAATGTCAAAGAAATTTACAAAAGCATGGCAGGCAATAGCACTGCTAAGTTCCTCTATTGCCTTTTCACAGGCCGGAAATGTAGGTATTAACACCGTAAATCCAGGTTCAACCATTGATATTAACGGATCTGTGGCAGCCAAATACAATGCCGTAACCAGCACATCTTACAATTTATCGGCAACAGATTTTCATGTATCATATAACGGGACAGCCGACGCCTCCTTTAACCTTCCTGCCGCAATCAGCGGAAACGGGAATTTCAAAGGACGTTTATACACGATCAAGAATAATACAAATTTTACCATAACTGTAAATCCGGCAGGTTCCGAGACCATCAATGGAAATGCAACCGTTTCTGTTCCGGCCAACCAAAGTATCCAATTGATCAATACCGGTCTCACGGGAGCCAGTTCTACCTGGGAAGTTGTTTCATCGGGATCTTCTTTAGCCGGATCTTCAACGGGAGATTATATTACGGTAGTTCCCAGTACAGCTCAAACCGTCACTACCGGATCAGATGTTTTATTTTCATCTGTAATTGCTTCCAATAACATTACATATAATGCCGGGGTTTTTAATTTGAAGGCAGGTAAAACATATGTTTTGCGATGCCAGTTACACGCTACTGACTTCTCTATTGTTAATGGTTATGCCGCTTACCAATGGGTTGATGCTTCAAACAATTCGCCCCTCCCTACCACTACCACAGGAGTTGTTGATGCGCTTAATAATTATCCGGCAACATCCATAGGTGGACAACCGGAAGCTTATGCCATTTATAAGCCTACCGTGGATGGCACCGTAAAAGTAAGGTTAGAAACAGCAGGCGGAACTGCACAGCTACATGCAGTTATAGGTTTCATGTCCATTACAGAGCTTTCCGGTGGTAATGGCAGCGGCAGCGGAACTAACAACATTACGGCAAGTAATGGTACTACGATTTCCGGAAATGATGTAAGATTAGGAGGTACCCTTTCTCAGCCCACAGAAATTGCTACAGCAGGAAATACTCTCAGCGTTACAGGTACAGGTAAAGTTTTGTTAGGTACCAACACAGTTCCCACAGGAGCTTCCAATGCTAAAATTGTAATAGATAACGGTACTACAAACGGAGCTTTACAGATTAAGGACGGCACTGAACAACTAGGCTATGTCCTGACCAGTGATGCCAATGGATTAGCGACCTGGTCATCTACTGTTACAACTGCATTTGCTGATAACTGGACTTCTTATACAGGAACATTAACAAATCCTTTTACGGGTAGCCCCGGTGGCGGTTTGTCTACCGGAATTTCTGTGGTAATCCCGGCAAAAGGATGGTACTTTTTCCGTTGTGGAGTAACCATACAATCCAACTGTAATGATTTTGGTTTTTACATTAATGGAATAGGCGACGTTTGGAGAACTTATTGCAATGTTGCAGATGTACAGATGATGTCACCACGGGATCAAAATCGAGTACTTTACTTTTCTGCACCCGGAACTTATCCTGTTTTAGCGGTAAAAACCAATGCAACTGTGCCTGCAGGATTCAACATAGGCAATCCTGGTTTTTACCTGAGTTTTGTAAAATTCCAAAACTAAAATAAAAATTCACTTCCCCTTTTAAAGATATTCCTCTCCTTTCTATAATCAAGGCAAAAAATGGTTTGCAGACGATGAAGAAAAATAGTTCCCCATTTCAGGAGAGGATTTTATCAAACGAAACCGACCTCAATGAGCGTCGGTTTTGTTGTTCTTAGTTTTTATTTACTATTTTGTAATCCTGAATCATTTTTACAAATTCCGCCCTGTAGCCTTCCGCATCTTTGCCTGTATTCTTTCTGGCCAGGTTTTCAATTTCCATAAGGTTTTTCTTTTTAATCAGCTTTGATTCTCTCAAAACCAATCCAAACCAGGCAACAGAAGCGGCAAACTTGAAATCAGAACTTGCTTTGGCATTGGTGACAGAAGAGTTTTTAACAATCTGGATCATTTCAGAGCTTTTTGTTCCTGCCGGTTTTTTATACCTGAACTTTATCGTTGCCAATTCATCTCCAAATTTTTGAGTCTTCGAAGTAGTGCTATATTTCAGTTTACTTTTTTTAGGTAAAAATTCTGAATCAATATTTACAGGAATAACTTCATATAAAGCCGTAACGGTGTGTCCGCATCCTAATTCTCCTGCATCAATTTTATCATCTGCGAAATCTTCATTTCTTAGTTTTCTGTTTTCATAGCCAATCAACCGGTAAGATTTTACGTATTTCGGATTGAATTCGATCTGGATTTTCACATCTTTGGCTATAGTATAAATATTCCCAACAAACTCTCTTCCTAAAAACTTATTGGCTTCCTGCAGATTATCAATATATGCATAATTCCCATTTCCTTTATCCGCTAAGGTTTCCATTCTGTTGTCTTTATAATTACCCATTCCGTAACCGAGACAAGTAAGATATACTCCGGATTTTCTTTTTTCTTCAATTAAACCTTCAAGGCCGGTTTTTGAAGAAGTTCCTACATTAAAATCCCCGTCTGTTGCTAAAACAACACGATTATTTCCGTCTTTTATAAAGTTTTCTTCAGCCAGTTTATAAGCTAATTCAATCCCCGCTCCTCCTGCCGTGCTTCCTCCCGCCTGCAACCTGTCTAACGCTTCTGTAATTTTTGTTTTTTCGGCAGCCGAAGTGGGAGGCAAAACAACTCCCGCACTTCCGGCATATACTACCATCGCTACTTTATCCTGGGGTCTTAATTGGTCTAATAGAATTTTAAAAGAGGATTTAAGCAATGGCAATTTATTTTCTTCATCCATAGAGCCTGAAACATCAATAAGGAAAACTATATTGGATGGTGGAAGATTATTCATCGGAATATTTTTTCCTTTTAATCCGATCTTCAACAATTTGTGATTTGGATTCCAGGGAGCAGCATTGAGCTCTGTGTTAATGGAAAATGGTTGGTTTTTTTTGGGTTGAGGATAGCTATATTGAAAATAATTGATCATCTCTTCCACGCGTACTGCATTTTTATCTACTTCTCCATATTGTATCATTCTTCTTACGTTTGAATAAGAAGCGTTGTCCACATCAATGGAGAAAGTAGACAGCGGTTGATTTTGCGTTAGTTCAAAAGCGTTTTCAATTAAGGCATCATATTCTTCATTGCTGTAATTTTTCTGCTTTTTGCTGGCTTTTTTTCCGGTTTTTTTGATTTCTGCATGATGGTATACTCTTCCGGGTGAAAAAGAATATTCAACCTCTAATGCCGTCTGTGTCTTAGGTTTCGGACAACCATTATATTCCGGTAATCCCGGAACTGTAGGACAGGCATCGTCTTTATCCAGGATTCCATCTCCATCTGTATCCGGCCACGGACAGCCATTATTTTCCGGGGGTCCGGCTACGGTAGGGCAGGCATCATCTTTATCGATAACTCCGTCACCATCTGTTTCAGGCCACGGACAGCCATTGTTTTCTATGGGTCCGGATAATTCCGGGCATTGATCAAGTTTATTGGGGACAGTATCCTGATCTTTATCTTTTTTACTACTTAACGGCTTAGATTCTTTGGAAGAACTGGAAGCATTTTTTGTTTTACAGCTTCCCAGTAAAGCCAGTACCATAATCGACATACAAATTTTTCTCATCTTTAATTTCTTTAGCGGTTGTTAATTATTTTAAAACAATTTTAATAGTCATTAAAAACTGTTAAACTTTTAAGGTAAATGAAAAGTTAATCTACTTACTCCGGTGCCCACTCATTTCAAATTATAAACAGTCACTACCACCAAAAAAATAAGTCACTAAAGATCAAACACATAAAAACACGTTTATAAGTAAGATTAACCTTTTAATCTATAGATGCAGAAATTTAAAAAGGTGTATGGTTTTTTTTAAAAATATTTTGAAGACAGATTGGCTATGATGTAACAAATCCTTGCTAATACCGACTATTCCGAATATAACTTTAATGGTAATGAAAAATAAAAAAATGGCATTATTATTTTCTGTTTTGTCTGCAGGAAGTATGATGTTTGCTCAGGATGACTTAATCAATAAGTTAAAAAACAACCAATCTCAAAACGCAAACTTTAAGTTTACGACAATAAAAGATCTTGGAGCGACTTCGGTAAAAAATCAAGGTTCATCGGGAACATGCTGGAGTTATTCAGGAAATTCATTCCTTGAATCTGAAATGCAGCGTATGGGCAAAAAGCCTGTAGATCTTGCAGAGATTTTTACGGCCAGAAATTCTTACCACGACAAGGCTAAATTATATGTACTGAACAATGGAGCCATCAATTGGGGTGACGGCGGTGAACTGCATGATGTAATCAATATGTATAAAAAATATGGTGCTGTTCCTCAAGATGTTTATACGGGGTTGAAATCCGGACAGACTCTTAATAATTTCAAAGAAATGCAGGATAAGCTGAAACCGGTTTTAGACAGCCTGGTTCAGGCATCTCAAAAAGGTAAGCTTACGGATAACTGGATGGGTTCTGTAGATGCAATTTTAGATGAATATCTTGGAAAGGTTCCGGCTAACTTCACTTATGAAGGGAAATCCTATACTCCGAAAACTTTTGCTAAGGAGGTTGTAGGAATTAATCCGGAAGATTATGTTGAACTTTCTTCTTATAAGGATTATCCATACTATCAAAAATTCGTAGTTCCGATTCCTGATAACTGGAGCCATGATTCTGACTGGAATGTTCCGATGAAAGATATGACTGCCATTATTGATAATGCAATTAATAAAGGATATTCTATCGGCTGGGCAACGGATGTTTCTGAGCCTTATTTCTCTTATAAAAACGGGGTGGCTTATGTTCCGGATGTTGATTTAAACCAGATTACTCCTGAAGTAAAGAAGGAATTATTTACTGAGCCTAAGAAAGACAAATCCATCACCGAGGAGATGCGTCAAAATGCTCTTAATACGCTTTCTACAACGGATGATCACGGAATGCATATCGTAGGATTGGCAAAAGACCAACATGGCAAAGATTATTATATGGTGAAAAATTCCTGGGGTGTAACCAATGATTTTGAAGGCTACCTGTATGTAACAAAACCTTATGTTGAATATAAATCAACAGCAATCCTTGTTCACAAAAATGCTATTCCAAAGAGTATTCTAAAGCAATTGAAGCCTACTAAAAATATTGGTTTATAGGGAATCACTGTTGTCATTCACTTGACAATTTTAGATATTTAAATCTGTTAAAAAACCCGCTTTCAGAAATTCTGAAAGCGGGTTTGCTTAAATAGATGATAGGAAAAAATTTAAAATATATAAATAAGTGAATTGTGAATAGTCAATTGTGAATTTATGCATTGACTTATTCATCATTGACTTTAGTATAACACACCCATACTTTCTGCTGAAAAATCTAAGAGTTTTTCTGTATTTCCGACTTTTATTTTCTTCACCCACTCATGATCCTGTAAAAGTGCACGTCCCACTGCCACCAGATCAAAGTCTTCTCTTTCCAATCTGCGGATCAGTTCCGAAAGATCTGTTTTTTCAGTTCCCTGGCCTGCAAATGCCGTCATAAAATCCCCTTTCAATCCAACTGAACCTACAGTGATGGTTGATTGTCCTGTAATTTTCTTTGCCCAGCCTGCAAAATTCAGATCAGAACCCTCAAATTCAGGTTCCCAGAAACGGCGTTGTGAACAGTGAAAAATATCTACTCCGGCTTCTTTCAACGGCAACAACCAGTCTTCCATTTCCGAAGCTGTAGCGGCTAACCTGCTGGAATAATCCTGCTGTTTCCATTGTGACAGACGGATAATGATCGTGAAATCCTCTCCTACTGCAGCTCTTATTGCCTTAACAACGTCTACCGCAAAACGGGTTCTTTCTTTTAATGTTTTTCCTCCGTATTCGTCTGTTCTTGTATTGGTTACTTCCCAGAAAAACTGGTCGATAAGATAACCATGAGCGCCGTGAATTTCAATACAGTCAAATCCTAAATCCTTTGCCGATTTTGCTGAAGCAGCAAACTGTGCAATAGTATCCTGGATGTCTTCCAACGTCATCGTAGAAGCTTTCTCCATATGAATCAAAGGATAATCCTCAGACATTCTCGTATCTCCGACATGCCAAATCTGCGGTCCCATTTTTCCGCCATGCTGATGAACGGCATCAATGACATTTTTCCAGCCCTGCAATGCTTCTGTTCCATAAAAGTCCGGGATATTCTGCATGTTTTTTGAAGCAGGTCTGTTGATAACGGTTCCCTCGGAAAGAATCAATCCAACTTCAGAAGCTGCACGTCTTGCATAGTAATCTGCTATTTTCCCAGTGGGTACTCCATTATCGGATTGAGCTCTTGTCATCGGAGCCATTACGATTCTATTTTTAAGCTGTAAATTCTTGTATTGAAACGGTTTAAATAATGATTCTGTGCTCATTTTTTTAATTTCTTTTTATAATTGTTACACAAAGTAACTAATAATAGTTCGTTTTTGTATCTTTTAATGAAAAAATAGTGGTAACTTTGCAGTAACTTATATTAGTAACGTTGAAGTAACATATGAAATCCTGGTTTCAATGATGTTCAAAAAAAATAAAACCTTAGTATGAAAAAGAATGAATTGATGCAGCATAATTGCCCTTTAGGAAAGGCCATGTCTGCACTGGGAAGCAAATGGAAACCCATTATTGCCCTTGTGATCAAAGATAGAAAACTTCGTTTTGGAGAACTTGCGGTACGCATCAGTGTTATTTCCAGGAAAGTTCTTACCGATCAGCTCAGAGAAATGGAAACTGACGGATTAGTGATCCGTGAGGAGTTTAAAGAAATCCCTCCACGTGTGGAATATTCTCTTACAGAAAAAGGGTTGGCACTTTTACCGATTTTACATTTGCTGGAAGAATGGGAAGCGAAATATCAGAATAAAGATTTGTATCCTGAAAAAGATTGTACTCTTTTAGATAAAAAAAGTGAAAAGACCGTCGTTTGATGGTCTTTTATTTTATAATGTTCTCTATTTATTTTCTGAGAAACCATTTTCAATGAAGCTTTAATTAAAAGCAGAGATTTCATATAAATAATAGATATTTAAAAAAAATACTATATTTGTATAAATCACAATCCTTTGAAAAACATGAAAAACTTAAGAAGATTATCAAAAGCCGATCTAAAAATCATCAATGGCGGAAGTGCACCAGAATGCGCAGAAGATCAAATTCCCTGCTATTATCCACCTAAAAATGGCTATCCAAGTTATTGGAGATGTGTTCCGATAAGTATGGGATGTCCCGATTAAAACAAAACCGCTTCTTTTAGAAGCGGTTTCCGTTATATTTTTAGTCCTTTATTTAGAATATCGCAGGATATTTCTGAGGATTGGTTTCATTAAACATGGCGTAGATTTTCTCTACCATATCATCTGCAGATGGCTTACTGAAATAATCTCCATCACTTGCATATGCAGGTCTGTGGTCATTCGCAGCAATGGTTAACGGATCAGAATCCAGATATCTGAATGCTTTTTGTTTTTCCACTATCTGCTGTAAGATAAATGCTGAAGTTCCACCTTCCACATCTTCATCAATTACGACCAATCTGTTTGTTTTCTTTACGCTTTCTGCGATCTCGTGAGATAAATCGAAAGGAATCAATGACTGGATATCGATAACTTCCGCAGATATGCCTAATTTTTCTAATTCATTGGCTGCTTCCATTACAATTCTCCAAGTTGAACCATATGTTACCAATGTAACATCTTTACCTTCTTTCGTTACTTCAATTTTTCCAACAGGAACAGTAAATTCTCCTAAGTTATCCGGCTGCTTTTCTTTTAATCTGTATCCGTTCAGACATTCAACGATTACAGCTGGCTCATCTGCCTGTAACATAGTATTATAGAATCCGGCTGCTTTGGTAAGATTTCTCGGCACTAAAACCAATATTCCTTTAGAAAGATTAAGAATTCCGGCCATTGGTGAACCGGAATGCCAGATTCCTTCTAGTCTGTGACCTCTTGTTCTGATAATTACCGGTGATTTCTGACCTCCTTTTGTTCTGTACTGAACAGTAGCCAAATCATCACTCATTCCCTGCAGACAATATAAAATATAATCTAAATACTGGATTTCAGCGATCGGTCTCAATCCTCTCATTGCCATCCCGATTCCCTGTCCAAGAATGGTCGCTTCACGGATTCCGGTATCGGCAACACGAAGCTCTCCGTATTTTTCCTGCATTCCTTCCAGTCCCTGGTTTACGTCACCGATATTTCCGGCATCTTCACCAAACACTAATGTTTCAGGATATTTTTCAAATATTTTATCAAAATTGTTTCTCACGACTACTCTTCCGTCCACTTCTTCAGAGCTTTCAGAATACACAGGCTTAACTTCTGCTATATTGGTAGCTTTCCACTGAGACTGGGAATATAGGTGGGAAGAATAGTTGTCTTTTTCAACTTCAAAGATCTCATTGTATTTCTGCATCAATTGGTTTCTCTCTGCAGAGCTTGTTCCTCTTGTTGCCAATAAAGATTTTCTTACCAAATGAAATACATCTTTTTTAGCTTTAGAAACTAATTTATTGAACTGTGCAATATAGTTTTCAATTTCAGGGTTTTGCCCTTTAAGATTTTCTACCAAAGGTAAAACTGATTGAATTAAATCCGTAATGGTTTTCTGATAGCTTTCCCAAGCTTTTTTTTGCCCTGCTTTAACTATTTTTTTAGCTTCATCATCAATAGCCTCCAATTCTTCGGCAGTAGCAATGATTTCTTCTTTTCCTTCAATCTCAATTGAATAGTTAAGGATCCATTCTTTGAATTTCACCAATCCATCGAAATCTGCTTCCCATGAAAGGCGCTCTTCATTTTTATATCTTTCGTGAGATCCTGATGTAGAGTGGCCCTGAGGCTGTGTAACTTCCACTACGTGAACCACTACAGGAACACTTTCTGTTCTGGCAAAATGCTCTGCTCTTGCATAAGCATCCAATAATGAAGGGTAATCCCAGGCTTTTACCTGGATAATTTCACAGCCCTGGTTTTCGCCTTCTCTTCTCTGGAAACCGCTCAGCATTTCAGAAATATCTGCTTTTGCTCTTTGGTTTTTGGTAGGAACAGAAATTCCGTACCCATCATCCCAGATGGAAACAATCATTGGAACCTGAAGCGCACAAGCGGCATTCAAAGTTTCCCAGAAGTGACCTTCTGCAGTAGAAGCATCTCCGATAGTTCCGAATGCGATTTCGTTTCCTCCTTTTGAGAATTTTTCAGAACCTTCAAATTTTACACTTTTATATATTTTAGAAGCCTGGGCCAAGCCTAATAACCTAGGCATCTGACCTGCAGTAGGGGAAATATCCGAAGAAATATTTTTCTGAGCGGTTAAATCTTTCCAGCTTCCGTCTTCATTTAAACTTCTTGTCGCAAAATGCCCGTTCATTTGTCTTCCGGCTGATGCAGGCTCTCTTTCTACACTCGTATCTGCGTATAATTGCGCAAAAAAGCTTTCCACCGTCAACGCATCTACAGCCAATGCAAAAGTCTGATCCCTGTAGTATCCTGAACGGAAGTCCCCGTTTCTGAAAACTTTTGCCATAGCAAGCTGAGGAAGTTCCTTACCATCCCCAAAAATTCCGAATTTAGCTTTTCCCGTAAGAACTTCTCTTCTACCTAAATAGGACATTTCACGGGAAATCCGTCCTAATTTATAATCTTCAAGTATTTGATTTTTAAAGTCTTGAAAGGAAATTTGCTGTGTTTCAATATAAGTTGTCTGCATAGCCAAATATAAAATTTTATGTTCCTGAAGTATTTTGCTAATATACACTTTTTAAATTAATTTTAATTTTTAAGAATCTTTTTTAAAAATTTGATAATAAAAAAAATTGTGTTTTATTTTGAAAAAAATTGTAAAAGATGGAAAAGAAATCACCTCATATTCTGAACGCTTCCAGTAATCTTCTGGGGTTTTCCCTACTTATTATCACCTCTTTAAAAATCACTAAAATAAGCGGCAGTACGTATCTGGACGAATTTGCCGGAATGTCTTGCCTGCTTTTTGCCTGCAGCTGTTTTTTTTCATTTCTTGCCATAAGATCAAAAAATAAAAAACGTGAAAATAAGTTTGAGACTATTGCGGATTATTTATTTTTATTAGCATTATTTTGTATAGTTCTGGCTGTTATCATTGTAACGATAAAAATAATTTAAATTTCAAAATGCGAAATTGAAACAAAAACTTAATTATCATTTTCAAATTATTAAATATAGATTTTTATCGATAATACCTGATTTTTAAGTTTTTGGCATAATAATTGAAAATTAAAATATCAAAAAGCATAAATGATGACAAAAAAATTACTGATCGTGATTAAGGTTTTTGCCTTTTCTTCACTTTACTTCGCACAAGTAGGAATAAATACCTCAAATCCTCAGACGAGCTTCCATATTGATGGGGCTAAAGATAATCCAACATCAGGAGCTCCAACAGCGGCACAGCAAGCTAATGATTTTTCTGTAACCAATACAGGGCAAGTAGGTATTGGAACAACTGCCCCAACAGAAAAACTTGATGTAAGTACAGGGAATGTACGTGTACGGGATATTAATTCCAATATAGGTGTGGGTGGTACAGACAGAGTTGTGGTAGCAGATGCCAACGGTGTTTTAAAAACTATCGATTTTACGGCTTATTCACTATTTCACGCACGTCTGGCAGCCAACCAAAACCTTACCAGCTCTACCATCACAACTTTACTGTTTGCCACTCCGCTGGCAACTTCCCCGTTTTACTCTTACAATACAAGTACAGGGGTGTTAACATTTAATCAGCCTGGAAATTATTTGGTTACATTACAGGCAAGTTTTGCCAGTGCTCCAGCCGGCACACAATTACTGGTGGGTATAAGACCCAATCCTGATGCAAACTATCTGGGCCGGGGAAGCCATTACAATGCCACAGCAACTTCTGCCAGCGTTGGAGAATTGATGAATTACTCAACAATGCTGATAATACCAACGGCAGGTTATCAGATCCGTTTTACAGCAGCTCCCAACCAAAACTGTACTGTTTTATCCACTGAAACAGGAAGTACAGGAAGCGGTAACGTAACGAATGTAACGGTTCAAAAAATATAGTCCGGAAACGACTCCGGCGTGCCTGAAGGCACGCCGGAGTCGTTTTATTTTTAGAACTTCCTTTCAATCACATAATCAAGCATAAGAAGTAATGATTTCTTAGGCTCAGAATCCGGGAATTCATTCAGGATATCTTTGGCTTTCTGCTGAAAGTCTTTCATCACTCCAATAGCATAATCCAGGCCTCCGGAACTTTTCACAAAGTTGATCAGCTCCTTTACTCTTTTCTGATCGTTATTGTACCGCTTTATGGTATTGAAATAATATTTCCTATTTTTTTCATCGGCTATCTTCAAGGTATGAATCAAAGGCAGGGTCATTTTCTGTTCTTTGATATCAATCCCTACCGGTTTTCCGATCACATTGGAACTTAAATAATCGAATAAGTCGTCTTTGATCTGAAAAGCCATTCCGGTATACGTTCCGAAATCCTGCATTTTTTTGGCAAGCTTTTCATCGGCATTATTCGAAAGGACACCGATCTCACAACAAGCGGCAATCAAAGTAGCGGTTTTCTGACGGATGATTTCGTAGTATACATCTTCGGTGATATCCAGCTTTCTGGCCTTTTCAAGCTGAAGCAGCTCTCCTTCGGACATTTCACGGATGGTTCTGGAAATTACACTTAAAAGATCATAATCTTTATGGTCTGTAGACAATAGAACTGATTTTGATAATAAGTAATCTCCCACCAAAACGGCAATTTTATTTTTCCATAAAGCATTAATGGAGAAAAAATTACGTCTCTTAAAGCTTTCATCCACCACATCATCATGTACCAGAGTAGCGGTATGAATCAATTCTATCATTGAAGCCCCCCGATAAGTTTTTTCATTGACGTTGCCTACCAGCTTCGCACAAAGAAATACAAACATCGGACGCATCTGTTTTCCTTTAGTTGTTACAATAAAGCGGGTTACTTTATCCAATAAAGGGACTTTACTCTGCATAGATTCATAAAACTTTTGTTCAAAAAGCTTCATTTCCTCGTTGATCGGTTGTTTGATTTCTTCTACAATATTCGCCACAATCTGTGAATGATAGGTAATTGATTATTAATTCTCACAAAGATAATTTTTTTCAGACAATTTTAAGAGAAATTTCAATGTTTGAGTTTTTCTTTGGGAATAAAATAGAAACTTTGCTTGGCTCCCCCTAAAGGAGAGTTGAATTTTTCACCGGAAATATACACCCCGCTTTCATTCACTTCAACCCCTTCAATTTGCCCGATGGATAAGGAACTTCCTAAATAATAATGTTGGGGAGCTTCTTTAAAAAAAATTCCGGGTGCTGTCTCATTAAAAATATCCAAAAAGACTTCTGTTTTTTTTGTATATCCGATTAAATAAAGCTTTTTATCAAAATATGAAGCATCTGTTATTACAAAACCTGTTGGATAGGATTCTACTTTTTCTGCCTTTTGGCTTTCATATATTTGTGGATCAATTACATAATGGGTAGTTGATTTTGAGGACCATTCCTTCGTAAACAAATGTAATTTTCCGTTCAGATAAATCAAGGCTTCCGCATCGAAATTAGTCTCTGTATTTTTAGAAGTAAAATCGGTTTGCTCAGGATAATAAAAATTAATTGCTTTCACCTCATCATTGCTTATCTCTGCAGTCTGGAAAGGAACTTTATATATTTTCAGATCTTTTCTGGTTCCGGCATTATTCCCGAAATCCCCGATGTAAAAATAGCTTCCGTCATTAGTCAGTGCTTCCCAATCCTTATTTTCAGCATTAATCTTCAAGACATTTGTAATATTCCCTGAAGATCGGTCTATTTCAAAAAGCTGCGGTTGATTTCCACTATCATTGAATGTATAAAGCTTTCCATTGAAAAAGCTCAGTCCGGAAGTTTCTTTAATCTGATTATCTAGAAAAGCCACTTTGTATTTTCTTATTTTCAGAAAATCTGCCTGCTGGGAAAATACGGACTGGAAAATGATAATGGTAAAAATCAGAGAAAACTTTTTCATCTGGTAAAAGTAAAATTTTATATTGAAGTTCTTGGTTTGCTATAATGAAATGTCAACGCACAATATTTTAGAAAATCTTTATTTTAAATTTAAGAGAGCTTTTTAAGTTATTTTTTGCTTCTCTGCATATTCTTTTTGATACTGTCTTACTGTTTTCCC
Organism: Chryseobacterium defluvii; assembly: GCF_003634775.1. Lineage (GTDB taxonomy): Bacteria > Bacteroidota > Bacteroidia > Flavobacteriales > Weeksellaceae > Chryseobacterium > Chryseobacterium defluvii. Next base: position 911,444 of record NZ_RBXB01000001.1, on the reverse strand, counting down.
CGTACCGTCATGTCTCCATCCCGGAGAATTGAAAAGGTAACTGATTCTGTCTGATATCTTAAGTCCGGGCTGTTTGATATCTTTCCAGATCTTTCTCCATTCGTACAATAATACCGTATCAGGATTATTATCCGGCATTTTCGGGTATATCCCGAATTTTACAGGAACATCCGGATCCTCTTTTTCAAAAGTCCCGAAGATCTTATCCCAAATGATCAGACACATTCCCATATTCCTGTCCAGATATTTAATGTTGCAGGCATGATGAACCCTATGATGAGAAGGAGTTACCAGAATATGCTCCAGAATCCCCATTTTTTTCACAGTTTGGGTATGCACCCATGTTCCATACACCTGCCCTATTGCATACACCACCATAATATGCCAAGGATTGAATCCTAAAAAAGCTAATGGCGAAAAGTATAAATATCTATAAAGAGGTTGTAGCACCGGGCTTCTGAAACCGGTAGTCAGGTTAAAATATTCAGAATTATGATGGGTAATGTGAACAGCCCAAAAAGCTCTTGAATGATGATCAACGTAATGCAAAACGTAATAAGCAAAATCCGTAATGATAAAGCAGATCAGCCAATACCAGACAGTAAAATCCCATGAGAAAAGTCTAAGATTATAAAAGAAAAACATGACTCCCATTGCAAAGACCTTCATTATGAAATCTAAACCGAAATTCAATAAGGCAAGGTAAATACTGGTTGCTACATCCTTCCCGTCATACAACTTAGCTTCGGAAACATGGCTGTAGATCATTTCAGCTAAAATAACAGTGGCGTGTACAGGAATAGCCCATGTGTAAACATTTTCCAGACCATTCTCGCCAAGAAAATAATCCATCATTTACTATTAGTTTTATGCAAATGTAGGATTTTAAGTGCTGTAAAGGATAAGTTTGATTTTTTTTAATGAAATTTTAATCTGCGTTTTTATTCGCTAACTGACCGCATGCGGCATCAATATCACCTCCTCTGCTTCTTCGGATCATCACGGTAATTCCGGCATTTTCAAGCTGACGGACATAATTTTCCTCTGCCTGTTTGTTGCACTGGTCATATTTTCCGTCACCTATCGGGTTGTATTGAATCAGGTTAACTTTGGAAGAGACCTGTTTACAGTATCTGATAAGCGCTTTAATGTCTTCATCTTTATCATTGATATCTTTCCAGACACAATATTCAAAAGTAATCACAGAACCTGTTTTTTGATACCAATATTGAAGAGCCTCCATAATTTCCGTTAATGGAAACTTATCTGAGAAAGGCATGATCTCGTTACGCTTGGATTCAATGGCAGAGTGAAGCGATAAGGCTAATTTCACCCGTAACTCATCATCAGCAAGCATTTTGATCATCTTCGGAATTCCGGATGTGGAAACAGTGATTCTCCTCGGAGACATTCCCAATCCTTCCGGTTGGGTAATTTTTCTGATGGCTTCAACCACATTTTTGTAATTCATCATCGGTTCCCCCATTCCCATAAAAACGATATTGGAAAGCGGCCTGTCGAAGTACAATCTGCTCTGCTTATCAATCAGAGCGACCTGATCTACAATTTCTGCCACCTCAAGGTTTCTCATTCTCTTAAGTCTTGCGGTTGCACAGAATTCGCAGTTCAGGGAACAGCCGACCTGGGATGAAACACAGGCTGTGGTTCTTGTTTCGGTAGGAATAAGAACGGACTCCACCATTAATCCATCATGAAGTTTTACTCCGTTTTTGATGGTTCCATCCGTACTTTTCTGAAGCTGATCTACAGAAACCGGATTGATGGTGTATTCTTCGGAAATTTTTTCGCGAAGCTGTTTTGAAAGGTTCGTCATTTCATCAATGGAATGGAGATTTTTACTCCATAGCCAATCATAGACCTGTTTCGCCCGAAACGGCTTTTCCCCTAAAGACATAAAGTAATCTTTAAGCTGGTCCAGTGATAAAGTTCTGATATCTTTCATTCAGGGTAATTAGGTTGCAGATAATAGGTAACAGGTGCTCAAAACTGCGACCTGCTACCTCATACCTGATATCTTTTTAAAGAATTAACATGGCATCTCCGTAAGAATAGAATTTATATTTCTCTTTTACGGCTTCTTCATAAGCATGCATTACAAAGTCTCTTCCTGCAAATGCAGCAATCATCATGATAAGAGTAGATTTCGGTGTGTGGAAATTCGTAATCATTGAATTGGCTACTCCAAAATCATGAGGCGGATAGATGAATTTGTTGGTCCAGCCATGGAACGCAGAAATCTTCTTGTTGGAAGATACTGATGTTTCCAGCGCTCTCATTGTAGTAGTTCCCACTGCACAAACTCTTCTGTTGCTTTCTACAGCTTTATTGATGATCTCAGCATTCCTCTCATCGATGAATACTTCTTCGGATTCCATTTTATGCTTGGAAAGATCTTCCACTTCAATTGGATTGAAGGTACCCAATCCCACGTGAAGAGTGATTTCAGCAAAATCAATTCCTTTAATTTCCAGTCTCTTCATCAGATGCCTGGAGAAATGCAGTCCTGCAGTAGGTGCCGCTACAGCCCCTTCTATTTTAGCATAGATGGTTTGATATCTTTCAGCATCTTCAGGTTCTACAGCTCTTTTGATATATTTCGGAAGCGGAGTTTCTCCCAGCTCCTTTAATTTAGCTCTGAACTCTTCATAAGAACCATCGAATAAGAATCTCAATGTTCTTCCTCTGGAAGTTGTATTGTCTATTACTTCCGCTACTAAGGATTCATCTTCAGTAAAGAATAATTTATTACCAATTCTGATCTTTCTTGCAGGGTCAACCAAAACGTCCCAAACACGGGTTTCCTTATCCAGTTCCCTTAAAAGGAATACTTCAATTTTAGCACCTGTTTTTTCTTTATTTCCATAAAGACGGGCAGGAAAAACCTTAGTATTGTTGAAAATGAATAAATCTTTCTCATCGAAATAATCTACCACGTCTTTAAACAGCTTATGCTCAATAGTCTGAGTTTTTCTGTCTAAAACCATTAGTCTTGCTTCGTCTCTGTGTTCTGATGGATGTTCTGCCAATAATTCCGCAGGAAGATCAAAATTAAAATCGGATGTTTTCATTTTTTAAATTACGGTTTAAAAATTAAGAAAGCTACAAGGTGTAATTTTCGAGGTGCAAATATACGACATTCGATACCCCTTTGTCAAGTCTTATTTCAAATGATATCAAAAACCGTAATACTACGGTGCATTTACAAGCAAAAAAAGTTTATTTTTGGAATCAAATTTTACACCTATGAGCAAATATTCATTAGAAGCGTTCGTGAACGAAACCAAAGAGAACCCTCATGAAAGAGATTATTTCGAGCTTGAAAAACCCCAGCTTTTGGAAATCAATCTTAATAATCAGTCTGTATGGACCAAAGCAGGAAGTATGGTCGGCTATATCGGAAACATTCAATTTGAAAGACAGGGAATGCTTTCCGGAGGATTGGGCAATCTGTTGAAAAAAGCCATCAGTGGTGAAGGATCCAAGCTGATGAAAGCAGAAGGTACCGGTAAGCTGTATGTGGCAGATTCAGGAAAGAAAGTACGTATTCTTTATCTGAATAATGAAGCGGTTTGTGTGAACGGAAATGATGTTTTAGCTCATGAACAAAGCATAAAAAGTGATATTACCATGCTGAAAAGTATTGCAGGAGTAATGTCCGGCGGATTATTCCAGGTAAGACTTTCCGGAACGGGACATATTGCAATTACCACTCACGGTGATCCTTTAACGTTGATGGTAACTCCAGATAATCCTGTTTTCACTGACCCGAATGCTACCGTGGCATGGTCAGGAAACCTAAGCCCTGAGCTGAAAACGAATGTGTCTTTTAAAAGTCTTCTTGGAAGAGGAAGCGGTGAAGAGTTTCAGATGAAATTTTCAGGAAACGGTTGGGTGCTGATCCAGCCTTATGAAGAGGTTTATACTGTGGAAAAATAAATCCTATATATTTTAGATTATAAGGCTGTTTCATTTGAAGCAGCCTTTTAAATAGCTGCCAATATTCATTTTTTGTGATATTTTAATATCTTTAAACAATCAATTTACAAAATATGACAACTACCCGCAGAGATTTTATCAAGACCGCTGCTTTGGCAGGTTTCGGAGCGCTTGTTTTACCTAATTCATTATTTGCTTATTCCAAAGATTTTCCTTCGTATAAAAAAGTCCGTGTCGGTTTTATCGGGGTCGGACTCCGGGGACGTGAGCATGTGCGGCTCCTGGCACAAAGAGATGATGTAGAGATTATAGCTTTTGCAGATCCAAGTAAAATTATGCTTTCCGAATGCCAGAAAATTTTAAAAGACCATAATAAGCCTGCTGCAAAGGAATTTTCCAATGGCGAATATGATTACAGAAATCTCTTAAAACTTACCACCATTGATGCCGTAGTGATTGCCACTCCCTGGGAATGGCACCTGACACAAGGAGTGGAAGCTATGCGTGCGAAAAAGATTGTGGGAATGGAAGTTTCAGGAGCTATCAAGCTCCAGGACTGCTGGGAATTTGTAAAAGTATATGAAGAGACCAAAGTTCCTATTTTCATGATGGAAAATGTATGCTACCGAAGGGATATTATGGCAATTCTACATATGGTCCGTAAAGGAATGTTCGGTGAGCTGGTTCATGGAAGAGGTGGTTATCAGCATGATCTGCGTGGGGTTTTATTCAATGATGGGGTTACTCCTTATAATTCGGGAGTGGAATTTGGTAAAAAGGGATTCAGCGAGGCCCAATGGAGAACGGAACATTATGTAAAAAGAAACGGTGAGCTTTATCCTACCCATGGATTAGGCCCTGTGGCAGTGATGATGGATATTAACCGCGGAAACAGGTTAACAAGGCTTTCTTCATTCTCATCCAAAGCTGTCGGCCTTCATCAATACATTACAGAACATCCTAAAGGAGGTAAAGACCATCCTAATGCCCAGGTAAAATTCAATCAGGGAGATATTGTGACTACACAAATTGCCTGTGCTAATGGTGAAACCATCCTTCTAACTCATGATACAAGCCTTCAGAGACCTTATGATTTAGGATTCAGGGTACAGGGTACGGAAGGGTTATGGCAGGATTTCGGCTCGGGAGGATTTAATCAGGGGCATATTTATTTCGAAAAACTTATGAATCATAGCCATAAATGGGAAGATACCGAGAAATGGCTGAAAGAATACGACCACCCTATCTGGAAAAAATTTGAAAACTCTGCTTCAGGCGCCGGTCATGGGGGTATGGATTTCTTCGTCATGAATACTTTTATCGAATGTATCAAGCGAAATATAGAATTCCCGATGGATGTTTATGATCTGGCTACATGGTATTCCATTACTCCCCTGAGTGAAGAATCTATCCAAAAAGGCGGACAAGCTATTGATATTCCGGATTTTACCAAAGGAAAATGGAAAAACCGTCAACCTGTATTCGGAATGACTGATGAATTCTAACAAGACTTTACTTATTTTGGCTGGCGGACTGGGAAGCCGTTACAAAGGACTGAAGCAGGTGGATGGAATATTAGACAACGGCTCACCTATTTCTGAATATTCTATTTTTGATGCCCTGGAAGCCGGTTTCAACAAAGTTGTGATCGTTATCAACCGCCTTATTCCTCAAAGCTATAAAGAGAGGCTGGAAAGCATTTCAAAACAGAAGAATTTTGAATTGCACTGGATTTATCAGGATATGAATCAGTATGTTTCCAGGGGATTTGATTTCTCAAAAAGGAAAAAGCCCTGGGGCACAGGCCATGCTGTACTTTGTGCAAAAGAGATTATTCAATCTCCTTTCGTAATGATTAATGCAGATGATTTTTACGGGAAAGAGGTTTATCAGGTGGCTTCGTCGGAAATAGAAGCCGGGAATATTACCAAGTCACAATTTGCAATGATTGCATATCCGGTGGAATCAACTTTAAGTGAGAATGGTTCCGTTGCCAGAGGAATTTGCTCTTTCGATTCTGACCATCATCTTCTCCAAGTAGAAGAACAGACTTCTATCCGAAAAGAAAACGATTCTATTATCTACACAGAAAACGGGAAAGATATCATTATTGCACCTCAGACGTTAGTTTCCATGAATTTTTTTGTTTTCCATCCCAAGGTTTTTGATTATCTGGAAGAGCAGTTCGTTAATTTTATCCGATCCGGCCCGTCATCGGAACAAGAATTCTATATTCCTTCCGCAGTGCAGAAAATGATTGACAGCCATGAGATCAATGTTCTGGTAAAATCTTCACCTTCCATATGGAAAGGAATGACTTATGCCAATGATAAAAATGTTTTAAAGGCTTTTCTTCAAAAAGAAACGGAATTAAACAGATATCCAAAAGATTTATGGAGCTAGATCATATCATCCGGAAATTTATAGATACTCAAAACTATTCTGTCAGTCCTATTACCAACGGGTTGATCAACAGCACCTATCTGGTAAAGAACAATGATAATAACAGTAAATATATCCTTCAGAATATTAATACTAAAGTTTTTAAACATCCTCAAATCATTGTCGACAATCATCTAAAAATCAACCGGATGCTTACCGCAAAACATTATGATTTTAAAATCATAAAGCCTATAGCTTCCATCTCCAATGAGTTTTTGGTGAAAGATCCCCATCAGCAGATATGGAGGATGCTTGATTTTGTGGAAAACAGCATTACATTTCTTAAAGTTCCATCTGCAAAAATTGCCTATGAAGCTGCTAAAACATTCAGCATTTTCCTTAATACCATTAATATGGAGCCTCTTCCTGAAATCGGAGACAGCTTACCCGGGTTCATCAATTTTGAAAAGAGAATTTCTGATTATAAAAAAGCTCTGAAAGTTGCATCTGCTGATTTAAAAGAAAATGCTGCAAATGAAATACAATATATAAACGACTTTTTATCCTTACCGGAAAAATGGATCAAGCTTCAGCATAACAATTTGCTTCCCAAACGAATTATCCATGCCGACCCCAAAATCAGCAACATTCTTTTTCATGAAGAACATTATCCGCTTGCAGTTATTGATCTGGATACGGTAATGATTTCAACGATACTGTATGATTTCGGAGATATGATCCGTTCATATACCAATACTGCCAATGAGGATGAGGCAGTAACTGCGAATAATTTTAATTCTGAAATTTTCAAGGCGGTAAAGGAAGGCTTTCTGTTTCACTTACAAGAAAAACTGACCCCTGAGGAATATGAAAACCTGGATTATGCCGCACAGGTCGTTATTTATATCCAGGCTCTCCGTTTCTTAACGGATTATCTGAACGGTAACATTTATTATTCCATCACTTATCCTGAACATAATCTGGATCGGACTAAAAACCAGCTTCAGCTGTTGAAAGGGTTGAGAAAATATTTAAATGAAATTTAAATCGTATTCTTTATTGATATTTTAATCAAATTCTGCCCAATGGTCATATTCTTTCACTACTAATTTTTCAGGAACTTTCAAATTCAGGTCTATTTTTTGAGTTTTCACAATTGATTTATCGAAGATGTATCCCCCCGAATATTCCAAATGTGTCTCTTTTATCATATATTTGTCCGTACCCAGAAGTTGTGCCAATTCATTTTCTACTTCTTCACATCTTCCATAGTCAGCATTGATATTGAGATAATTGAAATCAGATTTTTCCAAACCAACCATTATGGTAATTCTTTTGCTTTTCATCTTTTTATCCTTGAAAACAATAATTTCATAATGCAAAGAATCAACTTTCGTTATTTTAAATTCATCATTTTTATAAGCATCACGGATTTTTTTTTCATTCCCAAAATTGTTAGTATGTGTATATTCAAAAGAAAGTAAATCTTTTTTCTGATTGACTTTAAAAGAATGTCTTCTATCTTTACTTTGTTCATAAATGTATGCTCTCATCTTTTTATTATGAGTCATTAACAATAAAGCCACTCCACTTTTAGAATCATAGAAAAGATGATCTGTCCATTCTATTTTATTGGGCTTAATTCTAGTCGATTCTCTTACAATGAAATAATCAAAATGATAATCCTGGGAATAACAAATGATGGAAATAAAACAAAATAATACAAATAAATTTTTTCTCATTTTATGTGTTCTATATATAATTTTTAATTTTCTCCCACCCTTCCAATTTCCTTTCAAAAGAAACAGTATGGAGCGGACTGGTGGAAGGCAGTAAAAATATGGGAATTCTGAAATTTTTGCCTAAAATTTTCTGTAGATTTTTATATGATCTTCCACCATTGCAGAAAATAGCCTGAATGTTCGGATGCGCTTCCAACAGTTCCGCAATCTGGTTGGCTTCTTCATTTCTGATCTCAGAATCCAGGCTGCCCTTTCTTTCACATGAATCAATAACATCCCAAAGGGCAATATGATGTTTTTTCAACATCCTTATTCTTTCGGCATAATCTTCCGTAAATTCCTCTTGGAGCAAAGTGAAAATAATTTTCCAGAATGCATTTTGCGGATGGGCATAATATTGCTGTTTTTCCAGTGATTTCACACCCGGGATTGATCCTAAAATTAATATATTAGAATTCTCATCAACAATAGGCGGAAACGAAGAAATCCTGTTTTCCATATATTATTTTTCTGTCGTGGGACGATTATTGAATTGCATTTTTGCCCTTTCTTGAATTTCAGCAGGAACATTCACTTTCTTAGAAACCTTCTGCACGTCTGTCAGCTCACTGATGATCACATATCCGGTTCTATAATCATAAACAGCCTTTTTGATCACAAAATGAGTATTGCCCAATTGTTTTCTTATTTCCGAAAGGATTTTTATGCTTACATCTCTGGAAATATCAATGACATCAATAAATATCAAATCTGCCTCTGCTTTTTCTATTTCCAGTTTAATTTCAAAGTTGGTTCTCTTTCCTTTTTGATATGTTTTAACGAAATAGGTGTTCTCTCCGGTCTTTTCAATGTCTACTTTGCTCACAAAATGCTTATCTTCCGGTTTTATGTCTATAAACTTCCTTGCATAATCATAGTAATAAATATCCGAAGCTCCTTCTTTTTTCTCAACATCGAATTTGTACCAAAGCCTGACATTATCATCTTCTATATCTATTTTACTTTGATTCCCGATATTGTAAGAACGCATGGTATAAGAGGTATCTTTAGAATTTAAGTATACATTGGTATCGCCGAATTTCATTTCGCTGGGTTCTGTTCTGGTGACTTTATAATTCAGTAAATAATCGAATTCAAAATTTTGAGAGCTGGCCATGCCGGAAATAAAGCTCATCAGTAAAAAAATATATTTCATGATCTATGTTTAAAAAAATTGCGGTTGAAAAAATCCAACCGCAATTTATATATTCATTTTTTAAATTCCTATTACAAAGTTTCCTTCAGCCATTCAAAAAACTCTCTCTGCCACACCAATCCGTTCTGCGGATGAAGTACCCAGTGGTTTTCGTTCGGGAAGTATAAGAATTTGGTCTTTAATCCTTTTAATTTTGCTGCCTGGAAAGCTTCCTGGCCCTGCTCGTAAGGAACTCTGAAATCTATTCCGCCCTGAATGATCATGATCGGTTTATTCCATTGATCCACAAAATTGCTCGGGTTAAAATCCGTATAGGCTTTTGGCAATGGTTTTTCCCATGGAGAGCCGAGATCCCAATTAGCAAACCAAAGTTCTTCCGTTGTCAGATACCATGATTTCATATCAAATAATCCGTCGTGTGCAATGAAAGTCTTGAATCTGTTATTATGGATTCCCGCCAGCATAAATACACTGTATCCACCATAGCTTGCTCCTACTGCGGCCATTCTTTCTCCGTCCACATAAGGTAATGTTTTTGCATAATCTGCAGCAGCCAGGTAGTCTTTCATCGATTGTCCGCCCCAATCTTTGGAAATATCTTCATTCCATTTGGTTCCCCAACCCGGCATTCCTCTACGGTTGGGAGCGACTACGATGTATCCGTTCGCCGCCATTAAGGCAAAATTCCATCTTGTACTGAAATATTGCGTTAATCCGGACTGTGGGCCTCCCTGACAATATAATAAGGTTGGATATTTTTTATTCGGATCAAAGTTAGGTGGATAATGGAACCATACTCCCATCTCTTTCCCATCCGTTGTTTTCACCATTTTAAGTTCCGTTTTCCCTTGGGATAACTTAGAATATGTATCTTTATTGGCTTCCGTAACCTGCTTCATTTCTCCGTTCTTAAGGTTTACAGAGAATAGATCTGTTGCGTGGTTAATATCTGTTCTTCCTACTAAAAGAGAATTCTTATTATCTGCAAAAATTTCATTCACATCAAAATCACCTTTGGTAATCTGCTGAACTTTTGAAGATTTAGGATCTACGGAAAAAAGCTGTTTAGTTCCTCTGAAGGCGGCCGTAAAATATACCATTTTGGAATCTCCGCTCCAGAAAACATCTCCGGTTACGCTTTCATCCCAACCTTTGGTAAGATTAACTGTTTTTCCTGATTTCCAGTCTAATAATTTAACATCGTTCTTATCTGCTTCATACCCGTCTCTTTCCATGCTTTGCCAGACAAGAGATTTCCCGTCCGGACTGAATTTCGGATTAACATCGTATCCTTTATTGGATTCCGTTAAGTTTTTTGTGGCTCCCGAAGCCAGATCATACGCAAAAATATCCGTATTGGTACTTGTAGCATATTCCTTCCCGCTTTTTGGTTTTGTCACATACAAAAGTTGGGTAGAATCCGGGCTCCAGATAAAATCTTCCGCTCCTCCGAACGGTCTTTGCGGAGAATCCCAGGTTTTACCTTCTAAAAGATCTTTTGCTGCATCCACCTTATCGGAAACATTGACAACAAATACGTGGTTGTATTTCCCTTCGTTGAAGTAATCCCAGTGTCTGTGGTTCAGGTCTGTATAGATTTGGGCCGTTGTTTTCGGGGTATCGTTGTATTTATCTTTCCCCATTAATTTTTCAACCAGCACCTGCTTACTGAAAGCGATCTTTTTCCCGTCAGGTGAAATGACAATATTATCTGCTTCACCTATTGTATAGAATTCCGTCCACGTTTTTCCGCTGTCTTTAGAAAGGTAAATTTTATCTCCTTCCTGGGCATATATCCCATTTTTATCCCACTGAATAAGCGCTTTTTTACCCAAATCTATTTTAGAAGACTGGTTGCTAAGGATATTGAGGAAATAATTTTCGTTTTTTGTTTTTTCTGTTTTTAAATCTACCTGTCCTATTTTATAGATCAGGGAAGATTGGTCCGGAGAAACTGCCTGTACTCCCACCTTTTTCAAAGTCCAAAGAATTTCAGGCGTCATTAACTGTTGTGCATTCATTAAAAGCGGAGCTGCCAAAGCCAGCAGACTGTACTTAAATTTCATATGTAAATATTCGTTTTTAAAGGATATATGACATCTCAAACTGATTTCATCCATCCCTGTTTAATTCAAAGATTGCCAAAGTTAATTATTAAAATAAAAATGAACGAAAAAATTAACATTTAGTTTTTCGATAAAAAAAATCGCCGGCTGAACAACCGGCGACTTTGTTTAGTTATATTAATTTCCGGCTACTCTTTATCGGAAACAAATGAGTTAACAAGAGAAGTAATAATAGAAAGGGCTATACTGAAAATAAGTGCCCACCAAAAGCCGTCCACTACCATACTGTCTATAAAATAGTCCGCTATTAAAATAATTACGGCATTAATTACAAGGGCAAATAATCCCAATGTGATAATCGTAAGCGGAAGGCCCAATAAACTCAATATAGGTTTAACAATAAGGTTTAACAGCCCTAAAACAAGGGCAAAAATAATAGCAGAAGTAAATCCTTCAAAATGCACTCCTGGCAATATTTTAGTTAAAAGATAGGCCACTATCGAAGTGATAAACAGCCGAATAATGATGTTCATAGCTTATTTTTTTAATGTTTATACCTGATTTTCTACAAAAGCTATTCCATTATGATAGGAAACGGGCTTTTACAGCTCGTATGAGCATAGGTAATGTTACTTTATTTTCATCATGGTAACCAGTGATGTGGCCACATGGCTTTCAGAAGTATGGTTTTCATCAACCGTGTAAATTTCTGTTCTGATCACGCTGATCGTAGCCCCTCCTTTAATAACATACGATTTTGAAATCAAGGCGTCACCTATTGCAGGACGCAAATAGTTTACTTTCAATTCTACCGTCACTACATAGCAATCTTCTTCGTAATGGCTTACTGCAGCATACCCTGAAGAAACATCCACCAAAGAAGCGATCATTGCTCCGTTGAACATTCCTGCTTTTCTGGTCATCAACTCCATTTTAGGGATTTTCATGGAGATAAAATCGGTTTGTAGTTCAAGAAGCTCCGCTTTGTAGAATTTCAGGGTTTCCGAGCGGTTGAAGCTATCTGTGATGAGTTTCTTTTTTTCAGGCGTCATGATTATTGTTTAAAATAATTGATAAATGATAAATGAATATATCCAGTTAAATTCTCCTTTGCTGAGCGAAGTCGAAGCATACAGTGCAAAGTCTCGTCCAAATTCACTTAATTAAGCTGAACGGTAAAATCATCAGATAATAATAAAGCTCCTTCCGTTATATTTTCCGGATGGGTATTGAACCCTTTCAGCTTTGAAGTTTTTCCTTTTATAATGAGGTCCAGAAGCTGTTTTTCGGATAATTTCTTACCGAATATTTCAAACGGCACTTTAAAGTTACAATTTTTGTAATCTGAGCATCCGACAGCTGTTTTGCCTTTCATTAAATGATGTTCTTTACATTTCGGACACTTTGTTTCTTCCCATGTCTGAAGTTCTTTTTTCGGAGCCGGTTCTTTCTTTTTCTTTTCTTTTACCTCAGGTTCTTCCTGCAACATGATCACTTTGCCTTTTCCGTCTACCACTTTTTTAGTAAGCTCCGTTACCATTTGGATCAGCTCTTCTTTAAACTGGTTGGCTTCATACTCTCCTTTTTCGATCTTACGAAGTTTGGATTCCCATTCTCCCGTAAGTTCAGGACTTTTTAAAAGTTCGTCTTCAATGGTATCTATTAATTGAATTCCTGTTTGAGTAGCATACAGGTTTTTCCTTTTCTTTTCGATGTATTTTCGTTTGAAAAGGGTTTCAATAATGTTGGCCCGGGTTGATGGCCTTCCGATTCCGTTATTCTTCAGTAATTCACGCAGTTCTTCATCTTCCACCTGTCTTCCGGCGGTTTCCATGGCCCTCAGCAATGTTGCTTCCGTATAAGGTTTCGGTGGCGAAGTTTTTCCCTGATGGATCACCGGTTCGTGCGGCCCGGTTTCTCCTACTATAAATTCAGGAATGGTTTGTTCCTCTTCCTTATCTTTTTCTTTGTCCTGTACTTCTTCTTTAGAGTCTTTTGAATACACCGCTCTCCAGCCCGGCTCCAGAATCTGCTTACCACTGGTTTTAAACGGAATGGTTCCCACTTTTGCTTCTACCAGAGTATTGGAAATTTTACATTCCGGGTAGAAAACAGAAATGAAACGTTTGGCAACGAGGTCATAGATCAGTTTTTCTTCTTTGCTCAGATTCCTTGAAGGTGGAATTTCTGTTGGAATAATCGCATGGTGATCCGTCACTTTGGTATCATCAAAAACAGCTTTTGATTTGGGAATCGGCTGTTCCAGTAATGGGCTTACCAATTCCTGATAAAATGTCATACTTCGCAGAATCCCGCCCACTTTCGGATAAAGGCTTTCTGATAAGTACGTGGTGTCTACACGCGGATAGGTCACGTGTTTTTTCTCGTAAAGACTTTGAATATAGTTTAAGGTATTCTCTGCAGAATAACCGTATTTTTTATTGGCTTCCACCTGAAGTCCGGTTAGGTCAAAAAGTCTTGGATTTTTTTCTTTTCCTTCTTTGATCTCGAAAGAAACAATTTCAAAGGGATTTACTTTTAAATATTCCAATCCTTTTTCCGCACGATCAAGTGTTTTCAAGCGATCGATAGCCGCATTGAAAATAACATCCCGGTATTTGGTTTTCAGTTCCCAGTATTCTTCTACTGTGAAACTCTCAATTTCCTTTTGGCGTTGTACCAACATGGCCAATGTAGGCGTCTGAACTCTTCCGATGGATAAAACTGCTTTATTACCACCGAACTTTTTGGTAAATAATCTTGTGGCATTAATTCCCAATAACCAGTCTCCTATTGCTCTCGCATTTCCGGCCAGGTATAAATTCTTATAATCTTCCGCGGGCTTTAAACTTGCAAATCCCTCTTTAATTGCTTCTTCCGTAAGGGATGAAATCCATAACCGATGAACAGGTTTATTGCATTTGGCTTTCTGCAACACCCACCTTTGAATCAGCTCTCCCTCTTGCCCGGCATCCCCGCAGTTGATAACTTCATCACACTCCGCCACCAATCTTTCTATCACTTTAAACTGATTTTCCACACCTTTGTTCGGGATAAGCTTGATGCCGAAGTTTTTAGGGATGATCGGCAGGAAAATGAGGCTCCAGGATTTCAGTTCCGGACCATAGTCATGAGGTTCCTTCAACGTACAAAGGTGTCCGAAAGTCCATGTCACGCAATAGCCGTTTCCTTCCATATAGCCCTGCTTAGGCGTGGTAGCGCCCAATACTTTGGCAATATCTCTGGCAACACTGGGTTTTTCGGCAATACAAAGCTTCATGAATGTTCGTCATTATGGAAAGGGGAGCAAAATTCGGGATTTTTTTTGACTTTTTCGAGAGGATTTATTCAAAATAATTTGATAAGTGGTCTTAATAAAAATAGAATTGGAACAAGGTATACTTTTATAAATAACCACAAAAGGCACAAAAGTTTTTTAGATTTTTTTTAAACACTTTAGCTATTTAAGTTTACAATAATACTATTCAAAGTCCACATAAGCTGAAAATCAAATATTTTCAGCTTATGTGTTCTTATATACATAATCATATTATACTTCAACGGACTTATGTGTCTAAAATTTTTGTGCCTTTTGTGGTTTATTCTTTTATTTTAAACAACTCATGAAACAAAATACAATCAATTGATTTTCATGATTGTAAATATTAATTTTAATTTACATTTGAAAAAGTCTATATTTTTAGTGGACTATTAAAAATATATGTTTTATATTTGCAACCGTATTCAGGAAAACAAAAATGAAAACAACACATAAAAATAGATTCGCCAAGAAACAGATTATCAATACAATGATGATGAACTGCTGCATGCCTGTGCATAGATATTTTTGTGGTTAACCTTCGTTTTTATGACATATTTTAAGGCTCTACCACGTTGTAGAGCCTTTTTTTATTTACAACATTTCAACAAATAAAAGTCTTATCAATGATAGAGATTAAAAACATTTCAAAAACATTTTATCAGAAAAAACAGTCGTTCAAGGCCCTCGACCGTATCAATCTGAATGTGGAACAGGGAGATATTGTAGGAATTATCGGGTTTTCCGGAGCAGGGAAAAGCACCTTAATACGAACGGTCAATTTGTTGGAAAAACCTGACCAGGGACAAATCATTATTAATGATAAAGATTTCACCCAACTAAGCTCAAAGCAGCTTGCTAAAGAGCGAAAAAAGATCGGGATGATTTTCCAGCATTTCAACCTGCTTTCTTCACGGACGGTTTTTGATAATGTAGCGCTTCCTTTAGAGCTGGACCATGTCAGCAGGCATGAGATCAGGGAAAAAGTAAATGAGCTTTTAAAAATAGTGGGACTGGAAGATAAAGCTCACGATTACCCCAAAAGCCTTTCAGGAGGACAGAAACAAAGAGTTGCCATTGCAAGGGCTTTAGCCAATGATCCTTATCTCCTTCTCTGCGATGAAGCAACAAGCGCTTTGGATCCCACTACCACACAATCCATCTTACAGTTACTAAGGGATATTAACCAACGGTTGGGAATTACCATTCTGCTGATCACCCACGAGATGGAAGTCATCAAAGCCATCTGCAATCATGTGGCAGTAATTGATAAAGGAAAACTCATTGCCAAAGGAACACTGACCGAGATTATTTCGGATAAGGAAAATCCGATCATCAGACAATTTATAAATACAGATATCATGACTATACCTCAGGAATTGAATAAAAAAATACAGAAAGAGCCGCAGGAAGGTTTGTTTCCACTTGTTGAAATAGAGCTTAATGAAAAAGTAAGTGTAGAAGAACTTCTTTCTACCATTTATGAAAAATACAAGATTCCATACAAACTGCTGAAAGCCGATGTAGAATATCTCGGTAATTCCAACTTTGGGAAACTTTTACTGCAGTTACAGGGTGAAACCGAAGAAAATCAAAAAGCGATCTATTATTTCAATCAGAACAACATTCAAAATACAGTAAGAGGATATGCTTAATGAAACAGTAATTTCCCTTTTGCTGAAAGGGGTTTGGGAAACGGTATATATGACGTTTGTGTCAGGATTTTCCGGATTTGTTTTAGGGTTGCCCATTGGCATTTTACTGTTTCTTACGAGGAAGGGACAGCTTCTGGACAATGCTTATTATAACAAGACCTTATCGGTTCTGGTGAATATTTTCCGTTCTATTCCTTTTATCATTCTGATCGTTTGGATGATCCCGTTCACAAGGGCTTTGGTGGGAACTTCCATTGGTGTAAATGCCGCATTGGTCCCGCTAAGCATCGGTGCTGCTCCATTTATTGCAAGGCTGGTGGAAAACAGCTTACTGGAAGTCCCTCACGGATTGATTGAAACGGCAAGGGCATTAGGGGCTTCTCCGTTTCAGATCATTAACAAAGTATTGCTTCCCGAGGCTCTTCCTTCATTGATTAATAATGCCACCATCACGCTCATTACGTTAGTCGGGTATTCTGCCATGGGAGGAGCTGTCGGGGCCGGCGGATTGGGACAAATCGGGTATCAGTACGGATACATCGGATATGATGCCGTCATTATGAATCTTGTTCTGGCTTTGCTGGTGATTTTGGTGTTCATGATCCAGTTTTCAGGAGACCGGTTGGCCAAAAGATTTGATCATAGATAAATAAAGTATTAAAATCATTTACAGGACTGCGGCTTTGCAGTTACATTCAAAAAAATAATAAATAATATACAATGAAAAAAATAAAAATTTTAGGCGTATTAGCAGCCGGTTTATTGTTGTTCAACGCTTGTAATTCTTCAAAAAAGGAGGACCCGAACTATATTAAAGTAGGAATCACTTCCGGTCCGGAACAACAGATCGCCGAGACAGCCAAAAAGGTGGCGAAAGAAAAGTATAATCTTGATGTTGAGCTGGTTTCCTTCAATGATTATGTAGTTCCCAATGAAGCGTTACAAAACGGGGATATCGATGCCAATGCATTTCAGCATGTCCCATATCTGAATGAGCAGTCTAAGCAGAGGGGCTATCAACTGGCGGTCGTGGGAAATACTTTTGTCTACCCTATCGTGGCCTATTCTAAAAAAATAAAAAGTATTCATGAGCTTCAAAACGGAAGTACCATTGCCATTCCTAATGATCCTACCAACGGCGGGCGTTCCTTACTACTTCTTCAGAAAAACGGATTATTGAAATTAAAGGACGGGGTTGGCTTATTGCCTAAAGTTACAGATATCACCGCGAATCCCAAGCAATTGAAAATTTTGGAAATTGAAGCGCCTCAATTGCCGAGGGTTCTGGATGACAAAGAAGTGGTTCTTGCTATCATCAATAATAATTTTGCAGCGCAGGCAGGTTTGGATACTAATCAATATGGCATTTTGAAAGAAGATAAAAATTCTCCTTACGTCAACGTCGTGGTTTCGCGACAGGATAATAAAAATACGGAAAAAGTAAAAAACTTCCTGAAAGCCTATCAATCCGAAGAAGTTTTAAAGAAAGCTGAAGAAATTTTTAAAGGGGGAGCGGTGAAGGGATGGTAAGAGTGATAAGTGATGAGTTATGAGTTGAGAGTTGAGAGGATGGGCTATGAATGATGCTTGATGACTGATCAACTTATCACTCACAACTCTCAACTCATCACTCAATAAATTTTACAAAAATTATTTTCTCAATTTGAGATAATAAAATTTTTGCTTACTTTTGTTATTCAATCCATAAAAAGGTTTTTATGCTAAAGAAAGCTGCCATCGTAAGTTTATTCACTCTTATTTCCGTCTCTTCAATGGCTCAAACTCATACCCTGCCTGTTTATCTGGACGATTCACTACCTGTTGAACAACGTATTCAGGATGCCCTCTCCAGAATGACCCTGGAAGAAAAAATCGCTATGATTCATGCCCAATCCAAATTCAGCTCTCCCGGTGTCCCGAGATTAGGAATCCCGGAATTCTGGACCACCGACGGTCCTCACGGGGTCCGCCCGGAAGTGATGTGGGATGAATGGAACCAGGCTGGCTGGACCAATGATTCTATTATTGCTTACCCTGCTTTGACGGCTTTATCCGCTACATGGAATAAAAAAATGTCCTGGAAATACGGTAAAGCTTTAGGTGAAGAAGCGCGATACAGAAAAAAAGATATTCTTCTGGGACCGGGCGTCAATATTTACAGAACTCCTCTGAACGGAAGAAACTTCGAATACATGGGTGAAGACCCATTCCTGACTTCTAAAATGGTGGTTCCTTATATCCAGGGGGTGCAATCTAATGGGGTTGCCACAAGCGTGAAACATTTTGCGCTGAATAATCAGGAAATGTTCCGACATACCAGCAATGTGAATATTGATGACAGAGCACTTTACGAAATTTACCTACCTGCTTTTAAAGCAGCCGTAACTGAGGGGGATTCCTGGACGATCATGGGCGCTTACGATATGTATAAGAACCAATACGCAAGCCAGAACCAGTATCTTTTGAACGATATTTTAAAAGGAGAATGGAACTATAAAGGCGTAGTGGTTTCCGACTGGGGTGCAGTCAATAATACGGAACAGGCCATCCATAACGGCCTGGATCTGGAATTCGGAAGCTGGACCAACGGTCTTTCCGAAGGAAATTCCAATGCCTATGACAATTATTACCTGGCAAAACCGTATCTGAAATTGATTAAATCCGGAAAAGTAGGCACCAAAGAGCTTGATGATAAAGTAACAAGAATACTTCGCCTGGCTTATAAAACCACCATGAACAAAAACAAGCCTTTCGGAAACATTGCTTCTGAAGAGCATAAAGCGGTGGCGAAGGAAATTGGAGAAGAAGGGATCGTTTTATTAAAAAATCAAGGAAATATTCTCCCGATAGACGTCAACAAAACAAAGAAAATTGCGGTTATCGGAGAAAATGCCATCAAAATCATGACTGTTGGTGGTGGCTCATCTTCATTGAAAGTAAAATACGAAACATTGCCATTAGACGGAATTAAGGCAAGATTTGGAAAGGAGTCGGATGTACAGTATGCAAGAGGGTATGTGGGCGACATCGGCGGTGAGTACAATGGCGTAAAATCCGGACAAAACTTAAAAGACGACCGTTCTGAAACCGAATTATTGAATGAAGCCGTTGAGCTGGCCAAAAAATCCGATTTCGTCATTTTCGTAGGAGGATTGAATAAAAGTGATTTCCAGGACAGTGAAGGAAACGACAGAAAAAGCTATGGCCTTCCTTACAACCAGGACCGTTTGATCTCTGCACTGGCTAAAGCGAATAAAAACCTTGCCGTAGTAATGGTTTCCGGAAATGCTGTTGCTATGCCTTGGATTAAAGAAGTTCCATCAGTGGTTCAGGCTTGGTATTTAGGCTCGGAGGCCGGAAATTCACTTGCTTCTGTTTTAGCAGGAGATGCGAATCCATCCGGGAAATTACCGTTTACTTTCCCTGTGAAGCTTGAAGATAATTCAGCGCATCAGTTGGGAGAATACCCAGGAAATAAAAAAGAACTGGCCGCAGGAAAGGGAAAAGACCAGAAAAATCCAATCAATATTACTTATAACGAAGGGGTTTTTGTAGGGTATCGTTGGCACGACACGAAAAAAATCAAACCTTTATTCAGTTTCGGACATGGCCTGAGCTATACCACTTTTGAATTTGGAAAAGCTAAAGCGGATAAAGCCGTGATGTCACAGGACGATAAGATCACCTTTACCGTTACGGTAAAAAATACCGGGAAAAGAGCCGGTGCAGAAGTGGCACAGCTTTATATCAGCGATCCGAAATCATCGGTTCTACGTCCTGCCAAAGAATTGAAAGGCTTTGAAAAAGTATACTTGAATCCCGGCGAACAGAAAGAAGTAAGCTTCACGATCGATAAAACTGCTTTAAGCTATTTTGATGCGGAAAAGCACGATTGGGTGGCTGAACCGGGAGATTTTGAAGCACAGATCGGAAATTCTTCCGACGCTATTAAAACCAAAGTGAAATTTACACTGAAATAAGATTGATCATATACTTAAAAAGAGCCCGGTTCCGGGCTCTTTTTTATATTTCAATAATCAATTCTTTATCATACCCGTTATATTTTTCATCTATATATCCATGAGGGTTACAGATAATTTCAGTCTTCCCTATCGTATATCTGCAAGGGGTATGAATATGGCCATGAATCCAGTACAATGGTTGATGTTCTACAATAAAATCTTCAAGATCGGAAGCATATGCCGACGTTACAGGATCGGATTTAAAGTGTTCAGGAACAGATCGTATACTGGGTGCATGATGAGTAATCACAATATTCTTCAATTCTTTTGAATTACCAAGACTTTCTTTTAACCACATTTTTGAAAGCTGATGAATTTTAAAAATATCAATGGTTCTCATTTTAGAATAAGAAGGATCGCGTTTAATCTTTTTGTAATCATTCATTACTGATTGGCAGATCATTCCGTACTGCATCGGATCTCCGAAAATGGAAAAGTCGGTCCATAAAGTGGTTCCATGAAAGCGTATTCCTCCAATGTCTGCAAAATCATCTTCAAGAACAATGACGTTTGAGCCGTTAGCAGCTTCTTTTATTTTGTTCAACGTTTTCGGATAAGAACCTTTATAATATTCATGATTTCCCAAAACATACAAAACCGGCTTATCAGGAATCTTTGTTTTGATCCAATCCACTCCTTTGGTTCCGAGATTTACATCTCCTGCCAATACCACAACATCCGCATTATTGAAAGATAGATCGGTATGGCCAAACTCCTGGTGCAAATCGCTGATGACTTGGATTTTCATGGTGCTAAAATAACCATTTTCAGAATGAACATCGAGTTTATAAGAAATAAAATAGCTCTCTTCCTCTCATCCTATACCTAAATTCCGGTAGAAATAAATACCCTTTTTTCAGGATTGATACTTCTCTGTTATGGGAATAAATTTGTAATACCCAAATCACAAAATTTTAATTACATACTAAAACAAACTAAAAACCTAAAGATCATCACCCAAAAAGTTGTTAAAAAATAATATATAATATTGGTTTTTGAATATGTTTCGGTATAAATTATTATGCCACCACAGCCACCCGATGGGTGGCTGTGGGTTTTGTAGTCTTAGTATAATTTGGAGAGCCTTTTAATAGTTTTTTAAATAGATTTCCCCTTCATATAAATATTCAACTTTCTTGCCGTCGCCAGTTCTAAAAAGAGTTTTAATAGTTTCTTGTTTTATCTTTCTTGCACTTTCAGGAGTATAGCAGACAAAATGTAAATGAGGACCACTGCTCCAGCCAGTGTTTCCACTATATCCTATCAAATCTCCTTTTTTAACTCTATTTCCTGCTGTTACCGTAACTCCATTGTATTTTAAATGATAATAATCCGCTCTGCTTCCGTCATCATGTAATATAGAAATATAATTTGCATACTTACCACATTCTTGTGAATCACATCCTTTTGTATTATCTTGAACAGTTTGGATAACTAAACCATCTCTAGCTGCTAAAATTTCTGTCCCGATGGGCATTTCAAAATCAATGGCATTATTGCCGTAATGGCTAAAATCTCCGTCGTATCCTTGGGCTATTTTATAATGCTGTCCCTTCTTATAGGGTAAGCTATAAATGTAGTTTTTATCATAAGGGATAAACTTACCATCTTTATATTTTAAGTATTGTATCCACATTTTATACTCTTGAGTATTGGGGGATACCTCATCTTTTACTTCACATTTATCGACTCTTCCCCTATTTCTTTTCGCTGAGCATTTGAAAACCTTATCATTTTCAGAATAATAATAAATAGTGTCTTTTTGTTTGCTAACATATATATGAAACCTATTCTGAGAATAAATAAATATGTTTGAAAACGTTAAAAATGATAGTAAAAACTTATTCATATAATTATTAAAATAAAACCCTCAAATAAAATCTGAGGGTTAAATTAAGTATTATTGTTTTGTTAAAACAATATCTTTAGGGAAATTCATAGGAAAATCATCATTTTGATCTACATAAACATTATGAATACAGTTCTCATCATAAAAACTTGGAAGATATTCAAAATGTAAAGTCATTTTTGTAGTAACGACAGGACTGTTAAGAGTTAATAAATTCTCAAAATCAGTAATAATTAACCGTGCTGTCTTATTACACATATTTTTAGGATAGAATAAAAGCGTGTTCCTTATTTGTCCATTATATTTGGTAGGAATCCCCAAACCCCAAAATTCAGGATGTTGAAGGTCAAAATTACTAATTCTATCTATTTCTATATTGCCATTAGCATCTACAATTTTTCTCTCTCCAAGTAATTGATCTCTATAATATGGATGAACACCATCACGAAACTGTTTAACTTTTTTGAGTTCAAGGTAAATTGTTTTACCATTCCAGTCACCCTTCCATACTCCTACATACTTATCATACTCATTATTAGTATCTTTTATATAAGCATAATCTGGTACATCAAAAGAACTTGTATTTAAAGGGTATTCCTGTGCTAATGTATAGCCTGAAATTAAAATGATGAATATATATATTAATTTTTTCATATCAGTATTTATTAGTTACATTTATTAGTTACTCTTATATTATTGTTAAGGAAAATCTCCGTATTTCCATCACTACCTAATTTAAACAATTTCATTCCAGGCATATTTAAGTTTGCTGCTGCAAATCTCAAAAAGCCCTCTTCTAACTTATCCATATTAAAGCTAACATCTCCACTCACATTTGCAACGGTCATTACTGGTAAAATTACATTATTAATATATTCCGTGTTCAAATTATCAATATTATAGCCACTAAAAGGAACAACATCTGTACCATCAAAAGTAAGAGTATAAGTTCCCCAGCTAGTCACTAATGTATAAGAAAGATTTTTGAGGTCAATTTTAGGATTATTAGCTGGATTTGCATTCCAATTTTTTGCCGCAACTAGCCAAGCGTTAAACTGTATAATATCTCCTGGGGAAAAGATAGGATCGTTTAAACTATCATAGTGGGTATGAATAATTGCAAAAGTAGATGGAAGAAAATATTTAAATTCAATTTGGTTTGTTCCAGGTTTATTTTGAAGAAATTGATTATTAATTCCGCCAGGATTACTACTTGTCGAACTTGCATAATCCATTCTATATCCTCTTTCACTACTATAATTAGTCATCCCTGCGAGAGCAGTAATATTATCTTGAAACATTTGGTTACTGGTAATAGCATTTATCCTGTCACATGGCGTTCCATTTTTAATGGGTAAAACTATTATTCCTGATCCGTCATTACAATCTGCTGTAAGCGCAGTTTTGTTAGCATTTGGAGTAAGTACATATTCAACTTCTTCCCATCTGGTCTCTCCACAATCATTTGTGTAAATATAACCAGTTACGTTAGTACTACTATCATAGGTATGATGTGAGAAAACCCATTCTCCACAATCATCAGTCGGATTTCCGCTAGAGCCTCCACTGCCTCCAGAACCTCCGAAACCTCCTCCTACCCAGCCTCCACCTGGAAAAGTTGGTCCTCCATTACCGGGGGTAGTTGTTCCACCTGACGAGCCGCCTGTTGATCCGCCGTTAGGAGGACAACCACTGTCACCATCTAAAAAACTATTTACGGAAATTTGGTTTCCTTCAAGATCATAAGAAATAACCTTTCCAGTAAATCCGTTAAGCACCTCAAAAGGTCTATCACCATAAGGAACATCTGAGGCATATTCAATAAATTCTGATTTTATTATTTCTTCTCTTACCTCTTTAACTTCATAAGTATAAATAGTTTTTTCATCTCCCGCATTTTCAATACTGAAAACATAATAAACATTATCTCCATCGGTTTTTTTAATAATAGTGGAAGATTCAAGATTCGCAAAGTCTATGTTTCCTTTTGATAAAGCAAATTGTGAATTTACTATTGGAAGTTTCAGATCACTTCTACCTGTCTTACTCTTAATATATTTTGCGACATTAGGTATGTCTGCAAGTTTCATTACTTGAAACCTTGAAGAATTTGGATTAAATTTTTCTTCATCATCTTTTAATAGTTCTTGTCTGCATCCACTGAGAATAAAAGCAGTACATACAAAAAACATTAAAATTTTAATTAAGCTAATTTTTTTTGTCATTGATGTTTGGATTTTTAAGATTATAAAAATAATTTTTTGTAATTGAGAAAATAATTTTTTCTAATAATTAATGAATTTCATCATTCATTAAGACAAATAATATTTTCAGGGAGGCTTAAATATAAAATACTGTGTTTTCATAGGCTTTTATAATTTACTCTATAAAAGTAATATCACATAGCGACAAAGCATGTCGTATTATATTTATAGATACATTTTTTTCTTTTGGTTGCAGTGATTTAGAAAATAAGAAAGCGTGGAGCTATGTCTACTGTTCCGGAGGTACTGGCATACCCGACAAACAAATAAACAAGCCCACGCCAAACGTGAGCACTGCCTATCCTTGTTTGTCTTTGAAAAGTGCCAGTTTTCCAGAACAAGAAAGCTAATGCTTTATATTTTTCCGTTAAAATCAGTTGCTAATATATAAATATTTTCACAACTCACTATAAAATGAAATGAGAATAAAAAATTATTGCAAAAATTGGTTTTTGAATATGTCTCGGTATACAAAATATACCACAAAAGCTACCAGCTGGGTGGCTTTGAAGTTTTTATATACACAAGGGTTCAAAGCTGAAAATTTATAGATTAAATAATTTAATTTATTTCTATATTGTAATAATTTTTTAAAGGCTAATAATAATGTCAGAAATAAAATCCCTGATAGAAAAAATCAGAAAGTTTAATAAGGATAGAGATTGGGAACAATTTCATAATCCAAAAGATTTAGCAATAGCATTAAATATTGAAACCTCTGAACTTTTAGAATTATTCTTATGGAAAAGAGATACAGAAGTAAACACGGAGAAAATAAAAGAAGAATTGGCAGATGTTTTTACATTTGCTCTAAATATTGCTGATAAATTCGATTTAGATGTGGCAGAAATTATTGAGGATAAAATGAAAAAAAATGCTGAAAAATATCCTATTGATAAATCTAAAGGAACCAGTAAAAAGTATTCAGATCTATGATAGTTTACCATAAAACTAAGCAAGACTTTTCAAGTGATGTGCTTACTAATGCAATTGAAAATATTATTTCCTCCCAGATACACTCAAAAACAGGGCACAATATATCAGCTAGGGAATTAAGATCCTTTCACAATTCTCTAGGGTATATGGATCGTGTACTTAATGACCCTCAAATTCCCGAAGATGCCGGTATTTCAATAGAGTATCATATTCCCCAGACTTCTAAAAGAGTTGATTTTATTATCACTGGAAAAGATGATGCCCATGAAAATGTAATAATTATTGAGTTGAAGCAATGGGAATCATGTCAACTAACTGATCGTGATGGTATAGTGCAAACAAGACTTGGAGGTGGAATGGTAGATACAAGTCATCCTTCTTATCAAGCTTACTCATACGCTGCTTTACTGAATGGCTTTAATGAGACCATTGAGGAAGAGAATATTAAGTTACATCCCTGTGCTTATCTTCATAATTATGATCCTGATGGAATCATTGACCATAGCTTTTATGAATTTTATAATCAAAAAGCTCCTATTTTCTTAAAACCTGATGCTTTAAAATTACGTGAATTCATCAAAAAATTTATAAAAAAAGGTGATGATTCTAACATTATGTTTAGGATTGATAATGGTAAGGTCCGTCCTACTAAAAGTTTATCAGATGCGCTAAACTCTATTCTTAAAGGCAATAAAGAGTTTCTAATGATTGACGATCAGAAAGTGGTTTATGAAACAGCTAAAAAGATTGCTATAGAATCATCAGAATCAAATAAAAATGTTATCATTATTCAGGGAGGAGCAGGTACAGGAAAGTCTGTAGTAGCAATCAATTTATTGGTGGATTTAGTAAAAAGAGGTCATTTGGCTCAGTATGTCACCAAAACAAGCGCTCCTAGGGAAGTTTATTTTGATAAGTTAAGCAAGGATCATAAAATGCTTGAGCTTAAGAAACTTTTTGTAGGAAGTGGTAGTTTTATAAATACACCTCTTAATTCTTTTAAAACATTACTTGTAGATGAAGCCCATAGATTAACTGAAAAAACTAGCTTCCTTCGCAGAGGAGATAACCAGGTTAAAGAGATTATAAACTCTGCGTTATGTTCAATATTTTTCATTGACGAAGATCAAAGAGTACATATTGAAGACTATGGTGAAATCAAGGTAATTGAAGAAATAGCTCTACAGTTAGGTGCTAATGTTCATAAAATGGAATTAGAATCTCAATTCAGATGTAATGGTTCAGATGGCTATATCTCTTGGTTAGATAATACATTGCAGATAAGAGAAACCGCAAACTATGAATTTAATTCTAAAGATTTTGATTATGAATTCAAAATTTTTGATTCACCTGATGAGTTAAAAGATACTATTGTAAAAAAGAATAAAAAAAATAATAAAGCAAGACTTGTTGCTGGATATTGTTGGGATTGGGTTTCTGATAAAAATCCAGAATTGGATGATATTAAAATAGATGGTTTTGATTTCTCTATGAAATGGAACCTTAAAACATATGGCTCTACTTGGATTATCAATCCTAATTCTGTGAACGAAGTTGGATGCATACATACATGTCAAGGTCTAGAGGTCGATTATATTGGGGTTATTATTGGAGATGATTTAATTGTGAGAGATGATCAGGTATTAGTACAACCCTTATCTCGATCTAAAATGGACAAATCTATTTTTGGATATAAAAAATTATTAAAAGAAAATCCCCAATATGCTAAAAGTTTAGTTCGATCAATTATCAAAAATACATATCGTACATTAATGACAAGAGGAATGAAGGGATGTTACATATATTGTACTGATCATGAAACTAACGAATACTTTAAAAAAGCATTAAAGCATTAAAATATCTTTTTCGATATCACATGTAATAAAAAACTAAAAATTAAAAACTAAATCATGGGACTTACAGAATTTTATAAACTGAGAAATAACTTTATACTTATTGGTCTTACTGGAAGAATGCGTGGTGGTGCATATGAAGTTGCAGATTTGTTGAGTCAAATAGACAACCCTTTTTCTGAAAGCAAGATAGATAATGAAATTGAAGAAATTCGCAATAAGAATATTAACGAAGGATTAAAATATCAAAATTTAAAGCAATTCATTATTTATCCAGGGAATTGGAAACCATTTCATATAATTAGATATCGTAATGTTGTCTTACTTCATTTGTTGCATGCTTGTCAAGACACCAATACAAACAAATTTGCTGACAATATTTTTAGTTTTATTAAGAAAATGGGAACGCCAAATGGTGTCTTTAAAAAAGAAAGGTTTGGTTCTAAACCTGAAAACTTAAAGTATTTGGAAGATGTTTTAATACCCTTTCTTAAAAGTGCTGAGTCACAATCTTGTTTAAGCTCTTTTGAATTTAGTTGTTCAACTCTTAATATGTGCTTGGACGGAAAGGAAGAAAGTAAAAATAGTGATCAGATTTACAACTTTTTCTTTGGTGAAAATTTTGAGGAATTTTCAAAAGCCTTTTTTAAATGCTTAGATCAATACAGCCATATTTTAAGAATAAGACTATTACATCTTTTATCTTTTTATCTTCGTGTTTATGGCCAGCTAGATATTCATAAAATAGAAGATGCCGAAAAAAAAGATTTGAATTTTGACAAAGATTTGAGCCATATATATACAGTAGCGAAAACAATTAAATTTCTTTTAAAATCTTGTAAATATAATGATGAAGATGAAAGATGTAATGTGGTTATTGATTCACTTAAAAACTCATTTGAGATTAACTATTTCAGAGAAAGATTCGCAGGGTTTTATTTAATATCTGTAAATAAAGATGAAAATCTTCGTAAAAAAAATCTTGAAGAAAAGGTTAAAGGTTTTGGTTTGGAGGAAAAACTGACTCGTGAAACTAATGAGTGTCTAGAGCTAGATCAGATTGAATATGATACTAATGATTTTAAGAAGGGAGGGTTTGCGTCGCCAGATGTTGAAAACTGTATCCAAAAAAGTGATTATCATATTTTTATTGACAAAGAAATAGGCAGAAATATAGAATCTTCTAAGGAAGTTAAGAAATCAAAAATGATAATCAGTGCTGCTTTAAAGCAACAAAAAATAATTACAAAAGATATAGAAGATGACAAAAATATATTTAACTATAAATCAATGCATCTTCAATTATTAAAGCTTATATGCCTTATAAAACAACCGGGGATAGTAACACCTTCTGCATTAGAAAGAACAATGCAAGTCGCTTATAATGCTAAACTAAATTCAGGATGTATTTCAAGACAAGTTGGTGCAGTTGTAACAGATGAATTCTATTCAGTAAAAGGAATTGGTTGGAATGAAGTTCCAGAAGGACAGACACCATGTGGACTACGTGAAATTAAAGATTACGAAAGTGGCGTAGTGGGAACAAGCCCTATTTATACCAGTTTTGAAAAAACTGGAAAATATAAAGATGAATCTTTTATTCAAAAAATGAAGGATACTATTAACAGTGTTCCAGCTAAATATCAAAAACAAGAAAACGGCAGAAATTGTCCTTATTGTTTTAAAAGTTTTCATAATGCTTTTGAGGGTAAAGATAATCAGGTTCATACAAGATCTTTACATGCTGAAGAGAACGCAATGCTTCAAATAACAAAATATGGCGGGCAGGCATTGAAAGGTGGAAATTTATTTACTACAGCAAGTCCTTGTGAATTATGTTCGAAGAAAGCATATCAATTAGGTATCAAAAATATTTTTTATATTGATCCATATCCTGGAATTTCAAAATTGCAAATTCTTAAAGGTGGAAATTCACAAAAAAATAATCCAAACTTATTTATGTATCAAGGAGCTATAGGAAGAGGATATAATAAATTGTATGAACCAATGATGTCAATAAAAGATGAAATAACTTTACGAACAGGAATAAAACCTCAAGAGTCCGATCTAAATAAATTAAAAACAATAAAAACATTATTGGAAGACAAATTTAAAGATGATAAAGAAACAATGAAATCTTTAGATGGTTTGATAAGTGAGAATGATGGTTTGAATGCTTTAACCGAAATCATTAAACTAGGTGTAGAGATTAAATCTCAAAAAAATCAATAGTATGTATTAAGTTCATATTTAATACTACATAGTAAAATCCCTAAAAACTTTTCACAAAAAATCAACCAACACAAAATCCTATTTCCCAATATATTATAAATCCATGAACAACCATTAAGAAAATCACCACGCTGTGATTTTGGAATACTCCCATTTTCTATATTTGATCTACAAACCAAATAATAGAAATAAAATTATGGCATTTGAGAATTTAATCAGTATGAGCTTTTCCCAGGAAGAGCTTGCCGCTTTAGACCAGGCAATTCAAAATATGGAAA
Organism: Chryseobacterium defluvii; assembly: GCF_003634775.1. Taxonomy (GTDB): domain Bacteria; phylum Bacteroidota; class Bacteroidia; order Flavobacteriales; family Weeksellaceae; genus Chryseobacterium; species Chryseobacterium defluvii. The sequence goes on along the minus strand of NZ_RBXB01000001.1, from coordinate 881,694 downwards.
GCACCCTTTCCGGGAAAACCGTCAACCTTACTCCGGAACAGAGACAGCAGTATGGAAGGATTGCAGAGCAGAACAAACTTTGCTTCCTTACAATAAGGCAATCCGAAAACAAAAGTTTGCGTTAAAAAATAGATTGAATATCTTGTACTACTATTCTGCATCAGCAGGAACAATCTGTACAGGTCTATACAGATACTTTTTTAACCTCATCACCGGCAAATACGTAAACACCACAGAAAGCCCGCCCGCAAGAATCCCCACCACTACAGCCATGGCAGCACCATCCAGCTTATAATATTTAGACAGATTGAATTGTGCTAAAAGCAATATACACAGCACTGATAATCCGGTCACCACGCCATGCATGATGCTCAGCCTCGTCATCATCCTTTTGAGATTAAGCTGTTCATCTACTCTGAACTCAATGGCTTCCTGCTCGGCGGCATCGGTTACCCTTTTCAAAATATCAATGGTAAGGACAACCGGTAAAAATATCGCCATGGGCAGGGTCAACTTGGCCAGACATTGGGTACCTGCAAAGAAATGCGTGTAACCTAATTCATTGAAGCTGGCGTAGGCAATGATAAAATTGAAGAATACATTCGGAAAGACATAATAGATCATCCGCTTTCTAAGAAAGCGACTCAGCGTTGTTTTTTTGATCGGTTTAGGTTGAGCCTTTTTTATTGTAAATTTCATGAGGTCATCAGCTCAATAGCTTTATCTTTGATTTGTATCGCTTCTTCTTTCGGAAGAAAATGTTCATTGGACATGAAGGTGAAATCCATCTGTTGGTTATAAGTAGTGGCCACCAACGTATTGGAGTTCAGCCAGGGAAACGCAACCGTCGGGCTGTAGATCGTTTCCAGCGTAAAATGCTTATAATCCTGCGGAATATCTATCCTACCCATATTGGATAAGGTAATATCATGTCCTCCTCTGCTCGATTTCAGCATAGAGATCATACGCTCCACAATAGGATGCATCCGCTCGCCCATCCACAGCAGTTCTCTTGCTTCTATTTTTTGGATCTTCCGGGTAAGTTCTTTTTTGATCTCTCCGGCATACTCCCATACGGTCTGAGGGCCTTTTTTTAAAGAAAGTTCCACCGTTGGGGCAAAAGCAAATAAATGATCCTGCCCGATCTCCGGAATAAAGTGGCGCACATCTACAGGACTGATTACCTTCCCTTTGGCTTTCTTCCCTTGTATCTCCTGAAAAGCCTGCATGAATGCGGCACAGAGCAAAGCATGCACAGAAACACCAAGAGTTTTACATTTTCCAGTGATCTGTTGAGTAGTCTGCGAATCCAGCTTCCGGTGAAGGGCATAATTCTTTCCGAGGTTTTTTCTCCTGCTTTTTTTCTGTGTCATGAAGAAAATTTTCGCCATGATCAAATACAAATAAGCCTTATATTTCTTTTTTCCCGCATCGAAACCTGAAGGAAGAAATTCATCCACGGAACGGAATGCCTCATACGGAAGCAATTCCGAAGACGGATCATCCAGCAGGGCAAGGAGCTCACGCATCAGGGTAATCCCGGTAGTGCCGTCAGAGATACAGTGAGGCATCACCCAAAGGATTTCGGACACTTCTTTTCCTTTGATCCAAACCAGGCGGGCCAACGGCTTTTTATCCTCATCGAACAGGCGGAACCATTCCGTTTCAGATTCCAGCAGCCAGTCATTTTCCGTCTGTCTTGGAACCATACGGAGCGGTATAGGCTTTATGTCCATTTCTTCCGTAAAGAAAGGATATGTTTCACTCTGATCATCGATAACCGTTCTCAGCAGAGGATGCTTCTGCTGGATTTTCGCTAAAGCCAGCCGGAAATTCTCTTCCGAAAGCGCGCCGGAGACTTTGGCCGTAAACACACAGTTTAAAGGCGTCTGAGCATCTACATACATGATCCTCTCCACCATCATTAATCTTCGTTTCATCATACTGCCAAAGATTCTATTTGTTGTTGTACGGTCTTCATCATCTCATCACGGATCGCCAGTGCTTCCGAATACGGTAAATAGCCTTCACTTCCTACGAAGGAGAAATCCATTTCGCCCCGGAAGGTAGACGTAACCAGCGTCGTGGTATTCCCTAAAGGCCCGATCACGGAAGGGCTGAAAATAGTGTCCACCATGAACGCCTTGTATTGATGCGGGATCTGGATGCGCCCCAGATTGGAAAACATACAGTCGTTAGACGATTTACCCTGTTTCAGCAGCTTTGTAAAGTTGTTCAGGGCATCATGCCCGGATTCCATCACCATCATCGTGATATAAGGATTGAGCTTAGCCGTTTTACGCTCCACTGCTTCCTGCATCAGGCGTAGATTATCCGGAAAGCTTATTTTCTCGTGCGCCGAAACCACGATCATCAGTCCAAAAGCGAAAATATGATCGTCCTTGATCTGCGGGGCAAAACGCCGGATATCCACCGGACAGGAAACTTTGTTGAAAGCCGATTTCCCTCTCACCTTTCTGAATGCCTGAAGTACCGCTGCACTTAAAAAGGTGTTAACGGTAACATCATTGGATTTACAATAAGCAATCAGTTCCCGGCTCTTTGCCGCATCCAACTTCCAATGGATCAGGTAATCGTTTTGCCGCTCCACCGCTTTTTTGCCTACAGGAATACATTTGATTGCCGTGGCTGCCAGTCTGCCAATGAACCTGGCTTTCAGCTTTTGCCTGCGGTTGTTTAAAATAGCTTCCGGAACCACATCCTGAATTCCCAAAATGGGCTGTTCTATACCGATATCCGCAGCCGGATGATCCAATACCTGTAAAAATTCATACAGGAAGGCCATCGCAGAACCGCCATCACATAAGCAATGATGAAACACGAAAAGCATATCTGAAACCTCCTCACCCCGGATCCATACAAAGCGGATCAGGGGCAATTCCCCGTAATTGAATATCGTATGCCATTCTTTTTTGGATTCTTCCTGCCAGTCGTCCTCTCCTTTCCGGGGCACCAGCCGTACCGGAACAGGTAAAGACGGTTCCGGCACTTCAAACCAGGGAATGTTTTGATCATCATAGGTGATCAGCGCGCTCAACCAGGGATGTTTGGCCTGGATCTGACCCAGGGCATGCTGAATTTGTTCTTCCTTAAAAGTTCCCCGCAGCCTGAACGGGATAACGGCATTGAAAGGCTCCGTTCCGTCTCCCAACAGCATGCGTTCACCGAATAGCAGTCTTCTTTTCATAGCTTTATACAGGAACCAAGGTGGATTGTTCTACAAAATTTTCAAGCAGTTCTACTGCGCGGTCATTACCTCCTGCCGTTAACAAAGTATGTTGAACGTCTTTCGCAGCATTTCTGTACGCCGGGTTTTCCAGCAATTCAAAAACGGTTTGGCGAAGGGCTTCAGCCCGCAGTCTTTTATATCGGATACTGATTCCGCAACCTGCCTTTTCAATCAGTTTTGCAATGTGAAAATGGTCGTAAGCAATGGGTGTGATCAGCATCGGCAATCCGTTGGTGAACGTATCATTTACCGTATTGAAGCCGCCGTGGCAGATCACCATATCCATGTGAGGCATCAATGCCGATTGAGGAACAAAGCTGCTCACGATAAAGTTAGACGGCCATTCTTCAAAGATGTCCGGCGGTGTAGCGGCAATCACCGTTACAGGCTGATTACCCAATGCCGCAATGACTTTTTCAAAAAAGGCTTTCCGGATATCTACCAATAAGGTTCCTAATGACACAAATATTTTTGGGGTCGTGGAGGCTTCCAGCTTTTCCCAGTCGAAAGGAGCAGGATTCGGGCGCCCTTTTACAGGTCCCACAAATTCCATGTGGGACGGAACCGTTTCAAAGTCTGCAAATTTCTGTGAGGTAAATATTAAGTTTAAATGATGAGAATGGATAAAAATACCATCCTCTTCAATCCCGACCTCTTTTTGAAGCTGTCTGATCAAATTCTGCTGCCATTCAAATATTCTCGGGGCACTGTTCTCTGTATCCCCCATCACATCCGGCGGAACGGGCGTTGTCGTCACACACGGAATATTATTTTTATGGGCAAAAAGCGCTCCTCCGAACGTAATACAATCGTTGATGATAACATCAGGCTTCCATTCTTTGGTAAGCGTTTCCAATCCGGGCATCATTATTTTAGCAAAGGGAACGTAGGTTTCTTCCAACGCCAGCTTCATCACTTCAGGTCCTGAACAGGCGGGACCATCGTCCTGTCTTTTTAAAATACGGGCGATCTCCTCCTGATAAGGGATCAGGTCTTCTTCAGGGTAAAAATAGCTTCCGCCTTCTGGAATATGTTTTTGGTCTAAAGGTGTAATTCCGAACCATTTTACCTCATAGCCAAGGGCAATCAGACTTGCCCCGACACTTAAAGTCGGACTGATATGCCCGAAAAACGGGGGAACCACAAATAAAAATTTAGACCTGGGCTTTTCTGTTTTTGATGCTGAAATAGTCTTTTCAAGCAAATCAGCAGCAGTTGCGCTTCCTCCGGCTTCTACAAAAGATTCACGGATGGTTTCCGCTGCCTTTTTATATTCGGGGTTATTCAAAATATGCTGTACGGCTTCGTTTAAATGATGCGCTTTAAACCTGTTAAAATTAAGTCGTTCACCAGCACCTGTGCGCACAACACGGCCCGCCACATGCGACTGGTCATACGCAATCGGAATCACCACCAACGGCAACCCGTTGGAAATGGCTTCGGAAACGGTATTGTGACCTCCGTGGCAGACCACCCCATCCAGATGTGGCAACAATTCGAGCTGTGGAACTTGTTGGTACACCATAAAATTATCCGGCCAGTGATCGAAAAGCTGAGGATCTGAAACGACAACGACCATTACCTCTTCATCTTTAAAAGCATCAATCACCTTTTGAAAAAATGCTTTTTTATGCTCGTGGTCGAAAGTCGTTCCGATGCTTACCAAAATCTTTTTCTTTGAGCTGCGGCTGAATGTTTCCCAATCAAATTCACAGGAAATACGTCTTTCCGTAAGAACCGGTCCGGTGAATTGAAAATGAGCAGGAAGATCCATTTCGCCAAAGAAATACCTTGATGTTAAGACCAATGTCAATATATCCGAACAATCCAAAGCACGGTTTTCTTCAACGCCCAATTCCTTCTGCAGTGCAATGATCTGCTTTTCTTCCCATTCATGGACTTTTGGAAGTTCACTCATGATTTTAATGGCCGCCGGAGCGGTAACCGTTGTAGCGTAAGGCAAACCCAGCTTTTTGGCTGCAATAGAAGCTGCAAATAGCTGATGGTCGCCAATTACCAGATCGGGTTGATACTCCTTTAGCAATGGAATCATTCCGTTATAGCAATGCCTGTTTAAAGGAATCAGCACCTCTTCGTAAAGGAATTTAATGCTGTCGATTCCGTAGACTACTTTTTTAGAGATGATATCGAGATAGTTTTCGCTTTCTCTTTTTTCTTCATCCGTCTGGTCGTATTGAATCAGTAATAATTCTCCGCCTTCCGGAAGTTTGTTTTTTAAATGCTGGTCAAGACTAATCCATGCCACCCGGTGTCCTCTTTCCAGCAGAGTGGCACCAATGCTTAATGTGGGGTTGACATGACCGGTTAAAGGGGGAACTATAAATACAAATTTAGCCATGGTTTTGTGTTAAAGTTTTTAATGATTCTGATAAAAAACGGGCGATGGTTTCCGCAATCAAAACAGGTTCCTGAATCGGGATGTTGTGATCTCCGGGAATTAATTGTAATTCAGAATTTCCGATCTGAGCATTCAGCCATTCTCCGGTCGGCCTGCAGTTGGAATCTTCGCCGTACATCAGCATTGTAGATGGTTTTAATTCCGAAAAATCAACTTCGCTCAGGAAATGCTTTTCTGTGATCATGTCTGCTTTAATAGTGGTTTCATTGAACAGAAACTCATACATACGGTGGTTCTTTTCCATCTGCCTTTTACCCATCTGTACTTTGGTGGTATCGGTGAAATTGGCTACATAATGCTCCAGAAACTCTTTGCTGTAATCATCAATAATATGTCGGGCTTTTTCATCTTGCGGATCTGGTGCTTCGATAATCACCAACTGTTCAACACGGCCTGGTGCTTTTAAAGCGGTTTTCAAAGCAATCAGCCCTCCAAAGCTATACCCGATAAGATGTGCTTTTTCAATATTTAATGCATCCATCAAGGCCAGTACATCAGAGGACATACTGTCCAGATCGTAGCCGTCTGTAAAACGTTCACTCATGCCATGACTTTTCAAATCAAACATTACGACGTGGAAGTGTTTTGCCAGAATCGGAGCAATATTAAAATAATAAATGGAAAGGTTGCTGAACATACCGTGGATCAGTACCACCGTGTGTTCAGCCCCTTTGTTGAGTTCCTGAATATGAACTTTTTTACCGTTGACCGTGATTATTGGCATTCGTAGATATAATTGATAATCCTGTTTAAATCCAGATCGATCAGCTCATCCAGGTCCATTGAAGACAGCCATCCCGTGAAATCGATCTGGTCTCCGAAATGTGCTTTGATCTTTTCGGAAAAAGAAACGATTTCGATACTGTCCATTTCCAGGTCTTTCGTGAACGAACTTTCCGGGGTAATGTCCATTTCCTCTGCAAATTCTTCCCCGATAACTTCTGTGATGAAACCTTTTAAAAGGGTGAATAATTCTTCGTGATTTAATTTTGCGGTTGTGCTTATAGTGTCCATCCTATGATATAATTTTTATGTTTAATGGTTTTGATTTCTGTTTGATTGATCCATAAAGAATCTCCTGTAATTTTTCCGACTTCGAAATTTTTCGGGTTTCCTTTCAGTCCGGTTCCGACGAATTTTCCGTAGGCTTCTTTGGCTACCCAGAATTTGGTCGTCCATTCTGCCTGATCTTTTCCTTTTAATAAGGCTAATTCGTGATCGGTAAAGACCAAATCGTAAAACCCGGAGCTTCGTTCTTCCATGATTTCCATATCGATTCCGACAGGCTTTCCGCTTTTTGCAATTCCGACGGCATCTTTTCCTTTATGGGCTAAAGAAATGTGAATGTCTTTCGTAGCATCTCCGATTAAATATGGTTTTCCGACCTCATCTTTCCCTACTTCAAAAGTGATGGGAAAGCAAGGATGATTTTTTTCTTTTTTAAGAAGGTTTCTCACTGCATCTTTTACCGCAACACGGCTTACCATCCAGCTTTTTCTCTTGTTGGGAAGCAATTGTTGATGATGCTGTTTTTCGGTCTGATTGAAATACCTTTTCAGAATAAAATCCCACGACGCCACCCTTGAATAGGCCTGATGAAAGAAAAATACTTCGGGGGCAATTTCCTCTGAAAGTCGGTTGTGTAAAGGCGACATTGAAACATTCCAAAGCGCGGCATCGATTTCCAGACGGCGGTTTTGCCACCCTGAAATTTTGCACCAGACTTTTCCGTTTCTGGTTAAAAGAATATCTGCAATCGCGAATTCGTCATTCAATTCTGTCAGGCTGCAGGTGCATTCAAAAATGCCGTCCTGATCGTGCAGATCTCCGAAAAATTCAATGTCTTTAATTTTTACGGGGAAGGCAATTCTGTCTTTCGTTAACGTTAACTGCAACCAAAGTCCAAATAATTGTCCTGCATTATCCAACAACGAACCTTTTCCGCCGTTTCCTTTGATTTTCCCGATAATTCCTTTTGTTCCGACTTTTGAAACTTCCGTAATTCCCTGATATTGTTCTCCGTGGAACATGTGCATTTCGTAGATTTCTTCGGGAGTTCTTTCGATGGGTAATATTTCTCCGATGGAAAGGTTGAGCGTAGGATTTGGTCTTGCGGTTGAGGTTAATACAACTTCAGCGTTTGCAAAATTTTCAATATCTAAATAAGCATGATTGGTAGATTTCCATTCTCCTTTTACGGTTTTTTCGAAAGGTTTTGCCACATTCATCCATTGAAAAACACTTACATTCATGATTTTATGAATCTGGCTTCCCGGAATTTCAGCCTGTGCAATTTCTGCTAATTGTTCGAAAATCATCGTCATCGGAATCACGGGTTCTATATCGGCAACTTCTGTCCAGCCTTTTGGTTGTCTCAATAAGCTGTGGTCGATGAGGTAAGGGTGAGTTTCCAACGTGACGTACAATGTTTTTTCAAAATTCTTACTTATCGGAGCCTGAACTTTTGCCAAAACCACATTCGGAATTGAAATTTTCGGACGGTCTTGAAATAAGGTTAAAACCTCTTCCTGCATTTTAATCATGTCCGAAATATTATCCTGAAATGCCTGAACAAGCGGATGTCCTGACTTTGCAACTGCCGCAGAAACTTTTGGCTTCGGTATATCAATTGATTGTGCTAAATGTTGAATCGCTGTAAAATCACGGATAATCGGTGAACCTAATTCCAGTTTCATTCCTTTTCCGGTTGATTTTTTTGGTTGAGTTTGAATATCTAAAAAGTCCAGCGCAACTGTTTTTCCTTCCACAAATAACGCAGCAACCACTCTTTGAAACTGAGCCAGTGCAGAACGTGTCGCAACACTGGAAGCAATTGTACTGAACGCTTTTCCTTTTAAAGTATCATCAATAAATCCGATCAAACCGCCGGTTCCGACCTGAATGAAAAATCTTGCGCCTTCTTCATATAGTTTATCGGTCAGCTCGCGGAAACGGACAGGTTCCACAAGATGTTCCGCACTGAGTTTCCTGATGGATTCCTGATCGGCCGGATACGGTTCCAATGTCGTTGCAGACCATAACGGGATTTTTGTCTGCTGGAATTGTGCTTTTTCCATTCCTGCCAGAATCACATCCAGTTTATCTGCAATAAAAGGCGAGTGAAACCCTGACTGGAACGGTAATATCTGATGAAATATCTGTTTTGACTTTAAAATTGGAACCAGTTCATCCAACGCCGAATTACTTCCGCAAAGAATTACCTGATTCGGGCAATTGTCGTTGGAAATATAAACGTTTTTAATTTCTTCGATAATGGGTTTAATGGTTTCAATTCCTGCTCCGATAGCGATGAATTTAGAATCTTTTAATTCAAAGGTTTCGGGATTTAAAACATCAATTAATGCTTTTACAGAATTTACTTCCGCCAGTTCGGAAGAGTAGCCCGCGAGCCATTCTCCCAAGCTGTGGCCTGCATTCATATCCGGCAAAATTCCCAATTTCTTTAATGAATTATCAAGAATGCTGCAGTTGTTGAAAATATGTAAAGCGTCATTTAACAAACCTTCGCCTTCTGTTTCAATGGGTGCTTTGATGTTGAAATAGTGGCTTACACTTTCGACTTCACCTTTTGCCAACCCGTCTAATCCCGGAAAAACAAACGCCACTTTTTCGCCATTTTGCAACAGGGGTGTGTTGGTATACCAAATATCCTGCTTGTTGCGCCACGGATTATTTTTAGCAACAATTTTAGTTGCTTTTTCAATTCTGGCAGGAGTCGGATCAAATACCGCCACTCGGAAATTTCCTTCGCCGACTGCTGTTTCCTTATTTTGTAAAGCGGTTAATAATTCTTCATGCGTTGGTCTTGCTAAGATTAAAATCTTGTCTTTTTTAGGCATATCATAGCCTTCCAACACTACGTGTGCATTGATTCCTCCGAATCCGAAAGCATTGACAGCCGCCACTTTCGGCAAACCAGTTTTAGACCAGTTTTTCGCCTCTTGTACAGGTTCGAATCGGGTATTCTGCATATCCGAGGTCGGATTTTCGCAGTATAATGTCGGTGGTAATGTATCGTGATGTAGAGCCAGACAAGTTTTGATTAAACCAGCAATTCCCGCAGCGGGCATGGCATGACCGATATTGGATTTTACAGAACCGATTCCGGCAATTTTAGTGCCTTCTTCTTTTCCGAAAAATTGAGCCAATGTCTGCAACTCTGTCTTGTCTCCGAGTGGAGTTCCTGTTCCGTGAGCTTCTAAGTAACCGATTTGATTTTCATCTAAATCTGCATTTTCCCAGGCTTGCTGTAAAGCTTTCAACTGACCTTTCACAGAAGGGCTCATCACACTGGTTCCGTTACCGTCACTGCTGATTCCAACGCCTTTAATGATGGCATAGATTTTATCCTGATCTCGAACGGCATCTTCCAGTCTTTTTAAAACGACAAAGCCACAGCCTTCGCCAATCAACAACCCGTCGGCATCATTGCTGAAAGGCTTGATTTGCTGTTGACGGGATAAAGCACCCAATTGCGCAAAAATACTCCAGAAAGCAGCGTTTTGTCCGGTGTGAACACCTCCTGCAATCATAATATCAGAGCGGCCTCTCTGAAGTTCCTGAACAGCGTGATCCACTGCTAATAAAGCACTTGCACAAGCAGCATCAACAGTAAAAGCAGCACCTCCAAGATTGAATCGGTTCGCCACCAATGAAGCCACTAAATTGGGAATCAATCCCATCGCCGTATCGGCAGCAAAACGCCCTTTTCTTTCCTGAAAAGCATGTTTTACTTTTTCAATATCAGCGGAAGGAACTTCGGGTAACAGCTCCTTTAACAAAGAGGAAATCTGCTCTCCCGTTCTTACAATTTCAATGGCTCGGGTTGCCCCGGGTCCGGTATAGTTTCCTTTCCCAATAATGATTCCCGCTTTTTCGAGCGAAATATTTTTCTTAAATATTCCGGCATCATCCAGGGCTTTCTGAACCAAATCCAATGTTAATAAATGATCAGGTTCAGTCCCTTCCACAGCTAACGGTAAAATTCCAAAAGCGGTCGGATCAAATTCATAATCAGGGATAAACCCGCCACGCTGACAATAAAAACGGTCAACAGGACTGGTATTGTCACTGAAATGCACAGGATCGATCCGGTCCGCTGGGGCCAGCTGGGTAGAATCTACTTTATTGATAATATTCTGCCAAAAAGTGTCGGCATCCTGTGCCCCCGGAAAGATACAAGACAGACCAATGACAGCAACATCTGTTTTTTTCATACCTAATTACAGAGATTACCAGTTAGTTCCGGACATGATTAATACCTGACTTTCCGTTCCGTATTTTATTTCGTTCAGGAAAATTTCCTTGCCCTGTTCCAATGGAATTAAAGAAATACCTCTTCTTTCATATTCTGTTTCCAGTGTTGGAGAAACCATTCCGGCTCCTTTCCACGGGCCCCAGTTGATGGAAATTACTTTTCCTTTTAATTTTTTATGTAAAGCATTCGCATAATCATCCAATACGGAGTTTGCCGCTGCGTAATCGGTCTGACCTTTATTTCCATACACCGAAGCGATGCTTGAAAACAATACCACAAACTGACAATCGGTACGAAGCTGTTCTGCCAGTACACGAAGCGGTTTTACTTTGGTATCAAAAACTCTCCCGAAAGAGCTTGTTGTTTTTTGCCTGAATAATTTATCTTCCAACAATCCTGCACCATGAATAACGCCGTCTAAACGGTTGTATTTTTCGTAAATATTATTAATTAATTCAGACAACCCATTTTCATCACAAAGGTCTAATGATTGGTAAACAATCGTATTGCCCAATTGCTCCATATCCCGGATCGTACGCAGGATCTGATTGTTTTTGAAAATTTTTATCGTTTCTTTTTCGATTTCGGAAGGGGAAGTGAATGTTCCGGATTTGATAAGACAGGCTCTTATTTCTTCCTTGGTTTTGAATGCTTCTAATTCACTATTGGTTGCCTGATTTCTCGGATCTGCCGATCTTCCGACCAAAACATAGGTACAAGGATAAGCCTGTGACATGTGTTTCACCAACTCGGAAGTGATTCCCTGTGCGCCCCCTAAAACCAAAACAACGGATTGTTGATCCAGTTGAATATGAGCTTCTTCCAGGCTGTTTGACAAAGGTGACGGGATGATGTCGACTTTATGCCTCTGGTCGTTTTTATAAATAACTTCGGAAGGCTTATCGGTTGATAGTATTTCTTTTAAAGCAATCTCGGCGATCTGATCGATTTGTTGAGGAGAGCTCAGGCTGATCAATCTGCAATTCGTCTGTTCAAATTCACGGGCCAGGCTTTTAAAAAGTCCGGGGTGTCCTTTGTAATGGCGCAAAAGTGTAGTATCCGTCAGCTCCTGCACATGAGCCGGAATATCAGAGATCAGGTAAATCCATTGGGCTTTATCAAGATCCATTTTTTTAATCAGATCCACATGATCGATAATATTGTGTTTCACGGAAGATGAGAACAGATCAAGAATAATTAAGCCGTCAAAATCTTTTAAATCTTGATCGGAATCAATCAATTCTGCAATTGCGCCATGTTTTTCAAGTTCGTTTTTGATAGCTAACGTCTGATTGTTGTCGTTTTGAGTGATGGCAAAACGCTTTCCGTGTAGAATTTCCTTATTTTCAATTAACGAAACATCCGTTGGAGTTAAGTCGAAACGAAGCCGTGATAAAGGATTTTGTTCGGGTTCAGGCGTACTGTTTCCGTTCATTTCATTGATCCATGAAGCCAGTCCGTTCAATGTTTTGATGGCGGCTAGTTTTTCCATGAGATCATCTGCTTGCTCCATATCGCCACCGAAACCTATTTTTGTTTTAAGATCACCGATAATTTCCATACGTTTGATGGAATCGATGCTTAAATCTGCTTCCAAATCAAGGTCTAAGCCTAACATTTCTTTAGGATAGCCCGTTTTATCGCTCACAATATTTAAAATGGCCGTCTGAAGTTCTTCAAGAGAAAATACAGCCTGCTTCTGAGTTTTTGGAGGTGCTGTTTGTGTACATACATTTTTCTCTGAACTTATTGTCGTGTTTGTTCCGCTATATTCCGTTAGCCAAGAAACCAAACCGTTTAATGTTTTAATTCCTGCCAATTGTTCCATGATGGTGTCTTCATTAGCATTATTGGAAGAGAAAGAACCTAACTCATTTTTCAAAGTTCCAATGATTTCAACTCTTTTAATGGAGTCGATGCTTAGATCTGCTTCCAGATCCATTTCCATACCCAACATTTCGTGAGGGTATCCTGTTTTATCGCTCACAACCTGCAGTAATAAAGATTTAATATCTTTCGCCGGAACTTCCGCTGCCGGAATGAAAACAGACTTTTCAATTCCATCACTTGATGGACTCGAGATCACAGGAGCCTGATGATTGGAGTGCACCTGAACTGAGGGAGTATGGACAACAGGAACCGGATTGACCTGTGGATTCTGCCCCAGGAAGGTAAGCATCACATCACGCTGCGCCTGTATCATTAATTTCATACTGTTTAAATACTCCTGCAGCATACGTTCTGTATTAGACTGGTTTTCAGTAGTAGTACCCTGATTATTATTAATTAAACTGTTCATTTGAAGTGGATTTATGATAGGTAAAGCACCGTTGGCAGGAAGTGCGCCTGTAGTAGGATGTGCAGCTTGTCCGTTGACACGCCAGATAGCCGGATTTTTTCTGTATAATTCCGGTTGGTCAATTTGAATGACCTGAGCATTACGTCCGTCGAAAAGTTTAGCCAAATTAAAATCCCGTCCTGTTCCCAAATACTGAGCAAGCATAGAAAGCAGATGGCTAAGCTTATTACGATTATTATCTTCAACAAACAGGGTTATATGGTCTTGATCTAAACAGGATTTCGTTAATCCCGTCAATACTTTTCCAGGACCAACTTCAATGAATATTCTTGCGCCGTCATTGTACATTGCCTGAAGTTGTTCAACAAATCGCACCGGTTGAACCAAATGATCGGTCAATCTTTCTTTGATTTCAGAAGCGGTTGCAGGATAGATTTCTGCCGTCGTATTGGACCAGACAGGAATCTGCATTTCGTTGAACGGAACATTCTCTAAAACAGTTTGATATAAGCCTTTAGATTTCGCCAACAACGGACTGTGGAATGCACAGGCAACTTCCAGTTTTTTAGCTGAAATTCTTTCCTGCTTTAAAACTTCCATTAATTTGTTGATGGCTTCTGTAGTTCCAGCTACCACACACTGAGCCGGAGCATTGTAATTTACGGGATAACAACCTTCAACCTTTTCTAAAATCGGCTGCAAGTTTTCCCTTGTCGAACTTACCGCGATCATAGAACCCGGATCGCCGCCTTCAACGGAATTTAAAATCGATTGTGCTCTTTGGATACTTAAATCAACCAATTTTTCTTCTTCGAAAACGCCTGCAAAACATAAAGCAGGTAATTCTCCGTAGCTATGACCCGCCAACATATCCGGAACAATTCCGATGGATCGTAAAAATTGAGCTAAAGCCAAATCAACAATGCCTAATAGCGGTTGTGCCAGACGAGTGTCTTTAATGGTTTCTTTTTGCTGCTTTAAAGCCGCTTCATCAAATGTTTTAGAAGGGAAAACCACTTTTTCCAGTTCAGGATAAGAGTTGATGAGTTTTCGCATGGGCGGGAAAGCAACAAATAGTTCACGGGCCATATTGATTCGCTGGCTGCCCTGTCCAGGAAACAGGAAGGCTACTTTGCCCTCTTTCTTATGGACAGTGAAGGTATCTTTGCTTTCAATTCCTGCCAGCGCCAGTTCAATATTCATAATCAGATGTTCTGCCGTGTCAGCAACCATACTTAACTGAATGGGTTTTTCCGAACCGACAGCGAGACTGTAAGCAATATTTTTTAAGGGAATATGATCATTGATTTCCAGTAAAGATTTGACCTGAGCCAATTGACTTTTTGCTTCTTCATAGCTATTCCCTCTGAATACGAACAGCTCTGATGGCCACGACTGCAACGCTATAGAATCATCTTCTTTGGGGTGATTGGCAATTACCGTGTGGAAATTGGTGCCACCGAATCCAAAAGCACTGATCCCGGCATAGCGGTCTCTTGTTGTCCATAACCCGCTTTCCTCATGAAAGGCAAAAGGGCTTGTCTGAGGGTTATAATAAGCATTGGGTTGCTGAAGATGGAGGGTCGGAGGCTTTACGCCATGATAGACTGCCAAAGAGGCTTTGATAAGACCGGCTAATCCGGCGGCACACTTGGTATGCCCGATCTGTGTTTTTACGGAACCTAAATGGGTTTGCCCCGGTACAGCCCCTGAACGGCTGAACAGATTGGTTAATGCGCTCAATTCTGTTCTGTCTCCCACCACGGTTCCGGTTCCGTGAGCTTCAATTAAGCCTACTGAAGCAGGGCTGATTCCTGCTTGTGTATATGCTCGCTCCAGTGCTCTTACCTGACCTATTTTTCTTGGTGCCGTAAGGCCGAGAGCTTTACCGTCACTTGACCCTCCTACTCCTTTGATGACCGAATAAATGCGGTCTCCGTCGCGCACAGCATCTTCATACCGTTTTAAAACAAGGATGGCCACTCCTTCACCGAGGGCAATACCATCTGCTTCACTATCGAATGTGGCACACCTTCCTTTTCTGGAAAGGGCATGTGTACTGGAAAACATCAGATAATCATTAATCCCATTATGAAGATCAGCCCCACCGGCAAGAACCATATCTGATTTTCCTAATATCAATTCCTGGCATGCCAGGTCAATAGCTGCCAATGAGGAAGCACAAGCCGCATCTACGGTAAAGTTTCTTCCGCCAAGATCAAGGCGGTTGGTGATCCTCCCTGCAATAACATTGGCTAAAATGCCCGGGAAAGAATCTTCTGTTGTATGGGGAAAGGCTTCTTTTACTTCTTGATGAAGCTCTCCGAATACCTGTTTGTAATATCCTCTGAAACTATAACTATTGGCAAGATCATTTCCTCCTTCCGCA
This sequence comes from Chryseobacterium defluvii, assembly GCF_003634775.1. Lineage (GTDB taxonomy): Bacteria > Bacteroidota > Bacteroidia > Flavobacteriales > Weeksellaceae > Chryseobacterium > Chryseobacterium defluvii. Next base: position 866,059 of record NZ_RBXB01000001.1, on the reverse strand, counting down.
CCGATAATTACAGAAATATTTTCCCTGTTGATATGTTTTTCGCCATAGCCTGCATCTTCCATGGCACGTTTGGCCACCAGCAGTGTGAGCAATTGCGTGGGTTCAATGGCTGCCAAAGATTGTGGCGGAATTCCGAATGCCAGCGGATCAAAATCAATTTTCGGAATAAAACCACCCCATTTGGAATGGGACACGTCTGCTTCGTTAGAATCCGGGTGATAATAAAGTTCTTTGTTCCATCTTTCGTCAGGGACTTCCGTAACACTGTCTTTTCCAAGGATGATATTGCGCCAGTATTCTTCCAGGTTTTTGGCATCCGGAAAAATGCATTCCATCCCGATAATGGCAATATCCAGCGGTTTTTCTACCGATGCAGGCTTTTCCGGTAAAATTGCCTTTTCAATATATTCATAATTGCCGACACTTACATTTTGATGAAGTTCTGCCAGGGAAATCACACGGTCATGCATGGCTGCTACCTGCCCGATCATGTACATCCCTAACTCTAGCTGTTCAGAGGCAGAAATACGGACTAACTGATCGCCTTGCCGCTCTACACCTTTCGCTGCAATCCGAAGCCTGCCAACGTTTAATTTTTCAAGCTGTTCCCAGACTTGTTTCTTATCAGTTCCGGATTCTATAAGTTTGGCCTTCTCGGAATTAAAATATTGTGCAAACGCGGTATTCAAACAGCGGGTTTCATGTCCCGGGGCTGTCTCCAGCAAAACCGTATCTTTTGCCTGCATAGCCTGCCACTGAAACTCTTCCTGAATAGCACCACAAGAAACGGCTTCCTGGGTATAGAGATAAGCAGTCCCCATCAATACTCCGACTTTTACGCCTCGGGCCGCTAAAGGTGCTGCCATAATGGAGACGAATGCCGTTGAAAATGCATTATGGATACCTCCTGCAAAAAATACACTGATCTTTTCGGGGTGATCTTCTTTTAAGATACGCTCAATCTGTTTTTCCCAAAGGACCATACTTGAAAGCGGGCCTACGTGTCCCCCGCATTCGCGTCCTTCAAATATAAAGTTGGTTGCTCCTTCTTTCAGGAAAATATCCAACAGAGCCGGGGAAGGAACATGTAAGAATGTTTTTATCCCCTCTTTTTCAAATATTTTAGCCTGTGCCGGCCTTCCTCCGGCGATCAGGACAACAGGTGGTTTGGCTTCCAGTATATAAGAGGTCTGCTGTTCTCTCAGTTCCTGAGGGGCAAACCCCAGAATCCCTATTCCCCAGGTTTTTTCACCTGCCAATCTTTTAGTATCCATCACCAGAGCTTTGGCCTGCTCTCCTTTCAATAAAGACAAAGCGACAAATGGTAAAGCACCGGCTTCTGCTACCGCATTGGCAAACAAAGGCACATCACTTACACGGGTCATTGGCCCTTGTGCAATGGGATAATGCAGACCAAGATCTTTGGCCAGCGTATTTTCCGGACTGATCACCTGAAGTGCTTTAGCTTGTTTCAGATGGCCATACATGGCTTCTTTGAAGCCGAAAACCAATTTTTTCAGGTTTTTAAAGTCTTCGTATAAATCTGTTGCCAAGGAAATGTCCTGCCCCATTGGAATGTAGCTCGTACCCGGGTCAAGATCGGTAAAATATGATTGAAGATCTTCAGCAGTGGCATTTTCCGGTAAAACAGGTGAGTTGGGTCTCACCAATACTCGATGATTGGCTATCATCTTAGTTTCTGTTCCGTTCAATTTGGAACATAGATCTTTAATTTCCTGCGGAACAGAGCTTTCAGGAAAAAGAGCAAGCTGGCTATCGAGCACTACACCGGCGGCTCCCAGTGCCTTTGCTGCGGCTGCGGTATGAAGCCCAATCCCCCCTTGTATCCATACAGGTATTGTTTTAATTTCTTTAATGATACGTTGGAACAATACAAAGGTGGATTCATAGCCGACGAGTCCGCCTGCTTCATTTCCTTTTATAATGATACCTTTTGCACCTGCCTGTTCAGCGTTTCGGGCTTCCTCTAAACTACCTACCTGATATATTATGGGTAATTCTGAAGAGGCATGTATAGAAATACCGGAGGGAAGAATGATAAGGCTTACTTTTTCCGGGATGGAAAGTGACGTTAATTCGTTATTGGGGAATGAAATACCATAAGATGGTACATGTATTTGATCAAGTTGATTCAATGCCTCCCGGGCGGCCGTTAGCTCGTACCCTAAGCTGAGAACGGGAAATGCTCCCGCCTGATGCAATTTGAGCATAAGGTTAACATCCGGCTTTTCAAAAGGCGTAAGTCCGATAATGGTTAAGTTTTTCATGGCATTAGATATTGGATGATCACAGAAATTCCAAACAAGCGCAATACCTTCCGGTATCAAAAACGATTGTGTAAAGCGGAATAAAAGTAAATAATTTTGTTATGTATTTAATTATAAAAAGAATTTGATAACGATTTTTTAATAGTGCTGTTATTCACTGACCAAATACTTTTAATTAAGACATTATTAGTCGGAGAACCGATGTTATGTTCTACAAAAGGGACTACGTAAAAAAGGGCTACATTTTTCATTGTGTTGATAGTATTGAATTGATCTGAGGGAAATTCCAAACAAAACGCTATGCATCAGATGTACAGACAGTTCTGTTATGGCTGAATAAGAGTAATTGCTTTTTTGTTATATTTTTAATAATAAAGATAATTTGATATTAATTGCCAAATAACCATTCATGTCTATGGTTTATATTTTTATTCTTAGAAATAATTTATTACAATTTGTGTATTTATAATTATAAAGATTTATAATTATTTAGTTTTAAGCAAATATAGAAATAAAAAAGTGATAATTCAACCATAAGAGATTTGTTTTTTTTATATTACAAAAAGATAATATGTGAAGTCTCTGAAACAAGTAGAAATAATTCCGGAATAGTCAACCCATACAAAAAGGCTTAACCAAATGCCAAGCCTTTACTTCAAAGAAAGAATTTTCATTGTTTATAAATATTTATTATTCCTGCCTTACCTTTCTTTTCAATTCCCGCAATCTCGCAGTCACTGATTTATGTAAATCAAGATGGTATTGCCGGTAATTTTTAATACTGTTTTCCAATTGCTTTTTATTCATCAGATACTCATTATAAAGTTCGTCCAATTCTGAAGTTCGGGAGATGATATCAGAGGACTGAATATCGGATTCATTATTTATTTCATTTAATAAGTACCGATAATACTTCATACGATCTATAAGGCTGCTGTGAAATTTAGGATCTATTCCCTGCATTGTATTATTATTTATAGGTTACTTTCCAATTTCTGTAAAAGGGGGTAGATCACTTTGAAATAAAATGTCGGGCTTTTTATCAAAAGATCCTGTATTGGCAGATTTTAAATAAATGGTATTCAACACGGAGGATATGAGGGTTTCATCAGGATCACCCAACGGCAATAATGGCAATGCCATAAATTCACTAACAACAGTTTGCGGGATAATCCCGTTATTGTACCCGCCCCCGCCGTTAGCATTGAATACTTTATAAATAACAGGATGAATCTGCCATGAGATCTTTCTCGGCTTTCTTTTATCATCAATAATAAATCCTGCCATGTCCTTTCCAAGGGTTACCTCACCCATCTGAATAACCTGCATATAAGGTTTAAGGTTATTGATCACTATTTCCGATGCTGATGCCGTACTATTTGATGTGATAATATACACTTTGCTTAATCCCAGGGCATTGGCATGAAGTGTATTGAAATCAAGGGCATCCGAATCGTACGCGATCTGTTGTGAAAACGTTCTCTTCACTTCTCCGCCGTTTTTATTTCCTTTATAAATAATAAACGGAGAATGAGCAGATATTCCCGAGGGAATCAGTGAACATAGGGCTGCAGCTGAGGACACAGAACCTCCGTAATTATACCGGAGATCAAGGATAAGCTCCTGAACTCCCGCTACTTTAAAATCAGCGAATTTCTGATTCAGGGCAGGTGTCATTCCATCCGGAAAGTCATAGATATAAAGGTAGCCCGTTTTTTTACCGTTTTTTTCAAAAATTTTAGACATAATCGGCTGCTGGAATGAAAAGCCATAATACACCATAATATTTTTTTCATTCACAATGGAACCGTTCACCCAATTTCCTACCGTAAGTTCCAGGACAGTATGATCCGCAATAGAGGATGTCAATTGTCCTACATTTGCTGCTGTAATAGCCTGACCATTGATCTTTTTTATCATCATCCCTCTTTCCAGCCCTGCATTTAAGGCGGGAGAATTCTTAAGCACAAGCTTTATGACGGTGGCTATTTCTCCATTTGCGAGCTGTAAAACGGCAAAGTCAAAGCCATACATATTGCGCACAGAACGGGGATACGTGGAAGAATCTTCGGTATTGACAATGAAAGAAAACCGATCCTGGGGAGATAATAAGCTTTTAAAAAAATCTTTTACCGGAAGATGGTAATTGGGCTTAGCCGGCATCTGGTCTGCCCAATAATAATACCTTTTCATGCTGTCCTGAACCCATGCATTCACATATTCCGTGGTTCCTTCCGGGAATTCGGGAATATCCTGATCCCTTTGGGTACAAGAAACGGCAAAGATGGATGCCATGATCAGCGTTAATACCTGAAGTGTAAAGAAATTTTTCATCAACCCGTTAATTATGGTTCTTTTTTAGAGATAATCAGCAAAATCTATCTCGCCTTTTACGACGAGCTGTCCATTTTCCAGTTTTTCCTGAAGCACAATCATATTGGCTCCTATATCCTGTTTTATTTTCACTTTTATGAGATTGGGGCCTGAATAAGGTTCCAAAGTTCCGGGCTTATACAATTCCAAATATACCGGTGCGGTTGCACTGAAATAATTATATATTTTCACTGCCGTGAAATTGTCTTTCCCAATATTTTCAAACTCTGCCAATATTACCCCGTTTTCTCTTTTCAGAACTCCTTTAACGTTCTGTAATGTAGAGCCTGAATATTCGCCCAGGTTAGGAAAAATAAACTCAAAACCCACTTTCCCCAGGTTTACCTGAGGTTTTACGGCATAGGTTTGCAGGAAAATTCCGGGCAGGTTAAAAAAATAAAGGTTTTTATATTGATCTGTATTATCATAGTTGATTTTGTATCGGGCTATCTGAGCTCCTGTTTGATGATTGTAAATTTCCAGATCATCCGTTTCCCCTTCATCCACTACAAAACTGAGCTGGGTTTCTATTTTATCGGTATAGGAAGTGCTTCCGTTGATCGATACGGGTAACCCGTTAAGCCTGAGCTGAAGCACATCCGGCTTGGAGTATCCTTTAATGTTGACGGTAGCAGGTTTTTGTGCTTTGTCATACCGCTCCATAACAGTATTGTCTGCACAGGAAGATAAGGTTGCAAGTAGTATCAGTGCTATAAGCTTTTTCATGTATATTATTTAAAATTATAAAGTTTAATCTTAGAAATATTGCCCTGCCCTAAGGTGTGCAGGGCAATAGCTAATTATAAAAATTATATGGGATAGGTCTTTTTTAAACTTATTGTGAAAGTCTTTTCATCTTTATATTTTTATAAAATTCTTCATCAGATCTCCTTGCTGATCAAGATTATTTTTTAATAAATTTCAGTCTTTCTGTTATGCTGCCGTCAGATACTTCACCCATATAGGTTCCGGTTGGCAGCCCTCCAACATTCATAGTTTTTGAATACGGGGCGGCATAAACCTTTTGTCCCGCCATATTATAGATGATAACATCCGTTTTGTTTTCTTTCAGGTCAGGGTTAAGTTTCAGATTTAAAAATTCCGTTACCGGATTTTCTGTTATTTTAGTCAGGCTTTTAAGGGCTTTTACCTCGTTCGTTTTCAGAACGGAAGCGAAAATAGCCATTTCGTCGATGTTAATATTCTGAGAGTTGGAAGCTGCACCGGAGGTTATCCTGTTGGACCATAATCCGATATAAATCTTTTTCCCTGCAAATGCTGAAATATTAACCAAGGATTCTGCAAACTGGGTAAGGTCTGCAGGTAAATTGGCGGTTGTAGCACTGAATTTATACAATGCTCCACCTGCATTCTGTGCATCAGTGGCCAATTGTTGAAAATCGGAAAGCTCAGGAACCGGTTTCTGAGGCGTGCTTACAAAGATATAAACATCTCTGCTCACACTTGTGTGTGTAGACCTTTGCCTGCCGATGTATCCCGCCAGTGTAATTGTTCCGGACGCCCCCGTAAGGTCTATTTGTGGAGAAATAATCCAATCGTTTTCAGTGGCAAATCCTGTAGCATTTCCTGAAGGCACCAAATTGATAGAATACCGCAGGGTTCCTGAAGTACCGTATGCCAGGCTGGTTCCGTTATAATAGATATTCGAGCCTTGTACCCAGCCATTTCCATTGCTGTTCAGGTCATGAAAGGTCCATCCCTGCAAATCAGCAGCAGAATCAAAAGAATTGCTCCATACCAGACTTTGTGCAGAAGCTAAACCTGATACAAGTATAATAGTTGATAAAAGTATTTTTTTCATAATTTAATGATTTATTAAAAAGCAGGGAATAGCAATCACTGCTTTCCCTGCATTTAGTTTTTTATTCTACAACTGAGAAATCATATTTTGTCCATACACCCTGGAAGTTACCACAGTTTCTAGGAGATACATTCCAACCGCCTTCGTTGTAGAATGGCTGGCTCATCCCCCAAAGTGCTGCCGGTGATCCCGTTAACAGGTTAGCTGCAGGGATTCCTGCAGTTCCTGCACCTGTAACAGACGTTGTAAATCCGTGTACTTTGATTGAACTGTACGTAGAGGCTGAAGATAATTCAGAACCGGTACCTTCTACTTTAATTCCTACAGGATATCCCGTAACTACAGCATCATTCAATGTTAATCTTCCGTGTCTTCTGATGTGAATACCATTTTCATACAATGCACCTTGTGCACTGTTTTTAGCTCCGATGATGGTAAGATTATTAATTACCGGATGTGTAAGCAACGTAGTAGACGTTCCCCCTGCGTTGTTATCCAACTCGATACCGTTAGAATCCGGACTTCCACCGCTTACCGTATGTGCAGAATTATAATCGGCCAAAGAAAGTGCACAAGTAATAGTACCTGTATACCCGTTATCAAAATCGAAATTATCATCTTCTGCCGCGAAAGACACTAAGTTGGAAGCGTTCACAGTACCTCCGAAGAATTCGAAAGAATCATCCTGACCGTAAGATACCTGGATATGATCTAACGTAGTACCGTTTCCTACTCCAGCTAAAGTTAAAGCGTTAACCTCATTTCCTGAATTAGCCCCAACGAAATCATAACCAGCGAATTCGATACGAACGTATTTCATAGTCCCTGCATTGTGGCCGGAATTGGTTCCTCCAAAATAGAATTCAGGATTATTTGTAGGAAGACCTTCTACAGTAGTGGTTGTAGGAACGTTTGTAGGAGCATCTCCCAATAAAACCACCCCTCCGAAATCTCCCGGATTGGCAGTAGTATCTTCGTTACCATCCAATAATCTGTAGCTTGTAAAGATAATAGGCTGAGATTCTGTACCGGTAGCGTTGATTGAACCTGTTTTTGTGATAATTAAAACACCTCTTCCTTCTCCGGCAGTGTTTGGTTTAGCCTTGATAAATGTTCCAGGCTGAATAGTAAGCGTTGCACCGTTTTTCACCGCTATATTTCCGTCAAGTTCTATCACTCCACTCCAAGTAGTGTTTGTAGTAATATCACTATTAACGGTAGTTACAGGAAGTGCAGAAGCTGTAATATATTCTGCAGAAGCAGATTTCATATCAAATGAAGATGACCCCGCTAATGAATCATGTTGACAAGCAGTAAGCGATAATGCTGCAGCTGCGATCAGAGTTAGTTTTTTCATTGTTACAATTTTTTAGAATTACCCGGCTGTTTATGATTTTCGGCCGTTTTATTATTTAGAAATACCCTCCTCTGTATTTCTGCGATTTGGTTAATTTTTTTTACTCAGCAACGCGGGAGGAGCCTTATCGCCAAGTCTCCCTGTGGATTCTGTCAATACCTGGGAGCAGCTATTGACGCCGGTTTTTATTTGAATCTATACTGTTTTGCGCATCAGCAGTATTTTTTTGATCCGTTTTCAGGATACCGGAACCTGTGCATTACATTGAGCTCTTTTCTTCTGTTTTTTATTTAAAAAGTGTAATTCACACTTAATCCAAACATTCTTCCGCTGTACGCCCGGAATAAAATCTTATCAATATTTTTATCGTACTTATTGGTTGCCCCCGGTAAAAGCTCCCATAGTTCTCTTTCCGTTTGCGAAGCACCACCTTTCGAAACCGAATACGAGTTGTAGTTGTTATAATATTCCTTTACCCTATTAAACAGATTCCGGATATTGAACTTCACCTCCAGATTTTTATCTTTCAGGAACTTATACGCGATTTGCGCATCGGCTACGGCATATGGCCTTTGTATTTCTTCCCCGTTATAAGCATATCCCACGGTGATGTACTGATCCCCTTTTGCATTGTATAAAAAGCTTAGTCCTAAACGTTCTCCATCATACATTAATCCTAAGTTATAGGCATAAGGAGTTTGACCGTACAAGGGTCTTTCTACTTCGTAGGTGGGATCTTCATCAGTCGTTTTTGCCTTATCTTTAAAGGCTATCACTTTTGTATTATTATAGGTGAAGTTTCCGTTGATAAAGAGTTTTTCCAGAAAAGAATCTGTTGCAATGAAGCCCAGGTTTTTCCTAACCTCCAATTCAAATCCTTTTAATTTTGCATTTTTAGAATTTCCGTTATAGAGATGCAGGTTTCCTTCGTTGGAAATATTACCTTCCCTTTCAATAGGCCTGTCGATATCTTTATAGTACAGCCCTGCTGAAAATATCTCTCCCAATCCGGGAAACCATTCAAATTTGAAATCATAATTATCTACTATTGATGAGACCATTTCCGTATTATGAATCAATCCGTTAGCAATGGGATCGAAGTATGGCAACCCTGTTCTTTCATTAAACTGGGGCCGGATCGCCTGCCTGTTGTATGCTAACCTTACGTTAATTTTATTGGTCGGGCTATACGTAAAGTTGGCAGAAGGCATCCATTGCCATGGCTTATCTTCAACGGCTGTTTTGTATACATTTTGCGGATCACCAGGATCTAATTGCTGGGAAATGAGATTATATTTGAAATATTCAACACGGAGGCCCCAGACCAGCCTGAATTTATTTTTCCAACGGTTGTCAAACATTACATATATGGCATGCTGATCCACTTTTCCTTCATACTTTTCATTTTCATAGAGTGGCCTCGTTTCCCATCCTATTCCACCCGGCACATAATGAGATCCGTCAAACCACCCGGAAAGCGGACCATATAGAATCAGGTTATTACTTCCTGTCTTTTCATCCACTCTCAACAAAAATTTCTGCTGCTGGTTCGTATTGCTTTTTGAGGCTCCGGCATACCCTGTTTTGATATCATTTTTAAAACTGCCTGTATCGATACTCCATTTGAAGGAGGCCCCATAATTGTAATCGGTCTGCCTGTTTTCAATATACCCTCTCGCAAAATCACTGGAGGAATTATTGATTTGATGGTAGGTTAAGATCTCATTTCCAATAAAATCATAAAAAGTCTGATGCTGTGTATAGTCTTTGGTGTCAGATGATACACCTGTTCTGGCTGCAAACCAGTCGACCTCAAAATTTCCGATTTTATGGTTCCCTTCCAGCTTGTTCTGCAAAAGGGTCTGATAAATGGGATAATCTACGTTATCCGTATAAGGTTTGTCTAAGTATTTTATTTGTGCCGGATCGTTATTGGGAACGATTCCATGATAGAAATAGTTATATGATACTTCTGCATTACCCGGCAATCCGCTTCCGCCTGTATATTCATTCCAGCCTGTTACTCTCGTAAGTGTATTATCATAAATATGAGTATAGGAATTCCGGAATGAAAGTCTGCTTTTCCCCAATTGCAGTCCAAAGTTCACCATCCCGGCCACGGTTGAATTATAGGTGTAGGAAGCTCCCTTATTTTTGAAATTGTAAAACTTTACAGGAGCTTCCTGATAGTCTTCTTCCGAAGGGCTTGTGAGATATGTCGTATCGAGCCAGTTTCCCCGTCCTGTATGATCTATTTCCAGTTTATTTTGTTCGTTCCTTATTGTTAAAGCTGCCGCAAAGCCCCATTTATTATTGTTTTTAAACCGGAATGTCCTTCCTAATGCCAATTGCAGATTAGACCCCATATCGGCCTTAGTGGCATAATTGGTGAAATTATCATTGGTAAACTGTTTCGATTGTTCAAAAAACAGAGGATTGGTCCAGTTCATTGCCTTCAAACCCTTTGGAAAATCTCTCGTACCATCATCATATCCGAAATAATCATACTTTCCGCGTTGACGGGTTAAAAATTCCTTAAAAGTGGTTACATCATTATAAGACGCTCCTAATGTTACCGTTGTAAAGTTTTCATTGGGAATATCTTTCGTTTTTACTTCAACATACCCCCCTGCAAAACTGGCATTCATATCCGGAGTAGCTGTTTTACTTACAATGATACTTTCTACCATTGCCGTAGGAATAATGTCGAAGGAAAAATTCTGGTTGTACGCCTCTGTGCTCGGCAGGCTGATTCCATCCATTGCGGCAGTGTTCCAGCGCTCCCCCATAGACCGCACAACTACATATTTATTGTCGATTGTTGTGATTCCCGTTACTCTCTTCAACGTTCCGCCCACATCGCTATCCGGTGTTTTGGAAATCTGCTCGGCAGAGATCCCGTCACTCATTTGGGCAGCTTTTTTCTGTTGGGCTAATAAACCGGCCTGAGTATCTGCTTTACGGGTTCCTATAATTACAACCTCTTTAATATCTGCAATTTTATCCTGAGCAGTTTTCATGGCAAAGGAAACCGTATTGGTTTCGTTATTGGCGACCGATAATTTTTCTACCCGTAACGTGTTGTATTTGGAAGCTTTTATGATAAGAGTATATATTCCTGAAGGCAGGCTGACTACAAAATCACCATTGTTATCAGTGGTAATCGTTTGTTTTGCTATACTTATTTCAGCTCCCACTACCGGATCTCCCACTTCATCTACAATTTTTCCGGAAATTTTCCCGTTACCCGGTACCGAAACAGTTGAGCCGTCATATTTTATTGAAATAAGATCCCCACGCAGACGGAATACCACAGGGAGTCCGCTGGTGATATCTTTCAGGCAGCTGTTTACCGGGACATTTTCACATTTTACAGATTGAACTTTAAGTTGTTTAATATCGTTTTTTGAATATGCGAGCCGCATTCCTCTTTTTCCTGCAAATTCTTCCAGGACCTCAATTAACGGTTTGTTTGCAGGAGCTGAAAATGATACTTTTTGTACCAGTTCCTGCGCCTCAGCAGCGGTTACCGTAAAAAATATTGCCGCGACTGTAAGACCACATTTCAAGCTTTTCATATCTTCCCTTACTAATTGTTTGTTTTTTGAATAATTTTACGTTAATCGTTATTTTTTCAGTATATAGGTTTGATTTTCCTTTTGCACTTCCAGATCCAGTATAAATGCTAATGCTTCTATATTTTCATCGGCGCTTCCCCCTGTAAAGTCCGCTGTGATCTTTTTCTCAGCCGTTTCTTTCGGGTACAGGATTTTTATGCTATAATTCTTTTGGAGAACTTCGGCCACTTCCTTTAATGCTACGTCACTAAAGCTTAGAGACAGTAATGCAGACCTCTTTTTACCGGATTTTTTTTCCATAGTGAATGAGATGACAGCTGCAGTACGCGCCAATCCAAAGTTGGTCCAGGTCTGATTAGGCTTAAGGTAAGAAACAGGAACTCCCGTTGAGGATACCGCTACTTTACCTTCATAAAGATCAACTTCTTTATTCGTCCCTGACTGTGAGATTTTAAAAACGGTTCCCAGCACTTTGGTACTAAAACCTTCCGCCCGCACAACGAAAGGATGGGTTTTAGATTTAGCGACAGAAAAGACAGCATCCCCTTTTAAATCCACCAGCCTGGTTTCAGAAGGAAAAGATTTTTCCACTGTAAGCCTGGCTCCAGGCAATAATGTTATGACAGAACCATCCGCCAGATGTACCTTTCTGTTTCCTGAAGTTGCCACATAAATATCCGGCTTAAAAAAGGTATGATAGGTGAAGATGCTCCCTAGTGTTATCATCAACAGGATAACGGCCGCAATCTTATAAATGGTGAAGCCCGGATAACGGCTGCCTTGTACCGGTTGTGCAAAGTACGGCTCCAGAGCCAATAATACTCTTTCTTTGGATTCTTTCATATGCCCCTGATCCAGGTCTTTTTCTGCATGGATTTTCCATTGCTCCAATATCCGGTTTTCTTTTTCTGACATTTTCTCATTGGAAATTTCTCTCTGCCAAAGTTTGAAAACAAAAGCTTCCCTATTTTTGTATCTTATTTTCATGATTCGTTCACAAATACTACTACCTATAAGACTGTGAAAATGAAAAACTTCCCCGGGCCAGAATTAACATTCTATTAATACTGACCTATTTTTACCGCTATTTTCTATCATCCAGGATGACTTATTAACATTACCCAATCATTTTCATGAATATTTTTCAGAAATAATTAACCTTACCTTATTTAAAGTTCACAAAAAGTTAATTTTCGTTTAAGTAATTTTGCAGTACCAATCATGAATTATACAGATCACACATTATTGAAAAAAATAAAATCAGGGGACCGGCCTGCTTTTATGGTATTGTATGAGCGTTACTGGGACAGCCTTTACAGCTTTGTTTTTGTGAGAACCAAAGACAAAGAGGTTTCAGAGGAGCTGCTTCAGAATCTTTGGATAAAAATATTAGAGAATACGGACACCATACAGACGGATGAGTCGGAAAGCGCAAAAGGTTATCTGCTGCGCTATCTCCATTACCGGGTCATCGACTATTATAACAGCTATAAAAAGTTATCAGCCACGGTAAGCATAGATGAGTCTGATTTTCCTGAACTGGAAATAACCGATACCGAATACTTTGAAATTATTGAAAATAACGAGATATCCACTTTATTCGCCATGATCGATGAGGTAGTTTCCCAGCTTTCTCCCCTGGAGCAAAAAGTATATGATATGAGGATACGGAAAAATATGTCCGTTCATGAAACAGCAGAAGCTTTAGGCCTGAGCAATAAAACCGTAAGCAATAAGCTGAGCAAGGTTTTGGGTGAAATAAGGGATCAACTCAACCCGGAATACCAGTCTTCCAAGAAGATCATCTCTATATTAATACTTATGGAAATGATGACAAAATATTGATTATACTTGCGATACAGAATCTGAAAAAATTCAATGGTTTACTTCTATCCCTATTCTTCTAATTTCCCGAACTTATTCAGTATTTTTGCATAGAATTAACGAGTAAATATTTTACTCAACACATGAACTACCCATTTCCTCATACCAATCAGATCAAGATGGTTTCCAATTTTCCGGAATTGGTGACTACCCACTTTCAAGGGAATACGAATGCCCTGTGCTGGCACAGAAATATAGACGGGGATTTTAAAGAAATTGTACTTCAGCTCCAGTTAAAAGAAAACATCACGGAAGTTTCCATGGAAGACCTTCTGGCACTGAAATTATCAGAAAAAGGAAATACCGCCCGGGAAATTATCTTGAATGATTTACAATTATTAACTGATTTCGGGGCATCCCCTTCTCTCAACCTGCTTCAATGTTATGAACGAGACGATGAGTTCGATTTCATTTCAACCGATGTCTATTCCTACCATGTAGATCGCTCACCTATTGGCACTGATACTTTTTTATGTACTTACCATGGTGCTGCCAGTGACATCTTACCCAATGATCAGGCAATACAAAAGATTTTAATTCCTGAAATCCGGGAAAAGCTGAAAGAATTACACAACGGTCCGGAAGACGAATTTGAAACATTTTTGAAAGATAATTACTTTGATCTTCATTACCAAGCCAGGCCCAATGCCAAGCCTATTAATTTAGGACTGGGGCATCTTTGGAGATTGGCAGTGGATCATCCGGAACAAAAAGTTCCGCCTTGCGTACATCGGGCTCCGGTAGAGAAAGAGGGGGAATATAGGCTGTTGTTGATTTGTTAGGTTATTTCCCGATACAAAACTTAGAAAAAATATTCCCCAATACCTCATCATTAGTAACTTCCCCGGATATTTCCCCTAAATGTTCCAAAGCATTACGCAATTCATACGCCAATAGCTCCGTAGAGATCTGGAAAGTAATAGCCTCTTTTACCTTATGTACAGCATCCAGAGATTTTTGTAGGGCTTCAAAGTGACGCTGATTCGTAATGATCACATTACTTTCTTCGGATTTTAATTGTTCTACATAAGAAGACAGTTCATTTTTAAGATCCTGGATATTCTGGTTTTCAACGGCTGAAATCCTGATGAAATCGAAATCACTTTCGATCTCTTTCCGGAAGATATCTTCTACTGCTTCGTATTTTGGGGGAATAACCTCATCAATTTTGGTGGCGCAAATGATCAGTTTCAGATCATCGCGTAACAAAGAACGGATCATTTCAATATCTTCTGAGAAATCTTCTGTTCCCGCATCCGCCAAATACACCAGGACATTAGCATTTTCCACCTTTTCTTTGGCTTTTTTTACTCCAATGGCTTCAATTTCATCTTCTGTTTCACGCAATCCTGCCGTATCAATCAGCCGGAAAGCGTGCCCTTTGATATGAAGGACCTCTTCAATGGTGTCCCTGGTAGTTCCGGCAATATTGCTTACAATCGCTCTTTCCTCTTTCAGTAAAGCATTGAGTAACGTGGATTTTCCGGCATTCGGTTTTCCGATGATGGCAACAGCGGTCCCATTCTTAATGGCATTTCCGTACTGGAAGCTTTCAATTAATGAATTTAATTTCAATTCAATTGTATTCAACAGCTGGTTTAAAGCCGTTCTGTCCGCAAACTCCACATCTTCTTCAGCAAAATCAAGCTCCAGTTCGATCAGGGAAACGAAATTCAGCAAATCAGTTCTTAATAACGATATTTCATTGGTAATCCCACCTTTAAGCTGGTTGATCGCCACTTTCCGGGAAGCTTCATTTTCAGAGGCGATCACATCTGCAATGGCTTCAGCCTGAGAAAGATCAATTCTTCCGTTGATGAAAGCACGAAGCGTAAATTCTCCCGCTTTGGCCATTCTCGCTCCGTTTTTAATTAAGGTTTCAAGAATACGTTTTCCAATGTGTGGCGAACCGTGAAAAGCAATTTCCACCGAGTTTTCAGTCGTAAAACTTTTCGGGGCCAGGAAAATGGAAAGCATCACCTCATCAATCGCTTCCTCACCATCCATAAAATAGCCGTAATGAATGGTATGGGATTTTTGCTTTTTCAGCTGTTTGGCCGGAAAACTTTTCTGAACTATCGGTAAAGCGTCATTTCCGGAAACCCTGATGATCCCCAGAGCCCCTATTCCATTGGCTGTAGCCAGTGCGCAAATGGTATCGTTATTCATAATGCAAAGGTAAGTTTTTTAGAAGCAATTTTTATAGTGAAAAGTGATGCAGATTGTCTATGTGAAATTTATAAATTATGAATTTCAATTTTATTGATCAATCATTACTTATTTAAAATCAGTAACTTTAAACAAACTAAAAACTGTTAATCATGCCATCAAAAATTATCAACCGTTACCATTTTATTGTCGAATGGGGCGGAACCAGAATTGATTTCCTGGAAGTTTCCGGATTAGATATGCACATTGATGTTATTTCAGTAAGGGAGGGAAGCTCTAAGCTGGACTCCGAAATGAAAACACCGGGACTCTTAAAATTTTCCGATGTCATCTTAAAAAGAAATATTGTAAAAGGTGACAATGATTTTTTCAACTGGATCAGAACAAAATATTTCGGAACTGTGGAAAGACGGGATGTTATCATCAAATTGCTGGACGATCAGCATAAT
Source organism: Chryseobacterium defluvii (assembly GCF_003634775.1). Lineage (GTDB taxonomy): Bacteria > Bacteroidota > Bacteroidia > Flavobacteriales > Weeksellaceae > Chryseobacterium > Chryseobacterium defluvii. The sequence goes on along the minus strand of NZ_RBXB01000001.1, from coordinate 850,139 downwards.
CCATTAATTGTCTGGAAACTTCAAAACTGTTTTCCTTCCCGATATATCGGTCCTGTATTGATCAGCAATGATTCTCAGGCTGCCACGGAAAGTCTTGTGCTTACCCACGAAGGAATGTCCATTGAAAACATAAAATAAAATCACCTCAGGAATGAGATGATTTTACCGCTTTTGAATTACTAAGTTATATGAAGTTATGAATGATGTTCTTTTGATATGACAAAGATAGATCCCGACTCGCTTCAATATCTCAGGGTAATCCCTAAAACCATATCCGTAAAAATACGGTAGTGCATAAAAAAGCCCTGTATCAGAAAATGTACAGGGCTTTACAATTATTTTTAAGTTATTAAAGCGGGCTTACCAACTCTAAGAACCAATCTTTAACTTCTCCTTCCAGATGAGGACCAATTTTTTCCTCACATGTTTTGTGATAAGCATTTAACCATTCAATTTCTTTTTCTGAAAGGATTTCTTTTACAATAGTATCCTTGAAGAACGGACAGAACGTTAACGTTTCGAATTCATAGAAAGTTCCGAATGCTGTTTTTTCAGATTCTTTTACCGCAATCAGGTTCTCATGACGGATTCCGTATTCACCTTCCACATAGAAGCCCGGTTCATTGGAACACACCATTCCCGGAAGCAATTCCTGAGGATTCATATCCTTTCTGATATTTTGAGGCCCCTCATGTACATTCATAAAGCTTCCCACACCATGTCCGGTTCCATGATTATAATCTTTCCCTTCCATCCAAAGAGGAAGCCTTGCAATAGCATCCAGCTGCACTCCCTTGGTTCCTTTCGGGAATTTCACCATGGACAGACGGATCATGCCCTGTAATACCAATGTAGAATTTCTTTTAAATTCTTCAGAAACGCTTCCTAAAGCAAATGTTCTGGTAATATCCGTAGTTCCTTCAAGATACTGCCCTCCTGAATCTACAAGGATACTTGCTTCATTGGTTACTTCTTTACTTCCTTCCCTTTTTGCAGAATAATGCATAATAGCACCGTTATCTTTATATCCTACAATACTTCCGAAGCTTTCCCCCACAAAATTTTCACCTTCTGCACGGAAACCTCTCAGCTTTTCACCGATAGAATATTCATTCATAGCTTCCTTCCCGGCATTATGCGTTAACCAATAAAGGAATTTCACCATCGCTACCCCGTCTCTTACCATTACCTTTCTGAAACCTTCCAGCTCTGTTTCATTTTTCTGGGCTTTCATCAGGTTTCCGGGAACTGCAGCTTTGATAAACTGATTATCGGATTTTAATGTTTCGAAAATTAACTGGTTACTGTTCGGGGAAACCAATATTTTTTCATTTTTGAAAGTTTTCAGGTGATTGAAAAATTCTTCATACGGCATCATTTTCACAAAAGAGCCATCCAGCTGCTTTCTTGCCGCCACTTCCAGTTTTTCAAGATCAGTGAATAAGATCGCATCATTTTTAGTAATGATGATATATCCTAAAAATACCGGATTACTTTCTACATCGCTCCCTCTCAAATTTAAGGTCCATGCTACATCATCAAGGCTGGATATGATATGGATGGTTGCCTCCTGGTCCTCCATTTTCTGGCGGATCGCTGCAATTTTATCATGCACGGATTTTCCTGCCCTTTCTACAGGGTGCACGAATATAGGATTTTTAGATGGTGTTCCCCTTTCCTTCCATACCTGTTTGAGAAGAGGAATATCTACCAGCGTTATATTTTTTGAATTTAATTTTTGTGAAAGCAATTCCCAGTTGGCATGGGAGGCTGCCAAAGCATTTACCGCTACTTTTCCTCCTGCCGGAATTTCAGAAATGATCCAGTCGATATAATTCGGAGTTCCTTCAATACCCTCTTTGAAAAGATCGATCCCGGAACCGTCCAATTCTATTGCCGCCTGAGTAAAGTACCGTCCATCTGTCCAAAGCCCCGCTTTATCCTGAGTGATTACCACAAAGCCTGCAGAGCCTAAAAATCCCGACAACCATGCTCTTTCCTGCCATTCTTCCGGCAAGTATTCGCTCATATGCGGATCGGCTGAATATACTATAAATGCATCAACATTATTTTTCTGCATTTCCTCACGAAGCGCAGCTACTTTTTCCTTTGAAGTCATTTTCTAATTTTTAAAACCGAAAGTTACAAAAAATTTGATGGCAAAACTTAAAGCCTGAATAAATGATAATTTTTTACGGCATATTCAATATACCTGTTGTTTTTTAACATAAAAACAATAATTATTATTAATAATATAACATTTTGGAAAGATTATTGCTATATCCTATTATATGAAAAAGCAGAATTATAAAAATCATAAGAAATATTATCCGCCACATCATTTTATTTTTCTTCCTTTATTGCTTTTGCTGGAAATTGCAGGTGTTTACAATATATGGTACGATCCTGAAAACAAACTGGTCTGGCTGTTATTTTCCCTTGTTATTTTCCTGCTTTTTTACCTTGCCATTATGGTCAGGCAACATTATGCATTGGGCATTCAGAACCGTATTGTAATTCTTGAATTCAGGCAACGGTATTTTGAAATATTTAATAAAGGGTCTGATGATGTTGTTGAAAAATTAAGTTTTGGTCAGATTGCCGCATTAAGATTTGCCTATGATGAAGAGTTTAAAGATCTTTTGTACAGAGCACTCCACGAAAACATTTCAGGAGACGACATTAAAAGATCCATTACAAACTGGAAGCCCGATCATCAAAGAGTATAATATTAATTACCAAATACAGATATCATGAAAAAATTAAGTTTTTACAGTTTTATCATATTTAGTTTATTATTATTAACAAGTTGTGAGGCAGTAGAGACCATTTTTGAGGCCGGAATGTGGTGGGGAATACTTTTAGTCTGTGCAGTTGTAGTTATTCTTTTACTAATCTTTTCGAAGGGTAGAAACTCTTAACCATTTCTTATGGAGAAGAATACAGAACTGGAACTCATTTCCCACCTAAAGCCTTCAAAAATCGTCAGAATTATGAATGATCCGGAAGCTTCTGCAAAGGCAGTACATCTTGTATATACTACCGATGCAGAAACCGCCGGAATCACAAGGAAGAAAACGGGGAAAAAATATTCCTATTATAAAGATGGGAAAAAGATTAAGGATAAGGATGAAATATCCAGAATCAATAAGCTGGTGATTCCTCCTGCCTGGGAAAATGTATGGATCTGTGCATTGGATAACGGCCACCTTCAGGCGACGGGTCTTGATGCCAAAAAAAGAAAGCAATACCGGTACCATCCTTTATGGAGCGCTTTAAGAAATCATACAAAGTTTTACAGAATGCTTCAATTTGGATATGTGCTCCCTCAAATGCGCTTACAGATCGAAAAAGATCTCGCATTGAGAAACTTTGAAAAAAGAAAAATACTGGCTCTTATTGTAAGCCTGATGCAGCGAACCAACATTCGTATCGGGAATAATGCCTATGAAAAATTATATGGTTCATTCGGGCTAACCACTCTTAAAGACAAGCATGTAAAAATCAACGGCCAAAAAATCACTTTTTCCTTTAAAGGAAAGAAAGGGGTCATGCATAATGTAGATTTAAGGAGCCGGAGATTGTCCAGGCTGGTACAAAAATGTAAAGATATCCCCGGTAAAGAGCTTTTCCAGTATTATGACGATGAAGGGAACCGTCATTCCATAGATTCCGGAGTGGTGAATGATTATATCAAAGAAATCAGCGGAGAAGATTTTACGGCTAAGGATTTCAGAACCTGGTCAGGAACAGTGAGTGCACTGATCGCATTCAAAGAAATAGGGTATGCGGAAAGCAATACCGAATACAAAAGGAAAGTAAAAGAAGCTTTGGAGATTGTAGCTTCTCATCTCGGCAACACTACCGCAGTCTGCAAAAAGTATTACGTGCATCCGCTGGTCATCAATCTTTATGAAAACAACACCATTAAAAAATACCTTGATGAGTTGGAAGAAATTGAGGTGAATGATGATAAAGCAGATCTTACACAGGAAGAAAAACTGGTACTCAAAATATTAGAAAATGAAAAGATGTAATGGTATTATTGTCAATAAGTGAATGGTCAATTTATTTCGTAGTCAATTTCTTATCCTATTTAAAATTTCACTATTCACTTACAAAGTAAAATTGACCATTGACATCAAATAAATGTTGTAAATTTGTATCATTCGCAAATTAAAAATAATACAACATAATATGTCAAAAGCAATTTCGCAAGTCCCATTTGCAGTAAACGAGCCAGTAAATTCTTATGCACCGGGTTCTCCGGAAGTTAAAAGCCTTATCGCTACCTACAAAAAAATGTGGGCGGAAAAGATAGAAATTCCTATGGTTATCAATGGAAAAGAAGTAAGAACGGATGATAAAGTCCAGCTTCAGTCTCCTCAGGATCATGCCCATGATTTCGGTTTTTATCATAAAGGTACGATGCAGCATGTGGATGACGCTATTAATGCAGCATTGGCCGCTAAAAAGGAATGGAATGAGCTGGGTTGGGAACAACGTGCTGCCATTTTCTTAAAGGCCGCTGATCTATTGGCTGGTCCTTACAGAGATGTAATCAATGCAGCTACTATGATCGGACAGTCTAAGAATGTACATCAGGCTGAAATTGATTCTGCCTGTGAATTCATAGATTTCTTACGATTCAATGTGGAATTCATGACCGAAATGTATTCTGAACAACCGGTTTCCGACAGCGGAATCTGGAATCGTGTAGAATACAGACCTCTTGAAGGGTTTTGCTTCGCAGTAACACCTTTCAACTTTACGGCTATTTCCGGTAACCTTCCTACCTGTATGGCCATGCTTGGAAACGTAGTGGTTTGGAAACCTTCTGACAAGCAGATTTATTCCGCTAAAGTAATTATGGATGTTTTAACGGAAGCAGGACTTCCTGCAGGAGTTATCAATATGATTTTCACAGACGGAAAAGAAACTGCTGAAAAAGTATTGGCGCATCCTGATTTTGCAGGTCTTCACTTCACAGGATCTACAAGAGTATTCCAGGGAATGTGGAAAATGATCGGTGACAATATTCATAACTACAGAACATATCCGAGAATTGTTGGGGAAACAGGAGGAAAAGACTTTGTGATTGCTCACCCTTCATCGAATGTTGAGGCAGTAGCTACTGCTTTGGTAAGAGGTGCTTTCGAATATCAGGGACAGAAATGTTCTGCAGCTTCCAGAGCTTATATTCCTAAATCTCTTTGGGCAGATGTGAAAAAGGTGATGGAAACTCAGGTTAATTCAATTAAGATCGGCTCTCCTGAAGATCCTTCCAATTTCATCAATGCTGTTATCGATAAGAATTCATTTGAAAAATGTAAAGGCTACATAGAGAGAGCTAATATATCCAGTGAAGCTAATGTAGTGATCGGTGGTAAGTGTGATGATTCTAAAGGATGGTTTGTACACCCGACTGTGATCGAAACTACCAACCCTCATTATGAAAGTATGGTGGAGGAAATTTTCGGTCCAATCCTGTCTGTATATGTATATGAAGATCAGGACTGGAAAGAAACATTAAAACTGGTAGATTCCACTTCTCCGTATTCATTGACGGGTTCTGTTTTTGCACAAGACCGTTATGCGATCAATGAAGCTTTTAAAGCGTTGGAGAATGCTTCAGGAAACTTCTACATCAATGACAAACCGACTGGTGCCGTTGTAGGACAGCAGCCTTTCGGTGGAGGCAGAGCTTCCGGAACCAATGATAAAGCAGGTTCTAAAATGAACTTACTGAGATGGACTTCCGTAAGAAGTATCAAAGAAACATTTGTTTCTCCTAAGGATTATAAATATCCGTATTTAGGATAATTAATAAACAATCAGTAATGAATACTATATATCCCGGATTCTTCCGGGATTTTTTATTAACAAACTTTACATCATTTTATTCTTTTTTAATACGCAGAAAGACTGGTTCGGAATAATTATTGGACTTTCCTTATCACACCAAACAAAATAGTTTATATGAAAAAGTTAATGTTAGCAGCCTTTGGGTTAGGATTACTCGCAGTAAGTTGTGGAACCAAAGAATCCTCTATGTCATCCAGTAGTACTGATTCGACAGCAGTAGATAATACAAGACAAAACGTATCGCCTACTACGACAGATACAGTGACTACAAAAATGACCAATCCTGACAGTATCAAGATTAAAATGGATTCGGCGGCCACAACACCTGTTAAATAAAATAACATTATGTTTAACGTAAAAATGGAAAATCCGTAGATGAAAGTGCTACGGATTTTTTATATCAATGAAGCATGGCAAAAGTAATATATTAAAACATTTTGTTATATTTGAGTACATACTCGCATTAAAATAATTACTATGAAAAAATTATGGATAGGAGCAATCTTAGGCTTACTTTTTTTAGGAAGCTGTGCTCAGAATAAAGAAAAAAGAGAAGAGTTTAAAGATGCTCATAACAAAGATTCTTTACGGAATCTCATGGGCGACACGGCGGTTGCCCATTCCGAGCCCGCTCCGATAACACCCTCAGATACGGCTACTATAAAAAATGATACTGTAAAAAAGAAATAAACCTTAATCCGCATTTTACTGCGGATTTTTTGTTGCTTTTCAAAAAAAACATTAAACCAGTAACTATTTTACTTACTGTACGACTTATGTGTTTACATAATTATTACATTTGTACGGATAAAAAGTTTTTATGAAAAAATTAGCCCTATTTTCTTCCTTGTTTATCGGAGCTTTTGCTTTTGCACAGGGAATTCAATTTGAAGACAGTAATTTCGCTACTATATTAGCCAAGGCGAAGAAAGAGAATAAACTTGTATTTATTGATGCTTATGCTTCATGGTGCGGACCATGTAAGCTGATGGTAAAAAATATTTTCCCGCTTAAATCTGTAGGCGATTATTATAACAGCCACTTCATCAATGCCAAAATTGACATGGAAAAAGGAGAAGGAATTGATATTGCCAAGAAATATAATGTAAAGGCCTTCCCTACCTACTTATTCATCAACGGAAACGGAGAAGAGGTACACAGAACATTAGGCTATGTGGAAGAAAATGATTTCATCCAGTTTGCAAAAGATGCGGAAGATCCGGATAAAACGCTTACTGCATTAAAACAGAAATTTGAAAAAGGAGAAAAAGATCCCGAGTTTTTAAAGAATCTTGCCGGGCTGACCATTTATAATGATACTGAATTTGCAGGCAGAGTGCTGGAGCGTTATTTCAAAACTAAAACAGAGATGAGCCAGGAAGACATTCAGATGCTTCTTTCTGCAACGCAAAGTACAGAAGGTCCGTTATATAAAATATTCCAGGAGAAGAAAGCCGATATCACTAAAATTTTACCGGCAGATAAATACGAGAAGTTTGATAAAAATATCAAGATCAATACGGTGATTAAGAAGTCATACAACGCCGATACCAAAACTTGGAATGACAATTATTTCATGACTGAATCCCAGAAATTTTTAGCAAAAGATGAAGCTGCTAAAATTTTAGCAAAAGTAAAATCAAACAGAGCTTTAAAGGAAAAAGATTTTGAAACGTATAAAAAACAAACATTACATGTCTATAAAGATTATTCCAATGCAAGTTCTGAAGAATTAAATTCAGCAGCGTGGAATTTCTTTGAAAATGTTAATGACAAAGCTTCTTTGGAGAAAGCATTATTATGGGCTCAGGAATCTGTAAAGAAAGATCAGAATTATGCCAATACAGATACTTTAGCTAATCTTTACAACAAGATTGGTGATAAAAAGAATGCTAAACTTTGGGCGGAAAAGTCTATTGAGCTGGCTAAAAGTACAGGACAGGACTATTCAGACACTGAAAAGTTATTGAAATCACTTTAATTCAAATACCAATCGCCGGTTTCCAACTGGCGTTTTTTTTACTTTGTGATAAGGCTGAAAAATAAAAAGTCCGCAGGAATTCTGCGGACTTTTTTATCTGATAGTAAATTTACTTCGTCTTTTTTTAGTATTCAAACAATACACTCCCCCATGTAAACCCGCTTCCAAAAGCTGAAAGAAGAACAAGATCTCCTCTTTTCACTTTTCCTTCCTCAATGGCTTCGCTTAATGCAATCGGAATGGAAGCTGCCGTTGTATTTCCATACTTCTGGATATTGTTGTGGATTTTTTCATCCGGCAATCCGAATTTCTGCTGTACAAACTGGGCAATTCTTAAGTTTGCCTGGTGCGGAATAAACATATCCAGATCTTCAACTGTTTTACCTGCTTTTTCAAGAGCTTCCTGCATGGTTTCAGGGAATCTTGTTACCGCATGTTTGAAGACAAAATTTCCGTTCATGATAGGATATACTTCCTTATTCGTTACATTTTCAGGCTCTTTTCGCATTCTGTCGCTCCATCCGAATTTTGAACCCGGGAACTGTGTACACAACTCATCCGCATATTTTCCTTCGGAATGCATATTCACCGCCAAAATATCACCTGCATTTTCATCTTCCGTAGCAGAAAGTACAATGGCTCCCGCCCCGTCACCGAAAATAACGGAAACACCTCTTCCCTCATCGGAAAAATCCAAGCCGAAAGAATGGACCTCCGCTCCTACGACCAAAATATTTTTATACGTCCCTGATTTGATAAAAGCGTTGGCAACACTCATGGCATAAACAAACCCCGAGCACTGGTTTCTTACATCCAGAGCTCCAATGGTATCGCAGCCCAACAAGTCCTGAAGCAAAACGCCGCAACCCGGAAAGTAATAATCCGAAGAAAGAGTGGCAAAAATAATATAATCAATATCCTTAGCTGTTAAACCCGCTTTTTCAAGTGCTTTTTCCGAAGCTTTAAATCCTAGATACGCTGTCGTTTCCTCGGAATCATTTCTATTTTTTCTATGTCTTCTTTCCTTAATTCCTGTTCTTTCGGTGATCCATTCATCATTTGTGGTCATTAATTTTGCTAGATCATCATTCGTTACAACATTATCCGGAACATAAAATCCGATCCCTTTTATTGTACTTTTAATCATATAGTTTTTTAATTTTGGCAAAGATAAACTTATTTAACACATACTATTTCAAAATATTAGTATTTTTACTCTATGCCAATTAATACGATATACAGAGATTCCCAATGTGAATGGGTAGACGTGGAGGCTCCTACGGTGGAAGACCTGAAATTTCTTCATGAAAGATATGAGATCAACAATCTTCTTCTTGAAGACACACTGGACCCTAATCACCTGCCTAAATATGAAGAGGACGGGAATGTGAAATTTTTCCTGTTGCGTGAAAGCACGGAGCTTGAAAGAAAAAACCTCAATACCATTAGCGATATCAGCACCAAAATCGGTATTTTCCTTTTGAATCATACGATCATCACGATTCACAGAATGAAAACCAAAAGTATCACCGAAACCAAAAAACAGCTTTCCGGAACCGATATGGAAGCCTCATCGGAAAAAGTGGCCTTAATGATTGCTTTACTGGTGATGAAGAGTTTTGACGATGAATCGGTGAGCCTGATGGAAACCATGGATAATATCGAAAATGAAATTTTCCTGAAAAACACCAATCACACCAGTCAGATCAGACGTTTATATAAGCTGAAAAGAAAATCCGGACTGAATTCGAGGGTTCTTACTATTTCCACAGATGCTATTGATAAGTTTAAACTTCTTGGATTGCAAGATTCTGAAGTATTCGATTTAAAGGATAAGCATAAAGATGTTGTTGCCGATTTTGATCATTTGAATCTGCAAATCACCAACCTTATATCCATGTTTTTGGCATTGTCCGACCAAAAAGCCAACCAGGTAATGAAAGTCCTGGCGATTTATTCCGTTTACTTTTTACCTATAACCTTCATTGCAGGGCTTTACGGGATGAATTTTGACAATATGCCTGAACTTCATCATAAAAACGGGTATTTTTTCACTTTAGGCTTAATGGCGCTCATCGTGATCATCACTTTTATTTATGCAAGAAGAAAACAATGGTGATTTTACTTATTCATTAGGGTGAAAATACCTATGCTTTGAAAATAATTTACATTTAATTTTATAATATAAAACGAATCATCAAATCGCAGTAAATATATTATGTTAAATAAAAAAATTAAGTGATAGCATGGTATAATTTATTGTAAGCCAACCAAACACCCTATTACCTATGAAAACCGATGCATTAAATACCGTTCTCGAAGAGAAATTTCTCTCTAAGGCATCTAAAGATAAGCTCACTGCCCTGCATGAGAATATTTCATCCAAAGAGTTTTCGGACCTGCTGGATGCGGAAGGCAATCAATATGTAGAGTTTGTCCAGGAAGGAGGCGGAGTCTGGGGAAGTGCTCTTGTTGGTTATCTTTACGGGCTGGAAATTTTCGGAATCCGTTTTCTGAAAGTGGCGGGAACCAGTGCAGGAGCCATTAATACCATGCTTATTGCCGCCTGCCGTACGAAGGAAGAAGCGAAAAGCGATGTGATCAAGGATATTCTCTTCAACTGGGATTTTTCAGATTTCATGGATGGAAAACCCTATGTAAAGACCTTTATTCATGCGATGTTGAACAACAGGAATTTCCTGAAGGTCAATGCCATAATTGCGGCTGTCATCATGATTATTCTTATTATTATTCCTTTTGTGATGCCTTCTGAAACTTCATTACGAACAAAATTACTGTTCCTCATTCCTTTAATCCCCGTATTTATTGCTTTTCTGTGTGCCAAAAAGTTTTACAATGATTTTAAAAAACAGAATAGCGGTTTGAATCCGGGAAATGCATTTCTAAACCAGATGACGGATGTGATGAAAGGTTTCGGCATAAAAACCGTTGCAGAACTGAATGAAAGGTTTATCCAACAGGAACAGAAGCTGAATCTTAATTACCGCTACGGAAACGGAATGGAATATTATGCTATTGCCCTGAACAGTATTGAAGAGATCAAAGTGAATAATCTGGAACATATCGACCAGACCCGGTACAGGATTTTTTATGAAAGTGCCTTAAACAACGACTACTACAAAAACAATCCTTTCTATCAGCTAAAATCAGAATATATTGTCATTACTACAGATATCAATGCCAAGATAAAAGTGGAATTGCCAACCATGGCCAATTTGTACTGGTCCGAGGAAGAACTGAAAAAAATAAGTCCTGCAGAATTTGTAAGAGCCTCCATGTCCGTCCCTTTTTTCTTCGAACCGTTTCAGAAGATGATCGACAAAACGGATGATTCAGTGAAATACGCATGGAAATTCTGGATGAATACAAAGCCGGAAGAGATCAATCCCGTAGGTGTATTTATTGATGGCGGAAGTATTTCCAACTTTCCGATTGACCTTTTCCATTCCAGCGACATTTTTTTCCCAAGGATGCCTTTATTCGGTGTACAGCTGACCAGTGATTCCGATATTCTTTCCGAAAAGGGAAAAACCAGTGAAGAGCTTCTGAAAACACCGCTCTCTTTTGCCGGAAATATCATCGGAACATTGAAAGGTTTTAATGACAAAACTTTTCTTACCAAACATACATTTTATCACTTGTTCAGCATTCAAACAGTGAACTGCGGAATGAGCAACTGGCTCAATTTCTTTATGAAAAAGGACGAAAAAGAAGAGCTTTTCAACCGTGGCTTCCAGGCTGCTCTTGATTTCCTTAATAATTTCGACTGGGAACGCTACAAATGCGAAAGAATGATGCTTTCCATGAAGGAGAAAAAGATTTTGAAAGAGGAAGATACAAAGACGGTGGGATAAAGAATTTTGAGTATTTTAGAGTAATTTTAAAACTCAAATATGAAATTTACCTGTAAATGTTGTGGAAAAGAACATGATGAATGGCCCGCAATTGCCTACTCTTCACCTTCTCCTTATCTGGACTTAACGGAAGAGGAACTAGAGTATTCAGAACTTACTTCAGATTTCTGTATCATTGAATATCCTGAACAAACTGATCGGTTCATACGCGTAGTTTTTGTTCAGAAAGTTATAGATAGCTGTCAGGATCTTGATTATGGTGTATGGGTTACATTGAGTGAAAAGAGCTTTGATGAATTTGTTGAAAACTATAACAATAAAGAATTTGAAGCTACTTATTTTGGTTGGTTTTCCAATTATTTACCAGATTATGAATTTACTGTAAATATTCCTGCAACAGTTGAAGTAAACAATACCATTGGACGACCTCTGATCTATCCACATCGAGATTACGAACATCAACTCGTACATGACTTTTACAATGGAATTACAAAAGAAGAAGCAGAAAAAAGGATAAATACTGCCTTAAAAAATAGTGATTAAATGAACTGGATAATAAGAAGTACAAAAATTGTAAAATTGCATACTAATTTAAATGAAATTCTAAGACCAGTTTGGGAGGATCTCAAAGAGTATGACTGGATATTAACTGACCTTGATTTTATTAGTGATGATACAATTCCAATTCATTTTGATCAAGATACTTTTATACTAAACACAAAACAGTTTGAAATACTTTTTAATTCCCGGACTCAAATTATATGGGGAATTATTTCGGCGGTTCCTAAAAATACTGAACTGAATTTAAACTTAATTTCAAAATTATCCGCCGAAGATATGGCTGTTTGGGAAAACGATAAATTTTTGATTGAAAAATCTTATCTGGAAATTATTGCTTTTGACAGCAGTTATACCATTATAAAGTTTACAGATGGAAAATTATCTTCTAAATTCAAAGAATATTTCAAGGATCAAGCACTTGAACTAGAAAAATATATTTCAAAAAACTAAACTCCAAATTTCGCCACTAAACTAATTCAACCGTTCAATAAATCCCAGATACATAGGAACACTTCTCTCAATCCATTCTTCGGAAGCATTACGTTCGATATCGTAATAGGCAAAAACTCCTTTATAGTCCGCCTTGATGTATTCAAAAGCCAATTCGAAGGGAGTAGTAAGCTCTTTCATGGTGTATTTATATTTCCCCGATGCGCTGTAGGCGTCCTCATCAATTCCTGTGGTAATCGCCAAAGCTATTTTCTTCCCACCTGCTTTATAGCCACTCTTGCTTCCGTAGGCCCAACCGTATAAAAGCACCTCATCGAACCATTTTTTCAAAAGCGGCGGACTGCTGAACCAGTAAAAGGGAAACTGGAATATGATTTTATCATAAGATTCTATTAATTCCTGTTCTCTCTGAACATCAATGATTCCATCAGGATAGGTTTGATACAATTGATGAATGGTGTATTTATCCGGAGATTTTTTCAGCTCATCGATCCACCTTTTATTGATTACTGAGTTTTCGATATCAGGATGAGTAACTATAATTAATGTTTTCATTCTTTAAAATTCTTTTGACAAAAATAATAGATGTAACTTAGATTCCGGATATTAGCTACCCATTGTAGGGTACTATAAAAAATGTAAGTAATGACTAAAATAAAGGAAAATTCAACCCATTTCGCGAATAAAAAAGCTCTTGCTGATGAATGTCCTGAAGTATATGCGTCCAATATTATCGGCGGACAATGGTCTTTAGCGATCTGCTGTTATCTCATTAACGGAAAATTGAGATTTGGAGAATTAAGAAAAAAGCTTCCGAATATTACGGAACGTATGCTTACTCTTCAGCTCCGCAAACTGGAAGAGAACAAGATTATCACCAGAACCGTTTATGCAGAAGTTCCTCCGCGTGTTGAATATGAGCTCACTCCTATCGGGCATCAATTGAAACCCATTATTGAAGAACTTGAAAAATGGGGAAAGGAACATAAAATTCTTGTTTAAGCAATGAGAGGTATGTAAAAATTTATGTAATTTGGTGGTATTGAAAAAACCGATGAAATTAAACATTCATAAACCCTGTACTGAAAATTGGGACCATATGCAAAGTTCGCTTCATGGAAAATTTTGTGATATATGTTCTAAGCACGTAGTTGACTTTACAGAGAAGACCGAACAGGAAGTCCAGGATATTTTTAATCAGGCAAACGGCAAAGAGGTCTGTGGTAAATTACCAGTATCATTTTCAAAAATAGCAACCGGAGTTATTTTAATCACTAACCTTACGTTTTCGCAGGCACAGACGACCGCCCATACCTTTGTTACAACAGAACAGAATACATCAAACTTGACAATGTTGTCAGGAAAACTTATTTTTAAAAACAGCAAAAAAGAAATTCCCAATGCGGAAGTAATTTTTATTCATAAAACTCAATATATCAAAACCTTTACGGACGAAAATGGTTATTTTTCTTTAGAAATACCGAGTGATCTTATTTCCAAACGAAATGTTCTGTCTTTCAACTTTGATACGCTGAATGAAAAAATCAGATCAAATCCTGAAAGAAAAGTACCCAATGTAATAGATGCGGATTTGTATGAAAATCAATCTATATTATTTACAAAAAATGAAACAATTAATGATAAAGTGTTTATTATAGAACCAGTGCAGCATTATTTAGGAGGGATTTCAATTATGCAAGATCAACCCCCTGATTATTATTTCTTTGATGGTAAAAGCATCAGTGAGAAAAAATTTGAAAGGCTACAAAATGAAAATCCAGATTATCAGTTTTTTATTTTTGGAGGAAAAGAAGCTCAGGCTATTGCCGGCAAATCTTACATAAGAACTTTACGTTTGTTATACTCAAAAAGAAGCCTCTGAAATTCAGAGGCTTCTTTTATTTAATTCCTGCTTTCTTTACCGTCCTTTCAAACTCATCAATAGAAGTATTCAATGGTTTTCCTTTTTTATGGATGCAATCACAAAAATGTTCGCCGGCTTTTTTTATGACCGGATCGTTGTTTTTAAATTGACTTGTACAATCTGACCATGTATTTCTGGGCTTAATATCATAAACATTCGTAAGGGTAAACCCTACCGTAAGAACTGCCAAAAAAACTCCGGCAAAAAATACAACCGGAAACTGATTATTCAGCTGTTTCGGTTTTTGTATAGGCTGGCTGAACGGCAGAATAATTTTTAGTTTGTCATAATCCCAGCAAAGCAGATACAAATTGGCAAGAACCATTAAGGGTGATGAAACCAGAGAGCCATCGAACCGTACGGATAATGACAGAACGCAAATATTCAGAATTATCGGAAAATAAATCAGGGCTCCTAATGTTGCGGTTCGAGGTATCAGTAAAAAAATAGCAGCCGTCACTTGGATTACGCCTATAAACGGATAATAATAGCCTGTTTCAAATAAGACCTGCAAATAGTGCCCCATCGGATGATTAGAGGATAAGGCTGTAAACCGTTCTCCCATTATTTTTACAAATCCGGAAGGCAGGAAACCTGCCGCCAAAGCAATACGGTTAAAAACTGTAAAGTACCGTAACCACCGGTTATGTTTTGCCTGGAAATGAATACGGTCAAAAGTAGATAATAGATTCATAATAATTTTAATAAGCAAAGAACTTTGAATTACAGAGTTAATATTTTTTTAAATAATCCCCTACTATTTTTAATATCAAAATTTACAACCTATTTCTAAACAAAAGTTAAAATTTAAATTTTATGATAATCCCATATAATAAGTCGATTAATATTTAGTTAATATAAAGAATCAGAGACTAAATAATGAATCATAACTAGAAATTATTATTTAAAAACCAAGAATTAATTCACACCTATTAGATATTTACAAAATATACCCGTAATTCAATATCAAATTAAAAAATTATGAAAAACAGCTTTACTTCATCCTCTGTACTCAAGATACAGCACTCCAAAACAAGATTCATTGGCCCGGAGCATGACAGAATCCGCATTACTGAAGACTGGTCTTCAGCATCCAAAAACGTAATTTAAAATCTAAACCTATATCATACTAAACTACTCCGATCAAAATGAAAAAGAACAACAGGAATACTGTCATCCGGAAAAACATACTTTCCATTTCAGTAGCCATTTTACTGTATATGCTTTTGTCAGTTTTTTTTATCATAGAATACAATAATATGTATAGTCAGATATTCATTATTCTTTTACTGGCTTTGTTAATTTTTATATCTGTAACCGTGAAATTATCTTATCTGAAATTGGATATTTTACCGGAAAATCTGTTGATAAGAGAACAGAATATTCTCAACCACAGCATAATGAGCACTAAAAGGCATCTGGACATTCCTTATGACTATATCAATGATTTTAAAATCAATAAAAATACCTTGAGCATCCATGTTAAAAATTCAAGCGAAGTCTCCAAGCTGAACTTCTCCATACACTGCTTTTCCCATAACGAAAAAAGAAAAATAGAGGAACTATTATCCGAAAGAATTGTAAAAATATCTAACTAGACTTATTTGATATAATTAATTGATTATTGCCCACAAAAAACCTCCGGAAATTCCGGAGGTTTTTTATTTCTTTTTCCACATGGGCTTATGCTGTAAAATGTCTTTATAAACCGGGCAGGTTTCTTTGTGAGCTCCTTCCAGATAACCAATACTCATTAAAAACTCATTGACAATTTCCCCACCGGTGAACTTAAAGGTTTTCTTAAAAAGTTTCATCCAATCCTGAAGAGTTGCAGGATGATGATGTTCGAGCCATTTTTCAAAGGAACCGAACTCTTTCTGAAGTTCAAGAACAGTTTTCGCATTTTCAATCGCTGCATTTACTTTGAGTTTATTTCTGATAATCTCAGGATCATTCAGAAGTCTTTCCCTGTCTTTTTCCGTGTAAGCGGCAATTTTCTGTATATCGAAATTACTGTAAGCGTTCCTAAAACCTTTTTCTTTTTTTAAGATCGTTTCCCAGCTCAGTCCGGCCTGATTAATTTCCATAATCAGTCTTCCGAACAATTCGTTATCATCATGAATAGGAAATCCATAATGATTATCGTGATAGTTTTTATGTAGCTCTTTCCTGCTTTCCGGCTGCATTCCATCTATGGCCAAACAATAACTCATGACAATATATTTTCAGTATTAATTAAAATTCTTTAGACGGGTAAAGATAAACTCATTTTTTGACAACTGTATGTCAGTAGAGAGACATTAAACTTACATTGTCACAAAAAAGCCTCCGGAAATCCGGAGGCTTTGTATGTTTAGTGCATCGCTTCACTTAAATCTAGCTTCTGTTTGCTTTTCCGTTCTTTTATAAACAAGATAAACGGAATACAAACCAGAAATATAACACCCAGATAAAGGAATACATCCATATAGGAAAGTACCGTTGCCTGTTTAGTGACCGATAGGTCCAGAATTTTATAAGCCGCATTCATAGCCGCATCAGGTGTCATTCCCTTCGCAACAAAGCTTGCCTTCAAACCATTCAGCCTTTGCTGTACATCAAAGCTGTTGATGTCAAGATGGGAAAGTAAATTCACTCTGTGTTTCTGACTTTCGTTCGCAATAAATGTAGTGATCGCAGCAATCCCGAACGAACCTCCGAGCTGCCTCATCATCCCTGTAAATGCAGCACCCTGCCCGATTTCCTGTCCTTTCAATGTACTTAGAGATAAAGAAGTAATCGGAATGAAAAGCAATCCTAATCCTGCCCCTCTTACGATCAACATCCAGAAGAAGGCATCTTTGCCCGTATCAGGCGTAAGGATTTTATATCCCCAGAAACTATAGATAAAGAAGATAAATAATCCTAAAGATACTAAAATCTGCTGTTTAGCTCCTTTTGTAAGCAATCTCCCTATGATGGGCATCATGAAAGCGGTTGTTAAGGCAGCAGGAATCATCAAAGCTCCCGACTGAAGGGCTGTCCATCCTAAAATACTTTGCGTATATAGCGGAACAATGAAGGTGGAGCCATATAATCCGAATCCTAAAACGAATGACATGAAGGTACCAATCCTTAAATTTCCGTTTTTCAATACCCGCAGTTCCACAATCGGATATTTGAACGTGAGTTCCCGCCAAAGGAAAAGTATGAATCCAATAACGGCTGTTGTAGTGAACGTTACAATCATTCCACTTTCAAACCAGTCTTCTTCATGCCCTCTTTCCAGAATAAACTGTAATGAGCCCACCGTAAGCGCCAATAAAGCAATCCCCAGCCAATCTACATCTGAAATCTTACGCTTTTCTGCATATTTAGGGCTTCTTACAAACTGAAGTGTCATTAATGTTGCTGCAATCCCGATCGGAATATTGATGTAGAAAATATAGGGCCAGCTGTAATTATCCACAATATAACCTCCCAATGGCGGACCCAAAGTAGGGCCGATGATCACTCCTAAGCCATAAATAGCTTGTGCCATACTTCTTTTTTCAATAGGATACGATTCGGTGATGATCGTTTGCGAGGTCACCAGTAAAGCTCCCCCGCCAATCCCCTGCATCAGCCTGAAAAATACCAGTTCCCAGATATTGGTGGCGTTTCCACACAGAAATGAAAATACTGTAAATATGATAATGGAAGCCGCAAAATAATTCCTACGTCCGAACTGCTGCGAAAGCCAGCTCGTCATAGGAACAATGATTACGTTCCCAATAGCATAAGCTGTAATTACCCAGCCCACTTCGGAAAGTGTAGCCCCCAGGTTACCCTTCATTTCGTTCAGGGCGACGTTTACAATGGTGGAGTCTACAATTTCAAGCAAAGCACAAAGAATAGCCGTGATGGTAATGATGACTCTGCGGGCTCCATATTCTACTAATGAATCTTGCATAAGTTTGTTATTATGTAAAAAAAGTCAATGGTGAATTTTGCTATGCAAGTGAATAGTGAATTAATTATACAACTACATATTTTATATTGATAGTAAAGCAATTCACTATTGACAACGAAGTTAATTGACCTTTTACAATTTTTAATGTTAGTTCAATATCACCTCAGCTTTCACATTCATTCCTGTTCTCAGCTTTTTGGCAATATTTTTATCAAGGTTTACGAAATCAATTTTCACAGGAAGCCTCTGGACTACTTTCACGAAGTTTCCACTTGCATTATCCGGCGGAAGAATGGAGAATGTAGCACCGGTTGCAGGAGAGAAAGATGCCACTACTCCGTCAAACTTGCTATCAGGAAAAGCATCAATTTCAATTTTCACTTTTTGTCCTTCAACCATTTTATCCACCTGTGTTTCCTTGAAGTTGGCAACAATCCATTTCTGATCATTTTTCACTAGGCTGAACAATTGGGCACCGGCCTGCAAATATTGTCCGGTCTGGATCGGAACTTTTCCTACATACCCGTCTTCAGGAGCAACAATTACCGTATAAGACAGGTTAAGCCTTGCATTTTCCACATCTACTTCTCTTTGTTTAGCCACAGAGCTCGCCACATTGATTTGTTGAGAACTTGCCACTGTTTGTGATGAAGCTGCACTTGTTTGCTGGGCAATCTGGTTTCTCTGATCCACGAGAACCTGTAATTGTTTATCTGCAGACTGCTTAGCTGCTAAAGCCTGTTCATATTGTTGTTCTGTAATAGAATGGTCTTTTACAAGATTGCTATATCTTTTCAGATCCTGAGACGTTTTCCATACATTTACCTTTGCTGCTTCTATCTGGGCATTCGCAGTGGCAACAGCCGCTTCCGAAGTATTGATATTTTTAGAAGTTGCCGTAGTGGTTGCCTGTGCCGTAGAAATATTGCTCTTTGCAGTAGCCAGGGCTGCTTCAGCCTGTTGCAATGCCATCTTCTGATCTCTGTTATCTAAAATAACAAGAGTATCCCCTTTTTTCACAAACTGGTTATCCTTTACTTTTACTTCTGCCACATAACCGGAAATTTTAGAAATTACCGGGGCCATATTGGAAGCAATCTGCGCATCATCGGTTTCTTCATGAGTCTGACCATAAGAATAGGCTCTGTAACCGTAAATTCCGCCTCCGATTACTACAGCAGCTAAAATGATGGGAAAGACTAAACTTTTTTTCTTTTTAGGTTCGATTGCCTGTGTATTATTATTTTCCATTTGGGTATCGTTCTTATTTAATTGTTAAAGTTCCTGTTGTCTGTAATAGTTTTCTGTAGGCTAAGGCGGCATCAGCTTTTGCATTAATCACTCCCACATTAGCCGAGATCTGTGCGGCATCCGCATCTAAAAGTTCAGTCATGGTAGCCAAACCATTATCAAATTTATTCTTGGTAATCCTGTAATTCTCATTAGCCTGTAATGCTGATTTTTCAAAAACGGCAATTCTCTGTTTTGAATAATCTGCATTCTGATATTCCTTGTTGACTTCAAGCTTGATATTATCATTCAATAATTCGTTGGTAGCATCCAGCTGCATCTCTCTTGCATGAGATTGCTTTAAAGCTGAGTTTTGCTTCCAAAGGTTCGCCAGATTATAAGAAACGCCTACTCCTACATTTACCGCATTATAAATGGTGATGAATTTCGGGGCATCTGCAGCAACGTAACCACCCGTTAATGCCACTGTAGGATAATTTTCAGCTTTTGCCGCCTTAGTTCCCAATGCTGCTGCTTTTCTCTGCTGATCCAAGGCAAGCAGGTCTTTTCGGTTTTGCTGGGCTTCATTAAGATAATAGCTTACAGGTTGGGTTTCCTGGATTTCTTCAATATAGTTGGGATCAACTTCCAGTTCTGTAGTCTCCGGGAGCCCCAACAATAAGTCCATATTGATATTGGCAATGTTGTAATTGTTTTTGGCTTCAAGAAGCTGAAGCTCAATATTAGAAGTCTGAAGATTTGCCTTTAAGCGGTCATTTCTGGCAATCACTCCGTTATTTTCCAGCTTAAGGAAGGTTTCATCTCTTTTTTCGGAAGCCGTAAGGTTTTCTTCCAGCACTTTTATGGACTGGCTCGCTTTGAATAAGTTATTATAAGCTTGTGCCACATTATAGGCAATAGCAACTTTATCGTTCTCTGTGCTTAGTTTTGCAGCTTCTACCAGATATTTCGCTGATTCAATTCCGTATTTGATTCTTCCCCCGGCGTACAATGGCATGGATAAGCTTGCCTGTCCCAGAAATACAGATTTCGGAGCTGCCATTTCGCCGTTACCGGCGCCGGACTCTCCTAAAAATTTCAGATCAACCTTTGCATTGGTGAGACGCATATAACTTCCTGATAATTTAAGATCCGGAAGCTGTTTGTTTTTAGCTTCAAGAAGATCAGCCGTAGCTTCTTCAATTTTAGCAGCATCAATCTTAAGATTTTTACTGTTCTGAATTCCCATCTGTACAGCTTCATCCAACGTAAGTTGTTTTTTCTCCTGGGCATTCACATTGGCAATTCCTATAAAAAAGAATATGGCAATGACTGAGTTATTTATTCTCTTCATAACCTAAAAGGTCTTTTAGTAAGTATTTTATATGGTTTTTAAGTTCTGTGTAGTATTTTTCATCAAAAGTTTCCTCCTCCTCCGTATTATGAAGAAATTCTTTATACATTTCTTTGGCATTGGAAGCATAAAACAAAGTTCCGCTCACTGTGGCATGGAGTAAATAGATGGGAGGATTTTTAGTGAAAATTCCTTTTTTCAGTCCGCTCTCCAATACTCTTGAGTACATGGTGATAAATCCCATTTTGGTTTGTTTGAGGAATTCTACGATCTGGGGATTTTCCGTATACAACTGTTCCCTTTGCATGATCCTGTAAAAACATTTATGGTTTCTTACTCTTCCGGTAAACTGTTCCACAATCTTTTCTATTTTTTCCCATTCATTGATATCGGTTCTTTCCAAAATATCTTTTGAAAAAAATTGTCCTTCATTCATCCTGTATTCAACCAGCTTCTCATATAATTTTTCTTTTGAACCGAAATAATAGGAAATCATAGAAATATTCACCTGGGCCGCCTTGGCAATCTCCCTGGTGGAAGTGCCTTCAAAGCCCTTTTCAGCAAAAAGCTTTTCTGCAGCAAATAATATATTTTCTTCTTTTGAAATCATTTCACTTCTATTTTTTCAGGGGGCAAATTTACACAACTTTTTTAAACAAATCAAACGATTGATTGATTTTTAATTTATTTTTAATTTTTTGTTAATACAACTCACTGAAATTATTATATTTGACTTCAGATAAAAAATTATAGAATTATGAAAAAATTTATTTCCGTTTTAGCGGTTGCAGGATTGTTTACCTTCAGCTTTGCACAGGAAACACCTAAGGCAGGATGTTGTGCAGGTAAAGACAAAAAAGAATGCTCAGTACAAGATAAAAAAGCATGTGGTGATCATCACAAATCTTGCGATTCCAAATCAAAAACAGCTGAAAACAGCAAACCTAAGACGAAAACAGCGGCAAAAGTAAAGAAAGCTGCTTAATAGTAACATAATAGTCCTGAATATTCAGGACTATTTTTATGTATTTTTATGAATATATCTTGATAATTTTATTCCTAAATCCGTCCAGATAATTTTCGGATTTCCATTTCTGGTCAAATGAAGATCGGCGGTGTTGATCTCTTCTAAGATGCTCTCAATATTGCCGCCGCTAATAAATTTGGAAAAGCCCGTCCAATTGAAACCGTTCGCATCAATTTTCTTATACACCAGGCTTTCTGATTGATAGTTCTGAAGCAAGGCCAGTCTAAAGATTTCAGAGCAATAATTAAGAAAGTTTTTTTGTTTTTCTCTGTTCCACCCCGATATTTCCCTGGCCCAGAAAATAATATTTTTAAGGAATTCAGGTTTCTTTTTCACCTGAAAGGCATCACGTACCCATTGAATGAATAATTTTTCGAATTCATCATTCTTATTCCCGGAATTAAGAAGCTTTACAGCTTCATTTAGGTCTCCCTGGGCTTCATGGATAATTTCCTTCGCTTTTTCTTCTGAAACGGAAAAATGGGTCCGGATATATTTTTCCAGGTCTTCGTCATTGATTCTGTGAACTTCCACTATCTGGGTCCTGGAAAGGATGGTGGGAAGAATATCATTGGTGTTTTCGGCGGTAAGAAGGATAAGGGTTTTCGCCGGCGGTTCTTCCAGAAACTTAAGGAACTTATTCGAAGCGGAAATATTCATTTTATCAGCTCTCCAGACAATCAGGATTTTGGTTCCACCTTCAAAACTTTTGAGTGAAAACTTTTGATTCTGATCATCTATTTCATCTGCAGAAATAAAAAGCTGCTTGTTCTCAGAATCCAGAAATGCAGTCCAGTCATCATAACTGGCATAAGGAGATGCTAAAATCATTTCCCTGAATTCTTCAAACTTATTCTTGCTTAAAGAATTTTTGTTGTCCGTATACACAGGAAAGCTAATATGCAGATCTAAATGATTCAGATGCTCAACTTTTGAAGCGGCGTGCTCATTTTCCCCGTTTAAAATTTCTTTTGCATAGGCTAAAGCAAGAGGTAATGTACCGTAGCCTTCTTTTCCTACAAAAAGCTGGGCATGGCTTACTCTGTTTTCCGCAATACTATCTTTTAGAAGTTTTTTCAGGTTTTCTTGTCCGGCAATATTCTCCCAATTCATGTTTCAAAGATAAAGAATTTTGTGAAAGAGTAGATTTGTGACCTGTGAATTTTGCTTCGCAAGTGAATGATCAATTGATTACAATATATTCATTATTCTCATTCACAATTGACTATTGCCATTCAGAATCCGTCTTTTTCCCCTTAACAAACTTTAACCTCATGAAATTTTTACAATTCATTAATATTTAAGATATTTGCGCATTGTTTAAAAATATAGAATGAAAAAAATCTTTGTACTATCATTCATATCAGTCGGGTATTTCCTTAATGCACAGAGTTTAAGTAACTCACCTTATGCAACCTACGGAATTGGAGATGTAAAATATGATAATACGATTGAAACTACCTCAATGGGGGGTATATCAACTGCTTTTATAAGTGATTTCACCAGTAGCTTTAACTTTGCCAATCCAGCCAACAATGCCAATTTTGAACTTACAAGCATCAAACTGGAGGCAACCAACGAAAATAATTATTTCAAATCTGATTATAATAATACGAAGTCTACGAAACATTCTACGTATTTATCCAATATCTCATTAGCGTTTCCTTTGTCTCCAAAGGTAAAAATGGGACTTTCCTATCAGCCGTACAGTTCAAAAAGTTATGATATTCTTCATTCCGAAATTATAAAGAACGAAGATGGTACGGAAACCGAAGTACGAAATCGTTTCAAAGGAACCGGTACATTGAACACAGCACAGGCTGCTGTTTCATATAAAATCAACCAGGAATTTGCGGTGGGCGTAAGAGCTAACTTATATTTCGGAAACTTATATGATATCAATGAACTTGCCTCTTCCAATGCAGAGTTAATTAATGGTTATGAAACTAAAAACAGTATCAAGAACTTCAATTTCACTCTGGGTGCCAGCTACCAGCATTTAAATACAAGTACAGACCGTAAGCTCACCATCGGTGCAACAACAACTTTCGGAAATTCAAGTAATATGACGACTGATTATACCAACAGTACCTATTATTATACTACGGGAGACGTAAAAGCCGGTGAAACCATCATTGAACAGAAAAGTACAAAATCTAAAAACCTTTTACCATTACAGGCTTCTTTAGGTATTGGATACGGTAGTGAAAACCAATGGTTTGTTTCCCTTCAGGGAGATTATAAAAAAGGAGAAACCGTTTCTTATTTCGGAAGCACTTTTGATTTTGAAGATTCTTACAGGATTTCTGCCGGAGGATGGTATCTTCCGAACTATAACAACTTCAGGAGCTATTTTTCAAGAGTGGTATACCGCTATGGTGCTTTCTATGAAAAAGGTAACTTAAAGATAGCAGGAAACAATATTAATAAATTCGGGGTTTCCGCAGGTGTTCTTCTTCCATTCAAAAACAGCAGTATTACAAGAATGAGTGGTCTTGAACTCGGACTGGAAGTAGGTAAGCGTGGTACATTAAAAGATAATTTAATTAACCAAAATTTCATTAATTTCAGAATAGGCTTTAACTTTGCTGACAGATGGTTCAGAAAAACCCTATATAACTAGAATGAAGTTTGTATCAAACATATCATATAAAAATATAGCATACCTTTTTAGTTGTGCTATATTTTTTATATTGACCTCCTGTGAAGAAGACCTTACCAAAACAAATGCAAATCAGAATAAAAACTTTCCTTCACAGATCATCAACAATGCCAATATCATCCAACGTGATTCCGGCTTTGTAACCCTGAGGGCTACTGCTCCCATCATCGAAAAATATGAACTGATAGACAGTCCGTATGTAGTGGCCAAAAAAGGGATAAACATCCAGTTTTTTGATAAGAAAAAGCCTAAGGTTCCCGGGAAAATAACCGCTAAATATGCGCGTATTTTCGAATATAAAAAATTCTATGAAGCTAAAGGCGATGTGAGAATCACTACCAATGAAGGGCAGCGATTTGCCATGCAAAGCATTTACTGGGACCAAAGAAAGAACCGTATTTATACTAAAGACACGGTATATGTTACCATGGAAGATGGTTCCACACTCGTAGGAGCTAACGGAATGACTGCTAAAGATGACTTTTCCGAATATACATTCTTTAATAATTCCGGTGATTTCAGTACCCAACAACTTACCGAAAAACAAAAATAAGCTATGATGATCTCACAGGCGATCGGCTTAATGTCCGGAACAAGCCTAGACGGACTGGATATCTGTTTTGCCAGATTCGAAAAAAGCGAACAGGTTTGGAGCTTTGAAATCCTTAAATCGGAAACCATCCCCTACCCGGATTCCTGGGAAAATAAACTCAGAAACGCTATTTACCTCTCTGCAGAAGAGCTGTTGGAATTGCACTCTGAATACGGCTTTTATTTAGGACGGCAAGTTCAGGAATTTATCCAAAAAAATAAACTTAGTCATATCGACCTGATTTCTTCTCACGGTCATACGGTTTTTCATCAGCCTCAAAAGAAATTTACCTTACAGATTGGAGACGGCAGAGCCATTAAACTGGAAACAGGAATTCCTGTAGTTTACGACTTCAGATCGCAGGATGTCCTGTTGGGGGGAAATGGAGCTCCTCTGGTTCCGATCGGAGACGAATTGCTTTTTTCCCAATATGATGCATGTCTCAATTTAGGAGGATTCTCAAATATCTCATTAAAAGCTAATGGAAAAAGGATTGCTTTTGATATTGCCCCTGTAAATATTGTTTTGAACAGGCTCGCTCAGCAATTCAACAAAAGCTTTGATGAAAATGGTGAGCTGGCCGGAAAAGGAAAAATAAATACTTCTATTTTAAACATTCTTAATTCATTAGATTTTTATAAGCACTCACGTCCGAAATCTCTGGGAATTGAGTGGTGCAATACATATATTTTCCCTTTGATAGAAAATATTGAGTACATAGATTTCATGGCCACCTTTACAGAGCATATAAGCCAACAAATTTCAAGGGTTATCAATGAAAATAATCTTAAAAATATTCTGTTTACAGGAGGTGGAACGTATAATTCTTTTTTGATTGAGAAAATAAGGGAGAAAACCCGGGCGGAAATAATCATCCCTGAACCAGGTATTATTGATTATAAAGAGGCCTTGATATTTGCTTTTATGGGGGTTTTAAGGCTGAACAACGAGATCAATGTCTTTTCCTCCGCGACGGGAAGCTCCAAGGATCACTGCTCCGGAATTATGGTATAAAAAAACCTTCATTGCTGAAGGTTCTTTTTTTATTTATAAGCTTCGATCTTATCCGTTAAGGCATTGATGAAATTCTGTAAAGGCTTTTCTACCATCATCTTGATAAAAGGATTGAATTTTCCTTCAAAAAGCATCTGAACTTCCGTCTGGTTTTCATTAATAGGATTCAGTGTTGCCGTCAATGAGAAATCCAAACTTGAACTTGCAGATTTCAAAACCGCTTTCTGATCATTTACCTCATCTATCTTCAACGCAATTTCCGGCATTCCCTGTAACCCGAATTTAAAACCGTCTTCTCTTGTTTCAAATTTTTGAAGACCATCTGGCATAAAGTCTTTATAGTTTTCCGGAGATTTTAATATTTCAGTAAGCTCTTTAGATGATTTATTGACAATAATCTTTCGTCCTTCTAAATTCATTTTTTTATTTTTGTATTTAAATTCTAATTATTACAAATATATGTATAAAGTTTTTGTGAACGAAAAAAAATTATTATTGTCTAAGCAATCTGAAAACTTAGAAAAAATGCTTAGATACGAAAACGTCACAAGCTTGGAAATCGCTTTGGATCTTCTCGAAAATACATCTGTAAAAGAATTGAATGTTTTTGGTGAAAATATGGATGAGATCTGGGCAGAATTTCAAAATCTGTTTAGAATCATTGAAGCTGCAGGTGGCATTGTAAGCAATGCTGACGGCGATATTCTTTTTATCAAAAGACTTGGCAAATGGGATCTTCCTAAGGGGAAAATGGAAAAAAATGAATCCAGGGAAGAGTCCGCAGTAAGGGAAATTGAAGAAGAAACGGGACTAAAAGATGTAACGCTAAATAAATTCATCAATACTACTTATCATATTTACATTGAAAGGAACGGTGAGAAAATCCTGAAATGTACCCACTGGTTCGATATGAGCTTCAAAGGTGAGGATACTTCCAAACCGCAAACCGAGGAAGGAATTACGGAGGTGGCCTGGAAAAATGTTTCTCAAATAGAAAATGAGGTCTTTCCTAATACTTTCAAAAATATTGAACTGATCATTAAAGAATTCTGGAGCAGCAACATTAAATAAACTCTGCTGCCTTTTCCAGTGAAATTCCTCTCGAAGCTTTTAACAGGACATTTTCGGACTGAATCCTGTGAAGCTTTAAATAATCTATCAGATCTGCTGTATTTTTAAAAGAAATGGCGGAAGAATTGACATTTTTAAAGTTTTTCCCTACGGTAATAATTTCATCGAAGCCTAATTCCTGAGCCAGTTTCAGGATATTCTGATGTTCCTTTGCACTTTCTTCACCCAGTTCCAGCATATCTCCGATGATAATGGTTTTACGGCCTTCAAATGTTATAAAGTTACTCAGAGAAGCACTCATTGAACTCGGATTGGCATTATAGGTATCCAGAACTAATGTTTTATCGCCTTTCTTAACGATTTGAGAACGCATATTCGTTGGAACATAATTTTCAACCGCATTTTTAATCTTTTCTACTTCGATTCCAAAATGGAGACCCAGGCTTGCAGCAGCACAAAGATTGGTAAAGTTATATTCTCCGGTAAGCCTGGAAAGTATTTTTGTTTCATGATAAACCAATCCCACACAATGTTCTTCTGAAAAAGATTCGAAATAATAATCGGAGTCATTTTTTCCAAAAGTTACTGTCGGCTCATAATCTTTG
Organism: Chryseobacterium defluvii; assembly: GCF_003634775.1. Lineage (GTDB taxonomy): Bacteria > Bacteroidota > Bacteroidia > Flavobacteriales > Weeksellaceae > Chryseobacterium > Chryseobacterium defluvii. The sequence goes on along the minus strand of NZ_RBXB01000001.1, from coordinate 821,997 downwards.
GTTTTTTCCATCTGAATTGTATCGTTTTCATTCACCACAATGGTCCGATGGTGGCTTATGAGAAAATCGTACAGTTCAGATTTTCCTTTGATCACTCCTTCAAATCCTCCAAATCCTTCCAAATGTGCTTTACCGAAATTGGTAATATACCCATAATCCGGTTGAGAAATAGTACATAATAATTCAATTTCTTTTTGATGATTGGCTCCCATTTCTATAACCGCCATTTCATGTTCCGGTTTGATGGAAAGAATGGTTAAAGGCACTCCGATATGATTGTTTAAATTGCCTATGGTATATTGAACATTATACTTTTCTGACAGAACAGCGTGAATCAGTTCTTTCGTTGTTGTTTTCCCGTTACTCCCTGTAAGTCCGATAATCGGGATCTGAAGCTTATTCCTGTGATATACCGCCAAATCCTGAAGAAATTGCAGAGTAGAAGGAACATAAAAAATATTTTTGCTGATATTTTCAAAACCCTTCTGTTCAACAATTACCGCTAAAGCCCCTTTTTCCACCGCTTGATCAGCCAGCGTTGCCGCATTGAAATTGTCTCCGGAAAAAGCAAAGAAAACATCATTTTTCTCAATCTTTCTGCTGTCTATGGTAACTTTATCGGACTTTAAAAATAAGGGATAAAACTGTTCTGTATTCATAGGTCAAAAATAAAAAACCTTCCGATAATCCGGAAGGTTTTTTATAAGTATTTTTTGATAAATATTATCTTCTTGTTCTACCTTTATCGCTAACTCTAGCGTCCTGAGCTACACGGAATCCAATCCATCCGTATGCTCTGTTCTGGTCTTTATATCTTCTTTGACCCGGATCCAACCAATACGCTGTATCCTGCCAAGAACCTCCTTTTACTACTCTGATATCATTCGTCATTGCGGATGTTCTCTCTTTAGTATCTTTCTGCAATACCACTCTACCGCTTCCGTCTACAACGAATCTTTGTGTAGGAGCGTTGTACATATTGAAAGATGTTGTAGAATCACCTGCTCTGTAATACTCAAGAGAAGATTGTCTGTCACCATCTCTGTAGTTTCTGTAATCAGCAATAGTTTCTCTTTCGTACTGTCCAGGTAAGTTTCTGTAAACCAATCTTCCGTCAGCTAAAGTGTCGTATTTAATGCTGCTTTCATCTACCATTTTATAAGTACCGTCACCGTTTCTTACAATAGCCTGAGGCATGTTTCCTCTGTAGTAGTTGAAGTCACTCATGTCTTCATCAATGATAGGTCTGTAAACGTCGGCAGTCCATTCAGAAACGTTACCATACATACCATAGATTCCTAAGTCATTGGAAGGGTATTGTCTAACGTCTGAAGTTCTTGCAGATCCGTCATTTTTCCATCCGGCAATACCGGAATAGTCACCTCTACCCATTTTGAAGTTTTCCATGTACATTCCTTTATCTCTTCCCTTAGTACCTCTAAGTCTTTCGATTTCAGGTTTTTTACCTAAGTACTGGTTGTATTCTCTGTTTTTAGCCATACCAAGAGCTGCATATTCCCATTCCACTTCTGTTGGAAGTCTGAATTTCTGAACCATTGCTGCACTTGGAGCTCTGTTAGCAGCTAAAAGTCTTTGGTTTGTAGTTTTCAAACCTGTTCTTTGCTGTAATCTCTGCTCATTGATATACCCTTGCATTTCAGGATCATTCGATTTGAATTTATCCATGTTGAATGCAGTTCCTCCCTGGTTATTAGATTCATTGATATATAAATCTTTGGCAATGATACCAGCTTGCATTAAAGCTTTTTCGTTCGCTCTGTCTGTAAGCCATTCGCAATATCTGTTTGCCTGAGTCCAGGAAACCCCTACTACAGGATAGTAGTCGAATTCAGGAGAACGGAAATACGTTTCATTGTAATCGTTTCTGGATAATTTGTTATCCCACAATAAGGTATCAGGTAATGCACCGTTATAGATTTCCTTAAAGCTAGGATCGCTTGGTGGGAATACATACTTCAACCATGTAAGGTATTCGCGGTATTCATAGTTAGTAATTTCTGTTTCCCCGATGAAGAAAGAACTTACCTGCATTCTGCGAGGAGAGTTATTCCAATCGTGCATAACATCATCTTTCACTAATCCCATTGTAAAAGTTCCACCTTCTACATATACCATTCCCGGCCAACCTTTCTGCTTTTGTTGCTTTCCTGCAAAAAACCAACCTTGTTTTTCGTTTGGTTTCCAACCCGTTTTGCTGACAAATTTTTTAGTACCACCACCTTTGCTAGTACCTGATCCACCACAACTGGTTAATGCAAGTGTAGAACTTAATGCTATTAATGAAAACAACTTTAGTTTTTTCATAGTCGATATAAATATTTTCAAAGTACAAAGAAAAAATAAATTATTCAATAAATCAAGTAAAGATTTGATTTTTTTGAAAAACGATAACAAATTAATTTTATTGTATTATAATTTAATTATAAAATTTTCATTTATTTTGTAATTCAGAAATTTCAAAAACGAACATGAGACAAAAAATCGCGATTTTATTTCTAATATTCTTTGTATCAGCAATTTACGCCCAAAGAACCACCATTGAATGGGGAGGTTCTAAAATTCTGGACTTCGGTGATACAAAATTAAATCTTCCGAATTTCAAAAATGAAGGATTTTCTTTCAGCCAAAATAACATTTTTATACAAACAAAACAAAAAATAGGAGAAAAGCAGTTAAAAGTTTCAAATCCTGTGTGGGAAACGGTTTCCGGCAAGGAACTTTATGACATGAACAAAGATCTGCTTCCCAACTACGATATTGCAGATATCACTTATTATTATCTGGAAGGAGAAAGATATGCAGGCATTAACGTTTCCCTTTTTAAAAATGTAAAAGGAAGGGTTCAGCGGTTAGCTTCATTTGAAGTTTCCGAAACATCGGTTTCTACCAACTTTGGGAGTACCTATAAAGTTGGAACTACCAATAACCCCCTATCCAGTGGAAATTTTTATAAAATAAAAGTTGACAAGTCCGGGATTTTCAAAATTACAACCCAGTTTTTAAAGGACATTGGAATCAATCCATCAACCGTAAATCCAAAAAATTTCAGAATTTACGGAAATGGAGGGATCATGCTTCCGGAACATAACCAGGATGTAAAATATAGTGCATTACAGGAAAATGCCATACAGGTAATAGGCGAAGATGACGGAGTATGGAATGATGGAGATTATGCGCTTTTCTATGCTCAGGGACCGAATGGATATAACCTATACGATACAACCAACGGAAACGGATTTAAAAGAAAGGACACCAGAAACGACAGAAGCAATAACCTTAAAAACATTTATGAAGATTTCTCTTATTATTACATCAATGTAGATAAAGGATTGGGGAAAAGAGTGCAACCGGTAGACGTTAACCTTCCGGCCTCCTTAATTACGAGATATGATAATTACCAGGTTATCAATAATGATCAGAAAAACCTCTTGAAAGTAGGAAGAATTTGGGTTGAAGACGCTCCTCTTATTGCAGATAAAACGGTGACATTTACCACAGCTTCACCTATTCAGGCAGGAGACGAAATAAGATACAGAGCACAGGTAGTAGGATATAAATCCCAACAAAACACTATTGGATTTGATATTAATAACCAAAATCCACTGACTGTTTCTGTTCCTGCTAATACCCCGGGCTATTCTTTTGATTTTTACCAGGCAAGATATAGCGGAAGTATTACCAATTTATCCGGATCACAGATTTCATTCAACCTGAAACCCAATATCGCCGTAAACCCTAACGGAGTTTTCTATATAGATTATGTGGAAGTACAGTATAAAGATAATCTGAGCTTTAATGGCACCCAAATGAACTTCAGGGATTTTTCTTTGGTAAGTGGTAATAATACCAATTATGGCTTCAGTGTTGCCAATGCTTCAGGAATTGAGCAAATATGGGACGTTACAGACATCACCAATGCCAATAGAAGGGTAAATAAAGCTACAGGAAATGCCGTTTTCAATTTCGGATATTTTACTTCTGATCCTAATTTCAATAATGAATTTGTAGCTTTCAGGGCCGATGCAGCTTTTACCCCTCAGATTGTAGGCAAAATAGCGAATCAGGATCTGTCTTCCTTACAAAATGTGGATTACCTGATCATTACAGTACCTGAAATGATGGGACAGGCTCAGAGATTAGCCAATTACCATCAGACTAAAAATAATTACAATGTACAGATTGTTGATGCCAATAAGATCTACGAAGAATTTGGCAGCGGGAGCAAAGACCTTACTGCGGTAAGAGATTTTGTCACTAAACTCAATACTCCTCTGGGAAGATTAAAGTATGTATTTATATTGGGAGATACGTCTTATGATTATAAAAACAGGATTTCCAATAACACCAATGTAGTTTCAAGTTATCAGAGTGAAGAGTCGAATGACTTCATCAGTTCTTTTGTTACTGACGATTATATTGTCATGACAAAACCCCAGACAACATCCTTTATAACCAATAATCTTCCGGACCTGCCCGTAGGAAGAATTCCGGCAGCGAATGTTACGGAAGCCACCAATATGATGGATAAAACATTAGCGTATTACAATTCTTTGCCGAGCCAGTCTACTCCATTTGGAGAATGGCGTATGAAGCTGGATTTTGTAGTGGATGATGATCACAATGAAGATGCCGCCAACCCTATCCCTTTCCATACCACCATGAACAATTCTTTGGTAAGTATTTTTGAACAGCCGGGAAATGTTCTGAAAGAATATAATGTAAGAAAGCTCTATCTGGATGCCTTCCAGGCTCAAAGTACAGCCGGAGGACAAAGATATCCGCAGGTAAACCAAGCAATCTCCAATGATATCGGAAACAGCTTATATCTTTTCTACTTCGGACACGGAGGAATTAACGGATGGGCACAGGAAAGGGTATTGACGTCTGATGAAGTTCAGAACTCCAATAATTTCTCTAATGTATACAGCAGATTCCCTTTCGTTTCAACAATTACGTGTGAATTTACTCTTTGGGATGAACCGGGCACGGTTTCGGCAGGGGAACAGTTCATCAAATTAAAACAAGGCGGTGTTTCTACGATGATCACTTCAAGCCGCGCAGTAGGAATTGGCTATGGAATAGATTTCACCGGTCTTTATACCAGGGAGATCTTCAAATTGGTTAATGATGATTTCGAGTCCTTAGGAAATGCCCACCTTAATGCTAAAAAAATCCGTGGGAGTGATTCCAATCACCTGAAGGTAAATTTCCTTGGGGATCCGGCAATGAAATTAAGCAGGCCTCAGAGATTACTGGTCATTGACAATATAGAAACTCCGGTACCGGGACTCATCAGAGGTTTGGATTTCGTAAAAGTAAAAGGACACATCAACAATCCGAACGGAACTGTTAATACAAGCTTCAACGGACGGGTTGTCATTAATATTTTTGATAAGAGACTGAATAAAAAGACATTGAATAATGATGGCGGCTTACCTGTTTTGAATTATACAGAAGAAGGAAGCGCTATTGTAAAAGCTTCGGGAACTGCGGTAAATGGTGTATTCACTGTAGAGTTTTATGTTCCGAAGGATATTAATTATGCAGTAGGTGAAGGTAGAATACTGGGCTACGCAGATAATAAAGCTACTGACGTATTCAACAATCAGCCTGTACAGGTGGGAGACATTAATCCCAACGGAATTAATGATAGCGAGCCTCCTAAAGTAAAATTATATATGAATAACACCAATTTTGCCAACGGAGGTATTACCGATCAAAATCCGATGCTTCTTGCTTGTATAACCGATGATACTGGAATCAATTCCACAGGTTCGGGAATCGGGCACGACATTACAGTGTATCTGGACGGGCAGATTATCAATACCATCGTTCTGAATGATTTCTTTGCTTCAGGAGAGGGGAACGGATGTCTGAATCCAAGTCTGACAGATTATCAGAAAGGTAATGTAACCTATCCTTTCAGAAATTTGGCGATCGGGCAGCATCAATTAACATTTAAAGTTTGGGATATAAACAATAATTCTACGACTGCTACGTTAAATTTTGAAGTTAAGGATGAGTCCGATCAACATCTGATCATCAACAGACCACTGAACTGGCCGAATCCTTTTACGAACAAAACGTATATACAATTTGAGCATAATTGTGATGATATTCTGGATGTAAACGTTCAAATTTATACAATAACCGGAAAATTGGTGAGAACTTTATCACAAGCAGTTGTTGCTGAACCGTTCCTGCAGGGCTTTAGAACGCCACGTCAGGCTATAGAATGGGACGGAAAAGATGATTTTGGTGATACAGTTGCAAAAGGTACGTATATTTTTAAGATATTTGCAAAGAGTCAAAATCAAGAAAAATGCAAAGGAAGTGCTACAGCTGTAGAAAAAATGGTACTTTTGAAATAATTTTAAAATAACATAGATAATAATATTAATAAAAAACTGATAATATATAAAAAACAACATATGAATTTAACTACTAAACTGTTATTAGGATTTGGTTTAAGTGCTGGTTTTTTAGGCTATTCGCAAGATTTAAGTAAAGTAAATCCAGTGTTAACCGGAGCTCCGTTCCTAAGAATTGCACCGGACGCAAGATCGGGAGGTATGGGTGATCAAGGTGTAGTTACATCGCCGGATGCATTTTCCCAATTCTGGAACGCAGCGAAATATCCTTTTAGCAGAACAAGTTCTTCCGTAGGGGTAAATTATACGCCTTATATGGGAAAACTTACCAATGATGTATTTTTACTATATGGTGCATTCCATAAATTTTTAGGCCAGGAAGAAAGATCTACGATTTCCGCAAGTATTTATTACTTCAATATGGGAGAAGTAGACTTAACACAGTTGGTAGGGAATGAAGTGGCTCCTATGGGTACATCAAAACCAAATGAATTCTCCATTGATGTTGCTTATGGTTTGAAGCTTTCTGATTCTTATTCCATGGCTGTAACAGGTAGGTTCATCCGTTCAGACTTAGGTGGAAGTTTCAATACAGACAATACCATTAAACCAGCAAACTCTTTTGCAGTAGATGTTTCAGGATACTATACTTCACCAAGATTTTCAAGTTTCGGTGGATATGACGGAAAACTAAATGCAGGTTTTGCTATTCAGAATTTAGGTCCTAAATTAGATTATACAGGAAATGAAGAATCAAGATCTTATCTTCCGACAATGGCAAGATTAGGGGTTGGTTATGACATGTACCTGGATGATGTGAATAAAGTAGGTTTAAGTATTGAAGGTTCTAAAATCTTAGTTCCTGGGTCAGAATTTGTAGGAATGGATCCCAATACAAGACAGCCTATCTATGAAATTCCTAATGTAGGGGTAATGGAAGGTATCGGAAAATCTTTCAAAAATAAGAACAGCATCATGTACAGTGCAGGTCTTGAGTATTCTTATGACAATGCTTTTGCTGTAAGAGGCGGTTATTTCCACGAAAGTGAAGAACAGGGAGCAAGACAATTTGCTACGGCAGGTATCGGATTGAAGTACCGTTCTTTCGGGCTTGATGTTTCTTACCTGATTAATATGTCTAAAATTAATACTGCTTTGGATAACACCCTTCGTTTCGGATTGACATGGAACATTGGAGATGAAACGTCTAACGTGGATTATTAAAAAAACATAATATAAAAGTTTAGAAAAGTCTCATTTTTATGAGGCTTTTTTTATTTCCAATAAGTATTTTTGTAGTATGAATTATTCAGCAGAACTTAAAAAATTTGTCACCAGCCAATATGTATATTCTGCTATCAGGATTACATTGGCAACCGTTCTGCCCTGCTTAGTTCTCGCTCACTTCGGAATTCTAAAGGAGTATTTTCTTTTTCCTCTCGGGACCAGCTTCGTTGCCCTTACCGACCAACCGGGACCTTTCATCCGGAGGAGAAACGCATTAACGTTTGCTATTTTCTGTTTTGTTCTCGTAGCTCTGATTGCCAGTCTCGTGATGAATTTTAAAATTCTTGTCCTGCTCGAGATTATTGTATTCGGAATGTTCTTTTCCCTGATTGGTGTTTACGGGCAACGATTGGCCGCAGTAGGGTCCTTATCTTTAGTCGTTCTGGCAATTTTCATTGATGGGCATCTTACAGGAAGTAATATCTTCAAAAGCCTTTTGATTTTTACTTCGGGATGTATATGGTTTTTATTGGTATTCCTCATTGTAACGACAATCCAGCCCTATAAACTGGCCAGCCAGATGATTGGGGAAAATTATCTTCAATTAGCCGAATTTTTAAAGATTAAAGCCAATTATTATCAGAAGAACCCCGACTTTGATAAACTCACCTCACAGGTTATCGCCAAGCAGATAGGCATTAAAAACCTTCAGGAGGAGACCCGCGAAACCGTTTTCAAGACAAGAACCATCGTTAATGAGTCTACAACAACCAGCCGTTTGCTGATGCTGATGTTCTTGAACTCAATGGATCTCCATGAAAAATTAATGACTTCCGAAAGTGATTACCAGAAACTTCAGCAAAGTTTTGAAGACAGTATGATTTTGGTTAACATTCATGATTACCTTAATCTGCTTTCAGAAGAAATCACCAATATCGGCATCGCTCTCCAAAGTGGTACCCGGGCAAAGCCCATGTTCAATCTGGAGCTTGAACTTAAAAATCTTAATTATAATTATTTCGAGCTTAGAAATAAGCAACTGTCTTCTGATAACCTGGAAAACTTCATGATTCTCCGCCAGATCTTAATGCGTATCAATGAAATTACCAAGGAAATCAATGAGATCTACAAAGTTTTTTCTCAAGATGTAAAGCTGGCCAAAAGTCTTTCCACAGGATTGGACCTTAAAAAGTTTATGCCGAATGAAGAAAAACTGAATTTTAAGGTATTAAGAAATAATATTTCTTTATCATCATCCCATTTCAGGCATGCTATAAGAATTACTACCGCTTTATTCATCGGCTATCTGTTTTCATTGTTTCAGCTTTTAGGGATCGGACACACCTACTGGATCTTGATTACGATCACCGCTATTTTAAAGCCCGCCTACTCTATCACCAAACAAAGAAATCTCCTCCGTTTATATGGAACGATCGCCGGCGCTTTAATCGCATATGGTATTTTGCATTTCATCCATATCAATGGGATTTTATTTACGATCCTGCTGCTGAGTATGATTTTATGTTTCAGTTTGCTGAAAGGAAAATATTTCTGGGCAGTTCTTTTCATGACTATTTATGTCTTCCTGAGCTTCAACTTTCTCAGTCCGGGAAATGTAAATGTTATTTTCAGGGATAGAATTGTTGATACAATAATTGCGGGAATTATTGCTTTTCTGGTTTCCTATATTGTATTGCCGGTATGGGAGCATACACAAAATCTGGATCTCATGAAAAAATCAGCAGAATGTAACCTGGTTTATTTCCAGAGTGTGATTGCCAAGTTCATGAAAGAAAATACAGATATCGAAGATTACAAAGTAAAACGTAAAAATGCAATCATAGCTTTGGCCAATCTTTCGGATAATTTTCAGAGAATGATTTCTGAACCTAAAAACCAACAGAAAAAACTGGAAGTTGTACACCAATTTGTAGCAACTTCACATCTTATTACTGCTTATACCGCATCTTTCTCTCAATACTCACAGGATAATAAAAAATTCCCTGAAATTGATTTTGAAGGCTGGGATAGAAAAATTGAAGCCGAAATGATGCAGGTGTCCAAACTCTTAGAAGGAGAAAAAATCAATGAAACCTTAAAAATGGAAAGCCGGCTGGAACCGGAAGATTCTTCCATTGAAGACCTTCTCCTGAAAAGAAAAACAGAAATTGAGGAAAATGAAATTGTAGACAGAAGAGATCCTGATAAGATTTCTCATCTTACGGAACTGAAAAATATTCACGATATCCTGGAACTTATTTACGATGTCGCAAAAGAGCAAAGAAAAGTAATTGAAAAATACAGAAACGAATCTGAGGCTACTCCTCCACAATCGTAAAGCAGTATTCATCAAAAAATTCCACTCTCGCTTTAAACTCATCTGAAAATTGATCGTCGTATACCCTGCAGCGGATATGATGGAGATGTTTCAGCTCAAAGGGCTTTACTTCATAATTCTTTTTTAAAGACCAGTATTTGGAATGATGGATTTTGTACATACTCTCTTTTACACTCCAGATAATGGTATAGAAAGTATCTGCTTTATCTTCAGGAATGAACCCTCTTTCGCTTTCATAAGTGAACTTATCGATCACTCTTAATATTTTGGGGTTGAACTTTTCAATATCAATCCCTATTTTATTGTTGGAAATCGCTATGGCTGCAAAAGGAAAAGAATGGGTAATGGATATTTCCGCATCTTTAGGAGACAAAAAAGGCTCTCTTTCCTTATATAAAATTTTAGAATCCGGTTTCAGGCCTTTCAAAAGCTTTCGGACCATTAATACTTCCAACAACTTTTTAGGATGATAATCTCTTACCTTTTCTACATTTTCAGGCTCTAAAAGCTCATTAATATCCAATTCTTCATTCTCATCATACTTCCATACAAGAATGGTGGCGTTGTCATCCGAAAAATCTCGATAAAGGGGCATATTTTTGGTCAGCAGGATTTTAGTTTGTAAATTTGCGAAAAATTTTTCAGATAGATGGAAACAACAACCCAATACGTTCCTTATAAAGTAAAGGATATTTCCCTGGCAGAATGGGGAAGAAAAGAAATCACTCTTGCTGAAGCTGAAATGCCTGGTTTAATGGCAATCCGTGAAGAATACGGAGCTGAACAGCCTCTTAAAGGAGCAAGAATCGCAGGATGTCTTCACATGACGATCCAAACTGCTGTGCTTATCGAGACATTAGTAGCTTTAGGGGCTGAAGTTACCTGGTCTTCTTGTAATATTTTCTCTACACAGGATCATGCTGCTGCTGCTATTGCGGCTGCGGGAATCCCGGTTTATGCTTGGAAAGGTATGAACGCTGAGGAATTCGATTGGTGTATTGAACAGACTTTATTCTTTGGTGAAGACAGAAAACCATTGAATATGATCCTTGATGACGGTGGGGATTTAACGAATATGGTTTTCGATAAATACCCGGAATTAACCAAAGAGATCAAAGGTCTTTCTGAAGAAACTACTACAGGAGTACACAGATTATACGAAAGAATGCAGAACGGTACTTTAGTAATGCCTGCTATCAACGTAAACGACTCTGTAACGAAATCTAAATTCGATAATAAATACGGATGTAGAGAATCTGCGGTAGATGCGATCAGAAGAGCTACAGACGTAATGTTAGCCGGTAAGAGAGTAATTGTTTGCGGATTCGGAGATGTAGGTAAAGGTACAGCCGCTTCATTCAGAGGAGCCGGTTCTATTGTTACGGTTACAGAAATTGACCCGATCTGTGCGCTACAGGCGGCAATGGAAGGATACGAAGTTAAAAAACTGGATACTGTTATCGAAAATGCAGATATCATTATTACAACAACCGGAAACTTCAATATTGTACAAGGTTCTCATTTCAAGAAAATGAAGGATAAAACGATCGTTTGTAACATCGGACACTTTGATAATGAAATCGATATGGCCTGGTTAAACGAAAACTATGGTTCTACAAAATACGAAGTAAAACCACAGGTTGATGTTTACAACGTGGACGGAAACGAGATCATCATTTTGGCAGAAGGTAGATTGGTCAACTTAGGATGTGCAACAGGACATCCAAGTTTCGTAATGTCTAACTCTTTCTCTAACCAGACATTGGCTCAGATCGAACTTTGGAAGCATTCAGATAAATACGAAAATAAAGTGTATACTTTACCTAAGCATCTGGATGAAAAAGTAGCAGCTCTTCACCTTAAGAAATTAGGTGTTGAACTTGAAACACTGACTGAAGAACAAGCTAAATATATTGGTGTAACAGTGGACGGGCCATTCAAACCTGAATATTACAGATACTAATATTTTTTGATCTTAATAAAATAAAAAAACGCTCCGAATCCGGGGCGTTTTTTATTGCTATGAAGCGAAACCTCCAACCGGAGGTTTTATTTTTCCCAGTATTCTATTTTTCTAATCCATTTATACAAATCCTTTCCATTTACATTTTTTATAATTTCTGTCCAATTTCTTTGCTTATCAAATTTGTATTTGAATATGACCTCAGTCGGTTTTAAATCTTCTTTATTTTTCCCCCAAGTGTCTAAATAAAAAAGTTTTTCTATTTGATTATGTTTATATACAAACTGAATTTGATTTGAAATATTTCCCTGATAAAAATGTGTTTTTGTTTTAAGGTTTCCGTCATTATAATATTCATAAATTATTGATGATGTACTTGCATAACCTCCATCTTTTATTTCTTCACGATATTTTCCGTCTTTCTCTAATACAAAATAATGATATTTGTCATCCTGAATTTGTGTTTCTTTTTTAATTCTTCCTAATGAGTCGCGTTCGTATTTCATATATCCACTTTGGAAAAGTTTTTTGTTATAACGATCAATTTTGTAATCGAAGAATTTTGATTCTTTAATTTGAAACTCGTTGTCATAAAAATTAACCTGACAAAGTTTTTTACGGAAAATTGAATCTTTTCCTTCTTGAAAAGAATTTTCTCCAACCTTTTTCCATATGAAATCGGTTACAGCAAAAATACTATCGGTTTTTGATAAAGTATCAAATTTTGTTTCTAAGAATGGGCCATAAAATTCACGATTCCCAAAATAGATTTTAGCAGGTTCATTTTCCCATTTTGAGCGATATTCTATAAATTTTATTTTTTTACTTGGGCCCTTATAAATATTCTTCTTGTTGGTTGTAGAATATTTATCAGTAGACCTTTCATTTATTAGTCTCCCCAGACTATCGTATGTATAAGTATAATCATCAACAATTTCACCCGATCTGTAATACCATGTTTCTTTTGTAATATTTCGGTTTTTGTCATAATAAGTCTCATTATTGATGTATCTGCAAAAATCTGATCCAAACCATGTACCCGACATACTTTCTCTCAAATTCTTTGGCTTCATTATGGTAGCATGACCATACTCATCATCACCTTTCATAAAAGTAAAGGGTCCCGAATCATTCAGAAAAATCACATATTCTTTTACATATTTTGGTTTTCCCAGAACAGAATCTTTTATAACCTGAGAATTAAAATAAGCAGATAAAAAAGTCAAAATAAATAATATTTGTCTCATATTTCATCATTTGAAAAAGCCTCCGGAGAGGCTTTGTATTATTGTTTTGTAAAAATTAAATCCTTTGTCTCGGGAAGATAAATTGTTGTGTCTAAAGTAGGAGGACATTTATCTGCTGTTGTCGTAATATCATTGGGTTTGTATTCCCAAGAAATTTGATTTGAATTAATTTTTTTAAGTATAACTTTCCCCCAACCAACATTACAGTTCGTTCCACTATAAGCAAGATTCACCGCGTTTTGAGCAGTCCTTGTACTGATGCTATATAGTTTAATATTATATGTATTATTATTTTGAGTGTCCTGTAAAATAGTACCTGATGAATTTTTCACAATATATTTTACAATTAAGGCATCCATATAATAATTTTTATGGGAACTTTCTTCTAATTTATTTTCTTGTTTGGTAATATATAAAGTAATTTCATTCCCATTAAAATTAGCTTTATAAGTACCTATATATGGAGCTAATTCGTTATTAGTATCTTTAAGGTAAGCTCCATTAGGAATAGTCGAAAAAGCTGTATTAAGAGGTAAAGTTTGCGCTTTACAAGATACTAAACTCATAGTTAATACTAATGTAAATAGCAATTTTAATTTATTTTTCATCATTTGGTAAAAGCCTCTGAAGAGGCATTATATTATTGCTTAGTAAAAATTAAATCCTTTGTCTCAGGAAGATAAATAGTAGTGTCTAAAGTTGGAGGGCATTTATCTGCTGTTGTAGTTATATCATTAGGACGATATTCCCAAGAAATCTGTGTTGGGTTAATCTTTTTTAATTTAATTCCTCCAAAGCCAACATTACAATTTGTTCCTGTATAAACAAAATTTATAGTATTTTCAACAGAATCAATATCAATACTGTATAAAGCTGCAATATTAAGGTTATTATTCTGAGTATCTTGCAAAATAATTCCTGAGGAATTTTTTACAATATACTTTATTACTAAAGCATCCATATAATAATTTTTTTGAGAACTTTCTTCTAATTTGTGTTCTTGTTTGGTAATAAATAAAGTAACTTCATTACCATTGAAGCTTGTTTTGTAGATTCCCACATAAGGATTTAATTCATTATTAGTGTCTTTTACGTAAGCACCATTTGGAATATCTAAAAAGGAAGTATTTAGAGGTAAAGTTTGCGCTTTACAAGACATTAAGATTATAAATAATGTTAATGCGAATAAAATTTTTGTCTTTATTGTATTCATATTTATTTTTTTAATTGATTATTAAGGACAAGGTGTTCCAACGGGCATACCGTTAATATCTTCAGCGACATTATAAACTGTTCCATTGGGCTCTACTCGTTGTAGATTTACCTTTCCACTTAAATTCATAATTTTTAATGTTTCAAGAAATAATTTTTCCAATCCTTTTTCATTAAGGTCTCCTGAAGTTTTAATGTATGTTGACCCGTTCTTAGATTTATTTGTTAAATTACTTACAAGCTTTTGATAATCTGTTACAAACTTATTCATTTGTGTAGGCGTATAAACATAACTTCCCAATTCCGTACCAGTTCCCGCATAATTTATTACATAGTGTATATATTGTACATTATCAGGAGGGCAATTACACCATTCTGCAGCAATCATACCAAAATAGGCATTTCCCACCCCGTCTTGTGCGCTTTGTGCTGCGGCAAATCCAAATAAGGTATCTGCGATATCCGGCGGCGAAAACATATGGGTTCCAGTTGCAGTATGGTTATGATAGGCTCCATAGCCATCAGTTACATTATTAAAAACTACTTTGTGGCTTGCATTAACATCTGCAGGGACTATGGTGCCATCTTTTTTCTCTTTAAAGCCAATCTCTCCGGCATTAATGTCAGAAAGCGTTTTCTTGGCCTGATCCTTCACATCACTTATTCCTTGCTGTACATTCGGTTTGTTAAGGTTTGATTTTGTTTTTTCACAAGGAGTAAGATTCTGAGGATTATTAGGATCGGTAGTGCTTCCGCCACCGCCACCATAATCAAAACCGCCACTGCCTCCGCTTTCCCAGCTAGGGTCAGAATAATCCAGGTAAGAATAGCAATTCGTGTAGTAGTTAGTCTCCCAGTGTCCTCCTGAATTAGGATCAGTCTCACTGTTCGGGTACCATAAAGATACGCTTTGTGTTACACAGATGCTGCCTTTTTGGGTACTGGTGTTATCATTTTCTGGTTTCTGCGCAGGTTTCACCTGAGTATATTTCCCAAAAATAATGCTGTTGAAAAATTCATTGTTTTTTTCTGAATTTTCATATTTGAAATATACTTTCTTATCAAACCTTGCACAGGAGAGTGTACTTACTACCTTGTTGTTTTCTACAATGGGAACCACCATAAAAGTTTCATCATACTTTCCCATGCTCATGGCATAATCCCATTGAGGCACTCCGTTTACCCTTTTTATTTCAGATTCATGCTCAGAGTAGATTTTGATGATGTTTTTAATGTATTTTTCATCCTCTTTCCAGAGGCTTTTGGAATGATATTCCACCGTTGCAGCATTTTCAGCGGAATATACTTCATCGTGTACACAGGAATACACGGTAAACAGGAAGGCTATTAACAGGAATAGCCTGAGATAATTTTTTCTCATAAGTTTGTGTTTTTCGTTGTTAAAAATATAAATTTTTTTTTATCTCCCAAATATGGGAAAATATTTTTGCCAAATATATAATAAAAAAAATAAATAGCGCACATATGAGTTTATTTTTTCTTACATCAAGGCTCAACTTTGCTTTGTGAACAATGTAAGAAATCCTGATTTCATAAGAGCTTTTGGAGATAATCTAAAAAAATTAAGAGCAGAAAAAAAAATATCGCAAGAAGAATTAGCCAATTCTTCTGACATTCCCATATCTCAAATTGGAAGAATAGAAAGAGGAGAAGTTAATACAACAATAAGTACGATCTATGTGATTTCTAAAGCATTAGAAATAGACATCAAAGAACTTTTTGATTTTCCTATAAAATAAAAAACGCTTCGAAATCCGAAGCGTTTTGTTTATTGATCATACTGATTAGGATGCTGTGCCTTAATATCATCTACCGTTCCCAATACTTTATCTTTTAAAGAATCCTGATATTTTTGAAGTTTTTCTGCAATGCTCTGATCTCCACTGCCTAAGATTTTTGCGGCCAAAATCCCTGCATTTAAAGCACCATTCAAAGCGACAGTAGCTACCGGAATTCCCCCCGGCATCTGAAGAATGGAAAGTACGGAATCCCAGCCGTCAATGGAATTACTAGACAAGATCGGAACACCTATTACAGGCAATGTGGTACAGCTGGCTACCATTCCCGGAAGATGTGCTGCTCCGCCCGCTCCGGCAATAATTACTTTTAAGCCCCTTTCCTGAGCCGTTTTGGCATAATCAAACATTCTTTCCGGTGTTCTGTGTGCGGAAACTACCGTAAGCTCGTACGGGATCTGTAAGCTTTTTAAAAATCCGGCCGCCTGTTCCATAATCGGTAAGTCGCTCTGACTTCCCATAATAATTCCTACCATTTTACTATATATTAGATGCTCAAAGATAAAAAATTAAAGTCTTTTTTGAAAACGGACTTTTGTACCAGCCTATGAATCTGTAATGAGCAAATACCTCAACCGCAGTGTGAGTTAAACTGTGTTAAATTTGTTGATTTCTCCGTTTTTTTTACAACATTTGTTATGCCAACATAAAAAATCAAAACAATGAAAAATTTGAAAAAACTTCAAAAGGACGAGTTAAAAAAAATCGTAGGGGGTATCAATTGTACAGGGGGCCAGCTTTGTTTCAGAAACGGCAAATGGGTCTGCGTAGCTTATGATACCTGTGGCGGATTCGAGCCTTAAATACAAGAGAGTACATCATGTACTCTTTTTTTATGCCGCAAATTCATTATAATTTTAAACTATAGTTTTTATAAATAGACTTCGTATCTCTTTTCAGTAAAGATTAAATATCTTTGTACCTCCATTTCATCTATATTTTGAAAGATTATAAACTTACTTTCGCCATACTCACTGTAGCTATCGTCTGGGGAACCACATTTCTTTCTATCCGTATTGCAGTAGAAACAATTCCTGCATGGTTTGTAGCCGGAATCCGTCAGTTCCTTGCTGCTGTCATTATGTTTATCGTTCTGATCTACCGAGGACAATTTCAATGGATTGGCTGGCGAAATTTAGGATATCAGATCATTTTTTCCTTATTAATGCTGATCATAGCCAATGGAATGACCACAGTAGCTGAAGAGACCGTTACGAGCAGTCTGACTTCTCTGATAAGCGCCTGCTCTCCTATCATGATATTTTTGGGAAGTGTGGCTCTGGGC
Organism: Chryseobacterium defluvii; assembly: GCF_003634775.1. Classification (GTDB taxonomy): domain Bacteria; phylum Bacteroidota; class Bacteroidia; order Flavobacteriales; family Weeksellaceae; genus Chryseobacterium; species Chryseobacterium defluvii. The sequence goes on along the minus strand of NZ_RBXB01000001.1, from coordinate 804,516 downwards.
TTACAAAAGTTCAGTTTTAAGGCTTTGGTGGGAGTTCTGATGTGCTTCAGCGGCATCCTCTTTATTTTCTGGGATGGCATCCATGATCTGAAAAACCCGGATTATGCCATGGGAATCTTTTATCTTTTCATAGCAATCGTCGGATGGGCATCCGGAACACTTTATACCAAGAAGCTGAACCTTCAAAGCGGAAATATTTCCTTAAATCTGTTTTACCAGTTTGCTTTTGCCGGAATTGTGCAGATCATTTTTGCTTTTCTTTTTTCGGAAAATTACAATTTCGGAAACTGGAGTATAAGAAGTATTTCTGCGACGCTCTATCTTGCTGTTTTCGGATCTGTTGCAGCTTTTTTTGCTTATCATTATGCGCTAACCAAGGTCTCTCCCGTACAGGTTTCTATTTTGGCGTATATCAATACCATAATCTCTATATTTTTAAGCTGGCTGATTCTGGATGAACACATTTCTTTTAAATTCATCCTTGCTGCCATATTAATCATTCTGGGAATATTTATTATTAACTATAACCCTGAAATGTTTAAAAAGCAAAGGGTTGAATAATATAACCGATAAAAACAAAAGACTGTTTTCCAACAGTCTTTTGTTTATTATTCAGCGATCACTCTCACCATTTCTTTTACTTTTATCAGCTTTTCCATCAGCTCTTCCCTGGAATCTGCGAGTACATTGATGTGTCCCATTTTCCTGCCCGGTTTGGTTTCCGTTTTGCCATACAAATGAATATATGTTTTAGGAAGTTTTAGAACCTCATCCATTCCTTCATAAATTACTTTTCCCGCATATCCTTCTGCTCCTACCAGATTCAGCATTCCACTGTATGTTATAATATCCGTATCTGCCAAAGGAAGGTTTTTTATCACCCTGTACATCTGCTCAAACTGGGAATTGGCATTTCCTTCCTGGCTTTGGTGGCCGGAATTATGTAATCTGGGAGCCGTTTCGTTGACCCACACTTTACCTTTTTTATCCAGGAATAATTCAATAGCAAAAAGTCCGGGAGAATGAATGGCATTCAGGAATTTTTCCGTGATGGAATCAATTTGCCTCTGAATATCTTCTGAGAGGAAAACCGGACAAATATTGAAATCCAAAAGGTTTAATTTCGGATCGGCTACCATTTCGGTAACCGGGAACGTTTTGGTTTCTCCGCTTTCGTTTCGGGCTACAATAACGGAAAGCTCTTTATCAATATCCACCAGGCTTTCAATAACGGATGGTTCCGTCCATAGATGTTGATAATCTTCTTCCGTCCGGATCACCTGGACACCTTTTCCGTCATATCCTCCTGTATTCATTTTCTGAACAAAAGGAAGCGGCATAATGATCTTCTCGTCACTGTTCCAGATAATCTGGAATTCCGGGCTCGGTATATCATGGATCTTATAAAATTCTTTCTGAAGAATCTTCTGTTGAATCGTCTTGATAATATGAGGATTCGGAACTATTTTTATACCCTGACTTTCCAGTTCAGCCAAGGCATCTGCATTCACATGCTCAATTTCTATCGTGACAACATCTTTGTCCTTACCGAAATTCAGAACCGTTTCATAATCATTAAAATTCCCTTGCGTAAAGTAGGAGATGTTGTGGCATGGTGCATCAGAAGCGGGGTCGAGTGTATAAAACTGATCATCATATTTTAATGCGCTCTGTATCAGCATTCTTCCCAGCTGTCCGCCTCCTAAAATTCCTATTTTCATTTTTATTTCCTGGATTTATTTTAAATTTTATCTATTTTCAGATATCCCAATCCTATTGGGTTTTCCTTATTTTCTGCATCGGATTTCTCAAGGATAATAGAATATTTCTCTTTCATGGCCTGTGGCAGGATATCATTCACATTGAAAATATCGTCAATATCCACTCCATGTTTATCATCGATATGGCTGACTGCATTTTCGAATCCCATCGTTTTGTAAAATTCAGTTTCTTTTACTCTTTTCACTACCTCTCCCATCGAACTTCCCACCATCAGATGCTGCTCATGAAATTCTTCAAAATATCCTTTTTTATAGCCTCCGAGATTGATAAAATACAACTGGTCTGCAGACGTAATATTGGTAGATTTTTCAACAATTTTCACTTCATAACCATCTGCAAACCTCACTTCCTGATAACAGTCGATATGAATTTTCCCATCCGCTTCTTTCCAGAAATCCTTCATATGCGGAACCAGTTCCTTCAGGTTTTCAGCGATTCCGAAAAACACGTCATGCTGCTCAATATTCCTTCCTTTTGGGGTTGCACCCAGAATAATATAGAATAATTTCATATTACTTTTTATGTCCACAAAAATACGTTAAAATTATCTTTTTTTAAAGTTTGGCAGAGAACGTCAAATAGTTTTATATTTGTAACATGTCAGAAATCATCATTCTCTTTCTCGGAGCAATTTCGGCCGGACTTTTAGGTTCGCTTACAGGTTTGGGAGGAGGAGTTATCATTATTCCATTATTAACATTAGGCTATGGTGTTCCTATGCATTATGCGATCGGAGCCTCATTAATTTCCGTGATCGGTACCTCATCCGGTGCTGCCGTTGCATTTGTAAAGGAAGGGTTTACCAATATGAGGATCGGAATGTTTCTGGAAATCGCCACCACGGCAGGTGCTATTGTGGGTGCATTGGTTTCAGGAATGCTGAATCCCAATACTATCGGGATTATTTTTGCAAGCATCCTGCTTCTGACTGTTATTTTAAATCTTAAAGGAAAACCAGACCATCAGGAACCTTTGATCCAGGGAAGTCTGGAAGAAAAACTTAAATTATATGGTACCTTTCCGGATAAAGGAGGCATCATTAAAAAATATTCTGCAAGAAATACGATTCCCGGATTTTTTATGATGATGTTTGCAGGAGCCATGTCCGGACTCTTGGGAATTGGTTCCGGTGCTTTGAAAGTTCTTGCAATGGATAATATGATGAAGCTGCCATTCAAAGTTTCTACGACGACGAGTAATTTCATGATTGGGGTAACGGCTGTTGCGGGCGCACTGATCTATTTTCAGAGAGGAGAGATCATTCCGGTAATTGTTGCTCCGGTACTGATTGGTGTTGTTGTAGGAAGTTTTATAGGATCCAAAACATTAATGGTTTCCAAAACCAAAAAGCTGAAAACATTCTTTGCGATTGTGATTACCATTTTATCGGTATATATGATGTATAACGGAATAAACCAAAGCTTCAGATGAGAAAGAACTTCACTGATATTGACCTGAACCGTTCCGTTGGAAACCTCTTAAGATTAGGTGTCATTTTATCTGTGATCACTTCACTGATCGGATTCATCAAGCTTTTCCTGGAAGGCTTTAAGATGCCTAAAAACTATTCAGCCTTTGATATAGGCAACTCTTCAGAAAAAGTATGGGGACATTTCTGGAATTCTTTATGCAAAGGAGAAGGTATGGCCATTATCCAGCTGGGGATCCTTTTATTAATTTTCACCCCGCTGATGAGAATTATATTTGCCTTAATCGGTTATCTGAAAGAGAGGGATTATACTTATGTCATCATTTCGTCTATCGTCTTGATCATTATGGCGATCAGCTTCTTTACCGGATATGCTCATTAATTTTAATTTATACTGCATAAAACTCTAATGGCAACTGATCGGGGTCCTGGGTAAAGAAAAATTCTTTTCCGGTAAATTCATCAATCCTGATTTCCTCACAATGCAGGCCTTTTTCCAATAATTCCTGCCTTTTACCTTTTATATTATCCACAGAAAAAGCAAGATGCCTTAAACCGCAGGCTTCCGGATGTGACGGTCTTTGGGGAGGATCAGGAAATGAGAATAATTCAATGATGTAATGATCCCCTATGGCCAGATCCAGCTTGTAAGATTTTCTTTCCGCACGATACACTTCGCGGATGATATTCAATCCTAAAATTTCCGTATAGAATTTTTTTGAAATCTGATAATCTGAACAGATGATCGCTATATGATGAATTTTCATTTCTATTTTGTTTCTCCGCAATTGTCCTTTCTTCTTGTATCAATTAAATACTGAATTTTCCATTCATTATTCTGCTTCACCAATTGAAAGCTGTTGGCTCCGCAATGCAGAAATTTTCCCTTATAATAAAATTGGTAAGGGGTAAAAACACTTGCCAGATTTCCGTCGGTATGAACAGCTTCTATCGTTATTCTTTCATCCAGATCATTTTTGGAAACTTTGGAAATGGTAGCAATAAAATCCTGTACATTATCGGTCTTCACGGCTCCCTCTTTCGTAATAGTCTGGAAAATGGCATTTTCTGCAAAAACTGTTTTCAAAAGTTCCGGATCTGCATTTTTCATGGCCAGAAAAAGATTCCTGATGGGCTTTTCCACCTCCTGGTTTGGAGTTTGCTGCCCAAAGCAGAAGGCACTGCACAATAGTAGAAGTAAGGTTACTTTATTCATATATTGAATTATCTGATAGATAAAAATAGGGAAAATTTGATTGACACTCCTATAAATTTAATAAAGTTTAAAGATAAATAATTGCATTTTTACAGAATTCATTTATTTTTATCTGCTAGATTACAAAATATGTGGACCATTTATTTATTCCTCACCGTATTGTTACTGCTTTTGACGGTATTGCCTAAAATACAGCATTCGCACTGGGTATTCCGGGTACCCGAATTCGGGAAGATACAGATCACTTATTTTATTCTGATCACATTGATTCTCGGCTTTTTAATTGATGCCCCGGAAAACCTGTGGTATTATCAGGGGCTTTTAATGATAATGTTTGTTCATCATGGGGTTACCCTTATTAAATACACCCCTCTTTATCCTGTGAAGAAACATACCCAAAAGCATCAATCTTCTGAACACATCCATTTTATTTCCGCCAATGTATATCAATTCAATAAAGAGTATGAAAGGTTCATTAAGCTGATAGAAAAATATCACCCGGAAATGTTTCTGACCATGGAAAGCAACAGTGACTGGGAAATGGCATTGTGTACTTTAGAAAAAGAATATCCTTATCAGCATAAAGTGACCCTGGAAAACACTTATGGCATGCATTTTTATTCTAAAATTGAGATTCAGGAAGCGAAAACACATTATTTTGTGGCCGATGATATTCCAAGCATTGAAGTGCACCTGAGAACCAACGACGGCTTTTCCTTTGTTTTTTTCGGAGTCCATCCACCGCCCCCAAGTCCTACGGAAGAAGAAACTTCAAAAGAAAGGGACGGTGATCTGCTGAGTGCTGCAAAACGGGTAAAAGAAATCCATAAGCCAGTGATTGTAGTGGGTGATTTTAATAATGTCGCTTGGTCAAAATCTTCCGTTTTATTCAGAAAGGTGAGTCATTTAATTGATCCCAGAATCGGGCATTCATTTGTTTCTACCTTCCACGCTAAATATCGTTTATTGAGATTTCCGATCGATCTGATGTTTCATAGTGAGGATATTTTCATCAATCAGCTTAAAACCTTAGAAAATTTCGGATCTGATCACCTTCCGGTATATTGTGAGTTTTTCATCGATCATCACAATGATGCACAGGAAGAAAGAGTGGAAACAGCCACTTCTGAAGAAAAAGCAGAAGCAGAAGAAATGATCCAGGAAGGAAAAGAAGAAGACGGAGACCGTGATGTGATAGCTACTGAGGATTAATATTCAGTACTAAAAAAAGAACGGGCTAAAGCCCGTTCCAGAATATCTTAAAATTTCATTACGTCTTTCACTACTCCGTTTTTCTGAGTATGTGGTAATAATTCAGCTTCAATAAAGGTTTTGATTTTTTCTTCAGAGCCATCGTTCGGGAACAGAAGGTGTACGTTTGCTCCGGCATCTAAAGTAAAGAATAATGGCAAGCCGGTTTCTTTCCTGAAATCCCAGATTTTATTGATTACTTCCAGCGTTCCTGTTTTCATCAGAATAAAAGCAGGATCACTCATCATCATCATAGCGTGAAGAGTAAGCGCCTCATGCTCCACCAATTTGATAAATTCTTTCAAATCGCCACTTTTAAGAATTGCTTTCATCGGAACAAAATTCTCTCTGGCTTCCCGGAACCTTCTTTCTGCATAAGGATTCGTTTTCATTAAGCCATGCCCGACGGTTGAAGAAACGCTTTTCTGCCCTTCATGAATCAATAGAACCCAGTCATTAAAATCCTTAAAAACATCATGAATTTCAGAATCGGGATATTTTACGGCAAACAGATCTGAGCTTCCTTCCACTTCATGAGATTTTCCCCAGACCACCAATCCGTTGTACAGGCTCCTGCATGCGCTTCCGCTTCCCAATCTTGATAAAAAAGAGGCTTTCTGTAAAGATTCTTCTTCGGATGATTTTCCTGAAAAATCCTCATCCAGTTTCATGAGGCATTTGGCGATAGCTCCAAATCCTGAAGCAGAGCTGGCAATTCCTGAACTGTGCGGGAATGTGTTTTCCGTTTGGATCACATATTTTCCTTTTAAGATCCACGGAAGGTATTGCTCTATATTTCTGAAGTATTTTTCAATTTTCTCGGCAAACTTTATTTCCTCATTTCCTGCTAAAAAAGTTTGCACGGAAAATGGCTCATTCGCCAAAAACTCTATTGTTGTATTGGTTTTGCAGTGGTTCAGTGTATAACTGATACTCGGGTTTGCAGGGATCTGATGATCATATTTACCCCAATATTTGATCAGGGCAATATTTGACGGGCAGCTTTCTGAAACGGTTTGTGCCCGTATCGTATAATTTTCTTTTCCTAAAAATTCCTGTGTTGTCATAGTTTAATTTAAATATCATCAATAAATGGTATTCCGAACAGAGTCCGGATGACATTTATTAATACATTTTCTCTATAATATCTGCATATTTTGTAAGAACTACATTTCTTTTTACTTTCAGAGTAGGGGTAATTTCTCCGGTGTTGATCTCAAATTCAGCCGGCATTAGTGTAAACTTTTTCACTTTTTCATAATCTGAAAGATGTTCCTGTAATTCTTTGATTTTCTCTTTGTAAAAGTTAATGATCTGATCTTTATTTACAATTTCCTCCCAATTGGTAAACGGAATGTTATTTTTCTTCAGATAGTCTCTTAAAAACTCGAAATTAGGGACGATAAGAGCAGAAACAAATTGTCTTCCCTCCGCAATCAACATAATCTGCTGGATCAAATTATTATTGGTAAGAAGGTTTTCGATCTGTTGAGGGGCAATATATTTTCCATTGGATGTTTTCATCAGATCTTTAATCCTGTCTGTAATGATGAGATTTCCTTTTTCGTCAAATTTTCCGGCGTCTCCTGTTTTAAACCAGCCGTCTTCTGTAAATACCGCTTTTGTTTCGTCCGGCCTGTTATAATATCCTTTCATGATTCCGTTTCCTCTGGCTTGTATCTCATCATTTTCACCGATACGGACTTCAACTCCGGGTAATGGTTTTCCACTGGTTCCGTGTTCAAAGTGAGTCAACGGGAAAAGAGTCAATGTGGCGGTTGTTTCCGTCAAACCGTATCCAACAGTAATGTGAATTCCTACGGACTCAAAGAATTGGGTTACCTCCGTGGATAAAGAAGCTCCGCCACAAGGTAAAAACCAGAGCCTGCCACCCATTTTTTCTTTAATTTTACTGAAAACCAATGTATTTGCAAAAAATTCTTTAAGCTTTAATCCGAACGGAACCGGATGCTCATTCCTTCTCAGCTCTGCAGTTTGCCTTCCTATTTCGGTTGCCCAATTGAAGATTTTTGTTTTTAAAGAAGAACCTTCCTGTGCTTTTTCCAGGACTCCTGCATATACTTTCTGGAAAAACCTCGGAACGGCGCACATCATGGTTGGTTTTATTTCCTCCAATGCCTTGGCAATGTTTTTCGGGTCTTCTAAAAAATAAACTCTTGCCCCGCCATACAGGCAAAGCAGGCTCCAGCTTCTTTCAAAAACATGACTTAAAGGTAAGAATGCGAGAGAAAGCTCTTCCTCGAAGTTTTTAAACTTGAAAAACTCAAAATGAGCATCAAAAGCTTTGAGAAAATTCCCATGGGTAAGCATGACCCCTTTTGGCGTTCCTGTTGTCCCGGAAGTGTAGATTAAAGTCGCTACATCTTTCTCATCTTTTTTACAAATTTCAAGCTCGGAAGAAGATTTGGCGATAAAGTCTTCTAAATAATAACTGTTGAATTCTTTTTTAATCCACACCGCTTTTTTGGAGACAATAATAGACTGAAGACTGTTTTCTTTTTTTAAGGTGTCCAGAGAAGCATCATATTGAGCCTGATCTCCTACCAGGATTATTTTGGCCTGAGAATCATTAATAATGTACTCTGCCTGTTCTGCATTATTCGTGGAATAAATGGGAACTGTAATAGCTCCGACTGCCATTGAGGCAAGGTCAAAGATCATCCATTCTGCGGAGTTGTCCGAATAAATAGCTACTTTATCATTTTCCTGAATCCCTGCATTCTTCAGTGCATTGGCTGTTTTAAATACAATTTCACTGAATTTCTTCCAGCTCAGTTCCTTCCAGCTTTCTTTCTTTTTAAAACCAATGGCCGATTTTGTAGCCTGTTTTTCTACATTCTTCGTGATGATAGCCTCTGCAAGATTCATTTATTTCTTCAGCTTTTTATCGTTAATATAATTAGTAAGGTGGTATTCAATGCTTTCTTCTATAGGAATGAACTGATAATCCAGCCTTTCTTTAACTTTTTGATTGGATATGGTGTTGAATGATGATACGGATTCTATATTGGATTTTGTGATCATCCTTAGTTTAGGAATAAGCCATCCGAATAAGATATTGGCCAAACGGCCCAGATTCAGTTGTGTTCTGGATAAAACCTTTGGGGCTTTCAATCCCAGTTTTTTCCTGATCTGCGTTCCTATTTCCAGATACCTCTTATTTTGGGAAACCGCAATAAAGCGTTCTCCGGAGATGTTCTTTTCCATCAATTCTACAGAAATCCTGGCAACGTCTCTTACATCTACATAAGCAGAGCCTCCTGAAAATGTAAATCCATTATTTTCAAAAATCTGAAAAATTTCTCCGCTACTTTGCCCCCATCTTCCACTGGCTAAGATCATTCCGGGATTAACGATAGCCACGTGTAATCCTTCAGCAGATGCTCTCCAGACCTCCATTTCAGCCAAATGTTTGGAAATGGCATAGGCAGAGTGCTCTTCTTTGGGATTAAAATCCGAACTCTCATCCAACTCTCCTTTCTCATTAAAAAGGTCTAAAACGGCAACGGTGCTGATGTGCAAGAATTTTTTGACTGCTGAGTTTTCTGCAGCATATAAAAGGTTCTTTGTACCTTCCGTATTGGTATGGTACATTTCTTTATCATCTTTAGGATCGAATCCTACTTTGGCTGCACAGTGATAGATCTCTTCCACTCCCTGTAATGCCTCCTGCAACGATAAAACATCGTCAAAATCCACATCTACCCATTCTATGGCATTGAAGTATGCTTCAGGGGTTTCCGTATAAAATTTATACGAATTTTTAACTTCCTCCAAATCACTTGCGGGTCTTTTGGAAGCACGAACACTTTTTCCGTGTTTAAGAAGCTCCAGAGCTACTACTCTACCCAAAAGTCCGGTTGCACCCGTTACAAATATCATTGATTATTTAATTTATTTTTCCGCTTCCAAGCATGGTCTGCCATATAGGTTTATATATAATATTACCAATACCTTGTGTATGATATGGGTTCGGTTTCTTTTTTGCCTTAGGATTTCCGGCAGCAGGGTTTATTTCTTTATCCAAAGCAAAGATGTGATCCTTTGGTATTCCCAATGCGTTACATATTTCCGCTAAAGGCTTAGAGGCCGCTTCATTGACATGATAAGCTGCGTACCATCTTTCTTTCGGAGTTTTATTTTTCTTAAAATACCAACCGGCAATCTTTTTCTCTTTTGAATTTGAATAATCCCATCCCCCGGAAAAACTGATCACCCTGTCAACAGAATCATTCTGTGCAATAAACTCACCCATTCCTCCTCCCTGCGATTGCCCTGCAATGGCAATTTTGCTCCAGTCCGGTTTATTATTTTTCAAATAGCCCGCCCAGTTTCCGTGAGGATCAGATTTTGAAAGATATTGCAATAATTTCGTAAGTCTCGGTACAATGGCATCCTGAGGCTTATCTGGTATCAGGGAAAAACCAGGCGTTCCATAGACCCGCATTCTTCTAAACTCACTAGCACAATCAGGGTCTGAGTTCAATGTTTTTCCTACACAAACCTGAGATACTCCCGGTGTCGTAATAAATGAAAGCGCAATTACCTTATAACCACTTTCCAAAGCCGTATTAATAAACGGTCCCGGAACATGGTTGGTGGTTCCCCCTGTTCCCGTAAGCCACAACAAAATTTTGTTGTTCTTTACTTTCTGATCATAAAAAATAATATGAGGCTCATCTGCCATCTTAACGGATTTATCCAGTTTGCTCGGCTGTACTTTTATTGTTTTATAAACTGTTGAATCAATGGTTTTTTGAGCCATAATCATACCCGGAAACCACATTAAAACCATCACTAAAATTTCAATACTTTTTTTCATTTTTTTTGTGTTTTTTAATTTTCACAAATATACTATTTTAGTGAATGATAAAGAGATTCCCGTTTAAATTTTATCAACTTTTCTCTATATAGCTAAGGCTTTTATTATTCCTTCTCGGAGCCTTGTCGCATAGAATATCTGCAATGCTTTTGGAAATGAGATTATCTTCGGTAAGATTATCCAGCCAGAAGAATTCTCCGGCGGCATTAATTTCTATAAAATAATATTCATCTTCAGGAGAAACAATAACATCTATAGCTCCATAATCTACATGGTAAACATCCAAAAGTTCAATAATTTTGGATTCTATCTCTGCAGGAAGTTCTGTTCTTACCCATTTATCAATGAGGTTGACTCCATCTTTCCTCCAGTCCACCTTTGCGTCATCAAACTGTTGAGAATCTACTTCAAACGCGTATATGTCGTGTCCTACCACTGTAATCCTCAACTCTTTTTTCTTTTCGATTTTTCTTTGGAACTGCATCGGACAATACATCAGAGAATCCAGCTCTTCCAGATTTTCTTCTTTAATCACATTAGTGAAAACTACATTTTCCACACCATCTTCATAAATCGCAAAGCCGGTCTGCATCTTACCAATCACATTTTTATGTTTAAGAATAAATTTTTTGGCTTCATCGGGATTATTGCTAATGCAGGTTTCCGGTATTTTGAATCCGATTTTACTGGCAACTTTCAATTGTTCTTCCTTACTGTCCAGCCTTCTGTAAACACTTGGCTTTCCTAAAGAATAGGCGTCAATGGATTCTAAAAACCCAAAAAGCGTATTGCGGATTTCTCCCATGGCTGCACCGAAGAATTTAGGCTCCAATTCTTCTTTTAGACCATTTCCTATATTGTAAGCCCTTCTGTACCATACTGCAGCGATATCATCCAGACGATAAGTATTTTCAGCTGTTTCAAGCATAGTTATCCATTTTCCGTTTTGGAACACGGTGGTTAATTTATTTTGAAGCGGGTACAGATCAACATCAAAGCGTATGACCCCGAAGCCGTTTTGTTCAATATATTCCGTTACTTTCTCAATAGAAAAGTTATCTTGTGTATGGGTAATAATTAATATTTTATTGTTCATTGATTATATTCTTTTAATAAGGTTATCGGCTATTTTTTCTGCGATCGGGAATCCTAATTCTTTTTGCAGCATCCCCCATTCTCCCTGAGGATTCACCTCAAGGAAATAATAATTCCCGTCTTTTCCTTTGATCATATCTATGGCCCCGAAGAAGAGTCCCATTTCCCTCATCATCGCTGTTATATTATTTTTAATTTCCGCAGGAAGCTCATAGGGAGTCCAGAACAAATGTTCCCGGCTGATCCGCCAATCGGCAGAACCACTACTGTTGATTTTTCCTGTGAAAAACTCCCCGTCGATATATGCAATCCTTAACTCATATTCCTTATCGATATAAGGTTGGAAAATCATCGGACAGTAAGCAATATCCGAGATATATTCTAAATTATCTTCTTCTATGATCGTTGTTGAAAGGAAATTTTCCGCATCCATGGATTTTGCCAGGGCTCCATGAAGCTTGGCTACCGCCCTTCCACGGCAATGTTCATGAAAAAATTCCACTATTTTTTTTTCATCATTGGAAAAAATAGTTTTGGGAATGAGGAGATGGTTTTTCCGGGCAGTTTTTAATTGATACAATTTATTGGCATCCACTTTTTTCTCCTGTTCATAAGGATTAATCCAGGGAACATCTTCCAGCAAGCTGAAAAGATTATATCTTAAACTTCCGTATTCATTCAGAAAGATTTTCTCGTATTCTTCATCCAATTCCTCCGGGACACTAACTTTCCACGATTTTCTGTGCCAAACTCCTTTGATATTGCGTGAGTTGACAACACGGCCGTCTTCATCCGTCAGCTCAAAAAAACTTTCATTGAGACTGATTTTCTGAAGATGATTGATGCGGTCGGAATTCAGCCTGAAAAAGGGAATATTTTTCTTCGACAGATATTGAAAAAAAAGGTCTATATTATAAAAATCCTGAGAATGGGTAATGCAAAGAATCATGGGGAAATTATTAAAAAAGGAAACTTAAATTCTAAGTTTCCTTTTAAATATGATTTTGTTAATATGTTTATTATTAATACAAAAAACACATCTTATACAGACTGTACTTCTTCGTCTCCATCAGAAGGGTACTTCATCGTTTGGGCAACATCGTAAATTGGTTTTGTAACCGAATCCCTTTCCGGAATGGTTACATCCGTTCCTCCTTTTACTTTTTCAGGATCTTTAAGTTGCTTTTCTAAAAATGATGCGAAAAAAGGCTTTTTCTTTGAATTCTTGTTTTTCATAATTGATAATTTGATTTGATGGTTGATTATTTTTTTGATTAGTCTACAGCTTCATCACTGTCGGATGGATACTTCAATGTGACATGGTCTCCTCCGGGACGTGTAACATTATCCTGAAGGGCCGAGGTAATTGACCCTCCTCCTTTTACCTTTTCAGGTTCTTTGACCTGTTTCTCTAAAAACGAAGCAAAGAAAGGTTTTTTTGAATTTTTCATATTCATTAAATTCAACTTGTTGTCGGAATATCAATGTGCGGCCATGTAATCGTATTTACACCTCCTTTGATGGTTTGAGGATCTTTAATTTGTTTTTCTAAAAATGAAGCAAACAAAGGTTTTTTTAATTTTTTCTTTTCCATAATACTAATATTTTTAACGATTTGATTACTCTAAAGTACAAAATATTCAATATACCCAAACCAATAATTCACTGTTTTAAGAAAACTTTAACGTATTTATTATGACGGAAAAACAGATTAATTCAAATCTAAAAATTGTTTAACAACATGACTGAATTCTACCGGATTATCTGCCTGAACCCAATGAGCCGCATTTTTCACGGTTACAATTTCAGCATGAGGAAATTGCTGCTTTATGGCAAATTCATCCTGAGGAAGAATATAATTCGATTTTTCACCGGATATGAAAAGCGTCGGTCCATCAAAAACTCCAAATTTAATAGCGTTGGAAACAAATTCATTATACTTTTCAGACAATGTTTTAAGATTAAATCTCCAGTTCAGCTTTTTATGATCATCCCAATACAGGTTCTTCGCCAAAAACTGAATGGTTGATTTCTCAGGAATATATTGAGTTAAAACAGCTTCCACATCGCTTCTTGAACCTACCGTATTGAAATCTACACTTTCCAAGGCTTTAATTACTCCCTGATGATGTGGAGGATATGCTTTCGGTGAGATATCCACTACAATTAGCTTTTCAACCTTTTCCGGGTAGTTTATGGCAAACTGCATCACTGCTTTTCCTCCTAAAGAATGTCCTAAAACATGAGCTTTCTGAATTCCGTAATGTTCCATGTAATGGGCAATATCATTGGCTAAGTCGTCATGGGTCATGCTGTCGGAATGAAAACTTCTTCCGTGATTTCTTAAATCAATTAAATGAACCGGAAGCACCTCTCCCAACTCTTTTCCAAAACTCCCCCAGTTATCCAGCATTCCAAATAACCCATGAAATACCAAAAGTGGTGTTGACGAAAGGTTTTCGCCGAATATTTTTGAATGTAAAATTTCCATAATTTAAAATTTTGAGATTGGAAGCTTGAAGATGGATGCCGGAAGTCTTACCTGCCTTGGCATCTTCCAGTTTCATACTGCTGGCTTCGAGCCTTCAATCTACCAGGTTGTTAATCTTTTCAAATAAGCCTGCACTGTATTTTCCAATCCCATATACAATGCTTCTGAAATCAAAGCATGACCAATGGAAACTTCCAGTAAATTTGGAATATTATCTGCGAAATACTTCAGGTTTTCAAGGCTCAAATCATGTCCCGCATTCAGGCCCAATCCGAAATCTGCAGCCACAACAGCCGTTTCATAATAAGGTTTTATGGACTGCTCTTTATTGACCGGGTAATTCTTGGCATATGCTTCCGTATATAATTCAATTCTGTCGGTCCCTGTTTTAGCCGCATATTCCACCAGCTCAGGCTTTGGATCAAGAAAAATGGAAGTGCGAATTCCTGCGTTTTTAAATTCCGCAATGACTTCCGTTAGAAAATCCAAATGTTTAATGGTATCCCAACCCGCATTAGAAGTGATGGCATCATCTGCATCAGGAACCAGCGTCACTTGTTCCGGCTTTACTTCCAGCACCATATCAATAAAAGGACGGTGCGGATTCCCTTCAATATTGAATTCCGTAGTGACTACCGGCTTCAGATCATAGACATCTTTTCTGGTGATATGTCTTTCATCCGGTCTGGGATGAATCGTGATTCCCTGGCCTCCGAATTCCTGAATTTTAATTGCAGCTTCCGTTACACTCGGCATATCACCACCTCTTGCATTTCTTAACGTTGCAATTTTATTAATGTTTACACTTAGTTTTGTCATTGTTTTATTTAGAAGTTAGATGTTAGAGAAAGACATTTTCTTTGATCTTTTAGAATAAACTAATCTCTAACTTATAGTTTCTCATTAATTATACTTTTACACTTACCTGCATGACCTGAAGATCAAATTCTTTGGATGCGACCAGCAAATGATCAAAAATATCGGCCTGGATCTGTTCAAAATGTTCCCATTTCGAGTCATTGGCAAAACAGTAAACTTCCAAAGGCAGACCTTGTGGCGTAATATCCAGCTGACGCACCATGATAGCTCCTTCTTTATCAATATCAGGATCATTTTCAACATATCTTTGAGCATAGTATCTGAATACACCGATATTGGTAAGCTGACGTCCATTGATTACTCTGTCTTTATGAGCCAGGCTTTCTTTTTCTTTTTTTATTTCCGAGGCTTTGGATTCAAGATAATCAGAGATAAGATTGATCTGTTTTAGCCTTTCAATATCTTCATCGCTTAAAAACTTAAAGGAATTGATATTGAAATAAATTGATTTTTTAATCCTCCTCGTATTGGACTCGGACATAACCTGAAGATTTTTGATCTCAGTCGTTAACAGGTCGTATGTAGGAATAGTGGAAATCGTTTTATCGAAATTTAAAATCTTAGTGGTCAAAAGGCTTATTTCGGAAATATTCCCTTCAATGCTGTATTTGGGAATACTGATCCAGTCTCCTACCTTCATGCTTTTAGAGGTAGAAACATGAATCCCCGTTACAAATCCTAAGATCGTATCCCTAAAAACCAATACCAACACTGCGGTAATGGCTCCTAAACTCCCTACGATGGTAGTTCCTTTGATCCCAAAAATAACACAGATCCCCACAATGGAAAAGATGAAAATTCCTAAAATTCTTACTGTTTCTGAAATAGCATTCAATGCCATAATCTTATAGAAATCCTGCTTGATCGTAAAGTAATTTCTGAAAGCGGTAAGTCCCCTGTAAAGCATTCCTGCAAAAATCAATACAAATCCTAAATTAATGGATCTTATAATAAATATATTGGTTTTGGGTATTGACTTAGCCGGAAATATATACGTGTTGATACCCGCAACCAGTACTATAGCAATAATATGGGCGACAGAATTAGTTACTCTAGATTGATAGATGGACTTTATTACCGGATATTTTTTTTCATTATGAAAAAAACGGAATGTATAATTGATAATAGGTTTAAGAATAAAATCAATCGTTAGAAAAACAGTTATAAGTATTCCTAGTTTTACAATGGCATGAAAAACCCAGTCAAAGCCAGCTGGTGAGATTTGACTAATATAAATATATAGTTGCTCACTGAGTTCCTGTATAAAATTTTTCGTTTCTTCTAACTGGTCGTTCATTTAATTTTTCCTTATAGCAAATTTATAAAATTAGTCGTTGTATTCACACAACTTTTAAATATTGAAAACTTATTAAACAAATTAAAAATATCATACATATTACCTAATTAAAATAAAAAAAATTTACAACATTTTTAAATATTTATTATATTTGTTATGTAAAAAATAAAAACAAACCATAAAAATTTCAATAATATGAAACAACTCAACTTTTTTCTTATTGCAGTAATGATGTTTCTATTCATTGGCTGTAACAGTAACGACACTAATGAGGTAAATGAAATTACCACACCCACTGTTCAAATGGGCAAAGTATCCGGAAAAGTAGTATCTAAAAATGGTGCAAAACAAATCGGAGGTGCATTGATTTTCACTTTCGATGAGAATTCCAAAATGTATTACGCCTATTCTGATGCCAATGGTGAATTTACCCTTGAAGCACCGGAAGGGTCGCACACTGTCAGTATCCAGACCGGAAATGGCTCCAACTTCAGAACCGAAGTGAATGTCAACATTAAAAAGAATGAAACAACTGTTTTAGACAATGCAGTTACCCAGCTTAATCAGGTGGCCAACATGGCCTATGTAAAAGGTACGTATGATGACATTGAAAGCATTGTTACCGGATTGGGATATACCTTAACCCAAATTACTTATAACGATCTGAAAGTAATGAGCACCGTTGCACAATACGATGTTATCTTTCTGAATTGCGGCTCCAAGCCGGGTGTTGGAGCAGATGATCAGGCGGTTTACAATAACCTTTCCACTTTTGTGAGCAATGGCGGAAGCTTATATGCATCGGACTGGGCTGTAGCCTATCTTACCGGCGGAGGTTCCAATTCTAACGCCTGTAATATGGCGGGTGGATTTATTCCGGACACCAAACTATGCTCTGTTAACAACGGGACGTCAGGAACCATCAACAATACTACAATTTCTGATGTAAATCTGGCCAATGCTTTAGGTTTTAATACATTGAATATTCATTTCGATCTTGGTTCGTGGCAAAAAATCAATATGTATGATACTACTTTCTGGGATGTCATGGTAAAAAACAACAATGAAGCCTTAATGATAAAAACCAATAAATATCATGATGCTTCTGCTACTCAGGTTCCTATAGGAAATAGTGCTACCAATGGATGGGTTACTATTTGTCATAATCCTACCGGAAGCAATCCTATGACTATTACCATTCCTCAGAGTTCGTGGGCGACTCACCAGGCTCATGGAGATACTATGGGAGCATGTAACGGAAGTAACAACAGCGGAAATATTTTCTACACCGCTTTCCATAATCATGCATCCGGTAATATTGGTAACTCGGGATTGATCCTCCAATACATCATCCTAAATCTTTAATTTTCGGATATCAACTATAAAAGGGGCTTTTCATAAGCCTCTTTTTTTTATCTTGCAGTATAAAAATTACCATATGGATATAGCATTGATTAATATTATCTGCCTTATTTTACTGTTACTTGGAATTATAGGAACTGTTCTTCCTATTTTACCGGGACTGGTTCTCAGCCTTTGCGGTTTATTAATTTATAAATTCGGGACCGATTCCGATTTATCTATGATCTATATCTGGATCTTTGGAATTCTTACAGCTATATCTGCGGTTCTTAATTATGTAATTCCTGCGAAAACCAATAGAAAATACGGTGGAACACGTTGGGGAAGTATCGGATCTATTATCGGAACCATCATCGGAATGTTTTTCCCTCCTATCGGTTTTTTAATCGGAATGTTTGCAGGGGTATTCGTAGGGGAATTGCTTCATGACAGCAAAGATATGGACAAGGCGCTTAAATCGACTAAAGGGGCTTTGATAGGCTTCATTTACGGAACCGGATTCAGTCTTGTGGTAGGTGTGGCAATGTTTTTGGTAGTACTATTAGATATGCTTAATATTATTTAAAATGATGACACTTAAAGCCATAATATTCAGTCTGGGAGTATTGACATTAACCAATTGCAATGCTCAAAAGGAAACAAAAACATCCACAAAAGCTCCTGTGGTAACCAATACTAAAGAAACAAAAAACATGGGTAAAGAAGGAAGTCTCATTTATTTCAATGAAGGAGAAAATAAATTCCTGAAGGAATATGATATGAATGTGACCTTCAAAAAGGTTTCCGAAGACAGCCGTTGTCCGAAAGGAGTCAATTGCATCTGGGCTGGAGCTGCCGTTGCCGAAGTTGAAGTCATGGGAATAGCAACTAGACCTGTAACATTACGCCTGGCAACGATGGATGATGCAGGAAAAAACTTATTCTCTTCCGCTGAATTCAATAGTTATACGATTTCCTTAGCTGAAATTACTCCTTATCCAACAGCAGAAGGCGGAGCGAAAGCACTGAATGGAAAATATAAAATCGGGATCAGGATTAAAGAAACCGGACCAAAACCTACCATACGATAGGCTTCTTCCCTTTTGAAATAAGATATTCGTTAATTTTTGAAAAAGGCTTACTCCCGAAAAATCCTCTGTGAACGGAAAAGGGTGACGGGTGTGCTGATTTTAAGATAAAATGTTTAGCCGGATCAATGAGTTCGGCTTTTTTTTGTGCAAAAGCTCCCCATAATACAAAAACCACATTTTCTTTTTTATCAGAAATTTCTTTAATGATAAAATCCGTAAACTTTTCCCAGCCTAAATCCTTATGAGAATTCGGAGAATGGGCACGAACGGTTAAAGTGGCGTTCAATAAAAGAACACCTTGTCTTCCCCAGTCATCCAGTTCTTTTGAGGTCCTTACGACTCCAAGATCATCTTTCAGCTCAATGAAGATATTTTTAAGAGAAGGAGGCGCAGCCACCTGCTCAGAAACGGAAAAACACAACCCATTCGCCTGATAGTCATTATGATAGGGATCCTGACCGATAATAACGACTTCAATATCTTCAAAAGGCGTAATTTCCAACGCTCTGAAAATCTGACTTTTAGGTGGAAACACTTTGGTAGTTACATATTCCTGCTTTACTTTTTCCCACAGAGTCGTAAAATATTCTGTTTTTTTTATCGGAGCTAAAACTTCTGTCCAGGTCATTTATTTTATTTTATTGATTATTGTAATCACATACTTTATCTTTTGATAAAACGATATGATTGATCATTCCCATTTGCAATCAAAGATGTACTTGTCTTGACGCAATAATATAAATTAAAAATTGGAACATCAAATTGATGAATTCTTTAAACTAAAAACAAGATTATCCGGAAACCCTTCATCTTTTCTTCCCTCTTCCAGCTGAAAATGATGTTTCAAAAGAAGTAGCTTTGAGTTTTCATTCAACTTATCTGTGATTGCTAAAATCTCCTGCAAATGTAAATCATTAAAGCTGAAATTTACAATCGCAGCCAATGCTTCGGACATGATTCCCTTTCTGTGGTACTCAGGTAGCAGTTCATACCCAACTTCCGCAACGGTTCTGTCTTCAGAGAAATTCCAGAGACAGATTGTTCCGATAAGACCCGGTTGATCTTTTAAAGAAATCCCCCAATAGAAAGTCTGGTTATTCTCCGTTCTTTTCTTGATCGTTAAAATAAATTCCAACGCATCGTAGTTATTTTTAGGTAGATTTCTGTGTACAAATTGGTTGATGATCTCATTACTCCGGATTCGCAGGATATCTTCAACATGGTTTTCATTGATTTCTTTTAAAAGTAATCGTTCGGTTTGCAGTTTCATATTTCAAATGTAATAAAACCTTCTCATTTCAATACTCTCGAATCTTCAAATTAACTCATTTTCAAATGACCACATTAGCAAATTAACATTTTCTCACTAAATTTGCAGTGTGTATATAAATAAAGAAGATTTAAACGAATTAGAGTTTCCGCAATTACTGGCGGAAATTTCTCCCTTTGCGTATTCTCCGAAAACGAGAGAACAAATTCTTCAACTTCGTCCAATGGAAATTGACGAGGCGGAACTTTCTTTGAAAAAAACATCGGAATATTTATCGAGTTTTGAAAGTTCAAATGCCATTCCGTTTGATGAGTATGAAGATATTGAAAGTGAATTGAAATTAATGCTGATCGAAAATTTCCGACTGGAAAACAATGCCTTCATCAAAATAAAAACCATCACAGAGCAAATCGGAAAGCTACAAAAGTTTTTCCCAACGATGCCGGAAACCTTCCCTACCTTGATGGAAGACGCCTCTGTTTTGGAGTTCAGAAAAGAAATTATTGATAAAGTAGATAAAGTCTTTAACCGCTTCGGGGAAGTAAAAAGTGAGGCTTCTCCCATTTTAAAAGGAATAAGAGCGGAAATACAGGTTGCGAAAAAAGCAATCCAGGAAAATTTCAACCGGGCATTGTTCAATTACGGGCAAAGTGAATTTTTGGATGATATTCGCGAAACGATTATTGATGATCAAAGAGTTTTAGCGGTAAAATCAGGATTCAAAAAAAGAGTTCCCGGAAGAGTTTTAGGGCTTTCAAAAACAGGTTCCATTACTTATATCCAACCGGATTCTGTGGTGAAGCATTATTTCAAGCTTCGTGAAAATGAAGAGGAAGAGAAAAAGGAAATTGATAAAATTTTAAGACAGCTTACCGCTGAGTTATCGGAATTCCAACCTCAGCTTTGGAGATATCAGAAGTATATTTTTGATCTTGATTTAACAAGAGCTAAAGCGAAGTTCGCAGAGCTGATCAATGGAGTTTTACCTAAAATCAACCGCCATAAAACGTTAAGGCTAAAAGATGCTTTCCATCCTTTATTGTTTTTAAGGAATAAAGTGGAAAACAAAACTATTTTCCCTCAGACGCTGACGTTCACGGAGCATAATAGAATTATCTGTATTTCCGGACCGAATGCGGGTGGAAAATCGATCACCTTGAAAACAGTCGGACTCCTTCAGCTGATGATCCAGAGTGGAATCTTAGTTCCTGTTCATCCGAAATCCGAAATGTTTTTCTTTGAGAAGATCATGACGGATATCGGAGACAATCAGTCTATTGAGAATCATCTGTCAACGTATTCATCAAGGCTTAAGAAAATGTCCGGAATCATCCGTGAGGCTGATGCGAATACGCTTTTACTGATCGACGAGTTCGGTACCGGTTCTGATCCTGAGTTAGGAGGGGCTTTAGCAGAAAGCTTCCTTGAGTTTTTTTATGACAAAAAGAGCTTTGCGATCATTACAACGCACTATACCAATATCAAGCTTGTTGTAGAACAGCTTCCAAATGCTCAGAATGCGGCAATGCTTTTTAATGAAGAGACTCTGGAACCGATGTATAAGCTGGAAGTGGGACAAGCCGGAAGTTCATTTACATTTGAGGTGGCTGAAAAGAATAAAATTCCAAGATTTATTATTCATTCTGCCAAGAAAAAAGTGGAACATGATATTGTGAATCTTGATAAAACCATTGTAAAGCTTCAGCAGGAAAAGTTTGAGGTGGAAAAACTGAAATCCGATCTTGCGGAAAGAAAAGAATCTGTTGAAGATAAACGCGACAACCTTCAAAAACTGAATGACCAGCTTCAGCAAAAGCTGTATAATTTCCAGAAATTGTATGAGGAAGAACATCGAAAACTTCAGTTTGGAAACAAGATCGAAGCCTTTATTGACAGCTATACGAAAGGAAAATCACGAAAGGATGTGGTGAAGGATTTCGTAAAGTTACTGGAGCAGGAAAAGTTCAGAAAAATCGGAGCTGATAAGGATGAAACGAAGCGCCTTCAGGTGGTTAAAAGAAAAATCACCCAACAGCTGAAGAAGGAGGAAGTCATTGAAAAAATAGCGGAAACCAACGAAAAACTGGAAGAAAAACGTAAAACTGACCGCGCTCTTTGGATGAAAGTAGGACAGCGCGTCCGTATTTCCGGAAGTACAAGTGTAGGAACCATTGAAAAGATTTCCAAGAATAAGGTGATTGTGAACTATGGGACTTTCAAGACGACAATTGATGCGGATGAGCTGGAAAGGATTTAATTAGCTGCTATATAAAATGACTGTAGAAAAATAAAAATTTGTTTTGATGTGTCAAAGTTTATAAGTTATGGATATGGTTCTTGAATAATTTTATAAGGATTATATTTGGAAACTTCGAAATATTATGAAAAAACAGTGGGTAATATTAAAATGAAGATGATTTTTAAAATTCTTGGAATATTTTATATAAAACTGCTGATTCCTGCTGTTTTATTTTCTTTACTGGCAGCTTCTCTAACAGGTTTTTCATATCATAATTTCGGACTATGTTTTTTCTTGATCTTTCCAACTTTCCAGTATTTTATCTATGAGCTAAGGTATAAAAATGAATACTATTTTTATGCGAATTTTGGATTTTCGAAAACATTTTTGTGGATCTTACTTTGGCAATAAGTCTCATCGTTAAATTTACAACAGTATTCTTATGAGCAGGTTGCATATAGATAGTGTTACGAAATCTTTTGGCTCAAAGAAAATTTTACAGGATATTTACTTAAGCTGTGAAACAGGAAAAATTACCGGGCTTCTGGGAAGAAACGGCGAAGGTAAATCTACTTTACTTCAAATTATATTTGGAACTGTAAAGGGTGACACCCAATTTATACGATTTGATCATAGTATTCTCAACACCCTGTTTGACAGAAAAAACAGAATTACCTACCTGCCCCAACAATCTTTTTTACCCAAAAACACTAAGGTTAAAAGTTTAATCAGCTTATTTTGCGATAAAAAAAATGCAGAGGAACTATTTTCATTAGTCCTGATTCAGCCTTTTTTAAATGAAACGGCCAAAAATCTTTCTCATGGTGAAAAACGACTTATTGAAATACTTTTAGTTATTTATTCGAATTCGGATTTTTCTTTACTGGATGAACCATTTTATGGACTTTCGCCTAAGTTTATTGAAGAAGTAAAGTTTTTAATTCAGCAGCAGTCGAAACGGAAAGGATTCATTATTTCAGATCTCCAATATCATTATGTTCTTTCCATTTCCAATGATATTTATCTTCTGTCTGACACTCATCTGAAGCTTATTAAAGACGATAAAGAACTACAATTTTTAAAATATTTACCTTCATCATAATGATTAATTGAAAGAGGTTGTTTCAAAAGATAAACTAATGCTCTAAGAATTCCCTAAACGTCAAAATTTATCAGACAGGAGTCCGAGAGAGGGTGTTTTTGAGACAACCTCTTTTTAATTCTTAATAAACTTTAATCGAGTAGTATTTTTCTTGTCATTAATTTGAATAAAATATGTTCCTTTTATCAAATTGTGAACATTAACTTTGTAATCTAAAATCTGTCCTTTGCTTATCTTTTGTCCAGCTATATTATATATTTCAAATTCTGTGTCTGAGGAAACTCCCAAAATATTTAAAACATCTGAACAAGGATTAGGGTATACTATAATTTCATTATTTTTTTCATTTTCTTCAACTATAAGACTTGAAGGGTCTACAAATTCCACTTCATAATCTTCAATCTCGCCCGGAGCCCCACAAGAACCAATATATTGTGATGTAGAAGAAATAACTCTCATTATTACTTTACATGGTCCTAAAAAAACCTGTGAAGGAATATCAAAAGTGGTAGTGATTGTGGGATTTGTATCATTAATTGAGTTGAATATTAGCTCGCCACTAGAAGAATCAAAACTCCTATCCCCATTATAATCAATCCAAACTTTCAAAGTTGTCGGAGTATTTATGTAAGATCCTGCTTTAGTTATTGAAATGGTATTATTGGTATTTCCTATTGCTAATTTTACTTTACGCATAGGATCTGTACGATAGTTTGTAAAATAAGAAGTAGCTGTTGAATTACTCACCATAACGGGTAAACCTGTTGCATTTACGGTAACATTTGATATATATATATTGGGAGTAGCTGGTGTAATAGAATTATCCATACAATACAACATAGAAGTCGTAAAAAAAACAGCAGCAGAAGGCCCAGCTCCAGCTTGGGCATTACTTACTGTTACCTCATAGTTTTTACATTGTGTAAGACCTGTAATTGTTATAGATGAGTTTGAGGTGTAATTAGTTCCTCCAGAGCCTGGATTTCCAACTATATTATAAGATACAACATATCCTGTTCCAAAAACAGGATCCCATGATACAGTTGCCGAAGTAGGAGTTATATTCGTAACTTTAATATTTGAAGGTGGCAATAAGTATATATCACTTAAATTATTACTTTTATAAAATGAAATTATTAATAAAAATAATAAGAGAAAGAACTTTTTTTTCATCATGATTAGGTTTAAAGTTTATTGATTGTCAGTTTTACTTGCCCAATAGCTCTTTTTATAGAAAAAAGAAAAGGTCTGAATCATATTATAAAATAATGATTTAGATTGTAAACAGACAATCAGAAAAGTTTTAATTTTTTTGATATAGCAAATTTAAAAAAATAATTCATTAAGCCACATTAAAGATTTTCATATAATGCAACAATATAATTATGTATTGCGAAGTATTTAATTTATATATTTGAAAATTAAAATTTTCATGATGGTTTCCGAAAGCAAGACGTTGTATATCTTTCTGTTCAGTATTTTTTCTTTAGTTTTTGTTAATGGACAAAATAAAGTCCCTTTTGGAGTGGTAAAAGCTCAGGAAGGTTATGCAATGGTACGTGTACACAAGGATGACTACAGGAAAATCATTGATAAAATCCGTATGAAAACCGGTGATGTATTTGTCTATGTAAAGCCTGCTCCCGGAGAAACAGAATGGATATGGATACAATATCCTGAAAAACCTGAAATAGAAAAACCTTTTGTAAGATACGACAGCCTTAACAAAGAAGGAATGGTGAATAAGGAACGTATTGCATTCATTGACCAATTACCAAAATTCACTCCATCCAAGTCAAAAAACGGGAAATCTTTAATTTTCACGGATGATACTAATCCGAAAATCCCGGGAAATCAAAGGACTAAGGTAATCATCGATATTTATCCGTCCTATGCGAAAATCAAAAAGCAGGAAAAAGATGCCGATGGAAATATCATTACAATTGATAAAGTAAAATCATGGGGAGTGGGCAAAGAGCTTCCCGAAGACTTAACTGAAATCAAATCTATACGCGTACAACAACCGGGAAGAGGTTCAGTATTCGTGAGAGATGCCGTCAAAAATATGTTCCAGCCTACTATGGATTTCAATAATATTGCAGTAACCGCTCTCGATAATGATCATATTTTCCTTTACATGATCAACGGTTCCGGCGAAAACAGGTATACAACACTCTGGACCATCAAGGAAGGAAGGGCTGTAAGCCAGATTATTTTTAAAAATCCTGAATAATATAGGAATTCTCAAGATTATCCTTATTTTTGTCACTGAAAAGTGTAAAACTTATTCACCAAGAAACTGGTACTGCTTAACTGCAGCTTAAAAGGGAATCGTGTGAAAATCACGAACTGTCGCGCAACTGTAAGTAACCGAGATCTTTATTATGAATCCACTGTGCAATGCATGGGAAGGAAATAAAGAGGGTACAAGTCAGGAGACCTGCCTTTTTCTTTATACAAAAAACTTTCGCGATTTGAAGTTTATTGATCCGATGGATGTTCAGGGATTTCTGTTCCTGTTATGATCTCTTCGTTCCAATCTATTTCATTTCGCTTTAATTAATAATGAAATATGACTACAGAAGAAAGAATTGAAGCATCCGAAACCAGAATCTTTAAAGCGGTTTTCCCCAACACGACCAATCATTACGATACTCTTTTCGGAGGTACAGCCATGCAGCTGATGGATGAAGCAGCCTTTATCACCGCTACCCGCTTCGCAAGGAAAAGAGTAGTAACTGTAAGCAGCGATAAAATTGATTTCAAAAAGCCTATTCCGGCCGGAACCATTGTTGAATTAGTGGGAAAGGTAATTCACGTAGGAAAAACCAGTATGAAGGTAAATGTTGAAATCTATACGGAGCAGATGTATTGCTATGAAAGAGAAAGGGCTATTGTGGGAGACTTTACTTTTGTAGCGATTGATGAATACAAGAAACCAATCCAAATACTATAAATAGTGAAAGGTTTCGGCGGCCTTCGGCCGCCGAAACCCCTTTTATTTCAAAACCTTTTCCGTTTCCAGGCTTCTGTTTAATAACAATTCAAAGGCCTCTCCCATTTCATCCGATGCTCTGCTGATAGCATTTTCAAGCATTTTTCTGATTTGTTGTTCCGTTACTTTTGCTTCTGTCCAGCTTTTTCCTGACGTATGGGAATTCAGGATGAACGGCATAATCCGGTCTATAGAACAGGCAAAGATGGCATCCGGAGTTTTCTCTTCTTCAAATTCCAGCCAGAGGTCAAAAAATTCTGAACATAAAGGTTCATCCAAAATTCCGAAAATCTTTTGTGCAGACAATTTTTCTCTTTCAAATTTTCCAACCATAGCCTGCTCGTCAAACAGGAAAGTATCTCCGGCTTCTATTTCCACCAGGTCATGAATGGAAAGCATTCTTATGACTCTCAACAAATCAATATCCGCTCTGTTTTTGGCGTACGGATAAAGGATTTGTGCTAAAATAATAATCTGCCATGAATGTTCTGCGGTATTTTCCCTTCGCGAATCATCTGCATTGTAATTTCTTCTTTGTACATTTTTTAAAGCATCAACAGCTAAAATAAAATCGATCTCCTTCTGTATCTTCATGACTAATTTTCTTTATAATATTCTTGTATCGGATATTCTTTAATATGGGTAATCCATTTATCATCAATGAATTCTTTTTTGGTCACTTTCACCCTTTCACCACCCGTTGCATCTTCTTCCAGTTCGTACACTTTAAATAAGCCTCTTTGCGGAAGCACTGTATATTCTGTCGTCATATGCCAGCAGCATCCGGATTTTGAATAGGTGATCAATCTTTTGCGTTCGGAATCCGTATTAAACATTCCCAGGTTGTCATGGGCAAGATCGGTCAGCTCTTCACTTAATACAAACTGCTTTTTTGTTATATTAAAAACATATACATCATAAGAAGGACCACTATAGCTGCTTTCATTTCCGTTTCTGATGGCCATATCTTCCGTTCCGTCAAAATTAAAGTCATCAAAAATCAATGGGCTTTGTTCATTATATAACTGAATGATGTTCGCAGTGGGTTTTTGCTCTTCATTCAGATAGAAAAATAAATTATTAGAAGTAAATGTCTGAAACTTTTTTGAAGTCTTTTTATCCAGCAGTTCAATAGTTCCCTTTCCGCTGCATTCATCTTTGTCACAAACTTCAACTTTCAATTTCACATCATAATTTTCCGATGCATCTTTTAATTCAAATTGATTTTGAGCTAAAACTGATTTCCCTAAAAGAATAAAAGGCAATAAAAATCGAAGATGTACCATATCTGTGTTTTCAATTATGATTGAATGTTTAAATCAAATTCTGTACAAAAATAAAGCTTTTGATTTAAAGCTATTTTATAAAGGATAAATTGTATTTTTATTGTAAATATTCGATATGGTTTCAGCATTCAATTATCCGGCAGAAATTAAAGGAAAAAGAAAATTGTATTCTTTATTTAAAGGGATAAAAAACCCTTTGGAAGTGATCAGCGGAAACCATGCAATCGCTGGCGATAATTATTATATCAAAGCAACTTTAACGAACAAAAATTTTATTTTTTCTCAGGATAAAGAAGTCATCGAATATATTTTAAAGCAAAATCATAAAAATTATTTTAAATCTGAAATACAGTCCGTCACCTTAGGAAAATACCTTGGAAACGGTTTGCTGACAAACAACGGAAAAGATTGGCTGAAACAAAGAAGATTGATTCAGCCAGGTTTTAGCAAAGCAAAAATTGCCAATCTGGTTTCCATTATGGAAAAGGAAATTGATGCCGCTTTTCAATCATTTGACAAAGAACCGGAAGTCGATTTGAATGTTTTTTTTCATACACTGGCTTTTAATATTGTTGCGAAAACCCTTTTCAGTTCGGATATTGATGAAAATAAAGTGTTGGAGTTGGGTAAAATCATTACTGAAGTTCAGGAGGTTTTTGCAAAAGAAGTGCGTTTGCCTTTTTATTCTCAAATTTTAAAAGTTTTTGGCGTTATAGATAAGACGATTAAAAAAAGTAAAAAATCAAAAGCCATTATTCAAAGTGTTTTGGATAAACGAAGAAGTTCAGGAGAAGAAAAAAATGATTTGCTGGATATGCTTATTCAGACACGATATGAGGATACGCAACTTCCAATGTCTGATGAACAGCTTGTTGATGAAATGCTGATTCTTTTCATCGCAGGTCATGAAACAACTGCCAATGCTTTAAGTTTTACCTTTTTTGAAATCAGTCAGAATTCTGAAGCAGAGAAAAAATTAAAACAGGAAATATCGGAAGAAGGTGAAAATAGCTTCACTCCTGAAAGTTTAATGAAAAAGTCTTTTACTTCAAATGTTATTAAAGAAGCGATGCGACTTCATTCTCCCGCATGGGCAATCGATCGTCAAGCGTTAGAAAATGACAGTTTTAAAGAATATTCCTGGCCAAAAGATACTTTAATTATACTTTATATAACAGGGTTGCACAGAAACCCTAAATATTGGGATGATCCCAATTCCTTTATTCCGGAGCGCTTCGAGGATGAAAATGCTAAAAACTTTGCCTATTATCCTTTCGGAGCTGGCCCACGCCTTTGCATCGGTGAACATTTTGCCATGATGGAAATGGTGCTTATTGTACGTAAATTCTATAAAAGCTTCAGATTTATATCATATCAGAAAGAATTGGAGAAAAAAGCATTGGTCACTTTAAGAACGACCAGTTTAAAGGGTAAAATTATTAAAAATTTGACCTGATTACTCATAAAATCCTCATTCCATAAATTTAGCATTAAAAATAATTAGACTGATTATCAATTAGTTATATTGTTTATTTATAATTTTTCACTACTTTGTATTGCATATTACCATTTTAATTACATATCTTTGTAATGTAAAATTAGAATAGGCTCAACTAGCTAGGGGCAGATTTCTAAAAATATAACTCATTAAAACTTAATAAAGATGAATACTGAAAATACCAAAGCGCAAATGCGAAAAGGAATTCTGGAATTCTGTATTTTAAGTCTCATCAATCATCGTGAAATGTATGTTTCCGACCTTATAGATGAACTGAAAAAAGGAAAACTGGACGTAGTAGAAGGAACACTCTACCCCCTTTTAACAAGATTGAAAAATGGTGAGTTCCTTTCTTACCGATGGGAAGAATCCACAGGAGGACCACCAAGAAAATATTACCAGATCACAGAAAAAGGTAAGCTGTTTTTAGATGAACTTCAAAATACCTGGAACGAATTAACAGATTCAGTAAACCAAATCACTCAAAAAAATTAAAAAACAAAGCTATGAACAAGACACTCTCAATAGGACTCGCAGGTTTTTCTTTCACCATAGAAGAACACGCATATATAAAGCTTAGCGATTACCTGAATGCACTGAGAAACTCATTAGATGCTTCAGAGGCAGAAGAGGTAATGCATGACATAGAAATCAGAATGGTTGAAATCTTCAAAGATTCTTTAGGTAAAAGAGAAGTGATCAACGATGGAGACGTAGAAAGAGTCATTGCTCAAATCGGTACTCCTGAAAAGATCGAAGAGCAGGAAGAAGCTTATTATTCTGAAAAGAACCACGCAAGACAAAACAATACAGGAACTACTTATTCGGATAAAAAACAATTGTTCCGTGATCCTGAAAGACAAAAAATCGCTGGAGTTTGTGCCGGTTTAGCGCACTACGTAGGAATGGATATTACTGCCATGAGAGCCATCTGGTTAGGAATCTTCGTTCTGGGAATCTTTACCGCAGCCATCTCTTCTTCATTAATCGCATTATTGTACATCATTCTTTGGATCGTACTTCCCAAAGCGGAAACTGCAGCAGATTTCCTGAAAATGAAGGGAAAGCCTATGAACTTCGACAATCTTAAGAATGAGTCTAATAAATTGGTGCAATTTGCCAATGAATCTACTCAGAGGGTCGGAGAGATGTACATCGAAAGCAAACCCTACATCAATAATGCCGGGAGCGGAATCTGGAATGTAATAAGATATATTTTAGGAGGAATATTTGCCTTAATGTCTTTCTCTTGTTTAATAGGTGTATTTGTATTGTTCGGATTTATGGGAAATAGTGACTTCCCTCCTATCAGCGAAATGGATTTTTATTTTGATAATGACGGAATGAGATACGTTCTTATGGCAATGATTATCTTAGGAAGTTTGATTCCTGCCTTATTATTTGCTTTATTAAGTATTAAATTAATTTCGCCAAAAACAAAATTAAGAAATACAGGTTGGGTTTTAGGTGCACTAATTCTGGGTTTAATCGCTGTTTCAACTTATTTTGGAATCAGTATGGCTAAAAAAGAAATGTTCTTAAAAGGTCATAAAGAAGATACTGAAGAAGTTTCTATCAACACCGTTTCAGATACATTATATGTAGATGTAAAACAAGTGGCCATCCCTCAAAACTTTAAAGGATATGATGATGATCTTTACTCTGATAAGGTTTCTGTTTATAAAAAAGACTGGGTTCATGTAGAAGTTACAAGAAAAGCTGATATTAAAACCCCATACCTGATCATTAAAAAAGAAGCAAAAGGATATAACCTTCCACTGAACGTAAATGTTCCGGTAGATATTATAAACAATAAGATTATTCTTCCAAACTATGTTAAATATCCTTATGAACACAGATTTAGAGATTACAGCATCGATTATGAATTGGTAATTCCTTCAAAATCTGTAGTGATTCCGGTAAAAAGTAACGGAATTGATTTCGACGGAGATTTGAATGGAGACGGAATCAACGATGATGATCAGGACAAAGATGAAGAAGGAAATATCAGAATCGAAAAAAATAAAATTTCGGTAAATGGATCTACTATTGAATACAGCTCCGATGATAAGGACAGTATTATCATCAATGGTAAAAAAGTTCCGAATGATAAGGCGGATAAAGTAATCGATTCTATGGCATCTGAAGTCAAAAAAATGAATAAGGATGTAGATATTAAAGTTAAAGACGGAAAAAACGAAATTTCCATACAAACTAAATAATGAACTGCAGAGAGTGGCAGAAGGTGTGAATGGATAGCAACCGTTTGAAATTCACACTCTTCTTCTCTCAAAAAGAATAAAAAATCATATTGTTTTTATTCTTTATGTTAAAAATTTATTATACCTTCGTATAGTAATTATAATCTTCCCAAACCAAAAACAAATATTTTTAACCATGGTACAAATAGCATTAGAAATTGTAATGAAAATCGTAGATTTAATCAGCGGTTTATTTTAAGAGCGATAATATTTCAATATATTTGTAAAGTATAACCTCATTGGTTATACTTTCTTGTTTTAATACTGAAAATATGAAGAAACTGATAGGTAAACTGATGTTGAAAATGATGGGCTGGAAGGTGGTTCTCCAGGGAGATGTAAACAATCTGGACAGATGCATTCTGGTAGTAGCCCCTCATACCCACAATATGGAATATATTTTGGGGAATTTTGCCTATTGGTCCCTGGAAAAACCTTTAAAAATAATCATTAAAGACGCACATACCAAAGCCTGGTATGGGGGTCTTGTAAAAGGACTGGGAGGAATCGGTATTGACAGAAGCCAGAAGAATGACCTGGTAAATTTTGTCGCCAGGCAATTTGAAAAAGAAGATTTTAGCCTGGTTATCACTCCTGAAGGAACCAGAAGTTGGGTTCCGAAATGGAGAAAAGGATTTTATCATATGGCTTTAGCAGCAAAAGTCCCCATAGTTCTGGCTGCGGGAGATTTTAAAAGGAAAATTATTTATCTGGGATACACCATTCCCTATGAAAGAATTGCATCCGCTCCTTTTGCAGAGATTATGCAGGAGATTCAGGATTACTATATTAAAAATGATATTGTACCGAAAGTTCCTGCCAACTGGAATCCTAATATTATGGGTACTGATGAGAATCAGAAGTTAGAAGTTAGCAGTTAGCAGTTAGCAGTTAGCAGTTAGCAGTTAGCAGTTAGCAGTTAGCAAAATTATTACCATTTATTCATTACTAATCATTCATCATAATACAACATGCGAGGAGAAACGAAAGAAGAGATATTAGCATTTTTAAATAATTGGGGAGACATTACGTTAGCCAAAACGTTAGAAATACAATTCGTTGATATAGACCTGGAAAATGAAACATTGACTGCCACAATGCCTGTACAGCCAAAAGTACATCAGCCTTTCGGAATTCTGCATGGTGGTGCAAGCTGTGTTTTAGCGGAAACCTTGGGCTCAAGCCTGTCCAATATTTTCATCGATAGCAGTAAATATTACGGAGTAGGAACCAATATCAATTCAAACCATTTAAAAAGCAAAAAAAACGGAATCGTTACCGCAACCGCCCGGTTCATCAGAAAAGGTAAAACCATGCATGTCTCAGAAATTGAAATCCGTGATGAAGATGGAATTCTCATTAATCATACCACTATGACGAATAATATTCTTTTAAAATAAATACGGATAATCATTAAAAATATAAAGGCTCAATTTTTTGAGTCTTTTTTTATATCATTGCTGCAACCTTTTCATTTTTTTGCATCTTATAAGAAAAGACACATGAAAATTTTGATTAATTCATTTGATTATAATTAGATCTGCGGTTATTTACATGGAAAATCAATTCCATTTTTATATCCAAAAACTGATACTATATGAGACAAAACCACCCTATCGACTGGAAACAGATTTACAATGAGTATTCACCAAAACTCCTTGGGATTTGTCGCAGATATATACAGGACATCCAGACTGCAGAAGATATTGTGCAGGATAGTTTTATTGCTGCCATTCAAAACAATCATCAGCTAAGAGATGAAAAAGCAGTTCATGCCTGGCTCAAAACAATTGTAGTGAATAATGCATTGCAGTATTTACGTAAAAGCCATAAAGAGATCTTTGTTTCCTCCGCATCATCAGAAATTCCAGATACCTATTCAGATATGAATTATCCTTCCTCAGAAGAAAAACACATCTTCATATATGACTTCACCAAAGAAGAGCTGTTATCCTCCATAGACAGCCTTCCCTCCCATCACAAATCAGTTTTCAATTTGTACTTCATTGAAAACTTTTCTCATGCCGAAATTTCCGGTTTGTTGGGGATCTCCGTCAATACATCCAAGTCTCATTTATCAAGGGCAAAAAAAGCTATTCAAAACTTTCTGATGAATAGTATTGTGAATCAGGATACTCCGAGAAGCAAAAACAAAATAGCTCAGGCTTTTGTAATAGCAGGACTGGGAGGATTGTTGTGGGCACAAACTTTCAAAAATAAATTTGCAGACTTCAGAATATCTCCTTCAAAAGAACTCGAGATTCCTCAAAATGCTAAAATGAATGGGATTATTTTCTCTTCTTCTTCCAATCAGACATGGAAAAAGAAAATAATTATCAGTGGAACCATTTTATTAATCATTATAGCTTCTGTTTTCTTATTGAATCCTCGCAACAATTATTCAATCAATAATCATGATCATGTGATCAATACAACCGATGCAAATTCAGATATAAAAAACAATGGGTCAGAAAAAAAAACCTTTCAACAGTCCGATCCTAATTTGACTGTCAGTGATGCTTCTCGTCACAAAAGTTTAACGCAATCCGATAATCCAAAAAGCAACCCGGAAATTCCTTCTGATGTAAAAGAAAACACGGAGCTTCAAAAATCACGAAAAACAACAATTCAGAAAGATTCGGCAAAACACAATTCAAAAAAAGTTATTATTGTAAAAAAAATCATCCAGAGAGATACCGTATTTGTAGAAAGATAAAAACATCCCGCCATGTTTCTCAGAAAAGCAGCTTTTCTTATATTAATTATTCTCAGTCAGTTTTCCCAGGCACAAAGAAAAAAGAAGACTGATACAGTCTATGTCTATGAAAAATTGATCGTTTATGATACCATCTATCTGGAAAAGCCTCTGCTTATTAAATTCCGGGATATTGCTTTTCCCGCTCTGGCTATTGCAGACAAAAAAATTATACAATTCAATCCGAAGATCAGAAAAATCAGGACCCAGAAATATATCCGAAGAGCGACATTTCATTATGGAGCCGAAGCAGGAATGGGATTAAAAAGCAATTCCTGGAGCAAAGAATTTTCAGATAACCTGCAATGGGGAGAAACTATTGGGATCTGGGCAGAGAAAAATATTACGGATACCCGATTATCATTCATGATGGCATTCAATCTTTATCATTGGAATTCTTCATTAGACTTGAATGCAAACAAAGATAATTCCTCCTTTAATGGCTATTATTTTACCGAGGACAATGAACCTTTAGTATTCCAAAGGTTCAACAACAGACATTTTGAATACGCTCTTCATATGAAATTGTTTTACGAATGGAAAAATATTCGTCCGTACGCTGGCGTATCCATGAACAGGAATATGTACAAAATGCAGTTTTTAGTTCCTGAAAATAATACTTGGGATAATTTCAAAACCCATAAAGTCAATTTAGGATTCTCTTTCGGGCTTCAATATCGATTTTTGAAAAAAATTACCGTGACGGCAGGTTACC
Source organism: Chryseobacterium defluvii (assembly GCF_003634775.1). Taxonomy (GTDB): domain Bacteria; phylum Bacteroidota; class Bacteroidia; order Flavobacteriales; family Weeksellaceae; genus Chryseobacterium; species Chryseobacterium defluvii. The sequence continues at coordinate 769,680 of NZ_RBXB01000001.1, read as the reverse complement.
AGCACTATAAAATAAAGAATGTTTCGTTAAAAAACAGCTCGTTTGATTTTGACATTTTTAAGACTAATAATACCTTTGCGGAAAGAAAAATCAATCTGGGAGTTTCTTATATGTTTTCCAGGTAATGATTTTTAAAAGCATCAACTCAATGATCTATTTCAAATTTCCTTTCAACGAAACGTTATATTCAACAGACGGTCAATCTACCCATAACTGTATAAAGTTTAATTCTTTTGATGGCCTGAAACAAATAGATTTTGACGGAAATATCATTGAAATAAATTCAGAACTGTTCGAACAACAAAGCATAACAAATATTCCTTTACCTAAGGACGACCGTAATTTTACAGCTGAAACTCAAACGGAATATTTACAAAAGCTCGAACAGGTAATACAGATTATCAAAGAAAATAAGCTTCCTAAGCTTGTATATTCCCGAAGAAAGATCTTCAAGGACTTCCATACAATTGATCTGAAAGAAAGCTTTGAAAATCTGTGCAACTCTTATCCTAATGCTTTCAGATATATTTTCATCAATGAAGAAGAATCATGGATGGGTGCTTTTTCAGAAGTATTGGGAAAATTCAACAAGATTACCCATGAATTTGAAACGATGAGTCTTGCGGGAACTCTTCCGGTCGCAGAAAGCTGGTCCGAAAAGGAAATCGAAGAGCAAAAGCCCGTCTCCTCTTATATTCAAAACATTCTTGAACACTATACAGACATGATAGATGTTTCGGAAACTTATGATCATGTTTCAGGCAATATCAAACATCTCAGAACGGATTTTAAAGCCAAAATACAGCCTGAACAATTGGATCAGATCATCCGTGAGCTTCACCCTACTCCAGCTGTCTGCGGAATCCCTAAAGAATTTTGCAAGGAGAATATTCAAAAGCTTGAAAAATACCCCCGCGAATTGTACGCAGGATATATTAAAATTGAGACAGAAGAAACGATACAATATTTCGTTAATCTGCGTTGTGCAAAACTTCATCAGAACTCAGTCCATACGTTCGTTGGCGGTGGAATAACCGCTCAAAGCGATCCGGAGAAAGAATGGAGGGAAACAGAACTGAAATCTGAAGCTGTTTTGAAAAACCTTGTGATTTTATAGAAATACTATTTCAGAAAAATATTTGAATTTTAATTCCCTATTTAATGAATTTTGTTATATTTGAGTTCCAACAAATTAAAATTACATTATGAAAAATCTAAAGAAAATTTCGAGAGATGATTTAAAACAAATCAAAGGAGGTGGACCAAATGTTCCGGCTTGTCCTGTGGGACATGTTTGGAGATGTGAAGCTATTGGTGTATGTTCTGAAGAATTCGATCAATGGGATTGCCTTTGCGGATGCTATCCTGTAAATACACTTCCTTTTCCAAGATAATTATCATTCCTCAGGAATGATATGATCAAAAAATAAAAGCCTCTTTCCAATGGAAAGAGGCTTTTATTTTATAATAGTTAAAATTATTTCTTTGCGCCGATCTTACTCCATGTATTCAACACGAAAAGTAAGATAAGACCAATAATCGCTGTTGCAATAGAAAATACAAATTTCAGGTTATCTTCTGATAAAATCTCTGATTTCCAGTCTAAGGCATACAAATTAATGGCAATAAAAACGATAAACAACACTAAAAATACTTTATAAGTCTTCTCCATGATTCTTAAAAATTAATATAAGCTTGCACCAATTGGGCAAAGTTGGCAGTGAATAATTTAATTGAAATCGCCAGAAGGATAATTCCGAAAACTTTTTGCAGGATCGCTAAAGTAGCTTCCCCCATTTTCTTCTCCAACCATGTGGCCGATTTCAGCACCAAATATACGAAAATTGTGTTGAGAATGATCCCACAAATAATATTAATATCATGAAACTCAGCCCTGAGAGAAAGTGTAGTGGTTAAGGTTCCTGCACCTGCAACCAACGGAAACGCAATAGGGACAATGGATGCGGACTTCGCTTCCGAAGTTTTATTGATTTCAATTCCTAAAATCATCTCCAGGGCAATGATAAAAATCACAAATGCACCGGCAATGGCGAAAGAATTTACATCTACTCCAATAAATTTCAGGATTTTATTCCCCACAAAAAGGAACACCAGCATTATAACCCCGGCTGTAATAGACGCTCTTTCTGCTTCTATCTTCCCGAATTTCTGCTGTAAACTTACAATAATAGGAACAGAGCCGATAATATCAATTACGGCAAAAAGAACCATAAAACAGGTAACAATTTCCTTAAGTGAAAAATGATCAAAAACTTCCATCTTTTGTAATTAAAAATTTCGCAAAAATATGAAAAATAATTGACTATTTGCTAATCTGAGAATACAAATTTACAATTGCTTTTAAAAGTTCCTCAATGCCTTCGTTAGATTTTACAGGGGCATATTTTTCGATCTGGATTCTTTGAGAAAGACTTCTGTATTCTTCAGCAATGGCAGTTCCTTTATAGCTTTCCAGGAACTTTCTAAAATCTTCAGCAGAACTTTGAAAGTACTGACCTCTTACTTCGGCATCAAGCTCATCAACCGTATCAAAGAATTTCTGATATTCTCCATGATCCTTTAAGTTTTCCAGATAGCTGAAATAATCGCTCACATCCGTTTTTAATCTTTCTCTGATTTCATTTTCCGTTTCAGCTACAGAACCCAAAGGTTTTGAAGATACGGTTTCTTTAACTAAAGCCCGCTTTTTTTGCCAATTTTTAAATAAAAGATAAATAATAAATAACCCTAATAAAATAGCAATATTGGTCAGAAGGATATTCCAATGGAACTTATTCTTTTCCTTCACCTTAAACGATGTGGTTTTCAGTACGGGAGTATTTACCGTCTCCAAAAGATTATTGGTATACTCATTGACTCTTTCCACTGTGGTTTTGGATTCAAGAACCTGTTCGTGAGAAAGGGCATTCAGGGCTAATGTTTCCTGGCCAAGATCCACATATTCTTTGCTCTCAGGATTGAAAAAAGCAAACTCTTCGGTTTTAATGGCAATAAGGCCCGGCTTTTTAGGAATTACCACATAATTAGCCAATATTTCTCCTTTAATGCCCGTTAAACCCGGAGTAACTTTAGAAGTGATTTTAGGAGCAAAAACTTCATAGTCGGGAGACAATGCCAGTTTTGGCAATTCCAGGTCGGATAAATTTCCTTCACCGGCAACCTTCACCACAACATTAATTGGTTTTTTTACCTCTACCTTTTCTTTGGAGGCATTATAAACGCTTATACTGAAATTACCTACCGCATTTTTAAAGTATTCGGGAGACCCTTCCGGAAGTTTTTTTACATTCAGTTTTACCTTATTCGAAAGTATTTTATTTTTAGTGGAATAAGTGCTCACTGAAGCCGATACGGAAGGAACTTCAACATATCCTGATTCATTAGGGAATACCAGGAACATTGCTAAAATCTGGGAAGGCATATTTCCATAACCTGAAGGATCAATTTCGGATTTTGCAAAATTAATCGGATGAACATTGATATTGTCTTGTTTCGGAAGGTGGATGTTATTTACTTTTCTCAGGTTATCCATACTCCTGGAATAGACTCTTAGAACAGCAATGGTCGGCTGATCCTGATAAACCTCCCTGTCCTCTATCTCCATATTCAGATATACTTCATTGGATACAGGATTGGTCGCTAATGATCTTTTATCAATATCTTTTATAACTATATCAAATGGCTCGGTTTTATAGATTTTATTATTGATGGTAACCAGTACAGATCCGATTTTGATCTTACCTTTTTTCTTGGGTTCCAGGGCAATCCTGGATACTTTTTGGGTAATCACCGTATTCGTGGCGGGATCAATGAATGTATTGGTTACAGAGCCGCTTCCAATAATATTAAATTTTGAAAGGTCGGGTAGCTGAAAAGCCGTCTGTTGTTCCAGATCACTTCCATCCAGTTCCAGCACCACGGTAAGATTCACAATATCTTTTCCGCTATACTCATTTTTATCTGTATCAAGAGAAAGATTTACCTGTCCGTAAGAAATTACGGATGTAAGAAGTAATAATATGTAAATCAGTCTATATTGCATCACCAATCTTTCTCGTTGCTTTGAGGCATCGAATAAGAATTTTTATTTAAAATTCTTCTGGCGGTTTCTTTTTCTTTTTCGCTTACTTTATTTAAAATTGCGTTTTCAAGATCTTTAGGCATTTTGCCTTCATTATTTTGATTCTGATCAGGATTATTTCCTTGTGGGCTTTCCCCTTTATTCTGCTGTCCGTTTCCCTGATCCTGCTGATCTTTCTTATCTCCTTTCTGATCATTATTCTTATTCTGATCATTTCCACCGCCGCCTTTTCCAGCATTATTCTGCTGGTTTTTCTTTTGTTCGTTTTGCTTTTCCTTTAACTTGGCAATTTCATAGTTCTTTCTTGTTGCTTCATTATAAGGATCCTGCTTCAGGGATTGTTTATAATAATCTGCCGCCTTTTCGGGCTGGTTCATCTGCATATAGGTATTCCCTAAATTATGAAGTGCCGCCGCCTTATCCGGAAGTGTCTGGGAAAGGCTTTGTGCTTTCTCAAATTCCGCTTTGGCTTCTTCATATTTCTTATTTTTATATAAGGCATTTCCTAAATTGTAATGCGCTGTAAAATCTTTCTCATTGGATTTTACGGCTTCCATATACTTAGAAGATGCACCATCATAATCTTTCCCGTTAAATTTCTGATTTCCTTCATAGACTAAAGTCCTGTAGTTATTCTGCCCAAACAGGAAGCTTGAGAATGAAAAGGCCACAATTAACGATAAAAATATGATTTTAGTATTCATCATATGCAAAATTATTCCTTTATATGTTAAGAAACAGGTTTTCATTTGTTAAAATTCGGTTAAAGTAAACGGCCGGTAGCGATTGAGAAATTACACATTAAAATCTCTTTTAGGATTGAAAATATAAATCAAAAAGAAGAAGAACAGGGAAACCGCTAAAAAATACTGATAATAATGATTAGCATTTTGAGATTTCACCAATGTTTCCGAAGATGAAAGCTTCTTGTTGACCGCATCAATAATTTTATCCGGTGATTCATTGATATTGTTTCCATCAATATAGGTTCCTCCGGTGGATTCTGCTATTTTTTTGAGCGCTTCCGTCTGTCTTTTCGAAATAACAGTCTGCCCGTTCATATCAATTTTATATCCCATTAACTGACCGAATTCATATTCAGGAACCGGCGCACCTTCATCCGACCCTATTCCCACTGAGGTTACAGTGATCCCCTGATTATTAGCTAAACGGATCGCCGCATTATCATTCCCTTCATTATCTTCTCCATCGCTTAGCAAAATCACTTTCCTTGAATCTTTACTTACGTTTTTAAATTTTTCAACTGCCGCCTGCATTCCTTTCAGAAAATCCGTACCCTGAATTTGCATGGATCTGGTTTCTATTCCGCTGATGTAGGTTTCCGCAGAACTATAATCCGTTGTCAGTGGCATTATGGAAATGGCTTCTCCTGCAAATATTACAATTCCTACCTTATCGTTTTTCATCTTCTGCATCGTATTGATCATCAGATTCTTGGCTTGAGTCAAACGACTGGGCTCTATATCTTCCGCATTCATCGAATTGGATACATCGAGCATAAACACTACATTATTCAGTCTCTGATTGCTTTTTACTTCTTCTGAACCATTCAGCAGATCAATAATTGAAAATATCAGGAAAAGGGTTCCCAAAAGATATAAAGCAGGAAAGAATTTAATAAAACCGGATTTTTTCTCAAACAAATTTTCATGAAAAGAATTGTCTGCAAAAATTTCTCTTTTTTTCTTTTTCCATTTCAGAAAACGGATCAAAAAGAAAGCCAGCAGAGGCAAAAGCAACAGCAATAATAAATACCAGTAATTTCCCAAATACCACTCCATCAGCTTAGAATTTTATAAAATACCCATCTCAGTAAAGCATCAATGACCAACATACCTAAAGCGATCCACAAAAAGATCTTAAAATATTCCTGATAATTATACAGCTTCGATACTTTTACATCCGACTTCTCCAGTTGGTTGATTTCATCATATATTTCCTCCAGGCTGCTATTGGAAGTTGCCCTGAAATATTTACCCCCTGTTGTCTGTGATACTTCTCTTAATGTATTCTCATCAATGGTTACTTCCGTTTCCGTGAATATCAGATCACCAAAAATATCCTGTGCCGTAGGCATCAAAGCATATCCATTGGTTCCGATTCCTATGGAATATACTTTTATATTGTTGTTTTTAGCCAGTTCTGCCGCGGCCATCGGAGGAATTGCATTTTCAATATTGCTTACACCGTCTGTCATCAGAATGATCACTTTACTTTTTGCCTTACTTTTAACCAGGTGATTGACAGCAACGGCTAATCCTTCACCAATCGCGGTTCCGGGTTCAAGACCGGCAGAATTCAAATTTTTTATTTCATCCACCACCACCTGATGATCAGAAGTTACGGGAACTTTCGTAAACGCTTCCGCAGCATATGCTACAACACCGATTCGATCGTTGGGCCGCTTGTTCACAAACTTTGCTGCAATGTCTTTTAATGCTGTAATACGATCCGGTGACAAATCTTTGGCCAACATACTCAGGGAGACATCAATAGACAGCATAATATCCACACCTTTGGTATCGTCCCTGTCCTGGGAGACCGTAAAAGTTCTCGGCCTTGCCATCGCAATGATCAGTGCAGACAGGATGATGTATTTTGATATTTTTAAAAGAAAAAGCACCAAATGGATACCACCACTGCTTTTCATGTGCTGAACAGTGGGAACCTTAATCCCTTTTTTCTTCTGCTTGCTTACATCCTTAAAAAAAACAGGAATCAACAGCAGAAAAAGAAGCAGGAACCATGGACTGTAAAATTCGAAATTAAACATCCTTTCTTAAGTTTTCAAATTCTAAATCTTTTGATGACCTTTTCACAAATTCTCTGATATCTGTAAAATCTTTCTCCATAGTATCTTTATCCGGGAATGTTTTGGCAAATTTCACCAGGTCTCCTCTTACAAAAACTTCTTCCACTACTTTTTCATTTTCCTGAGAAATGGTGTTGTTCTTTTTCATAAGCTGTATCAGATCGTCTGTTAATAAGACATCTGCCGGTACATGATACTGTCTGGTGATAAAATTTCTTGAAATATCAATAAGTTCCACATAGAAGGAACGATAATTACCTTCTTCGATATATTTTTTCTTTTTAAGTGAATCCAGCTCTTTCAGCGTCTGATTGGTTGCCACCACAGGGGAGCTTTTTTTCTTTCTGCCCCATTTTACAAACATAATAATGGCTAAGATCAAAGCAATTAAAGCTAAAGCTGCAAGGACATACCACTTATAAAGTTCCCAATAATCGGTTGCCTCCAGTTTTACGTCTTTGTTCTTCATGATGTCATTAATCTGGTCTCCTTTTTGAGCGGTATTAATGACTTCTATTTCATAAGGAATAGTTTTTAAAATTCTCCCTCCTACATTGAATTCAAGCTCAGGAATAGTGAATTTCCCTTCCTCATACACCGCAAATTCTATTTTCCTTTCATAGGAATTGGCATTGACTCCTATGCTGTCTTTGATTTCTTCGAAATGAAAAGGAAGCAATTCATCCTTGGGAGCAGCAGAAACTTTTTGCCCTCCGATATTATCAATTTTAATAATAAGATGATCGGTCTCCCCCAATGCAAGGGTTTTCTTCTCGATATTGGAAGAAAGCATCTGTGAAAAAGCATTGGCACAGACCAGGAAACATATAATAAATAGTATTTTTTTCAACTTCAAAAATAAATTTTGGCTCAAGCCTAATTGGTTTTTATTTATTTTATATTGAACGGGCTAAAGCCCGCTCCCTTTGATCTATTATTTCTTCTGAAAATAATTATATAGCAATTTTGAATAATCCGCACCTGCATTTACATTCATAAAGCCTGCCGAACTATTCGCAAAATCTTCTTCCAGGGCTTTTACTTTTTGTTTTTGGGCTTCTGCAAAAGTATATCTCCATCTTGCACTGGATGTATCCGCCCAAACCTGAGCTCCGGTTTCTACATCGTACAGCAAAGCATACCCTACATCAGGAATTTCATTGTCCTTTTCATCATAGATTCTCATTCCCAACACCTGGTGTTTTTTCGAGGCTGCCCTTAAAATTTTAGAATCATAGGGGTTTTCGAAATCCGAGAATAAGAAAACCAGGGATTTTCTTTTAAAAATTCCCATCATATATTCCATCGCCTTATCAATGTTGGAAACGGAAGGAACGTAATCTGCCGTTAAAATATTACTGATAATGGAAAGAATATGTTTTCTTCCTTTTTGCGGCGGAATCACTTTATATACTTTATCTGCAAACAAGATCAGGCCTACTTTATCATTATTGCCTGCTGCGGAAAAACCTAAGCTTGCCGCAATTTCTGCCACATATTCTCTTTTCAGTTGTGTTTTTGTGCCGTAATCCATGGAAGCGGAAATATCTACCAGCAACATCATCGTCAACTCCCGTTCTTCCTCCATCACTTTTACAAACGGTTCGCGGAAGCGTGCTGTTTTATTCCAGTCAATTCTACGGATCTCATCTCCGAACTGATAAGGGCGGACTTCCGAAAAAGTCATTCCCTGTCCTTTGAACGCACTGTGATATTGCCCCATTAAAGTAGCTTCCGTCTTTTTGCGGGTACGGATTTCTATCTGCTTTACTTTTTTTACAATATCTTTTATTTTCATTTAGATTACAGGTTTTAGATTACAGGTTATAGATGAGGAAGAATGAAACTCATAACTCATAACTCATAATTTATAACTTAAAACTCTATTGATACATTTAACCATTCATCATCAAATTTCGGATTGTATTTTTTGTAGAAATTGATTGCCGGTTCGTTCCAGTTGAGTACCTGAAAAACCATTCCGCTGTAGGAATTGGATTTTCCATATTCCAGTGTAGCATCAAACAATTTTTTGCCAATCTGCTTTCCTCTCATTTTTTCCGTCACTACCAGATCTTCAAGATACAACCTTCTCCCCTTCCATGTTGAATATCTGTCGTAATACAATGAAATTCCTACAATTTCTTCATTAATTTCTGCTACAAAAGCTCCCCAAACCGGAGATTTGCCAAATCCGTCTTCGGTAAATTGCTCCAGGCTTACAGTAACTTCATGCAAAGCTTTTTCATATTCAGCAAGTTCTTTGATCAGCTCCAACATAGGAGCACAATCTTCCTGAACAGCTTTTCTGATTACAATTTCTTCCATTTAAGTGATATGATTAAGGAGCCTGAATCTTGGACAAAATTCTATTGATGATTTCTTCACTCGAAATTTCTTCCGCTTCAGCCTCAAAAGTAAGACCAATTCTGTGTCTCAGCACATCTTTGGCTAATGTTTTCACATCTTCAGGAATCACAAATGCCCTGCCTCTCAGGAAAGCATAAGCTCTTGAAGCGATGGCAAGGTTAATGGACGCTCTCGGAGAGGCTCCGAAACTGATATAATTCTTAAGCTCGGAAAGTCCGTATTTTTCAGGATAACGTGTTGCAAAAACCATATCCAAAATATACTTTTCAATTTTCTCGTCCAGGTAAATCTGGTTGACAAGATTTTTGGCATCAACAATATTATCCAAAGAAATCACAGGTTTAATTTCAGGCTGATGGGAGGTGGAAACCATTCTCATCACAGTTCTTTCATCTTCAAATTCAGGGTAGTCGATTCTGCATTTCAGCATGAAACGGTCACTTTGTGCCTCCGGCAACAGGTAGGTTCCTTCCTGGTCAATCGGATTTTGAGTAGCCAATACCAGAAAAGGCTTTGGAAGTTTCATGGTTTCGTCGCCAATGGTCACTTGCTTTTCCTGCATCACCTCCAGAAGAGCAGACTGCACTTTTGCAGGTGCACGGTTGATCTCATCCGCCAACACGAAGTTGGCAAAAACAGGACCTTTTTTTATTGAAAAATCATTGTCTTTGATGTTATAAATCATGGTTCCCACCACATCTGCGGGAAGCAGATCCGGAGTAAACTGGATTCTTGAGAACTCACCATGTACAGCTTCCGCCAATGTCTTTATGGCTAAGGTTTTAGCCAAGCCCGGGACCCCTTCCAAAAGAACGTGCCCATTCCCCAAAAGACCTACCAAAAGACGGTCCACCATATATTCCTGTCCAATAATAACCTTGTTGATTTCTTGTCTCAGAAGAGAAAATAAATAGTTTTGTTCCTTTATTTTTTCCGTTAACTGACGAATATCTTCTGCTTGATATGTATCTGACATAGTTTAATTTAAAATAATTGGTAAATTTCTAATAAATACTTGCATTAATCAACACAATTAATGCCATTTTTAAGTTAAAGTTTGTTAAATATTCCCGCATTGATGCGAGATTCCGAACAGTTGAACCTTTAAAATGCAATTAAAATATTAGATTTTTTCATAAAAATATATAAATTTATAGTAAACTCAGACTCAAAAATTGTCATTTCCAGTTTATTAAACTATTTTTGGTGATTAAAATTTTGCAAAATGAATTATCATTTTCAAGCTCACAGACAGGTAAGAAGGAACCTTTTGGATATTTTACAAAATACGTCTCATGAAGACCTTTTGTTAATTCCTGATGGTTTTAACAACAATATTTACTGGAATATTGCACACACGGTTGCCACTCAGCAGCTTTTGCATTATTATTTAAGCGGAAATCCTTTCAGAATTGATAAATATTGGATTGAAACCTATAAAAAGGGAACTTTACCTAATCTGAATGTTCAGAAATCCGAGGTGGAAGACCTTGAGTTTTTACTGACTGAGACTTCAAAAATTTTAATGAAAGATTATGACAGCGATTTCTTTTCAGACTATACGCCTTACACGACAAGCTTTGGTTTAGATCTGAAGAGTATCCAGGACGCCATTATTTTCAACAATATGCATGAAAGCCTTCATTACGGCTATGCCATGGCACAAAAAAGAGCAATTTTAGGAGAAAAATATTAATAATTATGTCTGTTCGCGGTAGCTTCCATTTTAGACTTACTAATACCGGAAATCTGATTGGTGAATATATGAACAATGTTGAGCATGCCATTTTATCGGAAAGTGCTAACAGAATCAATGAAGGTACAGGGTTTGTCGGGGAATACATCACTTCATGGGTTGAAGACAATCAAGCTATGATCAATAATTTAAAAATCGAGGAAACATCTGCAAATGTTTTCAAACTTGTCTGGTCCGATCTGGAAGGTAATCCGATATTTGAAGGAAAAGCAACCCTTCTGGAAGAAAACACCATATACGGACATTATTCCGGCAAACAACATTTAACTGAAGATTAATGAATACTACCAACGATAAAAAAGATGATTTTATTTTCGGGCTTCGTCCCGTGATTGAAGCTATTGAAGCTGGAAAAACAATTGATAAGATCTTTGTGCAGAACGCACTGCAAGGTCCTATTTATGCTGAGCTGAAAGCTGTTTTAGCTAAAAATAAAATACGTCCCAATTATGTTCCGGTTGAAAAACTGAACCGCTTTACCAGAAAAAACCATCAGGGAGTGGTGGCTTTTATTTCTGATGTCCCGTTTCATAAAGTAGAGGATCTTGTTCCTCAACTGTTTGAAGAGGGAAAGACTCCTTTTCTGCTTATTCTCGACAGGCTTACGGATGTAAGAAATTTCGGGGCCATCTGCAGAACTGCGGAATGTGTAGGAATAGATGCCGTGATTATCCCTGAAAAAGGAGCTGCCCCCATCAATTCAGATGCTATAAAAACTTCCGCAGGAGGAATTTATAATATCAAAATCTGTAAAGAAGCCAACCTGGCCCACACTGTAGATTTTCTTCAGCAAAGTGGTATTTCGGTATTTGCTGCGAGTGAAAAAGCTCAAAAACTGATTTATGATATTGATTTCACAGAACCATGTGCTATCGTAATGGGAAATGAGGAAACGGGAATTTCCAAAGAAGTTTTACATCATTCCGACGAAAAAATAAAATTACCTATTGAAGGAAAAACACAATCCTTGAATGTTTCTGTGGCGTGTGGAGCCATCCTGTATGAAGCAATGAGACAGAAACTTACGAAAATCAATTAATCCGATAACATTAAAAAAATAATCAAAATGAAAAATATAGCAGCACTAGCGCTGATTTCCATAGCTTTGGTTTCTTGTAAAAAAGAAACGGCAAAAATCACAAAAGTAGATCCGAAAACAGGAAAGACCATTACAGTGGAAGTTCCGGCTGACTCTGTAGCCAAAGTGGAAGAAAATCCGGCTATTAAGGATTCTGCGGGGATCTATACCCAGTCTTTCAAGCTTGAAAAAGGAAAAACATATCCACTTGTAACGTATCAGAGAGATGTAAAAACCATGACAGACCCTCAGGGGAAATCGATTACGGGAACAAGTGAATCTACTGATGAAATGACTTTCACGGTAAATGACATCAAAGGAAATGTATATGATATGACCCTAAATCTTGTCGGAAAAAGAAATTCACAATCCGCACAGGGAAAAACAATTGTTGTAGACACTAAACAACCGATGCCTAAAGAAGATGATCTGAAAATGATCTGGAACATTAATAAAGCGCTTACTTCGGGAAATAAGCTGAATATGAAGATGGATACAAAAGGACATGTGATTTCCATCACAGGTTTTGAAGCCATCTACACCAAAGTAGGTAATGCTGTTGGAACGCTTATCAAAGATGCCAATCAAAAAGCTAATGTTGTAGCGAGCCTTAAGGAAACTTTCAATGAAAACATATTGAAAGATCAGTTCAATAAAAACCTGACTATTATTCCTAAAAAAGGAGCAAAAGTTGGAGATAAATGGACGAATACTGAAAATGCGGATCCAAGCGGAACCATTAAAGTAACTTCAAGCTATACGCTGAAAAGTGTCGGAAACGGTACGGCAGAAATTTCTGTGACAGGAGGAATTCCTAAGAAAACCGAGAAAAAAACACAGGGACCCATTACGCATAGCCTGAGCAGTGAGCTTGCTCAAAACGGGACTATAAAATTTGATCAGAATACAGGATGGATCACCAACCAGAATATTACGGTAAAAACCACCCAGATTGAAACCATTTCAGATGGAAAGCAATCCCAGTCTATGAAAAGCGTTTCCAATTCTTCGGTGATGATCAACCCTTCTTCCAAATAATTGAAACATCATGAAATATATTTTTGAGCTTGTACTTGCAGCCATTATTATTTTCTTTGTCTGGAATATCCTTAAAAGGATCTTCTTTAAGACATTTTACAGTTACAGATTTAACAACAATAATAAGCAGGAGGATATACAGAACTCAAATAAAAATAACAGCCACAATCTCAAATGGGACGCAGAAACTGTAGATTATGAGGAGATTAAAGAAAATGATAAAAGGTAAAAATTCCGGCAATAAAAGATAATAACCAGCATGGCAAAAAATAAAAACTTAATTTATATTGCAATTTCATTAGTTGTATTTATAGTTTTAGCATTTTTATATTCCACTCCTGTTTTTACAGGAAAACAGCTTTTTCAGCATGATATTGTTCAGTACAGAGGGGGCGCCAAAGAACTTCTCGATTATAGAGCAGATACCGGAAAAGAAACCTACTGGAGTGATTCCATGTTCGGAGGAATGCCTACCTATCAAATGGGAAGCCAGTTTAAGGGGGATATCATAAAAAAAATTGACAGCTACCTGAACTTCCTTCCGAGACCTGTTAATTATCTTTTTTTACTTTTTGCAGGGTTTTTCTTTTTAGGAATGGTTGCGGTGAGAAACTGGAAGTATGCTTTATTGGGAGCCACTTTCTTTGGACTCTCCACCTATTTCTACATCATCATTGCTGCGGGGCATAATGGTAAAGTGAATACGATTGAATATTTCGCACCGCTTTTAGCCGGTATTTTGCTGGTTTATATCCGTAAAAGCTATATTTGGGGATTCATCGTCACCACCCTGTTTATGGGTCTTCAGATTGCGGCAAACCATCCACAGATGACTTATTATCTGTTTATTGCGTTAGGATTCCTTTTCTTATCTGAACTCATCAGAGCCATCCAGAAAAAAACACCGATGAAGCATTTCCTTATTTCTTCAGGAATTATTGCTGTGGCGTGTGTAATTGGCGTTGGAATGAATTCCCAAAGAATCATGGCCAATTCCGAATATGTGAAAGAAACAGTTCGTGGAAAGCAAATCCTGAACAATGAAAACCATACTTCAGGAGAATCGGGAATGGATAAAGAAAGTATGTTGATGTGGAGCTATGGCCAGCTTGAAACATTGAATCTTTTTATTCCCAGATTAATGGGAGGCGGAAGCCAGGAACCTGAAGCGAAAGAAATTATGAACAGGGTTCAGGAGCTTGTACAGGAAAATGTTTCTTCCCAGTCTGAAATGGACAGAATTTCCAAAGGTTTCAGCGGAGTGACCTATTGGGGTGACCAGCCGGGAACTTCCGGACCTGCTTATCAGGGAGCTATTGTATGTTTTCTGGCAGTGTTAGGATTCTTTTTCGGGTGGAAAAAATACCGTTACTGGATATTGGGAGCTTCTATTCTGACTATACTACTGGCTTGGGGAAGCAACTTTATGCCTTTATCCGATTTCTTTATAGATTTTGTACCCTTCTATAATAAATTCAGAGCCCCATCCTCTATTTTGGTGGTCGTGGAATTATTATTCCCATTCATTGCTATCATAGGATTGTACCGATTCTTCACAGATGAAAAGCTGACGGAAGAATACAAAAAGAAAACCCTTATGTATGTAAGCGGCGGAACATTGGGATTATTACTGATCTTATTGCTTTTTGGAAAATCTCTTTTAGTTTTTGCAACTGCCAACGAGAAGACGTATTTCCCTCCTTTCCTTTTGGATTTCCTTGTAGAGGAGAGATACAAATTATTTAAAATTGATGCTATCAAAGCATTCCTGTATGTTGCCATAACAGCGGCGGCTTTATTCTTTGCCTTAAAGCAGAAATTAAGTCAGAATGTAGCATTAATCATCATTGGAGTAGTAAGTTTATTTGATCTTTGGACCGTGAATAAACGTTATCTGAATGATGAAAACTATGTAGACAAAGTTTTTGCGGAAAATCCTTTCCAGACTGAAAGCTCTGACCTGTTGGCTGAAAAAGTGGCCGGAAATCCGAATTTAGAATCCATTCTAGCGAATGTTCAGGTGAATAAAACACTGGAAACCATCGCTGAAAAAGATAAGTCTCATTACAGAATTTTCAATAATATTTTAGGAACCTTCAGTGAAACCAATACATCATACTTTAAATCGTCTATCGGAGGTTATCATGCCGTGAAATTAAGAAGATATGATGATGTAATCAACGAATACTTCCAGGTAATGGATTCGGTAAGAGTTCCTAATATCCTGAACCTTCTTAATGCAAAATATTGGGTAGCGGGCGGACCTGAACAACCTCAGGCGGTTCCTAATCCAAAAGCTAATGGAAATGCGTGGTTTGTAAATGATCTGAAATTTGTGAATACACCTAATGAAGAGATCAAATCTATTGGAGTGATCGACAGTAAAAAAACTGCCGTTATTGCTTCTTCAGATAAGTCTTATTTTAATAACAAACCCGTTCAGGCAGATTCTACAGCATACATCAATTTAACAAAATATCAGCCGAATGAGCTGGAATTTAAATCCCATTCCAAAACTCCTCAATTGGCGGTATTTTCTGAGATTTATTATCCTCACGGCTGGAAAATGTTTGTGGATGAGAAAGAAGTTCCCTATATCAAAGCAGATTATTTGCTTCGTGCCGTACATGTTCCGGCGGGAACCCACAATATCAGAATGATATTTGAGCCGGAAGTGATTGAAAAGGGAAAATGGATTTCTTTGCTTTGCTTTGGATTATTTATCCTGTTAAGTGCTTTTGGCATCTTCTGGATGAATAAGAAGAAAAAGAAAGAGCTTACAAAAACTGTCTAAATTCCCGTCTGTCATTCTGAACGAAGCGAAAGCGGAGTGAAGAATCTCAAATCAAATGAAGACTTTAGCAACTCATAACTATTATGTGTATATACTGACCAACAAAACAAAAACAGTATTATATACAGGTGTTACTAATAATTTGAAAAACAGATTATACTGGCACCAAAATCCAGAATCCAGTGAAAAAACTTTTACTTCAAAATATAAATGCTTTTATTTATTATATTTTGAACATTTTGATGATATTGACACCGCAATAATCAGAGAGAAACAAATAAAAGGATGGACAAGAAGTAAGAAAGATAATTTAATTAATGAATTCAATCCCAGTTGGAAGTTTCTGAATGAGGAAATAGAATAAGATTCTTCACTCCGCTTTCGCTTCGTTCAGAATGACAAGCAGTATTCATAATCAATGGAACATAAAAAAATATTAATCATCACCTATTACTGGCCTCCTGCAGGAGGTCCCGGTGTACAGCGATGGTTGAAATTTGCTAAATATCTTCCCGATTTCGGTTGGAAACCCATTATTTATACTCCGGAAAACCCAAGCTATCCTTTATTGGATGAAAGCTTGATAAAAGACGTTCCTGAAAATATTGAAATGGTAAAAACAAAGATCTGGGAACCTTACCAACTGGCCGAAAAGCTTAATAAGAGCAATAAAAAATTTAAAGCCGGGCAATTCGATGTGGGTACCCATCAAAGCTGGAAATCCAAACTTTCTATCTGGGTAAGGGGAAACTTTTTCATTCCGGATGCAAGAGTTTTCTGGGTAAAACCCTCTGTGAAATTTTTAGCGCATTACCTCAAAGAAAATAAAATAGATGTGGTAGTAACTTCAGGACCACCCCATTCTTTACACCTCATCGGGTTACAGCTTAAAAAAAAGATAACGGGTCTGAAATGGATTGCCGATTTCCGGGATCCATGGACTGAAATTTCTTATTACCAACATTTAAAGCTTACTAAAAGCTCCGACAGGAAACACCGACAATTGGAAAGTGAAGTTTTTAAAAATGCAAATATTACCCTGGCTACAAGCTATACCGATGCAGAAAATTTCCGTAAGGCGGGAGCTAATGCAATTTGCATTACCAACGGTTTTGATGAAAGCGATTCGGGCAAAACAGATCCGCAAAAGAGCAAAACAGCAAAGTTTACTTTGAGTTATATAGGAGTGTTGGAACAGCTGAGAAATCCTGAAAAACTTTGGAAAGCTCTTGATGAACTGGTAAAAACCCACCCGGATTTTGCAGAAAACTTTATTCTAAAATTTGCCGGAAGAGTTGATGATAAAATCCTGGACTATATTGAGAATTCAGCCTTAAGAAATCATATTCTCAATTTAGGATATCTTTCTCATGATAAGGCTATTGAAGAAATGCAAAGCTCAGATGTATTGCTGATCACCAATTTCCCCAATGAATCTTCCAAAGGAATTATCCCGGGGAAAATATTCGAATATCTGGCTACCGGAAAACAGATTCTTTCATTCGGTCCTGATCAGGCCGATGTTTCTAAAATACTGGAACAGACACAGGCAGGTAAACATTTCAGCTATTCCGATTCCGAATCCATTAAAAGTTTTATCCTGAAAAAATTTGAGCTATGGAAAAACGGCAACAGTATTGAAAGCATTCAAAATATTGAGCAGTTTTCAAGAAAAAACCTCACTCAACAATTAGCTGAAGTGTTGGATCAGACCGTCCATTGATCATTCACTACAGCAACCAGATAATATTTTCCCTGAAATTTTTCAAAGACAAAGCGAAGTGTTTTCCAATCCATTTCGCCATACTTCTCTGTTCCTTTGATATAGTTTTCGGTAAAATCGTTCTTTGGATAGATTTCCTTTACATTATTCAGTGAATTTCCTGTTTTCTGAAATTCATTCAAAGAAAACTGAGAAACTGTGAAGTCTTTTGAAAACACCCATTTCTGCAGATAATCATTAATCGTCACCTTGTATGAATCCCCTGAACCGTCCAATGCTCCCCAGGTGAAAATAGTTTTAGCGGAAGAGTATTTTTCAAAATCGGCTTTTGAAAAATGCTTATCCCCACCTGGATCTACGAAAGCATACATAGAAAACCGGACTCCTTTTTCAGGGTGTATGAATTCAGCAAATTTTTTGTAATCCTTATTCTTTAGAGCCTGCAAAAGCTCATCATTTGTCTTTCTCAAAACTTCTTCCTTATTTACCGGAATGGGTATGGAATCTTTGGGCTCAACTTTAGTATGAGAGACAGAATCTTTTTGATCCTTAACAGGTCTATTAGGTGCTTTCTTACAAGCCAAAACAGTAAGGGCAAGCAGAATTACAAATAATTTTCTCATCTTTTATCATTTTGAAAAAATAACCAAAACTAATGCCATAAAATATCATAGATAAGTTCTCTTGGAAAGTATGTATGCGGTTTAAGCTTTTGATTAAATTTGTCCTATGGAAATTCTGGATATTCTTATTGTCGGAGGTGGGCCTATCGGATTAAACTGTGCACTGGAAGCTCAGAAAAATAATCTCAGCTATTTGATTATAGAAAAGGGGACCATTGTTAATTCATTATACCATTATCCTTTATATATGAGGTTTTTTTCGACTGCGGAAAAACTGAAGATTGACGGTATTCCGTTCATTTCAACAGCACCCAAACCAGGACGGCAGGAAGCTTTGGAATATTACCAGGGTATTGCAAGGCAAAAAAACATCAATATTCACCTGTATGAAAAGGTGCTGAATATCTCAAAGACTCATGAACTCTTCGAAATTGAAACTTCAAAATCAAAATATCTGTCTAAAAATGTAATTATCTCAACAGGTTTTTATGATATCCCGAATATGATGAATATTCCGGGAGAGAATTTACCAAAAGTAAAGCATTATTATACGGAACCTTATCCTTATGCGAAACAAAAAGTAGTGGTAATAGGCTCCAGCAATTCTGCCGTGGATGCAGCTTTGGAAACCTACAGAAAAGGAGCTGAAGTGACGATGCTCATTCGCCATTCTGGAATTTCAGAGAGCGTAAAATATTGGGTAAAGCCTGACATAGAAAACAGAATTGCGGAAGGAAGTATTAATGCATACTTTAATGCCGAAATGATCAGAATTGAAGAAAAAACTGTTGTTTTTAAGGATGGAAACGGACAGGTTCATGAAATTGAAAATGATTTTGTTCTTGCCATGACGGGCTACCTTCCTGATTTTGATTTTCTGAGAAATTCGGGAATAGAATTACAGGGAGACTGTCTGAATCCTGTTTATCATCCTGAAACGATGGAAACCAACGTTCCTAACCTCTATCTTGCAGGTGTTGTCTGTGGAGGGAAAGATACCCATCTTTGGTTTATTGAAAACTCAAGGGTTCATGCAGAGATGATTATAGGAAGTATACTTTCTAAATAGTTCAGATGATCTCTCGCAGATCGAGCAGATTACGCAGATGTTTACGCGTATTTTTTTAATTTTTATACATAACAAGATCTGTTCAATCCGGAAGAAGTTTAAAAATCCACTTTCATCCCAACAATAAAACTCCTTTTTGCCGCCGGATTATAAAAGCGGTTTCCAAAAGCATTAATATCAAAACCCAGAACATATTCCGTGTTGTAGAGATTCTGAATTTGAAGATAAAGATTGAATGTTGTTTTTCCCCATTCTATAGGAAACCCTAATTGAATATTACCTACGAAACTTGCTTCGGACCATACGGAATTGGCATCATTCAACGGCATTTTTGAAGTATAAAAATGAGAATAATCAATAGACAGTTTTTGAAAGAATATAAAGTTCAGTAAGCTATTTAAGCTTGTAGCGGGAACACCGGTAAGATCGTTTCCTGAGAAATTTTCTGCATTCTGCACATAATCCTTAAACTTAAAATGATAAAAGCTTCCTGAAAATCTAAATTTAAACCGACTGAAATAAGGGTTGTCTAAGGTAAAGTTCTTCGACTCCAAAAGAATTTCCATTCCTTTCTGCACTGTTTTACCCTGGTTCACAAAATACTCCTGCCCTATTTCATTCTGTCTTCTTACAATAGCGTCTTTCATACGAAAATCAAAATAGCTTCCTTCTAAAAAAATGACATTTCCAAACTGCTTCCGGATACCAATTTCTTTATTCCAACCGTATTCAGGGCGAAGATTCAGGTTAAATTCCTGATTGGAGGAACGGATTTCTTCATTGGTAGGAGCTGAATTCCCCTTTCCTATTTTCCCTCTTGCCGAAAATCCTTTTCCCAAAAGGTAAGTAACCCCGAAATTGGGAAGCCATTGATTTTTAAAGTTCACTTTACCGTTACCGGATGCCGGAAATAATCTGTTCCACGTATACGAACTGGAATTTAAGCTTAGGGAAATATCCGTAAAAAGCCTTTCTTTAAAATTCAGTTTCTGTGAAAGGAAATAAAATCCTGATCTGTTTGTAAGCTCATCAAAATTTTGAGGCGTTCCTTCAACCCCTTTTGTATTATCATAGTTTTTGACCAGAATAGTATTGATTCCGCCCTCAAAACCCATTCTCCAAGCTGCTGTAATGGTCTTCCAATGGTGCTCATAATTAAAATGGGTTCTTAATGCAAAATTCTTTTCAAACCGGTTTTCATAGTTGGTGATAAAAGGATTTTCAAAATCAACATAAGAACCCTGAACCAATATAAAATGAGAGAATTCCGGACTTATAGTATATTCATGAGAAATTCCGGCAAGGATCATTTTGTTGCGGATTCCCGCAGCCTGCTCTTTAGCACCCGGAAGCGTTGCCGTTGCAGGTCGTGCCTGTTTTCGGTTGATCAGCATTTGCTCCCGGGTTAATCCTCCAGGAGTTTCATAATCCAGATCCGATAATAGCAGCATCGCATGAAGTGATCCCTTTTCCGAATATTGAAATTGATCTTTTATAAAAAATTGTTTTCTTTCAACAGCAGACTGTTCTCTGTAAGAGTCCGTTCTGTAATAATTCTGAAAAATACCGACAAAATGTTTTCCTGATTGTTTTGAAAACTTAAAACTCTGGTTGAAAGTTCCGTAGCTCCCTGCGCTAAGATTCGCAGATAATTGATCAGATCTTTTTGTCTGAAGAAGAATAGTTCCCCCTGTTACAGCTCCGTAATCTCCACTTTCCGGACCTTTATAGATTTCCATCCTATCAATGAGCTCAGGAGAAATAACATTAAAATAGGTATTCCCTGAAGCATCTGATAAGATAAGATCATCCAGGTACACTTTTATATTCCTGACTCCGAAAGGAGATCGCAATGTACTTCCTCTTACAGAAATCCTGTAACTTGCCGGAGAACGTTCCTCCATCCTTACACCCGCAATCTGATTTACAGATTCCAGCATTCTTTCAGGAGTATTCTGATTCAGAAGATTTTTTGAAACTACGGAAACCGATTTTGTGGATGCCATAAAGTGAACCGGTTTTTTATAAGCATCAACTTTTACTTCTGAAATCAATGTGGTGGAATCATTTTCCTGGGATAAGAAAAATGGGCTTAAAAGAATTAAAAACAAGAGGTTAATTCTCCGCATTAGTGTATTGGAAGTTAAAAATTAAAGTGTAAAAGTTAGGAAAAATAACCTATTCATTCTATGAGTTCAAACACAATAACTAAAATTAAAAAAGAATTCCGGGCATTAATATTGATGTCCGGAATTCTTTTTGTAAATCTAACTTTCTAATTCTTTAGCTTTAGCTTTATCTTTCAGCATCCATGGAATGATAAAATAAAAAGCCACCGCTATAAGAGTCGCTAAAACTCCTGTTCCAATCCATAAGATTTCAAATCCAAACTTCTCTGCAATCATTGTTCCCAAATATGGAGTGATAATGAACGCTATGGAAAATGATATCCCGTTCAGTCCCATATACGCCCCTTTATTATGATTTCCAGAACGTAAGGCTGTGATAGTAGACATAAAAGGCAGTGTCCAGATTTCCCCGATGCACAATAAAGTCATAGAAATCACCAGGGTGATCATCCGATGGTCTACAGCCATCATTGCATAAGAAAACCCGCACAAAAAGGTTCCGATCAACATGGTAAAAGCCAGGTTAAAATATTTTTCTGCAATCTGTACAAAAGACATTTCCAGCAATACGATCAAAAAGCCACTGTATGCCAAAATATACCCGATGTTTTGCTGACTGAGATGGGCCGTATCCTTATAGAATATCGTTAACGTGCTGAATAACTGGAAAAAACATATGGAAAACAGCATACAAAAGAAACAGTAGATCAGGAATTTATTATCCCGGTAAGGCGAGTTTTCTTTGGCCACAGCTTTTGCTTCTTTTACTTTCTTTGCTTTAGCCACAACCCGTTGGTTTCGCTTTCCAAAGAACCAGATATACAGCAAACCCGCAAGCAATGCTCCTGCAGCATTACTATAAAACAGGAATTCATAAGAAATAGCGGATAAAATCCCACCTAAAGCAGGCCCGATCGAAAATCCCAGGTTAATTGCCATACGGTTCAATGAAAAAGCTCTTGTAATGTGTTCAGGCTTCGCGTATTTTGTAATCGCTACTGAATTGGCAGGGCGAAACGCTTCACTTACAATACTCTGGGCTAAGATGATACCCGCCAATCCTGCTTCTGTAGTAAAAAGCGGAATTAAACAAAACAACGGCACACTGAGCAACAGGCTCAGGCTCTGTACCCGGTATTCTCCGAGACGGTCGGTAATCATACCCCCCAACCAGGATCCTATTACTGATCCTATTCCAAAAAAGCTCAGGACGATCCCTGAATTTTCAATACTGAAATGCAAATGATCCGTCATATAAACTCCCAAAAAAGGAAGTACCATAGATCCTGAACGGTTGATGAGCATTACCAGCGCCAACATCCAACTTTCCTGCGAAAGTCCTTTAAATGAACTTGTATATAAATGTAATATTTTCACAATTTTAATATTTTTAAATAAAAAAACAGGGCCTGTAAAATAAGCCCTGTTCTGTTTATATTGGTATAAATAGATTTTTACTCCGGCTTATAAGAGTCTTTTAATGTCACTGTACGGTTGAATACCAGATGAGTATCCGTAGAATCCTGATCTTTTGTGAAATATCCGATTCTCTGGAACTGAAGAGGCTCTCCAACTGCCACATTTTTTAAGCTAGGTTCGGCAAACCCTTGCACGATGGTCATAGATTCAGGATTGATAAAGTTCAAGAAGTCTACATCTTTCTCTGCATCCGGTTGTTCAACCGTGAACAATTTATCTAAAACCCTCACCTCAACAGGCAGTGCATGTTTTGCAGAGACCCAATGCAGTGTTCCTTTTACTTTTCTTAAACTTTCTTCCGTACCGCTTCCTGACTTGCTTTTTTCGTCATAGGTCGCATAAATGGTTGTAATTTCCCCATTTTCGTCCTTCTCTACTCTTTCCGCTTTGATGATGTAAGCAGATTTTAATCGGACCTCTCCTCCTAATTTCAGTCTGAAGAATTTATTATTGGCTTCCTCCTTGAAGTCTTCACGCTCAATATATAATTCTCTGGAGAACGGAACTTCTCTTGTTCCCGCATTTTCCTGTTCAGGATTGTTTTCCGTTTCTACCCATTCTTCCTTATCCTCAGGATAGTTCTCAATGATGAGTCTGACCGGATCTACCACTGTCATTACACGTTTTGCAACTTTATTCAGGTCTTCACGGACACAGAATTCAAGCAACTGAAGCTCAATAAGATTCTCTCTTTTGGCAACTCCTACTTTTTCAATGAAATTTCTGATAGAAGTCGGCGTGAACCCTCTTCTCCTCATCCCTGAAATAGTAGGCATTCTAGGATCATCCCATCCGGTGACTACCTTTTCAGCAACCAGCCTTTGCAGCTTCCTTTTGGAAGTGATCATATAAGAGACATTCATCCTTGCAAATTCCCTTTGCTTCGGTGCTACCTTGGATTCGTCATACACCTGTTCCAGGTACCAATTATACAATGGTCTGTGATTTTCAAACTCCAAAGAACATAATGAATGAGATACCTGCTCCAGATAATCTGATTCTCCGTGAGCCCAGTCATACATCGGATAAATTTTCCAGGCGGTTCCGGTTCTGTGATGTGGTCTTTTTAAAATTCGGTACATCACAGGATCACGCATATTCATATTAGGAGAATGCATATCAATTTTAGCACGAAGAGACATGGAACCCTCCTCAAATTCACCGTTTTTCATTCTTTCGAATAAATCTAACGATTCTTCAACAGGGCGGTTTCTGTAAGGAGACTCCACTCCCGGTTCGATAGGATTCTTTCTTTGCTCCGTAATCAATTCAGAGGACTGCTCATCTACATAAGCTTTTCCTTCTTTGATTAATTGAACGGCCCATTCGTAAAGCTGCTGGAAGTAATCGGATGCATACAATTCTTTGTCCCATTTAAAACCTAACCATTCAACATCTTTCTTGATAGAATCTACGAATTCCTGTTCTTCTTTTTCAGGATTCGTATCGTCGAAACGAAGGTTTACGGGTGCATTGTATTTTTCACCCAAACCGAAGTTGATGCAGATGGCTTTAGTATGCCCTACATGCAGATAACCATTAGGTTCAGGTGGAAAACGGAAACGGATCTGATCATTTTTCAGCCCGTTTGCCAGATCATCTTCAATAATTTGCTCAATAAAATTGAGTGATTTTTTTTCTTCTTCCATTACGTTCGCTTTATTTTGTGCAAAAGTTTCACAAAGTTATGGAAAATTTAGGGTTTACGAAAGTGATAAATTTAAGGTTCAATTGTTTATTATTCAATATTTTTTACGAAATTTAGGCAAACTAAAACCAAACCCGACTCTAAACTGATAACATGGCTGTCTATATACTCAGCAATAGGAAAATCGTTCGTCATAAAGGCGAAACGGTAGATTCATTTTCCAATGATGAATATTCAATTCCTAACTTCAGGATCGCAAAATGTGATTTTGAAGGATACAAGGAACCGACTGCACAATTCAAAAAGAAAAAAAATTATACCAACCGGAACATTATAAATTACAAACTCTTTTCAGAACCGGAAAAACAAGGCTATGAAGACGTTCTGGAGGTTTTGCTGAATGAAAGAAACAAGCAGAAATCCGGCTTAACTGCTAATAATTTAGGAGGGACCCAAAGAATGTTTTATGAGCTTTATAAGAACATGTCTTCCACTAAGTTAAGAAGCGATGTTCTAATATTTATTCATGGATACGCCTATGATTTTGATGATGAGCTGAAAGCAATCATTGATCTTAAAAAACTATTTATTGATAATCCGGAATCCCCGGTTGAGCACATCCTGTTTGTCAGCTGGCCGGCTTCCAGCAGCATTGTTCCGTTAACGTATTTTGATGATAAGGCAGCAAGCATTAATTCGGGAAATTCTTTAATGAGGCTGTTTTACTTTTACACTCAATTTTTAAAGGATATTTTTTCCCATAAGGTTCTTGCCCCGTGCAACCAGAGAATTCATATGATGGCCCATTCAATGGGAAACAGGGTGCTACAGAGTATGTTATATAGCCTTAAAAGGGAAAACATTGTAAGAGTTATCGATCAGGTGCTTTTGCTGAATGCAGATGTTTCCTATAAAGTGTTTGATGACTCGGAGGACTCTTTCAATAAACTTCCTTTGCTGGCCAACAGAGTTTCTATTTATCTGAACAGGAAGGATGCTATTTTAGGAATTTCGCAGTTTACCAAGAATATTCTTACTCCCCGGCTGGGAAAGAACGGACCAAGCAGCATTGACCATTTAAAAGATATTGTTTCTATTATTGACTGTACATTTATTGAAGATGACTTACTGAATACTTTAAAGTTTGATGTGGGAAACCATTGGGGATACCTGTCGAGCTCACAGGTTCAAGAAGATATTTTTCAAAACCTGAATGGAATAGATAGAAACCTAATAACCAACCGATTAAAAAACAACGAAAACCTATTCACAATTATTTCCTAACAAATTATTAATTAAAGTTTAATTAATTTAAGTGTGTGTTAAAGTTAAAATCAGTATGGCAAAGTGGCATAAAGATTGTAACTCTTTACATAGGGAAATACAAAATTTTTTATCATGGAAAAAGTAAAAAAAACGTTTTCTCATATATTGACATATATCAAGAAAACAATTTTCGTAAAAGACGTGATTTAATTAAACTGAGTAATAACAAAAAACTAAAACCTATCGATTTTAAAACTACTATTTTTAAAAAAAAGTTCTTCGCCTTGCAATTCTAATTCACTGTGAAAGTTATTAGTGAATAGCCCGCCGGTTCCTAAACCCTGAGGCATATTATTGTTCTTAGTATAGGTATATTGGGCAATGGCGTTTAATCCTATATTACTTTCCAATGCGGAAGTAATCCACCACTTTATCCCCAGTTCTTCAGCAAGGGATATCCATTCGTCAGAGCCTGTGAAGCCACCCACAAGGGATGGTTTCAATATTATATATTGTGGCTTTATGGTTTGCAAAAGTTCCTTCTTTTCAGGTAATTCAATGATACCGATTAGTTCTTCATCCAAAGCAATGGGAGTTGGACTTTGCGCACACAATTCAGCCATATCTTTCCAGTTTCCCGCTTTAATAGGCTGTTCAATAGAATGAATCTGCAAGTCTGCAAGCTGCTGTAAAACAACCTTTGCTTCATCAGTAACAAATCCGCCATTGGCATCTACTCGCAATTCCAGCTTCTCTTTTGAAAACTTCTTTCTCAGCTTTTGAAGAATATCATGTTCAGATTCCCAGTCAACTCCAATTTTTAACTTGATGCAATGAAACCCCTGGTCCAGCTTATCCTGAATTTGCTCTTCCATATAGCCGATATCTCCCATCCAGATCAAACCATTGATGATAATTGGGGTGTCTCCTTTTGTAAACTGACTTGGAAGATAAAGATTATCACCGTGCTTTAGATTTAAAACAGCCTGTTCATATCCGAACCAAATGGAAGGAAATGCTTTCAATTCCCCTTTTAAATATTCAGTATCTTGTTGAATATTTTCACAAAGCCATTGCAGCTTTTCTTCATAATCCGGCCTGTCGTCAAAGCTTAACCCTCTGAAAATTGCGCATTCACCTATTCCCTTTTTATCGTTTTCCGAAATTTCAAGAATAAAGGTTTCCTTTTTATACAAAACGCCTCGAGATGTTCCACTCGGGCGTTTGAATTGTAATAAATATCTGAAATATTTTGCCGTCATTATTTTACACTGTCAATTCGCATAAACTCTTCCGCCTTCTCCACCATTTCGGTACTTCCGCAGAAAAAAGGAATCCTTTGATGAAGTTCGGTAGGCTCAACTTCCAGAATTCTTCTGAAACCATCCGTTGCTTTTCCGCCCGCCTGTTCCGCAAGGAATGCCATTGGATTACACTCATATAACAATCTCAGTTTCCCGTTGGGAGCCTGTGAATAAGATGGATAAATATAAATTCCTCCTTTCAGCATATTTCTATGAAAATCCGCTACCAGAGAACCAATATATCTTGATGTATAAGGACGGTCCCCTTCTTCCATCTGGCAATATTTAAGATAGTTTTTAACCCCTTGAGGGAATTTAATATAGTTCCCTTCATTGATGGAATAGATTTTACCATTCTTGGGAAATTTAAGGTTCGGATGAGAAAGGTAATAAGTTCCAAGAGACGGATCCAGTGTAAATCCGTTCACTCCGTTTCCTGTTGTATAAACGATCATCGTGGAAGAACCATAAATCACATATCCCGCAGCAACCTGATTGATGCCTTTTTGTAAGAAATCTTCCAGCTGAACAGGAGTTCCCGGCTCACTGACTCTTCTGTAAATAGAGAAAATTGTTCCTACAGAAACATTCACATCAATATTAGAGGAGCCATCCAGAGGATCTATAAGCACCACATATTTGCTTAAGTGTCCGTTATCACCACACTTAATATCAATGAAATCATCATTCTCTTCCGAAGCAATTCCACATACCACTTCTCTTTGCGATAATGCCGTAATAAAAATATCGTTAGCCAGAACATCAAGCTTCTGCTGTTCCTCCCCCTGAATGTTTTGGTTACCTGCTACTCCGGTAATATCAGCAATACCTGCCTTATTTACTTCTCTGTTTACCACTTTTGAAGCCAACCTTATAGCACTTAGAAGACGGGAAAGCTCCCCTGTTGAATACTGAAAATCATCTTGTTTGTCAATAATAAATTCTCCTAAAGTCTGTAATGATTGATCTGACATATTCTATTTTTTATGTTTTCCCAAATTTCGTAAAATTTATCATAGTAAGAAAATTTTATCATCAAAGACGTTACACGCTGTTTTTCAGCATCATACCATCCAATCCGGCATTTTCTTTACAGTTTCATCCAATAATTGGGTCCCCTTTTTATATATCCGGGTGCGAAATTTCTCAAAAGTTCCATAATTTTAAGACTATAATTCAAGCTTTGTCCCTTCGCAGTGATTACCCACTTTCATATCTCATTGTAAATTTATAATTTTGACCTCCGTAAAAAACTCAAATATTTTATTATCTAACAATTTTATTTTTAATAATTTAATGAAAATTTTCAAGTTTGGTGGGGCATCCGTGAGAGATGCCGAAAGTGTCAAAAATGTATCAATGGTTTTAAAAAGCCAGGGTTTTTCTAAATGTCTGCTGGTAATATCGGCAATGGGAAAGACCACTAATGAATTGGAAAAGGTTGTAGAACTTTATTTCAAGAAGGATAACTATCAAACTGAAATTGAAAATATAAAACAGAAACACATCGAAATTGCAGAAGGCTTATTCCCTGAAGATCACCCTGTTTTTGCGGAAATCAATGTATTTTTCGATGATATTGATTCTTTTTTAAGAAGAAACAAGTCTCCTAATTATAATTTTGTATATGATCAGGTGGTAAGCTGCGGAGAAATGATTTCCACTAAAATTGTAAGCGAATACCTGAATGAAATACAGTTCACCAATCAATGGCTGGATGCAAGAGATTATGTGAAAACGGATAATTCCTACAGAGAAGGTGTGGTAGACTGGTCAAAAACAGAAGAATTCA
Organism: Chryseobacterium defluvii; assembly: GCF_003634775.1. Classification (GTDB taxonomy): domain Bacteria; phylum Bacteroidota; class Bacteroidia; order Flavobacteriales; family Weeksellaceae; genus Chryseobacterium; species Chryseobacterium defluvii. The sequence continues at coordinate 740,676 of NZ_RBXB01000001.1, read as the reverse complement.
TCTCAACCCTGAATCCGGAAATCTGCTATGTAACGCAAGGTTTCATCGGCTCTGATGAAAACAACTTTACGGTAACTTTAGGAAGAGAGGGCTCCGACTACTCTGCCGCAATTTTTGCATACTGCCTGAATGCAGACGCTATGACGATCTGGAAAGATGTTCCTGGGGTAATGACAGGTGACCCGAGAAAATTCAAAGATGTTACGCTTCTTTCCCATATTTCTTACGAAGAAGCTATTGAAATGGCTTACTATGGTGCAAGTGTGATCCACCCGAAAACGTTACAACCCTTACAACAAAAAAATATTCCATTTTATGTAAAATCTTTTGTGGATCCTACTAAAGAAGGAACTAAAGTGGGAGCTTCAGACCAAAATCAAAGTGAAGAATCCTATATTTTAAAGGAGCATCAGACTTTACTGAAAATCTCTACCAGAGATTTCTCTTTCATCGCGGAAGATCATATGAGTTTAATTTTCGGATATTTATCAAAATATAAAATCAAAGTTTCCCTCATGCAGAATTCTGCAATTTCATTAGCTTTATGTTTGGAAGATAAATTCAATACTGTAGATGAGCTTAATGAAGAACTTCAGAAAATATTTAAAACTGAAGTCGTGAAAAATGTGTCTTTATTTACCGTAAGGAATGCGAAGATAGATAAGATTGATAAATTTTACCAGCAAAAAAGTGTATTATTGGAGCAAATTTCAAAAAATACACTTCAAATGGTAACACAATAAAACTAATAGCGACTTAACACACATGAGTTTAATTTCGAAAAATGATCTGATCAAAGCTTCCGGTTTGGGCAAAATCGGGTTCTTAAAGAACCCTGTTGCTTCTGCCGTGATGAGTATTGCCAAGATTAATGAAGTAAATAAGCTGTACAACAAACTTAAAGATAAGGAAGGCAAAGACTTTTTCGACTCATTTGTGAGAGAAAGAAATCTAAGTTATATCGCTTTTGAGGAAGACTTAGCCAAAATCCCAAAAACAGGACCTTTTATTCTTGTTTCCAATCATCCGCTTGGTGCGATTGATGGAATATTAATGTGCAAAATCCTATCGGAAGTACGTCCGGATTTTAAGGTAATGGGTAATTTCCTCCTGGAAAAGATAAAGCCTATGGAGCCGTACGTTATCTCCGTGAATCCTTTCGAAAACAGAAAAGATGCTTACAGCAGCTCTTCGGGAATGCGTGAGACATTGAAACATTTACAGAATGGAGGTTGTGTGGGCATTTTTCCGGCGGGCGAAGTTTCTAATAAAAATAACCCCTACGGGGAAATTCTAGATAAAGAATGGGAGAAGCCGGCTCTTAAGCTGATTAAAATAGCCAAGGTTCCGGTAGTCCCTATGTACTTTCATGCTAAAAACAGCCGCCTGTTTTACCAGGTGGCCAAACTTCATCCTAATTTACAGACCCTGATGCTTCCCGCAGAAATGATGAATGAAAGGGAGAAGCCCATCCGTATCAGAATCGGAAGACCTATCGCTGTAAAAGCAATGGATGATATGGAAACCGTTGAAGAATTAGGAGAGTTCTTAAAACGTAAGGTGTACATGATGAAATCTTACTATGAAAAAAGAAAGTCTCTTGCCCAAAGTATCAACCTTCAAAACCTATCCATAAAATTCCCTTTGCTTAAAGAGGAAAATATTGTTCAGAATATTATTGATGAAACCCCAAAAGAAGATATTCTTAAAGACATCAGTAAGCTGAAAGGTACTGACAAGATGTTCTTCAGTAACGGAAATTATGAGGTCTACTTTACTGCCTACGAAGAGATTCCATCCATTATGAGGGAAATCGGGCGACAAAGAGAACTGACGTTCCGTGCAGTAGGTGAAGGAAGTAATCTTCCTTTTGACCTTGATGAGTATGATAAACATTATCACCATCTTTTTCTTTGGGATAATGCTGAGGAAAGATTGGTAGGAGCATACAGGATGGCTTTAGGGAAAGAAGTCATGAAGAAATATGGCATAAAAGGATTTTATACCAGTTCTCTTTTTGAATTTGAACAGGATATCCATCCGTTCTTTAAAAAAGTAATTGAGATGGGGCGTGCTTATATTTGTCAGGAATATCAGCAAAAACCGCTTCCTCTTTTTCTTTTATGGCGCGGAATTGTTCATGTATGCCTTAGAAATCCGGACCATAAATTCTTAATGGGCGGTGTAAGTATTTCCAATAAATTTTCGGAATTCTCCAAATCATTGATGATTGAATTCATGCGTTCCAATTATTATGATTCGGCAGTAGCGCAATATATCACTCCTAAAAATGAGTATAAAGTAAAGCTCAGAGACCGTGACAAGAATTTATTCTTCGATGAAATGGAATCTGACCTTAATAAGCTGGATAAAATTATCGACGATCTTGAACCGGAGCTCAGGTTACCTGTTCTGATTAAAAAATATATCAAACAAAATGCAAAGGTAATTGCATTCAATGTAGACCCTAATTTCAATGATGCAATAGATGGCCTGATGTATATCCGTATCAGTGACCTTCCTGAAAGCACGATAAAACCTGTTTTAGAGGAAATGAGCGAGCATATCAGGAAAGAACAGGAAAATAATCCGGCTGAAAATCAGTAAGTTTTTACTTTGTCCGGAAAAAAGATTTGTTAATACTTGCTTCATATGCTAAAAGTTACTACTTTTGCATCACTTTAAAACAACGAAGTAATGGTTTCTTAGCTCAGTTGGTAGAGCAATGGATTGAAAATCCATGTGTCCCTGGTTCGATTCCTGGAGAAACCACAAACCGCCTTAACAAAGGCGGTTTTTTTTATAATCTTTCAATAGCTCTTCCAGCATAAAGAATTAAAAAAACAGTCTACGATACCGGAGATGCCTTGATTCATGCATATTTTTTTCTCTAAGCATAAAAAAACTTGCATACTATAAAAAAAACTCTTAGTTTTGCACCCACATTAAAAAACAATGGTTTCTTAGCTCAGTTGGTAGAGCAATGGATTGAAAATCCATGTGTCCCTGGTTCGATTCCTGGAGAAACCACAAACCACCTTATTAAAGGTGGTTTTTTTATTTATATTATAATACTTTTCCTCCATTTGATTCTATGGAAATCATCTGCAAAATACAAAATGTGTGAGCCGGCAGATCAGAATACAAATTTATCGTCAGTACACTTCCTATTTAAATTCTAAATCAAAATTTACATTTTTTTATTCCCATCATACTATTTTCAAACTACATGATGGCATTTTTATTTGGATGCTAACCGCAGAATATCCGTTTTATTTTTTTTAATATCAAAGCAGCCTTCTGTCTCAAAGAGAATTGTTTTCTTCAGAAAAGAGCCCATGTATTGGTGAAAAAATAGAATGATGTATCTATGATGTATGTGTTTTTAGGGGTTTATTTTTAGGCTATTATATATTTGCTGAAAAATAAGACAAGTGGTAAAAGAATTTAGAGTAACAACAAAATACATTCAGTTTAAATAACAAATGACTTTCTTTTTGCTATGTTATTTGTAAACCATTGCCATAACCAAATGATGAAAAAATTATTATTAGTTACATTTTATTTTCCTTTCTTCATTATCGCACAAGTAGGGTTTAAAGTAAGGAAAAATTCGAAAATTTAAATTAAAATAGCTATAACAATATCATATACAAACAGGGCAACTAAATAAAAATGATATGCTTATAATGATAGGTATTTTTTAGGATATGATCTATTTGATCTTGATTGATTAATTGATTGAAAAAACACAAAAACACATAAAAAACACAATGATGGAAGAAAATTTCTTGGGTTTACTCTGTCTTTTAATGAGTACGGCAACAAATGTACAGCCCCCATCCGGATGTACAGGTATTTTGCATAGTTCGATGGTCAATTCTTCAACATCAACAATCATTCTCAAAACTATCGGAACTGTTACACCTTCTGCCTTGTTAATGGCAGGAGGTATCCTTAAGACAAACAAAAGTGATAACAGAAACATTACGGATTTTTCTTATGCTCTTGCACCTCCGGGTTTCCACACAGACGTTACAAACCACCCCACTCAATCAAAAAACAGCAATTTTTTTGGAGTATAATAATGGGCGAATCTAGTCAGTTCACCATGAAGAATGCTATCTGATCATACTGAACAGAACCAATACAGGCTGTTTTATGATCACTGAAATATAAATCTTGAATCATTCTAAAACACAAACATAAATTATTGCTAAACAAATTAAAAAAAATGATGAATAAAATTAAATTACTCTTATTTTACACTTTCCTGATCTTTAGTTTTAGTGTAAACAGTCTGCAGGCACAGGATACCGATGGAGACGGAATCGCCAATTCCACAGACCTGGATGATGATAATGACGGGATACTGGACACGGTAGAATGTCCTTCCATCACCAATCATCCGGTGTACCATCTATATGATCCCAATGAATTTTCATCTACTAACTTTTTAGACCTTTACAAACAATTAGACGGGATTGGCTCTACATTTGTCTGCCCGGTAATTAACTGTAGTGTAAATCCACTTGGTGCTTATTATAAAACCACAAATATTGCAGGAAGTATCACCAATCTTGCGTATGATGACAGTAAGTATTATACGGTAGATGTCGCAGGAAATCTTCTGTATACCACCGATATTATCGCTGGAAATTTTACCAATTTAGGCAGCGCCAACTTAGGAACCGGCTTCAAAAATTTAGCCTATGACAACGGTATTTTTTATCACTGGAAAAGAGTGGGCGAAGTGATTACAATATACAGTTCACCCAACCCGGTAACCACCGCATGGACTTTGATGGGTACCGTTATCAATAGAACCTATACCATCACAAGTGGTGGCTATACTTTTCAATTAGTAGATATGGCGGTAGATGATGGAGTATTCTATTTCATGTACCATAACACATCTGATTTTATCCCTGATGCTATCCCTTATACGATTGCATTTTCCTCAAGTACACCTCTTACGGGAACCTGGTCTAATTTAGGAGACACCGACTTCGGATCATATGTTTACAATATTGCGATTGGTTCCGAAGATTTAAAAGTAACCTGTGATACCGATGGAGATGGCCTGCCCAATTCTTTGGATTTAGACAGTGATAATGACGGCTGTCCCGATGCCTTAGAAGGCGGTGCCAATATTACAAATTCCCAGTTGGTAACAGCGGGAGGGACACTGCAAGGCGGAAATGGAGTGGATCCTGCGGTAACGCCTACTTCCGGAACTTATAATCAGGCTGTTTTACTTAATCTTTGTAACGGAACTACTTGTGTGGGAGCCAATGGAGTTCCTATTGCCGCAGGTGGTGGTCAAAGCGTGGGTGATTCACAAAATGCATCTGTATCTTGCCAGCTTTTTTGCTACAAACCGGCAACCACTACAGGAACTTCATTACCTGCTAAACAGGGAATCACAGCTTTAGGAAGAGCCGGAGCTAATAACGGGAACTGGCCGATGGTAAGAAACGGCGCATGGACGGTTTTAGAAGCCAAAACAAAAGGCTTTGTAGTAAACAGGCTAACTACTCTGCAAAAAAATGCACTTACTCCGGTAGAAGGAATGATGGTCTATGATACCAACCTTGATTGTTTAAGCATTTATGACGGAACAGGATGGAAATGCTTTAACACACAAACTTGTCCTCAATAAGCTGTGAATTTTTGCTTTGGCAAAGACCGAAATTTTTGTCAAAATTTTTAAGAACTTAATTTTAAACCCATTAACAATGAATAAATTAATCATATCAGGCATTTTACTATTCTCTACTTTTGCATTTTCGCAAGTAGCAATAGGTAAAACTACTGTAACCAATAATTCTGTTTCTTTAGAATTCGGGCCAGAAAACAGGGGAATTATTTTACCCTGGGTAAATTCTGCAGCATCAGTAACAGGAGCTGTAAACGGAACTTTAATATACGATACCAACGACAAAAAAGTAAAAGTAAAATACGCAACCGGATGGAAAGACCTTAGCGTAAATTCTACAGGTGTTGTAGACACTTCCCTGCAAAGTCCTTTAACAGAAAAACCGGGAGCCAAAGTATCCATCGGGACTCCTTCTGCCGTTCCGGGAATTTTAGTCCTGGAGGACAGCAACAAAGCAATGATCTTGCCTAAAGTAGCCAGCCCACACCTTGCTATTATCAATCCTGCTCCCGGCATGATGGTGTATGACACCACTGCGAAACAACTTGCTGTTTTCAACGGAAGTGTATGGAGCTTCTGGAAACCCTAAAGATAAAAACAAGAATTACATAACACCCCATCTTAGCCTTGATAATCAGCAGTTAAGATGGGTGATGTATCTATGATGTATCAGGTTTTTATACTTAATATTCTTCAAAAAATTAGATTTGTATTAAACATTAATACAATAAAAAAAATTATACGGATGAAAAATTTACTTCTTTTTACCTGCATATGTTTAGGGTATCAAGCATATTCTCAGGTTGGCATTAATACTCAGACACCACTTGCGACACTGGATATTACGGGAAAACCGGCAACCACCTCGGCTATTGACGGTGTGATAGCCCCCAGGCTCTCCGGAGACCAACTAATTAGTAAAGATCCTGTGTATACCACAGCACAAACCGGATCTATTATTTATATTACCGTTATGCCCACTGTTCCGCTTACTTCTAAAACCGCTAACATAAGTAAAACCGGTTATTATTATTTTAACGGTACCCAATGGATGGCGTTTGAAAATACGGTTATTGGAGACATCAAGTCCAGCTTTCTGACAGCGGATCACAATGGATGGGTGAGACTGGACGGAAGATCTATCAGCACACTTACAACATCACAGCAATCTAAAGCCTCTTCGCTTGGCTTCAGTACCAATCTGCCTAATGCCACTAATTCTTACCTGGTTCAGAACGGCAGCTCACTAGGCAGCATCAGCAGCAGCAATACAAAGACGATTTCGCAGAACCAGCTGCCTAATGTGCAGCTTGGTGGTACTACCAATAGTGTGAGCCCTGATATTCACTATGATATCAGAAACGGAACTAACCCAAATCAAGCCCAAATAGCTAACGGCCCCTCAACATCGTTTTTGGCAGCACTAAATAGTTCAGGTACCTTACAAGATAATAATGTGAGCCCTACGGAACTATGGCAAGATACCCACAACCATACCATTACCACCAACAGTATGAATGGTGGAGTAACTCAACAGCCTATTGATATCCGTCCCCAAAGCATGAGTGTCAATATGTTTGTCTTTTTAGGTCAGTAACTTCATAGCTATACATTTTTATTTTTACTTGGAATGAGGCTCAGCCTCATTCTTCTTATTGTTTTCTTATATTTGTTATAACAGTATTTCCAGATGAAATATATATTATTTTCATGGTGTTTTTTCTTTATTTCACTGTACAATTCCCTATTTGCGCAAAAAATTCTTGCGCCCCAAGAATTTGATTCCTTGTTGATAACAGAGAATAAGAAGCTTCAAAAAACCAAATCCCGTGAGGAAATGATCGCCTGGAATACAAAGCTTATGGCGCAAGCCAAAAAGCAGAATTATCATAAAGGTGAAATATGGGCTCTTGCCAATTTAAGCAACTATTACTGGCGGTCGGGAAATTTTAGAAAAAGTATAGAAACCCTTAATATTGCCGAAAAGCTTATAAAAGAATATGGAGCAGATGATTATACTATCTCGAAAATTTATCAGGAATATTCCCAGACTTATTATCCTCTGAATTTATATGAGCTTGCATTAAAAAATAATGCTAAAGCCATTTTTTATGGATTGAAAATAAACGATCCCCTTACAAAAAGGAAATTTTTAACGTATATATATAGTACCCGTTCCAGTTTATTATATGTAACCCATCAAAAAGATTCTGCACTGATTTATCTTCAAAAATCAAAAAAGTTATATCCTACCCCATTTAATACATCCAATATAGCCCGGCATTATATCGAGTATGAACGGAACCTGGATTCTGCGAAAATATATCTGGACAAAGCTCTGCTTTTGTTAAATGAAAAAACAACTTCTTACGATGTCTCGGTAATATATTATTATTACGGATATTATTATAATGAAAAAAAACAATATACGGATGCTTTGAAGTCTTTAAAGAAATCAATGACCATCAATAAGATCAACAACCCTCTCCATAATTCAAACATTTACAGGCAATTATCTATTACTTATGAAAAACTCGACAGTACGGAACAACAAAAAACATATCTTGAAAAGTATACTTTTTTAAAGGATAGTATTGAAAGAGCACAAGTAAAAGGAGTTGACGAATCCATCAAAAAACTTGAAGAAGAAAAGAAGGAAGAAAGCAATAATTCGATACAGAAATTATGGATATATACCGGGATTGGCCTCTGCATTTGTCTTTTTATTTTTATATATCTGTACTGCGCAGACCAAAAGAAAAAAAAGCTTATTGCAGAGAAAAAAGAGATTATTGAACAAAAGGAAATAGAGACCCGGGTTTTAAAAAAGAAAGTAAACGATGCTTTTGATGAAATTGTTCAATTGGCAAAAGAAAACAATACTGAATTTCTAACGCGGTTCCGGGAAGTATATCCTGATCTCTATGAAAAACTAATAAAAATCAACCCTAATCTCACTAAATCTGAATTGGAATTTTCTGCTATGATCTGGCTTGGATTCTCATCTAAGGAAATTGCAGATTACAGGTTTATGCAGCATCGCTCTGTACAGACCAAAAAGAACAGATTAAGAAAAAAGCTGAATATTCCTTCTGATACCGATATATACTTTTTCCTTAAAAGCTTAGAATAACCAATCCTAATTCAGGAATACATGTAAAACTCATTTGATGCATAATGATGTATCTAAGTTGTATTCAATTTCTCGTAAAATAACCCTGAACCTGATATATTCGCATAGATGAAAAAAGATATACGATTATGCGTTTTAAAGACATTCACATAGGATTATTGATTCAGCAGCGATGTATTGAATGTGAGATAGACTTGGTCCGTATTTGCAATTTTTTCAAATGCAGTGCAAAAGATATTGAGCAGGTTTATCAGGCTAAAAGCCTCGATACGGATACCCTGTTAAAATGGAGCAAATTACTGGAATATGATTTTTTCAGACTCTATTCCCAACATCTGATTTTATTTGCTCCCCCAAGTTCGAATAATAATTCTGCCTCTCGCCTGCATAAAACCAGTCTTCCACAGTTCAGAAAAAAAATATACACCAAAGAAGTGATAGAATTTATGCTGGAACTCATTGAGACCGGTGAAAAAACAAAACTACAAATAATTGATGATTACAAAATTCCTAAAACAACCCTTTATAAATGGATAGACAAATACCAGAAGTAGTATCTCCAGATTATCACCGTATCTATGATGATATTATTACCCGAAAGTATCCTGAAAAAAGGATGCAATGCATGCATATTCTCAAAAAACAACATTTATCTACCCTGGATATAATCAGCATCAACAATCTGGTATTCGGGGAAAATCAGGAAAGCTTTGTCTTCAATCAAAAATGCCGTTCCTATGATAAAACCACCATTTTAAAAATCCTGGATCATCAGAAAGAACATCAGCTTAATAATATACAACTGGCAAAACATTTTCATCTCAGCAGGAATACTGTTGCTAAATGGAAAAAACTATTTCTCATTAAATAATTTTGGTTACTTTCTTTGCATTTGAAAACTCATAGAATAATTGTCCTGATTTATTCTATGAGTTTCATCTATGCACACTTTAAACTTTTTTAGCTTTTTATTAAGATACTTGTACGGTAAAAATAATTATCTTCGCCTAGAAATTTAATAGAAAAATGAAGAAGATTATCTCCGGATTATTTATTTTCCTATCCATTGTACTTTTTGCTCAGGAAGCCATCCATTTCCAGGATTTACCATTTAAAGACCTTATAGCTAAAGCTAAGAAAGAAAAAAAATTAATTTTCATTGATGCTTATGCTTCATGGTGCGGTCCGTGTAAAATGATGGAAAAGAATATTTTCACCAAAAAATCCGTAGGAGATTATTTCAATACTAATTTTGTGAATGCCCGATTTGATATGGAAAAAGGAGAAGGGAGGGATATTGCTGCCAAATATGCGGTACGCTCCTATCCTACTTATCTTTTTCTGAATGGTAACGGTGAGTTGATCTCCCAAAATTACGGATATATGGAGGAAAGCCTGTTCCTTTCTATGGCACAGGACGTTAATGCTCCCAACAATAAAAAAGGTTCTTTGAAAGAACGTTTTGCACAGGGAGAGAAAGATCCGGAATTCCTGATCAATGTCATGAAACTTACTTCCACTTCTGACTTTGAGTTTGCCAAAAAGGCATCTGAAAGATACTTTGAAAATAAAAAGAAAACAGATGAATTCACTAAAGATGATGTGGGTTATTTATTATTCTTTTTAAAATCCGTAGACGATCCCAATTATAAAATATTCACTTCCAGAAAAGAGGAAATCATTAAATACCTGCCGGCAGATACCTATAAACAATTTGATGATCAATTAATGTTATCTAAAATTATGGAAGAGTCTATTGATGAAAAAAATAAGAAGATCAATGATGACTATTTTCTGAAAAAAGCAGTGCCTTTAATTGGAGAGTATGATGCTACAATAAAATTAAACCAGACGAAGCTTAATTTTTATGAGCAAAATGCCAATTTTGCGGAATATGAGAAAGCAGCACTTGAATATTATAAAAATTCGGATTCCTTTGATTCTAATGATTTATTAAAAGCAGCATGGGTGTTTTCAGAGCACATAAAAACTCCTTCATCTCTTAAAAAAGCTGTTGAATGGGCTGAAAAATCTGTCATGAGAGGTGAAACTTCTGAAAACACTTATATCCTGGCCAGGCTGTATTTCCTTACAGGAAATAAGGAAATGGCCATAACATACGCTGAAATGTCAAAAAAATTAGCTTTACAAGCCAATAAGGACGCAAGTCTTTCGGAAAAGCTATTACAACAAATTCAATAATACTTATGCTGAAGTATCAATTTCTTACCAGCTTTTTTGCTTTATTTTTATTGGGAAATGTAAAGGCTCAGGAAGAAAAGAGCTTGTATATAAAAGGAAATGCTTTACTGGCTCCGATAGGAGTTGTCAATGTAGGCTTAGAAAAACAGTTAAGCAAAAAATATACATTACAGGGCGATGTCCTTATTTCCCCATGGAAATCATTTTCAGGAAACCATATGCAGGTTTATATGGGACACCTGGAAGGAAGATATTATTTTAATGAGGCGTTTAAACACTGGTATGTAGGTATCAATACAGGTTTTGGTTTATTTGACCTTACCAAATGGAATTACCGTGGGACGGAAAAATTCCAGCGCGGATTTAATATTATGGCTGGAGCCACGGTAGGTTATCAGTTCCAATGGAAGGAACGGTGGAATATTGATATTTATTTAGGAGGAGGAACCTCACAAGGTTTCTATCACGGATATGAAAGTGTTCCGCCTGATAGTTTTATCAGGTATGATGATGCAAAGGGCTGGAACAGAAGTGGAGAAATTCTCCCGTACAGAGGAGGGGTAATGATTTCTTATAAACTAAAATAAAATGAAACTATTCGGAAAAAACCATATCATCATTTCGATCATTACTTTTGTCATACTTTTTTTAATGAATTACATAGGGAATGACCTTCCGGACAAATTGCAAAGAGCGATATTAACTGCTTTGGCAGGGGTTATTGGCCTATCTATCGGACTTGTGATCTTAAACAAAGGCAAAAACGATAATAATCCGCCTCAAAACTTTGATTAATCTTCGTATACAATATATTTGGTCCTGATCATTTCAAAACTATTCAAACCCGGCTTCCAGGATGCTTTAATATCTGCAACCGATTGTCCGGCAATAATTTGTTTTCTTAATTCGTCTGTCCCTGCTAATGTATCAAACCATAGGTTTTTCAGGAAAAAATCCTGATTGGGGTTTTTATAATTTTTATATGCTTTAATAACCCATTCAAGATTAAGTTCACGCAAATCTACAGGATAGTTGGAGAGATTTTCACCATAGCATAATTTTCCGTTTAGGAATGGATCTTTTGCTCCGAAGTTAGGTTTCGGCGTGAATTGATAGGGTAAGTCTTTGGTCCATGGGGACCCATATACCTGAAAAGGAATATCTGTTCCCCTTCCTGCAGAAACCTGGGTTCCTTCAAAAAAACATAAACTGGGATATAAATTGATTGATTTATCATTAGGTAAGTTTGGAGATGGCTTGTCCAGGATCGTGTAACGCTGTTTCTTATGATAATTCAGCATAGGAATCAAGGTGTATTTTGCCTGTACTCCATTCTTCAGCCATTTCTCTCCGTTGACCATTTTTCCGTACTCCCCGATTGTTAAACCATATACTACCGGGACTTCATGCATGCCTACAAAACTGGTCCACTTCTGCTTTAAAACCGGCCCGTCTGTATACCCGTCGTGTGGATTTGGGCGGTCCAGAACTATGATCTCTACACCATTTTCAGCGCCCGCTTCCATTAGATAGGTCAATGTGGAAATATAAGTATAGAATCTCACTCCTACATCCTGAATATCAAAAACGACTATATCAAGACCTTTAAGTTGTTCCGGTGTGGGCTTTTTATTATTCCCATATAAGGAAACAATAGGAATTCCGGTTTTGGCATCAACTCCATTCTTTACCGTTTCCCCGGCATCGGCATTTCCTCTGAAGCCATGTTCCGGAGCAAAGATGGATTTTATCCTGATGTTATTCTTAACCAGAAAATCTACAAGATGAGTCCTGTCACTCATCAATCCAGTTTGATTGGTCACCACTCCGATTGTTTTATCTTTTAATAAAGGCAGATACAATTCCGGTCTGTCTGCACCGGTTTTGAAACAGTCTTTATATTGAGCCTGAGAATAATATTGGTTGAATACTCCTAAAAAAATTAGGCAAATAAAAAGTAAATTTTTAATTTTGAAATCTAAATTCATAAGCTTGAAATTTCCTTTATATTTCTCTAGAAAAATAGCATTTTCCAAAGATAACAAAAATAACCTTTCAAGGGTTATCATCTTCATCGGCAGACTTTCTGTTGCTTTAGGGATTATTGTTTCTCTGATTACGGTTTCCACAGGTTTCGGATCAAAGAAGGCCATCAAGGAAAGACTGGCGGATTTTAGCGGCCACATTACCGTGAAATCTACAAGATCCAACTCTTCTTACAATACTTCGGTTCTCGACAATCAGGGCTTGAATATTCAAAAAATCAAAGAGCTTCCTGATGTGGCAAGCATTCAGAAATATGCTATGATTACAGGAATTATGCGTAATGAGCATAATTTTGCCGGGATTATTTTTAAGGGAGTCGGGAAAGATTTTGACAGTTTAAGATTTAAAAAATTCCTGATTTCCGGGACTACTCCTAAGGTAACTGAGGTGGGATACAATCATGGAGTCACTATTTCACAAAAAATAGCAAATGATCTTCACTTACAAGTAAAAGACAGTATTGTCACCGTGTTCTCAAAAGCGGATCAGAAACCTATATACAGGAAATTTGAAGTAGTGGGGATTTACAGAACGGATATTAAAATGATTGATGATCAGTTTGTTATCGGCGGGATCAATCATGTAAGAAAAATTCAGGATATGAAACCGGATGAAGTAGGAGGAATTGACATTTTCCTGAAAAATGTAAATGATATCGACAGGGATTTCCCTGAAATTGAAAAACAGATCGGATATAAAAACTATGCAGAGAAAGCCACCGAAAAATTTCCACAGATCACCGACTGGATCAGTATTTTTGACACCAATATTGCCTTAATCATTATCATTATGCTGATTGTGGTGATTATCAATATTATTATGGTTCTTCTTATTCTTATTATTGAGAGAACCAATTCCATAGGTTTGCTTAAAACTTTAGGAGCGAGCAACTCCCAGATTAGGGCAACTTTCATTAATTATACTCTTATCATTATGATTCCCGGGCTTTTATATGGAAATGTTATTGGCCTTGGATTAATTTTACTGCAGAAATTTTTCGGTATCATTAAACTGAACCCCGAAAATTATTACGTAAGTACAGTTCCTGTGGATTTAGACCCGGTTGCTATTATTTCCATTTCAGCCGGAATTCTGATCATTTCCGCATTGGCCCTGATTATTCCGAGCTACCTGATCAGTAAGATTTCACCGGTGAAAGCGATTAAATATAATTAATGTGAATGGTGAATTTTTGTCTATTCGCATTAATTGACTATTCACCTTTCACCATTGATCTTATTTAAATTCTAATTTTAAAGCTGTATCTTTGCACCGCTTATAAAATCGATTATGAAATACGCAAAAAATATTCTTGAAACTATAGGAAACACCCCATTAGTAAAGCTAAATAAAGTTTTAGGGGAAGATTTTCCGGCATTAGTTTTAGCCAAAGTAGAGACTTTCAATCCAGGAAACTCGGTGAAAGACAGAATGGCTCTTAAAATGATCGAAGATGCTGAAAAAGATGGCAGATTGAAACCGGGAGGAACCATTATTGAGGGGACTTCAGGCAATACAGGAATGGGATTGGCACTTGCAGCCATTATCAAAGGTTATAAATGTATTTTTGTAACCAACTCCAAACAATCTAAAGAAAAATGTGATATTCTTCGTGCCGTAGGCGCTGAGGTGATTGTATGTCCAACGGATGTAAAACCTACAGACCCGCGCTCCTATTATTCAGTTTCCAAAAGACTGGCCAAAGAAACTGAAAACGGATGGTACGTTAATCAATACGATAATTTATCCAACAGAACAGCTCATTATGAATCCACAGCGCCTGAGATCTGGGAACAAACTGACGGAAAGCTAACTCACTTTGTAGTAGGAGCAGGAACGGGAGGCACCATTACAGGATGCGGGATGTTTTTCAAGGAGAAAAATCCAAATATCAAAGTAATTGGGGTGGACACTTACGGTTCTATTTTGAAGGAATTCCATGAAACGGGTGAGCTTCATTACGATCACGCATATACCTATATCACGGAAGGAATCGGTGAGGACATCATTCCTGAAAACTATGATATGTCTGTTATTGACCATTTTGAAAAGGTTACCGATAAAGACGGGGCTATTTATGCGAGAAAGTTGGCTAAAGAAGAAGGAATTTTCTGTGGCTATTCTGCAGGAAGCGCTATCGCTTCCCTGATCCAGATGAAGGATCAGTTTACCAAAGATGACGTAATTGTTGTTTTACTGCATGATCATGGTTCAAGATATGTGGCGAAGGTCTACAATGATGAATGGATGAAGGAAATGGGTTGGTTGGACTAAAATAAAATAGAAAATCAGAGCCAGTTGCTCTGATTTTTTTATTGCTGATCAATATTTTGCCGTATTGATTTTGTAAGTAAGCTATACTCTTCTTTACTCATGGATTTCCTTGGAAACATATAGCTGTGCTTTCCGTCTAATGAAATATAATCATCATTAATATCTGCCGTTACAAAATCTTTCCATAGATTATTTTCTTCCTGATGATCGATATTAACCTTGAAAAATTCATTATTGAAGCGTATTTCATATATGCTGCACCTTTCAAGGGACTTTAAATACGCCTCCACTCCTTTTTTCCACCTGGCTATATTATTAATACTTACTGAAAGAAAAACAACGCAAAGGAGAAATAAAAAACTTACAAAATATAAAATCCCGACGTTTTCTTTGTTTAATGTATCTTTCAAAAAAAGTAAAATCAACAGAATGATCCCAACGATTATAGTTGTAATGGTCTTTCCCTTTGTAGTGGGTGAGAAAAACAAGCTCCCCTGAGTGCCATTAAAATAAACTTCTTCGAAATCTTTTCTGCTAGGCTTTAATCTGATTACTTTTTCTTCACTCATTCTATATTAATTTTGCTTTAAAAAGTCTACAAAGCTAAACTAAATATTTTCATACTTCTCACTTATTGCGGAAAGTTTCTTCATCAGCTCACGATTTTCTCTCTTCAGATCTTCTATTTTTTGAAGCATATCATGGATCACTTCCAAACCTGGTAGATTAATTTCCAGATCATAATACCAATTGGTAAATCTTTCAAAAGCAGGCAGATCTTCATAACTTATATACAAGATATCATTTTCATTCTGTACATTCAGCAGGCCAAAGTCTACGAGCTCATCAAAGAAAGTGATTTCTATATTGTATATTTTTACGAGTTCTTCTCGTGATATTCTTTCACTCATGGCTCAGGAATTTTTAAGTTGTTCAAAAAGTTCTTTCTGCTTGTCTGTGAGATGGGTAGGCAATTTGATATCATAGGTTACAAATAAATCGCCAAACTGCCCTTCTTTTTTATATACGGGAAATCCTTTTCCTTTCAATCGTACGGTGGTTCCGTTCTGGGTTTCAGGCTTTACTTTAAGGCTGACGCTTCCGTCCAGTGTATTTACCTTTACATCTCCTCCTAAAACAGCTGTATACAGATCAATTGTTACTTTTGTTTTCAGGTCATCTCCTACCCTTTCAAAATCCGGATCTACCGGAATATTAAAGGTGATATACAAGTCTCCGTTTGGGCCTCCGTTAAAGCCGGGATTTCCATGTCCTTTCAATTTGATCTGCTGCCCGTCATATACTCCCGCAGGAATGGTGATTCTTACTTTTTTACCGTTAATTTCAAAAGTCTGCGGATGGGTTTTGGCAGCATCCCTTAAATGTAAATTCAGTTCGGCATGCATATCCTGTCCTTTGAATTTTCCGGATGCGCTCCCACGGGAACTTTTTCTGAAACTACCTGCCCCGCCAAACATGCTTTGGAAGAAGTCTGAAAAGTCTTCTCCCTCGCCAAAATCAGTTCCTGAAAAACCTCCATAATCTTGTCGCTGATACTGTTTTTGCTGTTGTTGAGCCTTTTCATATTCCTCTCCATGCTTCCAGTGTTCTCCATACTTATCATATTTGGCGCGGTTTTCAGGATTACTCAATACCTCATTGGCTTCATTAAGTTCTTTGAATTTTTTTTCAGCCTCCTTATCATCGGGATTAAGATCGGGATGTAATTTTCTGGCAAGTTTTCGGTAGGCTTTTTTAATGTCATCCTGGGTGGCGTTCTTGTCTACGCCCAAAATTTTATAATAATCGATATAAGCCATATCAACGATGTTTACTCAAATGTAGAAATTTTACGCCTAAAAATTATATAACGGAATGTTAAAAATAAACCTATCTTTGATAAAAAGCCCTGCATGAAAGAGGTATTGAAAAATTACTCAGGAATTATATTGTTGCTGTTAGGAATTACAATCGGAAGCATCATAGGTATTGCAGCACCTGCTGTTGTAGATTATATTAAACCCCTTGGAGATATCTTCCTTAATCTGCTTTTCGTAAGTGTTGTTCCTTTGGTGTTTTTTGCAGTTTCCAATTCGATTGCTTCTTTGGAACAGCAATCAAAGTTCGGAAGGATTATTCTTACCATGTCTTTTACTTTTTTGCTTTTCATTTTAATTGCGGCTATTTTTACGATCTGCGTGATCTATCTTTTCCCGGTGTCTTCTATTTCCGGAAGTTCTGAAGTGATCACGGAAACAGCCACTGAAGATAGTTGGGGCAACAGAATTGTAAGCTTTTTCACTGTAGGAGAATTTACAGAATTGTTTTCAAGAAGAAATATGCTTGCTCTTCTGATTTTTGCTTTTTTAACAGGTTTTGCGGCCAGAAAAGCAGGTGAAAAAGGACAACCGTTCAGAATTTTTATTGCTTCGGGATATGAAGTGATGAAGGAATTGCTTTTATTGATCATGAAGCTGGCTCCGATAGGTTTGGGAGCTTATTTTGCCTATCAGGTAGCGACTTTAGGGCCTCAGCTTTTTGGATTTTATGGAAAGCCGTTGGGGCTTTATTACATTGCTGGAATTATTTATTTCCTGGTATTTTTCTCTTTATATGCTTTTGTGGCCAATGGACAAAATGGAGTGAAAAGCTTTTGGACCAACGCCATTTATCCTACTCTTACAGCGTTGAGCACGTGCAGCAGTTTTGCCACTATGCCTTCTAATTTACAGGCAGCCTCTAAAATCGGTATTCCAAATTCTATCGCCAATTTGGTGATCCCAATTGGAACTACATTGCATAAGAATGGCTCTTCCATGTCCTCTATTATTAAAATTTATGTAGCATTCTTAATTATCGGAAGGGATTTCTTTGAGCCATCCAATCTTTTATTAGCGTTAGGAATTACGGTTTTTGTGAGCATTGTTGCCGGCGGAATCCCCAACGGAGGTTATATCGGAGAAATGCTGATGATCTCCGTATACAAATTACCGCAAGAAGCTATTCCTGCGGTAATGATTATCGGTACACTGGTTGATCCTTTGGCAACCGTTTTGAATGCGGTTGGGGATGTTGTGGCTGCGATGTTTGTGACTAAAATTATGGGTGAAAAGCTGGAAGTGATTCATGAAAAGCAATAAGAGCTGATAATTCCTGCTCTATGATTTATTTTATGAAAATTTCACATTATTTTTTTTCTGAAAGTATTTGTTCCAATTGCTTCTCTATTTTTTTGAGTTTCTCAAACTGAAACTGTAAGTTTTTATTTTCTTCTTGAAGTTTTTTGATCTGTTTGTTCTGTTCAATTGAATAAAGGGTTAACTCTTCTATCTTCTGCAATAATTTAATTTGAAACTCTCCTACATTCACTCCTTCCTTTTCCATTACTTTCGCCGAAGCGATTTCTGGAAGGTGTTTTTTCTCTTTGATGTGTTTTTCTACCTCTTCGAGCTTTGGTAAGCTATAATCTTCTTCAAATACAAAATCTGCTGTTGGGGTAAGGGTTACTTTTACTTCTTTTGCTTCAAATTTACCTTGTAAGGCGGCATTTCCCGTATCTCCAGATAGAACAAAAGCTTTCCCCCATCCCCATGCACCTGGTGAACCATAAGCTATATGAAGAGTTTTTCTTCCATCATCAGGAGTATGGAAAATCCATGAGTTAGAACCACCGCTTATAATATCCTGAAACTGAGCATTACCTACAACATCTAATTTATATGCTGGTGAAATGGTACCTATTCCTAAATTACCATTGGTAGTAATTTTTACTGCCGGGGTCATAGAAACTGGAGAATTTAAAGCTATCTGTTGTTGTGGAGATGTCCAAAAATCAAATCCTTCATTCCCCATAGTCATAGCTACTTTAGCAAAATTTAACGTCCCATTACTAGATAGCCATCCTCCATTTATATTATCTGCTTTTACTCCAAAACTCATATAGGTGGCAGCAGAACTTCTTAATGATCCCCAATTGCTTAATGACCCGTCAGCATACCTGATAGCAAAAGCATTAATTCCTTCTGTAGCATCACTAGCACCTGCTAAAATATTACCTCGCACATCTAATTTCTGACTTGGGGCTTCAGTGCCTATTCCTACATTACCTCCTGTATGATTGAATATAAGATTATTGTTTCCCAGATAATTAATATACAAAGGAGATCCGGCATGACTTTGAATCCAGCTATATTGATTGCTAACCCCGAATCTTAAGTTCGGATAATTAACATTCCCTATAATCAGATCTCCCGTTTGATCAGGAGTAGAAAAACCCGAAACCAGATGCAGGTTTGCTAGTGGAGAGGCTGTACCTATACCCACATTAGCAGAAGATGAATTTGTTGTAGATTGTATTGCTCCGGATTGTGTATACAACTGTGCGAAAGTAGAATTGGCAAGCAATATGCCTGCAATAAGTAATACTTTTTTCATAAAATTGTGTTTTTTTGAATAATTTTCTGCCTACTAATTTACTATTTTTCTTAATATACCGTAATTTTTTTCTCAATAAATTGTGAAAAATCAAACATAAAAAAACACCTTTATTAAAGGTATTTTTTTATGTTAAATAGGATTAAGAATTTATTTTTGATGAGCATAATACCTCGCTCCTTTCAGAACTGGATTAAACAATTCTATAGATTGTAATCCAAATCCTTTATAATTTTGATTAACAGATTGATCCAATTGCTTTCTATGCAACTTTTCATATGTTTCAAAATTAATGGCTGTCCTGTTTTTTAAATTCTCAAACAAGTTCCATTTTGAAACTACATCTTTCCAGTTTCCGGAAATTTTCCCGGCAAAAACTTTTGATTTGGAACCGCTTCCGTAACCTAAAAACCCAATTTCTTCTCCGGCTAATTCTTCATTCTCGTTAAAAGAAGTTTGTAATACCGAAAGCAAAGCCATAAAAACCGAAGCCGTATACATATTTCCAATCTCTGAAGAGGCTCTTTGTGTTTTTTCAATTTTATTATTAATAAATTGAAGGTAATTTTCTGATTTAGCTACTGTTTTTTGTTCATCAGGAGTCTCATAGGAAAGGCCGTTTTCTAAGCTGTAAATTTCCGTAAAAACCCTTTTTCCATGAAAAGCATAAGGAAGATGGAAAATAAGGTATTTCCAAGCCTCATAAGGTTTATCTTTCCCAGAAACTTCTTTATAATGCTGGTAAGCTTCTCTTATCCGGTCCTGATAGCATTGATTGGAATATTGACCGTCAAATACCGGCTCATCTGTAAAAATTTCTATTTTATCAGGGAAAGATTCAGGACTGCTGATTAATTCTTCTTTTTTATAGTGCCTCCTGGGTTTGAAAAAATCAAACACACTTTCTGTGGCTACTCCCCAATGGTTTTCAATTTCCAATAGGTCCGGCTGCGAAGAAATCAATAAAGCTACAGCTCCTCCACCTTGCGTATACTCTCCGGAAGAAGCCAACTCGTATTTTGCATAATCACTGGCAATCACAATCGCTTTTTTATCCGGGTTTACCCTGACAAAATCCAGAGAATTATGAAGAGCATCCACTGCGCCTACACAAGCAAAAGTCATGTCTACTACATCACAATTTTTAAAGCATCTTGCTCCCAATTCTTTTTCTAATACTTTTTCCACCATTTGCATGACATAAGAAGCAGTAGGCTTTGCGGCATCGAGCGCACTTTCTGTTCCCAGATAAATCCTGGATATATCCTTTGGATGAATTTGATAGTCGTTTATCAATTTTAACAATGCTTCCGCTGCAAATGTGGCAGCATCTTCATGAACATCAGGAAATCCCATTTTATGCAATCCTAATCCCTTTTCCAATTTTGCAGGGTCAATTCCTCTTTCCTCTGCTAAATCCTTAATTTCCAAATACAAAGAAGGCACATAATAGCTTGCTGCCTCAATTCCAAAACTCATAATT
Source organism: Chryseobacterium defluvii (assembly GCF_003634775.1). Classification (GTDB taxonomy): domain Bacteria; phylum Bacteroidota; class Bacteroidia; order Flavobacteriales; family Weeksellaceae; genus Chryseobacterium; species Chryseobacterium defluvii. Next base: position 719,445 of record NZ_RBXB01000001.1, on the reverse strand, counting down.
CCTTAAATTTTATACTAATTTATAAAAGTAAATGGTTAATAGGGCTATGATTTTGATCAGTTAAAAATAAAAGCACTTCGTTGGAAGTGCTTTTGAGGTTTATTTAAAATCTTCAATTGATTTGTTCAGGGCATCAATCTGCTTGTTGATGCTTGCTGCGCTTTGTGGATTCTGTTTAAGCAATTCCATTTTTTTGCTCAGTCCGTCTTTCAGCATCTGAGAGATCATCATTTTAGCCTGTGGGTTATCGGCGATCTGACCTTTTATGTGTCCTATCATTTTAGTAATGCTTTCGGTAGCTTTTATATTATCTGAGGTCATGATCCAGTTGAAGCCTTCTTCAGCCACTTTACCCAATTCCGGATTCTGGAATTTCACAAACGGATAAAATGCCGCTATCTGAGCAATATTAGCCATTTGAGAAGTTATCTTATTTTTTACGACAATGGGTAACAATTGAATCAACAGGTCTTCTGATGCTCCTTCAAGGTCGATTTTCTCTGCTAAAGAATTGATTCTTGTAGGATCGATAGCAATAATTGCTCCTAATGACTTTCCTTTTACAGAATTAGAAACAGCATTCACACCTTTATCAAAGATCGGAAGGTATTTCTTATCTTTAGTTTTAGCCAAAGCTGATATGGCTGCCGCCTGAACTAAGGTTTTAGGGTCATTGGAAGCCAGTTTTTCCACATCTGCTCCTAAAGCTTTTAATTGTTCCGGGTTGGTAAGATCCATCAATTCCAATGCTTTCATTCTTACTCTGAAGTACGGATCTTTTAATGCCGCCGCTAATAATTTTGTAGCAGAAGTATTTTTTCCAACCTGATCTTTGATTCCGTTCAGTGCATTATATCTGCTTTTGAATTCTTTGGAATTGGTAAACTGCATCAGATACTGCTCCGGAGTTTTGGTATCTGTAATATCCGATAACAAAATACCGTCTGCATTGATATTGATTAAATCCGGATTTTTAGAAGCATCAAAACTGAATGTATTTTTTGCTTCGGCTTTTACCCAAACGTTATATCTCTTTGGTTTTCCGTTGTCATACACATCAATAGCAAGAGGGAATTCAAACGGTTGATCCTGTGACTGATTAATGGTAACTAAAACCTGTTTTTTAACCGGTTCATAGGTATATGAATAGTTCAGCTTTGGATTTCCGCTTCCAAAATACCATTGATTGAAGAACCAGTTCAGGTCTTTTCCTGAAACTTTTTCAAATGATAGTCTTAACTGGTGGGCTTCAGCATTTTGATATTCATTGGTTTTCAGGTAATCTGTCATTCCGGCAAAGAATGCATCATCACCTAAATAATTTCTTAACATATGAAGTATTCCGCCTCCTTTCTGATAGGTTACCAGATCGAAAACATCTTCCCGGGAGTCGTAATTGAATCTCACCAGATTTTTCTTGAAATCACCCGAATTGTGAATATATCTGTTTACGTCTTCCATCTGGTGATAATCCGCTTGGTCTTTTCCGTATTTATATTCGTTCCAAAGGTATTCTGAATAGTTGGCGAAAGATTCGTTGACGGTAAGATTACTCCAACTTTCTGCTGTTACCAGATCTCCAAACCAGTGGTGGAATAATTCATGGGCAATAGTATCTTCCCAGGTGTTTTCATCAATGAGCTGTCCCGGTTTTTGAAGAATATCACTTCCGTGAAGGGTGGCTGTCGTGTTTTCCATGGCTCCGCTCACATAGTCTCTTCCTGAGATCTGCGCATATTTTGCCCAAGGATAATCGTAACCCAGCTTTTTAGAGAAAAACTCGATCATTTCAGGGGTGTTTCCATAGATCTGTTTTGCGTATGGCTCGTATTCTTTTTCAATATAATAATCTACCGGAATATTTTTCCATTTGTCTTTTACAATGGCATATTCTCCTACTCCCATGAAGAACAGGTAGGTTGCATGCCTTTTATCCATTACCCAGTGATCTGTTCTCAAACCGTTGGATTCTTTTTGAGAATCTTTTAAAATACCGTTGGATAATGTTACGTATTTATCAGGAACGGTCATATAGATTTCCTGAGTGGTCTTTTGGTTGGGTTTATCAATGGTTGGAAACCATGCAGAAGAGGATTCTGTTTCTCCCTGTGTCCAGATCTGAGTCGGTTTATCTGCTTCTTTTCCCTGAGCATTAATGAAATACAAACCTTTTGCATCATTAATGGCAGCACTTCCCTGTTGTTTTACTTCGTTCGGGCGTGATGTATATTTGATATAAACGGTGTAATCCTGGTTTCTCTGATAAGTTTTATCGAGTCTGATTTTTAAAATATCATCTTTATATTCATATTGTAAAGGAGATTTTTTGCCATTGTTGTCTAAGGCTACTTCGTGAATCAGCATACTCTTTGCATCAAGAACCAATTCATTGGACGGATAGAAATAAGGAGAGGCCGTTAACCACTCTTCCCCGTTCATTTGCTCTTTCTGATAATCGAAATTTACTTTCAGTTTGGTATGCTTCAGTTCCGTTACCTTGGTGTGAGTGGCTCTGTACACTTTCTCTCTACCTGAAGTTTCGGATTGTGCCGATACATGAGCGGTAAACATCACTCCAAGTATGGCAATAGATAAAATAGCCTTTTTCATCTGTCTATTTATTATTTTTAGAATTATTTTTTGTTAATATGTCGAAAATATCATTGACTAATGTTTCATAGTCACCTTTTTTAAGCTGTTCTTTCGTTTTGGCAAATGCTTTTTTCAGTTCGCTTTCCGGATTTTCATCATCAATGATTTCTGCCGAGCTTACTCCTTTTAATTGTAGAACTGTATTTTTCAATACCTCAATGTCTGCTTTTTCTTCAATGTTTATTTTTAAATACTTCATCATATTATTCTTTTGTAAAGGTAGTTTTGTGGGATCCCTGAGTGATCACAAATTGTTTTTTTCCGGGATCAAAATCGATCACAATTCCTGCCATATCAAATTTAAAGCTTGTTTTGGAAGTAGCTTCCAAAGGAAAAGCTCCCTGTCCTGTAGCCTGAGCCATTAAGGTTTTGTCTTTGATAAAGATATTAATTTTCAATGGGACTTCGGGAGAAGCATAATTTCCCACGAATTGTTGAAGTTCATTTTCAGAGACCGCAATAACATTGAAAGCCGGAATAGCAAAATCTTTTCCATAAGCAGCACTTAGAGCCGCAATAGAAATATTATTGTTATCATAACTTGACTGATTAGTAACCATTGAGAAGGTTTTTTCTCCATCCGGGAAATAGTATAATGTCGAATGAAATTCATCAATACCTCCATTATGACCAAATCCTTTTTTCTGATTGAAAGGAACTTCCACCAATCCGAAACCATAACCGTCTTTGAACTTTTTCATTTTATCAAGGCTTTCCTGGGAAATCAATTTTCCGGAAGTCAAACCATTCATAAATGCGATAAGATCTGAAGGAGTGGAAATGATCGCTCCTGCACCGCTTGGGACAGACATATCTGTTTCAGGACTCTTTACATAAGTATTTCCTTCGTAAGTATATGAGTTGGCGATGTTATTGGAAACGTCAATTTTGCCTCCTACTTTGGTATACTTTAAGTTTAAAGGGTTTATAATGGCCTTTTCAATCAGTTCAGCATAAGATTTTTTATATACTTTTTCTAAGATATAGGTCAATAAAGAATAGTTTGAATTGCTGTACTGGAATTTGGAACCCGGCTCAAAATCAGAACCTGCTTTTTCGATAATACTGACTAGCTTTTCCTGAGTAATGGGTTGTGTATAATAGGTAAGATACAAATTATCATCTGTAAAATTATGAATTCCGCTTCTGTGGGTAAGAAGGTTTTCAATGGTTATTTTTTCTGCATTTTTGATGTTCGGAAAAAACTGGCTTAGCTTTGTATCTAAAGTGAGCTTTTTATCTTCAATTGCTTTCATTACCAGAACAGCGGTAAAAGTTTTGGTAATAGAACCTATTCTGTAAATGGTATTGATATCAGCTTTCTTTTTGCTTTCTACATCAGCAAAACCAATAGTATTCGTATAAACTAGTTTCCCCTTGTCTGCAATGGCAAAACTTCCCATCACTTTATGGTTTTCATCTAAAGCTTTGAAGTACTCATCTAGTTTCTGCTTATTGATATTTTGGGCAAAACCCAAACTGAAAGCTACAACTGAAACACTGAAAAATAGTTTATTGAACATATTAATGATTTCAATAATATGTCGGAAACAGAGGGGGTTTGTTACAATTCTCTCCTTTTATTATCCGTCAAATTTAAATGGCAACAGGTGCTTTGATTCCCGGATGCGGATCATAGTTTTCCAGGGTAAAGTCTTCAAAATTGAAATCAAAGATGTTTTTCACTTCCGGATTCAATTTCATGACAGGAAGTGGTCTCGGATCTCTCGAAAGCTGTCTGTTTACCTGTTCAAAGTGATTATTGTAAATATGAACGTCTCCAAAGCTGTGAACATAATCTCCGACTTCTAAACCGCAAACCTGTGCAACCATCATCAACAGTAATGCATAGCTTGCAATGTTAAACGGAACACCAAGGAAAACATCTGCACTTCTCTGATATAATTGTAGAGATAATTTACCATCGGCAACATAGAACTGGAATAATGCATGACATGGAGCCAAAGCCATATTCGGAATTTCAGCAACATTCCATGCGGAAACAATCAGTCTTCTGGAATCCGGATTTTTTTTGATCTGCTCGATCACTTCCGATATCTGATCCACCACTTTGTTATCTGCTCCTGTCCAGCTTCTCCACTGTGCTCCGTAAACCGGTCCTAAATCTCCGTTTTCATCAGCCCATTCATCCCAAATGCTTACTCCATTATCATTCAGGTATTTGATATTGGTATCGCCTTTCAAAAACCAAAGCAATTCATAGATAATGGATTTCAAATGTACTTTTTTGGTGGTTACCAAAGGAAAACCTTTCGACAGGTCATATCTCAACTGATATCCGAACACACTTCTTGTTCCGGTACCGGTTCTGTCTGTTTTATCTGTTCCGTTATCTAAAATATGCTGTAAAAGGTCTAAGTAATTCTGCATGTTGAAAAGCGATTTTTATGGTTCAAATTTAGAAAAAAGTAAATGAAAAACTGTTAGATTTTATCAAACGTTTTGTTATAAAAAAACTACCATGATATTTTTAGTGTTTCCTTTTACAGATTTCAGCCTGCCGAATTTCTTTTCTCCATAAAGCTATCTCCCCAATAATCTAAGGTTACCAAATATTTTCAATGGTCTGTTCCAGAGTATTAATGGCAAATGTTTGTCCTGTTCTTAATCCCATCATAACTTTTGCCAGAGGAGCTTCATCCGAAATGGTCATGATTTTGGTATTTTCAACAACAATTTCTCCTACAGAAGCTGAAATATAAAACAATCCTTTATTGGTTTTTACTAATGCTCCATTTTGTACTTTTTCTGAAGATTCCGGTGATATTTTTTGAATAATTGCCTGTTGATGTAAGGCTTCATTGAGCTGTCTCTGAAGGTTATTGATTTCCTGCTGAAGCATTTCCCGGCCGGTTTCATATTTATCTCCCATCGAGCTTTTGGTATCGTTATTTGAAGCACGGGTTTCTGTAATCAGACTTTCAAAGTTCCGGATCTTTTCGGAGATTTTATTTTTAACCGTATCTAAAATTATTGATTTGTCCATTCTTTCATTTTGGGCTAAAGCCTTTTCATTGGATTAAAAAAGCGGGCTAAAGCCCGCTCCTATTGCTAAAACCTTAATTTACTTTTCAAATACAGCGTAGTCTGAAGGCTTAAAGCTGAAATCTTTCCCGGCATTGAAGTCTCTTTTTGTTCCTTCAAAAACATTTTTAAATGTCCCGGATAAATGTTCGTCTTCAATACTGAAATTCACTGCTTCTTTTGACATATTTAAAACAACAAGAACCTCATCTTTCCCATTTTTCCTTACATAAGCCAACACCTTATCATTTGCTGTTGTGTTGAGCAAATAGGTGATCACATTTGAGTCACCTCCGCGTAAGGCAGGATTTGAGGATTTCAGGTTCAATAATGTTTTATAAAAATCTGCCATCTGGTAATTATTCGTCCATTGGATGACATCTTTTTCAAAGAATTGCAGTCTCTTCATATTTGGTAATTCCTGTCCTGAATATAATAAAGGAATACCATTCCATGTTGCCGAAAATACCGCCATTGGTTTTGCTATCGCTCCATATTTTTCATATTCTGTACCATTCCAGGAATTTTCATCATGATTGGTGGTGAACCACGCTCTCATGGAAGCATCTCCAATCGCAGAATATTTTACCAATAAGTCTTTTAACTCCTGCAAAGGAAGGTTTTTTTTGTAGTAGTCCTCGGATTTATGCATCCATGTCCAGGAATAGCTCGCATCGAATACTTTTCCGTAATCCGGATTTTCAAGCTCATCAAATTCTCCTATCCAGAAAAGAGGCTTTATTTTTTCTACTTCAGGACGGGCCTGCTGCCAGAAATCTACTTCTACCCATGAAGCCAGATCACATCGGAAACCGTCAATATTGGTTTCTATTACCCAATATTTCATAGCATCGATCATTTCTTTCCGCATTTCCTGGTTTTTATAATCCAGCTCAATGATATCATCCATTCCGGAAGCAATATGGAATTTTCCATCCGGGTCTTTCAAATAGAATTCAGGATGTGTTTTGGTCCAGATATGATCCCAACCCGTATGATTGGCTACCCAATCTATAATGACTTTGAAACCCAGTCTGTGGGCTTCGTTCACCATGTGCTTAAAATCATCCAGGGTTCCGAATTCAGGATTGATGGAAGTGTAATCTGCTGCTGCATACTGACTTCCCAAACTTCCTTTTTTATTTTGTTGGGCAATAGGAGTAATCGGCATAAACCAGAGCGTTTTCACTCCCATTGATTTCAGGCGGGGCATTTCTTTTTCAAAAGCTTTAAAGGTTCCTTCCTGAGTATATTGTCTTAAGTTAACTTCATAGATATTTGTAGTATGCTTCCATTCTTTCGGCAAATCCATAGTCTTTTTGTTTGTATTTTGAACAGCACAGGATACAATTCCCAAGCCAATAATTGCTGCTAAGATTATTTTCTTCATTAATCAAGTTTTAACAAAAATAAGGATTGTATTTAAAAACAAGGCACAAAAAAACCCTGAAAACATATTCAGGGTTGATACTTATTTATCTTTCTTCATGATCATCATCTTCTTCATCAAAGATATCATCATTGTAATCTTCTTCCTCATCATCATCAAAGCTGTCATCTTCATCTGAAAAGTTTCCTCCGGAAAAATCGTCATCAAAATTGAAATCATCATCCATTAAAGGCATTGCTGATTTCTTTTTAGAACCTGAGCTTCCGTTTTTACTTGGAGCCTTTAAAGGCACGTTTCCGAATCTGTATACGGTGATAGGGTAATTCACTCCTTTTGTTTCTTCAATAATTTCAACAAGCTCACAAAAGAATTCCCAAAGATCAAGAAGGCCATATTGAAACTGAGCTTTATCTCCTATGCTTTCAAATGCTTCATCAATATAAACATCCGACATAATCTCGCCATCTCCGTCATCACTCATATCTTCCAACGGGACGCTTTTCACGATTGTCCCATCTTCCTCCAGTAAATTAAAAGTGGAAAGCTCGTCTCCCAGCAGGCTGAATGCACTTTTAATTCCTAAATGTAAGTTCCATAGAGTCTGTTTTCCTTTAATTTCAATATCACGGAAAATATCTTCTTTCGCATCTAATATTACGCGGATTTTGTAAACCATACCAGTTTTTAAATTTCTTTTTGCCTTATTATTATGATAAATTTCTGTTGCAAATATATAATAAATGACATGTCACAAAAAAATATTTCAGAATTTTTTAAAATATTTTTTTTTCATACATTTTGCGGAATTATTTACTTTTTTCGAGCATAAAACTAAACTTAGTTCCTTCTAAATATACGCTTTCCACCGTAATGTTTTCGTTATGAGCTTCAAGGATATGTTTTACAATGGCCAACCCCAATCCGGAGCCGCCCTCACGTCTGCTTCTGCTGGTTTCAACCCGGTAGAATCTTTCAAAAATCCTCGGCAGGATTTCAGGCTTGATTCCCATTCCGTTATCTATAACTTCGATAAGCACTTTATTTTTAAGGACACTGGTTTTTACCACTACTTTTGCCTCCTGTCTGTTGGCGTAATGAATGGCATTGGAAATTAAATTAATAAAAACCTGGGAAATCTTCTGTTTGTCGGCATCTACAAAGATCTGCGGATGCAGGGTCTGAATTTGTAAGGTGGTATTATTTTTTTCTGCTTCAAGATCAAGGAGGTCAAAAATTTCTTTGATCAGGAGATTGACATCGAATCTGGAAACCGTAAGGTTGATTTCTCCTGCTTCTAACCGGTTGATCATATCCAAATCTGTAACGATAGCGATCAATCTTTCCACAGAGATCCCGATTCTTTCCAGGTATTTGTCTCTGATTCCTAAATTTTCAACGCCGCCTTCTCTCAGTGTTTCCACATATCCCTGGATGGAAAATAAGGGAGTTTTAAGTTCGTGAGAAACGTTCCCTATATACTCCTTACGATAACTCTCCATCTCTTTCATCATGTCAATTTGGGAAGCCTTCTGTTGGTTAAGATCGGAAAACCTTTCGCCCAGTTCTTTAATCGTAATGTTTTCGTCATTATCATTCACCATTTCCTGCGGGAGGATTTCAGAAATTGTGCGTACCTGCTTTTTACCGTAATAATTGAACAGCAATTCCAGCACAACATAATTAATGATGAAAATAAGCACGATGCATATGAAAAGACCTATTTTGAAGAAGGGTGTCTTATAATAGATTTCCTTTAGCGAATCGAAAATGATTACTAAAAGAAACATCACCAGTGTCAAAAGACACGAGGCGACGAGGGTAAGTCTGTAAAATTTCAATTTTACAAAGTTTTATTGGTTGATGTAAAGATAAGTTTTTTTTCAGGGATTATACGATAAGCTTATAGCCTATTCCTTTCAGGGTCTGAATCGTATTAATTCCTAATTTCTCTCTTAATCTTCTGATATGAACGTCTATGGTTCTTTCTCCTACGATCACGTCATTCCCCCAAACCTTTTCAAGGATTTCTTCTCTTTTAAAAACCTTTTCCGTGTTGGATGCCAGCAGATAAAGTAAGTCGAATTCTTTTTTAGGAAGTAAGAACTGTTGTCCGTTTTTAGAAACTCTGAAGTTGTCCTTATCGATCACCAGATCACCGATTTCAATCAGCTTCGCATTATCTGAAACCTGAGATGTCAGCTGTAACAAAGCATTTACTTTAGAAATCAGGATTTTCGGTTTGATGAGCTTCACAATATAATCGTTCGCTCCTGCCTGGAAGCCTGCCAATTGAGAAAACTCTTCACTTCTGGCGGAAAGGAAAACAATAAGTGTTTTCTGTAGCTCTTTTATTTTACGAAGTTCCTGGCAAGTTTCGATCCCGTCTTTTTCCGGCATCATGACATCTAACAGGATAAGATCCGGAATAATATCTTTAGCCTTATCTATTCCTTCATTACCGTTGGTCGCCGTATAAATGTCGTATCCTTCTTTTTCTAAATTGTAAGACAGAATCTCTAAAATATCCAGTTCATCGTCTATTAAGAGTATTTTCTTTTGGTTCATTTTTAATTTTTACTGAGTCAAAGTTAACAATTTTTGAATGACAGATTAATAAATACCCTATCGTTCACATAAAGTTAACAATAATGTTGTTTTGTTAATATATAGTTAAGAAAAAATTAAATTTTACTAAACCATTTACAACGCCTTTCTTTTATTCCTTTGCACCGAAAGAATCTAAGTGTAAATAAAGAAAAGTAAATAATGAAAATTCATAAGCTTAGCATTGCCGTTTTGTTTTTGTCCGGATCTGTATTCTATGCACAGGAAACCAAGCAGGATAGCATAAAAAAGGAAAACAAAATTGATGGCGTAGTCATTCAGGGAAGCAGTAACAAGAAAACAGAAACTGCAGTACTTGGGGAACAGAAAAAGGCTATTATACAAAAACAGGCTGTAAGTGCTGAAGAAATTTCCAGAAAAGGAATATCTAATGTAGAACAAGGTCTTACCAAGGTAACCGGGATCACTACAGTAGAAGGAAGAGGACTTTTTGTAAGAGGATTGGAAGAAAGATACAATTATCTATTGATTAACGGTCTTGGTTCGCCCTCTAACAACCCTTTTCAAAAAATCATTGCTTTAAAGCAGTTTCCAACAGACGTTGTAGGGAAACTTAATATCTATAAAACTTTTAACTCCAATCTTTACGGAGATTTCGCCGGAGCAACTTTCGATATTGAAACTTTAACGATTGATAAAGCGTTTACAAAAGTAGAATTCAGTGTTGGAGTAAATACTTTAAGTACTTTCAGAGATAACTTTAAAGTAGCTGAAGGTGCAGACGGAATAAAAGGCTATCTTGGTTTAAACTCTAGAGACAGAAGATTGCCTGTAGAAGTGAGGGACTCGAAACCCAATGGTCATATTTTCACAAGAGAACAGTCTTTATCCTCATTTAAAGATTCATGGAATGTGGATAATATTAAATCAATGCCAAATACAAGCATTGGCTTCACTACAGTACAAAAAATAAAAGCTGGAGAAACCGGAAATCTTGGAATTTTATTCTCTTTAAATCAATCGTCAAAGTATTCTTACAAGGAAGGAGATAACAATCAATACAGAGATAATGGTGGTGTTATACAACTAAGTAACCTGCTATACAGAAAAGGGTATGAATACGAAACAGAGTCTTCAACTCTCTTAGGATTAGCTTATAAAAACAGAGGTACCAATGTAAATTTAAATGCCATTTATTTACAAAACTCCTCTAATATTATTGAGGACTTTAATGGTTATAAAAACTTCAGCATCCAAGATGTACGTTTCTTCAGAACCAATCAGCAGGATATTTCAAGATTTTTGGATTTGCAATTAACTGCTGCACAAAAAATCGGAGACCGTCATCAATTTAAGACAGGAGGAAGTTATGTTATCAATAATTATAGTCAGCCGGATAGAAAGATTTTTGAACTTACTTCTCCTGAAAATTTTGATAATGCATTAATTTCTTACGGAGGTAATAATTTCATCCGTCAATATCTTGATGTTGATGGTAGATTTTATGGATCAGCTTATGGGGAATATTCTGTTTTTATGGGTAATAAAGGTGATCGAAAAGACTATCCTTTACAATTATCAATAGGATATAATGGTTTTGCTGATGTAAGGAAAAACTCATATCGCTTTATTTTTGGTAACCCAACGAATGGTAATACTTCTGTATATATTAATGTGGATCGTCCACAATCTACATTAGACAATTCGATTCAGAATAATCAACTTTATTATTTAGAAGGAACCAACCCTAATTTATACTTATCTAATATTTATCAATTTGTAAATGCCGGCTATCTTAATTTTGATTATAAACCAAACGATAGCTGGGATATCTTGATAGGCGGAAGGCTTGAAAATGATATGAGACTAATCAGGTATCAAAAAGGTCAGCCAGAAATACTTGAAATAATTAATAATAAAAATTATTTTCTTCCATCTCTTTCTATAAAAAAGGCACTGAATAGTAAGAATAATTTTAGATTATCTTTAAGTAAGACTATAACCCGTCCTATTCTTATAGAAACAATGCCAATTGAATATATCAATCCAGATAATTCATCCATCCTTGGTAATGAAAATATTCAGAATAGTGAAAACTATAATGCAGATTTAAAATGGGAATATTTCCCTTCTAATAAAGAAATGTTTGCAGTTAATTTATTTGCAAAAAGAATAGATAAGGCAATAGAACGCTCTATTGCTCCTTCAGGAAATGCAAGTGGTGTTGTTATTACCTACTACAATTCTAAAAAAGCAACACTAGCAGGGATAGAATTAGAGGGTATATTGAACTTGGGCAGATTCTCTGAATCTCTAGACAGATTTACTTTGGGTGCTAATGCAACATTCATGTATTCTGATGTAGAAAGAAGCCCGGAACAATTAGTAATTGAAAAACCACAAGGATATACCGAAGAACAACTTCATAAAAGAGGACTACAAGGTGCTGCACCATATACCATCAATGCAGATTTGAAGTATGAATATAAAAATTCTAAAAATTTTGCAAAAACTTTTTCCCTAGTGTATAATGTGTCTGGATCAAAAATTTATGCTGTTGGGGGGGCAGGTTCAGATAATTATTATGAAAGGCCATTCCATCAGTTAGACTTTGTCTACCAAAATCAACTCGATAAAAATTGGAATGTAAAATTCGCAGTACAGAATATTCTGGACAGCAAATATCGTGTTGAATTGGGAGATAATAGCTATTACCCAGTAGAAACTAATAATAACTATGCATTAAACAGTTATTTTAATGGTATATCTTTCAATTTTACTGTAGGATATACATTCTAGAAAATATTAAAAATTAAAAATCTTATTATAAAATGAAAAGAAATCTTTTAACTTTATTATCATTGACATTGCTTTTGACATTGTCTTCATGTACTATTGAAGTAAATGATGGAGATGGTGGAACTATTACAACTCCGGGCAATACTTCAGGAGTTCTGCCTGAAGGAGGAAAACTATCCGGTGATATTACATCCAACTTAACTATAAAAAAAGGAAATTATACATTAGAAGGTATCGTGAAGGTAGCTGATGGAGCAACTCTTACTATTGAAGCAGGTGCAACATTTACAGTTTCTACTACTACTACTTCAAGTTTGGTTGTTTTACAAGGTGGAAAAATACTTGCTTTAGGATCTGCTAGCGAACCAATTGTTTTTACAACTGCTGCTAAAGTTCCTGGAGGTTGGGGAGGAATTACTATTTATGGAAGAGCTCCTATCAAGGCTGTAAACGGAAGCCCAACTGCTGTATCTGAAGATGGTAATTTTATTACATACGGTGGTAATGATGCTAATTACAGTTCTGGTATTTTGAAATATGTTAGAGTAGAATATGCTGGTAAGAAAATTAATGACGGAACTTCTGAAACCAATACCTTCACATTCTACGCCGTAGGTGATGGTACTATTTTAGAAAACTTGGTTGCTTATAAAGGAACCGATGATGGATTTGAGTTCTTCGGAGGTACTGTAAGCGCAAAAAACCTTGTTGCTTATGGTAATTATGATGACTCTTTCGATTGGCAGGATGCATGGAGCGGGCAAAACAACAGCAACTGGTTTGCTTTCCAAACAGTAACAGGTAATTTCGGAATGGAGATTGAAGCTTCTGCAAACATAGATAATACTCCTCCGAAAATTTCTAATATTACTTTAATAAGAGATACGAATACAAATCCAGAAACTGCAGGATCTGTAGAAATCTCTGCTATTCAATTCAAAAGACAGGGTACTGGTATTTTCTCAAACGTATATGTCAGTGGATATAAAAACACTGGTGGTAAAAATGCTTATGCAGTTTTAATTCAGGATGACGCAACGAATAACAACCAAGTAAACGCAAATCCTAGTAAAGTTGTTGTATCTCCTTTAAATTATGTGAATTCTGATAATCCAGGTGTTTGGGGATATGCTGTAACAAACGGAGGAAAAACATTTACTAATACCGCAAGTGTTACCAAAGTATCTTTAGTTGCCGGAGCTTGGGCTACTGTAGATGGAGTAAACCTTTTATCTGCTTTACAATAATTTAGTTATAATAGTTTCTTCGTATCAAATTGAAAGAGCCGTCAGGAAATAATTTCCTGACGGCTCTTTAGTCTAATTCAACGGTAATAAATTTGTACAATATTATTAGATTAATCAAAGGTAAGATTAACAACTTTGTCATCTGGATGATTCTCTTATAATATTATATAAAGCCTTTACTATAGTTTTAGTAAAGGCTTTGTAAGTTTCTTATGTTAAATTTAATTGGGGTCAGAAACTTTTTTAATTAAGTTATCTAAGTACTTAAACTCCGTAAGATCCTCCCATTTATTTTCTTTTTTAAATTCCTCTGCATACTGGATAAAGTTTTCTCTGTCATTCCATCGTTGTAAGTTATTCCTATCCAATGTAATAAAGTTAAATTTAAATAGTGCTTCTTCCTTATCGGAAGTTAACATATCAATAAATATGTAATCTTCAAACCTTTGAATTAGATTTCCACCAACAATACAAATTCTATTTTTTGGCCTGGTTTTATCAATATATTCCTGAGCAAATAGAATTGCCTGATTTCCTAATTCATCATTTTTCAAGCAATTAGAATGAAATCCCGTATCATTAAATTTGTAGTATATATCTTTTACATTCTGAATAAAGGGCGGAAATATAAAAAAATCTTCTTCATCCGTTATTTTTTTACCACAAAGTAAACATTCTGTTTTATCTGTAAATATAATTGCCATTAGAATTAATATTAAGGTCTTATTAAAGTAGTTTCCCCCCCATGAAGTATGTATTGTCTGCTTTGTCCTAACTTTTTGGAACCAGAGAATTCATACTTTCTCAAAAAGTTAAAATCAGCTGAACTCGGTCCCGCTGAAGTGGGATGTGTATGTCCAAAAAGAGTTTTGATCTGTTTTGGTCTAAAGCTTATCCCTCCGGATCCTCCACTTATAATTGCTTTTTCACCACTAGCTAGTCTAACAATAGCATGCTCATTACCCGTTAACCAAGTCATTCCTTTAATTTCATTTGTAAGATCATCAATTTTCTCTCCATGTGAAATAATTCTTTCAACATTCATTGATAAAATTTCACCTCCTCCACTACTGCCTATTTCTTTTGAAGCATTTTTTGCTAACTCTTTCGTGGCTTTCTCCATCCCTTCTTCAACCAAATGGGTTCCAATGGTTTTTACTCCACCTTTAACAATAGATCCAGACCCTAAAGTTACAATATCCAACGCCATACCACCTATACCAAATCCAAACTGTAGCCAATTTCCATCTCTTGCCCCCTCATATATATCCAAACCACTGCCTACAAAGGGCACAAAACTTACGCCAACCCTTGCTGCATCACCCCATCCAAAACCAGAATCATTAGGAGTTTTATAAGATGACTCCAATTCAACTGTTTTGATATTAGCTTCTTTTGTCCCATCAGTATAGGTAGTTATAGATTCAAGCCCCCCGTCATATGGCCTCCCTTCAAAACTAGCCCACTCGTTTTCTTTATTTATAATTTCCGCTTCTAGACCTTCAATTTCTAAAGCATCTATTACTCTATTCTCGGAGAAGTTATAATGAGATTGGTAAGCATATATTTCACTTAAAGGATCTACGTTGAAGAAACGACCTACATCCGGCATATAATTTCTCCATTTGAAGGAGTAAAAACCGGTTTCCTGTAATTCCTGTCCCTGATACTTATATTTATAGCTTGGTGTAATGGATATACTCGCTGCACCATCATGATGCTCCAATCCAAAGGGATAAAAATCAGTGGCATTATCTATAACCGGGTTGCCATTCGCATCTTTATAAAAAGAAATTCTAACGTTTCCAACCTGATCTTTATATTGATAAATATACTTATTATTTTCAAAACTATAATACCCTTCTGCAGTTGATGCAAATTTTAAGTCAGGTGCTGTTGGCTGTAATGTACTATTTTCATACTGAAAATTGTCTAAGTAGTCGGTAGTTATTATAGTAGTTCCTTTCGTATATTTCTTAGAAAGTCTTGTACCATCCGATTGATAAATATTCTGAACTTTTTGTGATTTACCACTTCCTTCTAATAGGGTAATAGAACTGGGAAGATTCAGAAAGTTATAACTGATCTCCTTAATTCTTTTATCCATCATACTGGTCATATTACCATTTCCATCATAAGTTATTAAGTTTCCTCCTCCTGGATATCCAGATGTATTATTCTGACTATCCACAATCTTAACAAGCCTATTACCTTCATAAGAATATCGTAGCTCATCGAAGGTCGTTGTAGTCACAGGGCTTGCAGCCGTTTTACCTCCCCGGATTAAAGAAACGATATTTCCATTACGATCATACTCCGGATATTCAAAGTAATCATCATTTGGAATAGTAGCTTGAGGTTGGAAACTTATGCCATGAACAAGTCTGTTAAGCCTATCATATTTATATGAATACCTCTTTAGAATGCCATCAGTTGCCATCTTCCAATCTACTTCGGAGATATTGCCATTATATTTTGCTTCATCAATCCCCAGTTGGTTCGGTTCTGGATTCTGGTATCTCAATTGATAACCAAACAATTTACCGTTTAGATTTACTGGATCATTGATTTTGGTTAGCCATCCTCTGATATTGTAGGCGTAATCTATAGTTTGAAGTGGGTTTGCAGATCCAACAGTACTTCCTACTTTTTTACTGATTAATTGTGAAAGCTCATTATAGGTATTCTGAGATAAAATTTCTTCAGGATTATTATCCACCTTATGCTTATGGGTTAGTAATCTGTTTTGATTGTCATAAGTGAAAGTTTCAGTTATAACTTTTTCAACATCAGTAATTAATCTTTTATGATAGGTATTATTTTGTAATGCAATTCCTGAAAAATCAAGTTTCGTCTCAGTCTTAGTATATCCCCCTAAATAATTGATGGAATGGGTACTTATAGCTCGCCCTTTAGTATCATAATAGAAATAGTGTTTTGTCCATCTAAAATCATTGGCTTCTGTATTTTTTATATAGTTGGCAGTAGGTAAAGTTTTGGTACTCATATTAGAATTTTGTGCATCCTGAGACATTACATTTTGCCCTAATACCTGCGTTGGAATAACTGGAGAACCTTCAGGATAAGTATCATAATAATTTAAACTAAGAAAATTATATACCTTATCATACTGAGGATACCCTTGTGTTACTGAATAATAGACATCCATCCCACTGTAATTTATTGTTACAAAAGATGATCTACTCTCATTATTGTTGCCTTTAGTGTTTACATAATCGTGCTCATCTATACGATTCGTTCCCATACCCATACAAATACCGGTCATA
The DNA here is from genome assembly GCF_003634775.1 of Chryseobacterium defluvii. Classification (GTDB taxonomy): domain Bacteria; phylum Bacteroidota; class Bacteroidia; order Flavobacteriales; family Weeksellaceae; genus Chryseobacterium; species Chryseobacterium defluvii. Next base: position 702,460 of record NZ_RBXB01000001.1, on the reverse strand, counting down.
ATCACCCTTGAAAACTGATCATATTTGGTATACAACCACCGATTCTGTATTTTTAAATTGGCATCCTGAATAGCAACTAGTCGATCTTGTTTATCATACACCATATATTCCCAACCTTTTCCGGGAAACTTTTTTTCCACCGCCCTCTTCTTATTATCAAACCTGTATTGATAACATAGATTATCAAGAATAGCTTGAGATAATACAGATTCAACCGATGCTAAAGGAGGAATAACATATGTTAACTGATCATATTTATCATATACATAATAGGTATCTAAATTATTTGTTCCATCATTTCTTCGGATAAGAACAATATGGCCATACAGATCTTTAAAAACAATTTTCTCATTATTATCTTCATCCTTAATCGTAAACTTATATAATGAATTTTCCTCATAATAAATAATCTGGGAAGGAGAGGAAGTATACATTTGGTTAGCACTATCCCAAGTAGTAGTAATTTGATATTTTTTTACCTGATCCGTTATAGAATTGGCATCGTATCCGTACTTCACGGTGTGCCCAGAACTCATTTTCCAATCCTCACCCGGACTTGCAGATTGAAATATTCTGCTTAGAGGAGAAGATTCAAGTTCTTTTTCTGAAAAAGCATTAGTGACTCCATAATATGAGTTTATCGTACTTTCTGAAACAGAGTTTTGAATTGCCGCATTAGAAGTTGATACGGGTATAGGAAGATAATCTTTAGTCTTTCTACCAAATTGATCATACACCACAGGTATTACTAAGTCTTGCCCAGTTGGAGTAGATTTTATTGAAATAATTTGCTTAAGTCTCCCAAGTCCATCTAAATATTGTACAGTTTCTAACTGTTTTTGTACTGGATCTGAAGGATCTGAAAGGTGAGTTTTCTTGTATACATAATTTTCAGTACTTGTAAGATTTTGAGAAATGGAGTAATTGAAGATTAGCCCCAATACTATAATTAATATTTTTTTCATTGGTTCACTAGTTTTTATAATGATATTGATACTCTTCCAATACTTTACCTTCAGAATTCATAATCTTTTCCAACTTGTTTTTGGTATTGTATTTATAATGCTCTCGTAATCCATCAGGATCGGTAAGAGTTGTTATTCCAACTAACGGGTCATAGGTATAAGTAGTAATGTGATGATCTTTGAATGCCATATTTTTTCTTAGATCATCCAATAATGAGATCAAAATATTTTCCGATGCAACATCAATATCAACATCCGATGCATCTTGTAAGTATCCAATATTAACATTTGCCTCAACCTGATTATAGGTAGCTCCTGTTATTTTTGCAATAGGCTGTGATCTGTTGTACCCCCAAATGATAGTTGTAGGAATTCCTGATCCATCTGTATACTGTAAAATACGTCCATGAGCATCATATAAATCATAGGTTACTTGTCTATGTACTGCTGCATCATTTCCATAACCATACGTTCCCGTCTTTGAAGTTCTAGTTGAAACAGGAAGTACTAAATTATTAGTTATTGAATTTTTAGCATAAATAGTTTCTGTTCTAGAAATAGGTTCATTCTGCTCATTATATTGTGTCACCGCTAAAGGAATACCTACCATGTTTTTTTCTATCATACTCTGAATAATTGGTTCTGATGTATCCGTATCAATCGCATAATCAAATCTAATTGTTTTGAATTTTGATAAGTCATATTTGCTAGGATATTCCTCTATTTTGTCAATCAGGCTGTAGCTGGCATCCAAAGGACTTTTATAATAATATCTTTTTAAAGACTCTATTTTTCTGCCGTCCTTAAAATATTCAGTGGTAAGTTCAGTTTCTAACACTTTATCTGAGTAATAGATTAAGTAAGGATCCATTTTGGAATTACACCCTAAACAATCTGGTTGTGAAATCGGAAAAAGACCTCCCCCGAAAACATCATCCTGTGGATGCTCAGAATAATTACTTGTAAAATAATTGTAATCTATTCCTTTCGAGCTTAATCCTCCAAATAGTTTTTTATATGCATAGCTTTTAAACAAAATCATATTTTGGTTGGCATCAAAATAAGTTTTAGTTTTTAATTGTCCTCTATCAAAACTCATGTCAATTTTTTTAGAAAGTTTATTGAAGGGTCTCATTCTCTCTTCCATATAGTAATCCGGAGAATCGAAAAAATCATTAAAAGTATATTTTATATATCCATCATTAGTTTTTTCAAATACAGTACTGTATGCAACATTGGATTTAAAAAAATCTGATTTTGGGTTTATTCCATCAGCAGAAGATGTTCCACCTGATGGAATCATAGTACCTGTTACATCACCAAAATTTAACTCATAAACGGGATGACGTAGAAAAAATATAGGCTCATACAATAATATCCCAGATGATATATTATTGTCCATTTCATCAAAAGAATTATTATAGAAAAATTCTCTTTCCTTCCCTTCACTGATGATTTTCTTAATTCTCAATCCACCACCACCATTTGGGAAGGTTTCTGTAATTACACTATTATTCAATGATTTTTGGTTGATTACCCTGTGTCTAAAAGAGTGAGGCTCAAATACAAAATTTGTACTCCCTCCTGTTGGCCATACGATCTGCTGAAGAGAGCCATTCAACATTTTAGAGGTTACTGTGCCTCTTGTTGAATACTTATTATTTTCAAAATTTTGCCAAAAATTGTAATTATTGGAGTGAGAAAGAGAAGTTGAATATCCATTATAATACCCCCACATATCTTTTTTTTCCGAAAAATATCCCGGTAAATCGTTAGGGTAATGATAAAAAAACTGATGTTTTTCATCATCATTTTTAATAATTTGATATAAAAATACTCTTGGGTCTGCATTAGCATATTGAAAATTAAATTTATTAATCAATTTATTATTGAAATTAACTTTGACTTCACTTAAAACATATCTGATACTTTTTTGATCTGTCCCGTCGGTAGCGGGTATCTCGTCAGAATAGATTGTATTTAATTTTTCGTGTAGCCATTTACGATTAAATAAAGGATAATAAGGAGAATCAGGATATGGTTTTTGTTCAAAAAAAACATTGCCCGATCTTGTATACTGGATATTTGCTTTCTCAACGTAAGCAAAATCTACTGAAGTACCATCAAACGCTACTATCCGACTTAAGTATGAAGGCTTGTACAAATCTCCACTCTCCCTATAGAGTTTATAAAAATTTGACCAAGTTTGAGGATTTGCAGAATAAGTATAAGTTCCGTTATCTTCATTTGAAGAAACTTCATGGCGGGCTTCAACAAACAAATTTGACAAAAAATGCTGCCCTGTTTTATAGGTAAAATCATAAAGTATCTTACCATTGGGATCTATTACTTTTTTTAGATTCCATTTCGCAACAAATGGGTAAAAGAATTCAGTAGTGTAATATTCCCCCATAACTACTTCCATGCTTTTTAAGTCATTATCCCCAAAAATATACTTAACTCCTTTATCATCAACTAACGTTAATCTTCCAATAGATTTTCTTTTATACGATTCGGAAATTTCAACTGCAGGACTTTTAAATTTTATCCCTGAAAGAGGGTTTACTAAATCGGTTTCTTCATTATACAACACTTTCAAATTATCTTTTGATGAAACCTTCCAGTTTCCATCTTCCCCCATAAAGAAATAGCCACTCTTATCAAAAAAGTTGAAATAAAAAATATCCGGTTCCGTATCAATTTTAAAAACTTTATCAAAATCGGGTAACCCGTCACCAAAATCAATTTCATAATAGGGAGGTCCTCCGTAAAATGGTCCAATAGGTGCAATAGCAATTGCTCTTGTTAAAATACGCTGCATATGAGCCAAATCTTTCCAGTCGTTACGATTCAATAAAATTCGCGCCTCAAAAAAACCGGTTTGATATGTCATAGCACTACTTAAACCTGGTTGTCCACCTTTATCATAATTTAATTCGTCAAAACACATTCCCTTTATTTTGCGGGTTATTGATCCCCCTGCGTTTAAATGCCAATTTTGTCCTACTATTCCAGAAATATTATTGACCAGTACTCCTGTTGCGTCATAGCTCAATCCTAAATCTAGAGGAAGACTACCTTGCTGTATTTTTTCTAAGGGAATATTAATATTGACTGTACCTGTATACAGATCAACCGCAAAATCTTTATTAAAATTTACATCTTTAACTTCTCCTTTAGCAATGCCATCAATACCTCCTACTTGAGCAAGAGTATTACAATGTATTGCTATAAAAATTCCTGCAGTTATTGTTTTTAATATTTTTCTCATTTTAATTTATTTCTTAATAATCTTAGCATTCGCTGTTTTATTAGTATCTGTTTTAATGGTCACAAGGTAAGCTCCTTGAACCAGAGGCTGAGTATTGATCTTCGTTACCTTATTCTTGGTCTTGGTTTGCTGCAACAGCTTACCGCTCATATCATACAGTAAAATATCCGCTTCCTTAAACTCATAGCCGATCTCTACATAGGTATAATCTGATACAGGATTCGGATAGACTCTGATGTCCTGCTTTTCGATCAGCTGATCAATCTGTCCGTCTCCCAGTTTCACAATCTTCCAGTTCTCCTTTCCTAATTCCTCTGCACTGGTTCCTGCTAAAATGATTGAACCATCCCTGTTAAGCTTAATATCCGAAAGTCTTTCTTCTTTCTTTCTGGATTCTCCTTTCACATGCTTTCTCCATTGTTCCTTTCCTTCCTGGTCCAGATACAGCATCCAGAACGTCTCATCATCACTTTCTATTCTTCCTTCTGCTTGGGTATAGCCTCCTAATAATATTCCTTTGGTTGCATTTTCATTAGACTTCCCGCTTCCTGCTTCCATTATCCCACTGATCACACTCATTCCCATCAAGACATCCCTGTTCTTAAAGTTGTAGGATTTCTGCCATAATTCTTCTCCTCTTTCATTTAAGGCAATTAACCATAAATCGGTTCCTTCTTCTATTCCAGAGATTTTGTTTCCTGATCTCTCTGATCTTGATTCTCCACCAATCAAATATCCTGTAGAAGTTAAAGCAAGGGTTCTCAAATGATCATCTGCTTTTCCACCATAGTTCTTTTCCCATTCTACCTTTCCGTCTTTATTTAGCTTAATAATCCAGTAATCACCTTCACCGTAGTTCTCAGTCTTTTTTGATCCTCCGATATTACTTCTGGAATACATGCCTAATAAAGCTCCTCCATCTTTGGTCGGAATCATTTTCTCTACTTCATCGAGTCCTTTTCCTCCTAAGATCAGTTCCGAAGTCTGTTTTCCTGTTTTATCGAGTCTTATGATCCAGATATCTTTAGAACCATAGCCTTTAGCCGAGTTCTGTACATTTCCTGCTACAAAATAGCCTAAGTCTGTGGTTTGAATCACAGCTCTGGCTTCTTCATCGGAAGCAGTCCCGAGTGTTTTCTGCCACTGCTCTTCCCCGAATTCATTGATTTTGATCAGCCACAAATCTGAGCCTCCCTTGGAATCTTCTTTCTTATCCAAAGATTTCCCACTATAAGATGTTCCAGAGAGAAGAAAGCCTCCTTCCTGAGTGTTCACTGTGGCAGACAGGAAATCATGGTTCTGTCCTGAGAAGTATTTTTCCCAGACTTCTTCGCCTTGCTGGTTGAGCTTGACTAAATGGAAATCGTAGCCGTTATTTTGCTTACTGCCTGAAGCCTGAGACTTAGAGCTTTGAATGGAGCTTCCTGTGATCAAATACTGTCCGTCAATCGTGGTGGTTACCTGGGAAAGGAAATCCTGGGTATTGGATTTGATGTCTTTCTGCCACAATACGTTTTGAGAATATAATATAGCGGTAGTGCATAAGAAAAGTGTACTCATGTAGATTTTTTTCATCTATCTTGTGTATTTAAGGGTTAGTACTAATTTTTATTATCAATAGTTAGCTAATTTAACAAATTTTAATAATTGTTAAATTCACGTTAACAAGAATTAATATAAGTTTTATCACACTTCTGTATTTTTCTTATTGCCATATCTTTATATACATCCATGACTTATTAAGGTTTTATTCTAAGATAAATCAGATATCTAAAATCATACACTATCGAAACAAAAAAGGACGAAGTAAAAACCTCATCCTTTTATTTATTGTATTTTTTTCTATTAAGAATATTCAAATTTTCTTACAGCCTCCAACGTCATATCAATTTCCCTATCCTTAATGGCATCACTGATGAAATAAGTTTCATAGCCGCTTGGCGGAAGATAAACACCATTGTTCAACATTTGGTGGAAAAAGTTATTGAATAATGAATGATTCGCTTCCTGAGCTTCATCAAAATTAGAAACCCTGTTGATATGGAAGAATACAGACATCATAGAGCCTTTCCTGTTGATTTTATGGGCAATTCCTTTCTCGTTTAAGATCTTCCCGATTTCAAAATCAAGTGTCTCCGTTGTTTTATTCAGTCTGTTGAAGAAATCTCCGTCATTTTTGATGATCTGCAGTGTTTTCAATCCTGCTCTCATCGCCAATGGATTCCCACTTAATGTTCCGGCTTGGTAAACTCCCCCTTTCGGGGCCAGATGATCCATAATTTCATTTCTTCCGGCAAAAGCTCCCACCGGCAAACCTCCGCCGATTACTTTTCCATACGTTACCAAATCTGCTTTTACATTGTAAAGTTCCTGAGCACCTCCAAACGCCAGTCTGAAGCCGGTCATTACCTCATCAAAAATCAATAAGGTTCCATTCTCGTCACAGATTTTTCTTAGGTTTTGCAAGAAATTATTCTCGGGAAGAACGCATCCCATATTCCCGGCTACAGGTTCGATAATGACCGCAGCAATTTCTCCCTGATTATGACGAAATAGATCTTCCACCTGCTCAAAATCGTTATAACGGGCCAAAAGAGTATCTTTTGCAGTTCCCTGAGTAACTCCCGGAGAATTCGGGTTTCCGAAAGTTGCAGCACCACTTCCTGCCTTTATTAAGAAAGAATCTGAATGACCATGATAACATCCTTCAAACTTGATGATCTTATCTCTTCCCGTATATCCTCTTGCCAGTCTGATCGCGCTCATACAAGCTTCAGTTCCCGAAGAAACCATTCTGATCTGATCGATATTCGGGACATTTTCCGTAATGAATTTAGCGATTTCTGTTTCCAGTTCCGTCGGTGCTCCGAAAGAGAAGCCTTTTTCTGCCTGGATCTTCAACTCTTCCAACACTTCCGGATGGGTGTGACCTAAAATAGCAGGTCCCCATGAATTAATATAATCTATGTATGTATTGTCATCCGCATCAGTAAGGTAAGCCCCTTTTGCAGATTTCATAAAAACAGGCACTCCTCCCACTGATTTGAATGCACGAACGGGTGAATTTACTCCTCCCGGAATGTACTTGTAAGCCTCTTCAAATAAAGCCGAACTTCTTTGGTATCTCATTTTGGTTGATAGTTGAGGGTTGATAATTGATAGTTTTTTAATCAACAGCATTCACCGTCAACTGATAACTAGCAACTAACAACTATTAATTTCTGGGTTTTTTGTCTATTAAATAAATCAACTGTCCGGTAGATGGTTTTTGACCTTCATCCATTCTGTTTTTAGCGTATAATTTATTTAATTTAATTCCGAATTTTTGGGCAATATCATGCATATCCTCGCCTGCTTCTGCTTTGTAAGTAGGCTTATTTCCATCGGAATTTTTGGATTCAAGGAAAACGATATCGTTTTTGTGTAAAACATCAGTTTCCAGTTCGTTCCACTTCATCAGCTTACTTTCACTGATTTTGAATTTATTGGCAATGAACTGAACATTGGTATCTTCAGGAATGATAATATATTTCAACCCTTCATTCGGGTGACTTTTAATCAGGATGGAATTAAGGATTTCCGCCTTTGTTTTGATCTTCTCCACTCTTTTTTGCTGTTGCGCATAAGAAGTCTGCTTGTAAGGAACATTAACGGTTACCGGGTCTTTTTTAATCACCTTTGCAGGTTCCAGCTGGGCCATAAAAGTTCTGTCATCCTTTAAATTAGGGTACATCCTAAGAACGGCGTACAATACCTCTTTGGAATTGGTATTGTCGAATTCATACAACTTATATTTTTCAATTTTACCAATCAGAATGGAAGCATAGCGCGGATTGGTTGCGTATCCCGCTTTTTTAAGTCCGTGTGCCCACGCTTTGTAATCTTTCATATCGAGGTTAAAAAGATTCGCGTAATATTTTCTGGTTGATAAAAATATAGAGTGGTCTTCATAAGACTGTCTCGGATCATCATATACACGGAAACATTCGTTAGGGGCATCATCAGTATGTCTCATCGTTTTGCCCGTCCAGTCTTCTTTACACTTTATTCCGAAATGGTTTTTCCCTTCCTGAGCCAGTCTGCTCTGCCCTCCTCCGGTTTCCAAAAGTCCCTGAGCAAGAGTAATAGAAGCCGGAATTTTATACTTTTCCATCTCTTCTACGGCATATTGAGCAAATTTCTGGATATATTGATCTTCAGTAGCCCAGTTCTGAGCTGAGAATTTTGATAAAACTAAAAGGCTTATAAGCAAGAAAAGTCTTTTCATGTTTTTCAATTTTACTTTATATAATTAAATTTCTGTTCTGTTTTTTCAAAAGCAAATTGGCTCCCTCAATCCCCTGTAAACCTCCGGTATGAAAGCACAAAATTTTGCTGTTCTCAGGAAAATACCCTTCATCCATCAGTTCAAAAACCTTCTGCATCATTTTTCCAGTATAAACCGGTTCCAGAGGAATCCCATATTTCACTTTAAAATCATTGATAAAACGGATGTTTTCATCTTTTATTTTACCATAACCTCCAAAATCTGAATCTATTAGATTAAAATTTTTCCTGAAGGTTAACTCCAATATTTTGTTTTCCAATGAAGAGTCTGCCACGACTGTACAGCCTATAACTTTCTGATTCTCTTCACAAAATTTTGAAATTCCCGCAATGGTACCACCGGTTCCGACTGCTGTGCAAAGATAATCAAAATCTTTTGTTTCGTCATTCAGCATCATTTTTACCCCTTCTACAGCTTCTTCATTGGTTCCCCCTTCCGGCACCATCAAGGCATCCGGAAACTCAGCCTGCAGAAATTCCGTTAGTTTTTCTTTATGCCGGTATTCTTCGCGGGTAATAAATCTGAAATTCATTCCATTCCTTGAAGCAAACATCAAAGTCGGGTTTTCCCGCCATTTATCTCTCAATTCATCCCCTCTTATGATTCCTACTGTTGGAATGTCCAATAATTTCCCTGCCGCAGAAACTGCTGCAATATGATTGGAATAAGCTCCTCCAAAAGTAATAAGGCGGGAATTCTGAGGTTTTTTATCTACATATCTATTAGTAGTATAGAAAAGTTTCCAGTATTTGTTCCCTGATATTTGAGGATGAATAAGGTCTTCTCTTTTTATAAAGAGCCTCACATTTTTCCCTACGAGAATTTCAACAATGGGGATTTGGATTTCCGGAAGTTTCATCGATTGCAAATTTCTTGAATTTATTTTAATAAATTAGTTAAACAAAACTTAAAAGATTATTATGAAGAAAACGACCAGTTATTTTCTATCGCCCTGGTTCTTTATTATTTTATCAGCAATTATAGTATATGCATTTTTGGGTGACCTATTTATTCCCCGTTCTGAATTTGATGTTGCTAACAAGCAGAATGATAAGATAATAAATATGTTGAACACTCAGATTGAAAATGAAATTGAAAATCATACTCAAAGTCCAATGCATCCGGGCTATATTCCAGAGAGCAGACAAAACGCCATCAATTATTTAAAAACCATCCGGACTATTGAAAGCTATTCCCGATATGGGGTAAAGTCTACAAAGCCTAGAAATTATCTAGAGCTGAAAATTGCTTTTAATGATGGAACTACTGCCGAAGAAGTCTATACAGGTCATCCTTGCTCAGGATATATGGGACCTTGTTTATTAATGAAAGTTGAAATGAAAGATGGAAAAGCAGTGAAAGTTTTCACCAACGGACAGGAAAAAAACGGCTCTCCCGAATGGATTATCCCTGATCTGAGTATACTGATTGAAAAAGCCATATTTTATGATATCAGAAGAAACCACGATAAGTATTTTCCACCTTATAAAACACAGAAAAATTTTGATAAGGAGTGGGAAGACCAGAAATAAAGATTAAGAGTTGCCCAGGTATTTCCGGAAACTCCAGAATTTTCTCTTTTTAAGGTATTGTAAATCTCTTTCCATTGCATACGCCTCCCTCTCGAACGAAATATACCTGTAGGCCATAAAGCTGTCTTTTAATCTGAAAAACCAGTAATAATATTCGATCACGTAAAAAATATAAAAGAAGATAACCAGTAATTCCAGTTGCTGTCTTAAATGGATTTTCTCGTGATTGATAAGTATTTTATTTTCCTTATCTTCGGGTTTCCTAATGAAGATAAAGGGAAAAAGAGCGATGCCGTTAATTTTAAGTTTTTTTAATGGCTTTTGGCATACAATTATCATAATAACAAATATAAAATTTTTTGATCAAGATTTAACTTATGGCCCTTTTTGACATCAAAGAAAATGAGGATTTTTACTATAATGAACAGGGATACAAGGTTTTTACAGAAAAGTTTCACCTGAAAAGGGGATATTGCTGTAAAAGTGGCTGTAAACACTGTCCTTACGGATATGATAAAAAGACAGATACATTCATTAAAAACGATAAAAAAAATAAATAAAATGAAATCACTGATTCGCGAATTCTCTAATTTAAATATAAGTGTAATGAGCAAAAAATATATTTTTATTTTGTTAGCCTCGGCTGCTTTAGGTTTAACGTCGTGTAGTCCTTTCCAGGTACGTTCAGATTATGCCGAAACGGCCAACTTCAATTCTTACAAGACCTATAAACTGAGAATTGATGATCTGAAGTTGAATGATATTGATAAAGACAGAGTTTTGAATGAATTGTCAAAACAAGTACAAAGCAAAGGTCTTACCTCCGGTGAAAACCCGGATCTGATCATTAATGTAAAAGCCAATCATAAAAAAGTTACCGATATTACCAATAACTCTCCTTACGGAATGTGGGGATGGGGTGGTCCTTTCGGTTGGGGTGTAGGAATGAGCAGAACATGGAGCAGCAATTATAATGAAGGTGCTTTGATCATTGATCTTATTGACGCAAGAACCAATAAATTGGTTTGGCAGGGGATCGGAAGTGGAATTTCTGTAGACTCACCACGGGCTAAGCAAAAACAAATTCCTGAAATTGTGGCAGAAATTATGGCGAATTACCCGCCACAGAGAAAATAATTAAAACTGAATAATCAGATATATGAAAAGTCAATACATTTTTGTGTTGGCTTTTTTTGTTCATTAAATATAAGTTTTGGCTAAAGCCTTTCATTCATTTTTGCTTATATAAAGCGGGCTAAAGCCCGATTCTATTGATGCTCAGATTTATATCTTTAGTAATACGGTTCCGTTAGTTATTTCCCCGGGATCCAAATTATATATTATAATGTTTTGACTACGCCTATTCTAAAGGTTTCAGTAGGATAAACTTTGGATATTCAAAGAGAAAAATAAAAGTTATAATTCTGAACAGATTCTTCATAACCTTAAAAACTGGGGGACATCTTAAAGGCTCAATTTAAAGCTCAATGCATAACATTTCAAAATTAACAGTGTCGTAATTTTTCATTCATAAAAATGTAGTATTCTTACTGAAAAATTATATTCTAATGAAAAAATTTATTCTCTCCCTTCTAGTAGGCGGCTTGGCTTATGCCCAGGCACCTGCAGGGTATTACAATTCTGCCAGCGGATTGTCCGGTGCAGCCCTTAAAAGTGCTTTGAGCAACATTATTACCAATGGTCATCAGGATAAGGGTTACAGTGGTCTCTGGACCGGGTATAAAACAACCGATATTGATAAAAATTATGAGAACGACGGGTCTATTTTGGATATCTATTCTGAAAATCCATCGGGAACAGACCCCTATAAATATACTCCTGTAACCAATCAGTGCGGAACATATTCGGTGGAAGGTAACTGCTATAACCGCGAGCATATTGTACCGCAAAGTTTATTCAATCAGGCTGCACCTATGGTTTCTGATATTCATTTTATCAGAGCAACGGATGGTAAGGTCAACGGTATGAGATCCAACTATCCTTTCGGAAAAGTGGGAACTGCTACTTTCACATCCCAGAACGGTTCAAAACTTGGAAATTCTGTGTCTTCAGGATATTCGGGAACTGTTTTCGAACCTATTGATGTTTTTAAAGGAGATGTTGCACGTATGATCTTTTATTTTGTAACCCGCTATCAAAGTAAACTTTCTACGTTCACTTCAGGAAATATGTTGGGAAGTTCCACTTTCCCGGGGTTACAAACTTGGGAATTGAATGTTTTATTGGCATGGCATAATCAAGATCCTGTTTCACAAGCTGAAATTAACAGAAATAATGCTTCATATACTTTCCAGGGGAACAGAAATCCTTTTATTGATAATCCTAACTATGTTGATCTTATTTGGGGTTCTCAACAACCTTCATCGGATACTCAGGCTCCAACTTCTGTTACAGGGCTGAATGTTTCAGGAACTACTTCAAGCAGCATTTCCCTTGCATGGAATGCATCTACGGATAATGTGGGAGTTACTTCATACGCAGTGTACATGAACGGAAGCTTAAAAACTACCGTAAGCTCCACTTCTACTACTATTACAGGATTAAGTGCTTCTACAACATATAATTTCTATATTGTTGCAAAAGATGCGGCCGGAAATTCTTCTTCAAACAGCTCAACCGTTTCAGGAACTACTTCAGGAACCGTAACTCCGCCTACGAATTGTGTGAATGAAACGTTTGAAACGATTCCTACAGCAAGTTCTTCAAGTTATTTAACAAGAACATGGACGAATGGAGGGGTAACCTGGACTGCGACTGATGCAAGAACAGATCAGACGATTTCTGCTAAAGCGATTACTGTAAGAGACGGTTCTTTACAATCTAATACTTTAAATAATGGTATCGGTTCTTTAACGGTAACTACTCAATTGAAGTTTACAGGAAGTAACGGAACGTTTAATGTTCAGGTAAATGGTACAACGGTAGGAACAATTCCATACAGCGCAACTTCTGCAACGACTACGATCAACAATATCAATGTTTCAGGAAATGTAGTGGTAAGTTTGGTAAATACTGTATCCGGAAACAGAGTTGCGATTGATAATTTAAGCTGGACTTGTTATTCAACAGCAGCAAAACAAAGCAATACAACTTTTGTAACGTCTTCAGAAACGAATGTAAAGGAAACGGAAAGTTTACAAATTTCTCCGAATCCAATCTCTAATCAGGAGATCTTTATAAAAGGGAATACGGAAAATGTAAAAAAGGCTGAAATCTATAATTTACAAGGAAAAGTGTTACAGACTATTGATCATCCTTTTAAGAATAGTAGAAATTCAATTAAGATCAAGAATTTAGAACAGGGCGTTTATCTTTTAAAGCTGGATCAGTCTACATTGAAGTTCATTGTTAAGTAAACAGAACGACCTATATAATAAAAAAAGACCGCAGATTGCGGTCTTTTTTTATTATCATGGAAGAATTATTTCCCCATATTTTTGATCTGTTCCATCTGTTCCATGTAAGCATCCCAACCTCCTGTTGAAATTACGTAGATAAACCAGATTAAGCTCAATACTCCTATCACAAGACCTATAATACATAAAATACGTCCTGTCTTAAGGTTATTATAATCCGTATACTGCCCCGGATTAGCCAGATATAACGCATTATCTTTGTTGTAAAGATTCATCCCGATCAATCCGCAGATTACCCCAATAATCCCGTTACAGCAGCAGCTTCCTAAAATAGCAACAATTCCCAAAATTAATACTGTTGTTGCGTTTGGTAATTTTTGATTCATAGTTTATAATTTTAATTTAATGTGTCTGTAAATAAAAGTGTTTATAAAAATAGGAAAATACCATTATAATTGAGTTAATAATGGCTAAAAAAACAATAATATTTCCATAATTCCTTTTTTTATCGATAAAACTTACACCTATCATCATCAAAAAAAGGAGTAAGGTGTACACCGCCGGAAACATATGAAAAGCTTCAGAGAATTTCCCTTCAAAAACCAATACGATGGCTCTCTGGGTACCACATCCGAAGCATTCGATTCCCAGGAATTTTTTGCTTGGACAAGGAAGCATGAAGTCTTCAATTTTCATGGATATTTATTTTTCAAATATTCTATAAAATTAAGAAGAAATTTTCGCTCTCAGGTACTGATGCGGGAAAAAGCATTCTTCTTTCATTTCAAATGATCCCTGAACGGCTATATAAGGATTTCTCAATATCTCTCTGGCGATGAAGATAAGATCAGCATCACCTTTTTGTAAAATTTCTTCTGCCTGTTCCACCGTGGTGATCAAACCTACGGTTCCCGTATTTACTTCTGCCCGGTTTTTTACCTGAGAGGAAAACGGAACCTGATATCCTTCAAAAACCGGAATTTTAGCTCCATGAATATTCCCGCCGCTGGAAACATCTACCAAGTCAACGTGATGATTGTTTAATTCTTTTGCCAATTTCACACTATCTTCAACATTCCAGCCATTTTCTGCATATTCTGTCCCGGAAATTCTTACAAAAAGAGCTGTATTCTCATTCAGTTCTTCATTCACTGCATCAACAATTTCCAGTAAAAAACGAATCCTGTTCTCAAAGCTTCCGCCATATTCATCTGTTCTGATATTGGACAGCGGAGATAGAAACTGATGGATCAGATATCCGTGGGCCCCGTGAATTTCAATAATATCAAAACCTGCATCAACGGCTCTTCTGGCCGCATCTTTAAAATTCAGAACCAAATTTCTGATCTCTTCAACAGAAAGTACATGAGGAATTCTTTCAGTAGGATGATAAGGAATAGGGCTTGGCGCAATGGTTTCCCAGCCTTCTTCTACCGGAATCTGAATATTATTCCATGTAGAACCTTTTCTTCCTGCGTGAGTCAATTGAATTCCTATCTTACTTGCGGAGTTTTTATGAATAAAGTTGACAATTTTTTGTAGTTCACGGGCTTGCTCATCATTCCAGATTCCCATGCAATGATTGGTAATTCTTCCACGGGGCTCCACTCCCGTCGCTTCTACCATGATTAATCCTGTTCCACCTTGTGCACGGCTTCCGTAATGGACAAAATGGAAATCATTAGCAACACCATTTTCGCAGGAATACATACACATCGGTGACATTACCCATCTATTTTGGAGCTCTACATTTCTGAATTGTATAGGAGTATATAACATGTTTGAACTTTTTGAATTTCAGTTGAAAAAGAAGAATAAAAACTATTTGCCCACCTGATGAAAAAGAGCTAATTTTATCCCCCTTTTTTAGTTTCACAATATATGAAAAAAGACATACAGATCGGTTACGAATATTTTAAAAATAGCAGCGAGCTGAGCAATATAGAAAGAACATTATTCGAAAGAGCAAAACTGGCGCGTGAGAATGCTTATGCTCCTTACTCTCAGTTTTTGGTGGGCTGTGCCGTGCTGTTGGAAAACGGAGACATCTATTCCGGCAATAATCAGGAGAATGCGGCGTTTCCTTCCGGTCTTTGTGCGGAAAGAACAACTTTGTTCTGGGTAGCGGCTAATTTCCCGAAGGAAAAAATAAAAAAGATATTTGTGGTCGGCGGGCCTAAGGAATTTTCTGAGAAAAACCCTCCTATTCCGCCTTGCGGAGCCTGCAGACAAAGTTTACTGGAGTTTGAGACCAAGCAAAACGAAAATATTGATCTTTATTTTTCAAGCATGAATGAAGAAGTGATCAAGGTTAAGTCTATAAAGGACCTGCTTCCGTTTTCATTTGATGCTACATTTTTATAGTCAATAGGTAAATGACAGAAAGAATATCGGTTTAAAACTTCAGAAGCACCCCCACATTTTACGATTTCACGATTTTACTTTTCTGTTTACATAAAAATCATCTATCTTTGCAAAAATTTTGGTTTCCAAGGTATTGGAATGAAAAGGGAATTGGGTGAAAATCCCAAACTGTCCCCGCAACTGTAAATCGCATAAGGATTTCTGCAACGGGCCACTGTGAAAACGGGAAGGCGCAGAAAGCGAAAGTCAGGAGACCTGCCAGAGTTATAACACAAAAATATATTGCTTTCGGAGGAAAAGTAAAATAATATGGATATAAAAAGGTCTTTAGTATTACTTTTATCGTCTTATGGTTGTTTTCTTTTTGGACAAGAGAAAACGATTGACACTGTTACTGTTTTTGATAATCAGATGAAGAGGGTGAAGCTTTTTCATCCGATACGTACTCTTTCTCCGGCAGACATTCAAAAAAATTCCGCTAATTTATCTGACGTTTTACGTTTCCAGACTTCCCTTTATATTAAGGAAAATGGACGTGGAATGGTTTCTTCGCCTTCATTCAGAGGTACAGGAGCCAGTCATACAGCTTTTGTATGGAACGGTATCAATATTAATTCCCAATTTTTAGGTCAGGGAGATATTAATAATATTCCGGTTTTCGGATATGATCAGCTTGAAGTAAAAGCAGGTGGTGGAAGTATTATTTACGGAAGCGGTGCTATCGGAGGAAGCATTCATTTGAATAATGAGTTAAACTTTAATAAGGGGGCTCATGCTTCTTTATATTCTGAATTTTCTTCTTTCGAAACTTATAATAATTTTGCGAAAGCATCTTACAGTAATGATAAATTCAGCTTTAAGGTTTCAGGAAATTATTTCATTAGTCAGAATGATTATGAAGTTGAGGAAGAAGAGTATATCAACAGAAACGGAAGGTATTACAATACGACTTTCAATGTTGGGGCTTCCTATAAAATTGCAGACAGGCAAACTGTTTCATGGCAAAGCCAGTTTTTCGATTCTTCACAACACTATCCTATTTTTGTGGAGAACGGGAATAAGACAAAATATGAAACCCAGAGTACCAGAAGCCTGATTTCATGGGATATTCAGAAAAGTACATTTTCCAACAGCCTGAAAGCGGCTTTTACGGAAGAAAATTTCCAGTATTTTGGAGATATTTCAGGTCCGAAAACCAGTGGAGCTACGGGAAAGAATTATATTTTCAAAAATGATTTCAACTATTTCTTCACTCCTAAACTCAATCTGAATGTTATTTCCGAATTCCAGGTAAATAAAGGGGAAGGTTATGGTTCCGGAATCGGTAATATCAGTAGAAATGTGGGTTCTTTAGCGGGATTACTGAGGTATTTCGTTAGTAATAATTTACGCTTTGAAGCCGGGATCAAAAAAGATTTTGTTGAGGATTTTGACTCTCCTATTCTATATTCTTTTTCCGGAAAATGGAATCCTTTACGATGGTATCATGTAGCTTTCAATATGTCAAGAAATTTCAGGTTTCCAACGTTCAACGATTTGTACTGGGAACCGGGAGGTAATGCTAACCTGAAACCGGAGACTTCTATTCAGGGGGATATGACACACGAGTTTCTATTTGGAAATTTTAAGCTTTCATTGAGTCCGTATTATATGGATATTTCAGATTATATCAGCTGGCTTCCTACACAATATGGATATTGGGCGGCTTTTAACACCAATAAGGTGGAGTCTTACGGTCTGGAATCTCAATTAACCTATTATAAGCAAATCAATAAGCATCGCTTTAAACTTAATGCCGGATATACGTATGCCAGGTCTATCAATAAAGAGACTCAAAAACAGATGATGTATGTACCATTACATAAAGTTTTCGGAAGTTTTGATTACCAATATGATTTCCTGAAACTGTATGTTCAGGGTATGTTTAATGGGCTGACATACACAACAACAGACGAGAAAAGAGCGGATGCTTTGGATCCTTATTTTGTTTTAAATACAGGGATTTCAGCTACGCTTTCAAAGAAGTATACTTTAGGTTTCAGAGTAAATAACGCTACCAATACAATTTATAAAGCAGTGGCTTATTATCCTCTTCCGAAAAGGAACTACAGTATATACGGAGAAATAAATTTTTAATATCAATTATATGAAAGTGACCAGAATTTTACAACTTCTTTTTGCATTTGCACTACTTTTCAACGTTTCTTGTAGTAATGATGATGAAGTTATGATCCCTACGACTTCTTACGAAAACGGGATTTTAATTACCAACGAAGGTAATTTCGGAACTCCTAATGCAGACGTAACTTTTGTAACGGGAGATTTAAGCCTTAAACAGGATAATATTTTTGCAGCTAATAACGGATCTAATCTCGGAGATGTTTTACAAACCATCGCGTTCAATGGAAATCAAGCATATCTGGTTTTAAACAACTCTAATAAAGTAAAGGTAGTCAACCGATATACATTCAAAAGTACAGGAGAAATCACAGAACAGATCAACCAGCCCCGTTATATGGCAGTTGCTAATAATGCCCTGTATGTAACGAACGATAAATACGGCGGAGATAAGTACGTAAGTATTTACAATGCAGCTAATCTATCTTTTGTAAAGAAGATTACTTTTACGGATTCTGTTGAGAGAATTGTGCAGGCAGGAGGAAATATTTTCGTTCAGAATGCTTCTTATGGTTTTGGAAATAAGATTACTTATATCAATACTTCAAACAATGAAATCCAGTCTGTAATTACTTTACCTAACGGGAATATCAACAAAACCATTTCCAATAACAATAATGTATATGTAATTGCAAAAGGTACTGCAGATTCTTACATTTACCAGATTTCAAGCACCGGTTCTATTGTGAAAACAACAACATTAACAGGAATTGCCAATGCTACGAATCTTGAAATTGATACGAATAAGTTTTACTTCACTTCAGGAAACAAGGTATATGTAATGGATATGAATGCTACAGCAGCTCCTACTACCCCATTGTTTACTGTTACGGATAATTCTTTCTCTACATTATACGGGTTCAACGTGGTGAATGGAAGAATTTATACTTCTGACGCAAACGGGTTTACTCAAGACAGTAAGATCACTGTTTATAATACTTCAGGATCTGTTATCAGCACTTTTACAGCAGGTAAAGGTTCTAACGGATTCTATGCAAACTAATACAATGCGCCTTTGGCGTAATATTTTTTTTCATCATTTGTGTTTTTTTCGGGCGGCTTCTACGAAGCCGCCCGATTTTTATTAAGGTATTCAAAAAAAAGCAGACATTTTCTGTCTGCTTTTTATTATTTTATTTGAAGTCCAAGCTTTTCAGCTTCAGCAATCACAAAGCTTCTTGCTTCTTCTTTGTCATTAGGAATGTCACCTTCCAGGATGGCTTCCTTCACTTTTTCTTTTAAAATACCGATTTCCCTTCCCGGTTTCAGATCAAACATTTCCATAATCTCTTCTCCTGAAATAGGCGGCTGGAAGTTTCTTACCTGATCTTTTTCTTCCACTTCTTTTATTTTTACCGCTACATATTCAAAGTTCTTGATAAACTTTTCCTGTTTTTTAGGGTTTTTAGTTGTAATATCGGCTTTACATAAGGTAAACAGGTCTTCCAAATCTTCCCCTGCATCAAATAATAATCTCCGAAGTGCCGAATCGGAAGCATCATCTGTGATCAGAGCAATAGGACGTGATGATAATTTTACCATTTTCTGGACATACTTCATATCATTTCCTAATGGTAACTTCAATCTCTGGAAAAGGGTTTTTGTCATTTTTGAGCCCAAAAACTCGTGTCCGTGGAATGTCCATCCCGTTCCTTCCACAAATTTTTTAGTCGGAGCTTTTCCTATGTCATGAAGCAATGCGGCCCAACGTAACCAAAGACTGTCTGTATTCACAGAAATATTATCAACTACCTCCAGCGTGTGATAAAAGTTGTCTTTATGGGTTTGTCCTTCCACTTCTTCCACTCCTTTCAATTCTATCAGTTCCGGAATGATCAGCTTTAAAAGTCCGGTTTCTTCCATTAATCTCAAACCAAGGGAAGGTTTTTCAGAAAGCATGATCTTATTGAATTCCACCATAATCCTTTCCATGGAAACAATTTTAATCCTTTCTGCTTCCTGTTGAATAGCAGATAATGAGTTGTCTTCTATTTTGAACTGTAAAGTAGAGGCAAAACGAATGGCACGCATCATTCTCAACGGATCATCAGAATACGTTTGAGCCGGCTCCAACGGGGTTCTTAAAATCCCGTTTTCCAGATCTTCGATTCCGTTGAATGGATCGATCAGCTCGCCAAAATTATCTTTATTCAGAGATATTGCCATGGCATTGATGGTGAAGTCTCTCCTTTTCTGATCATCTTCCAGCGTTCCACCTTCTACTTCCGGTTTTCTGCTGTTCTCGGAATAGCTCTCTTTTCTTGCTCCTACAAATTCAAGTTCAAGGTCTTTATATTTAATCATTGCCGTTCCATAAGTTTTGAAAACAGAAACTTTCAGTTTCGGGTCAATTTCCTGTGCAACGCTTTGAGCCAGCTCTATTCCGTTCTGTTCAGTAACAAAATCAATATCTGTAGATGCTTTTCTCTTCATCAGTAAATCCCGAACATATCCTCCTACAATGTATACCGATTGATTATTCCGGAAGGCTACCTCAGAAATGATTTTGAAAAGCTTTAGATTTTTATTTTGAGTAAGGTTAATGAACATATCTAATTATTAATGTAAAACCACTAAGAGATTAAGTGTACCAGGTTGACCTCAATATGCTTAATACCTTAATGGTTAAAATGATTTTGCAAAGATAATTAAATCTGCTGTTATTCCCGAAGAACTTTTATCCTGTTGTCACTCCATATTTTGATAACGGAAGAGCCTGAGTATTGGGAAACTTTTTCTCTGTCCTCCTCTACTGCATAATCTACCAACTTAATCATTTCGGGAGATATGTCCGAAAATTTCAAAGGGCTTTTATCTCCACTAAAATTGGCTGATGTAGAAACAATTGGTTTATTCAGTTTTGAGATGAGTTTTTTACAGAAATCATTTTTTACCAGCCTAATTCCTACACTTCCGTCTTCTGCCAATAATTCCTTCGGCAAACCTCTAGGATTTTCATATACAATCGTAACCGGTTTTTCACTGAGATCGATAATTTCCCAAGCCATTTCCGGAACATCCACCAGATCCTGCAATCTCTTTTCAGATTCCACCAAAATGATCATGGATTTATTTTTTTCACGCTTCTTGATCTCAAAGATTTTGTTGATCGCTTCTACATTCGTAGCATCACAACCTATTCCCCAGATGGTATCTGTAGGGTAAAGGATCGTTCCGCCGGATTTTAGTATTTCGATAATGTTTTCCATAATTCAATAGGGCGGGCTTTAGCCCGTCTATAAAAGTAAAAAATCTCTTGGCTTTAGCCAAAATTTATGTTTGAAAATTATACTTTTCAATAAATTCCTGATATTTTTCCGCAAAGTTTTTCTTATGATGATGTTTTTCCTGATTCTTAATATAATTTCTTACAGATTCTACCATTGACTCAGAAACAGAAACAGCAAAGTATTCATCCTGCCAGGAAAATTTTTCTTTTGTTAATTGATTTTTATTGATCCAATAAGAAGATTCTCCTTTAAGCAACTGGACAATTTTTTCTATATTTTGATTCGAGCCCAAAGAGACAAGACAATGGCAATGATCTGAATATCCGTTTACCATATCCAAAAAAACACCTTTTTCATAAGCATTTTATTTTATATGCTTCCAAACTTTTATTCTTAGTTCGGATGAATGTAGATAAGGAATTCTATTTCTCGTGGAAAATACAATATGAATATAAATTTTGATAAATGACATTTGTGTTTTTATCAAAAATAAACATTTCCGTTATTTTGGCTAAAGCCAGATTGAAAAATCCAATAAAAAAATGGGCTAAAGCCCATTTCTATTGATGTAATTTGATATAATTTCTTTTTACAACCTCGGTAAATACCTTTCTTCAATAACATTCAAATGATGATAATTGTGTCCGACAATCAATTTCCCGATGGTTTCTACAGAGATTGGGTTTCCGTTGGCAGTTCCTATATTACTTAAGGCTGATGGATTAAGGGTTTGAAAAAAGATCTGAGAAGATTTTCTCACCAGCTTATATTCTTCCAGTAATGAGTCCAACGTTCTTTCGTTTCCATAAGAATTATCTGCATATCCGTTTTCATCAAAGCCGGGTAATTCTGCCTGCTCTCCCCTCGCAAAAGCCAATGCGCGGTATTGGAATACTCTTTCAGTATCTGATAAATGCAAAAGCATTTCTTTCAGAGTCCATTTTCCTTCATCGTAGGCAAAAAGAGATTGTTCTTCCGTAAGTCCGGAAAACATTTCAACTGTTTTATTTCCTGATGTATTCATTTCATCCAGCCAGTTTTCGGATGGAATATTGTCTAAATATCTTTGAACGTATTTTTGAAAATCTGTCATATTAATATGGGTAATAGGTAATTGATAATGTATAAAAATATTAAGGATAATTGATAGATGAATTGTTTGTCCATTCATAGAAGTTCACGGAATCATACAGTTCAAATCCGCAAGCCGGATACAACTGATTTCCGATATCATTGCTCTTTCCTGTTTCCAGTAAAACTCCGCAGGCATTGGTAGATTGGCAAAGTTCTTTCGACTCTTCGATCAGTTCTTTGGAATAGCCTTTTCCTCTGTGGTTTTCATTAACGTATAAGTCGTTCAGCAACCAGTAGCGTTTCATTCTTGTAGATGAAAATATAGGGTATAATTGTACAAACCCTACAAGTTCATTATCTTTTTCAGCAACAAAAATTTCAGAATCTTGTTTTTCAATTCGTTCTTTCAAAAAATTTTCTGCCGCCGGAATATCAGATTCTTTATGATAAAAAATCCTGTACTGATCAAATAATTCAGCTAATTGAGGTAAATCCTGAGCAGTTGCTTTTCTTGTATTTTTCATAGTTATTATAAGTGATGGTCGTAGCTGAGAACCCGCTTCATTTTCCAGTCTTTACCTTCTAAAATCCATAGAATGGTAAATTTTGCACGGCTTCCTTTGTTCCATTTTCCGTTAACAGACTCAAAAAATTCGTGTTCGCCTTCCTGAATAAATGCGTACAAGACATTATTATTGTACAAAGGATACACTTTCATACTGTTCGGAACCAGCTCGCGTTTCACTTTGTTGGGTCCGCCACAGATATTATTTTTAATGGACGCTGTAAAAGCTTCTTTTCCGGCAGTAATTCCGCCTTTATCATGATAAAACTCAAGGTCATTGCTGACTATGGAATTATAATGAGAAAGATCACACTTGTTGAATCCGATATCAAATATCAAACTGTCCAGCTTTTTAGCCGTTTTATACAACTCATCGGTCTGTTTTACCTGAGAATACAGAAACTGGCTGAAAAAGCTCAGTAACACTAAAATCTGAATCTTTCTCATTATATTTATTTTATAATTTAAGAAAAGGCTCTTTCTAAATCGGCAATCAGATCTTCTGCATCTTCAATTCCAACACTCAGACGAACTAAATCATCGGTAATGCCTAATTCCGCACGTTTTTCGGCAGGAATAGAAGCATGAGTCATTAAAGCAGGATGATTGGCTAAAGATTCTACTCCGCCTAAAGATTCTGCTAAAGTGAAAACCTTCAGTTTCTCTAAAAATTTAATAGCATCTTCTTTTTTACCGGATTTAAAGGTAAAAGAAACCATTCCTCCGAAATCTTTCATCTGGGATTTTGCCAGCTCATATTGTGGATGAGATGCCAGTCCCGGATAGATTACCTGGGCAACTGCAGGGTGATTTTCCAGATATTTCGCCACTGCCATTCCGTTTTCCGAATGTCTTTGAACCCTTAATGCTAATGTTTTAATTCCTCTTAATACCAAATAAGAATCATGAGGTCCCAAAATCCCTCCGCTTGCAAATTGAATGAAATGAAGTTTTTCTCCCAATTCAGCATCTTTAGCAATTAAAGCTCCGGCAATAACGTCAGAGTGACCACCTAAATATTTGGTAGCCGAGTGCATTACAATATCCGCACCTAAATCAATCGGCCTTTGAAGATAAGGGGTGGCAAATGTATTATCTACTGCAACCAGGATGTCTTTTCCTTTGGCAATCTCTACAACGGCTTTGATATCAACTAATTTCATCAAAGGGTTTGTCGGAGTTTCCACCCAGATCAGTTTGGTTTTATCTGTAATAACATCAGAAATTTTAGAAACATCATCAAAATTCACGAAGGTAAATTTCAACTGGTATTTTTCAAAAAGTCTTGTAAACATTCTGTAGGTTCCGCCGTATAAATCATCAACAGCCACTACCTCATCACCGGGATTCAGTAATTTCAAAACACAGTCAATGGCTGCCAAACCAGATCCGAAAGCCAAACCTCTAGCTCCGTTTTCAATGCTTGCCAAAGAGTCTTCCAAAGCCTGTCTTGTAGGGTTGGCCGCTCTTGAATATTCATATCCTGAGTGAACTCCCGGGCTTTTCTGTGCAAATGTTGAAGTTAAAAAAACCGGAACATTCACAGAACCTGTTGCAGATTCGTGGTGCTGTCCGCCATGTATTACCTTTGTATTAAAATTCATAATTTGTATGATTAAGTAATTTGAGAATTTTGAAGATTAAAACATATCGTGATAATTTTCAAATTGATTTTTACATTTTTATCGCTGACTTAATGGCAAACTCTTCTGCCATCTGCTCTATCCATTGTGCCACATCCTCTTCCCCTGTTGCTCTTTGATAGGTATTTCCTAATGAAACAAGGATCTGATGGATAAACATCTTCATCTGATCTACCGGCATTTCTTTGGTCCAAAGATCAATTCTTAAAGCTTCCATAGCTTTATCATCCCAGACAGAGATCATCGTCGCTTTTGTTTCTTCCTTTTCAACCCCTCCATCCTGTGCATTCCAGGTAATGTTTTCCGGAATGTGGTTTTCATCCAGTTCAACATCTATCGTTATCTGAGTCTTTCTCATTTTTCTATTTTTTCTAATTTTTTATTATTCAGCTTTAGGTTTGTACCCTGATTCGTTAAAAATTGTAGTGGCATCCATTTTCAGGAAGTCCTGCAGTTTAGTATCCGGCTTTTCCTTAAAATAGGCTTTACAGATCTGCCATCCTGTAAAAATCCCGATCTGGGGTGAAGATTCATTATCTATTTCCGTATAGAATTTTGAGAAAGGCCCCGGAGAAATAAAACGGTCTACTAATCTCGGATCATCTCCGAAAATCAAATTACTTTCCACAAAATAATTCCAGATATTAGCTTCATTGGCTACAGCCCAGTCATATTGTTTCTGTGTGTAGTTCAGCTTCAGGTAATCAGGTAAGTCAGGTAAGAATGCATCCTGAAGCATCATGATTTTCCCGTTCAGGATCAGATGATCTATAAACTTCTGATGATCAGGAGTCGCTACAACAGCATTTTCTGCAAAAATCTGAGAAACTTTAGGCACAATATTCTGTGGGTTCATTGATTTTTGGAAATACAGTTCCAATCCTTTGTAATTCGGATTGTTTTCCCCCATAAATCCTGTAACATCTATAAACAACAGATTTTCTTTAGAATCATAGAAAACAGGATCCTGTACCATCTGTAAAACGGATGAAAACAGGTACACTTTAGGGGTTTTGAACTTTGGAAAATAATATTTGATGTGGGAAAATAGTTCCTGTAGCTCCTTCTGAAGCTTATTCTGATCTATTTTACCGATTGCTTCTTTATATATTTTAATTTCCTCTGCATCGGATCTTCGTTTTACAAAATCGGCATCAGGAACAGTTCCCTGAAACCAAGGGAATTTAGCTTTAAACTGATCCAACGGAATATTCGGGTTGTAAAATTCTTTGGAAATATCCGCCATCTCAATTTTTTCAACGGGATCCTTCACTTCAACCTTCCATTGGTCCTGAGCTTCTTTTTTACAAGAATTCAATAGCAATACCAAGATGGAAGAAAGTGCAATAGTTCTGAAAATCTTCATATTTTTACATGAAATTTAAGTTTACAAAAATAGTGATTTAAACACAATTTCTGATGAAAAATAAAATATTTGCTGTGTTATTCCTATTCGCAACCGTTATGTTTTCTACTGCCCAAAAATTGAATTTTAAGGACAAGAATTTTGAAAAAGCGGCCATAGAAAATTACGACATCAATAAGGACGGTTTTATAGATGGAAAAGAAGCCCTGCAGGTATCCAATTTATTTCTGGTGAAAAAAGGAATCACTTCTGCGGATGATCTTGTTTTTTTCAGCCAAGTCAAAATGGTTGTTCTGGATGACAATTCAATCTCAACAATTTCTTTGAAAAATCTGGATGCCTTACAGCTGTTTTCATGCACCAACTGCAGAATCTCTACATTCAGGGCGGAAAATCTTAAAAATCTGGTTTCCGTGTATGTCAACAATAATTTTATCAACAATATTTTTTTAAAAGGATTACCAAGGATCGATCAATTAGCTATATCTTTAAACCAATTAAAAGCGATTGACGTAAGTGATCTTAGGAATTTAAAAAAATTGAACCTTGAGCATAATCAGCTTCAAAAGCTGGATATTTCCAGGAATTACAATTTAAAAACCTTAAATATAGGCGGAAACAAAATGAAGGAAACAGCCATTCATAAAGGTTCTCAGACTGACCTGATTATTTTCGGAGCTGCCCAATAAATACAAATCACATGCAACTGGAAACAAAAAGACTTATTTTACGGAAATTTGAGGAAGATGATGTCGAACGCATGTTTCTTCTGGATTCCAATCCTGAAGTCATGAAATATATTGGCATGCAGCCTTTGACCGATAAAAAAGAATCTGAAAAAGTCATACAAATGATTCAGCAACAATATATTGACAACGGAACAGGAAGACTTGCGGTCATTGAAAAGAAAAGCGGGCTATTAATTGGCTGGAGCGGCTTAAAATTATTGATCGAACCTATCAACGGCTACCAGAATATTTATGATCTCGGCTATCGTTTTCTTCCTGAGTTTTGGGGTAAAGGATATGCGCTTGAATCGGCAAAAGTATCGCTTGATTTTGGTTTTAATGAATTAAAGACAGGTGTTATTTACGCTCATGCTCATTCTGGGAATGAAGGTTCCAATCATATTTTGAAGAAACTGGGATTTGAAAAAACCGGCGAATTTGTTGAACCGGATGGAGTTTGTTTCTGGTATGAATTGAAAAAAGAAAATTATATTTCAGGATAATGGTAATAAGACAGGAAGAGGAAAAAGATCATCAACAGGTTTTTCAGGTAATTGAAGAAGCTTTCAGGGATCTGGAATACAGTGATCATCAGGAACATTTTTTAGTGGAAAGATTGAGAAAGTCCGAGGCTTTTATTCCGGAGCTATCTCTTGTTGCCGAAGCAAATAATGAAATTGTTGGTCATATTTTACTCACAAAAATCACCATTGAAAATGACTTACAATCTTTTGAATCTTTAGCTTTAGCTCCGGTTTCCGTACTCCCTGCATTCCAACATCAGGGAATTGGCGGAATGCTTATTCATGAAGGGCATCATATTGCAAGAGAACTGGGATATGAATCTGCCATATTAATAGGACACGAAAATTATTATCCTAAGTTTGGATACAAAAAAACCACTAATTTTGGAATTTCTTTTCCATTTGACATTCCTGAAGAAAACGGAATGGCTATTGAATTGGTAAAAGACGGATTAAAAAACATAACAGGGATAGCACGATACCCTAAAGAATTTGGAATAGATTAAAAACAAAATAAAAAATGCAAACACAAAAAGTAATTGATCATATTGTCAGCTGGCTGAAAGATTATGCCGTAAAAGCAAATGTAAAAGGATATGTAGTTGGGGTTTCCGGAGGAATAGATTCTGCGGTGGTTTCCACGCTTTGCGCCATGACCGGGCTTGAAGTTCTACTGTTGGAAATGCCGATCCGTCAAAAAGAAGACCAGATGAACCGTGCATTGGATCACATCGCTGACCTGAAGAACAGGTTCAATAATGTTCAGGGGAAAACAATTAACCTGACTCCTGTTTTTGAGACTTTCGAAGATGTGGTACATGATCACGTGGAAGGAAGATGGAGCAACAATCTGGCATTGGCCAATACAAGATCTCGCTTCAGAATGCTGACTTTATATTACTTTGGTCAGCTTCATGGCTTATTGGTTTGCGGAACAGGAAATAAAGTGGAGGATTTTGGGATCGGGTTTTACACCAAATACGGAGACGGTGGTGTAGATGTTTCACCTATTGCCGATCTTTACAAAACTGAAATATATACATTGGCAAAAGCTTTAAATATTTTAGAGAGTATTCAGAAAGCAATTCCAACCGATGGACTTTGGGATGCTGAAAGAACAGACGAAGATCAGATCGGGGCATCTTATCCTGAGCTTGAAAAGATCCAGAAGGAATATGGAACCAAAACGGCAGACGATTATGAAGGAAGAGATAAGGAAGTATTCCTTATTTTCGAAAGAATGAATAAAGCTGCACAACATAAAATGAATCCTATTCCGGTATGCGATATTCCGGAGGAATGGAGGGAATAAGAGATATAATGGTAGAATTAAACATTATGAATTTATTATGAATGGTAAATTAAGACCGTTATTTTTTGCCTTTGCAGGGTTGCTTTTCGGAATGTTGGTAATGTATCTTATCAAAAATTTCAACCATGAAAAGAAAAACAATACGGAAGCTTCAGCATCAGGGCAAATAAGCTACGGAACCGCATCTTCTGAAGAAAGCACAGTTGCTTATTCTTCCGATCAGCAATCTATCGATCAGTTGACCGAAGAAAAGAAGGTCATCAGTTATGTAAAACAAAATCATAAACTTCCTGATTATTACATCACAAAAAATGGAGCCCGAAAACAAGGCTGGAACCCTTCCCGGGGAAATCTTTGTGAAGTTTTGCCGGGAAGAGCCATCGGAGGTGACAAGTTCAGTAACAGAGAAGGAAATTTACCCAAAGGGGAACAATATTTTGAAGCGGACGTCAATTATAACTGCGGAAACAGGAATGCCGATCGTATTGTTTTTACGAAGGATGGAGATGTTTACCTTACCAAAAACCATTATAAAAGCTTTGAAAAGCAATAGCCTGTATTTTCTTTTCCTCTGTTTTGGATTCATAATTTCCTGTACTGAAAAAAAGCATAAAACAGTAAAGGCAAATGATTCTATGACCATATTGGTTCAGCCCTTCACGGATATAAACCCCGAAAATGTAGCATTTGTAGCCCGGGAAATAAAAAAAGTTTACCCGAATGTAAAAATTCTGGAGCCCATAGATTTTCCTGAAAATGCTTATTATAAAGAGAGAAACCGATACCGGGCAGATTCTATCATTAAGTTTTTGCAAGAGAAAACCAAAGAGGGATATGTTACCGTTGCTCTGACGTCGAAAGACATCAGTGTCACCAAAGGAAAGGTCAAAGATTTTGGGGTAATGGGGTTAGGATACAGACCTGGAAGAGCCTGTGTTGCCTCAACATTCCGGTTAAGTAAGGAAAATTCCAATGAACAATTTTTTAAAGTAGCCATTCATGAACTTGGCCATACTCAAGGATTAAAACATTGCCCGGAAAAAACGTGCTTCATGAGAGATGCAGAAGGCAAGAATCCTACTAACGAAGAAAAAGATTTTTGCAAACAATGTAAAACCTTTTTGATACATAAAAACTGGAAATTCAATTCAATATGAAAACGATATATATAGATTTTACAGACATTGGTGACTATGAAGATTTTTACACCCAGCTGAAAGAAAAAATCAGTCTTCCGGAATATTTCGGAGACAATCTTGATGCTTTATATGATGTGATTACCGGAGGGCTGGAAATGCCTCTACACATCGAATTCGTAAATATGAGTGTAGATCAGCTGGAAATTTTCGAAGACCTATTGACCACTCTGGAAGATGCAGAAGAAGAGCTTGAAAGCTTTACTTTCACTTATTACCTTGAGCAATACGAAGATGAAGATGATGAATAAATTATGCATCATTCTAATAAAATAAAAACTCGCAGAAATTCTGCGAGTTTTTTGATGGTCTTTTAAAGTGTCTACAATCAAACTTCATTAAAGAAAATTCTAACAGGTCAATTAAGCAGTTAAGAATTTTTACAATGTTTTTTTCAATTTTACCTGTTCCACATCTCCGTCTTTTTTTATAGTAACTACTTTGTCAACATATGCACTTGCATTTACGTTATAAGTAAAATAGTTAAGAATATCCGAAGAGCCCTGATAAGAGTTGTTTATATAATGATCTCTGCGCCCTACTACTTCTGAAGCATGTTGTGTATGCTCATAACCAAACTGCGAATACAAAAGATATTGTCCCGGCATCAGGTTAGTGAATTCAAATTGTCCTTCATCATTGGTCACTTGTGTGATACGAATGCATTCTCGGGCTTCCTTAGGCAATTCAACAACTTTACCCTGTTTACCATATTTCTTACTTACCTCTATCCATTCTTTATAGTAGGCGGTGTAAGGAATGAGCACAACAGTAGTACCACGAGCAGCATATTGTTTCTTATTCATATTAAGGACGGCAATCCCTTTAATACCACTCTCATTATCTCTTGCAAAAGCTTGTCCCTTAATGGTAGACTTACCACCGGTAACCATTTGCATAGTTTGTTTTTTGTCAAATTTCGCTTTTTGCTCAACTGTAAAAGATTGGGCATGAAATGTTGTCATCGACAGGATACCTGCTGCGAAAAATAAATTTATTTTCTTCGCGAGTAATGTTTTTAATTGAATATTCATATTATTATTTTAAAACAAAAATAACACCTTATTCCTCAAATCAAAGATTTATATACAAATATTGATTCTATCAATATATAAAAAAACAAAACTCGCAGAAAATCTGCGAGTTTTTGGTCAAGTCTTTTAAATTAAAGTGTGCCTAATTTTATTTTACTGTTTTATGAATTTAAAATTCTGTGAATCTTCCCCTTTCACAAAAAATTGTTAATACATGATTCCCGTTTGACCGGGAGGATAACCAACCTGATTTTATTCAGACAGATGATCCTTTTTTTGACTGACCTTTTGTAATTTAACTTCTAACTTTTTACTTTATTTGGAATATGTTTATAAAAATTCAGTATCCTTTCTCTATTCTCAGATTTGATCTTAATATTTTAAATTGTCAGGAGCAATATTAATATTATATTTACCTTTTCGAAAGTGTTTGACTTGCATAATTCAGGAAATTTAAAAGGACTGAAAAATTAAGTACCTAATAAACAATAACATGCAAAACTCAAATACAGAAGACAAATTGTACCAAAATCGCAAAAACAAAAACAAAAACTGAATTATTTTTATTCAAAATGCGTCAAAAAAGTATCCAGATATTGTTTATTGTGTTTTGTTCCATTTTTATACATGGGCAATCCGGCCCTGATTTCAGCATCTTATTAGATAAAGCTTTTCAGAAATTATATCAGGATCCTGACGATTGTATCAGCTATTCTCAAAGTTTATTGATCAGCGATCAAAATATCGAACACAAAATTATTCTGCAGAACATTATCTCTCAAGCTTATGCCATGAAGGGAGATTACGTACAATCTGTAAATGTTTCCACACAAAAGGAAGTGTATGAAGAGAAAGATAAGCTTTCCTATTTCATGCAGGTTTTTGGGGATTATGATCTTGCCGACCAGTATCAGAATTTGGACCTGTTTGATCAATCCCAAAGAATTATATCCGATTTGCTGGCCAGTAAAAAGTTATTAACGAGTAATGATCCTAAACTTAAAATAACTGTTGCGGAACTCTACCAGCTTCAGGCCCTCAATTTCGGGATCAACCGTAATTATGCATTAGCTTTGGAAAACCTGGAAAAAAGCAACCGGTATATTGATAACCACAACGAAGAAAATAGAATCATCGGTACTGAAAACAAGATTTTTCAAACCACCTATCTGTTGAGGCAAAATAAACCGGAAGAAGCCAGAAAATTGATTGAGGGTGTAATTTCAGACCTGGAAAAGAAAAACGATCAGCCGTTTTTATCTGCCCTTGCTTATGAAGCTTCCTCCAGATATTATTTTTTAAAGGAGGATTATAATAAGGCAGTTGAAATTCTGGAAAAAGGGCTTTCAAAGATTGAAAAATTGCCCTATAATTATTTGAAAGTAAAAATTTATGAATCATTATCAAAAAATTACTTTGCCCTGCATAACGACGAAAAATATTACGATTACAATAAACTGTATGCAGAATTAAAAGCTAAGCTGGATTCCAATAACAAAGAAGGAATACGATATATCATAAAGCTGGTAGAGACTAATCAAAATAAAAACCTTGAATTTCAAAAACAAAATGAGCAGAGAAAATTCTGGACATTAGCATCTATATTTCTCCTGATCATCATGCTTTTGATCATTTATTTCTTAGTTGAAACCCGCAGAAAAAAAGACCTTAAAAAACAGTTCGATTTCTTTAAAAAACAAAAAAACAGAGCACAACTCATCTCTTCTATTAGTAATGAAGGTGTTATTCAGACAGAGAAAAGCACGGAAAGTAACAAGATTTCAAAGGAAAAAGAATTTGAAATACTGCAAAAGCTTAATGAATGGGAGAAATCCGGACTTTACCTGAATAAAAACATGTCCCTTTCCTCTCTTTCCGCCCAAATGGAGATTAATACCAAGTATCTTTCAGAAGTAATTAATAACAGTAAGGGGAAAAATTTCAACGGATATATTAATGAGCTAAGGATCAACCATATTGCTCATTTATTAAAAACCGATTCCACTTATCTTAACTACAAGGTAAGCTATCTTGCGGAGTTCTCAGGATTTTCGTCACACAGTGCATTCACAACAGTATTTAAATCTGTTACGGGAATGTCACCTAATGCCTATATTCAGGAAATCAGTAAAAATAAGGCCTCATGAAATCAGTTATAAAAATCATCCTTCTTCTTTTAGTCTGTCAGCTTCCGCTGTATGGGCAGAAAGTCTCTGATGATTCCTTGCTTAAAAAAGCTAATTTGGAAATTTATGACAACCCGGATCATGCTATCCATATTGCCAAAAAATTACTGGAAAAGGAAAATGACATCAATATGTCGATCAGGCTGTATATGCTTATGTCGACAGCCAATATTGCCAAAAGAAATTTTGACGAATCCCTTCTTTATACATTAAAGGCAAAAGAATTGGCACAAAAGTCTAATGATTTGAAAATACAGACCCGTGTTTTAATTTCCGTTGCCATTCAATACCAGCAAATGCAGCTTTTCAGCAAAAGTCTCGAAACATTGAATGAAGCAGACGGATACCTGAAAAAACTACCGGATGACGCGCCGGAAAAGCACATTGAGACGGGCAGAAGTTATGCCATTCGCGGGATGATCTACAAAAGTAAATGGAATTCTGAAATTGCCCTGGAAAAATTTCTGATATCCGTTAGAAATTTTGAAAAGGTAAAGGAAAAGAAGACAACTTATGCCAATATGAGTGTGGTCTACTACAACATCGGCTACTGTTATCTGAATTTATTTCAAAGAGATAAAGCTGAAGAAGCCTTCATCCGGTCAGCAGATTATGCCAGAAAAGTACAGGCTAAAAGCCTTGAAGCCTTCGCACTGAAAGGTATGGCCGAAGTATATAAACAGAAACGTGAAAATCGAAAAGCTTTAGACTTATTAATACAATCTGAAAACCTCAGCAAAAATACGGGAGACATTATCCTTAATGAAGGAATTTATAAGGAAATGGCGGATAATTATCTTGCTATGGGAAACCCCTCCCGATATCAGTTATACAATAAAAAGCATTTTGAAATGCGTTTTAAAAGAGAACAAAATGAATTGAGTTCTATTAACCAGATCATCAACAACCACAACAAGGAAACTCTAAAGAAAAGCCGGGAAATCAAAAAACAATATAATATCCTCACGATTATATGCATTGGCATTGGAATAATCCTGATTATCCTTCTTTTATATTTTATCCTGAATATAAGGAAAACAAACCGAAAATATCAGAAAGAAATCCAACAGCTTATAAGATCATAAAAAAAACATTCCTCGATAAGGAATGTTTTTTTTAAGTATAATTATTTTCCAATAACTTCGGTAATAGGATTTCCGACATTCCCACTTGGGAACTGTATCTTTAGTAAGGAAGAAACGGTAGGAGCAATATCCGTCATATCATACGGCCTATTACTTTCACCCTGCCGGATTCCCCAACCCATGAATATCAACGGGATATGAGAATCATAAGAATTCCATACACTGTGCGTAGTTCCTGTTTTGGAATACGGTGGAAGCATGGAATCATGAGAAATCAGCTGAATATCGCCACTTCTCTGCCTGTTAACACCATTGATGATTCTCTGCTTGATCGGTTCCGGAATTGTAGCCTCCTGAACTTCCTGCACGGAAACCGCATATAAAACGGTAGGATCTTTTTCTAATTCACGGATGGTAAAATCCCTTAGATCATCCAACTCTATTTTATGGTCTTTCATTAATTTTCTATCAAAATAAATCTGATAATTGTCTACAGCATTGATCAGTTTATCTACTCCGAATTTATCTTTCAGCTTCTGGTTAATATCTTTTTCCATTCCTTCACCGAAAAATCCTGTTGCTATTTTATGTTCTTTAAGGAATCCTACAGAGTGGGCACCTCCGTGGTCCGCAGAAAGGAAAACCATATATTCTCCTTTACCTACTTTCGCATCAAGATAATTGAAAAACTGAGCTAAATCCTGATCCAGTCTTAAATAAACATCCTCCACTTCAATAGAGTTCGGTCCGAATTTATGTCCTGCATAATCTGTTGAAGCCAAGTTAATCGCCAGAAAATCGGTGACATCATCACTACCCAACTTTTCTCCTTCCACGGAAGCTTCTGCAACCTTAAAGGTCAAAGTATTTCCGAAAGGTGTATATCTGATGTTATCTTTCTTGGCCTGATAATCTTTTGCGAGGTTACTATAAGGAAAAGTAGGCATCTTTGCACTCCCTAAAAGCCCCTCCCATGAAGAATTATCCGGAGAACTTTCTGTATACTGACTGATAGGAAGCAAAGTATTCCATCCATTGGCAACCAGCTGATCAGGAAGATTTTGAGAATTGAAAGATTTCAGCCATTGTGGCAAATCATTCATATACCAGGTACTTGTAATGAAATTTCCTGTAGAGTCATCAAACCAGAATGCACCTGTAGGAGTATGTCCTGCAGGAAGAATCGAAGCACGGTCTTTAAGGGAAACTCCAATCACTTTTCCCTGGAAATTGGTAGCCAGTCTCAGCTCGTCCGTCACCGTTGTAGACCAAAGGTTTTTCGGAGAATGACTTCCTACTTTGGCATTCGTTGTTCCTACCGGTTGTACATTTTCATCTGTAGTACAATACACATTTTTTCCAGTCTCCTTATCCGTCCAGTCATTTCCGGCAATCCCATGAATCGCAGGAACGGATCCGGTATAAATACAAGTGTGTCCTAAAGCAGTAACTGTAGGAACATAATTGATATGAACATTATTTAAAGAGTACCCGGTGTTTAGAAGCCTTTTGAAGCCATCTTTACCATATTTATTATAATATCGGTACAAATAGTCCCATCTCATCTGATCCACCACTAAACCTACTACTAATTTAGGTCTTTCCAATTGAGAATTTCTATTCTTCTGAGCATTGATTGTAATCACAGACAAAAAAGTAGCTGCTGCGATTGAAATTTTCCTAAGCATCCGGTAATTTTTTTATTTGGTAACAAATTTACAGGTTTTAAAGGTTTTGCGGTGTGAAATTTTATTTAAATTTGATTAAATAAATACATTAACACTTTTGGAGAGAACAACTGAAATTAAAATTTACGTTCCTGAAAAGGCTCTGTAAAAACTAAATTTAATATTAAAGTTCTTATATATAATGGAAATTAGAAAGTTAGAAAAATTACTTTATAATCCAACACTCAACTGGGGACTCAATGGTTATGAGACCGATAAGATTTTTGTGATTTCTGCCATTGAAATCGGGAATTCTTTTGAATTTAATATCAGGGAAAAAAATCAGCATTACAGAAAAGTTTGGGAAACCAATTCCAATGATATAGATGAGCTGAATGCAATTATTGCGCAGGGACATTCCTTTGGTGCATTTGAAAATGATGAATTAATCGGCTGGGTCATTTGTGACTTCAGGGCGTGGAACAACAGTCTTTTTATAGAGAATATGCTTATCAGTGAGAAATACAGAGGACAGGATATCGGAAGATTGCTGATTAAAAGTGTTAACCGGGAAGCAAGAGCACTGCAATGCAGAATTGTTGAGCTGGAAACCCAAAATACCAACTATCCTGCTATTAAATTTTATCAAAAGGCAGGCTTTCTTTTTACAGGCATCCATACAAAATTATATAATGACTCTTCGGAAACAGCATTATATATGAGTTTCGAAGTTTAATTGACAAAAACTATAAAAGATATTTGAATTTTTATTTTGTACTAAACAGTACAATTATATATCTTTGTCTCATCAAAAATTAAAAATGGCAGGAAGACCTAAAATATTCGACGAGCAGGAAGCGATCCAAAAAGCCACCGAAGTCTTTAGAAACAAAGGCTACGACACTGCTTCTGCAGACGAATTGCTGAATGCTATGGGAATAGGAAAAGGTAGCTTTTATCTGGCTTTCAAAGGAGGAAAACAGGAATTGTATGTTCGATCGATCAAACAGTTTGCGGAAAGCTTTAACCGGAAAATCACAGAAGCCGTTGAAAAATCAGAAGACCAGATTGAGTTTATCAGACAGTTTTTCTTAACCCTTGCAAACGCTGAAGACTGCGACATTGACAGAGGCTGTTACCTTGGAAACGCTTTGGTTCAGCTTTCTGAAAAAGATGAAGACATTAAGAAAATAACGGCAGAATTACTAAAAGGTTTACAAAATATTTTTGCCAAAGCCATTAAAAAAGCTCAAGAAAAGAAACAATTGAACACGCATAAAGATCCTGAAATCCTGGCTTGGCATTTAACCAACCTTTGGAATGGTATCCACGTAACAAGACGTATGGAAAGTTCTCCTGAAATCCTTCGGGCTATGATTGAAATGAATCTTACCTTATTAAAATAAATTTTTTTAACATATTTTGTACCAAATAGTACAATATAAAAACAAACAAATTATTATGAACATTATCAACAACACCATTTTGATTACCGGCGGGGGCTCCGGCATCGGTTTAGAAATTGCAAAAGCTTTAAGTCCGTCTAACAGAATCATCATTGTAGGACGAAGCAAAGAAAAATTAGATAAGGCAGCCAAAGACTTAGAAAACGTTTTCACCATTCAGGCTGATATTACAAATGAATCTGACGTCAACAGACTGTACGAAGATGTAAAAACAACTTTCGGAGGGTTGAATATTCTGATCAATAATGCCGGTCATGCTTATACATACACTCTTTCAGAAAATGCCGATATGTATAGCAAAGCAGTGGATGAGTTCACTACCAATTATTTTGCACCGATCAGGCTGACTGAAAAATTCCTTCCTTTATTAAAACAGCACAGCGAAGCAGCTATCGTCAATGTTTCGTCTATCGTAGGTTTTGTGCCGGGTTCTCATGTCCCTACTTATTCTGATTCCAAAGCAGCACTTCATTCCCATACCAGATTGTTGAGATATGAATTGGCAAAAGACACCCAAATAAAAGTTTTCGAATTGATGCCACCATTGGTAAATACTGATCTTTCCGTAGGAATCGGAGGTAGAGAAAATGGAATTCCGGCTTCAGATGTGGCGAATGATCTTGTAAAAGCACTTAGGGAAGATATTTATGAAGTTCGTGTGGGAAATACGGAATTAATATATAATAATTTCTTTTCAGCTACAGAAGGCGCTTTCAGTGTTTTTAATAATTAAAAAAAAACTGTCAATTTCATATATTTTACTTGTCTCTCACAGCTTCTGTGGGAGATTTTTATTTTAGCTACTCAACAAATATTTAACGTCATACAAATCATATGGTATGAAATAGAAATAACTGAATTAAAATTGTTACAACAAGGATGTATCGTTGTAACGAAATAATCCTATTTTTGAAAGCCTTTCAAACAACAAAATTCTACAGTTAATGACCAGCATTTTTACAGATAAATCTATTGAACCCACTGAATCTGATCTTGAAAAAGCTTTGGGAGAAAAATATGTATACTGGAAAGAGCTCTTCTCCTTTACAATAAATGCCTTTCCTGAGGCTAATTATGCATGGCATTTTTCAGGACAAAAGTTCGGATGGAGTTTCAGAATCAGTGATAAAAAAAGAGTACTCCTCTATCTGCTCCCAAGAAATCATTTTTTCAAGGCTGCCTTTGTCTTTGGTGACCGCTCAATAGAGGAGATCAGCAATAGTACTATTGCAGAATCTACTAAGGAAGAACTTACAACTGCTAAAAAGTATGCAGAAGGACGTGGAATCAGGATAGAGGTTAAAGACAATTCTCTAATAGAAGACCTGAAAAAGCTTATCGCAATCAAAATAAAAAATTAATATGGGATTTTTTGACTTTTTAAAGAAAAAACAGAATACAGAAAACAAATCTAAAACAAAAGAATCTGCACAACCACAATCAGATCCTAATGTTCTCCTTTTGGATACCTTAAAAAACAGGCTAATTGACAAGGGTTATGAAGTAGAATGGCATTCCAAATATCTAGCTCTAATCATTAATTCAGAACTTGAAATTGCCACTGTAATACTGGATAGACCAGATTATCATCCTCTACTGATGCATTTGATGATCATTACCATTCACCCGACCTATTTTCCTGATGGCATAGCAGAAAATATAGTAGGAATAGGAAATACCGTTGAAGAAAAAATAGATTCTGTTTTAAACAATTATCTGAATACAACCTTTGAACCTATCATTGATAGTTTTTCTGACACCCATGATCCGGAGCTCGATTTTGAATATCATCATACACTCTGGCATCCAAAACTTGGTAATACTGTTCTGCAAGGGGATTGGGAAGGTCCACCGAAAAATGAATTCTTATTTGAACTACTTAAAGATAAGATTTCTCAAAAACTGAAAAATAGCAAATTAAACTGGTTAAAAATATATATATCTGACTCTAACGGAACTATAACAGGAGAATGCCTGTTCAATAATGAACCTTGGGAAGAAGGATTGGCTCTTTTATCAGATTATATTCAATCCCTGAATAACAAAAAAGATTTTATTGGGTTAAAACAATTCATTATGTTCAGGAAATGTGGTGCAAGTGAGTAATTCCAAATAAAAGCTGGCTTTACGCATATTACCCGTTCAGTAAAAACCAATAGCCCCATTTTTCAACCCTCGTAAAATATCTGAAGACGTTGGTGTAAGATACTATATACTGTTCCGAACGATATTCAAGAGATTAAGTTAGTCTCATCTGCATATTAGTTTCAGCGCGGCCTTCGGCCGCGCTGAAACTTTCCGGAAACCATACTGTAAATCTTTAGTAATAAATCTTTCTTCTCAGTTGTTATAATAATATGAAAACAAACTTCCTATTTATTTTCTTCTTCACATTCGTGAATCTCATTTCAGCCCAAACGAGTAGAAAATTAGAGTCTGAAGGGTTTTTCAAGACATCAACAGATCAGATTCCTATTAAATAAAAAGTTTCAGGGCATGGAGAGGCCTGCATTTATATTCCCGGAGGTCCCGGACAAGGATATTCTTCTTTTGAATTGTTAGGCGGTAACAGCCTTGAGAAAAATATGAAAATGATCTATATGGATCAACGAGGGTCTGGGGAATCCGGAAAGTCAGATAATTATCATCTGGATACAATGGTTGAAGACATTGAAGAATTAAGACGACATCTTCATCTCGACAAAGTATATCTGGTGGCTCATTCTTTTGGAGGAATCATTGCTGTAAATTATGCAAAAAAATATCCTCAGAACATAAAAGGACTGATTTTAGCCAACGTTACGCTCCATTTTCTTAATGATGAATCTGTGAGAGAACAAATTGAATATGGGAATGAGCTTCTTCAGCAAAAAAGCAGAGCCATCCCTAAAGATAGTCTTTCTACTGAACTTTCTGCAATTAGCCAATCTTTGCGTTCAAAACGGATGGGATATAAATTTCTCACCAGTGATATCGAAACCATCAAAGAAATGGACAAAATAGATTCCCTGCATCCAAGAATCATTGATTTTGGGATGGCCGTTATTTCAAAACCTCAGGAATATCCGGAATATTACTACGATTATACCCCACTTACAAAAAACATCAATATTCCTGTGTTAGTTATCACAGGAAAAAAAGATAAAGCTGTAGGGACCAATCATTACAAACACTTTCAGTTTCCCAATCAGAAAGTTGTCGCTATTGACGGGGGACATCTTCTTTACTATGAAAGAAATACAGAGTTTGTAGATGCTGTTACTAGTTTTATAAATAGAACAAAGTAAATTACAATAAAGCTAACTTGTTGGATAATAAGACTCCGGCGCGGCCTTTGGCCGCGCCGGAGTCTTTTATATAAAGTTCAGATTAAAACTTCAAATCTCCATTCACTTCTCTCACCGCTTTTGCAGCTTCAGCAAATTTTGCTTTTTCTTCTTCAGTTAATGTAATATCAACAATTCTTTCAACACCGTTTGCTCCGATGATCGCAGGAACACCTAAGCAGATATCGCTTTCTCCATATTCACCGTCAAGCATTAAAGAACAAGGGATCATTTTCTTCTGATCACATGCAATTGCCTGAACCATTACAGACACCGCTGCACCTGGAGCATACCAAGCGGAAGTTCCTAACAATTTAGTAAGAGTAGCACCTCCTACTTTAGTTTCTTCAATTACGTATTGTTGCTTTTCTTCGCTTAAGAATTCAGTTACAGGAACTCCGTTTCTTGTAGCTTTGCTCAATAATGGAAGCATTCCTGTATCACTGTGGGCAGCGATAACCATTCCGTCTACATCAGAAATCGGACTCTCTAAAGCTTCAGCCAATCTGTATTTGAATCTTGCTGAGTCAAGGGCACCACCCATTCCGATGATTCTGTGTTTTGGAAGGCCTGAAGTTTTGTGTACTAAGTAAGCCATA
The DNA here is from genome assembly GCF_003634775.1 of Chryseobacterium defluvii. Taxonomy (GTDB): domain Bacteria; phylum Bacteroidota; class Bacteroidia; order Flavobacteriales; family Weeksellaceae; genus Chryseobacterium; species Chryseobacterium defluvii. Next base: position 661,445 of record NZ_RBXB01000001.1, on the reverse strand, counting down.
GTATCCATTGGGTTGGAAACCACAATGATGATAACATCAGGAGAGTGTTTTACCAGGTTTTCAGTAACTTCTTTTACAATTCCTGCATTGATTCCGATTAATTCTTCTCTTGTCATTCCAGGTTTTCTTGGAATCCCTGAAGTGATCACTGCTACATGAGAACCTGCAGTTTTACTGTAATCTCCTGTTGTTCCTGTAATTTTAGTATCAAATCCGTTCAATGATGCTGTTTGCATCAGATCCATTGCCTTACCTTCGGCAAAACCTTCTTTAATATCTACTAAAACTACTTCTGAACAGAAATTTTTCATTGCGATGTATTCTGCACAACTTGCTCCTACAGCTCCTGCACCTACTACGGTTACTTTCATAATGTATACTTTTTTATTTGTTTATTTAATTCGTCCGGTCTAAATTTTTGACTTCCAAATTTAATAATTATTGAAAAGTTGAGCAATTTTTAAGGAATTTAATTGCAAGTGAAAAAAATTGAAGATAAACAGGGAAAAGATTTAATTAACGTTTAGCAGGAATGTATATATTTTTTTAGCTCCTGACAGGACCTCTTCATAATTTTCTTTAGAGACTTCTGAGTCTAAAACATCTTTAAAAACCTTCCACATAGAACCTGTATTTTCCTGATAACAGCCAAAGAAATTGAATGTAATATCATCAAAGCCTTCCGTTTTGGAAAGTTGTCTGGCAATAACATTTCCTCCTAAAGTAGAGCCCTCAATCACATACAGCATCCCTAAAGCTTCATGCTCATTTTCGATTTCCAGGGTATAAGTGGCAGTTCTGTTTTGCAATGACAGGCTTTTAAGATCTTTTTGTATCAAAGGCAGCTTCCTTCTTTGATTCAATTGAAGTTTTTCAGAAAACCTGTAAGAAAGACTTTTGAATATCTTATCCTCAGAATGCAAAAGCATCAGGTAATTAATATGAATAATCTTTTTATAGTCTTCTAAGGTGAATGTTTTATTAAAAATTTTTTCAGAGTTAAATAACTTTTCGGCAGCGTCGTGGTATTCTGCAGTATTTTGTTTAAGATATTCCGAAACCATCATAAGATTTAAAGAGTTCTTCAAAGATAGGGCTTTTTAAATGTTAAAATAAAAGACGTCCCCTCTTTCCCACTTTCATAGCTTACCTCTCCTCCGATTCTTTTCATGATTCTATGGACAATGGACAGCCCCACTCCATTCCCTTTAAATTTCTTAGCATTATCCAGTCTGTTGAAAATTTTAAACATCTTGTGTTTTTCTTCTTCAGGGATTCCTATTCCGTTATCCGAAATTTTGTATATAATAGACTGCTCTTCTTCCCTGCCTTCAATTTCCACTTTAGGCTGTTCTTTATGGGAAGAATATTTAACGGCATTGTTAATGATGTTTAAAAAGACCTGATGCAGCATGGTTTTATCTGCCAGAACATCCGGGCATTCCCTGATGATAATTTCACTTGCCGGACTGTCAAAGGTAATCTTGGCGTTTTCAGAGATTTTCTGAATCATGGCATTGGTTTTAATACCCTCCAATTGTATTTCGCTGTACTTTGCCCGGCTCAGCTGTAAAACATCATGCATCATTTCAGCCATACTGTCTATCTCATCAATAATGGCGTTGATTTTATTTTTATTTTTTTCCGAACCATCGGTAAGATTATTCAACAGCATCTGCGCATTCAGTTTCATCACAGTCAATGGAGTTCCCAGGTCATGGGAAATCGTATATGAAAAGCTGTCCAGCTCTTCATTCACTTTTTTCAATTCATCATTAAGACGCTTGATAACAGTATACTGTTTATGGGATGTTTCCAGAATTACATCACGAATGGCATGTACAGCACTTATATTTCCGGAGTTCCATCTTTTTGAATTTCCCTTTATATTTTCAGTAAACAACTGAAAGGAAGTTCGCGGCGATACAATCTGTTTTTCTTCTCCGTTTTGAACCAAAACCTCAACTTTTTTCTCAGGATTTCCGGCCCAGTCAATATGCTCATCAAATTCTTTTCTGAACCAGATCAGCATCTCATTTTTACTTTTTTCTATAAAATAAATGATAATACCGGCTGTACGTTCATCCAGTCCTAAATCATCCCCATGATCTTTAAGGAAAGTACGGCTTATGTATATATTGTCCTTTACATTTTCATAAGCCCATTCTATTACATTGTCAAGAGCATTACGTTGGGGAATGATTCCTTCTGTAACAATATATTCATCAAAAACAATGGCCAAGCCATCTGCTTCCGGTAAATTTTTAATTTCTGTTTTATTTTCAACAAGGGAGTCAAATAAAGAGTGTTGCTTCAGAAATTCCGATTTTAACCGTGATGATTTTTCATTCAGCTCCAAACGGTAATTCAGCTCTTTCTTGGATTTAAATGAGGAATAAGCATTGGATGCCAGTGCTGTAAAAATTCCCGCCTGCACCCTGTCTTCAAGATCTATGTGCTTAGGTTCCGTATTCTGGCAAGTCACTAATCCCCACAAATGGTTATCAATGATAATAGAAACGCTGAAACTTGATGAAGCCCCCGAGTTTTTAATGTATTGTCCATGAATAGGAGACATCCCCCGTGAAGCAGTAAAAGTAAGGTCAATGGGATCTTTAGTTCTGCTTAAAATCGGAATTGTTTCTGCATGCACATTACTGAAAATCCTTTTTCTTTTCTTTAGATAAAGCTCTCTTGCCTGTCTGGGAATATCTGTTTCCGGGTAATGCAGCCCCAGATAGCTTTCCATATTCTCTTTCTTTTTTTCAGCAATCACCTTTCCCGAACCGTCCATCATAAATTTATAAACCATTAGACGGTCATAATCTATAATTTTAGACAAAGTGCCTAAAAGCTGGTCCCATATTTCCTGCGCATCTTCTATAAAATAGAAATTATCATATTTATTGGATATGCGTTTGTTCGGATTGATAAGAACCTCTTCAAACTCTAAAAATATATGATCATCACTTCGAAAAACAGAGAAATGGTATTCCTTACCATTGATCATAATTTTATCAAAATACGTCTCGTTTTTTCTCCGGATAAATCTGTCTAAAGAAGTATAGATTTCAGATTCTATAATGCTCTGAAAACTTTCAGGAAAATCTGTAATTTTCTTATTGAAAATCTGTTCTGCATTTTCAATATTAAAAACATCCGAAATATTCCTGCTGAAAAAAGTTATGGTGTATGATTTTGCATCGATGCCAATAAGATAACCAAAACTTTGTATATACCCCGGAATGTGGATAGGCTCCTCATGACACTCTACAAAATTCATATAATACTTAAATCTATCAAATATAACGAATTTTTTAAAGTTTTATGATGGTAAGCCATACTTTAGATACCACAAAAATCTAAAACCTCATTCATATATTTTCTTTTTTTACAATCTTTTATCCAATGATCAATTGAAGCTTAGGATAATACAGCAAAAAAATTATAACAGATTGTTATTTTATTCCACAATCAATAACCCCGATATTCATTTTTTTGAATCAATTATTCAACGCCATAAAAACGAATAACTCTAATATAAGCATTAGAGTTATTCGTTTTTTCCGTATTAGTATCAAGACATAATCCTGGTAATCAGAGGTTAATCCTCTTTCTCGAAATACAACATATAGTATTTCCCCTTTTCATCCTGTCCCTGAGCAATCTTTTGCCTGTCACCGTGAATATAGATATGAAAGTTTTTATCTAATTTGATGATACTTTTAAAATGTCGCTGGGATTTTTTCACGGCAGTTTCGTTAATCGGGAATTCTTCGGCAATATTAATCTGCATATCTTGCTCATAATCGGTCTTGAAATTCACAAAGCTTTCAATAACATGTTCATCTCCTAATACTTCATTGGTAAATTCATCGAGATTAAACTGTTCTTTTTCTTTAAAGAAGTTGATGGATTTGTTTAAAAAATCTGCCTGATCTGCTTTTGAAACCTCAAATTCCTGTGGAAGCTGCTTGGTAATATAGTCTTTGTAAACCATAAGTGCCTCCTGGGTATGGAAGTATTCATCATCACGCTGTTTTACTTTCAAAAAGTCTTCAAACCAATAATACATGTCTCCATTTTTGTTATTGTCCACAACGGAAAGCACATAGCCGCTTTCTTTACCATTATTATAAATTAAAGCTGCTTTATCAATTTTAGAAAGACTGATTCCCTGGTCTTTTTCCAATTCAAAAGTTTCATTTTGAGGAAATATCTTTAAGAACGAATCTCTTTTCTCCGTTTTAAAGATTCCGATTTTATCTACTTTTTCATCTCCTTCTCCATCTCCTTCAAAATACACGATAAATAATTCACCGCCCTGAACTCTTGGGTTCTCGGCAGCCTCAAAAAGGTGTTTTGCAATATTTTCAGATTCCCAGAGGAATTTGGCTTTATCTTCAAAAATTTCAGATACAGCACTGTAAACAGGATTGTTCACCAGGTAAGAATCACTATAAAACTGATAGGTTTCTTCTGATTTGAAAGAACCCAGAAAATAATTTTCAAGCAATTCCGCCATACCTTCATCTAACTGCAATTCTTCCTGAGAAAGAATTAGGGATTCTCCATTGATTTTATTACCTACTCTGTGAACTATAATTTTTGAGAACATTTTAATTTTTTTGAGGGGACAAATATAGCTGTAAACTTCAAAGACAGCAAGAAACTCATTAAGGTATTTGTTTTTAGGATATAATTATTATTTTAGCATACAGCCAGATAAAGCCTGGTTTTTACTACCATGAAAAAGTTTTTATTCGTCTTCTTATTTCTCTTTTCCTTCAGCATGATGCAGGCACAGGCAACTCATGTTTATGTTGTGAGACACGCAGAAAAAGATATTAGTGATAAGGGAAATGCCAATCCGAACCTTAGTGAAGCCGGAAAACAACGGGCTGAAAAATTACTTAAAGAACTGAATAAGGTGAATTTCTCTGCTGCCTATTCCACTCCTTTCCACAGAACACAGCAAACTGCAGAACCCATTGCTTTATTGAATAAAATAGAAATTACCCCTTATGATCCGAGAAATATCAAAAGTCTGGTAGAAGAAATTCTTTCGAAATATTCCGGAAAAAACATCATTATTGTGGGACATTCCAATACTATTCTGGAAACCCTGGAAGCTTTTGGAGCTAAAAAACCTTTTGATCATATTGCTGAAGATGACTATGCCAACCTCTTTCATCTAACTGTAGAAAAGGACAAAACAACTCTTCAGTCAGCAAAATATTAAGTACTGATCCGGCTTTCATATTAAAATCCCATTTTGTTCTGCTAGCATTTATTTGGAAAGGATTATTAAAAATATCAGATTTAATCAGGCAAAGGCTCCGTATGAATGTGAAATTATGGAGCTGGACAGCTTTTTTAAAATGCTGTCAACATTTACTTATTTTGGCAAAACGGAAAGAATACATTTTTATGTTGCATTCATTATTACGGAAGGAAAAGGCAAACATTTTGTAGATTTCAAAGAATACACCCTCGAAAAAGGAACTATACTATTTGTAGCTCCGGGCCAGATTCAGCAATATGAGAAAAACCCTCAATTTAGTGGGTACCTCCTCTTATTCACCGAAAATTTCTTTCGCAAACAAGCTAACGAACTTGCTTTTCTCAATCAGACACTTATTTTTGACACCACCCTTCCCAGTGCTTTAATACGGCCGGAACCTGAAATATTTTCTCAGATGCTGCAATTGCTCCTGTTACTGCAGGCAGAGCTTTCATCAATGGATACTTTTGTGAAAGAAGAGAGTCTGCAAAAACTGACAAGCTTATTTTTAATTTACGCGGAAAGACAAAAGCAAAGGAATAATGAGCATATTCCCAATCATCATTATTTGTCCCAATATTACCACTTCAAGCAATTGCTTGAAAAACATTTTTCCCGGGAAAGGAGTGTAGATTTTTATGCTTCCCTTATGGCCATTACGCCTAAAACATTAAACAGGATCACCCAGTCTTCCATTCAGAAATCAGCTAAAGAATTTATTGATAACAGGGTCATCATCGAAATAAAACGTCTTTTATTATTCGAAAAGCTTAGTATAAAAGAAATTGCCTATTCTCTTCATTTTAATGAACCTACCAATCTCGTTAAATATTTTAAAAAGCATACAGGAGAAACATCTACCTCCTATAAAGAGCAATAGTGTCCGTTTTTTACCATTCAATGTCTGTTTTAAACCTTTTAAAACCGGATACAATATTACATCTTTGCACTCACAAAATAAACCAACTGCAATTATAGCAAGAAGGTAAAAACACAATAAAGCTGTCGTCGGGTGTTGACAGCTTTTTTATTTTCAACATCTTTCCATAACATATCCTCTATTCCTGGACAACTTTACCACATTTTGTGACGAGAACTGCAAAAAAGTCATTTTTAAAATACTCCTATAATCTATAGGAATCTATCCGGGACAGACTTATCAGTCAGAAATGTAGTTTCATTACATTTTTCAATACATTCATTACAAAAATACGAACCAAAAATCAGGAAACTCTCCGATTGAAAAGAGTAAAAAAGTCCAATTCCAGACACCATACCTGGATATTGACAACACATATCACTATGATCACCGGAATATTTATTCTTGCTGCCAGTTTATAAGTTTGGTACACTTTTCGCGGCACTAGTAATGTTTGAAAAATTAAAATTATGATGAACGGACAAATGAAAACTATTAATCAAAAAATAGCTATCGAGTATTTAAAATTTTTCTATCCCCCACTTCGAAATGAGATCAACCAACTATCAACACAAGGTAATTTTGCGGGGATTATGCAGGCAACAATCAATTACTTAAAGGATCTTCTACAGGAATCAAAGATTAATCTCATCGCCCATCATATCAAATTAATGGACTGGATTTACCGAAATGGAAATTCATATGTGAGAGATATGATCGAAAACCTATTTGTACGATCATTTGAGAGCTTTAAAAAGCATGCCAAGACACAACATTGGAAGCTTCTTTATGAATATATGCCCGTAAGTTTTCAGCTTATTTATAATGATCAGCAGAAACAGGATAAAATATTCTTTGGTAAATAAAATTTAATTTGAAAAGACTCGCTCCCCGGAACATAAGTTTTGGGGAGTTTTTTTATCTTTGCAGCCATGAAAATGAACATTGCTTTTGCACTCTTATTCTCCTTATCTTTTTTTAATGCACAAATTTCAGATCAGGTCAGAAAGCTGGCTAAACCATTGGATACTATTGCTTACGCCGAATCAGAATATATAACAGTAGGAGCAGAGAAAAGTAAAGTTTATGAGTATTTTCAAAAGCTGGCTGAAGCGGCCAACAATGATGAGCTGTTTTATCTGGCCAAAAACGGAAGCAAATCATTAAAATTTTATTCAAGCAGGGAATTACTTAAAAGAAACGATAAGCGCTTTCTTGAAATCTACCGATTCTATACAGAAAACCCTTTTTCATTACCTTATATGTATGGCAGTGAAGTATCGGATGAAGATATAAAACAACATCTGAAGCAAGCCATGAAAACCGCTACGGAAATGCTCTCGCTGGTAGAAGAATGGAAAAACGATGAAAGCAACAATGCATTAGAGAATTTTGAAAACAAACAGCTGAGGAAGTTTGAGGAGAAGTATAAAAACCTGACAAAAAATGATTTGAAATTCTATTGGCAGGAAATAGGAAAAATAGATTCTGACAAAAAATAAAATTTTCATAATAAAATCCCCGGGCTTCGCCCGGGGATTTTATTATATTTAGCGTATGAAAATGAAAATAGCCTTTACATTCTTTTTGCAAGCTTGTCTTTTTAATGCTCAGATTTCAGAAAAGGTTCAAAATTTTGCTAAACCATTGGATACTATTTCCCATGCGGAATCCTCACGCATTGGGATAGCTGGAGAAAAAAGCAAAATTTATGAATATTTTAAAAAACTTTCAGAAGTGGCTAACAATGACGATCTTTTTTATTTTGCAAAAAATGGAAGTAATTCATTGAAACTTTATTCCAGTCAGGAATTATTCAAAAGAAATGATAAACGCTTCCTTGAAATCTACAAATTTTATGCTGAAAACCCTTTAATAATGAATTATAAAATGGGATGTATAGGTTCCCGGCAAAATATTGCAGATTTCTTAAGAGATGAAATTTATTCCGCAAAAGAAATCATAGGAATGAGAGATATACTTTTAAAAGAAAAAGATGATGTTTCCAAAGCACAATTAGAAAGCATTATTCAAGAAGGTTATCATCAGCTTACTCTTAAAGAAGTTGAGTTTTATAGAAAAGAAATAGAGAAGATTGATTCCAAAATTAAATAAGATTGATTTGAATAAATAAAAATCCCCGGGCGAAGCCCGGGGATTTTTCTATCTGATTAGCTTTATGTAACTATTATTTCACTTCTTCGAAGTCTGCATCCTGTACATCTTCAGCACCTCCTGCATTTCCACCTGGATTCTGAGCTCCTGCATCAGCTCCCGGAGCTTGTTGTCCTGCAGCATACAATTCTTCTGATGCTGCCATCCAAGCTGCATCTAAAGCTTCTGTTTTAGCTTTTACCTCATCTCCGTTTTTAGCTTCGAATGCAGTTTTCAATTCAGCAGCTGCACTTTCGATGGCTGTTTTTTTGTCAGCAGAAAGCTTGTCTCCGAATTCTTTCAATTGCTTTTCAGTCTGAAAGATTAATCCGTCTGCTTTGTTGAAAATCTCAACTTCTTCTTTCTTCTTGGCATCCGCTGAAGCATTTTCCTGAGCTTCTTTCTTCATTCTTTCGATTTCTTCGTCAGAAAGACCTGAAGAAGCCTGGATTTTAATAGACTGTTCTTTACCTGTTCCTTTATCTTTTGCAGATACGTGAAGGATACCGTTCGCGTCAATATCGAAAGTTACTTCAATTTGAGGAACCCCTCTTGGTGCAGGTGGAATATCCGTTAAATCGAATCTACCGATTTCTTTATTGTCATTGAACATTGGTCTTTCCCCTTGTCCTACTCTGATGCTTACAGCCGGCTGGTTGTCAGAAGCTGTAGAGAATACCTCGGATTTTTTAGTCGGGATCGTTGTATTCGCTTCGATCAATTTAGTAAATACTGAACCCATCGTTTCGATACCCAAAGAAAGTGGAGTAACGTCAAGAAGCAATACATCTTTCACATCCCCTGTTAAAACTCCTCCTTGAATAGCTGCACCTACCGCTACAACTTCATCAGGATTTACTCCTTTAGATGGTTTCTTACCGAAGAATTTTTCAACTTCTTCCTGAATCACAGGGATTCTTGTAGAACCACCTACTAAGATTACCTCATCAATATCCGAAGTTGATAATCCAGCATCTTTTAAAGCTTTTGCAACCGGCTCCATAGATCTTCTTACCAGATCAGAAGCTAACTGCTCGAATTTAGCTCTGGTTAAAGTCTTCACTAAGTGTTTAGGACCTGTAGCCGTAGCTGTGATATATGGTAAGTTGATTTCAGTTTGTGAAGAAGATGATAATTCGATTTTTGCTTTTTCAGCAGCTTCTTTTAATCTTTGAAGAGCAATAGCATCCGCCTTTAAATCCACTCCTTCTTCAGATTTGAATTCATCTGCCATCCAGTTGATGATCACATCATCAAAGTCATCACCTCCTAAGTGGGTATCTCCATTGGTAGATAATACTTCGAATACGCCATCCCCTAAATCAAGGATAGAAATATCAAAAGTACCTCCTCCAAGGTCATATACCGCAATTTTCTGATCTTTGTGATTTTTATCTAACCCATACGCTAATGCTGCAGCGGTAGGCTCATTGATAATTCTTTCTACTTTAAGGCCTGCAATTTCACCTGCTTCTTTAGTAGCCTGTCTTTGAGCGTCATTAAAATAAGCAGGAACCGTGATTACAGCTCTTGTAACTTCCTGTCCAAGATAATCTTCAGCCGTTTTCTTCATTTTCTGAAGGATCATGGCAGAGATTTCCTGTGGAGTATATTCTCTATCGTCAATTTTTACTTTTACGGTATCATTAGGTCCGCTTACTACTTCATAAGGCACTCTTGCAATTTCGCTACCGTCATCTTTAAAATGAGTTCCAATAAATCTTTTGATAGAATATACTGTCTTTTTTGGATTCGTTACAGCCTGTCTTTTAGCAGGGTCTCCTACTTTTCTTTCACCATCTTCTGTGAATGCTACAATTGAAGGTGTAGTTCTTTTTCCTTCTGCATTAGGAATAACTACAGGGTCTTTACCCTCCATTACGGCAACACAAGAGTTGGTGGTTCCTAAGTCAATTCCAATTATTTTACTCATAATATTTTATATTTTTTCTAAATTTTTAATTTCAATTTACATTCAGAATTTCTCAATATTTATACCATCCGGAAATTTGTGACAAATTGACACACTGTATTCCGAAATCCCTGCTAGAAAACAATCCACGGTTTTAAAAATTAATTAAAGTTTAACCTTAAATTACATCTACCAATATGATTAATTCTTATTTTTGATAAATTTTAACACAAATATGTCATTACATTTTAACCCAAGGGATATTACGTGGTTAGCCTTCAATGAAAGAGTATTACAGGAAGCAATGGATGAGAACGTTCCTTTGCATTTAAGAATCCGTTTTCTTGGGATCTTCTCTAATAATCTGGATGAATTTTTTAGAGTGCGTGTAGCCGGATTAAAGCGGGCAATGGATTTTAAGGAAAAAGTAATTGCTGAATCCTTTTATCAGCCTCCTTCTAAAATATTACAGAGAATTAATGACATTGTTATTAAGCAACAGCAAAACTTTGATAAAACCTGGAAAAAAATCCAGGCTGAAATGGCAGATCATAAGGTGTATATAAAGAATTCCAAGAATCTGACAGCCAAACAAAAGGAATTCGTAAGGAATTACTTTGATGAAGTAGTAGAATCCAATGTCATTCCTATTTTGCTTCATGACAACACTCCGATGCCCTATTTAAGAGATAAAAGCCTTTATCTTGGAGTTGCCATGAGAAAAAAAGACTGGCAATATCAGAGTAATTATGCCATTATTGAAATCCCGTCACGTTTTGTAGGAAGATTTCTTCTTTTACCTACAGAAGATCCTGAAGAAAAGAACGTAATGTTGCTGGAAGACGTTATTACCTTTAATCTTCCGCATATTTTCTCTTATTTCGGATATGATGAATTTGCCGCCAACGCATTTAAAGTGACTAAAGATGCTGAATTGGATATTGATAACGATATCAGAACCAATTTCGCGGAAAAAATAGAAAAAGGGCTTAAAAACCGAAGAAAAGGGAAACCTACCCGATTTGTATTTGATAAAGATATGGACAAGGCATTGCTGGAAATGCTGATCCGTAAATTAAATTTAACCAAAAAAGACAGTATTATTCCGGGTGGTAAAATTCATAATTTCAAACATTTCATGGATTTTCCTGATGTTTTTGAAAAATATGAAAGACCTGTAGAAAGAACTTCTTTCACACACCCTGCTTTTGAACATGGCGAAAGGGTAACGGATGTGATTCTGAAAAATGATGTACTTCTTACTTTCCCTTATCATAAATATAATCCCGTGATCGATTTACTTCGTGAAGCGGCCATGGATCCCGATGTAAAATCCATCCAGATCACCGCTTATCGTTTAGCAAGCAGCTCAAAAATCATCAACGCATTGATTTATGCCGCCAGAAACGGTAAGGAAGTAACTGTAATGCTTGAACTTCAGGCCAGATTCGATGAGGAATCCAATCTGGAATGGAAAGATATGCTGGAGCCTGAGGGAATTACTGTTCTGGTGGGGATTCCAAACAAAAAAGTTCATGCTAAGCTTTGCGTCATTAAAAAAAGATCGCATAATAAAACAATTCAGTATGGTTTTGTAAGCACCGGAAACTTTAATGAAAAAACTGCCAGAATTTATGGCGATCATCTTCTTATGACGGCGGATCGTGGCATTATGGCAGATATCAACAAAGTTTTCAATGTCCTGAAAAAACCAAAAGAGGATATTTTGCCCGTTTTGAAGACCTGCAAAAGTCTGTTGATATGCCCGCAATTTATGCGTGAAAAAATTGTTCACCATATTGATAAGGAAATTGAAGAAGCCAGGGCCGGAAGAAAAGCAGAAATGATCATTAAGGCCAACTCCTTAAGTGACCGTACATTAATTATAAAATTGTATGATGCTGCAAAAGCCGGAGTAACAATCAGGATGATCGTAAGAGGAATTTATTGTGCCGTAAACCAGAAAGATTTCAAGGAAAAAATAAAAGGAGTAAGTATTGTAGATGAGTATCTGGAGCACGCAAGAGTAATGTATTTCTATAATAAAGGTGCAGAAGACATATATATTTCCTCAGCAGACTGGATGACCAGAAATCTCGATTACAGGATTGAAGCCGCTGCAAAAATCACAAATAAAGAACTGAAAAAAGAATTGAAGGATATCCTCGATATTCAGCTAAGAGATAATGTGAAAGCAAGAATACTGGATAAGAAATTGAGCAATGAATATGTAAGAAACGACAAACACGAATGCCGTTCCCAGATTGAAACATATAAATATTTAAAAGCTAAAACGAGTACAAAATGAAGATTGCCGCTATAGACATAGGAAGCAACGCCGCCCGACTTTTAATCAATGAAGTAAAAATTAATAATAAAAAGCCCGAATTCATTAAACTGAATCTTTTGAGGATACCTTTAAGATTGGGAATGGATGTTTTCACATTGGGAAAAATCGGAGAAGAAAGAGAAAAAATGGTGGTTGACTCTATGAAAATATTCAGTGACCTGATGAAAGTGTACAAAGTTGATCATTACAGGGCGTGTGCTACCAGTGCGATGCGGGATGCAGCCAATGGACAGGAAATCATAAAGGAAGTAAAGGAAACTTCCGGAATTGACATTGAGATCATTTCAGGAGATGAAGAAGCTACCTTGGTTTTTGAAAACCACGTTGCAGAAGGCCTGGATAAAGAATTCTCCTATCTTTATATTGACGTTGGCGGTGGTTCTACCGAGCTTACTTTCTATGAAAACGGTAAAATGAAATATGAAAAATCGTTCAATATAGGAACAATACGCTTATTAAATAATCTGGTGACTCTTGATAACTGGAAGGAAATGAAAGTAGAAATTCAGAAAAATATTACCAGCAAAAAACCTATTGTTGCCATTGGTTCCGGAGGAAACATCAACAAAGTTTTTTCCATGAGCAAAACTAAAGATGGCAAACCCATGTCACTGTCTCATCTCAAAAAGGTATATAAAGAGTTTAATGAGCTAACTGTAGAAGAAAGAATGACCCGGTATAATCTGAGGGAAGACAGAGCCGATGTATTGGTATACGCTCTGAAAATTTTCAATAATGTGATGACATGGGCGGATATCAGCAGGATTTTTGTTCCTAAAATATCGGTTGCCGATGGCCTTATTCATAACATCTACAGTCATTTACAACATAAGAAATAAATGAAAAAATCTAATAAATATTTAAAATCAGTTACAAAATGTAACTGATTTTATTTTTTTTAAAGTAAATTTAAACCACCAATCGTCATAAAGATTAATAATGTTAAAAAAATGAGCTTACATCCAATAAAAGTGATTCTTACCGGAGCCACCGGAATGGTTGGTGAAGGCGTTCTCATAGAATGCCTGGAAAACCCTTCCGTTTCGGAGGTTTTATCTGTAAGCAGGAAACCGTCAGGAAAAAAACATGCTAAATTAAAAGAGTATATTGTGACGGATTTCCTGAAAAATAACTTGGACGACAGTGTTTTAAAAGGATATGACGCCTGCTTTTTCTGTGCAGGAATCAGCAGTGTAGGAATGAGTGAAGAAGAATATACCAAAATTACGTATGACACGACTCTGCATTTTGCAAAAGCAGTTCTAAAGCAGAATCCGGAAATGGTTTTCAATTATGTTTCCGGAAAACATACAGACGGAAGCGAAAGCGGAAAACTTATGTGGGCGCGGGTGAAAGGAAAAACAGAAAATGATCTGAAAAGACTTGGTTTTAAAGCCGTTTATAATTTTCGCCCGGGATTTATGAAGCCTGTTGACGGACAGATCCGTGTCAAGTGGTTTTTCAAGCCTTTCATCTGGTTCTTTCCCATTTTACTGCCCTCACAGTCATTAACACTACATCAGGTTGGAAGGGCAATGATTCATGCTGTACAGAAAGGATATCCAACTTCCATTCTAGAAATTCAGGACATTAAAAACTTAGCCATATGAAAGAAATGCTCAAAAGAATTGTATGGGTTGCTTTTATATTAATTATTATAACTGCCATTTCAGGATTTCTTTACACCCAGAAGTATCAGTCTGAAAAAAGCGTTATGGGAAAATTTAAGCAGCAAAAATTTAAAAAAATCGATCCTAAAAAAGCAATCAAATCTCATTAATGCACATCAAGGTACATTTATTAAACATTTATTAAAATTCGCTTAAAATATTTACCAGGTAGAAAGTTCATTTTTGCATAAATTAATTAGTAAACATGATTAACAACTACTTGTTAAAAACGTCTGTAGCTGCAGCATTCTTTATTCAAAGCAGCCTTTTCGGACAATCTCTTATCCATTACTGGAATTTTAATAACAATGCTTCAGAAGCATCCATTACAACGCCAACCTCATCTTTAGTCAGTGGCTCATCATTGACCCCCATTGCAGGAGGAACCAGTGTAATTGATCCGGCTGGAGGAACCGGCCAAAATTTCAGCATCGAAAATTTAAACGCCAGAAATGGTGATGTACCGGGTACTCATTTACGCTTCAATAATCCCATTGGCGGAGCTTTACAATTTTCTCTTCCCACGACAGGATATAATAATGTGGTAGTGAAATTTACAACAAGAAGATCCGGCTCCGGTGCTGGAACTCAAACATGGTCTTATTCTACAGACGGGACAACTTTTACTCAATATCAGACTGTAACTCCACTAGATGCCAATCCTCAACTGGTCACACTTGATTTTTCATCTGTTTCAGGAGTTGCCAACAACCCGAATTTCAAATTAAAGGTCGAATTTTCTGTTGGTGCAGGCGGAACGGTAGGAAACAACCGTTTTGATAATTTCACGGTAGACGCAACAGCTACAGGCTCTGTTGATACTACTCCGCCATCTGTAACCTATATTCCCTCAAATAACACCAATAATGCGTCAATTGCTGTAAATCCTACCATCTCATTTAATGAAGATGTAAGGTTAACAGATAATTCTGCGATCAACGATTCTAATGCACAAAATCTTATTGACTTCCGTTTGGGAAGCTCCTCAGGTTCCCAAGTTCCATTTACCACCCTCTTCAGCAACAACAAAATCACGGTAATCCCAACCGGCGGTTTAGTACCTAACCAGGCTTATTATCTGGCTTTAAAACCTAATATGGTGGAAGATCTGAGCGATAATGCGATTACCGCTTCAACTTCAAGTACATTCACTACAGCCGGAACGTCCATTTCCTTAGAGAAAAATTTTGTGAAGGTGGACGAAAATGCAGGAAGCTTAAACTTCAAAATCAATGTAAACAATCCGGCAACTTCATCGGTGAATTTAGTAGTAAAACCGGCTCCTTACAGCACAGCAGGCAGTAATGATTTTACATTAGCCAATCAAACCATTGCTATCACCCCCTCAACAACAAGCTATACTGTAAACATTCCCATCACAGATGATACTTTAGAGGAGCAGCATGCAGAATATTTTGTGGTAAGCCTTGAAAATCCGACCGGCGCCACCATTTCAGGAGATAATTCTGCCACTGTTTATATTGTTGATAATGATAAACCCGCGCCTGTTCCGTCTCATCAGATACAATTAAATTACGTCGGAAGCTTTGATCCTTCAGGAAGCAATAACAGTTCTACGGAAATTGTAGTTCATGATCCTGCAAGTCAAAAATTATTTACCATCAGCTCCTTAACGGATGTATTTGACATTATTAATTTCAGTAATCCAAATATCCCTTCGGTTATTCAGACCGTGAATATGGCTCCTTACGGGGGAATTACAAGTATTGCCGTAAAAAACGGAATCGTAGCCGTTTCTTCTCCAAACGCCAATCCTCAGCAAAATGGCTCTGTGGTTTTCTTCGACACCAATGGAACTTTCCTTAAACAAGTTACCGTAGGTGCTTTACCGGATATGATCACTTTCACACCGGATGGAACCAAAGTCATTACCGCTAATGAAGGGGAACCTAATGATGCTTACACGGTAGATCCGGAAGGTACCATCAGTATTATTGATATTTCAGGAGGAATCAATAATCTTACGCAAAGTAATGTTACCACTCTTAATTTCAACAACTTTGATTCTCAGCTGGCAACTTTAACGGCAACAGGGTTAAGAAAAGTAAGAGCAGCGAATACCCTTTCTCAGGATTTAGAACCTGAATATGTGACGGTAAGCTCTGACAGCCAGAAAGCATGGGTTACTCTTCAGGAGAACAATGCCATTGCAGAGGTGAATCTTGTCACTAAGACCATAACAGGAATATGGGGATTAGGCAAAAAAGATATGAATCTGCCAGGAAACGGCTTTGACGCTTCCGATACCAATGGAGAAATTGTAATTGCCAATTGGCCTGTAAAATCATATTATATGCCGGATGCAGTGCAGAATTACAAGGTAGGAAATACCAATTATATTGTAGCCGCTAATGAAGGAGATGAAAAAGACTTATCCGGTTTCAGTGAAAGAACTACTGTGGGGGCGGCAGGATATACTTTAGATGCAGCTGTTTTCCCTAATTCTTCTGTTTTGAAAGCCTCTCATAATTTAGGAAGATTCAGGGTTACCAGTGTGAACGGAAATACGGATGGAGATAATGAGTATGAAGAAATTCACGCTTTAGGAGCACGCTCTTTCTCAATTTTTAATGCAGACACCCAACAAATCGTTTATGACAGTGGTGACCAATTTGAAAGATATATTGCGAACAGTCTCCCTTTAATTTTCAATGCCGATAATGAAGCTAACGGAGCTAAAAACAGAAGCCGTGCCAAAGGCCCGGAACCGGAAGGAGTAGCTTTAGGAACCATCAACGGACAAACCTATGCATTCGTCACTTTAGAAAGAACGGGTGGTGTAATGGTTTATAATATCACTGACCCTCAGAACCCGACATTTACGGATTACAAGCATTCACGCTCAACATCAGCGTACGGAGGCGATAACGGACCGGAAGGAATCATTTATATCGCTTCTGAAAATACCACCACAGGAAAAGGATATGTATTGATCGCCAATGAAATCAGCGGAACATTATCCATATACGAAATAGCTGCTCCTACTTTAGGAACAGGTAACATCAAAATGGAAAAAGCCACATTCAATATTTTCCCGAATCCGGTTACCAAAGGAAATACTTTATATTTCAACAGAGCACAGGATTACGAATTGTATGATCTATCCGGCAAGTTGATCAGAAAAGAGAAAAATGCTTTAACGATAGATACTTTTAACCTCTCTACGGGTGTTTATCTTGTCAAAACTTCTGAGGGTCATACCAAAAGGGTCATTGTAAAGTAATATATAGTTTTTATTCAGTTGATAAAGCCTCGGATTTTCCGGGGCTTTTTGTTATTGTAAAAAGTTTCGGGCGGCAAGCTTCGCTTGCCGCCCGAAACCCTACTATTCTACTTCAAAATAAAAAAAGACAGGCCTAAAAACCTGTCTTAAAAAAATATCTGTAATTATTTTTTACTCTACGCTTATTACCTTTTCAATTTCCGGAGCGTGTTGCTTAATGGTATTTTCAACGCCTAATTTCAGGGTTGAAAAATTCAGTGAGCATCCGGAACAGTTTCCTAACAGCTTTACAAAAACCTGATTATCCTTCACATCGATAAGCTCAATATCTCCACCATCCTTATTCAAGAACGGGCGGATGCTATCCAGAGCTTCCATTACTCTTGTTACTGTATCTTCGTGTGTTATGTTTGTTTCCATATTGTTCTGTTCAATTCGGTTTTTTCAAATCTTATTGAATGATTATTTTTTAGCCTTCGGCGAACATCCCGCCATTGTTGTAATTTTTACCGCTTCTGTCGGAGGAAGATTTTTATTTCTCTCTACAAGGCTTTCTACCATATTTCTTGCAGTTTCCGTATAGATTTCTGCAATTTTAGAGCCTTCCTGTAAAGCAGCCGGTCTTCCTACATCTCCTGCTTCTCTGATGCTTTGGATCAACGGAATTTCTCCCAATACAGGAATTCCAAGATCTTCCGCTAAATATTGCGCTCCCTGGTTGCCAAAAATATAATATTTATTGTCCGGTAATTCTTCCGGTGTAAAATACGCCATATTTTCGATTAAACCAAGAACCGGAATGTTAATACTTTCCATCTGGAACATGGCAATCCCTTTTCTTACGTCTGCCAAAGCTACGTGTTGAGGAGTACTCACGATTACAGCCCCCGTTACAGGAACTTCCTGAATGATGGATAAATGAATATCTCCTGTTCCCGGAGGAAGATCTATCAGTAAGAAATCCAATTCACCCCATGCTGCATCTCTGATCATCTGGTTCAATGCTTTTGAAGCCATCGGACCTCTCCAAACCACCGCCTGATTAGCGCCAGAGAAATATCCGATTGAAAGCATTTTTACTCCATAATTTTCAATAGGTTTCATTAAGTTCTTACCACCCACCTCTACTGAAATCGGCTTCTGACCTTCTGTATCAAACATCGTAGGAACAGACGGGCCATAAATATCCGCATCTAATAATCCCACTTTAAAGCCCATTTTAGCTAAAGTAACCGCCATATTGGCAGCTACCGTAGATTTCCCAACGCCTCCTTTTCCGGAAGCTATGGCAATAATATTCTGAATTCCCGGGATTTGCTTTCCTTTGATCTGGCTTTGCTGAATTTCACTAGGCTCCGGAGAAACAATTTTAAGTTTTAAATGAACATTTTCCCCAAACTCACTGGCAAAAGCCTGCTTCATCGCAGCTTCCAGCTTTTTCTTTTCGTGCATGGCCGGTGAATGTGCCGTCATATCAATATACACCTCATCACCCATAATCTGAAGATTATTCACTAAATCATCAACTTCTATCTCTTTAAGGAAATTCTGAACCTTTTCTTTCGTCAACATAAACTAAAATAAATGTTTACAAATTTACGGATTTTTTCGACAATTTAGAATCAATAAAATCTATAACATCAGGTGATAAATCGCATCGTTATAATTTTTTATATTTATTTCCTTGTAATTACTTTGACTTCATTAAAAGCAACAACATGAATTCCACCGCTTATCCATCCAAATACGCTTCTCCCAAGGGGATTTTTACAGTCGGGAAAACCAGATTCAAATGGTATCATCTGGCAAAAGATCTTGAAAATATTGTCCAAGAGGATATTGACAGTGCTAAAACCTGTATAGAAAATGCTGCAGAAAGTTTTCAAAATAGAGACGACCTGGGATTTGTCATTATGCACAGATGTGGGGAAAATTACCTGCTTTTAGTCTGCACCTGGAGAAATGAAAATGAGCTTTGGGAAAGTGTATATTATGATGGTTCCGGAACATTTGAAGTTTGGGACAAAAATAAAATCCACCTTCCTACGTATTGTGTCTGGGAAATGGGAATCGTTTATTATGAATCAAAAACCTGGAAAAAATTCTTGGGGACCGATCGGGAAGAAAGCAGCAGGCAAGATTATTTAAATGATTTTTTTGAAGGAGAAGTATAATCTTACCATCTGTTTAATTTCTCATGATTACTTGCTTATTTTTTCAATATATTCGCTGTCAAAAATTTTTCCATGAAAAAAAGGTTAATCTTATTTTCTTTATTCATTACCCAAATCATTTCCGCTCAAAACTATTCCCAATACGTTAATCCGTTTATTGGAACAGGAGGTCACGGCCATACATTTCCGGGTGCTATTGTTCCTTTTGGGATGGTACAGCTATCTCCCGATACAAGAATTGACAGCAGTTGGGACGGCTGCAGCGGTTATCATTATTCTGACTCTGTCATCTACGGATTTTCCCATACGCATCTTAACGGAACAGGTGTTTCCGACTATGGAGATATTATGCTGATGCCAACAATGGGAAATCCAAGCCTTAATAACAAAGAATATTCTTCAAAATTTTCGCATAAGAATGAAAAGGCTTCAGCGGGATTCTATTCAGTGAAATTAGATAAAAATAATATTGATGTTCGCCTGACTACAACGACACGAGTGGGGTATCACGAATACACCTTCAACAACGCAGGAAACGCCAATATAATACTGGATTTAAATCACAGAGATAAACTGCTTGAAGGTGAAGTAAGAATAATTAATGATAAAACCATTGAAGTTTTCAGAAGAAGTGAAGCTTGGGCAACCAATCAGTACATCTATGCAAGAATCGAGTTTTCCAAACCAATGAAAATTTCAAAAAAAGATATTAATGGAAAGCAGGAAAACAATTTTTTTACAGGAACCAAATTGGCTCTGGCTTTTTCAACTCCTGTCAAAAAAGGAGAAAAGATCCATGTAAAAGTGGCAATTTCACCTACTACATATGAAGGTGCCGCTAAAAATATGCTGGCCGAAGGTACATCCAATGACTTTGAATCCGTAAAAGTACAGGCTGCGAATGCATGGGATAAAGAGCTTTCAAAAATTGAGGTAACATCTAATGATAAGGATAAATTAACGATTTTCTATACTGCTCTGTACCATGTTTTCACCCAACCGAATATCAATATGGATGTGGATGGAAAATACAGAGGCAGGGATCATAAACTTTATACTGCCAATGATTTTGGCTACTACTCTGTTTTTTCCCTTTGGGATACTTTCAGGGGAGCACATCCTTTGATGACTTTAATCGACAGAAAAAGAACTGCCGACTTCATCAACACATTTATCAAGCAATATGAACAAGGTGGAAAGCTTCCGGTTTGGGAGCTAGCTTCTAATGAAACCGAATGTATGATCGGTTATCATTCAGTTTCTGTAATTGCCGATGCGATGGCAAAGGGAATCACGGGATTCGATTATGAAAAAGCATTTCAGGCTGCCAAAAATTCTGCCATGCTGGATATTTTCGGGCTCAATGCTTATAAACAGAACAATTACATCAGTATTGATGATGAGCATGAAAGTGTTTCCAAAACGGTGGAATACGCTTATGATGATTGGTGTATCGCTCAGATGGCTAAAATTTTAGGCAAAAAAGAAGATTACCAATATTTTATGAAGCGATCTCAAAGCTGGAAAAATCTTTACAATCCGAAAAACGGCTTTATGCAGCCAAGAAAAAACGGAAACTGGTATGAGCCTTTTGAACCGAGAGAAGTGAACAACAACTATACGGAAGGGAATTCATGGCATTATTCCTATTCTGTACAACAGGATGTTCCAGGATTAATTGAAGCGCATGGCGGTAAAGAAAAATTTGAACAGTTCATTGATGCTATTTTTTCAGCACCCGAACAAACAGTAGGCAGAGAACAGGCAGATATTACCGGATTAATGGGCCAATATGCCCAGGGAAATGAACCAAGTCATCACATTGCTTATTTATACAATTTTGTCGATAAGCCTCAAAAAACAGAAGAGAAAATCAAATATATTCTCGATAACTTCTATAAAAATGCACCGGACGGACTGATCGGAAATGAAGATTGCGGACAGATGAGCGCATGGTATGTTCTGAGCACAATGGGAATCTATTCCGTAACTCCGGGAAAACCGGAATGGGAAACCGTAACGCCTTATTTTGATGAAATAAAGCTTCACTTAGAAGACGGAACCACTAGAATTATCACCAAAAACACCAGCAAAGCTGAGCTTAAAAAATTGGGCTTTGAAAACGTAAAGCCAGCAAAAGATTTCAAATATTCTGAATTGACAGCTTCTCCTGTAATCGCAGCAGACAGGCTCTTTGATTTCTCTAGCAAAGTTGAGATCACTCCTCTGAATCCGGGTGATAAGATCTACTATATGACCTTGGATGAAGGTGATGCAAATGTAAGAAAGACTTTCAAGGTCTATAAGGAACCTTTCAACATTTACAAAACCACCCAGGTTTCCGCTTATGCTGAAAGAAAAGGGGAAAAAAGCTCTGTTACCGTTGCCAATTTCTACAGAAGGCCCAATCATTGGGAGATCACAATAAATTCCAGTGTAAATCCTCAATATACTGCAGGAGGTAAGTTGGCTCTTATCGATGGAATTAACGGAAGCGAGAACTGGAGAAAAGGAGAATGGCAGGGGTATCAGGGACAGAATTTAGAAGCGATCATTGATATGCAGTCGCCTCAGGAAATCACCAAACTATCTTCTACTTATCTTCAGGACAGCAGAGCATGGATTTTAATGCCTAAAAAAGTGGAATATTATGCTTCTATGAATGGTAAGGATTATATTCTTCTAAAAACGTTGGACAATACCATAGATCCAAAAGATGATAAAGTTCAGATCAAAGATTTTGCAACGGAAATTCTTCCTACCGAAGCCAGATATATAAAAGTAAAAGCCTATTTCTTTGGAAAGCTTCCGGAATGGCATCAGGGAGCAGGTGGAGATTCCTATATCTTTATTGATGAGATTTCTTTGAAATAATTCTTAATGATAAAAAATACAAAACCTCCGGAATTATCGGAGGTTTTGTATTTTGTAGATGCTTCGATTTCCTTCAGCATATCTTATTTCTTCAATTCAATTTTTCTCAGACCATTGCAATTCTTCCGGAAGCTCCATATCAGAAAACTCGATATGAATCACTCTTCTTTTTTTTCCATTGGTTGTTCGGTTTGAACCATGAAGAATAAGAGGCTTCATAATCATCACACCTCCTTTTTCTACGTTACAAATTTCTTCGGTTTCTACATTCCAGTCAATGGTTTCGGCTCTGTAAATTCCTTTGGAATGGGATTTTGGCACTACCTTTAAAGCTCCATTATTTTCATCCGTATCATCTAAATGAATCCTGATCGTATAGATATTTTCCAATATATTCAGAGGGGGCTGAACAGCAAATTGATTCTGCTTAGTCGTCCAGGGACCAAAACCTGTAAGATCCATCTTTTTATCAACAGAAATAGTCAAATCCTGATGATAAGCAACATACCAGTTTGATTTTTCGGGTTTGTCAAAATAAATACTTTTTACAGCGACATATTTCTCCCCGAAAATTTCATTGATAATAGCTTTTATGTTGTCATTAAATAGTAAATCCTTTATCTCCGGAAGCTCCTTTAAAAACTGTCTTATCGCAAATAAATCTTCAGATTTTCTGAAATTCTCGTTTGAAGTATCAATATTTTTTAAAACCTCATCTATCTTTTCAAGTTCTTTATCTGAAAAGATGGAATTGATTGTGGTAAATCCGTTTTCGAGAATATGATTTTTATGAGCTTGTAAATTCATACGAATTACATTTTCCCTCCATGGTTTTCAAGTTCACCTTCCCATTTGGAAACAGCAGAAGTAGCCAAAGCATTTCCTAACACATTGGTCATACTTCTTCCCATATCACAAAAGTGATCGATCGGCAAAATCAAAGCAATTCCTTCCGGTGGAATCCCGAACATGGAGCAGGTAGCTACAATAATAACCAAAGAAGCCCTCGGAACTCCTGCAATTCCTTTTGAAGTCAGCATCAGAACCAAAAGCATAGTGATTTGCTGTCCTATACTCATTTCAATGCCATAGATCTGAGCGATAAAAATAGAAGCAAACGTCATATACATCATACTTCCGTCCAAGTTGAATGAATATCCCAACGGTAAAATAAAAGACACTACCCTGTTATTGCATCCGAATCGTTCCAGTTCTTCCACCAGTTTCGGGAAAACAGCTTCCGAACTTGTGGTTGAGAAAGCAATCAACAATGGTTCTTTAATTCTTCTCAATAATTCGAAAAGACGGTTTCCTAAAATAAGATAACCTACTAATAACAGGACCAGCCAAAGAATTCCTAACGCAAAGAAGAAATCCCTGAGATAAACTGCATATACCTTAAATATTTCAAATCCGTTGGTGGCTACTACAGCTGCAATAGCACCCAATACTCCAAGCGGGGCAAACCACATGATATAGCCTACCATTTTCAGGATTCCATGCGCTATTACATCAAGCAATTTAATTACGGGCTGAGAATATTCGTCACCCAAATTAGCCAATGCAATTCCAAACATAATGGAGAAAACTACGATCTGCAATACTTCATTGGTCGCGAAAGCTTCAAATATACTTTTAGGAATCACATGTTTTACGAAATCTTCCAGTGAAAAACCTTTACTGCTCTTCAAAAGTTCTTCAGCTGAAGCAGCATCTTGAATCGGTAATTTGGTTACATGTCCGGGTTCAAGCCAGTTTACAAAGATCAACCCGATAAAAAGGGAAATCAAAGAGGCTGAAATAAACCATAGCATAGCTTTTGTTCCTACTCTTCCTATCATTTTAATATCACTCATTTTGGCAATTCCCACCACCAGAGTGGTAAATACCAATGGAGCAATAATCATCTGGACCAATCTGATGAAAATGGTTCCCAGAAGTTTTATGTTCTTAGAAAATGGTTCTGCGCTTTCCGGATATTGGGTGTGTACAAGCCCACCAATTCCAACACCCAGGATAAGAGCAATAATAATTGCTATAAATAGTTTATTTTGTCCTTTCATATAAATAGTTCAAGTGGCACAAATATAATGTTTTTCATTGGAGCTGTAGATTTTCTTCGTTGAGATTAATTTTATGTTACATTTTTGATGCATTAAAATTAATAGCCTGATTCTGAAAATATTGTAAAAAATTTAAGAAACATTTATCTATTTTTTATCCATTTGGTATAAATTTTATTATTACATTTGATTGTATTAAAACATTTAAATAAACATACAACTATGAAAAAAACTATCGCAATGGCTGCATTGGCTGTAGCTGTGTCATTTGGGTCGATTTCTTGTAAAAAGAAAGTTTCTGATGCGGATCTTCAAACTCAGGCTACAACTGTGGTAACTTCTAACCCTAATGCTTCTGTTGAAGTAAAAGATGGTGTTGCTCACTTAAGCGGAACTTTTGCAGATCAGGCTTCTAAAGATGCTATGATTGCTCAGTTAAAAGCTATTAATGGGGTGAAAGACGTAATGGATATGTCGACAATTGCTGCTCCGGCTCCGGTTGCTCCAGTAGAAACTACTACGGCTGTAGATCCTGCTGTTCAGCAAAAAGTTCAGGATGCGGTGAAAGATTTCCCGTCTGTAAAAGTAGAAGTGGTAAACGGGGAATTAACGCTTACCGGAACTGTTTCTCCACAACAGGCAAGAAAAATCAAAGAATCTGTTGATGCTTTGAAAGTTGGAAAGGTAAATTATAACTACACTGTAAAATAATTAATTAGAAATGAGCACATTACAAGATAAATATTCAAGCGTTGTTTCTGCAGCTCAGACTGCCGGAATTTCAAATCTTCAGGTTCAGGAACAAGATGGCATCCTTTATATTACAGGAAATGCTTCCAGTACGGCTTCTAAAGATGCAGTATGGAATGCTTTAGGAGCTATTGACTCTACCTATTCAGCTTCTGACATCAATATTGACGTACAGGTTGCAGGTCTTTCTTCGGGAGCAGCTCTTACCGTTGCTACGGAAGATTCTAACCTGAATATCAGACAGGAGCCTTCTACTGAAGCCGCTGTGGTTGGTAAAGCTGCAAAAGGTTCTTCAGTAACCTTAATCGAGCAGACTTCTGACGACTGGTGGAAAGTAAAAACGGAAGACGGACAGGAAGGTTATGCGTACTCAAGATATTTGAGAGCTTAAGCTTTTTTCAAGATATTTTAAAAATACATCCCTAAGCAGGGATGTTTTTTTATATATTTGCGGCTTTACAGACCTAATAACCTATGAAAGTGAAGAAGATTCTTCTGATATTGATTCTTATAATCAATGTAGCAATTCTAAACGCTCAAAAATTAAATATCGAGGGAAAAGTTGCTGATTTTGACAAAATACCTATCGAAAATGCAACGGTCTATCTTTTAAAAGAAAAAGATTCTTCCATCATCAACTACACCGCAACCAATAAAGAAGGAAGGTTCTCCCTGAAAACAGATGAATTGAACGAACCGTCCATTTTAAGAATTGATGCTGAAAAGCTCCTGTCTTTCTCTAAAAGCTATAACAAAATTGACCAGTCCTTCTCATTAGGCGATATCGAACTTGAGAAAAATACGGTTACCCATATTGACGAAGTAAAAATTACAGCTTCTCCCGTAAAAATTAAAAAAGACACCATTGAGTTTAATGCATCTGCTATTAAAGTGCGCCCCGACAGTAAAATTGAAGAGCTCTTGAAGCAAATTCCGGGAGTAGAGATCAGTAACGAAGGAAAAATTACCGTTAACGGAAAAGAGGTGGACCAGATCATGATCAACGGAAAGCCTTTCTTCGATAAAGACGGTAAAATTGCATTGCAGAATCTTCCTGCGGATATTATTAAAAATATCCAGTTTACAACCACCAAAACCAAAGAGGAAGAGCTTAGCGGAAAGACTGCCAAATCGAACAACACTACTATCAATTTCAATATAGACGAAAAGAAAAACAAAGGACTGATTTCCAGACTTACCCTTGGTTATGGTTCCGATAAACGCTATGAAAGCAGCTTGCTTTTAAGTTATTTTAAAAAGGATACTAAAATAAGCTTACTGGCTTCTTCCAATAATATCAATTCTCAGGGGTTTTCCAATGACGAGGTTTTCGATAGCATGGGAAATGGCCGAAATTCCTGGATGATGCAAGGCGGAAGTGTGGTCACAAGCGGTGGAAACACCTATTACACTCAGGGTGGTGGTAACACCAAAGGGATTCAAAGGTCTACAACCATTGGTCTTAATTATAGTGATAAGATAGGAAAAGACACCAGTTTAGACACGTTTAGTTTGATGCATTCAGACAATAAAATGGAAACAAGATCAAAAGTTTCGAGAACAACCTTGCTTCCTGATTTCACTCTTAAAACAAACTCTGAAAATAATGGGGAGAATGAATCTAAACAATACAGCTTCGATACTTCTGTGAGAGTAAAGCTGGATTCTCTGACCGAAATTTATTTTTCACCTTCTTTTTCAAAAACGAAAGGCTTTACTTTTAATAATTCGAAATCATCTACGTTGAAAGATGATATTCTTCTTAATGAAAGTGATTCCTATACAAGCAGCGATTCCGAAAACAATTCATTTACACCTAATATTTATTTTTCTAAAAGATTCAACAAAAAAAGGAGATCCTTACATGCCAATATGAGCTCCACCATTTCCGAGTCGAAAAGGAATAATATCAACAAGTCTCAAACCATTTTTTATCAAAGTACAGATCCCGACGATATCCGGAATCAATTATCAAAAAGCAAGAATCAAAACAATAATTACCGTTTCAGTGTGGGATATGCTGAACCTATTTCCGATTCTGCCAGTGTAAGTCTGAGTTTAAATTATGAATCAAGGTTTAATAATAATACGAGGGACGTTAATGATTTTAATGACATTACGGGAGAATACTCTAACTACAATATGATTCTTTCCAACAGCATGAATCAGAAAGTGAATGAGATTACCCCGGAATTAACTTTCGAGCTCAACAAAAAGAAAATTAATATGTGGGCTTCGGCAAATTTTGATATTTCAGATATGAAAGTGAATTCTGTTTATAATGGTCAACAGTATGATTTGCAGAAAAATTTTGTACTTCCCAATTATAATGTGAGTATTCAGTATCAGTTTTCAGACCGAAAAAGATTGAGCTTATACCATAATGCAAACTACTCGATTCCTTCAGCAGAGCAGCTTACACCTTATACGGATTTATCGAATCCATTGGTTGCATTTCAGGGAAATCCTGAGTTGAAAAACAGGTGGTCAAACAGCACTTATTTGTATTTCAACAATTACAATATGGTAAAAAACATCAATTATTACCTAAATTTAAACTTTACCTATCAAAATAATGATGTTGCCAATTACTCTTATTATGATGATTCCGGAAAACAGTTTGTCACCTACAACAACGTGAGCGGAAATAAGTTTTTGAACTTCGGAGGAGGTTTCAGTAAAACGTTCAAATGGAAGGAGACCAATAAATTCACCGTTAATCCGAGGTTCAATATGAATTATAATTATAACAAAGGATTTATCAACGGGCAGCAATACATCAGCAATACCTATACGATAAGTCCGGGATTGAATCTTACGTATGAAATCAAAGACAAGGTAACGATAAAACCGTCGTACAGTATCGGCTACAATACCTCAAGCTATACAAACTACAGCATTGAAAAGGTTGAGACCACCAATCAGGCACTGAAATTACAGATAACCAATTATTTGTTTAAAAGCAACCTGGTTTTCGGAAATGATTTTGAATACAATACAAGCTCAAACATTGCTCCCGGTTTCAAAAGAGATTTCTACTTCTGGAATACAAGCTTAGGGTATTCTTTTTTCACTAAACAACTGACTGCGAAAGTGAAAGTTTATGACGTTCTTAACCAAAACCAAAGCGTACGAAGAACAATATCCAATTCTTATTTTGAAGACCGTGAAGATTTGATTCTGAAACGTTACATCATGTTCTCTCTGACTATGAAGCTTAATAAGTTTGCAGGCAAGAAAATGTAAACAAAATAATTACTATATAATTTAGTATGACCGGAATTTCCGGTCATTTTTATTTCAGCATCGTTCAAAAAATATTTTATTGTTAAATTAGCTACAAATTAAATTTATGAAGATCCGTATACTCATTCTGTCTATTTTCTTTTTCATTGCAGGCTATTCTCAAAACAATCAGCAACAAGACAACTTTGTAAAAGACAATTTCATCAAACAGGAAGTTTATATCCCAATGCGTGATGGAGTAAAACTTTTTACAGCGGTATATATTCCAAAAGATATATCGAATAAGAACAAATATCCTTTTTTAATGCAGAGAACCTGCTACAGCATTGCGCCTTATGGTGAAAATGAATACAGAACAAAGCTGGGCCCGAATGCGTACCTGATGAAAGATAAGTATATTTTTGTTTTCCAGGATGTAAGAGGCAGGTATATGAGTGAAGGCACATTTACCAATATGACTCCGCAAGTGGAGCGTAAAGGTAAAGCCAATGTTGATGAAAGTACAGATACTTATGATACGATTGAATGGCTATTGAAAAACATTAAAAACAATAATGGAAAAGTCGGTCAGTACGGAACTTCTTATCCCGGGTTTTATACGGCTGCAGGGATTTTAGCGCAGCATCCGGCTCTAGTGGCTTCTTCTCCACAAGCTCCTATTTCAGATTTCTGGAATGACGATTTTCTTCATAACGGAAGATTCATGTTGGGATATTTCAGAACATTCCCTGTTTTCGGAGTACAGAAAACGAAAGCAGAGAACAAAGCATGGTACACCGATTCTATGATCAAAACAACGTCAGAAGACGGATTGAAATTCTACAGAGAATTAGGAACATTAAAAGATGCTTATGAAAAATATTACAAGGATAATTTTTTCATGACTGAAATTATGAATCATCCTAATTATGATGATTACTGGCAAAAACGGAACCTTTTACCTCATCTGAAAAACGTGAATCATGCGGTAATGACTGTCGGAGGATGGTTTGATGCTGAAGATTTATCCGGACCTTTAAATATTTATAAAACGATTGAAAAAACAAGCCCAAAAGCAAAGAATACGATTGTAATGGGACCTTTCTCACACGGAGCCTGGGCGCATGAGCAGGGAAAGCACTTCCACAGTGAAATTTATTTTGGAGACAGCATTGCCACTTATTATCAAAAAAATGTTGAAACCCGTTTCTTCAACCACTACCTGAAGGGAAATACAAAGCAGGATGCCGGGCTTCCGGAAGCTCTTATGTATGACACCGGAGCCAAAGAATGGAAAGAATTTGCAGTATATCCGCCTAAAAAGGCACAGAAAATTAACTTTTACTTATCTAATGCGACGTTGAAAAATTCTGCAGATCAGGGATATTCAGAATATTACAGTGATCCGAACAACCCCGTGGTAAGCTCAGATCATTTAAAAGATTTCAACGGCTTCACTCCTAAAAATTATATGTCGGAAGATCAAAGATTTGCCGTAGGAAGACCGGATGTTCTGACTTTCACGACAGATGTTTTAACAGAAGACATTACTTTCGCCGGTGAAATCATGGCCAAACTGAATATTGCTTCCACTTCCACAGATGCAGACTTTGCGGTAAAGCTTATTGACGTATACCCGGAAGATTTCAAACCGGTACAAAAGAAAGACGGTGTTATTTACGGTAATTATCATCAAATGGTAAGAAGTGAGATCATGCCTGCAAGATTCAGAAACTCGAGAGAAAAAGCGGAAGCCTTGGTTCCCAATCAGAAAACGGCAGTGAACTTCAGATTACAGGATGTAGTTCATACCTTTAAAAAGGGACATAAAATCCAGATACAAATCAGCAGTACATGGTTCCCGCTTTTCGCGATCAATCCACAGAAATTCTTAGAAAACCCGAATTTTGCCACGAAAGCAGATTATACGAAAGCATTGATCAAGATATTTAATGACAGTTCGATAGAAGCTGATATTTTGAAATAAGAAATTTATTTCCTTATCCTCAATTCAGATTAAAATAGTAATGGTGACTTTAAATGCAGTCACCATTTATTTTTTATATACCTATACAGTTTATTATTTCATAGGCACTAAAAATTAATCTGGGATACATCCTGAAATATTACCTGATCCATCACAAGTACCTGTTCCATATCCAGATGCGCTAATCCAATCACAAAAAGCTCCCTCTTCTTTTCCTTTACAATCGTTGATAAAACCACCTCCCTTAACGGATTTTAATTTTTCTCTTGAAATTTTTTTAAAATTTTTCATATAATATTTTTTGACTTCTCCTACTCTATAAGCTTTTCGGATACCGCTCCTTCAAATATAATATTTTTAATATCACCACTATATGATTTAAATTTCAATTCTATAATAAACAGAGAAATACTGATACATATAATCTTACAATACAAGAAAAACAGAAACAAATTGGAATGCTCAACTAAAAACTATTGATGTTCCTCTTCAATGGTTCTAAATGTAAGATTTACTCTTGGGGTTTTTACTTTAGTTGTTGGTGGAAGTCTGTGAAGCCAATGATCTTGCGTAGTTCCCTTCATCACCAATAAACTTCCATTTTCGAGAAAGATCTCCACTTTTTCCTTTGTTTGTTTATGTTTGAATAAAAACTTTCTTTCCGCGCCAAAAGTTAAGGAAGCAATGGCTCCATTCTTTTTCAGATCTTTTTCTCCGTCACTATGATAAGCCATTCCTTCACTTCCGTCGTGATATAAATTCAAAAGACAGGAGTTATAAGTTTCTCCTGAAATTTCCTCACACCTTTGTTTCAACTCCAATAATTCGGGAGTCCATGGTTTTGCGTGTTTGGTACGGTTGGAATAGGTATATTCAAATTTTTCTTCTCCGAACCATGCCACTTTTCTTTTGGTTAGAATAAGTTTTCCAAAGATCACTGCTTCATCATTTTCCCATGGAATCCGATTAAACAGATAATCGTAATAAAAATCCGATTGCTCTTTAGAAAAAACCTTTCCATAATAATGAACGGTTCCGTCATGAGGAAGTATATTAAGCGGATAATCTGATATTTCTTCAAATAAGCTCATCATTTTCGATTACATTTTAAGTTGAAGTCGTTTTAAGCCTTTAAGGCGGCTAAGAATATACGTTTGACTAAAGTCAATTGATTTATTTTTTTTAAATGGGCTAAAGCCCATTCCCATTGATTCCGTAAAGCTGTGAGCTTTCCCAACCTATAATAAGCTGTTTTCTATCACTACCCCATCGGTACCCACCGATGTGTCCGGAAGATTGGATCACGCGGTGACAAGGAATCAGGAATGCAACAGGATTACTTCCGATGGCAGTTCCAACTGCTCTGGAAGCACCGGGATTTCCGATTTTATCCGCTAAAGTACCGTAAGTAGATAATTTTCCTTTGGGGATCGTTAGCAGGCTTTCCCAGACTTTAAGCTGAAAATCTGTCCCTTTCAAATGTAACTTGATCGTATTGAGTTCAGTCCAGTCTTTATTAAAAATGGATAAGGCGTTTTTCTGAAGATCATCCTGTTTTTCAAAAAAAGAAGCATTAGGAAATTTTTGTTTTAAATCTCCCAATGCTGTTTCTTTATCTTCTTCGAAAGCCATATAGCAGATTCCTTTCTCTGTAGAAGCTGCAATTACTTTTCCAAAAGGACTTTCGGAAAAACTGTAATTGATGCTAAGGCTTTTTCCGCCGTTTTTATATTCTGCAGGAGACATCCCTTCAATTTTCACAAACAGATCGTGCAATCTGCTTGTGCTGGAAAGTCCTGTCTCATAAGCAGCATCAAATAAACTCGCTTTTTCTTCCTTTAAAAGATTTTTAGCATGTTCAAGGCTAATGAACTGCAAAAACTTTTTAGGACTTGTTCCTGCCCAATCCGTAAATATCTTTTGGAAATGAGCCGGACTCAGGTGAATTTTCTCCGCCACTTCATCCAAACTTGGCTGAAGCCTGAAATTGCTCTTGATATATTCTATCGCAGTAGCAATTCTGTTATAATCTATTTGACTTTGTGTGGACATTTCATTTTGTTTTACCCCACAAATTTCCAAAGAATAGGTGGCAGAAAAAATCCGATTCTTGCGGAATTTTAGTTGTTGTTATAAATATGATAGTAAGCAAGCATTTTATAATATAGCTTCGCAGCAAGGAAGGCACTTGGTTTTGCCATCGGAGAATCCATTAATTCTACAATATCAAATGCTACAACGTTACATTTTTCAAATACTCTTCTCAATAGTTCCAATGTCGGATACCACTGCAATCCACCCGGTTCGGGAGTTCCGGTTGACGGAGCAATTGAGGGGTCAAAAGCATCAAGGTCAATCGTAATATAAACGTTTCCTGAAACTTTTTCCAACACATCATTTACCCAGTTTTCATTGTTGGCAATTTCATGAGCAAAAAATACTCTTCCTTCCGGTAAATATTCAACTTCCTCAACATCCATAGAACGGATTCCCACCTGTACCAAATTATGTTTCTGATTGGCTTCGAACACCGCACAAGCATGATTGGAAGTAGATCCGTGGAATTCAGGGCGTAAGTCTGTATGGGCATCTAACTGAAGAACCGTAAGATTTTCAAATTTTTCACCTACCGCACGAATAGATCCGATAGAAACAGAATGCTCTCCTCCGAAAAGGGTAAATAATTTACCGTCATTGTTCAAAAGCTCTTTTGTTTTTTGGTAAACAGCTTCCGTCATAGCTTCAGGAGTTGAATTTTCGGAAACTTCTCCCGCTAAGTAAACGCCTTCAAGGTAAGGTTCAGTACCTGTTTCAATATCATAAAGCTCCATGTTTTCAGAAGCGTTTAAGAACAATTCAGGGCCTTTGTCAGCTCCTTTTCCCCAAGTGGAAGTTCCATCGTAAGGAACAGTAACCAACATTACTGTTGAATTTTCCAATGATGCATTTTCTTCAGGAATTCCTGCGTAAGTTTTCATATATTTTATATTAAAAAATTAAATGATTTAAAGATTCAAAGATTGCCACAAAGATACAAAGAAGTTGGAAGATGGAGGCAAGTTATGAGTGATGAGATTTTCTATTTACAACTTTGGAACATTATAACTTATAACTCATCACTCATAACTTATCACCCGAATGTCTATCTTTGCAAAAAATTTTTCAGTATGTCTTTAAAAGCCGTGCTTTTTGATATGGATGGGGTAATTGTAGATACAGAACCATTGCACAGAAAAGCTTATTTCAAAATGTTCAATGAATTGGAAATTGAAGTTTCGGAAGATTTGTACACTTCTTTCACCGGAGCTTCTACCAAAAGGGTCTGCGAAACATTGATCCGCGAATACAATCTCAGCCATAACCACGAACACCTTACCGATATCAAAAGGACATTTTTTAAAGATTATTTTTATAATGACGCAGACTTTGATCTGATTCCCGGGGTAAGAAAACTGATCGAACATTATTATGAAAACGGGATAAAGCTGATTGTAGCTTCTTCCGCAAGTATGACCACTATTAAAATGGTTTTTGAAAAATTCGGGCTGGAAAAGTATTTCAGCGGAAAAATAAGCGGTGCAGATTTAAAAGAATCAAAACCTCATCCTGAAATTTTTCTTCTGGCGGCAAAAATGGCCGGTGAACCGAATGAAAACTGTATGGTGATTGAAGATTCCACGAATGGAATTTTAGCTGCACACAAAGCCAATATTTTCTGTGCCGCTTATCAAAGCCAACATTCAAAACAACAGGATTATTCTTTAGCCAATATTACCGTTTCAGATTATACGGAACTTGAATTGGATAAGATTTCCAATTACTTTCAATAAAAAAGAAAAGCCATCACGTTGATGGCTTTTTTATGTGATCTGTCATTCTGAACGAAGTGAAGAATCTATGTTTTTTGAGATTGCTTCGTTGATTCACTACTCACAATGACAAAGAAGGTTCTATTTATATCCAAGAAGTTTCAATACATCTTCCGGTTCCTGTTTCTCACGGAAAATTTCATACTGAAGTTCTCCATTTTCATCTTTCTGGATCAATATGTGCCTTGGCTGAGGCATCAGACAGTGATGAACTCCTCCATATCCTCCAATGGTTTCCTGATACGCTCCTGTATGGAAGAAGCCGATGTATAAAGGTTTTGTATCGCTGAAAACAGGCAGATAAATGGCATTCGTGTGCTGCTCGGAATTATAATAATCATCCGAATCACACGTGAGCCCACCCAGGAATACTCTTTCGTAGCTGTCTTCCCAACGGTTAAGCGGAAGCATGATAAAGTGTCTTGAAATCGCCCACGTATCCGGAAGAGTGGTCATGAATGAAGAATCGATCATATTCCATTTTTCTCTGTCGTTCTGACGTTTTTGAGAAGTGATTTTATAAAGGTTTGCTCCACTTTCTCCAACGGTAAAGCTTCCGAATTCCGTATAAATGTTTGGTTCTTCCACTCCTTCTTCTTCACAGAACTTTTTGATCTGAGAAACGATCTCTTCTACCATATACTGATAATCGTAATCGAAATTCAAAGAAGTTTTAATTGGAAAACCGCCTCCGATGTTCAATGAATCCACTTCAGGTGCGATTTTTTTCAAACGGGCATATACACGAAGACATTTATATAATTCATTCCAGTAGTATGCTGTATCCTTAATCCCCGTATTGATGAAGAAATGAAGCATTTTCAATCTTGCATTCGGATGTTCAGCAATCTTCTGGCTGTAGTAGGGAATAATATCTTTATATCCGATCCCCAATCTTGAGGTATAGAATTCGAATTTCGGTTCTTCCTCAGAAGCAATTCTGATTCCGATGTCAAATGTGGTGTCAATACTTTCCGTAAGCTTATCCAGCTCACGGTAATTATCTAAAATAGGGGTAATATTTTCAAAACCATTGTTGATCATATCTGAGATTTTTGCCAGATAATCATCTGTTTTGAATCCGTTGCAAATCACCTCAATGTTTTTATCTACTTTTCCGCTGTCATAAAGAGATTTTACGATATCCATGTCATAAGCGGAAGAAGTTTCTATAGAAATATCATTTTTAAGAGCTTCTTCAAGGACAAATCTAAAATGACTCGATTTTGTGCAGTAGCAATAGGTATAATTCTTCTTATAATCAATTTTCTCAAAGGCCTCTTTAAACCAGCTTTTTGCTTTTTGAATATTTTGAGAAATTTTCGGGAGGTAACTTACCTTTAAAGGAGTTCCAAATTTTTCAACAACATCCATTAAAGGTATATCGTGAAATAACAAATTGTTCTCAGAAACATTGAATTCTTCCGTTGGAAAATATAATGTCTGATCAATCAGTTCCGAGTATTTTATTTTCATTTTACAGCAAGTGAATTAAGAATGCAAAATTGCTAAAAAAGTTTGATTTTTTAGTTTAAAATTTTCTTAAAGTTTAATGGGGTCAAAGTTTTTTGGGAATAAGATAATTTTTGCAGATATTTCTTTGATTTTCAAGTTTTCCTGCGGTTATAAATAATTTCCGCCAATAAAAATCAGAAGGTCACCTTTTTCGTATTCAATAGAGATTTCATTTTCTACAGCAAAATTCCTCGTTCCCAATCTTTCTGTAATGCTCAGGTTTCCATGGATCAATGGCCAGTTGAGTCCTTTGGTGGTAATATTTTCAACTATGGGAAACGGATACAGAGAAATCATTTTATCTTTTACTTCTTTTAAAATGAAATTTTTGGGAATGAAATAGTATTCTGAAAATTCATCATAGAATCTGATTTCCATTTTATCTTTAAAGGAATAGGCAACGGTAAGGTTTCCCAAAAAATGGTCCTGTTCTCCTCCGCTTCCGCCCAAAACATCCACGTTATGGATACCTTTTTCCAAAATGATTTCCAAAGCCTTATGGAAATCTGTTTTATCCTGATCGGGAGTATAAATGAATTTTTCTTCATAAATGTTCTCATCAGCTCCGGAATGGGAATCAAAATCTCCGGAAATAAAATCCAGTTTATCCAAAGGGAATTCCTGGTTTTTCAGATAATGAAAAGCCCCGTCGGTACAGGCGATAAGGCTATAATTTTCTATATCCGGAAAAGATTTCGGAGCGTCGCCATTAATGAAAAGTAATGCTTTATCTTTCATTCGGGTTCCAGTATTCTTCCGGTTCGTTGTTCAGTTTGGAAACGTATCTTGCTAAAACAAAAAGGTAGTCTGAAAGCCTGTTCAGGTATTTGATCAATTCCGGACGTACTTCTTCAGATTCGTTTAAGAAAACTAAAGAACGTTCTGCTCTTCTGCAGATGGTTCTTGCCGCATGTAAAAAGGTAGCAGATTTCCCCCCTCCCGGAAGGATAAAGTATTGCAGTGGCTCCAGTTTTTCATCGAAAGCATCCATCCAATGTTCCAACTCTTCAATTTCAGTTTCGGAAATCGTTAATGTAAGGCGGGACTTTCCATTTGCCAACATTAATTTATCTACTGGTGTTGCGGCTTCTGAACCTACGGTAAACAGATCAAACTGGATTTTCTTTAATTGGTGTAAAACTTCAGTATCTTCGATGTGACTTTTGGCAATGCCTATAAATGAATTCAATTCATCTATATTCCCATAGCTTTCCACTCTTGCACTGGCTTTGGAAACCCGTGTTCCGCCGTACAACGCTGTCTGACCTTTATCTCCTGTTTTAGTATAAATTTTCATACTACTAAAATACTTTTTTCAGCCTAAGCCTACAAAGCTTTTTCAGAGTTTTTTATGTATTGGCATTAAGCAACCCATCTTCCCGATTTCTTCAAATATCTTATCAAAAAGTAATATCCGGTAAAAATCAGGAGGAAAACCAAAGCCAGAATATTTCTGACATGGGTATCGCTATTGGTCAGTTGGGGATATTTAAAAAGTAGGATCAAAACGATACCGCAAAGCCATATAAATTGAGTGTTATATTCTTTGATCAGCCATCTTTTCCATTGAAATTCCATGGAAGCAAAAGTCCTGCTTAATCCCGAAAGGTTAGGAATCCACCTATGAACTTTTTTCGTGTATTCCTCAAAATCAGTTCCGAATTTATTTCTCAAAAAGTTTTCTTCCGCAAGAACAATACATTGATAAATAAACAGGAAAATCGGCATCACAACAAAAGTATACAGCAATGAATTGGCTAAAATACCTACTCCCAAAAGCATGAGAATATTTCCTACGTACAATGGATTTCTGACATGGCTGAAAATACCTTCCGTAACCAATCCGTCCGCATATACTTTTTTATCTCTTCCTCCTCTCACAATATAAGCCAGGCCAATCGTTCCTCCCCGGATCAGCTGTCCTAAAACAGTAATCCCCAAACCTAATATAATAGCCATCCAGTAATGATCCGGACCTAGTTTTTCTCCAAATAAAGGTGGTGACGGGATGAATAGTAACAAATACAGTACAATAAAAAGAAAGTTTCTGTATTTGAAAAAGAAATTACCAATCTGTATCATAATTTTTTTGCGATAATACCTGTGAAATTATACCATCTGAAAAACACTTCCACTTCGTCAAATCCGGCTTCATGAAGCATATTGATGTTTTCACTGGTTTTATAAGGAATTAAAACGTTCTCCAAGGCTTCTCTTTTTTGCGAAATCTCGAGCTCACTGTAATGATTCCTTCGTTTGAAATCGTAATAATAGTCGATGTACTCCCGGTTAAACGATTTTTCTTCTGTAAGCACTTTTTCAATAAGAATAAAGACCCCGTTTTTTACCATTCCATCACAGATCTGCCTGACAATATTGAGTCGGTTGATAGGGCGGATGAATTGCAGAACCAACACCATGGTCACTACCGAAGCGTTTTCAACAGGAACTGTTTTCGTGAGATCGGCTACCTGAAGCTCAACATGACGATTGAGTTTGAAATTATCCAGTTTTTCTCTGCATTTAAGGATCATTTCCTCGGAATCATCAATTCCTATAAATCCAATGCCTTCCTGTATCGTTTTATCCATTAAAAGCATTGTAGTGCCTGTGGAACATCCTAAATCATAAACATAACTACCCTGCTGCGCATGATTTCCTGCCAATTCGCTCGTCATTCTCTGCAGCTCATCGTAAAACGGAACGGAGCGGCTTACCATATCATCAAAAACACCGGCTACCTTGGTATTGAACTCAAAGTCCGAAAGGTGCTCCAGTTTTTCCCTGAAAACCTGATCTGAATTAATTGCTTCTGACATAAAATAATATTTTTCAAAAGTATTGAACACACTTTGAATTGAGTATTAATTTTAACTGTCCGTTCATTTAATTTCACGTAACATTTGACTGTTATTCAAAGAGTTCAATACATTATGTTTCTGATTAGTATCTATCATTAAAACGAAAACACTTGGCCAGATATTTTTTAAATTCATCAGATTCAACCATAATATTTGTTAAAAATATCATTTTTCTAAAAAAAATAACCGGTTAAAAAAACCGGCTACTTTCAAATTATTTATCTACCTCAACATATTGCAATACCACATGATTCTTTGGATTATAAATGATCGTACTGTTATTCGGAAACCTTTTCAATTTATAATACTCAATATTTTTATCGTTTTTGATGTCCTGAATGATACTTGTATCTATGGTATTTTCAGGAAGAAATTTCTCTATAAAGCTTATTTTATCAATGATGCTCTGTCCGTCTATCTTCCTGACTGTTTTATCAGACCTGCTTTCGTCCGTTGTAGGCTGGCTTTCTAAAAACGGGATCAAAGTGGCTTTGTCTGCCTTATATTTGAAAATATATCCTCCGGAACCGTTTGGAAATGTGAATTTCTTTCCCTTTGCGTCTGTTACTATTGCGGTTCCAGAGCTTGGAAAAACTTCATTGAATTGCACATCTTTTGAATTGGTAAGAGAATTAATAGATTCATCAACTGTTTTCTTTACTGTTTCTTCTACTGCTTTCTGAGCTTTTTCCTGAACAGCTTCCGTAGTTTTCTGAACTGTCTGATCTATTTTTTCTTCAATTTTATTACATGATGTTAATAAAAGAACTGCCATAACAGGCAGAATGTATTTCTTCATTCTTTGAGAGCTAATTGTGTGTTTGTCTTCTTATGAACGGAAAACCGTGTCCGATATTTTAAATTTAAAAAATATTTTTTTTGTTCAAATTCCTACTGACAAACTGTTGTCATTACCCCATCTTATCTTTGTCTTAACAATAACAAATCAAAACAAAAAATTATGACAACTACAGCAACAGCCACAGCACAATTTATGACTTCTGAACAATTATTAAAGCATTGGCAAGGACACAGAAACCTGACAAGAAGAATTATTGAAACATTCCCTGAAAAGGAATTATTTGAGTTTTCCGTAGGCGGAATGAGACCATTTGCAAAACTGGCAGTAGAACTGATCAGCATCGGAGGACCAGCTTTAAAAGGAATTGTTGAAAGAAATATGGAAGGATACAGCGAAGAAGGATTTGCTCCTAAAACAAAAGCAGATATCCTTGAAAGATGGGACAAAGAAACGGAAGTGATCAACCACTATTTTAACCAGATTTCTGAGGAGCGTTTCCAGGAAACCTTCAATTTATTCGGACAGTATGAATTTCCTGTATTTGAAAACATTTTGTATTTCGTAGATAACGAAATCCACCACCGCGGACAGGGATATGTTTACCTGAGAGCGTTGGGAATTGAACCGCCTTTCTTCTGGGAGAGATTTTAGACTTGGCCTTAAAGCTTAAGTCCATAAAATAAATTTTGACGATCATTTCCAGGCTTCTGCTTTTTGATCAGGATCTAAAACTCTCTTTATTCAAATTTATTATAAGCTGAGCCCGGCCAATTGGCCGGGCTTTATTGATGCTTTTCTGAAATTGTTTTCAATAGATGATTCAGTTTTGTTTTAAGGCTTTCAGGCTCCAGGACTACAGCATAATCCGCAAAAGTGATCAGCCATCGCGGAAAACCTTCTTCAATCCATTCCGTTTCAAAGGTAAGTTCCATTCCATTTTCCCTTTCTATTTCTTCTGTTAGTCCATAGTATTTTTTAGAGTTCACAAGATGTCCCATAATCTTTTTTTCCACCAGAAGTCTCACTTTTGTACCATTCGTTTCCGGGTTTCTTCTATAATCATTGATTTGTCCGTATTCCTGTGAAAAAGGATTCTGTGTTTTAGAAATTTTCAGGATCCTGTCTACCCTGAACTGCCTGAAATCTTTCCTCAGGGTACAGAAAGCCATGATGTACCAGTAATTAAATTCAAAGAAGACTCCTACCGCTTCAATAGTTCTGTTTGTCACTCTGGAATCCACAGTTTTATACTCTATATTCAACTGAGTTTTCTCGGCGATACTTTCCAAGATGGTAGGAATTACATTCTTAATGGAATCTTCGGGTTTGGGTTGATAATTGAAAATATCGATCTGTTTTTCAATATGCTGAATCAAATTCCTGTCTGAATATTTCAATACGGAACGTACCTTTTCCATTGCCGTCTGATAATGACTTCCCAAACTTTGATGGGAAAACTTCTGCATCAGTTTTTCGGCCGTAATGAAACTTAGAACCTCTTCTTTAGTAAACATTACCGGGGGAAGCTTATAACCATCCATCAGAGAATAGCCGTTTCCTGCCTCTCCTACTATTGGAATTCCGGCATTTTCCAATGTTTTCACATCACGGTAAATCGTCCGGATGCTCACATCGAATTTTTCTGCAAGATCCTGTGCTCTCACCAAAGGCTTGGACTGTAGTTGAGTGAGTATAGCGGTTACTCGGTCTAGTTTTTTCAGATAATGATCATTCATTTTTTTTGGGAGTCAATAAATCTACACGCTTTTATAAGAAAACTTAAATATAGTGAAAATCCCAATTTTCATTATCTTTAAATACTTAAGAATCTCATGTAATATCGATTATGCATTATACTCATTTCATCCAGACCATTGAAAAAATTTCAAAGACCGAACAGGTTGTAATGGATGAATTAACTTCAAATTTAGAACTAAAAAATTACAGAAAGGGCGATTTTCTATTAAAATCTGATGAAACCTGTAAATATTTCTATTTCCTTGAAAAAGGGCTGGTAAAACTTTTCTTTGATAACGGGGATAAAGATTTCATTATGACTTTTTTTGCGGAAAATTCTTTTTTCACAGAGCTTAACGGATTTTTAACCGGAAATCCCTCAAAATATATGATTGTTGCATTGGAGCCCGTTGAAGTTTTACGCTTACATAAAGACGTGGTTGAAGCCTTATGCAAAAAACATCATTCAGCAGAAACACTTTTCAGTAAATTATATTCCAGAGCTCCCGTCAATATGATGGGAAGGATAAGCGAAATGCTGGAAGACGATGGTAAAAAGCGTTATAACAATTTTTTGAAACAGAGACCACAACTTATTCAGCGCATCAGTCTTGGTGACCTGGCCGATTATATAGGAATTACCCAGGTATCCTTAAGCAGAATCCGGGCACAAAAATAGTTTTTTATCATTTGTAAAAAAATTACAGAAAATTGCCCCATACATTTGTCTCATCAATAATCAAAAACAAATTATTATGTCACAAAGAATCAACGCATTCGCAATGGGAAACAAAGCTGTAAATGCACTCCACACCATGGGATACCATGTAGAAAATTCATCTATCGACAATTCTTTTTTAGAACTTCTTTATTTCCGGGTTTCACAGATCAACGGTTGTGCTTTTTGCCTGGATATGCATTCAAAACAATTAAGATCAAAGGGAGAAACTGAGCAAAGAATCTATCTGGTAAGCGCATGGAGAGAATGCTCATTCTATTCTGAAAGAGAAAAAGCAGGATTGTTATGGGCAGAGAGTCTGACCGCTTTAGACGGAAAAGAGGTTTCTGATGAAATCTATTCGGAAGTAAGTCAATATTTTTCCGAAACTGAAATGGTAGACCTTACGATGGCTATTATTGCAATCAATAGCTACAACAGGATAAACATTGCTTTCGGTGCTGAGGTCGGAACTTATCAGGTTCCTGAAAAGAATTAACTTCAACAAAAAATCAGAAAATAGGCTCAACAAAATTTTTGTTGAGCTTA
The DNA here is from genome assembly GCF_003634775.1 of Chryseobacterium defluvii. GTDB lineage: Bacteria > Bacteroidota > Bacteroidia > Flavobacteriales > Weeksellaceae > Chryseobacterium > Chryseobacterium defluvii. The sequence goes on along the minus strand of NZ_RBXB01000001.1, from coordinate 618,788 downwards.
TTGTAGTATTTAAAAACTAATTTTCTTTGAATGTGCTCACCAGCTTGTCAAGATTAAGGCTTCTGGCCGAAGCATCAAAAATCTCACGGTAAGTCCCGTTCATCTGAACCAATTCGTCATGCGTTCCTTTTTCCACCACTCTTCCTTTTTTCATCACATAAATAGTATCAGAATCTAAAATCTGGGACAAGGAGTGAGAAATGATAATCACTGTTCTTCCTTCTTTTATGGCATCTAATGAGTTTTTAATCTGTTCTGTGGCAATAGCATCCAAACTTGCAGTCGGTTCATCAAGGAAAATAATAGGCGGATTTTTTAAGAATAATCTTGCAATGGCAATTCTTTGTTGTTGTCCGCCGGAAAGCTGTGTCGCATCATGCTGATACTGATCCGGCAAATCTAAAATCTGATCGTGCAAATATGCTTTTTTTGCGGCTTCCTGAATCTCTTCAAAACTGGCATTCATATTTCCATAACGGATATTATCTTCAATACTTCCCTGGAAAATATGGTTTTTCTGAAGCACTAATCCAAGATCGTCCCTGAGATAGGTATTGTTGTAATTATTCAGATCAACTCCATCTAATACAATTTCTCCGGAATCGGGAAGATAAAATTTACACAGCAGATTAATGATGGTAGATTTTCCGGCACCACTTAATCCGACTAAAGCCGTAGTTTTCCCACTCTCAATGGTCATGGATACATCATGCAAAGCCTGAGTTCCGTTAGGATAGGTAAAATCCACATGCTTTAGCTCAAATTTTCCTTTAATTTCTTTTTCTATGAAATCTCCGTTAGGTTCTTCTTCCTTATCTGCATTTAAAATATCAAAATAGCCTTCTGCATAGATCATCGCATCATTCATATCGTCATAAATACGGTGCAATTGGCGAATGGGTGCAGAAATGTTATTGAAAAGCATAATATGCAGCATAATAGCTCCAATGGTCATTTGCTGGTCAAGTACAAGATAAACCGTCAAAAGAATGATCAAAACAACTCCAAACTGTTCTATAAAAGTCTTTAAACCATCATAAATAAAGTTGGTTTTTCTTGTGAACATCTGGCTTTCCATCAGCTGCATCTGCAGATCATATTGCTTTTTACCTTCAAATTTCTCACGGACAAAGCTTTTGATCACCATGATAGAATTAATCAGGTTCAATAAACCGGACGTTTTCTGTTCTCTTTGATTTCTCAATTGCCTTCGGACTCCCCCCAGTTTTTTTGCCTGTAAAGAGCTTATATAAAAGTAAATCGGGATAATAACGGTGGAAACGGCTCCTACATACACATTCTGCATATACATAATGACCAGGGCAATGATTGCATTGGAAAAAAGCGGAAGAATATCAATAAAGAAATTCTGCACCAGTCTTGTTAAGCTTTCAATTCCTCTGTCAATTCTGATCTGTAATTTTCCGGATTCGTGATTTTCATCATTGAAATAGGCCACTCTGTAGATCAGGATTTTATCGATGGCCGATTGCGCCAAAACCGAACTTACATTGATCCGGATTTTTTCCCCATAAAACTTCTGCCCGAAATTGATAAAGATATTCAGTAACTCTTTTCCCAATAAAATAATGGAGATCACTACTAAAATATGAATGCCTTCTGACATTGGATGTGGAAGCCCTGTTAGTTTTGTAACCTCATCTACAGTATATTTCAATACAATCGGGTTAACCTGTGCGGCAAGAGCACCCAAAAAGGTCAGGAACAAAGTTCCATAGATCATTAAACGATAAGGCTTGATAAATGGAATAAGTTGCTTATAAATTCCAAATAAAGTGACTGTTCGGTTAAAGGGTTTTGCCATGAATTTTATTAACTAAAAAACGTACCGTTTCAAAAGAAAAAGGTACGTTTAATTCTATTTTTTAGCAAATTTTTTGCTTTAATTTAAATTTCACTTTTTTAAACTTCCATCGTCATTAATATATTCAAACTCATGGAAATTTACAATTTTGCCTCCTATAGTAGTAAAAGTTCCAAACAAACCAATCCAATCTTCGAGATCTTTTTCATCTGGAGTATCCCAACGAATTATCCCGTGACAATTTGACCTGCTTTCATTTAAAACCACTCCAAATTCGTTGTCTAAAAAAACTTTAGCTCCGGGAATAAAATCTTTAATTATAGGAGATTCCATTTATCCTTCGTAGAAATACGTTGTCAGATAATGAAGCTCCGGTTTGCTTGCTGCCTTTGATTCAGCTTCTGCCTGTTCTTTTGTATACTGGGAGTTAATCTCTTTTTTCTGAAATATAAATGAATTATTCGCATTTTTATCTACTACATCCGTAAAAACATGCTCAATATCGGAATTTGCCAATGATGCAAAGCTGATGTCTTCAAAACCATACATCAATCTTAAGTCATCGAATTGCTGGAAATGATCATCCACAAAGTTCTGAAACTGGGATTTGGAATCAAAGTTTCCGGCCCAGATATTATAAGCATAATGCTTCTTCTTAGGCTTATCCAAAATGCTCTGATAAACGAAATTTTCTCCAAGATAAGCTTCTCTTACCTGCGGATCATTCGCCAAGTCTTCAGGAAGTCCTTCTTTCAGTATTCTTCCTTCAAACATGATGTATGTTTTATTGGTAATAGCTAAAGTCTGCTGAACATTGTGGTCTGTAATTAAGATCCCGATATTCTTATCTACCAGACTTCTTACGATTTTTTGAATATCTTCAACGGCAATCGGGTCTACCCCTGCGAAAGGTTCGTCCAAAAGAATAAAATTGGGACTTGTTGCCAAACATCTTGCAATCTCAGTTCTACGTCTTTCTCCTCCTGAAAGAAGGTCTCCCCTGTTTTTACGGACGTGCTGTAGTGAAAACTCTTCAATCAGCTCATCACATTTCATCTGCTGTTCACGTTTGGAGAGTTTGGTAAGCTGTAAAACTCCCATAATATTTTCTTCTACGGATAGTTTTCTGAAAACGGAAGCCTCCTGAGCAAGATAACCGATGCCTTTCTGAGCCCTGCGGTACATCGCATCAGTGGTAATTTCCTGTTTGTCCAGGAAAATCCTTCCCGAAGTCGGCTTAACCAAGCCTACGATCATATAAAACGACGTGGTTTTCCCGGCTCCGTTCGGGCCAAGCAAACCAACAATCTCTCCCTGCTGAACTTCTACAGAAACGCCTTTTACAACTTTCTTAGGACCGTATTCCTTGATTAAGTTTTCTCCTCGTAAAATCATAGGAGCAAAGATAGAATTTTTTTGAATTTAAATTTTAGATAAAAAATACAGACCTTGAAGTTTTATGATATTTTAATACTTTTTCAACCTTCTATTTTGTAACGACTTACAGTTTCGTCCGACCTATCGGAAACAAAAATCAATCATTAAAAAATATTAAAATGGAAAATTACGGTTATACCAATTCAGACAATGCTCAAAATCAACAAGCCAATATCCCTTACCGTTCAGAAAAGAAAATCCCTGCTGCATTACTGGGAATTCTTGTCGGATGGCTGGGTTTGAATAAATTTTATTTAGGATATACGAAGGAAGGTATTATTCAGATCATTCTTAATGTGGTAACATTCGGAGTTGCTACTATTATCCCTTTTATTGAAGGAATTCTGTATTTATTCATGAGTGATAAGCAATTCGATGACACTTATGTTCATGGAAAAAAAGCTTGGTTGTAACAGGAAACATTCATGCTATTTCCATATATTTATCAACCAATCAACTCAATAAAATATGGAAAATAACAAAGAATTGACCGAGCTTTTGGCTTTGGATCTCGGAATCAATATTGTCAACCGAAGGCCTTATGCAAAAGAAGTTTTCAAATGGCAGGATATGGATTTGCTCCCCCATTCTTCCACTGACACTTTGCTCTGCGAAATTTTTGAATGGAACGGAAGAAACTGGAGAACAACAGGAAACAACCTGATCGGTTATTTGTTTTCCGGCGATGAACTGAATACTGTTAAAAATCAATTGATCAGCATTCCTAAAAATCCTGCTTTAATCCCGGATTTTGAATTCAATAAAGAAAGCATGATTGAATATGGATTTTCTTTACCTTCTTTGTTCAATATCGGAATTAATGGCAATATCAAAAATGCCAAAGATTTTTCTGTGAAGGTTAATGGCGTTACGAAATCCAGAATTACCAATATAGATTCTCCCGGAATTGAAATTTTAAAAAATTACTCCTCCTTCACTCAAAATAAAACCAAGACGTACAGGAAAAACATCAAATTCAATTATTTGAGTACTTCATTATTCTACGCTGAAAGTGTAGAGATTTTTTTAGAAAAAGAATCCGGGGTAGGTTTAGATGTAAGTTTCCAGACTAAGGATGTTGAAGTGGATGCCAAAATAGATACGGATACCCAAAAACATTTTGTGCTGAAATATTCCGGGAACCAAGCTCCCTTTGCAGCGAAATTTACCAAAGGAAAAGATTTCAACATTATGTGATAAATTTTTATTATTTTCGTTATACTAAACAATAAATATTATCATGAAAAAATTAACAAAAAAAGATTTAAAGAAAATCAATGGAGGAAATATCAGATTTCCTGATGCTAATGGTAACTGTCCTGCAGGCTGGTATTTATGCCCGACCAATATTTGCGTAAATGATAATGGTGGTGAAGACCCTATTATGCCGGGAGACCCTTATTATAATGCATGTTTTGGCTAAAAAAATAAAAACACCTCACAATTGTGAGGTGTTTTTTTATTTTAACTCTGAATTATTTATTTAAAAGTATTGCAGCTTCTTTCGCAAAATAAGTGAAAATCATATCTGCTCCTGCCCTTTTAAAGCACGTTAAGCTTTCAATGATGGTTTTGTCATTATCCAGCCATCCGTTTTGAGCAGCTGCCTTCACCATTGCATATTCTCCGCTTACATTGTATACTGCGATCGGAAGGTCGATGGCTTCACGAACTTTAGAAACAATATCAAGATAAGGAAGTCCCGGTTTGATCATAATGATATCCGCTCCTTCATCGATATCCTTGAAAACTTCATTTAAAGCTTCTCTTGAATTATGGAAATCCATCTGATAGGTCTTTTTATCTTTCGGAATTTCCATATTATCTTTAGGGGCACTGTCTAATGCGCTTCTGAATGGTCCGTAAAAAGAGCTTGCATATTTTGCAGAATAACTTAAAATACCGACATCGGTAAAGCCACTTTCTTCCAAAGCTTCACGCATCACCAATACTCTTCCGTCCATCATATCGCTTGGTGCCACAATATCAGCTCCGGCCTCAGCGTGAGATACAGCCATTCTTGCCAATGCATCATTGGTGGCATCATTCAAGATTTTTCCGTTTTCAATAATTCCGTCATGTCCGTAAATGGAATACGGGTCTAAAGCTACATCCGGCATTACAATCATCTCAGGAACTGCATCTTTTATGGCCTTAATGGTGGTTTGCATCAAACCGTCTTTATTCCATGCTTCTTTTCCTGTGTTGTCTTTCAGATGTTCTGAAACCTTCATATACAGGTTAACGGATTTCACTCCCAAAGAAAATAATTCCTTACATTCTTTCACCGTCAAATCTATACTCCTCCTAAAAATCCCCGGCATAGACGGGATCGGCTCCTGCTTGTTTTCGCCCTCCATTACGAAGATGGGCATTACAAAATCATTGGTGGTAAGGATACTTTCTCTTACCAGACTTCTGATAGATTCATTTACTCTCAGCCTTCTATTTCTTGAATGCATCATTTTGGAATACTTTTTGAATAAGTTTATGCAAATTTACTACAAGATTCTGTAAAAAACTATTGCAGGGAATTACAGAATTATTTATTTTTGTTTGTAATATATTTCGAGAAATTATAATTTGATGAAAAAACTTTTACTTTTATTTATCTTTTTAGGCACGTTTGTTGGATTGTCCAGCAATTTAAAAGCTCAACAATTCAGAGAGCCTTCCACCGCTGCTCAAAAGTCTGATGACGGTGTTCTTATTGCTTTTCCTAATCCCGCAAAGGATTATTTAATCGTAAAGGCTAAGGATTCTTCTTTAAAGATTAAAAGCGTTATCTTCTACTCTATTCTGGGTACGCAGGTAGCGAGTTACTCTGTCAATATGAATTCAGGGGAAATCAATATTGAAAGATTAAAGCCCGGTAAATATCTGATTCGATACATTCTGAGTGACAACACCCAAAAGGTCACACAGATCGTAAAACAATAAAAATACAATCCTGATAATCATCAGGATTTTTTCTTTTTCAACAGATTCTGTTTCATTATTCCGTAACTTTCGGGATATTTTTATACTAATTACAGAAAAGTAACTTAATGTTAAAAGCTGAACATATTACTAAAACCTACAATGCAGGGAAAAAAGTAGCATTGGATGACTTCAGTATACATGTGCCCAAAGGGAGTATTTACGGGCTTTTAGGACCCAACGGAGCAGGAAAAACTTCATTCATCCGTATCATCAATCAAATTACTCAGGCGGATTCCGGAAATGTTTTTATTAATGGGGATAAACTTAGTCCACATCATATTAAAGATATCGGCTATATGCCTGAAGAAAGAGGGCTTTATAAAAACATGAGCGTAGGTGACCAGATCCTTTATTTTGGAGAACTGAAAGGGATGAGTAAAAATGACGCCCTGAATGAAGCCAAAAAATGGTTTGAAAAGCTGAATATCGATCAATGGTGGAAGAAAAAGCTTTCTGAACTTTCTAAAGGAATGGCTCAGAAAATTCAGTTTGTGGTAACGGTTTTGCACAGACCTCATCTTTTGATACTGGATGAGCCTTTTTCAGGTTTTGACCCGGTGAATGCCAATTTGATCAAAGATCAGATCATCGACCTTAAAAATAACGGAACTACTATTATCCTCTCCACTCACAGAATGGAAAGTGTGGAAGAAATGTGTGATTATGTGGCTTTAATTAATAATTCCAAGAAAATTATTGATGGAAGGGTGTTTGATGTAAGAGAGAAATTCAAGAAAAATATTTTCGGGATTACTCTTTCGGAGGTAGATGAACAACATTTGGATATTTTTAAAAATAAATATGAAATTTCCAATTTTTCTCATAAGAATAATCTGACTTCTTTTGACCTTAAAAGTACCGGAAATCAGAACAGTGTTCTTTTAGATTTGGTGCATGTCGGAAAGGTAAGGTCATTCGATGAAAAAATTCCGAGTATGAATGAAGTGTTTATTAATGCTGTAAGTAATCATTCTTAATTATGAATAATATTTTTCTTATTACAAAAAGGGAGTTTCTTACTCAGGTTAAGAAGAGATCCTTCATTATATTAACGTTATTGGCCCCGTTGATGATTGTTGCTTTTGGAGCAGTTATCGGCTTAATGTTTAAAGCCAACGAATCTCACAATGTTATCCAGGTTGTTGATAAAAGCGGGCTTTTTAAAGGTCAGATGAAATCAGATGATCAGCTTAATTATGTTTTTATTTCTGATGCCAATGAAAACGCTAAAATCAATACTTTAAAGAATGACGAGTCCTTAAACGGAATTCTTATTCTGCCGGAGCTTAAAAATCATAATTATGACGAGCTGGAAAAAAATACCAGGCTCGTCGTCAATAGCAAAATAGGGTTTGATACCAAGCAACGTATTGTTTCCGACATCACCAATGTGATTAAAAAAGAAAAGATGAAGCAACTGGGTATTGCTGAAACTGAGCTTAATAATCTGGATCAACATTTCACGTTAAAAACCATCAACGTTTCTGAGAATAATAAAGAGGATTCCGATCTTGCTTTTGGGGTAAAAACCGGTTTAAGCATGGTTCTGATGTATGTGACGTTTATGTTCATCATTATTTATGGAGTAAGGGTAATGAGAAGTGTTCTGGAGGAGAAAAACAACAGAGTGGTTGAGATCATTATTTCTTCCGTAAAGCCTTTTGAACTGATGATGGGAAAAATTCTGGGGGTAACGATGGTTGCTTTAACTCAGTTTATCATCTGGATCACGATGTCTGTCATTGGAGCATTGATCCTAAATACAGGCTTTTCATCCATTCAAAAGAATATTCCGGGGGGAAATGAGGAACTGATGAGTAAACTGGACATTGCCCAGATTGCCACACAGATTTCTCACAGCCTGCTGGAGCTTAACTTCCCGCTGATCATTTTTGTATTTATCATTTACTTTTTATTAGGATACATATTTTACAGTTCCATTTATGCAGCCATTGGCTCTGCAGTAGATAATGAGACAGAAACCCAACAATTTACTTTATTTGCCATTTTACCTCTAACGTTAGGAATGTATGGGAGTTTTTCTTTAATGAATAATCCGGACGGTCCTTTAGGTTTCTGGCTTTCAATTATTCCCTTTACTTCACCTGTTGCGATGATTGCAAGGATTCCTTTCGGTGTTCCTGTGTGGCAACTGGTTCTGTCTATAGTGCTTCTGTTGGGAACAACAGTTTTCATGATATTCCTGGCGGGTAAGATCTACAGAGTGGGGATTCTGATGTATGGAAATAAAGCCACGATGAAGGAGCTTTGGAAATGGATCAGAGGATAAGGTCAATCATATATAATAATAAAAATCCCGGGAAATTCCCGAGATTTTTTGTATACTGAATAAAAATATTCTATTGGAAAATGTAGCTTACGCTTAGCCCGATAACCTGTTCGGATTTACCTTTTGAAGTTCCTCCTTTTTCTTTTGAAAGATCAGGATACGTATTAGATACTCCAAAATCGTATTTAAGAGCAACTTCTAATTGTCTCTTGTAGCTATATCCTACACCGATGCCGATAGCAAAGTTAAAGCTTGCCGCTTTTCCGCTAACTTCCGGTTGGGTGGGATCAACTACATCAGGATCATAGTAAGGTCTTGATGCAGGAGCATTTTTAACATTCTGACTCAACAGGAAGTTAAATCTTGGCCCCGCCATTCCAAAAAACTCAGATTCAGCTTCTGAAAAATAGCCTTTGAAATAAACAGGTACGCTTAAATAGTTATTGGCATATACTGCATCATAACCATCAACGTTTTTAGCATCTTTATCCTTTCCTGTTTCTCCCGCTCCATAATACAATACTTCCGGTTGCAGATAAAACTGGTTATCACTTCCCAGTGGAATTAAAGCTAATGCTCCTCCGTGGAAGGCAAATCTTGGCCCTGAAGGATTATGAGCATTTTTTACTCGGGAATAATTACCTCCGGCCGTTATACCGAACCTTGTGCTGCTAAAATCAATCTGCGCGAATGATAATGTGGAAAGAGCCAAAGCGGAGGTTAATAAAATTTTTTTCATATCGTTGGTTTTGAATTATTTTATCCTAAAACTTTTGCAACAGTTGCACCGATGTCAGCTGGAGAATCTACAACGTTAATACCGTTTTCTCTCATGATCTCCATTTTTGCCTGAGCTGTATCTTCAGCACCTCCTACGATAGCACCTGCGTGCCCCATAGTTCTTCCTTTAGGAGCAGTTTGCCCGGCGATGAACCCTACAACCGGTTTAGTAGATCCACTAGCTTTATACCATCTTGCAGCTTCAGCTTCTAATCCGCCCCCGATCTCACCGATCATTACAACAGCTTCTGTTTCCGGATCGTTGATGAACAATTCCAAAGCTTCTCTGGTTGTAGTACCAATGATTGGGTCACCACCAATACCGATCGCAGTAGAGATACCGAAACCTGCTCTTACTACCTGATCAGCAGCTTCATACGTTAAAGTACCTGATTTTGACACGATACCTACTTTTCCTTTTTTGAAAACGAAACCAGGCATAATACCAATTTTAGCTTCTTCAGAAGTAATGATTCCAGGGCAGTTCGGACCGATTAATCTGCAGTCTCTGTCAGCGATATAAGATTTTACTTTTACCATGTCTGCTACCGGAATACCTTCAGTAATACATACAATTACTTTAATTCCTGCTTCTGCAGCTTCCATAATCGCATCTGCAGCGAATGCAGGCGGTACGAAGATGATGCTTACGTTAGCTCCTGCTTTTTCAACAGCGTCAGCAACTGTATTAAATACCGGTTTTCCTAAGTGCTCGCTACCTCCTTTTCCCGGAGTAACACCACCTACTACGTTGGTTCCGTATTCAATCATCTGACCTGCATGGAAAGTACCTTCGTTCCCTGTAAATCCTTGTACAATTACTTTAGAATCTTTGTTTACTAAAATTGACATTTTATTGTTATTTAAATTTATTTAATGAATTTATTAATGCTCACAAATTTACTTATTTTTCTTTGATTTCAGATAAAACTTTGAATTTGTTTATTTGAGATTTCTCAGCTTTACTTCTTTTTTCAAATAGGTTTTAAAATCTTCTGCAAACATCCCGATATACGTCCCTTTTTCAAGGTCTCTGTTGACTCCCGTCTTCCCTAATATTACGGACCCGCCTTCAATTTTGTTACCGGAAGCGATACCCACCTGTCCCCAAAGTGTAACCTCATCGCCTATCACACAACACCCTGCAATTCCCACCTGTGAAGCAATTAAACATTTTTTACCGATTACCGTATCATGGCCTATCTGAATCTGATTATCCAAAACAGAACCTTCTCCGATCACCGTAGAGGCCGTCACTCCTCTGTCGATGGTACAGTTATTTCCAATTTCCACATTATTTTCAATCACCACATTTCCTACGGAAATAAGGCGGTCGAAATTGCCATTCAGTTTACGGTAATAGAATGCATCTCCTCCAAGTACGGTTCCGGATTGAATAATGACATGGTCCCCGATCTCAGTTCTGTCTCCTATGACAACATTGGGGAAAATAAGAGTATTTTTCCCAATTTTCACGTTGTTTCCAATGACAGCGGAATGATGGATCTTAGTGCCTTCACCAATTTCAACATCGTGAAGCTCTTCCGTGAAGTTATATATTCTGGTAAAATGTGTATTGATTCTATTGAAATCCCTGAAAGGATCTTCTGAAACCAGGAGTGCTTTTCCTTCCGGACATTCAACTTCTTTATCAATTAAAATAATAGTTGCTGCAGAGTTTAAGGCTTTATCATAATATTTCGGATGGTTAACAAACACTATTTCGCCTTGTTGCACCATATGAATCTCATTGGTCCCCAATACTTCGAAGTCTTCAGGCCCAATAAACTTTGCTCCTACTAAATCTGCAATAGTTTTAAGTTTTTGTGGAGAATGGAATCTCATAACATTGGTTGTCTTATAAAACAAAATTCGGAATGCAGAGGCAAACCGAATTGTTGTAAATTATAGTTTATTCTTTTACTCTTTCTAAGTAAGAACCATCTTCTGTGCTTACTTTGATTTTGTCTCCCGGTTCAATGAACAAAGGTACCATTACTCTTGCCCCTGTTTCTACAATTGCATTTTTAAGAGCGTTGGTAGCAGTGTTTCCTTTTACTCCCGGATCAGCTTCAATAACATCTAAGTACACTGACTGTGGAAGTTCTGCAGAAAGCGGAGTTTCGTCAACTTCTTTCAGAATGATCGTAACTTCTTCTCCTGCTTTCATAAACTGAGAGTTTTCAATCATTTCTTTGTTAAGATACAATTGAGAGAAGTCATCGTTATTCATGAAGTGAAAACCATTCTCATCATCATAAAGATATTGGTATTTTCTTGTGATCACTTTTACCTCGTCAATTTTGTGACCGGCAGAGAATGTATTATCAATTACTTTTCCGTTAGTTACTGATTTTAGTTTTGTTCTTACGAAAGCCGGTCCTTTTCCTGGTTTTACGTGAAGGAACTCGATTACTTTATAAATATCATTACTGTACTCAATACAAAGTCCTTTTCTGATATCGTTACTTGTTGCCATTAATATATATTATCTTTTATTATTACTTGTTTATTTGTAAAGACAAACCACAAATTAGCCTTTTAGCTGTTACGGTTATTCTTTTCCTGTTCCGTATCCTTTCACGATACCTCTTGGAGAGTTTTGAATGAACTGAAGGATTTCATCTCTTTCAGCGGTTGGAAGCATTTCTTTTTCAATATACGAAATCGCCTGGGAAACATTCATTTTCATCTGGAAAATAGCCCTGTAGATTTTCTGGATCTCGAAGATTTTTTCATTGGTAAACCCTCTTCTCCTCAATCCTACCGAATTGATTCCTGCATAAGACATCGGCTCTCTAGCCACTTTTACATAAGGCGGAATGTCTTTTCTCACCAATGTACCTCCGGAAATCATTACGTGTTTTCCGATTTTTCCAAATTGATGAACGGCACTAAGACCACCCATTACAGTATAATCACCGATTTCCACATGACCTGCAATACCGCAACCGTTTACAATGATTACATGATCACCGATAACGCAGTCGTGAGCAATATGGGAAGTGGCCATGATCAGGCAATTTTTGCCAATTTTGGTATAACCCAGCGCTTTTGTTCCTCTGTTTACAGTTACACATTCTCTGATCGTTGTTTCATCGCCAATAATGACCTGAGTATCTTCGCCATCAAATTTCAGATCCTGTGGAATTGCAGAGATTACTGTTCCCGGGAAAATTCTGCAGTTTTTACCTATTCTTGCCCCATCCATAATGGTTACGTTGGGACCGATCCAGGTTCCTTCTCCGATTTCCACATCTCCTGCAATTGTAGTAAAAGGTTCTACAATAACATTTTTGCTGATTTTCGCACGTTTATCTACGGCGGCTAATTGATGAATCATTTAATCAACTTTATTTTTTGCTACTTGGGCCATCAGCTCTGCTTCTACAGCCACTGCATCTCCTACATATCCATATCCCTGCATATGTACAATACCTCTTCTAATAGGCTCAATCAATTCGATTTTGAAAATGATGGTATCTCCCGGAACTACTTTTCTTTTGAATTTTACTTTATCGATTTTAATAAAATACGTCGAGTAATTTTCAGGATCCGGAACGCTTGCCAATACCAAAATTCCTCCTGTCTGAGCTAAAGCTTCCACCTGTAAAACTCCGGGCATCACCGGTTCTTTAGGAAAATGTCCTACAAAGAACGGTTCGTTCATTGTTACATTTTTCAATCCTACCACATGAGAATCTGATAATTCAAGAATTTTATCGATTAATAAAAACGGTGGTCTGTGCGGCATAAGACGCATAATTCCGTTGATATCAAAAACAGGTTCTTTCGTTAAATCAAAATCAGGTACATTTTTCTTTTTCTGTAGTTTCCACTGACGGTTCAGCTTCTTGGCAAACTGAGTATTTACATAATGTCCCGGTTTATTGGCAATAACTTTTCCTTTTATTTTCACTCCTGCCAAAGCCAAATCACCAATTACATCTAATAATTTGTGTCTTGCAGCTTCATTAGGATAATTTAAAGTAAGATTATCTAGAATTCCATTGGGTCTGATCGCAACATGGTCTTTGCCAAATGCTTTCTTTAGTTTTTCTGTAGTATCCGGAGTTAAATCTTTGTCTACATATACGATGGCATTAGAAATATCCCCTCCTTTGATCAATCCGTGATCCAAAAGCATTTCCAATTCATGTAAGAAACTGAAAGTTCTTGCAGATGAGATTTCTTCTTTAAAATCAGATATATTTTTCATGGTTGCATTTTGGGTTCCTAACACTTTAGTCCCAAAATCTACCATGGTAGTGATTTCGTAAGTATCCGAAGGAATAATGGTAATTTCTGATCCTGTTGCAGGGTCTACATAGTTCAGAACTTCTTTTACTACAAGATATTCTCTGGCAATATTCTGTTCTACTACGCCCACACTTTCGATAGCTTCCACAAAAAATTTGGAAGATCCGTCTAAAATTGGAGGTTCTGAAGCATCCATTTCAAGAACGGCATTATCTATGTCGCAACCTACCAATGCAGCGAGAAGGTGCTCACAGGTAGTAATTTTTACTCCTAATTTCTCTAATGTTGTACCTCTTTCAGTGGCCACCACATAATTTACATCCGCTTCTACCTGAGGGTGTCCCTCTAAATCTGTTCTTACGAATACAAAACCTGTATTTTCTTTTGCAGGTTTAATGGTAAGTTTTACTTCTTTACCCGTATGAAGACCAATTCCGGAAAGCGTTACTTCTTCACGGACTGTTTTTTGCATATCACTCATTAGTTTTATCTTTTGAGTTATTCTCAAGATTATTTATTCTACTTACGATTTCTGTGAAATTCCTGAAATGAACATAATTTCTGCGGAAGTCTGATGCAGAAATGGCAGGAGATCCATACAATACATCTCCGTCCTCAACATTATTATTCACACCACTCTGTGCCTGAATTTTAACCTGATTACCAATATTGATATGTCCTACAATACCGACTTGTCCTCCAATCTGGTTCCAGTTACCGATAATCGTGGATCCTGCGATTCCCGCTTGTGCCGCAATCACATTATTTTGTCCAATCTTAACGTTATGGGCAATCTGGATCAGGTTATCTATTTTTGTTCCTTTCCCGATAATGGTAGAACCGATGGTAGCTCTGTCTATGCTACAATTGGAACCTATTTCCACATCATTTTCTATGATCACATTTCCTAATTGAGGAATTTTTTTGAAACCTTCCGGTGTAGGCTGAAAACCAAACCCATCTCCTCCTACCACTGTATTGGAATGAATAACACAATTATCTCCGATAATACAATAATCATAAATCCTTGCGCCACTGTCAATTTTACAGTTTTTGCCTATTTTCACACCCTTTCCTATATATACATGAGGATAGATTTGTGTTCCTTCTCCAATCTTGGCCTTTTCAGAAACGTAGGTAAAAGCTCCGATATATACTTTCTCACCAATTACTGCAGTGGAATGAATAGAAGAGCCATCTTCAATTCCTTCTCTTCGGCCTTGCATTTCCTGATAAAGGTTCATTAAAACCTGAAAGGAAAGATAGGCATCTTTTACGGCAATAATGGTTGCACTATAACTATCTTTTGTTATTAATTTTTCTGAAACTATAAGGACTGAACACTTTGAAGTATCCAGAAAATGCGAGAATCTGTCCTGTGCTATAAAAGAAAGATGACCGGTTTCTCCATTTTCAATTGGTGAAACTCCGGTAATAAGTGCGTTCTCATCACCTATTATTTTTCCGTCTATAAAACTTGCAATTTGCGAAGCTGTAAATTCCATATTCTGCAAAGATAAGAAATTCTATAATTCGCAAACATTTTTTAGTTTCAGGACTGCAATTTTAATATTCTTTAAGAATTAATTTTATAGAGTTCTCTAGGATAGGTAAGAATGTACCTCACCGTTTTATTAACCATTAATCCTGACAGGAGCTGGTCTTCGGATTCATGCATTCTGATCTTTTTGCTATTTTTCTGCAGCAAATAAATAGGCTGCTTTTCCGTATTATATGGCAGGAGTTTTCTCTTGATTTCATGTACCAGTTCTCCTCCATTATCAATTCCGAAAAATTCATTAGTTTTTTTTATTTTTTCTTCAATAAACTCTTTTTCAAAAGGATGGGAAGAAATAATGGTTTTTGGCAGGTTTCTCTGGATCACGCACCGGCACCAGTAAGACAAGATAAAATCATCAGAATTCTGCCATAGTTTCATGGCCTGAATCACGTCATTATCATCCATCTGAGTGAATCTTTCCACATCTTCATCTGTTGCTGCACTTTTTCCACGGTACAAGAAATACTTCAGGTTTTCTGTTGCCGGAAGTTCCACTCCCTGAGAAACCAAGTATTTGGCTCTTTCCAGAATCTTTACCAGAAGGAATTCTGCCAAAGCTGATGTCTTATGATAATACACCTGCCAATACATGAACATTCTGGCTGTTAAAAAATTTTCTATGGAATAAATACCTTTTGCATCAATCACCAACTCTCCTTCCTCGCAAACATTCATCATGGAGATAATTCTCTGAGTATTAATATTTCCTTCCGAAACCCCTGTAAAGAAACTGTCTCTTTTCAGATAATCGAGTCTGTCGACATCCAATTGGGAGGAAATAAGCTGGTTAAAAAATTTCCTGTGGTATTTCCCCTGAAACATTTCAATGGCAATTGATAACTGACCTTCAAATACCTCATTTAATCTGTTCATCAATAACAATGACAGGTTTTCATGATGCCAATCGTCCATCAGCATGCTTTCCAATGCGTGAGAGAATGGGCCATGACCAATATCATGCATCAAAATAGCCAACATCGCGCCTTTCTCCTCTTCTTTTGAAATGTCGACACCCTTTAGTTTTAATGTTTCCAAAGCAGTAAACATCAAATGCATAGCTCCTAAAGCATGATGAAATCTTGTATGGGTTGCTCCCGGAAAAATCAGGTTCAAAAGCCCCGTCTGAGAAATTCTTCTCAGTCTTTGAAAATAGGGATGTTCAATAACATCAAATAAAATTTCATAAGGAATTTTGATAAATCCGTGAACCGGATCATTAATGATTTTTAGCTTATTCTGCATTGAAAATTCGATATTAGCAAACAAAGTTAGGGAAATTTAATTTTAGCCTGATTTAATTTTGATTGATAATATGACGATAACTACAATTCTATTTAGAAAGAAAATAGCATGTATTTTGGGGTTTACCTGTATCTTTGAGTTATAAAGTCATAATCATCCATGAGGAGTATCTCTGTTTTTATCCTTCTATTATTAAGTATTACTTTTTCTGCCCAAACGATTTCCGAAATTCAAAAACTGGAGTCTTTATGCAAAGTATGGGGATTTTTAAAGTATTATCATCCTCATGTAGCTAAAGGCAGTTTCAACTGGGATCAACAGCTTTTTCAAAAAATGGATGAATTGGAAAATGTTCATGACAAGGCACAGTTAAATGAATTGTACTCTCAATGGATTGATAATCTTGGTAAAGTAGAAATATGTGCAAAGTGTAAGGAACAGGAAGATAAAATTTATTTTCTCAAAAATTTTGATTTACGCTGGATCCAGGATTCCGTTATTTTTTCTGAGAATGTAAGCCGAAAGCTTGATTATATCCAAAATAACAGGAATCTAGGCAGTCATCATTATTTCGGAACCGGCGGAAGGAAAGTTTTTTTCAGAAATGAAAATTCTTATGGCTCCAAATTCACTTCCAAGCAGATAAGCCTGTTGGAATTATTCAGATACTGGAACTATGTTGAGTATTTTTTTCCTTATAAATATGAAACGGATCAATCCTGGAATGAGGTCCTGAAAGAAATGATTCCAAAGTTTATTCAAGTAAATAATGATGAGCAGTACCATTTGACACTGGCAGAACTGGTTACTAAAGTAGATGACTCGCATGCTTTTCTGTTCTCTCCACTGATCAGTCTCAATCAGTACGGAAGAAGAAGGATTCCTGTGGAATATGAGTATGCGGAAGGAAAATTGGTTGTAACGAAAATCAATTCCAATAAGTTTAATGAAGTATGTTTATTGAAACCGGGAGATGTAATTTACGACATAAATGGTAAAACCATTCCCCAGGTGGTAAATGCTTTTGGAAAGTATATTCCTGCTTCCAATTCCTGGGGCAAAATAAAGAAGGTAAAGAACCTTTTTCTTTTTTCAAATAATGATTCCATTGATATTAAACTTGAAAGAAACGGTCAGAATATGGCTATTACCATAAAAACTTATCTTCCCGGGGATATCAATTATGAAAAGCCTGTCATGCCTGAAAAATGGAAATTTATTGACATGGATAAAAAAATAGGATATGTTCATATGGGAACCATTGAAAGAAAGGATATCAATGAAATGTATGATGCCCTGAAAACTACCGAATCTATTATTTTTGATTTAAGAAACTATCCTAAACAGACAATATTGCCTTTAAGCAAGCTATTACTTCCTAAAAGCTCTGTTTATTATCAGTTTAATTTTCCGGAAACCAATTATTTGAGTAAATTCTACAGCAGAAAAAACAGCATCGGGAAAAATAATCCGGATTATTATAAAGGCAACATTATCGTTTTGGTTGATGAGAATACCCAAAGCCAGGCAGAAACTACAGCCATGATGTTTAAGCAACACCCTAAAGCAAAGCTAATTGGCAGTCATACTTCAGGAGCTAACGGAGATATCATCAGATTTAAAATTGCCGGACTGGACACAAGCTTCACCGGACATGGAGCTTATTATCCCGATCAGAGAGAGACCCAGAGGGTAGGAATTATTCCCGACATTCTTATAAAACCAACAATAAAAGGAATAAAAGAGGGAAAAGACGAAGTATTGGAAAGGGCTCTTGAGTATATAAAAACGGGACTTTAATGAATAATCACAGATAAAAAAATATTGCTTAATTTCATTTAACTAATATTTAACTTTTAATCTGCTCATTTTGGCAGATTTTATAAAGAATTGGTCAACATTTTGATGCAATAACCATGTAAAAAAATAAATTATGTCGGAAAAGATATTATGGATAGATGATGAAATAGATTTACTCAAACCTCATATCGTATTCTTAGAAAAAAAGGGTTATCATGTAACTCCTGTCAACAATGTGAATGAAGCTTTGGATCTTATAGATTCCGAGAAGTTTGCCTTGACTCTTATTGATGAAAATATGCCCGGAATTTCCGGATTGGAAGCCATTCCCATGATCAAGGAAAAAGATAATTCTTTAAAAATCGTAATGGTCACTAAAAGTGAGGAAGAACATATTATGGAAGAAGCAATCGGATCTCAGATTGCAGACTATATCCTTAAGCCGGTAAATCCTAACCAGATTTTATTATCATTAAAGAAAAACCTTCAGGAGGATGACCTTGTGGAACAAAAAACCATTCTACAGTATCAGCAGGAATTCAGAAGCCTTTCTTTAGAGTTGTCCTATTTAAGGACATATCAGGACTGGGCTGAATATTACAAAAAGATTCTGAACTGGGAAATCAAATTTGACAAGGTTACAGATAATGAGTTTGCTGATCTTTTGCAGTCTCAGAAAGAAGAAGCGAATATCCAGTTCGCCAAATTCATTGAAAACAATTATGAAGAATGGCTTCATGGTTCTGAAAAGCCTCATATGAGCCATACCCTTTTCAAAGAAAAAGTAAAACCCGAGGTGGAAAATGAAAAGGTTCTCCTGCTCATGATCGATAATCTTCGCTATGATCAGTGGAAAGTAATTGAGCCTTTATTTACCAAGTATTACAACAAAATTTCAGAGGATTATTACTACAGTATTCTTCCCACGGCAACTCAATATGCAAGAAATTCATTTTTTGCGGGCTTAATGCCATCTGAAATTGAAAAACGCTTCCCGGACAAATGGTTCAATGACAATGAGGAAGGCAATAAAAATGAATACGAACGTGATTTTCTGGAAGACCAGATGAAAAGAATCGGCCTGGGTTCAAAATCAATGAAATATCTGAAGGTATTGAATGCTGATTTTGAAAAGAAGATTTATGATGACTTTAATCAGCATAAGAATAACGACCTGTTGGTGATTGTATATAATTTCATCGATATTCTCTCTCATGCGAAAACAGATAATCATATCGTGGACCAATTGATTCGGGATGATAAAACGTTCAGATCATTAACTCTCAACTGGTTTGAAAATTCGTCCCTATTAAAGATCATAAAAGCAGCAGCAGAAAACGGCTATAAGCTTGTGATTACAACAGACCACGGAACAGTGTACGTAAAAAAACCGAGCAAAGTGGTGGGAGACAGAGAGACCTCTACCAATATCCGTTACAAAACGGGTAAAAGTTTAACGTATGATGATAGTGATGTATGGGCTATTACCAATCCTGAAAAACTGTTTTTACCAAAAGGAAACCTAAGCTCAAAATATATCTTTGCAAAAAGCAATATTTTCCTGGCTTATCCTAAGAATTATAATCATTTTGTAAACTACTATAAAGAAACTTACCAACATGGAGGAATTTCATTGGAAGAATGTATAATTCCATTCAGTATTTTAGAACCCAAGTAGTTTTTTTCATAGTTTATTTAATTTGGGTCCGGGCGGAAAAAATCATTGATTTTTTCCGCTTGTTTTTTAATATTTTTGGAATATGAAACTTATTACTTATAACGTTAACGGAATCAGGGCAGCATTTACCAAAGATTTTTTAGGCTGGCTGTCTACTGCTGATCCCGATATTATCTGCATTCAGGAAAGCAAAGCCGGAAATGACCAGATAGATATTGAAAGTCTTGAAAAATTAGGATATCACAGCTATTGGCATTCTGCTATAAGAAAAGGCTACAGTGGCGTGGGTATAGCATCAAAAACAAAGCCTCTTCATGTAGAATACGGATGTGGAATTGAGAGCTATGATAATGAAGGAAGAATCATCCGTGCCGATTTCGACGGATATTCGGTGATTTCTGTCTATGTTCCTTCAGCTTCCAATATTGAGAGGTTAGGATTTAAAATGCAGTTTTGCCATGATTTCCTGGAGTATATTAAAAATTTAAAGAAAACGATTCCTCATCTTATTATTTCCGGAGATTTTAATATTTGTCATCAGGCCATTGACATCCATGATCCTGTACGCCTGAAAAACGTATCCGGCTTTTTACCGATGGAAAGGGAATGGATGACTAATTTCATCGAAGAATGTGAGCTGATCGATAGTTTCCGTTTTTTTAATAACGAACCGGACCACTATACCTGGTGGAGCTACCGCCAAAACTCAAGAGCCAAAAATAAAGGATGGAGGTTGGACTATAACTTTACTTCCTATTCTTTAAAAGATAAGCTTTCCAGAGCTGTTATTTTAAAGGAAGCAGCTCATTCCGACCATTGCCCCGCCTTAGTGGAATTGAATGTATAAAAAAGCTCCGGCTGATCTTCGATCAGCCGGAGCTTTAATTTAATTTAAATCATAAATTTAATCGACAATTTCATATTCCACCGGAATGGTACCATGATCGGTATTTCCGATTTCATTGAACGCAGCTTTAGAAATATCTAATGCTCTTGATGAATGGAAAGGTCCTCTATCATTAATCTTCACAATTACCTCTTTACCATTCTTCATATTGGTCACTTTAATCATAGTGCCAAAAGGAAGCGTTCTGTTTGCAGCAGTAAATTTTGAATTATCAAAAATCTCTCCGCTTGCAGTTTTTCTACCATTAAACTTATCGTGGTAGTACGATGCATAACTTGTTTTTTTCGCATCTGTGGCATTATTCTTGAAAGAATAAACACCAAGGGTTGAAATCATCATTATGATTACGAGAATGAATCTTTTCATCATTTTGAATTTTATTGGTTTCGACGGAGCAAATGTATCATGATACTTCTAAACTCCCCAATCAGTTTGTTAAAATATGTTAATAAAAACTAAACATTAAGTTAAAAAAACTTGTAACCTTCTATGAACAGGGTATTTAGAACCCAGTGTTAAAAAATGTTAAAAAACAAGTTAAAAAGTTAACATAATTAACTAATTTAAGCATAATTTAATTAACACACAGAATACAACATATTGAAAATCAATAAAATAACCTTTTATTAAGAATTCAAATTTGAGCATAAAAAAACCAATGAAATACTCATTGGTTTTTATTGTATTTTTTTAAACAAGTTCGCCATATAAATCAAACTCTTCCGCAGAAGTAATCTTTACCATCGCAAATTCACCAATAGAAATATAGGTATTATCGGCAGAAACCAATACAGTATTATCCACATCAGGAGAATCATATTCTGTCCTTCCGATAAAGTAATTACCTTCTTTTCTGTCAAAAACACATTTAAATGTTTTTCCTATTTTTTCTTGGTTTTTTTCCCATGAAATCTGAGACTGTAACTCCATAATTTCTTCGACCCTTGCCTCTTTCACCTCCTGCGGAATATCATCTTCCAACACATAAGCGGTTGTATTTTCTTCATGAGAATAAGTAAAACACCCTAATCTGTCAAACTTCTGTTCTTTTACCCAATCTTTAAGCTCTTGGAATCTTTCTTCTGTTTCACCAGGATAGCCAACAATTAAAGTGGTCCTGATTGCCATATCCGGAACTTTTTCTCTGAATTTGGCCAAAAGAGCATCCGTTTTTTCATGAGTTGTTCCTCTTTTCATGGATTTAAGCAAATCTGAATTGATATGCTGGAGCGGAATGTCTATATAGTTGCAGACTTTAGGTTCTTCACGGATGATATCTAATACATCTTCCGGAAAGCCACTAGGAAATGCATAATGAAGTCGGATCCATTCAATTCCTTCAACTTTTACAAGTTCTTTTAATAAATCTCCGAGTGCACGTTTTTTATAGATGTCCAGTCCGTAATAAGTAAGATCCTGTGCGATCAGGATCAATTCTTTGGTTCCGGCTTTCGCCAGCTTCTGAGCTTCTTTCACTAATTTCTCTATAGGTGTGGAAACGTGTCCGCCTCTCATCAATGGGATTGCGCAAAAAGAACACGGTCTGTCGCATCCTTCTGATATTTTCAGATAGGCGTAATGCTTTGGCGTCGTGGTAAGTCTTTCTCCAACCAACTCATGCTTATAATCTGCACCAAGATGCTTTAATAATACAGGAAGATCTCTTGTCCCGAAGTATTGATCAACATCCGGGATCTCTTTTATCAAATCCGGTTTGTATCTTTCGGAAAGACATCCGGTAACAAAAACCTTTTCCACTTCCCCTCTGTTTTTAGCCTCTACATAATCAAGGATGGTATTGATAGATTCTTCTTTAGCGTTATCTATAAATCCGCAGGTATTGATCACCACAATATCCCCTCTGTCTTCATGAACAACCTCTTTACCATTAGCTTTAAGCTGACTCATTAACACTTCGGAATCATAAACATTTTTAGAGCAACCCAGAGTTACAATATTGATTTTCTTCTTACCTACAGATTTTGTGCGCATCTTTTTGATTTTGAATCTGCAAAGATACGAAATATTGAAGAGTATAAAATCAAAAAAATAAAACCACTTTAATAAGTGGTTTCCATATCTATTTAAAAGTTTTTCTCCTTAAACGTAGGAGCATTCCGATCTTTTTCCGAGAGAATCATATCCTTTTCATCAACTTTCCAATCTATTCCAAGTTCCTGATCATTAAATTTCACACTTCCTTCCGAGTCTTTATCATAAAAATTATCACATTTATAAGCAAATACGGCTGTTTCACTTAAAACGGAGAAGCCGTGTCCGAAACCTCTTGGAATATATAGCTGAAGTTTATTTTCTGCTGTAAGTTCTATCCCCACCCATTGACCAAATGTAGGTGAATCTTCTCTTAAGTCCACCGCAACATCCCAAACCGAACCTTCCAAACAGGAAACCAGTTTTGCTTGGGCATGTTCTCCTTTCTGTAAATGTAACCCCCGCACTACTCCATAAGAAGATTTTGAAATATTATCCTGAACAAAATGGCCGTTCATTCCTGTAAGCTCTTCAAATTTCTTTTCATTAAATTTTTCAAAGAAATAACCTCTGTCATCTTCAAAAATAGTGGGTTCTATGATATAGCAATCTTTAAGCGGGGTTTCTTTAACTTTCATAGTAAAATTCAGTTACAGGTTATATTGTTTTTTTAAGGTCCACTTTAATCCTAAATAAAGTCCCCCAACAGGAATAAAAATAATTAAAATAGCCATCCATACCGGAAATTCCGAATGAATCAAAAATGCATTGATAATCAATTGAAATAAAGCATACACAAAACTAATTAATAAATGTGAAACTTTTTTTTCGTTAGCAAAAAGCTGATATAAATGCCTTCTATGTGCTTCAAAAATATTTTCTTTCAATAGAATTCTCTCAATAATAGTTAACACTACCTCCATCCCATAGATTGATAATAGCAAAATATATTTATAGTCACCGGTTTGCATAATCAATAAAGTAATAAGGCCTATTACCCAGAAACCAATTCCCATACTCCCCACATCTCCAGCAAAACATTTTGCTTTTTTTCTAAAATTGAAAAATAAAAATACCAAAGAAGCGAGAATAGGATAATATATAAAGCTATTATCCGTAAACTGAACGATTTCTCTATTAATATAGCTTAGTGAAGATAATGCAGTCAGACTATAAAGGCCTGTCATTCCATTAATGCCATCCATAAAGTTATAAGCGTTAAGGGTTCCTATAATGAGAATAAATAATATAGGCCAAACCCAATACGGCATCAAATTAAAAGCTCCGGTAAAGTATAACAGTAAGATAACGGAAACAAAATGAACGGAAAGTCTTATCTTGCTTGAAAGGTTCCTGATATCATCAATAAAGCTTATCGAACAAATTGCCAGAAGTCCCAATCCAAAGGACCAATATTGGTTAACTGCATCATGCAGATGAAATAAACAAAAAACAATAAAAGCGATAGGAAAAATAATTCCTCCACCTCTAAGTGTAATCTGTGTGTGAGCACTTCTATGATTAGGCTTATCAATAATATTATATTTATCCGCTATTTTAAAATAAATCAGAATTGAAATAAACAAAATAAGGATTACTGCAATATATTCCATCATTGGTTTTGAAAACTTTTAATTGTTTTTATTAATCCTTCTGTGGCTGAAACGGGAAGGCGTTCGATATCTAAAGCTTTTTTAATTTTATGATTAGAAACTCTGTAACTTTCAGTAAGTTTTTTTAACCTTTCTGAATTCAATGGTAATCTGATAATATCTCCTAGTTTTGCTCCTAAAGAAATAATTCCGGAAGGTATTTTCAGCAGTCTGCTTTTTTTGCCAGAAGCATCCCCAATAATTTTTATCAAATCATTAGTTGAAATGAACTCATCATCTGCAAAATTATAAACTCCTGAAGGAATACTTTTATTTTCAAGGATCTGTAACATTAAGAAATTAAGATTATCTATACTTAAAAATGATCTGCTGTTCTCAAAAGAAGCTAATGGCCATGGAATTCCTTTTTCAACAACTTTATATAAGAGATTCAGGTTACCTTTATTTCCCGGGCCATGAATCATACATGGACGGATAATAAAAAGCCTTTTATTTTCCGGAAGCTTTTGCGCTGACAAATATTTTTCTGCTAAAAGCTTCGATTTTCCATAAGGAGTTTTAGGATTCGAGATGTGCTCTTCATCCAAAATCTCCTCTACGATATCTGCTGTAGCTTTAACGCTACTGAAATAAATAAAATCCCTAATATCTGATTTTAAAAATTCATTAAATAATTTTTTAGTGAGATCGGTATTAATAGTGTAATATTCTTCTTCAGCAGATGTGTTGGCCGTATCATGTGCTTTACCTGCAAGATGAATGATGGCATTAGCCTCATGATCAAGATACCATTCCTTTCTCAAAGAAAGGCCACAAACTTCATATTTGTTTTCTTTTAAATATCGGGATAGATTTTGTCCGACAAATCCTGAAGCTCCTGTGATTACAATTTTCATTTTTTTGAGATTATTTTTTCAAGATTTGAGATACATTCTTCCATTCTAAAGTTTTTCTCGTAGAAAGTTTTTCCATTCATTCCCATCTTATCCAGCTCTTCTTTACTTTTTTGAGAAGCGGTTTCTATCTCATACGCCAGCTTTTCACTATCTCCCGCAGGAACAGTGAATCCGCATTCAGCTTCTTTAATATTTTCTGATCCTTCTCCATTCAACATAGCCATGATTGGTTTTCCGGAACTCATATAGGCCTGAACTTTTGCCGGAACAGTTAAATTAAATATAGGATCATCTTTAAGACTTACCAATAATAAATCGGCCTGATTAAAAAAAGATGCCATGGCTTCTACAGGAAATCTTCCTAAGGTATATACTGTTTCCTGAAGATTGTGTTCTTTTATAAAATCCTGAACGAAAGGCATTTTTCTTCCATCACCTACCAATATGAATTTAATGTTCTCTTTTTCCTTTAGTTTTAAAGCTGCATTCATTATGTTTTCCATATCCTGCGCTTCACCGATATTCCCAGCAAACATTACTTTAAACCCTTCAGGAATTTCCGGAATCGGATAGTTTAGATCACCCGAAGAAATGGTGTCTTCAGCCCAATTGGGGAAATATTCAATTTTGTTATTAAAATCTCCCTTTTCTAATATCGACTTTCTAAAACCTTTGGAAGTGATAAGGATCTTCTCAGATTCCCGGTAAAAATGCTGAACCATTTTGGTGAAAAAGTTCAAAATCATTTTATTTTTCACTCCTCCAGCAATCTCTAAACTTTCGGGCCAAAGGTCCATTACCCAAAAATAAACGGGCGTTTTCTGGTGCTTTTTTACCGTAAGTGCCGGATAGAACTGAGTAATTGGAGATGGCTCATGAACAATAACCGCATCAAATTTTTGAGAAGCCGATAACTTTCTTGCTTTCAATGATGCAAAAAATGCCCAACTAAAATAGTTAAGAAACAATCTAATTCCTCCTCCCTTTCCTCTTGGGAGTAGAAGAGCTCTAATGATTTTCACTCCATTGATTATTTCGTGTCTTTTTTTGAAAAAACCATAACCATCATATATTTCCCCTTCCGGATAATTGGGTATTCCCGTTAAGACAGTAACATCGTGACCTCTTTTTTGAAGTTCAAAGGCCATGTCATTACTTTTAAAATTTTCTGGGTAAAAATATTGGGTTACAATTAATATTTTCATCATTTTTTACTCCAAACTACTCGATTGACATAATCCGTATAGCTTAAAATGATTCTTACCACTTTTTCAGAGACATTTGGCATTGAATAGTCGGCTACAGGCCTGTAGTTTCTTTCCTTACCTGTTGTCTGCTGCTGAAGCTGAACCAATCCCTGTAAAATTCTTTCAGGAGACAAACCAACCATCATTACAGAACCTTCTTCCATTGATTCTGGTCTTTCATGTGCTTCTCTGATATTTAAAGCTCTGAAGTTCAATATTGATGATTCTTCAGAAATGGTTCCTGAATCTGATAAAACAGCATAACTTCTCATCTGAAGTGCATTATAATCATGGAAACCTAAAGGTTTCAGGAACTGAATTTCCGGCCTTACCTGTACTTGTTTTTTATCAATCATGTTTCTGGTTCTCGGGTGAGTGGAAACAATGATCGGATACCCAAATTTTTCAGCAATAGCGTTAAGGCTTTCTATTAATCCATTGAAGTTTTTTTCGGAATTTATATTTTCTTCCCTGTGAGAAGACACTACAAAATATTTACCTTCTTCTAAATTAAGCCTTTTTAAAACGTCTGAGCTTTCTATTTGAGGCAAGTAATGATTTAAAACCTCAAACATAGGAGAGCCTGTTTTAATAATCCTATCTGCAGGAAGACCTTCTCTCAAAAGATACTCTCTTGCAATATCAGAATATGTTAAATTGATATCTGCTGTATGATCAACAATTTTACGGTTGGTTTCTTCCGGAACTCTTTGGTCAAAACATCTGTTTCCAGCTTCCATATGGAAAATAGGAATTTGTCTTTTCTTCGCCGGAATGGCACAAAGACAAGAGTTGGTATCTCCCAGAACCAAAAATGCTTCAGGTTGTAATTCTTCAAGAAGCGGATCGATTTTGATCAGAATATTTCCTACTGTTTCCGTAGCCGTTTTTCCTGCTGCTTCAAGAAAATAATCCGGCTTACGTAACCCCAGATCCTCAAAAAAAATCTGATTGAGTTCATAATCGTAGTTTTGACCTGTATGGACAATAATATGTTCTACTGCTTCAGAAGCATCTAAAGCAGATAATACTTTCGACAATCTAATGATCTCCGGTCGTGTTCCCACGACTGTCATTACTTTTAATTTTTTCATCATAACAAAATAAAATAATAGATATAAATAGAGCTGAAAAATGCCAAAACTCCATATTAGCAAAAATACAATATGAGGTTTGGACAAGAACTAAATATTGAACAAAAAATAAAAAAAAGGGTAAATAGTATGTATTCTCTTTAATATAATTTACCCTGAACTTTTTCAGATCTTTAAAATAAAGAAATAATAATATAAGCCCTATAAGCCCCATGCTCATTAAAATTTCGACAAAAACATTATGCGGATACATGCCATCTTCAAACAAGGTTCTTCCTCCAAAGAAGATATTGTTACTGAAAACATCCCATCCTTTCAATAGATAATACCCTCTTCCTGATGCATTTCCTTCAAATATTCCAGCATAAACCCTTTCAATAAATTGAAAATCAACAGAAAGGTGTTTCAAATAATAGATTCCACCTAAAAAGATAAGTATAAATATCAACAAGGTAAACCAATATTTGATTTTATTGAGATATAATAAAAGGATAAGTAAAATAATAAATCCCGCCAACAAGGGACTTCTAGCGGATGAAATCAATATTGTAAATATTCCCAATAAAACTCCGATTATTGACTTAATTTTTTCTTGGGGGGGATGGAAATAACAAAATATGGAAATTATGATCAAAGACAATCCATAATGGCCTGTGCTAATATAATAACTGGTAAATATCCCGCTTGAAGCATTATAATAGTGACTAATTAATATTACATATAAAAAACTAATTCCTAAGATAACTAATAAAAAATTAAAAATCAGAGGAATAAGATCATTAATTATTTTTTTTGAAAAATTTATACTTAAAAGAGCAAAAATGGGAATAAGATTCAGACATATAATTCGTATATAAATTGAATATTCCTGTTTACCTGTGTTTTCAAAAAAGGTATAATTATGAAAACTATAAAAAGTTTTAATTAAATAAAATATCCAAAAAACACCTACAGAAAAAAAGGTTACCTTTCTTTTTTTTACATTATCCCAATTTAAATATATGATATAGAGACTTAAGAAAAATATAATTACCCTAAAGGGAACTGAAAAATATTGATTAAGAGTATTAAACGGGAGCGCAAATGAATAGAAAAATATGTAACCAAAGGTTACAAAAAAAGTAAAATAAAGCTCAATATTATATTTTTTTAATAATTCCATTTAAACTTCTAAAAAATAAGTGTCTGAGTCTTCAGGATTAAAAGTTTCATTAATCCAAAAAATTGTATATAAATCTTCTTCCCCAATATTTTTAATATTATGGGTGTACCAGATAGGCATATCTACATAAGCAGGCTCATTACCATCAAGGTAAAAATTTAACACTTCATCTGTATCAATTTTTCTCAACTGTATCAATGCTTTTCCTTTAATTACAGTAAATCTTTCAATTTTTCTTGTATGAAAATGATTTCCTCTCGTGATACCTGCAACAGTAGTTGAAAATGAGCATTGTCCTCCAATGCCCAATCTTATAATTTCTATAAAGGCACCTCTCGAATCTTTACATTCATTAAGTTTTACGGGATAATATTCTTTTAAATTAAAATAGCTTCTGAAAGTATTGAATAAATTAAGTTCAAAAGTATCTTTAATTTCAGGGATTTCACCTTTTTCAAAATAAATGTCTTTATAATTTTGAAGTTTAATTAAAATCTCTGAAACTTTTTTAAGTGAAGTATGTGATACATAATACACCTCTTGCCCCTTTTCCTGTTCAATTTGATTGATGATTTTTTTGGCGAGTTCTGATACATAAATCAGCTTTATTTCACCATCATTATCGATAATAGGAGTCTCTCCATGGGTAAGTTGATAACAAAAAGTGGCGATAAAAGAGTTATAATTAGGTTTTCCGAAAGGCCCGAAAACATTAGGAATTATCAATCCTGTAAATTTTCCGCCATTCTGATGTGCCCAATTTGCTAAAATTTCTCTGCCTTGTTTTTTCGATTTTCCGTATAAATTATCCTTTTCCTCTTGTGATGAAGACGAAAAAATAACATGAGCTTTTGAATTTGTCCTCTTTAAGGAATCCACAAGCACATTCACAAGTTCAAGATTTTTTGAATAAATAATTTCAGGATCAGAATGTCTGTTTAAAGCAGCCAAATGTACAATAGCATCGCATTGTTTCACAAAGTTATCAAGCAGCTCTTTATTTTCAAAAAAATGTTTATCAAAGTTTATTATTTTATAACGGTCTGGCTGTAATCTCAACATATTGACAAGGTGTGAGCCTATAAAACCATTATTTCCTGTAATACCAATTGCAATCATAATTAAATTACAAAATAATCTATTGGAAATTTATATTCATCATCAATTTCGTGAAGCCGATAATCTGACATTATCATCAGCTTGGAATTGTCTTCAATTGCCTGAATTGAACTGGCATATCCAGGGGGGATATACAATACATCCATTTTTTCAGCAGTGATAATAAAGTTTAGTTTTTTACATTGCTGTCCTGGCTTTTCCCAATTGTCAACCTTAATCAGATTAATACTAAATGCTCCTGAAGCAGCAATATACCATCTTTTTTCGATTTTATGTCCCTGCCAACCACGAACAAAATTCTTATCGATGTTCTCGATACTGTATATCCTTTTTGTTTCAGAAACATCGAAATCATTATTAAACATAACTTTTCCTCTATTATCTGAGAATAACTTTCCAGGAATAAGTTTAGCCTCCATTATTAATCAGGATATTGCATTATATCTTCTCCTAAAACTTCTTTTCTTATCAATGGAAGTTTTAGGAGAAGTTTTTTCATTCCTTCAACATCCTGCTGCTGAGTATTATGTGAATGATAATCTTCTATTTTAGATATATCTTCCACACCTTCAGAAAAATACTGTGCATAATTAAGATCCCTATTATCTGCAGGTATTCTGTAAAAGTCGCCCATATCTTGTGCTTTCAACATTTCTTCACGGGTACAAAGAGTTTCGTATAGTTTCTCTCCATGACGGGTACCAATAACTTTTATAGGATTATCTGCATTAAACATTTCTTTTAATGCCTGGGCCAGATCTCCTATAGTTCCTGCAGGAGCTTTATTAACAAATAAATCACCCGGATTTCCATGTTCAAATGCAAATAATACCAAATCTACAGCCTCTTCCAACGACATTAAAAAACGAGTCATACTGGGATCTGTTATGGTGATGGGGTCCCCATTTTTAATCTGCTTTACAAACAAAGGAATTACTGATCCTCTGGAGGCCATTACATTTCCATATCTCGTGAGACAAACTACTGTATCTTCTAAATTTCTGGATGCAGCTACTGCAACTTTTTCCATCATTGCCTTAGAAATTCCCATTGCATTAATGGGATATGCCGCTTTATCAGTGCTTAAACAAATTACTTTTTTAACGTTATTTTTGGCAGCGGCATTGATTACATTTTGTGTTCCTTCAACATTTGTTTTTACGGCCTGCATAGGGAAAAATTCGCACGAAGGCACTTGCTTAAGTGCAGCAGCATGAAAAACAAAATCTACACCTCTCATAGCAGGTTCAATACTATTATAATCGCGTACATCTCCAATATAAAACTTCAGTTTATCATTTTTAAACTGATTTCTCATATCATCCTGTTTTTTTTCATCACGCGAAAAAATACGAATCTCTTTAAAGTGATCTGTATTAATAAATTTTCTTAATACTGCGGTTCCAAATGAACCAGTACCGCCTGTAATCAGGAGTGTCTTATCTTTTATTTGCATATTTCTTTTAAAATAATTCTTTTTTCTCATCCTTTGCAGGATAATTAATTAATACGGCTTTATAAACCCCTTTAAAAACAAACAGGCTTCCTGCAGCCACACCTATAATCCCGTGCTTTTTGATAACCTGTTTAATATCATTTAAAGATCCTGCTCCTCCTAATACTGTGAGCGGAAGAGAGATTCTTTCTCTAATTTTTTCAATCAGTCCCATATCAAAACCTTTCATTACTCCATCCTGGTCTATGGAGTTAATGATAATCTCACCTGCTCCCAATCTCTGGGCTTCTTCTACAAATTTAAAAGGATTTATTCCGGTAGATTTTTTTCCGTTATGGGTATACACTTCATATCCTCCAAATAACTTCTTTTTTACATCCAGAACTACGATTACACTTTGGGCTCCTACTCTTTCTGCAATTTTGGTAATAAGCTCAGGGTTTTGGATCACTGCCGAAGAAAGTGCTATTTTTTCTATTCCAAGTCCGAAAATTCTTTGTGCCTGTTCTACGGTTTTAACTCCGCCTCCATAGCAAAGTGGCATTCTAGATTGGTTAGCAATTCTTTCAATCAGGCTATAATTTGGTTCCAGACCTTTAGCCGTAGCATCAATATCAAAAATGGCAAGCTCGTCAACTTCCTTTTCATTAAAAATTTTTACAGCATTGATCGGGTCTCCTACATATTTAGGATTTTTGAAATTTACTGTTTTTACAAGTCCGTTATCCTGGATCAAAAGACTGGGTATAATTCTTGGCCTTAACATTGGTGTTTAAAGTTTTGCAAAATTATGTAGTAAAATTTCACCATAATGATGGCTTTTTTCGGGGTGGAACTGTATTCCGTATTTATTCTCGTGATGGGCTGCAGAAGCAAACTCACCTCCATATTCGGTTACCGCCATGATGTCTTCTGCATTATTACAATGAAAATAATACGTATGAAGGAAGTAGAAAATAGAGTCATTTTCTAATCCTTTAAACAATTCAATATCTTTCACGGGCTTTACATCATTCCATCCCATGTGAGGAAGTCTTGTCACCTGATTGATTTTCGTTTCATCAAATTTCTTTACTGTAGCATCGATCCATTTCAAACCTTCCAATTTGCCCTCATCACTATTATTGGCCATCATTTGCATTCCAACACAGATCCCAATAACGGGTATCTTTTTATCTAGTACCAAATCATCCAGTTTGTCCCTCATTCCTGAGTTATTCAGTTGAGTCATAGCATGATCAAAATGTCCAACACCGGGAAGAATCAGTTTTTGTGCATCTTCAAGATCTTCTTTTGTCTTGGCTATTTTTACAGGAACATCTACTCTTTTGTATACATTTACAAAAGCATTAATATTACCAACCCCGTAATCTATAATTGTTATCATCTGAATAATCTCTTTTCTAATCCTAATTTCTGCATTGCTTGGGCACCAAGCTTGATAATACCCATTTTGTTTTTGTAGTCTTTGTATGTTTTATTCTCGCCTTCAAAGATCTGTTGTAATTCTTCTGTTGTCAAATCCAATTTATTAGCAACATATTCAAACTCTTTCTGAAGGAATTCTTCAGATAATTCTGGCCTTGAAACCCTATCTAATGCTTCTTCGCGGGTCATTTGTCCTGTTAAGATAAGTGATGAGAAATGTGCTTTTCTTTTCTGATAGCCAAATTTTCTTGGCAACCAGTAATCTTCATAGAATCTGGTAAACCTGGATTCATGGTGTTTATGCTGGAAAGGTTCCCAATCGAATTTTTCCTTCAAAAGATTTTCGGCATCTTTTTTCA
Organism: Chryseobacterium defluvii; assembly: GCF_003634775.1. Lineage (GTDB taxonomy): Bacteria > Bacteroidota > Bacteroidia > Flavobacteriales > Weeksellaceae > Chryseobacterium > Chryseobacterium defluvii. The sequence continues at coordinate 585,660 of NZ_RBXB01000001.1, read as the reverse complement.
CATACGGTACAAGATTTAATGGTTTGAAAACTTCCATTCCATAAATGTATTTGTAATAGATTTTATACGACAAAATATCGACCAGAGGAAATGTTTTCAATTCTTTTTTACCAAATTTTCTGTGAATATCTTTAACCAAGGTAACATCAATTCCCGGAAAACCGCCCCATTCTTCAGGCTCTCTACAACATTCGGTAGAAAAATTACCTCCGGTAAGTACGTAGTTGATTTTATGCTTTCTGGCAAATTTATATAAGGCAGAGAAAAAAGCATAATCCTGTGGTAAATCCTGATCAGAAATCTGAGATTTTAAAAATGCAACCTGCAAATCTTTCATTTCTTCCCAATTGATTACCTCGGTATAGAGGTCCAGGTTTAACCCGTTAATCAATTTTTCTATATTTCCAACGGCTTTATCTGTATTCCATCCAGCATCTACGTGGAAAATCAAAGGACGGATTCCCATTATTTCCTTAGCGACATAAGCGGCATAGGAACTGTCTAACCCTCCACTTAACCCGATAATGCAATCAAAATCTTTATTTTTTGATGTTTTTTTTATCCTTTCGGCAATTTTCATCAATTCGTCATAACCTCTTTCATCTGTATGCCAGTTGGGTTCTATATTTTCTTTAAAATTTGTAAAATAATCGCTTTCGCCTTTCTCATTAAAAACAATATTAGGATCTGTAGTATCCATAATTGTTTTAGTACAAATTTGGTATGGTCTTGTTGTATTCATATAATTTTGCAAATATACAAATGCTAATTTTAATAGTTCTTTAATTATTTTTTATTCCAGTTCTGAATAATCTCAGAAGCTTTTTTTGATAAATTCCTGCCGTTGAAGTCTAAATAATCTTTCTTGCTTCCTCTATATTCGTTGGTAATATTAGGGGCATCGGCTCTTCCATAGAAAAAGTCATCGGCTCCCCACCACACAATTCCGTCAACATGTTTTTTATTTACCTCTATTGAAGTGATGTCTGCAATATATTTCCCCCATTTGCTAGCATTCATCTGCTTCCAGCCAACTTTAGCATTACTGGGATGATATCTATGTAAAACAAACGGAAAGACCGGCTTTTTATATTTCATAGAAAGAGAAAGACTATTTTCAATATTCTTTTCAATATAGTTATCATTTCCTATACTTTTGATCATATCCACATCTTCATCATAAAACATATACATTGAAGGGTAAAAAACATCTACTTCTTTTAATAGAGCAGCTATTTTATCATTTTTCTTAAAATAACCAGTATATATTTCCCAAAAAGTAGTAAATGGTATTGCGTAAAATCCCCATTTTATCAATGGTCTTTCCTGCTTACATATTTTAATGATTTGGATGAAAAAAGCCAGGGATTTTTTAAATTCAGGGTCATTTGCATCTTTATCTCTTATCAGTTCAATATAAGGTGATTCCAGATTGATATACGCATATCCTAATTTCTTGGCATCTGGGAAAATTTGTTGTATTTTACTTCTTAGTTTTACTGAATCTACTATAAACTTATCTTTTGAGAAAAAACAGCTTTCGTCAACAAAATCAATTTGTTCAAAACCATAAGTATTGAATTGTTTTTGAGCATCCTTACTGAGCACTCCCAGCTGATACAAAACTTTAATATTCTGCAGTGTACCCTGCAGTTCTTCTTTCTCATTTCTATTTTTCTGAGAATTGCACGATATACTTATAAATAAACAAAAAACTAAATTAACGAAGATTTTTTTCACTGCCATCTCTTTAATTACTATTTTGAATTATGCCTATACTGATCAGAAAATATTTTCAAAAGCTTTTCCTGATAAATACTCGTTCTATATTTTGCTAAAGCCTCATCTCGATTATGAAAAGCTATTTCCATAAGTCTTTCTTTTTCAGAAATAAGATTTTTTAATGCTCCTGCCAAGGAAGAAATAGATTTTTTCTCCACTCTTAGTCCATTCACGTTATCTTCAAAAATATAAGGTATTCCACTATGATTGCTCGTAATAACTACACATCCAGTAGCATATCCTTCCAGTATACTTATAGGCTGACCTTCAAAAGGATAGTAGGTTGGTAAACAGAAAACGTGATTCTTACAGTATAATTTTCTTTTTTCTTCACCATCAATAAATTTCCCCAAGTACTTTAATCCTAAATTCTGATCTATTTTCTTTAAAAATTTTTTTTCACTTTCATCACTCTCAAAACCTCCTACAAAACTTATTTTTATTTTTCCCTGCTCCTCATCAGAAAGGGATAAATAAGCATCGGTCAACTCGTCATAACCTTTCCCCGGTATTAGGTTACTTAAATAAAGTATTTTAATCGGATCCAAGTTTTCGAATTTCTTTTTTATTTCTTCATCTGTAACGAACAGAAAGTCTTCCGCAAAATTGGGGACTATATGTATTTTTTCTTCAGGAATTACTTTTTTAAACGTTTCATAATTTACCGGGCCCTCAACAATTACTCCGGCAAGCTTTTTCATGAATTTTGCATTTACATTTTTTTGCCATCCTTTTTTGGAAAGAATTTCTTTCATACCTGCACCGCCAAGCATGTGAATATAAGTTTTATTCAAGTCTTTTTTGCATAAATTGTAAATCGCCAAATCTCTCATATTTCCGGCAAAGGATTCCGCTAGAGAAATATAAATAATATCATTATTATTTTTTTTCTTCTTTACCTCTTTCAAAATATTCATAATTTCAAAAAATCTTCTAAAAGAATTAGCGCCATTTTTCAGACTTGACTTGCTCAGGTTGATAATTTCTACTTCATGTTGATTAACTAAAGCATCCTGTAAAACTTTTGAGGCTTTACTTTGTCCATTTACAGGAGGTGGAATTGGTGCTATAAATAAAATTTTCATTTTTAATTTTCAGATATATCTTAATATTTCTTGTTATAAGATTTATATTTATTTTATTTTAATGAATGAGAGCTCTTCCATACTATCAGATACACCAAATAGTTTATAGCCATACTGTTCTAAAACACTTAGAAGTTTTTGTGTTTTATCTTTACCATTTTCAAAAAATCTTTCATGTATTTCTATTAAAATCTGTTTTATTTCTAGCGGAGTATCAAGAATATTTTCTATTATTTTATACTCTGATCCCTCAATATCCATTTTAAGTAGATCAACAGAGGTATGGTTTAAATCCCGAATAATGTCTGAGAGACATTTCATCGGAACTTTTACTACTTTTTGTTCATTTACATTCTTCTGTTTGATAACACTTCCTGAAACATGGCTATCATTATAAGGTAGCATAAACTCTACATTTCCGCTTTTATCATCTATTCCAAAAGGAAAAAAATGAAATTGAGCCGGAAGATCAGTTTTATTTTTCACCCAATTTATTGATTTTGGAGTAGGATCAAAAGCAAACACTTCACAATCAAACTTCTTAATAATAGCCTCGTCAAAAGATATATCTTCTCCGATTCCGAAAGAATAAACAATAGATTTATTATTTAATTCATTTGAGGCGACATAAAAACCACCGTATTCGTTTCCGAACCATTGATGATCAATGGAAATATTTTTTTTTAGATTAGTAATCCTTCCTAAAGAAGCATTTATCATTGTTTTAATTTTCGTAATCTTACTCATTTGTATTTCATTTTTGTGTTTTTATCTTATGTTTTGAAAGTACTGTCTGCCATTTGCAAAAACCTTTCCACCATAACATCTACATTATAATCTTCCCTGGCAATTTTTTTCACATTCTTACTAATTGCATCAAGTTTTTCAGGTGACTGTAAAAGATCTATAATTGTTTTTGCCAAATCAGAAACATCATCTTCTTTAAAATTCTTCCCTGTTTCATTATTTGTAAAGGCTCCATATTCCGGTCCATGCATTGCTTCATTAGGATTTACTATAACAGGTAACCCATATCCAAAGGCATGAATAATACTTAATCCTACTGAAGCCGGATGTACAAATAGTTTTGAATTTAGAAAAAATGGTGCCAAATTATCTTCTTCATATACCGGCCCAACAAAGTAAATATATTTTTCTACTTCCAGTATTTTTGCGAGTTGTTTTAAATTCTCAAATTCTTCACCTCCACCTACTAAACACCAGCATATATCAGGTATTTGTGACGTAATTTCCGGCAATGCTTTGACCATTTGTTCAAATTTATTTTTAGGAACAAGTCTTGCAATTGAAAGTAAGAGTACTTTTCCTTGCAATCCTTTCTCTTTTTTCCATTGATTCAGTTTTTCCTGTGTCCAATTTTGTATTCCATCATCAATCTTTTTCTGGTCTAAACCGTTGTTCATTCCCAGTATATTTTGTTTAAAGAAGTCCCTTTTCCTCAGTATATCTACCTCTTTATCTGTATATACAAAAATATTCTTAAATTTAGATGTCCATTTTAGTCTCAACCACTCCGTATATTTATTTGCACCGAAGGAATGAGCCATTGTCCAAATTACAACTTTTTTTCTGGTAAAAGATAAGATAATCCCTAATAATATATTAGATAAAATTCTTGGATTTCCGTCAAGAAAAATAACATCCGATCTCTTGATTATTTTTTTTATCGGCAGAAACTGAAAAGCAAGTTTTTCATTTTTCAAAGAACTGCATTTTACTATATGGACTTTTTCACCATATTTATTGTGAATAGATTTTACATTTACTCCAGGGATTTTATCTTGGCAATAAACAGTAACATTTATTCCGTCTTTATTTAAAAGCCGATCATAAAAACCTTCACGATATGTAGTGATTACATTTGTAATTATGGCTATTTCCATCCAATAAAACTTTTCCTAAATAAAATAAAATGATAAACTAACAATACAGTAAGAGTCTGATCCTGATAAAATGCTCCTGAAACCATACTAGACGAAATCTGTTGAACTAAGATCAGGCTTATCCAGAAATGCGGATGATCATCATGAATATTTTTATAACAGCATTTCAAAGCCGACCACAGTATATAAGCCATCATTATTCCTCCTATGATTCCCAAAGCAATCAATGAATCCAGTATAATGTTATGGGCATAGGCATATTCTCCATTCTTATTAAAAATCGCAAACTGATCCCCTATAAAAGGATGTTCATAGAATACTTTGAGAGCAGCATCATGCAATAAGCTTCTTTCATCGGGGCCGCTTCCGCTGATGGTTTCTCTCAGCCTGATCTCAATCACCGGAGAGATATCTCCCATTAATGACAATATGGGATCCTGAAGAAGATAAATGACCAATAATAATATCATCGAAATACCAACACCGGTCATAATATTCTTACCCTTCGAAAAGAACCAGAAAAAAACAACCACTAAAAACGAAAGAATGGGCCCGCGGCTTCCTGAACGCAGTAAACTGTATACAGATAATATCAGCACCAATATAATCCCTATTTTCAACAGGAGCTTATGTTTTTCTTTGAGAAGCATAAACAGGGACATATACATTCCCATTACTCCCAGATTTCCATATGAGATGGTATTCAGGGCAACATTGGCATCGGCTCGATATTCATTGTCCGTATTACTGATCAACGCCTGGTTGGAGAATAACGTTATAGTCAAAATAACAATAATGGATATATAAACGACATGAAGCGCTTTGTTTAAATCAATATATTTAAAGCTTTTGATCGTAGAAACCAAAGCTGCCATACATATTCCGAAAACGTACAGCCAGAGCTGGGAAGTACTTTGAATAAGGTAATCTGTCCTCAAAAAATTATCAGAGAATATCCTTACAATAAGTGCAAGCCAGTAAATAATCAGGACAACAAGCGGCAGCGATTTGAAATCCGATATATTCCTGATGTTGATATAGATAACGGCAAGCATGATGGCGAGTGCCAAAGCTCGGTAAGGTACTGTAATTGCCCTGGAAATATTCTCAAAATCCGAGGTTGAAGGCAAAAATATGGTTGTTACCAACTGGTATCCTATAATACACAGGATAAAACTTAGGGTACTTAAAAAGATATTTATTTTATGCGTTGCCAAATTAATATACAATTAGAATTTCGGAAGGTTGTTATTTAAATATTGTTTTCCATTCTTATTATAAAACTCCAAAATCTGTTTATCATTCAATTCCGCGACTTCCTGTATATTTTGTTTTTTAAAAATCCTTTTGGTATTTTTCTCAGGAAGGATGTATTGCAGATTCGCGGAAAGATGAAACCTGATTCTTTTAGCCCATATCAAACAATAATTGAATAATATCGTCAATTTTGAAATGCTCTGGTTTTCTTTCATTGTTTTTACAATTCTATCCTTAAATGGTACATCAAAAACTAAACATGTTGCGTAAAGGTAATTAAAATTCAAAGTCTTTAACTCATCGGAAAGTCCCAGTCTTTTAAGAGCCTGAATCACCGATTCGGCATATATAGTATAGCCTGACCAATAAAATGGAACTTCCGGAGTCCACTTATCAGCAGTATCTGACGGCAAATGCTTTATATTTCTAATTTCGCCGAAATGTTTTCCGGCAGCTCCTTGTCCACCAGTACTTTTTGACGAATGCCCGGACACCACAAAAGGAATATCAATAATTATAAAACGGTTGACATAATTACACAGTGCAACGGCATTAGCCATATCCGGGCTAGGGCCTGGAAAGAAAGATCCTGTTCTTTCATATATTTTTTTTAGTACCGACAATTTTACGATTCCGTGATATACTCTCGGAAGATTGATGATATCCGTTCCCCCTAATTTTAATACTTTATCAAGCAATTTTTTGGGGGTTTCTTTCACTATTTCACCTGTAATGTTGGTTTGAGTAAATTTACCTGATAGTTTGTCCCCATAAAGCCTAGAGTGAATATCCGGCCAGCTATAAGACGAGTTCAAAGGAAAAACAGCATCTATGTCTTTTTCTTTAATTTCTGAAATAAAATTTAAAATTGTTTTACTAAAGATGTCATCATCTCCAATAAAGCAAACATAATCACCGGTAGCATTATATAATGCTCTATCTGAATTCTCAATCACAGAAAGGCTTTCATGAACATAATTGTATTTAATTCTGCTATCATTTAAATCTCTTACTTTTTCATAAAAGGCTCTATGCTCTTCAATATCATCACTATTATCCTGAATAATGAGTTCAATGGAAGAGTCTGTGATAGCATTAAAATATTCGACTAAAAACCATAAATAATAGTATCTATTTTTAGTGGGTACTATTATACTTAAAATAGGGGTGTCTTTCATTTCTATGTTAGAAAATTTATTTTCTAAATTTTATTTTTTGTTGTATTATCTTCTTTTCAGCTTTGGGTACAAAGATTAAATAATTAAAGGCAAATATAATGCATGCGCCTAAACCAATAAGAATTAAAGATAAAATTCTAATATCAGAATCAAATCTTGATAAGATATAATAATAAAGAATACTTAAAGAAAAAGAAAAAAGAAGAGGGAAAACAATACTTTTAATAACAAAACTCCCAAATGGCTGAATATTAAGGAATTTTTTATTAATAAATATTAAATATAGAATTGTTATCAGCAGTTGTACCGCACAAAAAACAGCAGCTATTCCTTCAATTCCATATTTTGAAGCTACCAATATATAAAAAGGTATTGTAATCAAAATACTTAGTAATCCCAACTTATTATTAAGGGTCGTATATCCGTTTGCAATAGCCATATTATAAGGGATTACGGCAAAAGCCATAAATGAATATGCAAATGCCATTATACTTAAAATAATATAATTGTTCTCTGCTATTTGAGAGTTTCCGGTCCAAATCCAAATCAGATCCTTTGAAAATACTGCTAGTACACTTGAAAAAGTACTTATGATAATGGATGTAAAAAGACTGGAAGACTTATATACAGAAATTATCTCTTGGTTGGCTTTTGAAGAAAACAATGAAGTGAACTTTGGGAGTAACGCCATCGAAATTGGATTAATAATTACTACAATTCCCATTGCTAATGAGATAGCTAATGAATAATTTCCCAGCTGCTCGATCGGAAAAAGTTTACTGATAACAAATTTGTCCAGCTGTGTATTAACTCCCGATACTAGAGAAATTAAGAGCATTCCTCCTGCAAATTTGTAAACACTTTTTAGAATTTCCTTATCCACCGATAGATTGATCCTAAATTTACTATCTTCTGAAATTTCCTTAAATAAGTATATTCTATATAATATTGTAAATACAATTGTACATATCCCTTGCCAGATAAAAAAAAATTCAATACTGGGATAAAACATGATGATCAACAAAACAACTCCGTTTCGAAAAACTCCCCAGATAACCTGCAAACCGTTTGCCAGTACTTGCTTTTGAAGCCCTAAAAGCCCACCCATGTAAAATCTCAAAAGCATTTGTAATGCTGTATCAATACTAATAATCTTAATGAGGTATGAGATATTATTCCCGGATTTGATATTCAACCAATTATTAGCAATAAAAGAGGAAGAAAAAAAGACTGTGACAATAACTAAAAGTGTTATTATCAGATAAATGGATTCCAATGAAAAAAAAACTCTTTTTTTATGACTCAGATCATGATCAGTCCTGGCAAATTCTCTTGATAATGTTGATGTCAGTCCTGAATCAAGGATCGCCATAAAGCCAGCAATAACAATAGTAAAGCTGATGATGGAGTAGTTTTCAAAACCTAAGTATTTTATATATAACGGTATAAATAAAAAGGTGGATAAGATACTCCAAAATCTCCCAAAAAAATTAGCAATAATATTTTTAAACATATTTATTAGCCTAATCTGGTTTTTATAACTTTTGCAGGAACTCCTGCAGCAATACTATATTCCGGTATACTTTTGTTCACAAAAGAATTGGCCCCTATAATACTTCCCTTACCTATTGTAACTCCCATAGCAATTGTTGTATTAGCGGCAATCCAGACGTCATCTTCAATGTAGATCGGACTTTCAACATTTCCCTGCTCTCTCATGGACAGTTCTATTTTTTTTGAAACATGATTGAAGGCAACTATTACCGTATTAGGAGCAATCATCACATTTTTTCCTATAAAAACACCCGCATTTTCTCCGGAAATAGATGAATTCTGGGCAACAGAACTATGATCTCCGATCTCAACTTTTCCTTTGATCCGTACATTTGGAGATATTGAACATGTTTCACTTATCCGGCATCCTTTCCTGTTATAATATTTTACTCTAAACTTACTAAACTCATCCGGAAGAAAAAGTAAAAATGAATACCAAAAGCTGTTAACAGCCAATCCTATTTTGAAAAACATAATATAAAAGTAAATTTTTAAAATGAAAAAGGTACATCAATTTGCTCATTCATAATAGTATTTGTTGAAAGCAAATAATGTTCAAAAAAAACATTTCCTATTCTTACCTTTCCATTGTATAGTTTCCATCCACATTTTTTATAGAAATCTACAAGTTCTGATTTACAAAGTAAAATTCCAGGGGTTTTCTTAACGTTTAGAAAGTAATCAACAAGCTTCATAAGCAATAATCCCAATTGTTTTCCTTTCATCTCACCATGCACACACACGCTTCCAATACCATAATAATTTTTAGAAGAGCTATCAATCTGTAATTCCAGATCTACCAAGGTTAAATATCCTATTAATCCACTGCTGTCAAATAATATTAAATGAAAATCATCGGACTTCAGATTTTCCTCTATCCATTTTTTTTGATTTTCCAACGGGTAGTTCCAATGATGCTGTTTGATCTCAATTATTTTCAATAAAAGACCTTCAGTCAATTCCGAGTGCTTAATAAAATTAAACTCCATTGTTTTGTTTATTAGAGCTTATGCCACCATCCTGACGGAATAGCTAAGAATTTAGAATAAAAATCATTCACTCCTGGCAAATCTACATATTCGCCAAATAAAGAGTATCTGTTATTATTTAAATGTACTGTAGAAGCCCAAAAGCCTTTATTCCGGAAATAATCCATCATCTCATCCTTCTTCTCCGTGAACATACCAAATACCCAATAGATAGGATCGGAATCAGGTACATTTTTTATCGGGGTACATGGCAGGTTCTCATTTTTCAGATATTCTGACCATTTTCTGGCATTTTCTCTTTGTTTTGCAATGAGTTCCGGAAGTATTTCCATCTGCTTCAGCCCGATATAAGAACTCACCTCATTGGCTGTTGCACCATATCCCTGTATGGTAACATCATACTTTTCGCTGATTTCACCCTTTGCATCCCTGAATAGTTGTCTTTCTAATCCAAGATCTCTTTTGATTTTAGCTTTTTCAACATACCCGGGATCTTTAAATACAATTGCTCCAGACTCCATTGCATTGGGAAGTCTTACGGCATGAAAAGAAATAACAGTAGCATCACTACCACAATTCCCTATTTTATTTCCTTTGTATTCCTGTCCCATACCATCTACACAATCATCAATTGTAAAAATGCCATGCTGTCTCGCTATTTTATTGATTTCATCAATATAGCCCACATATCCCAAATGCATATTGTGAAATATAGCTTTGGTGTTTTTAGTGATCTTCTGTTTTACACTTTCAGGATCCAAAGTACCGGTTTCAGGATCAATATCTGCCCACACGATCTTTAAGCCTCTTGCGGAAAGAGGTTGTGTGGACTGCAAGCAGCACATCGGTGACATGATAATCTCGTCCCCTGCCGTAATGTTTAAAACATCTAAGGTAATATTTAATGCTGAGGAATATGAATTAACGATAAGCAGAGATTCTGTTCCCAAGAATTCCGTGAGCTTTTGCTCAAAAAGCTTTCCCCATTTTCCAAAAGCCAACTGACCGGAATATAAAATTTCATTAACTCCTTCTGAGATGTCTTGAGGCATATAAGGCTTAAATAAAGGAATCATAATTACCAGCCTTTTTTTATGGTATCTGCTATTCTAGTTCTGTCTTCATCGGAAACCCACCATCCACAAGGAATGTGAACCAGCTTTTCATAAAAGCGATCCATTCCCGGTAATTCTCTTTTAGATTCTGCAAAGATACTGTGCAGATCATTTCTATGATGCAGAGGTGAAGCTGAAATTCCATTCTCAGTCATCAAAGCTATAAAATCATCTCTGCGATCTACTTTCATGGTGTAAAGCCAGTATGAAGGTTCGGTATTTTTATTATAATTTACCAGTTCAATACCGTCTATGCCTTTTAAAGCTTCATCATAGAATTTACCGTTTCCTATGTATTTCCCCAATACTTCCTCCAGATATTTCATCTGCACCAGACCAATGGTAGCATTTACATTGTTCATGGCATATTTGTATCCGGTCTCGGTTATATCGTTCTCAAGTCTGCTTTTTCCTTTATCTAAACCGAACCATCTCATTTTTTTTGCTCTTGGAAGCTGAACCGATTCTTTAAAGGTCAGAAAACCTCCGTCAACGGTTGTCATATGCTTTATCGCCTGAAGGGAAAAAATAGTATATGGAGAGTTTGAGCCTACATATTGTCCGTTATATTTACTTCCCAAAGCATGGGCAGCATCTTCTATGATAGGAATATTGAATTCCTGAGAAATCTTGTTGAATTCATCCATATCACAAACCATTCCCGCATAATGAACGAGGAGAATGGCTTTGGTCTTTTCCGTAATAAGTGATCTTACGGATTCCGGAGACAACAATCCCGAATTAGGATCCACATCACCCCACACCACTTTACCTCCTACCATGGTAATAGCAACATTGGTGGGTTCTGCCGTCATGGGAGTACTTATCACCTCATCTCCAAATCCTACACCTGCCAATAGCAATGCAATGTGAAGCGCATCTGTTCCCGAATGAAGTGCCAGTACATTTTTATTATCCAGAAAGTCTGCAAATTTTCTTTCAAATTCATATACAGGTTCTCCTTCTGCTATATATCCGCTGTAGAGGATCTTTTCAATTTCCGGAATAAGATCTTCCCTGGGAGGTAAATATGGTTTTACTATAGGTATCATATCAAAAAAATTATAATCTGGCATCAACAAACTCTTTGTCAATAAGGCCTTTTACATCATAAATAACTCTTTTCCCGTCACATAGTTTTTTAAAATCATATTCTTTGAACTCATTATGAGCAACAGCCAATACGATCACTGAATACTGGGATAAATCAGGAGCGTCTGAAAGTAATTCTATATTATATTCATCTCTAACTTCAGCTTTATGTGCCCATGGATCATAAAGATTAACATCTAAACCAAACTGTTTAAGTTCGGAAAATATTTCCACAACTTTGGTGTTTCTCACATCCGGACAGTTTTCTTTGAAGGTAACACCTAAAATCAAAGCTTTTGCACCTTTAATCGGCATCCCCTTCTTGATCATTAATTTTACTACTTTTCCAGCAATAAATTGGGCCATCATATCATTCACACGTCTTCCGCTAAGAATTACCTGCGGATGATATCCCAACTGTGTTGCTTTATGAGCCAGGTAGTAAGGATCTACAGAAATACAGTGCCCTCCAACCAATCCTGGTTTATATTTAAGGAAATTGAATTTTGTTCCCGCTGCTTCCAAGACTTCATTGGTATCAATACCGACTCTGTCAAAAATCAATGCCAATTCATTTACAAAAGAAATATTAACATCTCTTTGAGCATTTTCAATAGCTTTTGAAGCTTCTGCAACTTTTATGTTTGAGGCTTTATGAGTACCTGCTGTAATAATTGTTTTATATAAATTATCCACTATTTCCGCAATTTCAGGAGTAGATCCAGAAGTTACTTTTTTAATGGTCGTTAATGTATTCACCTTATCACCCGGAACAATTCTTTCAGGTGAATAGCCTACAAAAAAATCTTTATTAAATATTAAATTGGAAACCTTTTCTAAGATGGGAACACACTCTTCCTCAGTACATCCAGGATAAACGGTTGATTCATATATTACAATGTCTCCTTTTTTAATGATTTTTCCGAGCATCTCACTTGCTTTTAGCAAAGGATTTAAGTCCGGAGAATTAAATCTGTCAATTGGTGTAGGGACAGTAACAATAAAGACATTGGCATTGCTGATTTCTTCTAATGAATTAGATGCTTTATATCCTTTTACAAAATTACTTTGTTTAGCTTCATTTATTACATTCAGCAATAAACTTAAATCCGCTTCTAATGTATGATCTCTTCCAGAGTTAAGCTCTTCAATCCTCTTCGGATTGATATCAAACCCATACACAGGAAAATGCCTTGCAAATTCTAACGCAAGTGGTAATCCTACATATCCTTGTCCAATAACCGCTATTGTATGTCTCATTTAGTAAATTTATTTTTAATTTTTTCAAACCATTTTTGTTCTTTTCCATTATTGTACCCATAACCATATTTGTTACCATATCCTAAATTATCCCTGTTGATATCATTTAAAACAAGTGCAACATTTTTGATCTTCTTTTGATCAATATTGCTATTGGCAAATTCTAATAATGATTTTTCAGTATATTTTGATCTCGAAACATATAATGTTATATCAGCAAGATCAGCAATCAGGAATGTATCAGTCACAAGCAACAGAGGTGCCGTATCTAAAACTATATAGTCATATTTAGGTTTCAGCTCATCCAAAAGCTTTTCGTAACGTCCGTTAGATAATAACTCTGTAGGATTAGGAGGTATCATTCCTGAATAAATAACATCTAAATAAGGATTGAAAGAAGATACATGAACAATTTCTTCTACTTTGGTTTGATCAGTATAAAGATATTCTGTAAGGCCTTTTAAACCTTTTCTAGAAGTATTATAACGTTGCAATTGTGGATTCCTGATATCAGAACCAATTATCAAAACTTTCTTACTTGGTGTGGCTAATGTCAGAGCCAAATTAACAGATGTAAAGGTTTTCCCTTCTCCTTTCACTGTTGAAGTAACAAAAACAACCTTAGCCCGATTATTATTGCTATTATATTTAGGAAGCATAAAATTCATATTAGTAATAAGTATTCTAAATGCTTCGGCCATAGGAGTAATATCATTTAACTTAACTATATCTGAATCTCCATTTTCCAAACTTGGGATTTCAGCAATGACAGGAGCGTGAACAATCTTTTCAACATCATGTTTAGTGACAATTTTATTGTTGAACAGTTCAGACAAATATATAATAGCAAATGGAATAAGCAATCCTATAATAATTGCAGCCAAGAGTACCATTTTGGGCTTCGGAGACACAGGTATTGATGATTCGTAAGCAGCATCTATAACTCTTGCTTTAGGAGCCGTAATAGAGTGTGCGATAGCTGTTTCTTCTCTTTTTTGCAATAACAGCAAATATAAGTTCTCTTTTATCTGTTGTTGTCTTTCAATGCCCCGGAACATCTTTTCAATGGAAGGCAGTTTAGATACTTTATTTGAAATCTTATTCTGCTCGCCTAAATATTCATTTCTGGCCAGTTCCAGCCCCTCTCTGTTTCTCTGCAGACTTTGTACGATAGAAGAACGCATTGTATTGATCTGCTTGGTGACATCCACAACAGTAGGGTTTTCAGTAGTGGCAGATTCCAGTAATCTGTTTCTGTGAAGGATCAGTTGATTGTATGCGGTGATCCCTGCAGTAGCTTCCGGGTTATTCAGGCCTACATTGGAAGGCAAAGCCTGAAACTGTCCCTGTCTTGATACAAAACCAATGAGTGCATTGGTCAATTCCAGCTGGGCATCAATATCCAGTTGCTTATTTCTAGCTGCTGCAGAGCTTTCCAGGCTTATTTTTGCTTCTGTTTCAAGATCTGTCAGATTATTCCTTGATTTAAATTCCGCCTTTTGATCTTCAACTTGGCCTAATTCAACTGAAAGTTTTTTAATTCTATCCTCGATAAAATCTAACGTTTTTTTTGATTCAGAATTTTTATCTATAATTGCATCATTATTATAAGCTAACACTAAAGCGTTAAGCACATCTTTTGCTTTTGATATTTCAGGATATATCATTCCTAACTTAAGAAGTGTTGCATCTTTATTCACTAAGCCTACACTTAAGGCTCCTTGCAGGCTATTGGTTCTTGCTTCTACAGATGCAATAGTGAAAACGAGATTATTAGTATCAATCTCTTTGGTTGTTTCTGGTTTATAGGCTTTATTCTTTGTAATAATGATATTAGCTGCCGGTAAATTTATAGTTTTTCCGTAAGTCGTTATAATTTCTTTTTTAAGACCTTCTGAGCTTATTATTAATTGTTCCCCTTTTATTTGTAGATTAAAAACATTTGCCCCCCCCTTGGTAGATTTTTCATTAACTACTTTTACCTCAACAGGAGATGTCTCTTTATATAACTCTAAATTTCTGATTTTATCTTTTGCAATAATGGTAGTTTGAAGATTTTTAGCAATTACTACTTCTCTAATCAATTTTTTAGACTTCAAAATTTCTATTTCGTTAGCAATGCTATTGGTTTTTAGTCCCCCAAACCCCGATAAATCGGGAAGAATTCCTAAATTGCTTTCTTTAGATGAGGATGAACTTTTAGAATCTTTTATAAGAATCGTCGTTTGTACCTGATATATAGGTGTCATAAACTTTAAAATAACAACACCTATTATTAAAGATAGTAGTATACTTAAAACAAACCAAGGCCATTTGCGCAGGTAAGGTTTTATTATTTCACTAATAATAATACTATTTGATTTGTTATCTACTTCAGAAGATTGCGAAGAGTGGTATCGGTTTTCCATTAATTTTATTTCTTAAATAAACTCACCACTACTGCTACTGCTGTAATGGCTATTGAAGCTGCAGTTAAATAAAGTCCTGTATTCGGGTTCTGTTTAGCCGTGAGATCCTTGGTGTTATTGGATGAAACTATTATGGCATCACCTTGTTTCAAATTATAATATGGTGAATTAATTAAATTAGCATCTTGCAAATTTATCTTTCCATGGGTGACCTTGCCATCTTCAGTTCTAATGACTAATACATCCTCTCTTTTACCATACATTGTTAAATCACCAGCCAAACCTAATGCATTTAATATCGTTGCTTTTCCGTTTGAAATAGTATAATCACCCTGTCTGTTTACTTCACCCAAAACAGTAACTTTGAAATTAATCAGTCTTATATTAACTGTAGGGTTAATTACATAACGGGTCATTTTATCTCTTAATACATCTTTAAATTCTACCAATGACTTACCACTGGTGTTTAGTTTTCCTAACACAGGAAAATCTATATTCCCTTCAGAGTCTACTATATAAGTTGGTCCAGACACATTCACAGTTCCTTGTGAAGGTGTATTCCCTCCTGCCATAGTATTAGGCTGTATTATTTCTGATGAAGAATAATTCTGATTAAATGGTTTTACAACATCCATATCTTTTGCTGTTATCAAAATAACCAATTGATCACCTGTCTGTATGGTGGAACTGGAGTTTCTGACAGATGCATCTATGGCAACCTGCTCAATATTCTGCATATAATTCAAATCATTATGAGCATTTGTTTTAGTCTTACAGGAAGCTAATACAAGCATACATAATATGGTCAAAAACGTATTCTTCATATTTTTAAATTGTACATATACATTATAATTTCTTATCTATCTAATACTTCATAGATAGAATTATTACTTCTAAATTCAGGAACAATAGTCTTCAAAATCCGCACCACTTCTACTTTGTCTCTTCTTATGGAAGCTTTGGTAATTAGATTAACCAGAGATTCAATATTAAAGAATTCCATCGTAGGATCCTTTGAAATCATAATTTTTTCATTATGAGTAGGAAGTGTCTTGGCATTATCACTTAATAGTTCTTCATATAGCTTTTCACCCGGTCTTAATCCTGTATAAATAATTTTAATATCTATATTAGGTTCAAATCCTGATAATTTTATCATTCTTTTGGCAAGATCCAATATTTTAACCGGCTCACCCATATCAAAAACGAAAATTTCACCTCCTTGCCCCATTGTTCCTGCCTGCAGAACCAACTCACAGGCTTCAGGAATAGTCATAAAATATCTTACTATATCAGGATGAGTAATGGTAATGGGGCCTCCTGCTTCAATTTGTCTTTTAAAATGAGGAATCACTGAACCGTTTGATCCCAGAACATTTCCGAATCTCGTGGTTATAAATTTGGTAGTATTTCCATCAACATTTTGTAACGATTGAACAAATAATTCTGCCGCACGTTTGGATGCACCCATAACATTGGTAGGATTCACAGCTTTATCTGTTGACACCATTACAAACCTGTTAACCTTATATTTACTGGACAATGTAGCAATATTTTTTGATCCTAAGACATTGACCAAAATAGCTTCATGAGGATTCTCTTCTACCAATGGAACATGTTTATATGCTGCTGCATGATATACCATCGAGAAATTATAAGTCTGAAATAATGGTTCTATCCTATGCCTATTGGATACATCAGCCAAAACAAACTTGAATCTGATATGAGGGAATTTTTCCTTCATTTCAAGCTCAACATCATACAATGGTGTTTCAGCCTGATCTAAAACAACTATCAATGACGGATCAAACTGAGCAACCTGTCTGACAATTTCGCTTCCGATTGATCCCGCTCCCCCCGTAACCAATACCGCTTTATTGAAGTGTCTTTTTTTAACATCTTCATTTTCAATCTTAATTGGCTTTCTGTTCAGTAAATCTTCAATTTGGAGATTCCTAATAGATCCTCCAAGATCACTGTCTCTTAATTTTTGTACTGATGGTGCTTTAAAAATATGGAGATCTTTTTCCAAGAATAAATTTACCCATGAGTTCATTTCATCTTTAGACATCATTTCCTTGATAATGATTACCCCATCTATCACAAGGTCTTCCTTTGTTGTTTCCTCAATTTTTTTCTTCTCATAAATCGGTTTTCCTAATAAAGAAGCTCTTTTAGTGTCTGTTCTTTGAGTAAGAAAACCTACTACCTGATAAGGAAGACTGGGATTGTCAAGAACCGCTCTTGCAATGGCTATGGATTGTTCATCAATTCCCAACACCAGGATTCTTTTTTTTAAGGCGCTTCTTCGGTATTCACGAACTATATGAAAGAATTCTTTCACATATAATCTGAAAAGAAAAAGCCCCATAAAGGAAATAATAAAATAAAGTATTAAATAAGGAGTCAGTATGAATTTGCTCCCTGTAACCCAAAAATAAGTAATGTTGATCGTCCCTACAATAATCATTGTACAGAAACATGAAATCAACAGTTTAAATAAATCTATAAATGTTGAGTGTCTTATAATCCCCGCATAGGTTTTAAAGACATACATAAACACAGTATTTATAAGAATGATAAAGGCAAAAATGACGCTTTTATCTTTGTGATAAATAAATTCCTGTTTGGTAATTTTCTCTATTATATAAGTAGAAAGATATAGAGATGCTATCAGAATGATAATATCTATGACAAGGATTATCCATCTGGGAAGATATCTTACGTCCGAGAGGTTGACAACATTATCTCCTCCAAATATTTTTTTTCTAAGAGAATTGTACATTGTCTTTATTTATGTTCATGTTAACGAGATATAAAAACTCAAGTTTTAATAATATAGCCATGCAAAATTAAAATAAAATTTCAAAAAACAAATTACTTCACCATGTTTAGAACTTTTAAAATTCTCTCTTTGCATATATCCGTAAGATTTGTACCTGAAGGCAAGCACAAACCTTTGTCAAAAATTATACCAGAAAGATTACTCCCAAAAAAATCGCATCCTTTATATAAAGGTTGCAGATGCATCGGTTTCCATAAGTATCTGGTTTCTATGTTACTTTCTGAAAACTTTTCCTTTAATATTTCTTTGGATAGTTTATCTGATCGTTTGATTTGTATAGTATTCAACCAATAATTAGAATAAAAATTTTCGTTCGGTTCAGAAGATAATTCTATGTTTTCAAATTGAGCTAGAATGTCATTATAGAATTCATGGTTCAATCTTCGTTGTGCGATTCTTTCATTCAAAACCTCCATTTGTCCAATTCCAATGCCTGCCGAAACATTACTTATTCTATAGTTATATCCTGTTTCCGAATGACTATAATATTCCTTATCCTCTTTGGCCTGTGTTGCTAGATAAAAAGCTCTTTCTTTATGTTCTTTTGTTCTGGAAATAAGAACTCCGCCTCCGGAGGTTGTAATAATTTTATTTCCATTAAAACTCACAATAGATAAGTCCCCGAAAGTTCCACAAAGCTGATTTTTATAGCGACTTCCCAAAGCTTCGGCACTATCTTCAATAACAGGGATTTCATATTTCTTGGAAATTTCAAGAACTTCATCAACTTTGTAAGGCATTCCATATAAAGAGACGGTCAAAATAGCTTTAGGTTTTTTTCCTTTTTGAATATTATGCTTTATGGCATCTTCCAAAGCATTTGGACATATATTCCAAGTATCAGGTTCGCTATCTACAAATACGGGAATCGCTTTCTCGTATAATATGGGATTTGCCGAGGCTACAAAAGTAAATGACTGGCAGATGACAATATCTCCGCTCTGGATATCTAATAATTTCAATGCTAAATGAATAGCTGCTGTTCCGGAAGACACGGCAGATACAAAAGAATTTTCTCCTAAATAATTCTCAAGGCATTTTTCAAACTCATTGATATTCGGACCAAATTGTGAAATCCAATTCGTATCAAATGCATTGTGTATATACTTCAACTCATTACCTCCCATATGCGGAGGCGAAAGCCATATTTTTTGCTCTTCCAATTGTTTATTATTATTTACATCATTTTGTGTTATTCAAAAATATCATTTATTTTCTCATATTCAAAACCTTTACTCATCAAATATTTTATAGTCTTGGATTTCTTCTGGTATTCCTTTAATCCATTCTGTTTTGAATAATAATCATCAAAAATTTTTCTCAAAGTTTTTTCATAATCTCTTTCATCAATTTCATCAAAGCATTTTTCGATCAGCTTCTCAGAAACTTGTTTCTGTTTCAAATTGATCCGGATTTTGTTCCGCCCCCAATGTTTGATGTAAAACTTACCTCTGATATAGCTTCTTGTAAATCTTTCTTCATTCAAATAATTTTCCTGTATGAGGTATAAAAAAATTTCCTCCTTTGCTTCCGGAATCAGCAAAAATTCTTTCATTTTCTGCTCTACTTCTGCATGACAGCGATCCTGATACACGCAATAATGAACCAGCTTCTGTTTAATTTCTTCAAAAGTAAAAGATTTTTTATCCATGATTACAAAAAAAGAATGAGCTTACGCCCATTCTTATTATATCAATTTGGTAAATATTAATAGTTGAATAATGCTTTCCCTTCCATTAATTCATTAACTCTTTTTCTAACAGATGCAATTACCTCTTCATTTTTAAGATTGTCAACTACTTCCGAGATCAATTCAGCGATAGTTTCCATATCCTGTTCTTTCAGGCCTCTTGTTGTGATAGCCGCAGTTCCTAATCTGATTCCGGAAGTTGTGAACGGTGATTTATCATCAAAAGGAACCATATTTTTATTACATGTAATATCAGCAAGAACTAAGGCTTTTTCGGTTTCTTTCCCGTTTACTCCTTTATTTCTTAGGTCTACAAGCATTAAGTGATTATCTGTTCCTCCACTTACAATATCGAAACCTCTGTTGATCATAGCTTTTGACAATGCCTGAGCATTAGAACGGACTTGTTTCGCATAGGTTTCAAACTGAATATCCAAAGCTTCCCCGAAAGCAACCGCTTTAGCTGCGATAACATGCTCAAGAGGACCTCCCTGAATTCCAGGAAAAACAGCTCCGTCCAACACCTGGCTCATCATTTTGATTTCTCCTTTAGGTGTTTTATGGCCATAGGTGTTTTCAAAATCTTTGCCCATAAGAATCATTCCTCCTCTAGGGCCTCTTAGCGTTTTATGAGTAGTTGTGGTTACCACATGACAGTGATCAAAAGGAGAATTTAACAATCCTTTCGCCACTAAACCTGCAGGGTGGGCAATGTCTGCCCAAAGTGTAGCTCCTACTTCATCAGCAACTTCCCTGAATTTAGCGTAATCCAGATCTCTTGAGTATGCAGAGAATCCTGCAATGATCATTTTAGGTTTTTCTCTTAGGGCAACTTCTCTCATCTGATCATAATCGATCAAGCCGGTTTCCTGCTGTACTCCGTAAGAAACAACATCATACTGGATTCCTGAGAAGTTAACTGCAGAGCCATGAGTAAGGTGCCCTCCCATAGAAAGGTCCATTCCCATAATTTTATCTCCGGGCTTCAAAACTGCAAGATAAATAGCTGCATTGGCCTGAGAGCCAGAATGTGGCTGCACGTTGGCGTAATCAACACCAAAAAGCTCTTTTGCCCTATTGATGGCTAAAGTTTCAACCTCATCTACTACTTCACACCCTCCGTAATATCTTTTCCCAGGGTATCCTTCTGCATATTTGTTAGTCAGTACGCTCCCCATTGCTTTCATTACATTTTCAGAAACAAAGTTTTCTGATGCAATAAGCTCTAATCCATGGGATTGTCTTTGTCTTTCTTTTTCAATAAGGTCGAAAATAATGTCCATCTAATATAATTTTAAAGATTTTCCACCCCAAATGTACGGAATTTCCAACGAGATTTCAGTATATATAAATATGATTTTTTCTTCGTCCCGAATGAATATTCAATCTATACCCGTTCATATTTTTTCTTAAGATACAGACTTATTTTGACTAATACAATCAATACCGGAACTTCTACTAATGGACCTATTACTCCTACAAATGCCTGAGATGAATGTATTCCAAAAACAGCAATGGAAACGGCAATAGCCAGCTCAAAATTATTTCCTGTAGCAGTAAATGCGATTGAAGCATTCTTGTCATACGGGACTTTCATGAGTTTGCTTATAAAAAAACTGGTAAAAAACATGATGATAAAGTAGATGGTCAGCGGAATGGCTACCTTTATCACATCCATCGGCAATTCCAATATTTTATCTCCTTTCAGACTAAACATAAGAACAATGGTAAATAATAATGCATATAAGGTAACAGGAGATAGTACAGGAATGAATTTTCTGTTATACCATTCTTTTCCTTTTAACCTTACAAGAAAATACCGTGACAAAAAACCGCCTACAAATGGTATTCCCAAATAAATGATTACACTCTTAACGACATCCCCCATTGGTACAGATACGCTAAAGTTCCCCCAACCAAGTTGTTTTGGTAATACATTAATAAATAACCAAACCAAAAAGCTATAAGAGAGCATCTGAAAAACACTATTGAGAGCCACCAGTAAAGCGGCATATTCCCGATTCCCTTTTGCCAGATCATTCCATACAATTACCATAGCAATGCATCTTGCTAAGCCGATCAGAATTAAGCCTACCATATAATCCGGTTCATTTCTAAGGAACAGGATTGCCAATATGAACATGAGTACCGGACCTATCACCCAGTTTAATAGTAGTGAAATGGATAATACTTTTTTATCTTTAAATACCTGAGGCAGTAATGTATAATCTACCTTTGCCAAAGGAGGATACATCATCAGGATGAGTCCAACCGCCAAAGGAATATTTGTAGTACCAACGGAAAGACTGTTCGTAACCTTCGACATTTCAGGAAATCCATACCCTAAAGCCACACCGGCTGACATTGCCAGAAAAATCCATAGGGTCAAGTATCGATCAAGGAATTTTAATTTAGGCTGCATATGGTTAATCTATTCCTATTGTTTTACTTCGTCTTTCCATTATAACACTATCTCTCCATATTCCGGCCAGCTTGCCAATTTTTTCACGATAGCCAATGATTCTGAACCCATTTTTCTTGTGTAGAGCTATAGTAGCTTCATTTTCCGGAAACATCCCGGACTGCAGGGTCCATATTCCATTAGATTCGCTTTCTTGTATCAAGCTTTCCATTAAAAATTTCCCAACCCCTTTTCCTCTGTGGGCTTCCGATACATAGACACTCACTTCCGCCACACCTTCGTATACACAACGGCTACTGACCTTAGAAAGAGCAGCCCATCCTAATATCTCCTCACCATCAACTGCAATCAGCCTGCTGTGAGGAAGCCTGCTTTCATTCCAAGCCTCCCAATTAGGAACTGTGGTTTCAAAGGTGGCAATTCCTGTACGGATTCCCTGCTCATATATTCCTGCTATTTCAGGATAATGTTTTTGTTCTATTACTGCTATTTTCATTCTATTTTTTTATCTGTGAGAAAACGTATACCATTTCTGCTGCGATTTGCAAGCTTCTTTCTTTGTATACCTGATCCTGGAAAGAAGTTCCGTCAGACCCTTTAGGATCTTCAAAAGTAATAGGGATACGTTGATCTGCTCCCGCAATGAAAGGACAGCCATCATCCGCTTGTGAACAGGTCATAACAGCTGCAAAATCTCCGGCAGGATTAAAAGGATGATCATATTTTTTAGAAAAACCTATTACAGGATGTCTGTCTTCCGCGTATTTAATTGCATAAACCGGATTTTCAGTATCTGAGATTTTAAAAACAGTAAATCCTTGCGCTGCTAATGTTTCAGCAACTTTGTGGAATAAAGCCGTGACTTCTGTCCCTCCTGAGTAACACTGTACGTCAGGAACATTAAAATATGAAGATGCGGTTTGAGCCCAGATTTGGGAAAAGTGACTCCGGCGGGAATTATGAGTGCATATAAAATTGATATTTACCGGCTTCTTTTCTTCAATTTTACATTGTATAAAATCTATCAACGGTTGAAGAATGTTCTTCCGCCCTTCATCTATCGGCTGAATAAGGATGTTCTCAATAAGTTCTGTTAATGACACGTTCATTTTTAATAGTTTAGTTAAAATTTAACAGCATCCTGAATCGGGTGCACAACATGAATTCTGTTGATGAGCAAGTTCTCCTAAGTTTACTTTTTGCTTCTGTGACGGTACTCCACAGGCATCATTTGCTAAACAGGCCGTCATTTTGTTTTTCAAAACGAAATTTTCACCATTAAAATCCAGGTCATACTTTCCTATAGTCTGATCCTGATATTCAACTTCAATTTCAAAATCCCCGATTCCCAGTTTTTCTTCGGAAAGCTTGATAATATGTAAAAGTTTTCCGGGTTTTAAGCGGTGTTCAAAATCATGAGCATCCCATAGCTGAAAATTCGCTTTTTCTTCTTTTCGTATGGTTCCTCCGCAATCGATAAAGTTCTTGGTTACGATGCCTATTTCAGTAACATGAAAATGCTCAGGTACGAATTTTCCGTCTTCCAATTGAAACTCAACATTTTCCAAGGTTGGCAGAATGGTTTTGATTTCAGAAAGTTTCATAATATTTGTTTTTAAATTGTTATAATGCAATATTGCGATATACTTTGATAAAATTTTTTAACAGCATTTTTGCTTTTTCACTATAGAAATAACTTTGGTAAAGAAGGCATTTAAATCTTCAAAAGCGTTCTCATCAATACAATAGCAAATGGAGTTTCCTTCAATATTCCCTTTGATTAATCCTGCATTCTTCAATTCTTTTAAATGTTGCGAAACTGTAGGCTGCGCTAATGGTAATTCATTCACAATATCACCACAGATACAATCATTCACTTTAAGCAAATACTCAATAATGGCAATCCTTGCAGGATGTCCCAAAGCTTTCGCAATCGTTGCGAGCTTATTTTGTTTTTCTGTAAAGAAGTCTGTTTTTGTAGCACCCATTTTATTGATAATCTATATCGCAATATTACGATAATTAATTTACATCACCAATTTTTTCTGAAAAAAATCCTTGCAGCTAAGCTACAAGGATATTATTTTAATTAAATTCTTCATCAACAAGCTCTTTATTGACCATCGCACCTGTCAAATTTCCCTGAGCAACCGCATTGGCCACAGACCTCATCATGGTTGTACTGTCTCCGCAGGCAAATACGCCTGGAACGGTTGTTTTTTGAAAAGCATCAGCCTTAATAAGACCATGTTCAGACATTTCACAACCCAGATCATGGGAAACATCCAGATTTTGTTCCACCTGTATTTTTGCATACAATGCCTTCAGGGGTATTTCCTTATTGTTTTTAAAAACAATTTTTTGAATCTGCCCATTGTCATGTACTATTTCTTTTATTTCATCTTCATTGATATGAATATGATGATCCATTAGCTTTTCAGCCTGTTCACTGCTAAGGGTTGATTTCCCATTGGTAAACAACGTTAGATCTTTAGTCCAGTTCAGAATCATTTTTGAGAATTCATAGGCAATATCTCCATTAGCCAGAATTCCCGTCGTTTCGTTTTTCACTTCATAACCATGACAATACGGACAATGCAGTACTGAAATTCCCCAACATTCTTCAAATCCCGGAATATCAGGTTTTATATCATTCACCCCTGTAGCGATGATGAGTTTTCCAGCATTAAACTTTTCACCTGACGCTGTTTCAACTTCAAAACCTCCTGAAGTTTTATAAGCATTTCTCACAACACCTTCATGAAACTTCACTGTGTCATATTTCTTTACCTGCGATTTGGCCATGGAGCTTATTTCTTGCGGTGCCTTCCCATCATGGGTGATAAAGTTATGGGAATGTGGAGTTTGCCTGTTGCATGGCTTGCCGCTATCAATGATCAGGATATTTCTCAGAGATCTTCCTAAGGCCATTCCCGCAGAAAGTCCCGCATAGCTTCCGCCTATTATAATTACTTCAAAATTGTTGCTTTCCATAGTGAACTTTTAATCTGTTGTTCAGCAAAGGTAAAACATTTTTTATTAATGCGATAATGTCGCAATAATAATTTTTATATTTGCATTATGATTAAGAGAAACACAAAAACAAAGCAATTGATTCTAGAGTCTTTAAAGAAAACTAAATCAGCCGTCAGCCAGGAAACCTTACAGAAAGAGCTGGGAGAATCGGTAGACAGGGCCACCATTTACCGTGTCCTTAACAGTTTTTGTGATGACGGAATCATTCATAAAATTTTGAGCGATGACGGAAAGTTTTATTTTGCTTTTTGTGTGAATTGTTCCGAAAAAGCTCATAAGCACAATCATTTCCATTTCAGGTGTTTACAATGCGGAAAAATCGAATGTTTACCAAATGAAGTGGATATAAAATTACCACAGGGGTATCAATCTGTAAATTTCAACGGATTTATTTCCGGATATTGTTCAAATTGTTCTTAATTATTTTTGAAGAGTTTTATCGTATAATCCAATAATTCTATCCCTCCTATTTTCCCATGCCCCGGAATAATGATTTTCGCATCAGGATATTGAGTCTTTAGTTTCTCAACCGTTGCAGACCAGGCCTGAACATTAGCATCACCAAGATAGCCTTTTGTTGCGTTTACCTCTTTAATCAGACAGCCGCCAAATACGGCATTTTCTTTAGGGAAATAACCTACTACGTTGTCTTTGGTATGTCCTTCTCCAAAAAATTTTGCATATACTTTCTGGCTGCCTACATGTAAGGTCAATTCATTATCGAAACCGTGAGTCGGTACATTGGCTCCTGCTGCTTTGGCTAGTTCAATGGTTTTATTATTGGAGTAGGAAGGAATATTATTTTTATCAAATTCCTTCAATCCTCCTACACAGTCGTTATGAAAGTGAGTTGGAACCACAGCATTTATGTTGGCATGCAGATCATTCTTAATCCAGGAAATAAGTTCCGCAGAACTTTTATCATCAGAAGGAGTATCAAAAATCACAGTTTCATTTCCATCTTTTGCAATCATTCCATTGCATTCAACTTTCCCGAATGAGTCAGTATTTAAAAATGAAATATGCTGATATAAATTATCAGACAGTTTGATGATTACCAAATCATCAGATTTATACATTATTTTTCCTTTTTCAACGGCTGATTTTTGAGAATTACAGCTTAGAATAATGGTTGCAAAGAACAGAAATAAAATTTGGAATAAGATCTTCATACGAGTACTTTTCATTAAAACGAAAATAAAAATTTAATTAGAATACATCACTATGCAGAAGAGTTAATTATCTGTTAATCCCTGTTTTTCTGTTCATTGATTTCCTCCTGAATTCTTTTTTTAATGTCAATATTAGCTTTCGCAAAGCTAAAGATCCTTGTCCCCTTTTCTCTGGCAAATGCATTGGTGATAGAATCTACAATTTTAGAGTTTTCAAAGAACGCTCCTGTTTCTTCCAGTTCATCTTCTTTATCTTCGGAGTATTCCTTCACTCTGATTAGGTTGACATATTTTTCACTTAAATCAAACCAATTGATGTAATCTGCATTGAAGGATACGGCTTTTATTCCCTTTACAGAATAATAATTAATAGCTCCTGCCTGTCCGTAATTATCACAAAGTACCAATGTGTTTTCAGAATAAGGAAACTTGGAAAATTCTTTATCAACTTTTTGGGCCAATTCTTTCCACCCCTGCATATCGGCAAAATCCTGCGGTAAGGAATGATCTTTTCCGTCTTCCCAGCGAAGCAGGCCCAGCTTTTTATATTTTTCCTGATGATTGAGAATGTATTGGGGACTTTTATTAGGAAAAGCAACACTATATAAAGGCAAGAACAACAGTACCGGAATTAAAATACTGACAGGCTGGAGAATTTTTTTTCTTTTTTCGAAAAGATGAGACAGATACACTGATCCGAAAGCAATATAAACCGGATATAAACCTATCGCATAATAATCTTTAGCCTGAAAAAATAAAAATAAGGCTATGGTAAAAATATATCCCAAAAACAAAAACCTGAATTTCTCAAACGGCTTATAAAAAACCAAGGCATAAAAACCTGCTATAATTACAAAAATCACCCCTACGAAAAATAATATCTGTGATTTCATGAAATCCAGCCTATTGATATTGATCAGCTGTCTTTCCGAAAGTTCCTTCATGTGATGGATGACTGGAAAACCATTGTTGTATTGCCATAATAAATTGGGCAAAAAAATAATAAAGGCAATAGCTGCAGCTCCATAAAGATGAGGCCGTAAAAATATATTCCTCTGCCTGGTCAGCAAAAGGGCAGGAATAAGTCCTAAAGGTAAAAAGACAATATTATATTTATTTAGCATCCCTAATCCAAAAATTACGGCTCCGATATACAGCCATGCTATTTTTTTCTCATTGAAATACCTGATCAGCGAATAATAAATCATTGTCCAGCATAAAACTTCCAGTGATGTTGGCTGAAATAGCATATTCAGACGGAGAAGCACTGAAAATAAGATTCCTGTGGAAGCCAAAATCTGAGCATATAAACTACCTTTTAACACTTCAATTATTTTCCAGACCATCAGGATCGTTAAGGCACCGAATAAAGCCGGGAAGAACTTCACCCAAAATACGGAGCCCCCCAACATGATAATGACCCATGCTATCCATGAATTCACCGGCGGAACCGATAAATATCCCCACGCCAGATGATTCCCCTGATCAATATGTAGATATTCATCGCGGTGAAGCTCATATTCAGGACTTATGAGAGTATATTGCAGAACAAATTTTGCCAGGATAAAAAGGATCAGAATAAGAGTGCTTTTTTTCATGGGTTATCGTTATTATTTAGTTTAAAATTAAAAAAAATCCTAAGAAAAACTCCTTAGGATTCTACATTTGAATATACAGTATTAGTCTACTATTTTTTTGATTTTTCTTTTAGTTCTTCTTTGTCTTTGTCTGAAGGGTTCCAAACTTTAATTTCAGAATCTTTTGTAATTGGCGATCCCGGAAGGATCTGAACATTGATTCCATCGCTGGCTCCCAGTTTTACATATTCTTTTTTGAATTTCCCGTCTTTTTGTTTCACTTCAACAAAAGGAACATCCTTTCCGTTTTTCTTTTCATACTGAACAAGGGATTCATCCAGTAACAAAGCATTCTTTTTTGAATCCAGTACAATTTCCCCGTTGGCAGAGAATCCCGCTCTGATATATTCATTGTTGGGATTGAAAACTGTTCCTTCCACAGGGAATTTAATGGTTCCGTTATTGTCTTTTCCTTTAGGAGCAATCATCGTTAACTTTCCGGGGAATGTCTTGTTCTGTAAAGCACCGATGACGATATTCATATCCATCCCCTGCTTTAATTTTCCTGCCTGAGCTTCATCAATTTCCCCCTGGAAAATCAAAGAGTTCAGATCAGCAATAGAACAAATAGTGGTTCCGGCATTGAAAGAATTGGCTTCAATTACCTGACTTCCTACTTTTACCGGTACCTCAAGAACGGTTCCTGAAGCCTTAGAACGAATCTGGGTAGTTGCCAGGCCTTGTAATTCAGGAGTAGCACCTGTTTTTACGATCTGCAATCTTTTTTGTGCCGTAAGCAATTGCTGATTGGCATTTTTAAGAGACTGCTGCTGAGAAAAGAGCTGCTGTTGAGAATTCAGATATTCCTGCTTGGAAATAACACCCTGGGTATATAATTTTTGCTGCATGGCAAACTGCTTCTGCATGTTCTCTACATTCATTCTGGCGTTACTAATCTGAAGCTGGGCATTCTGGACTTCCTGTTGCGCATTGTTTACATCCGCAATATTAGGAATAATTCTTACCGTAGCAATCAGTTGTCCGGCAGTTACCTTGTCTCCTTCATCTACTAAAATTTTATCAATGATTCCCGCAATATTGGGTTTTATTTCAATTTCTTCTTTTGGGATAATTTTTCCTGTAGCCATTACCTTATCATCCATATTCTGAATGGTGGGTTTACGGGTAAGGAAAGCTTCACTCTCTTTGGAGTTGGATTTAATCAGATACCCTATTCCTGAGAATAATGCCACTACAAATAAAAGCCCTAAGAGAATATAAATGGCTTTTTTCCAAGTGAATTTCTTTTTCATATATCTAGTTTATTTATTTAAATGATTTTAAAATTAAGATTGGATAATTAAAGAGTTATAATCATTATAAAATCTTCAATTATCTTATGATCAACTTATTATTTATTCTGTTCTTAATGCTTCAATAGGTCGTATTTTTACAGCTCGCTGAGCCGGAATCATTCCGATAATCAATCCCAATATTACCATCACCGCCATCGCTGCAAATACGTTTCCATAATTTACTGTAGGATTATAGAATGGAAACGAATCCTGGTTTTGGGTAAGCATACTTAAAATCATGAGAACAAAGATTCCAAAAATAAATCCGAGCAATCCGGAAGACAATGTGATGACAACGCTTTCCAACAAAATCTGGTTTCTTACTTCTGCGGGCTTTGCTCCCAGCGCTCTTCTGATCCCTATTTCCTTAGTTCTTTCCTTTACCGTGATCAAAAGGATATTGGAAATGGCAATAACCCCTGCAAGAATCGTTAAGGTTCCTACAATAATGGTCAGAAGCTGCATTCCCGTTAAAAATCCGGTTAATTTCTTAAACTCTTTTCCCAGGTTAAAACTTCCGAAGGCATTCGTATCTTCCGGGGAAACTTTGTTTTTAGATTTTAATGACAGCTTTACGCTTTCTTCTACATTATCCACATTCGCATTGGGTTTGCTCACAATTGCAAACATATCAATCTGGTCTCCCGCATTATACATCTTGGTGTAAGTAGAAAGAGGAATGAATACCGTTTGATCATTTTCAAAACCTCCGCCTTTCTTCACTCTGAAAACTCCGATGACATTGAAGAAGATCCCTTTAATATTAATGGATTTGCCAAGAGGGTTCTCCTGCTTTTTGGCATCAAAGAAATTCTTATATATTTCTTCACCGATAACAGCCACATTTTTATTTCCCGAAACATCCGCATCATTGATATATCGTCCGAAGATCAACTTTTTTTCCGAAATTTTATTACCTACCGGATAATCTCCCGTCAGCGAATAGGTTCCGTTTTTACCATTTCTGGACATCGCTTCTCCAGGAGTTCCGGTGAAGCTTCCCCGGGCATTCTGTGGCGAGATATAATCGATCTCCGGAATTTTCCTTTTCAGCATTTCCATATCGGACAAATGCAGGTGCATCTGTCTTCCTTTCGGAAACCCTTCGTAAGGTATAGAGGTGTTCTGAGCCCAAAGAAAAATAGAATTGGTTGCAAATCCGGAAAATAATTTATCAAACCCGTTTTCCATTCCTTTAGCGGCACCCAGAAGACTTACATATAGGAACATCCCCCATCCCACTCCGATCATCGTCAGGAATGTACGGAGCTTATTATTCCTCAATGAATAATAAATTTCCTGCCATGTATCTTTTTTGAATATGATATTCACTTTCTAATATGAGTTATAAGTTATAAATGATGAGTGATAATTATTTTCAGTTTAATTTGATATCACCATATTTTCAAATGATCAAATTAATTATTCTACCCTCAAAGCTTCTATCGGCTTAATCTTGGAAGCCCTGTACGCCGGCACAAACCCTGCAATCAATCCGGAGAAAACCAAAGCAATGAATGCAGCAAAAATGGTTACCCAGCCTACGTTAGGATCTTTGATGAAAAACTCTTCCAGGCTGTCTCCTATTAAATTCAACGCCAATACCCCGAGCCCCACTCCTACAAACCCTGAAATTACTGTTATCAGGACACTTTCCTGAACGATCAAAGCGACAATACTTTTGGGTTTCGCCCCAATCGCCTTTCTTACGCCTATTTCCTGAGTCCTTTCTTTAACAATATATACCATGATGTTGCTAATCCCGATAATCCCTGCCAATAAGGTCCCAAGACCAATAAAAGTTACAATAGCCGTGATTACAGCCAAAAACATAAATGTATCATTCATATTCTGTGCATTGTTCCACACCCTTACTCCATTTTCATCATCCGGAGAAACATTTTTTCTGGATTTCAGCCTGCTTTTCAGTTCATCCCCATATTTAATGGCCTCTTGCGGCGTCATATTTTCGTTATAGGCTATATACACCGTGCTTACGGTATCCGATCCTTTTTTCATTTGTTGCAAAGTAGTGATTGGAATTGTAATATGTCTTTCATCCCAGTCTCCTCCATCATCAGAGAACACTCCTACTACTTTAAACATGGTTCCGTTGATATTTAAATCTTTGCCCACCGGACTTCCGTTTTTAATCAAATCCCGCTGCACCATCCTCCCGATAACGGCAACATTTTGCTTTCTTTCCAGATCTGTGGGGGTAAGATAACGCCCTTCAAGAAGCTTTCTGTTTTCAATAAACTTTTCTTCCGTATCAGCTCCGTTGATCTGATAGGTTCCGCTTTCCTTCCCGTATTTAACCAGTAAGCTTGCCTGATATCTCGGAGAGGAATATCCTACTTTTTCCTTATCCATTCCTACCAGAAAATCATAGTCTTCATTATTCATGGTAACCGTTCTGTCACTCTGAAGACCATTATAAGCCAGAGTGGTTCTTCCCGTAAAAATGGAGATAAGGTTTTGGGCGTCTCTGGCAAAGCCTTCGGTAAATGCATTTTGCAGTCCTTTTCCAATACCGAAAAGGACAATAAAAATAAATAAACCTAATGCTACCGTAAACCCTGAAAGCACCGTCCGTAATACATTACTACGGATAGAACTGAATATTTCCTGCCAACGATCAAGGTCAAACATAATTTTATATTATTAAATGATTGAAAAATTTAAAGATTAAAATATTGAAGACATAAGGCTTTAAATTTTCAAATTAATACATTATCAAATTTTCAAATCAGCACATTTTTATAAAACAACCTGCTTGATAAACTCATCACTTTCAATAATCCCGTCTTTTAAGACAACATTTCTTTTGGTTTGTGCTGCAACATCCGGTTCGTGGGTAACGACAATAATGGTTTTTCCTTCATTATTAATCTGCTGAAGAAGCTTCATGATATCATGAGTCGTTTTAGAATCCAATGCTCCCGTAGGTTCATCCGCTAAAACCACTTTAGGATTCGTAATCAATGCTCTTGCAATGGCCACCCTCTGTTTCTGACCTCCGGAAAGTTCATTGGGAAGGTGATTGGCCCACTGGGCAAGACCTACCTTTTCAAGATATTCCATAGCTTTCTGGTTACGTTCTTTCCTGGGTACATTTTGATAGTATAAAGGAAGCGCTACATTATCCAATGCCGTTTTATATCCGATCAGATTAAAAGACTGAAAGATAAAACCCAAAAACTGGCTTCTGTATTCAGCTGCTTTCACTTCGGACAAATGTTCAATGGGAACACCATCCAGTTCATACGTTCCCGAATCTTTTTCATCCAGGATCCCGATAATATTAAGAAGCGTTGATTTTCCTGACCCGGAACTACCCATGATAGAAACAAACTCGCCTTCGGAAATATTAAGATTAATTCCCTTGAGAACGTGCAGCTTACTTTTTCCTGTATCGTATGATTTATGTAAATCTTGAATTACTAACATTAAGTGATGTATGTTTTATACCCAATAAGTAGAAAATATTTTTGATTTGTTACGAAGAATAAAAATTTCTTTAACCAAATTAATGTTTAATACTTTTTTCCTTTATTTATAAACATTTACATAGCATTGTTTAACCTTAACTCGTCATTTTTATTTATTTTTGCTCCATTATTGTGTGTAAGTCCATGTCAGAGCAAGTTTCATGTAAATGTGGAAAACTTTTACGGTTAAAACTCAACCATTTAGTGTTTAGCTCTTTCAAAATCAGTTCCGGTTTTCTAACTTTGTGCTTGCACGCTACAAAAAATAAAAACACTTTTCTTGTGAAAAACTTTTAAACATAAGTTCCAACAAATCAAATTGTTAATTGTTTTTTGAGTTTTATCCACATTGATCTAATTATTTTAATTTAAAGACATTTTTAGTATGGGAATTTTTGATAAAAGAGTAAGTTATAAGCCATTTGAATACCCTGAGGTTCTTCAATTTGTAGAAGCGATCAACAAATCATTCTGGGTACATTCGGAAGTGGATTTTACTGCAGATGTTCAGGATTTTCATTCACAGCTGGAACCCCATGAGAAACATGCTGTGAAAAATGCACTTTTAGCTATTGCACAGATTGAAGTGTCTGTAAAGACATTCTGGGGAAATTTATACAACCACCTTCCGAAACCTGAATTCAATGGATTAGGAGCTACTTTTGCGGAATGCGAGTTCCGTCACTCTGAAGCCTATTCTCGTTTATTAGAAGTGTTAGGATACAATGAAGAATTCACTCACGTAGTGGAAATCCCAGCCGTAAAAAAGAGAATTGATTTCTTGTCAAATGTTCTTAAGCATGCGAATTCTGCAACCCCGAAAGAATATGTTTCTTCACTTTTATTATTCAGTATCCTGATTGAAAACGTGTCTCTTTTCTCACAATTTGCCATTATCCTTTCTTTCACAAGATTTAAAGGGTATATGAAAAATGTGTCCAATATCATTGCATGGACTTCAGTAGATGAACAGATCCACGCCAATGCAGGAATTTATCTGATCAATAAGATCCGTGAGGAACAGCCTGATCTGTTAACTGATTCGGATATTGAAGATATCTATACTTTAGTGGACCAGTCTGTAGAACTGGAAGGAGAAATCCTTGACTGGATCTTTGAACTGGGAGAATTAAGCGTTTTCTCAAAAGAAGATTTATTAAACTTCATGAAATACCGTGTTGATGACAGCTTAAAGAAAATCAACATGAACACCCGTTACAATATCACTCCGGAACAATACCGTCCGATGAAGTGGTTTGAAGAAGAAGTTTTTGCCAATTCCATGGATGATTTCTTTGCAAAAAGACCGGTAGATTATACGAAACACGATAAGAGTATTACGGCGAATGATTTGTTTTAATTAAGGTCGCGAGCGAAGCGAGCGTCAAGGCAGAGAGATTAAAAAATCAAACCTCAAATTAAAACTAAAAATTATTCCCGATTCTTCGGAATAGATATCAAAATAAGATAAATATAATATGATTAATGTAATTGTAACTTATACGGTCAGTTCCGAATTCGTTTCAGAAAACAAAGCCAATATTCAGAAGTTCCTGGATGATTTTGAAAAACTGGATCAGTCCACCTTCGAATATAAGGTATATCTGAAAGAAGATGGTGTTACATTTTTACATTATTCCAATTACATCAATGAAGAAGTACAGCATGAGGTTCTGAATGTTCCGTCTTTTAAAGAGTTTCAGAGACTAAGAGACGAAAGCGGATTGAACGGTTCCCACAAAGTAGAAATTTTACAAGCAATATAAAAACAAAATTCCTGAGTAGCAACGCATTCGGGAATTCGAAAATATAAACAACTATGGAAGAGCAAAACACAAATATATGGTGGCTCAATGAAGAGTCTGAGCAGATGTTGAACAGAGGATATCTGTTGAAAGGGGAAACTGTAGAAGGAGCGATCGACAGGATTACGACGGCAGCCGCCAAAAGATTGTACAAACCTGAGCTACAGCCCGCTTTCAAGGAAATGATCACCAAAGGATGGATCAGCTTCTCGTCTCCGGTCTGGGCCAATATGGGAACACAGAGAGGTCTCCCTATTTCTTGTTTCAACGTTCACATCCCGGACAGCATTGAAGGTATTACCCATAAAATGGGAGAAGTAATTATGCAGACGAAAATCGGAGGAGGAACTTCAGGATATTTCGGGGAACTTCGTAACAGAGGTACTGCCGTAACGGATAACGGGAAATCTTCAGGAGCGGTTTCTTTCATGAAATTGTTTGATACGGCAATGGATGTGGTTTCACAAGGAGGCGTAAGAAGAGGAGCTTTTGCTGCTTATCTGGACATTGACCACGGGGATATTGAAGAATTCTTATCCATTAAAGATATCGGAAGTCCGATCCAGAACTTGTTTACAGGAGTTTGCGTTCCGGATTACTGGATGCAGGATATGATTGACGGAGATATGGAAAAACGTAAAGTTTGGGCGAGAGTGCTGGAAAGCCGTCAGCAAAAAGGCCTTCCTTATATATTCTTTACAGATAATGTGAACAGAAATAAGCCCCAGGTTTACAAAGATCTGGGATTACCGGTAAATGCAAGTAATCTTTGCTCGGAAATCATGCTTCCGTCTTCTATGGAAGAATCATTTATCTGCTGTCTGTCTTCTATGAATCTGGAACTCTATGATGAATGGAAAGACACCAACGCCGTAAAACTGGCGATTTACTTTCTGGATGCCGTTTTATCCGAATTTATTGACAAAACGGAAGGAAACTATTATCTACAGGGAGCAAGGAACTTTGCTATGCGCCATAGAGCTCTTGGATTAGGCGTTTTAGGATACCATTCTTATTTACAGAAAAATATGATTCCTTTTGAAAGCTTTGAAGCTACTCAATTTAATGCAAGAGCTTTCAGACATATTAAAGAGCAGGCAGAGCAGGCTTCAAGAGAATTGGCTAATATTTATGGTGAACCTGAATTATTGAAAGGATATGGTTTGAGAAATACCACAACCATGGCTATTGCTCCTACCACTTCAAGTTCGGCTATTTTAGGACAAACCTCTCCGGGAATTGAACCTTTCGCTTCCAATTATTATAAGGCAGGGTTAGCTAAAGGGAACTTCATGCGTAAGAATAAATATCTGGCCAAATTATTAGAAGAAAAAGGACTGGATAATGAAGAAACATGGAGAACAATCATGCTGAACCATGGTTCCGTTCAACATTTAAATGAGCTTACTGAGGAAGAAAAGGCAGTATTCAAAACGTTCAAGGAAATTTCGCCGATGGAAATTATTTCCCAGGCCGCCCAAAGACAGCAATATATTGATCAGGCACAATCTTTGAACTTACAAATTCCGTCAACAATGCCTGTAAAAGATGTCAACTATCTTTACATTGAAGCCTGGAAAAAAGGAGTGAAAACATTGTATTATCAGCGAAGCTCCTCTGTATCTAAGGAACTGATGGTTAACTTTGTTTCATGCTCAAGCTGTGAGGCATAAAATAATAAACTAATTATATACAAGAGAAACCTGCAAAATATTTTGCAGGTTTCTTATTTTTGCTCTTAGCATTCTTTTTTCACTAATGCCAGGTAAGGGGATTTGGAGCCTTTTGTATCAACAATACCTGATTTTACAGCTTCTAAAGTTATAAAAATGCTATTATTTTATAGATTTTTATCTATTTTTCAAAATTTCAAACCTTTAATTAAAATTATTTATTCTTTAGCCACTAATCATAAATACAAGAAAAAAGGCCATTTAACTCCCATATTAGAGATAATACTCAACATTCTAGCGTTAAGCCAATTAGTATTTTAAATATAATTTTTGCATACATTTGCACCGCACATAAACACAAAAAGGAATATTTTTCAAGATTTTGGCAAAAATTTTGCTAAAATATTCCGCACACACAACAAAAAAATTATTTCGATGAACAAAATTATTGTATTAATTTTGGTAATAACTTCACACGTTATTACTGCACAAGTAGGTATCAACACTTCAAACCCTGATCCAAGCGCCGCTTTGGATGTATCCAGTACAACAAAAGGGATACTGCTTCCTAGAATAAGTAATCTGGCTTCTGTAAGCAATCCGGCAACAGGGTTAGTTATCTTCGACACCAATAAAAAATGTATCAGTCAGAACATAGGTACCCCGGCAGCACCCAACTGGTCATGTCTTTCTCCTTATGTTGCCAAGTTCTTTTATATGCCAAGTGTCGTTTTTGATACCTCAACTATTGCTGCAGGGCAAACAAAAGATTTGTATACACTTTATAAAAATCAATTTGCTAACGTTCCTGCCAACGCAAGAAGTACTTCAGCACCGGCTGCCATACCTTTCTTTCCTAATGCATCAGACCTGTACTATTATGTAACGGGTTATGATTCAACTGTATTTAAAATTAACAGTATTAGCGATACGGGGGTATTAAATTACGACGTGCTTTCCAACGCAACATCAGCTTCATTTATTAACATCGTCTTTGTCGTAAAGTAAAAGGAGTATGAAAAGAAGTTGTAAAGGGCTATCATGGATAAGCCTTATCTTAGTGATGCTTTCCAGTGGTGTCAGTGCACAAACTGACAGTACGGAAGTAGCAAGTATTTATGGATTTTATTCGTATTCAAGTTCATTGATGAATGCCTCATCGGCTCCGGAACTTACTCTTCAGGGAAATGCTTCTCACACCTCTACCGGAGTACAGCTTACACCTGCGAGTTCTTCTCAATTCGGAGGACTTTTTATCAACGGAAGAACATTCACATCCGTTAATGGTTTACATGTAGAATTTGAATACGAAATGAAAGGAGGAACACCTTTAAGCGGGACCTATGGTGATGGATTATCGTTCTTTTTATATGATGGGTCTGTTGCAAGTCCGGTTATTGGCGCTCCGGGAGCCGGGTTAGGATATTCTTACAACAGAGCTAAAGATCAGTATGCAAGCTTTAGAAAAGCTGGTTTAACGGGTGCTTATCTGGGAATTGCCCTGGATGAGTTTGGTAATTTCAAGTCTAAACGTTTTCAGGGAGAATCAAGGATAAACGGAATTTCAGGTACCTGGAGCACCTCAACCAGCCATATTACCATGAGAGGTGCCAGAGGTGCAGATATTAACAGCTCGATAGGATTAGGCCCGGGCTATACTGGATATCCGGTTCTGGTTACCCGTTCTACATTAAGTAATACAGGAACGGTAGGGAGAGTGCTGCAAGCTGACAGAACTTATGCCAATACAACCAATACATTACCTTCAACTTTTGATCTTAGGAACGGAAGCGGAGAATTCAGAAAAGTATTTTTGGATCTGATTCCGCACTTCGTTACTCCTACTACAACAGATGGTTTTGACATCAAGGTGGATATGCAGACAACCGCCAACGGAGCTCCTATCAATATTATCAACTATTATCATTATAAAACATCTGTTCCTTATACGGAAAATGCCAATCCGCAAATAACAGACTATAATAATTCTGATACTGAAGGCGCAACTACTGCACAGACATTAAATGCAACAGTTCCTTCAATGCTCAAATTGGGTTTTGCTGCTGCAACAGGTGCCGCATTTCAGCAGCATATTATCAGAAATGTGAAATTAACGTTGCCTTATTCGGCGGTTTCGAATGATGATGTTGCATCAACGTGTAAAAATCAGCCTGTCTATATTCCTGTCCTGGATAATGATATTGCGTATAAAGGCCCGATCAGTATTACAACCCCTCCCACGGGAAGCAAAAATAATATTGATTATAAAACATTCAGTTTTACGAAAAACAGTGAAACAGATCTCACTTTATACCGCAAAAAAGTAACTCCGCAAGGAACATGGACTTTCAACACGAATACAGGTATTGTTACCTTTACCCCTTCCAGCGGATTTACAGGAACAGCAACCATGACGTATTCTGTGAAAGGGAGAACCGTAACAGATTCGAACGGAAAAATAGTTGAGCCATACGGGGATACAGCTTACAGATCTATTCCGGCAACCATTACTGTGACCCTTAAAACTACCGGATGTGTATATGCCGTAGTTTCCAATAAAATGATTACCCCGACTGTAAAATAATTTTTTGTTCTACCCATTATAATTCATTGTTTAAACAACAAAAACCATAGAAGTTTCTATGGTTTTTGTTCTATATTTGTTAGACAGTTTAATTCTAAAACCTGAAATATGAAATTCGGACAAGTAGAAGATCCTTCTCAAATAGATTTTACATTACCTAAAGACCATTCCGAAACGAAAAAAATTCTGAGCCGGAATAAAAAAGGATTGGAAAACATTTCTATCGGATGTGCAAAATGGAATAAAACAGATTTAAAAGGATTTTATCCTAAAGGCACTAAAGACGAATTAACCTATTATGCTACACAATTCAATTCAATTGAATTAAACGCTACATTTTACGGGATGCCTACTCCTGAACAGGTCATTACCTGGGCGGAAAAAACCCCCGAAAATTTTAAATTCTTTCCTAAAATCACCAATACCGTTTCACATTTCAGAAGATTGATTGATGTCACAGAACCCGTGACCCAGTTTTCAACTTCCATGATGAATTTCGGAAATAAACTGGGAATGGTTTTTCTTCAGCTTCATGATAATTTTAAACCCAAAGATTATGACAGGCTGGAAAAATTTGTGAAAGACTGGCCGGAAGAAATTCCTTTAGCCATAGAGCTCAGAAATACGGAATGGTTTACCAATGAAGAGATTTTCAATACAACCTGTGAACTTTTTGAAGCACATCATATTACCAATATTATTGTAGATACGGCGGGAAGAAGGGATATGCTTCATATGCGTCTTACCACACCCAATGCGTTTATCCGCTATGTAGGTGCAAATGCAGAAAGTGATTATGAAAGATTGGATGAATGGTTGGAACGTTTAACGAAATGGAAAAAGGAAGGGCTCCGGAATTTATATTTCTTTGTTCATCAAAATATTGAAAAAGCTTCCCCTTTATTATCGGCTCACTTCATCCAAAAGATGAACGAAGAATGGAAAACCGACTTGAAAGTCCCTGAAATGGCTCCGGGAAGTACAGGAACATTATTTTAAAGACCCATTGCCTGCAAAATATATTAGGCTATCCTTTTTTGGATAGCCTATTTCTTTTAAGCAATAAAACCAGATTGAGAAACAGCAACAAAAAGTCCAAAGTTACCCAAATTCCTAACTTAATGTTTTCGTAATTATAAGCTTCAACCTGCTTCTTTGCCTTATCTGAAAGCTTTACGCTTTGATTAATATAATTTTGAACTTCAACAATCTGATCAATGTTTTTATTAGGCACTGAATGTTGGGAAAAATATACCAGGTTTTTCTTTCCCAGGTAACCAGTGATCCAGTATTCATCAGATTGATCCATTTTAAGATATTCAATTCTGTAGTGTTCCGGGCGGATTTTACCAATATGTTTGACATCCAATATCCCATTATTATCGGCATCATTGATATTGATAACATAAAAATCCAAAGTCTGGGGAAGTATATTAATCACCTGCAAACCTACTGCTTCATTTACAACTCCAACTGCACTTTTCTTAATAAACCAATAGGTGAATATCGAAATTGAAACGACTACGGAAGCTATACGGAATAATTTTGCCCAATTAGCACCTCTTCCTGATTTCACTTTTGATAAAAGAAGAGAAAATGCCAAACACAGAAACAAAACAAAAACGATTAATCCCATATTGCAAATATAGTCATTTGACTGCTTTTTGAAGAAATGCTAGCTAACATTCCACTCTTTATAAAACTGGTCAAGGAACTGTAACATGAAATTGTGTCTTTCTTCGGCTATTTCTTTTCCTTTTTCAGTATTCATAAATCCTTTCAACAGGAGTAGCTTTTCATAAAAATGGTTGATCGTTGTTCCGTCAGATTTTTTATACTCTTCTTTAGACATGTTCAATTTCGGTTCAATATCCGGATGGTACATCAGATTATTTTTAAAACCTCCAAAATTAAAAGTCCGGGCAACACCTATAGCCCCGATAGCATCTAAACGATCCGCATCCTGAACAACTTTAAGCTCTATAGGAAGATTTTGCGGCACCTCGCCTCTATTTTTAAATGAAATGTTTTTGATAATAAATAATACCTGCTCAATAGTATCTTCAGAAGCATTCTGGTTTTCCAGGAATTCACGCGACACTTTTAAAGCTATGGTTTCATCACCCCCATGAAATTTGGGGTCAGCAATATCATGAAGCAATGCCGAAAGCTCTACCACTTCCTGATTACAGTTTTCTGTTTC
This sequence comes from Chryseobacterium defluvii, assembly GCF_003634775.1. GTDB lineage: Bacteria > Bacteroidota > Bacteroidia > Flavobacteriales > Weeksellaceae > Chryseobacterium > Chryseobacterium defluvii. The sequence continues at coordinate 544,183 of NZ_RBXB01000001.1, read as the reverse complement.
GGCAATTTTTTTTGAGAGTTTCCATACCCTTTCTATATGGAACCAGTCGTGACCCGCTTCTGCGCCTTTTAATTTTTCTTTTACAAATTCTACCGTGCTTTCAATCAAGTTGTTCATCTGTCAATTCATTTAAAATAATATTCCAAAGTTTTTCATTATAACTTCTGAAAAAATTAATGTGTCCTATTTCTCCTTTTTCTGATTCAGAAACACGAACCAACCTATACGTTGGCTTCAAATGAGGGTAAGTATCATTGAGCAGGCTCCGGACTCCTTTTTCAGTCAGCCATGCATCATCTTCCGCTCTGATCACAAATACTTTCTGCGTGAGATTTCTGGAATAATCATCAATTTTCTCCAGTAAACCGTTGGTCGATTTCTTATTCAAAATTAAGGTTCTCCAGTCATAAGCACAATTTTTCGGAAGACTTTCTCCCAAACCAAACCATTGGGAAGGGAAATAGCCTAATAACTGAGTGGTCAGAGGCTGTACAATTCCGAAGCCAAGGTATGCTTCAACTTTTGTTCGCCATTTCAAATTTCCTACGAATGCATTCTGGGTCCCTACAAAAACAAATTCATCGAACATCTCCGAATCTTCATTCATTCCCAAAATCAGGGCACCTACAGAATGACCCAGGCAATACTTTTTATACGCAGGGAAACGGGTTCTGATATATCGGGTTAAAGCTTTATAATCTTCTGAACCCCAAATTCTCATAGATGCCTCAAAACCCTTTAGCTGCTCCGGCTTTGAAAGGCCTATTCCTCTGTAATCATAGGTAATTACCGTAAATCCTTTTCCTGCAAAATATTTCGCAAAAGAGAAATAGATCTGTTGCTTTACTCCAGTTGCGGAATTAATCAGCAGTAGCTTCTTGTTGTCATTTTCCGGCGGAAAAAGATGGGCTATCACAGAAATATGATCTTGGGTGGTGAGAATAAGCTTTTCCATAGGTATAAAAAGAAAAATCCACTATAAAAGTGGAAATTTTACTTTTATTTTTATGTTAACTTTTTGAATTTCGATATGTATCAAATAGTTTAAGAAATGAAATCTGATAATCTTGGGAGCCCCGTTTGCGATCCTTTGTTCACAGAAACTCTGGCTGAAACTTCATTCCCGAATTTCACACATGCTTCCACAGAATTACCGTGGCATAATGCCACTGCAAATCCTGAGGTAAAAGCATCTCCCATTCCCATTTTATATACGGTTTTATCTTTATCATTTCTGTAGTATTTCATTTCCGTGCCATCAAAATAAATGGTAGAGTTCGTATCATCTCTTACAAATACTTTATTGAAATACTTTTTTAAAATCTCTTCTTTCTGATCTTCTCCGAAAATGGTATACAATTCAGTACTCTTGGCAACAACAAAATCCACGTTATCCAGAATCTGTTCATTGAGTTTCAGAGCAGGTGAAGCATATAAACCTACTTTTTTGCCATATTTTTTCGCCTTTTTTATTGCATATTCCACCACATTCAAAGATACTTCCAACTGAACAAGAACAAGATCTGATGTTTGAAAATATCTATCGGCAGATTCTATATGATCTGTAGTTAAACATTTATTTGCAGCCGGAACAACCACTATTACGGCATCCCCGCCAGAAGCAGTTACATATGCTGTTCCTGTTGCTTCTCTATCAGTTTCATAAACAAATCCCACATTCACATTTTCGTTCACCAGATTTCTCATAATCTGTTGTCCTAAAGGATCCATTCCCACACAACCTATGAAATATACGCTTGCCCCAAGCCTGGCTGTTCCTACTGCCTGATTGGCTCCTTTACCTCCAAAATAGCTTTCCGAGCTCGATGCCAAAACCGTTTCATTGGATGCGGGAAGTTTATCCGTTTCCAGAACCAAGTCAATAGAAGAGCTGCCTACAACAATAATTTTGGGTTGTTCCGATGAGATATTCATTGTGCTTTAATGTTTAATCAAATTTAAAAAAGAGAATATGTTTTCAATGAAAATTAACTTTTATTAACTAATTTCAATAAATTCCGTCACTATTTTCACAGGTGTAGCATTTTCATCATATCCGATATAACTGGCATAAAATCCTTCACCATACCCGGTTTCAAAAGCAAAAATGGTTCCAGGATGCTCTTTTGCAGGCTTTAGAAAGGCATACTGATCAATCGCTCCGTTCTCATCAAAAAAATAGTCATGAAAAAACTCTTCATAGATCCCCATAAAGTCCACTCCTTTGCTATGATATAGCCTTTTCTCCAATTCATTAAGGCTGCTTTGGGTATCTGTATCCATAAAACACCCCATTCCGCTTTCCACAGGATATCCGAAAACTTCTCCTTCCGCCAGATCTTTTGTATCCTGACCTGATGTAGTAGCCAATTTCCAGTCGGTGATCTTCTCATTGCTAAAAATAATCTCTGCATAGGCAACACAATTGCTTTCTCTTTCCTTATGCAGCAAAACAGAAAAGTCTCCTTTGGGAAATTGTGTAGAAAAGGGCTGCATATCATTGGTAATCAAAGGATCGCAGGCAACCAGATTTCCGCTGGAAAGGTAAATTTTCCCCACTTCAAAGCTTTCCAGTAATGGGTTTTCTACAAAGTTCTTTGAAAATAGCTTTTTTATGTTTTCTATGTGTGTCATGTAGCTTTACAATTCTTTATGGTTTTGTGATTCGGCGGAGGCTTCGCCTCCGCCGAATCACAAAACAGAATAATCTATAGTATAAGTGTTATAAACTTTTCAGTTTTTCTTCTAAAATTGCAATTTTATCCTGAGCATCCTTTTGTTTTTTACGCTCTACTTCTACAACTTCAGGTTTTGCGTTGGCAACAAACTTCTCATTAGAAAGTTTCTTTTCAACCGAAATTAAAAATCCTTTTAAATAGGTTAACTCTTCTTCTGTTTTTTGTTTTTCTTCTCCTAAATCCAGGTTTTCGCTCAAAGGAATTGAAACTTCAGTTGCTCCCACAAGGAAAGTAAAGCTTGGCTTATCTGTTTTTTCGCCGAAATGAATTTCAGATACGTTAGCCAGCTTTCTGATTACGGCTTCATTCGCAAATTCAGAAGCATTAGTATAAATTTCAGCTGTTTCTCGTGGAGAAATTCCTTTTGTCTGACGGTAATTTCTCACTCCTGAGATCAATTCCGATGCTGTTTCAAAGTTTTTAATGATGGTTTCATCAAATGCTCCGGCTTTTTTCTGTTGAGCAATAACTAGTGCATCATCGATACTTCTTTCAGAAATAATCTGCCATAATTCTTCCGTCAGGAAAGGCATGAACGGATGTAAAAGCTTCATTAATTCTTCGAAGAAGATAATAGTTCTGTCATACACTTCTTTAGAAATTCCTTCTCCATAATTTGGTTTGATCGCTTCAAGGTATAAACCGCAGAAATCATCCCAGATTAGTTTATAAATCAAATGTAAAGCATCAGAAATCCTGAATTTCTCAAATTGTTGATCAATTTCAGCAATTGTTTTATTGAGTTTATTTTCAAACCACTCTATCGTCTGTGTTTCTCCTGAATTAGCCGGTTTGTCTTCGTGATTCCACATATTGATCAAACGGAAAGCGTTCCAGATCTTCGTCATGAAATTTCTTCCCTGAAGCATAAGTTCTTCATCAAAAAGAAGATCATTTCCGGCTGCAGAACTCAATAAGATTCCTACACGAACTCCATCCGCTCCGTATTTCTCCATCAATTCCAATGGGTCCGGTGAATTCCCTAATGATTTGGACATCTTTCGTCTCTGTTTATCTCTTACAATCCCTGTGAAATAAACATTTTTGAAAGGAACTTCTTTTTTGTATTCCAATCCTGCCATGATCATTCTCGCTACCCAGAAGAAGATAATATCCGGAGCAGTTACCAGATCAGAAGTCGGGTAATAATAATTAATATCCTTATTTTCAGGATCAAGCAGTCCGTCGAAAACAGACATTGGCCACAACCATGATGAGAACCAGGTATCAAGAGCATCTTGGTCTTGTTTCAGGTTGTCGATTGTCAGTTGTTGGTTCCCCGTTTTTTCTTTAGCTAAATCTAAAGCTTCTTCTTTAGTTTCGGCGACAACAAAGTCTTCATCTCCACTTCCATAATAATATGCAGGAATTTGCTGTCCCCACCAAAGCTGGCGGGAAATATTCCAGTCACGGATGTTTTCCATCCAGTGTTTATAAATGTTTTTAAACTTCTCCGGATAGAATTTAACTTCATCATCCATTACCACATCCAATGCTGGTTTGGCAATTTCAGACATTTTCAGGAACCACTGTACAGAAATTTTAGGCTCTATGACAGCACCTGTTCTTTCTGAAGTTCCTATTTTATTTACGTAATCTTCTGCTTTTAACAAAAGATCTTTTTCTTCTAATTCTTTTGCAATGAGTTTTCTAACCTCGAATCTGTTTTTTCCTGCATAATGCAATCCGTGTTCGTTAAGGTTTGCATCATCATCCAGAGCATCAATCATTTTTAACTGATGTTTCTGCCCGATCTCATAGTCATTGGTATCATGCGCAGGGGTAATTTTCAAAGCTCCCGTTCCGAATTCTATATCTACATATTCATCTTCAATAATCGGAACAACTCTGTTAACAATCGGAACAATTACATTTTTGCCTTTCAGGTGAGCATATCTTTCATCATTCGGGTTGATACAAACAGCAGTGTCTCCGAAGATCGTTTCAGGACGCGTAGTAGCTACCGAAAGGAATTCTTCCGAGCCTTCGATCTTATATTTAAGGAAATATAATTTTCCGTTCTGTTCTTTAAATATTACTTCTTCATCAGAAATATTGGTTTTAGCTTCAGGATCCCAGTTAACCATTCTGTATCCTCTGTAGATAAGACCTTTATTATATAGGTCAACAAAGCTTTTGATTACCTGTTGGGAAAGCTTGTCTTCCATCGTGAAACGGGTTCTGTCCCAATCACATGAGCATCCCAATTTTTTCAACTGTTCAAGAATGGTTCCTCCATATTTATCGGTCCATTCCCATGCATGTTTTAAAAATTCTTCACGGGTAATATCTGATTTATTGATTCCTTCTGATTTCAGTTTGGCAACCACCTTTGCTTCAGTAGCAATGGAAGCATGATCTGTTCCCGGAACCCAGCAAGCATTGAAGCCCTGCATTCTTGCACGACGGACCAGAACATCCTGAATGGTATTGTTCAGCATATGCCCCATATGTAAGATCCCCGTAACGTTGGGCGGAGGAATTACAACGGTATATGGTGGTTTGTTATTAGGCTCTGAGTGGAAATACTTATTCTCCAGCCAGAAGTTATACCATTTTTGTTCAGTTTCCTTTGGATTGTACTTTTCTGAAATCTGCATAAATTCTAATTCTTTGGCTTACAATTTGCAAAAATAGTTTAAAGAAAAAAATTTTTAAGTATGAATTAAAATAATTTTTAACTTTGTTTCTCAAAATTTATCTAACAAACATATTAACATTCAAGAATATGAAAAAATTAATTGCAGGAATTGCATTATTTGGAACATTTGCTCTTGCATCTGCACAAACCATCACTTTTGATAAAACCACGTATGATTATGGTACTATCAAGCCTAATGCTGATGGAACAAGATTCTTTACAGTAACTAATACTGGTGATAAGCCTCTTATTATTTCCAATGTGAAACCAGCTTGTGGATGTACAACTCCTGAGTTCAGTCAAGATCCTATCATGCCAGGAAAATCAGCTAAAATCAAAGTTGGATACAACACGGCTATTAATGGAGGATTCAACAAAATGATTGAAGTTTTCTCTAACGACCCGGCAAACAACAGAAGCGTAATCTATATCAAAGGTACGGTAGATGCTAATGCTCCTGAGCCAAAACCGTTAACTCCTGCAGAGCAAAAAGCTGCTGCTAAGGCTGAGAAGAAAGCTGCAAGACAAGCTAAAAAAGTAGCTGCCGCAAAATAAGCTTTACATTTTAAAAAAATAAAAACCGTCTTCAAAGAGACGGTTTTTTCTTTATATTTATATGAAACAAATATAATATGGATACTAACTTTTCTGACGACTTCCTGGTAAAAGGAAAATTTTCAATAGCAAAAACATCAACGGAATATAAAGGAAGGCTTACTAAAGAAGAAGGAGAAGAATTATTAATCTACGAAAAAGAAAAACTTCATGAGCTGCAGGAAAAGCTATATGCGGACGGAAGTCAGTCTCTTCTTGTTGTTTTACAGGCTATGGACGCCGCAGGAAAAGACAGCCTGATCGAACACGTTTTCGGGGGCGTAAACCCTCAAGGCTGCAGTGTGACAAGCTTTAAGGCTCCAAGTACCAAAGAATATTCCCATGATTTTTTATGGAGGCATTACCTTGCTCTTCCTCAGAAAGGGATGATCGGGATTTTTAACCGCTCTCATTACGAAAGTGTTTTGGTATGTAAAGTCCATCCTGAATATAATTTAAGTGAGAAAACATGGACTTCTGTAAAAGATTTCAACAATACATTCTGGGAAAACAGATATGAAAGCATCAGGAATTTTGAAAAGCACCTTTCTCAGAACGGAACTACTATTATAAAAATATTTTTAAATGTTTCCAAGAAGGAACAAAAGCAAAGGCTTTTAGACAGAATCAATGAACAGGAAAAGAACTGGAAATTTTCTATAGGTGATTTACCGGAAAGGGAATTATTTGATCAGTATATGAAAGCTTATGAAGCAGCAATTAATGAAACTTCTAAAGAATATGCTCCGTGGTATGTTTTACCTGCAGATGATAAATGGTTTGCCAGGGTTGCCGCTGTTCAGATCATTATTGATACTTTAGAAAAAATGAATCTGAAATATCCGCAGCTTTCAAGCCAGGACAAACTGGATTTGCAAAAAGCTAAAGAACAGCTGGAAAACGAATAAAAAAATACGAGAAAATCTGTAAGCCGGATTTTGTACTTCGAAGAAGTGCTTGTTATTTATCTGCGTTTTACATTGCTGCAAAACTTGAGCTGATTACCCCTCGGCTTTCAGAGCGAGCAACTCCTATTTTCATTGCTGAAAAGAACCGATATACTTATCATTGCACCACAAAGAGTTTACCTGGTTTCACTACAGCCGAACTGTACTTGCTTTCTGTTGCACTTGTCCTACCCTCACGGGTGACGGATGTTATCCGCTTTGCTGCTCTATGGTGTCCGGACTTTCCTACCCCTGCCGAAGCAAGAATCAACAAGCCGACTTTCTCGCGGGTGCAAAGATACGATTTAATTTTGGCAATGTAGCGATGGGCAATAAGTTGATGAGACAATAGCAATATGATAATGTGATGAGGGTCAATTAACAAATCATCATCTCTTCACCTCAACATATCTACTATTTTATTATCTTCGTGCAATTATTATACATCTACATTGATTTCTAGAGAAAAAGAATTTGCGCAGCTTATCAAGGATAATCAGGGATTGATTATTAAAGTATCGCGTCTCTATACCAATTCCCTGGAAGACGAGGAAGATCTTTTCCAGGAAATTGTCTTACAGCTTTGGAGAAGCTATGATTCTTTTAAAGGAAATTCAAAAATTTCTACGTGGATGTATCGTGTAGCCCTTAATACAGCCATTACTCTTTTCAGAAAAAAAAGCAAAAGCCTTCCTACGAATGAACTGGACATCAACCACAAAGATTTTGTGGAAGATGATGATGAGAAGCAACAGCAAATATCACTTTTGTATACCGTGATCAAAACGCTTCCCAATGTGGAGAGAGCTATCGTAATGATGTATCTGGATGATTTGCCTTACAAGGATATTGCAGAAAACCTCGGAATCACCGAAGTAAATGCGCGTGTGAAAATGAACAGATTAAAGAAAACCCTCAAAGAACAGATGGAAAAATATGCCTGAATTTGATTTAGACAGCTTTAAGAAAACATGGCAGGAACAGCCCGTTCAGCAAAAATATGATGATACCGAAATCTTACAGATGCTGAACCGGAAATCGCGTAACTATGTAAAATATATTTTCTGGATCAGTGTAGCAGAATTTTTATTCTTTACCGTTGCCGGATTATTTTATCTTATACAGGATAAAGATTCCAACAGTTTCTTAAGTATTTTGAAGAAATTAGGAGCACAAAGAACTCCCGAACTGGAACAGACTTTTGACAACATTTATCTGGTTCTGAAAATTTTGAGTTTAGCCGTAACCGCTTATTTTGTATATAAATTCTATCAAAATTACCGGTCTATAAATATTGAGGAAAATTTAAAACGGTTTATCATCAACATTATACGATTCAAAAAAACAGTCAATGCTTTTATTTTCACCAATATTGTTCTATTAATTGCATTTACGTCCATTCTGGTGTCATTTGTATTTTACACTTTAAACGCACAGAATATTGAGCTTACCAATTCCACTCTTACTCGTTTTCTGATTCTGGTTATTGTGAGCACAGGATTGAGTGTTCTTCTGGTCTGGGTTTATTACAGGTTAGTATATGGAATTATTTTAAGAAAGCTTGACAAAAATCTGAAACAGCTTAAAGAAATAGACACCCTTAAAGGATAAATAAAAAAAGCATTTCAGTTGAAATGCTTTTATAATCTATTAAAGTTCCTTTCTTAGCCTTGCTACCGGGATATTAAGCTGTTCCCTGTATTTGGCAATTGTTCTTCTGGCAATATTATATCCCTGCTCTTTTAGAATCACCACCAAAGCGTCATCTGTAAGCGGCTTTCTTTTATTTTCCTTATTGATTACTTCCTGTAGATGGGTTTTAATCTCTTTGGTAGAAACTTCCTCGCCATCATCATTCGTCAAACTATCCGAAAATAGATCTTTCAGATAAACAATTCCATTTGATGTATCTGCATATTTACTTTTTACAACCCTTGAAATGGTGGAAATATCAAATCCTGTAATATCCGCAATATCTTTTAAGATCATCGGCTTTAAGGATTTTTCATCTCCGGTGATAAAGTAATCTTTCTGAAATTTAACAATAGCGGTAATAGTTTGCAACAAAGTATTCTGACGCTGGTTAATGGCATCAATATACCATTTTGCCGCATCCAGTTTTTGTTTGATAAATAAAGCGGCCTGCTTATGCTCCGCTGAATTTTTATCATGTGAATATGTTGACAAAATATCTTTGTATTCTTCTGAAACTCTTAAAGTCGGGGCATTTTTGCTATTCAGCAAAGGGACAACCTGCCCATCTTTTACCTGAATGACAAAATCCGGGATAATTTCCTGGTTAATGGTAATTGTTTGAGTATCAAAATTACCGCCCACTTTAGGTGACAGTTTTGAAATTTCATCCAAAGCATCTTTAAGATCATCTTCTTCTATATCATACTTCTGAATGATTTTATTATAGTGCTTATTTGTTAAAGCATCAAACTGATGTCTTAGAATATTGGCTGCCAGGGAAACGGCTTTATCTGAGCTTACTTTTTTCTCTATCTGTAACAATAAGCATTCCTGTAAGCCTCTTGCCCCTACTCCTGCAGGATCCAATTTCTGAACATAATTTTCCAAGATGTCTTCCACTTTCTCTTTGGTTGTATAAATACCTTGTGAAAAAGCCAGATCATCGACAATCGCTTTGATTTCTCTCCTTAAATATCCGTCGGTATCAAGGTTTCCGATAAGATATTCGGCAATTTTCAAATCTTCTTCGCTGATATTAATAAGATGGATTTGCTCCAGCAGATAATCATACAGGGATTGACCCTCAGTCAGAAGGCTTTCATTATCAAATTCTTCATCATCGGGAGAATAGTTGCTGGAAGCCGTTTTATAGTTCGGCTCATCATCATACAAATATTCGTTAACATCAAAATCAGTTTCAATGCTTTCTGTTCCTTCATCCTGGTAGGCATCTTCAAGAGAAGAATACTCATCCTCTTTAGAATCTTCTTTTACAATTTCCAAAGCAGGGTTTTCCTCTAACTCTCTTTCCAATTCCTCTTCAAATTCCAATGTATGAAGCTGAATCAGCTTCATCAACTGGATCTGCTGAGGTGCCAGCTTCTGTCCTAATTTGAGTTGTAAGTGTTGTTTAAGCATATAACTATTTACGTTTTAACATAACATATTGTACGAATTTAATGAATTTATTCGAGAAAAATAACTTTTAGCATGATTTTTGCTTTCTATTATATACTAAATAAACTATTGAAAAATAAACAAAAAAGCCTTAAACAATGTTTTAAGGCTTTTTTATGTTCTAGAATTCAGCATTTTTAGGGGTTCTTGGGAAAGGAATCACATCCCTTATATTCGTCATTCCCGTTACAAAAAGAACCAGCCTTTCCAATCCTAAGCCAAACCCTGCATGCGGAACAGAACCGAATTTTCTAGTATCAAGATACCACCATAATTCATGCTCATCAACATGCATTTCAGCCATTTTCTGCTTCAATACGTCTAATCTGGCTTCTCTTTCCGAGCCTCCGATAATTTCTCCGATTCCCGGGAAAAGAACATCCATTGCCGCAACCGTTTTGTTATCTTCATTAAGCTTCATATAGAATGCTTTGATCTCTTTCGGATAATCGAATAACACTACAGGGCTTTCGAAATGTTTTTCCACTAAATATCTTTCGTGCTCAGATTGAAGATCTGCACCCCACTTTTCAATCGGATACTGGAATTTACCTTTTTTATTTTCTTTAGAGTTCAATAGGATCTCAACTGCTTCTGTGTAGCTTACACGCATGAAACGTTTGGCCACTACATTCTGAAGTTTTTCAATAAGACCTTCTTTTGCTCTTTCTTTCTCCGGTTTTGATTTCTGCTCTTCCGCAAAACGCTTGTCTAAGAAATCCAAATCATCTTTACAATGATCCAATACATACTGAATCACATATTTCAGGAAATCTTCCGCCAAATCGATGTTATCTTCAAGGTTGTTAAATGCCACTTCCGGCTCAATCATCCAGAATTCAGCAAGGTGACGGGTTGTATTTGAATTTTCTGCACGGAAAGTAGGACCGAATGTATAAATTCTTCCCAATCCCATGGCAGCTGTTTCTCCTTCAAGCTGTCCGGAAACCGTTAAGTTGGTTTTCTTTCCGAAAAAATCCTGTGCAAAATCAATTGCGCCGTCTTCAGTTCTTGGAATTTGATCCAGGTCGAAGTTGGTAACCCCGAACATTTCTCCTGCTCCTTCTGCATCTGCCCCTGTAATAACAGGAGTATTAATATAGAAGAACTGTCTTTGGTTGAAGAATGAGTGAATCGCAAAACTTACGGCATGACGAACTCTGAAAACAGCTCCAAATAAATTTGTTCTGAATCTTAAGTGTGCCTGTTCACGAAGCTTTTCCAGACTGTGTTTTTTAGGCTGGAGGATGGTACTCTGCAATTCTTCGGTAAAGTTATCTCCTAAGATGACTATTTTCTTAGCAATAATCTCTACGGTTTGTCCGGCTCCCTGGCTTTCCACCACTTCCCCTACAACTTTAAGAGAAGAAGCCGTACTTATTTTATTGATAATCTCTTCATCAAAATTTTCGAAATCAACAACGATCTGCAAATTATTAATCGTAGAACCATCATTAAGTGCTATAAAACGATTGGAACGGAATGCTCTTACCCAACCGTAAACCGTAATGTCATGATGTAATACTTTCTTGTAATCCTGTAGGATTTCTTTAATGGTTCGCTTTTTCATGTGTTGATGATAAATTTTTATGTAAAAATTAATGTCCGCAAAGTTACAAAAAAACAGCGCAATGATGAAATTACGCTGTCTTAATTAAAAATCATTTATCAATTGTTCATTTAAAAACTATGTATTAAATATGAATTAATTAAAGAAAATCGTTTTCTTTCGCTCTTTGCCTTTCCGAATTTTCCAGGCATGATAGGAACTGGGAACATCGTATTGCCATTTCGGCAGCAATAAGACAATCAGAATAACGTCAAGATGTGAGATGAATCCCAATCCTACGGCCAGATTAAATGCCCAGCCTGCTTGCTGAAATCCTATCAAATAAGTCAATGCAATCAGCAGGCTTACTCCCCACATTTTTGATAAGAAAGCATGTGTACAGGTTTCTTTACCAAATTTCCACCAACTGACGATATAGCATAACGATTCCATCACTACTATCAAAAGAATTCCTGCCCATTCTTTTTTGATGAGTTCCGGATTGATACAATACGAAGCAAATCCTAATGAAAGCCAGAATATCAAATCGGTCTGACTGTCCAGTCTTCTCAGTTTTTCTGAAGAAACACCGTATTTACGGGCAATAATCCCATCAAAAATATCAGTCAGCAAGCCGAAATACATAAGGATCAATAGTAAAGTTCTTGACTCATCTCCTTTAAAATAGCCTAGTAACAGAATAATAAGAGCCATTAAAAATCTAATTCCTATAAGTAGGTATGGAAGTGTTTTCATTACTTTTTAGTTTTAAAATTCCAATTAACCAAAGGCAGTTTTCTCTTTTCATTTTCGTTCCAAAATCCGATCTGTAGCCCTTTAAGTTTGTCTGATTTATTCACAATCCCAATCTGTAATCCCTTTCCCGTTGTTGCTTTATTATGAAAGCCGATTTGCATCCCTTTTAAGGTGTTGGCATCATTGAATACAGAAATGCTCAATCCTTTCAATTCTTTTGCCGAAATCCCTAATCCGGAAATTAAAACTCCGTTTCCTTTTTCTATATCCATTGTAATGGCAGAAACCAAAATACCATTCATTGTATTTCCATAATTGTACATGGAAAGGCTGGCTCCGTTATGATTAATCCCTCTGAAATATCCTGCAGCGGAAATATTAATTCCATTAACCTGTAAATAGGCTTCTTTATAGGCAATTTTTGAAGGATCATAAAACATCCAGATTAAAAATCCCAAGGGATTTATATCCAGATTAAGTCCATTTACCTTTTGAAAATTGGGTTGGGTATTAGGAGTATATTTTGGACCAAAACCTAACCCTACCGTCAGCCCATTTACTTTTTCAATTTCATTTTTTAAAGGGGTAAAAGCAATGAACTGGGTTTTTGGCCAGGACATTTTCAAACTGTCTTGCCCATACACTAAGTAGTTGAATAAAAGACCGATGATGAATAAAAATTTTGTTTTCATAGCTTATTATTTTAAAATTCCATTTCAAAATTATCCGCAGAAAACGTGAAAATGAATGTGAAAAAAAATTAAAATAAATAAGTACATTTGTGAAAATCACAAAAACCATGTATCAGGAACTTTTGCTTAAAGAAATCCGGAGAAAAATCGGGGATAAATCTTTGAATGATGAAATTGCTAATATTCTTAATATAAGCTATGACGCAGCTCATAGAAGAACTTCTCTAAAGGCAAAGTTCAGTTTTGAGGAAGCATTGGAACTGGCAAAATACTATCAGATCTCCTTAGATCAATTTCTTACTTCGGACCATCAAATCTTAGTTAAAAAAACTTCAGCAGTGACTGATACGGCAGATCTGCAGTCTTTTTTCCGGAATAACCTCAGCATTTTTGATAATCTTCCCCTTTCTCAGGAGATGACAATTTACTATTCGGCGAAGGATATTCCTTTTTTTTATACTGTTTCGGATACATTGCTTTCCCGTTTTAAAATCTATGTCTGGATGAATCTGTTGAATTCAAAGCAGGTTTTTATTCCTTTTTTACAATTTTCACCTCCGAATTTCGAAACAGATACCCGGGAACTAAAGAAGAGATATGAAACACAAAATGTTATAGAATTATGGAATGATATGACAATTTCCAGTATTTTACAGCAGGTTTTATTTTATTACGAAACCGGGCTTTTGAAAAAAAACGAAGCTGAAATTATTCTGAAAGAAGTCAAAGAATTGATAGAGTATATTGAACAAAAAACAGAGAATAATCCAAAGTTTCATTTGTATGAAAATGAACTGATGCATCTTTCCAATGACATCTTTTTTCATCATCCGGAACAATCGCTTTTTGCCATGCCAACAAATATGTTTGGATATACATTGATCAATGACGCCAAAACCTGCAGAGAAACACAAAATTATTTTGAACATCAGATCAAAAACTCAAAATCCTTGAACATGTCAGGTAACCGCGACAGAAAAATATTTTTCAATAAGATGTATGTGCAGATTGATCGTTTAACCCAAAAGCTGCAAGAATGAAGACACTTAGGAGTGGTGAATTTTTCGGACAAACAAATGATACTCTGCATTTTGGAGGGCTAACCGTTACAGATACGGAATATATTCATCCGTATGTTGACTGGCATTACCACGAAAATGCTTATTTCACTTTTTTACTTCACGGATTCATGACAGAGGGAAACAGGAAGGAAACATATCATTGCACTGCAGGCAGTATGCTTTATCATCAATGGGAAGATCCTCATTACAACAGTAAGCCGGATGTCTTTACAAGAGGTTTTCATATTGAAATCTCACGGGACTGGTTTGAGGAATTTCATATCCCAACAGGCTACACTGAAGGAAGTTTCTGCATTAAAGACCCTTCATTAAAGCTGCTCATGTACCAAATTTTCAAAGAAACGAAAGCCGGAGACGATGCGATTGAAGTCTCGGTTAATCAGCTTTTAATCAACCTTTTTGGTCAACTTTCCCGACAAAAGGAACTTAATGAAAAGAGACCGGCTTGGGTAAATCAGCTTGATGAAATTTTACATGAAAATTATACCGATAAACTGAATCTTACTGCGTTGTCGGAAACCCTGAATATCCATCCTGTTCATTTGAGCAGAAACTTTGCAAGGTATTTTAACTGTAATCTGGGAGAGTACATCCGAAAGATGAAAGTGGATCGATCCCTTTTATTACTCAACACCTATGATTCTTTAACTGAGGTTGCTCTTGAATGTGGGTTTGCAGATCAGAGCCATTTTATCCGCTGTTTTAAAGAAAATATCGGGATTACACCTATGAAGTATAGACAACTTATGAAAAAATAGAATGTTAATTTCATTCTATTTTTTCATAAGATTCTCTTTTATTTTTGTTTTACATACATATTGACATGAAATCTATTCTTTTTTTCCTCCTAGGACTTGCATTAAGTTTATCAGGTCAGGATCAAAATATCATTCAGCCCGAAAGGATTGAAAGTACCGTTCAGAAAAGCAATTTAAATAGAATAGTTTTCCTAGATAAAGTTATTCCGATGGAAAACTTAAAGGAAACTGATTTTATGAACCGTATAACATTTCAGGATGATAAAGATTTTGATGTCCGTGTTTTCATGGATAATTCACTGGTAAACTATTTACATCGTCTTGATCCGTCTTTAAGCGTTGATGAATTGCTTCAAAAGGGAAATTATCAGTTCACCTTTTATGTTGACGGGAAACTGATATACCGGGAAAACCTGAATCCGGGAGCCGGAAAAGCAGATGCGAAAACAAGCAAAACCACATTCAGGATTCCTTTCATCAGCTCAACGAGTGAAGATTCCTGGGGAAGATATCTGTGGACGAGATTTTATCTGGCCAATGAAGGAATTGATGTACTGGGACCTGGAAATCATATTTTAACGATTGAGATCAGGCCTTATTTAGAAGCCCCTACCTTACAAACAGGAAAGGTTATTGCAAAAGGAGAAATCAATTTAGTGGTTCAGCAAAAAGAAATTCCCGAACAATTAATTTCTATTCAAAAAATCAAACCCGGTAGCGGATGGGAAATTTCCAAAGATAAGTTCGATACGGATAAAATCAGACTTTTAAATAGAAAAATTGCAGAAAACAGATTTAAGGATATCACAAGTATTATTGTTATTAAAAACGGAAAACTGCTCATAGAAGAATATTTTAATGGTTCCGGAAGAGATTCTTTACAGGATACCCGTTCCGTAGGGAAATCCTTTGCTTCTGCATTAACGGGAATTGCCATAAGAGATGGCTATCTTAGGAGTGAATATCAACATTTAAATGAGTTCTATAATTTAAAACGTTTCAAAAATTACTCCTCCGAAAAAGATCATGTGACTATAAAAAGCTTACTCACCATGAGTTCAGGTTTTGAAGGTAATGATGACTTTCCCGATTCCCCTGGGAACGAAGAAAACATGTACCCAACTGACAATTGGATACATTTTGCCCTGGATCTTCCTGTGGCACTTCATAAGAACTGGAGTTATTTCACAGCTGGAGTTGTACTTACAGGTGACATTCTGGAGCAATCCGTTCCTGAAGGGCTCGAAAAGTATGCACATAAAAAGTTATTTCAACCTTTGGGAATCGAACGTTACAAATGGTCCTATACTCCCCAAAAAAAACCTTCTCTGGCCGGGGGATTACGTATGCGCTCTCTTGATTTTGCAAAATTCGGACAGCTTTATCAGAATAAAGGGCTTTGGAACGGAAATACCATTTTAGACAAAGACTGGATCAAAAAGTCTTTTCATAATTATTTTCCGGATCATGATAATTTCGACGGATATGGGTACTTATTCTGGAGAAAGGTTTACAGGACATCAAACCGGATATTCGAAACATACCAGTCCAGCGGGAACGGAGGAAATAAAGTGATCATGTGTACGGAAATCCCGGTAGTGATAGTAATAACAGCTAAAGCGTATAATAAGCCTTATGCCCATTCACAAGCTGATAAGATCGTTCAGGAATATTTGCTGCCCGCAATTGATAAGCCATAAGTAACAGTGGGTTACTCGTCTTTTTTAGAAGG
Organism: Chryseobacterium defluvii; assembly: GCF_003634775.1. GTDB lineage: Bacteria > Bacteroidota > Bacteroidia > Flavobacteriales > Weeksellaceae > Chryseobacterium > Chryseobacterium defluvii. Next base: position 527,541 of record NZ_RBXB01000001.1, on the reverse strand, counting down.
AACTAAAAATACATCCATTAAGCCTTCGGGAAGCTGCATTTTGATGAATTTCTCTTCTCTGTTTACCTCCAGTATCCAGTCTTTAATAATAGGAACTACAATTTCTTTTCCGTTTAATCTTAAAAGAAAGTAATGTTGCGCAGTCTGATCATTTACAGATTCAATCTCACCGCAAATAGTATTTTGCTCGTCAAGAACATTAAAACCTATTACTTCGTGATAATAAAATTGCTTTCCGGAAAGTTTGGGCAATGTAGCAAGCGGTAAATAAACGCTTTTTCCTAAAGCCTGGTCTACCATTGCCTCAGAAGAATTCTTAAAAGATATATTAAGAGCATCAGATTTGCTCCATGATAATTTTTCAATAAAAAAAGGAACCAATAATCCGTTGATTTCAACGAATATTGATTCCAGTTTATTGTAAAGCTCGGGTTGGTCTGTATCCAATTTCAGGATAACGTTCCCCGAAAGACCGTGTCTGCGTGTGATTTTACCTAAAAAGTAGCAATCCTCTTTACGCATACAGGTTGATTCTTAAGCTTCAGTGTTTTCTTCAGTTTCAGCAGCAGGAGCTTCTCCTTCTGTAGCTTCAGTTTCAGCAACTTCTTCAGCAGGTGCGTTTGCAGCCTCTTCAGCAGCTTTAGCATCAGCTTCAGCTTGTGCAGCAGCAGCAATTCTAGCTTCGTTTACTTTAGCTTCAGCTTCAAGAGCAGCTTTTTTAGCATCAGCATCAGCTTTAGCTAAACCGTCAACTTTACCTTGAACTTTTGCTTCTTTAGCATCTAACCAAGCATTGAATCTTTTTTCAGCCTCAGCTTCATCAAAAGCACCTTTAGCAACACCACCTTGTAAGTGTTTTTTGTAAAGTGCACCTTTGTAAGAAAGGATAGCTCTAGCAGTATCAGTTGGCTGAGCACCGTTGTTTAACCACTGTACAGCAGAATCAACGTTCAACTCGATAGTTGCCGGGTTAGTAATTGGGTTGTAAGTTCCTAATTTTTCGATGAATCTACCATCTCTTCTAGCTCTAGAATCTGCAACCACGATGTGGAAAAAAGGTTTTCCTTTTTTACCGTGTCTTTGTAATCTGATTTTTACTGACATAATGTTTGAATTTTAGGGGAACTCGTCCCGGTTAAATATTTAAGAGTGCAAAGATACTATTTTTTTTAATGCATTGGTATGATAATGTAATAATTTGTTTTAATTTTTTTATTGACAATTCTTATACCTCAAAATCATCCAGTTTCCCCATATAAAAAAGCCCTAAACATTTCTGGTTTTCTTCTATCTGCAAAGAATCTTTAAGATGATCCACAATTTTCGGGGAACTCCAGTAACAGCCAATTCCATGGGCAGTACATGTGAGGTACATATTCTGGACCGCCATTGATACGGCAGCAATTTCTTCCCATTCAGGAACCATTCCGCTGAAATTAACAACAATGGAAACGACTACATCCGCTTTATTGATTTTAAAGCCGATATCCTGATATTTTTTCTCTAAAAAAAGCTGTTCGGGTTGAGTGGCCTTGTAGATGGCCTGCATTTCTGAGGCTAATGCTGCCTTTTCTTCACCTTTGAAGATTTTGAAACGCCATGGTTTGGTACGCTTGTGATTCGGTGCCAATGATGCGGAATGTAAAATTTCGTCAATGACTTCCTGCTGTATTTCGTTTTCAGAATAATCTTTAGGAAAAATGCTTCTTCTTTGCTCTATGATCTGTTTTAAAACTTCTGCCTTATTCATAGAGACAAAATTACGAAAAAGTTGAGTTGATAGTTGATAGTTGATAGTTGATAGTTGATAGTTGATAGTTGCAAAATTACCGCTTACTGATCTATCAAAAAATCTCTAATCTCTTTTTCCCAATTCTATAACACTTCCACAATCTTTTGATGAATGTTATTCAATGTAAAAGAATCTCCGGGTTTCATGCCCATCATCTTTTTAGCCATAGGGCTTTCAGGAGATATTGCATAAAAACGATCACCTTCAAAAAAGAACTCTCCCAATGATACTGATATATAAAAACGGGCTTTATTAGTAATTACCAAAGAACCAAGCTGTATTCTTCCGGTGGTGTTATTCAAAACCTTTGACATATTTCTCTGAAGATCATTTAAAGCACCTAACTGTTTCTGCATCTGATAAATTTCCTCCTGCATTTCCTCTCTCATACTATCATATTTTGGAGTCTTTTTAATATCACGACTGGCTTCTAAAGTAAATTCTATAAACTTCTTCAGCTTCTCGATCTTCTCGGCTATCACCTTCTTTACATAGTTCCTGATGTCATTTTTTTCAAATACAATCTTCTCCATAAATCTATTCTTTATATAAAGATAATAATTTTATTTTTTAATCATTGAATCCCTAAAATAGTTTTATGTACAATTATAAAGATGTTAATATCTTTCTATAAAAAAAGCCTTGTACAATGACAAGGCTTATATTTTACTGTTCAGATAATTTCTTCAGATCTTCCAATCCTTGACTGAACATTTTGCCCATCTGATTATCCATCATAGGCTTCATCAGTTTCATCATAGGCGTAAGCTCGTTATCCATAGCCCAGGTTACTTTTGTTCCGTTTCCTTCCGGTGTTAAGATAAAGCTTCCTTTGGCCTCTCCTTCCCAAGGTTTGATAAAATGAAGTTTGCTTGTCAGTTTTTCATTAGGAACAGATTCAATAACTGTTTGTTCCCCTTCTCCTACCTGATCATTTCCTTTCCAGTGATAAGATTCCCCCACCTGCCCACTGGTTCCGGAATAGGTAATGACTACATTTTTATCTGCTTTTGCAAATGGATTCCAGGTATTAAATCCTTTTAAAGAGCCTGCATGCTGCCATACTTTCTCTTTCGGAGCATTAATGACTATCGATTTTTCAAAGTGATAATCTTTACTGAAAGCCAACATTGCAATTATTGCATAAGCAACAATTAAAAGGATAATGATCCCGATAATTTTTAAAAGTGTTTTCATAGTTTAATATATTAAGGTTTAACTATAATCTTTTTGTTGGATCAAAATTAATTATTCCTTCTGCATCTCCTCTTTGCATAGGACAAGATTATTGCATAATAAACTTTTTGTCACAACTTTCATTCAGGCATTATTTTTGAGTCGTTTCAGCCGTGAACTCAGTAGAATTGTTAAATTTACATGAAATAAAATTAAAAAAATGAGCATTTTAACCGAAAAATTTAATACTCCATATCACTCAGCACCTTTTACTCATATTAAAAATGAAGATTATCTTCCGGCCTTCAAAGAACTTATTCAACGATCCGAAGAGGAAATAGAGGCTATTGTTAACAATCCGGAAGAGCCTAATTTAGAGAATGTTATAGAAGCATTAGCTTATGCAGGCGAACGACTTGATGTGGTATCTAATATTTTTTTCAACTTAAATTCTGCAGAAACCAGTGATGAGCTTCAGCAGATTGCTCAGGAAGTTTCTCCTATTTTAACGGAATATTCTTCAAAAATCTCTCAGAACGAAGCTTTATTCAATAAGATTAAAAAAGTATACGACGAGAAAGAAAAATATAGCCTTAATGAAGAACAACAAATGCTGTTGGATGAAACCTATAAAGGTTTTGTAAGAAGCGGTGCCTTGCTGAATGAAGAAGACAAGGAAAAACTAAAGAAGATCAATATGGATCTTTCTTTAAAATCTTTACAGTTCGGACAAAACGTATTGGCTTCTACGAATGCTTACTTCAAACATATCACCCATAAAGAAGACCTGAATGGAATTCCTGAGCCGATCATCGAACAATATGCCGAAGAGGCTAAAGAAAGAAATCTGGAAGGTTGGGTTATCACTTTACAATACCCAAGCTATATTCCATTTATGACCTATGCGGAAAACCGTGAGCTGAGAAAGGAAATTGCGTTAGCTAATGGTAAAAAATCTTTTGATGGAGGTGAGTTTGATAATCAACATTTAATTAAAGAGCTGCTTGCTTTAAAACAACAAAAAGCAGAATTATTGGGATATACAAGCTATGCAGATTATGTTTTAGAAGAAAGAATGGCCAAATCTCCGGCCAAAGTACTGGATTTTTTAAATGAACTTTTAACGAAAGCCAAACCTTATGCAGATCATGAAATTAATGAACTGAAAGCTCTGGCAAAAGCAGACGGAATTGATGAAATGCAAAGCTACGATCACGCTTTTTATGCCGAAAAACTCCGTAAACAGAAATATGACTTCAATGATGAGGAGCTGAAGCCGTATTTCCCTCTGAATCAGGTTCAGGATGCTGTGTTTGGATTGGCTGATAAGCTTTTCGGACTTACTTTTGAAGAAAGAAATGATATTCCTAAATATCATGAAGATGTAAAAACTTATGAAGTAAAGGAAAATGGCGAATACAAGTCTTTGCTATACGTGGACTATTTCCCAAGAAAAGGGAAAAGAGCGGGAGCCTGGATGACAAGTTATAAGAACCAGTATAAAAAAGATGGTGAAAACTCACGTCCTCATATTTCCATCGTTTGCAATTTCAGCAAACCGACAAAAGATACTCCAAGTTTATTGACATTCCAGGAAGTGACCACTTTATTCCACGAGTTCGGTCATGCCCTGCACGGAATGCTGGCGAATACACAGTATCCTACTCTTTCAGGAACATCTGTAAAGTGGGATTTTGTAGAATTGCCGTCACAGTTCCTTGAAAATTTCTGTTATGAACCTGAATTTTTGAAAACATTTGCCAAACATTACAAGACAGGCGAAGTTCTTCCTGATGAAAAAATTGAAAAGATCGAACAGTCTAAAAATTTCATGGAAGGTTACCAAACTTTGAGGCAAATAGGTTTCGGATTACTGGATATGAACTATCACTCCAGAGTTGGAGAGCTGGAGAAAGAAAGCGTGAAAGACTTTGAAGACAAATATACCAAGGCTACCCAGCTTTATCCGGGAAACCCTGAAACAGCAATGAGCCCAAGTTTTTCACACATTTTCCAGGGAGGATATTCTGCAGGGTATTATTCCTACAAATGGGCGGAAGTTCTGGATGCAGATGCTTTCCAGTATTTCAAGGAAAACGGAATTTTCAATCCTGAAATTGCGGCTAAATACAAAGTGCTTCTTTCCTCGGGAGGAACAAAAGATCCTATGGAGCTCTATAAAAACTTCAGAGGGAGCGAACCTAAAGTGGAAAGCCTTCTGAAAAGAGCATTTGGGTAATCCTTAAAAAAGCTTCCGAAAATCGGAAGCTTTTTTTGTGTAAAAGTTATTGCTGGAATTAAAATTATTAATATATTTGAATAACCAGTTATATAATTAATTTTATACCTATGAATGTTTTTGAAAAAACCGGAAAAATGGCATTAGGAAGCAGAATGCGGATATTAACTGCTAAAATGACCGAAGACGCTGCCAAGATTTATGAAATGTATAAGGTGGAAGGTTTTGTTCCGAAATGGTTTCCTGTCTATTTTTTGCTCTCCGAAGAAGGCGAAAAGACCATTACGGAAATTGCAGAGGAAATAGGGCATTCCCAACCTTCGGTTACCAAGATTGTAAAGGAAATGACAAAAGCAGGTTTGATCAATGATACGATTGAATCTAAAGACAAACGTAGAAACGTTGTCGGTCTATCAGAAAAAGGAAAGGCTCTTTCCCAGACAATAAAAATTCAATGTGCGGATATTGATGCCGCCGTTGAGCTGATGTTGAATGAAGCGTCTCATAATCTTTGGGAAGCCATCAGAGAATGGGAACACCTGCTGGAACAAAAGTCTTTGTTTAAAAGAGTACAGGAACAGAAAAAGGAACGTGAAAGCCGGGATGTAAAAATTGTGGAATTCGAACCGCAATATCAGGAAGCTTTCAAAATGTTGAATGAAGAATGGATCTCCACCTATTTTGAAATGGAAGAAGCGGATCATAAAGCATTGGATCATCCCAATGAATATATTCTGGATAAAGGCGGTAAAATCCTTGTTGCGCTTTACAATAATGAGCCTGTAGGAGTTTGCGCCCTGATTAAAATGGACGATCCCGATTATGATTATGAAATGGCAAAAATGGCGGTTTCTCCAAAAGCACAGGGAAAAAATATCGGCTGGCTATTAGGAAAGGCAATTGCCGAAAAAGCCAAAGAATTGGGAGCGTCCAAAATATTCCTGGAAAGCAACACTAAATTGAAACCCGCTATCAGCCTCTACTATAAATTAGGATTCCAACAGGTTTTCGGAAGGGAGACCCCCTATAAACGTTGCAATATCCAGATGGAATTAACGTTGAAGGATTAATATAAAAGGCTGGTTTCTCTGAAACCAGCCTTTTATATTTTTAAAACCAGGAGTATTTATATTGTAATCTTATTTTCTGTCACCGCTTTATTTCTGGCTTTGGTCAGCATTGGAATAGAAATAAGTCCCATTGTCAGCATTATTGCAATCTGTAATGGTAGTGATATAAATGAATATGTAAGTCCCATTTCTCCACCAAATTCAGCACTTTTACCCATTGAGATAAACAGTGCCATAAAACCATATTTCATCGCCAGGTTAAAGGCTCCGATTCCGCCACTTGCAGGAATGATCATCCCCAATGTCCCTACAACAATAATAAAAAAACCGTCGGCAATAGTAAAATCAGATGTTTCAGGAAGGGAGAAACACACCAGATAAGCCGCAAGATAATAGCAGATCCAGATAGCAGCAGTATACACAATAAACTTAAACTTTTGTTTCAGTTTAAATATAGTAGCCAATCCCTGGAAGATCCCATCAATAAAGCCAATAACTTTCCCAAGTAGAGGAACATTTGCCAGCTTTTTTTTAAAAGCAAAAAATAAAACAGTACCTATAATCACAACTATAACGGCTATCAATATTTTATTAGGATTGATCTGTACTCCGGAACGTTCATAGAACGATAATATAGCATCGTATTTAAAAAACAATGTTAAAGCTAAAAATCCCAACATACAAATGAGGTCCACTACTCTTTCCAGAATAATAGTTCCAAAAGATTTGTCAACAGGAACTTTCTCCACTCCATACAAAGCAGTAGCTCTGGCTACTTCCCCACTTCTGGGAATGGTAAGATTCATTAAATATCCAAAGGAAATAGACCAAAGTGCATTGGAATCTGAGATTTTATACCCCATCGGTTCCAGCAAAATATTCCATCGGATTGCCCTGAACCAATAAGCTAAAAGCCCAAAAACAGCAGCAAAAGCTACGCACAGGTAATTGGCTTTGGCAAGGGATTTCCGGATAACTTCAAAATCCAGCCCTTTCAGAGCCAGCCACAAAAAAAAGCCTGCAAAAGCAAGCGAAACTATAATGGTAATTACAGATTTTAATGGATGAGGTGTTTTTTTTTCCATGAATCAGGTAAGAAGATTTGTTTTTTCGTCCGGAAAAACGATTTTCGGCTGGAAATTTCCAGCTTCTTCAGGGGTCATCTGTGCATAAGCAATAATAATGATGATATCATCCTTTTGGACTTTTCTTGCAGCAGGACCATTCAGGCAAACCTCACCCGATTTTCTTTTTCCTTTGATAACGTAAGTGTCAAATCGCTCTCCGTTATTTACATTCACGATATACACTCTTTCTCCAACAACCAAACCAGCCGCTTCAATAAGATCTTCGTCGATCGTTATGCTCCCAATATAATTAAGGTCAGAGGCCGTAACCCTTACCCTATGAATTTTAGACTTGAAAACTTCTATTAACATGTTGCAAATTTATTAATAAAAATTCATAAAATAAGTTTTTAAAATGATTTTAAAATATCAGAAACACAGACGTTTAATTTTATTAAAAATAATTTTTTTGAACTTTACTTATAGAATCAATAAGAATATAGTAAAAAGCATTAACAGTTTACATCAAAATTTAGAATTTAATAAATGTAAAAAATAATTTTCCATTTTTGCTAAAGTCAATACACATAAGCATTTGGCATGATTTTAGTAACGGGTAACGTAGATTTTTCGTGAAAAGTCAAATTATCATATTTTAATCGTTTTCATTAAAAATCGAAAGGATTACACAAATTTTAATAAAAAAATTGCACAATTAGAAAATTGTATTATATTTGCTCTAATTACAAACTAACTTTAATATTAAAAATTATGAACAAGTCTGAATTAATCGACGCAATCGCAAAAGATGCAGGAATTACTAAAGTTGCAGCTAAAGCTGCTCTAGAATCTTTTATTTCTAACGTAACTTCTACTTTAAAGAAAAAAGACGGAAAAGTTTCTTTAGTAGGTTTCGGAACTTTCTCAGTTGCTGAGAGAGCTGCTAGACAAGGTATCAACCCTGCAACTAAAAAACCGATTAAAATTGCTGCTAAAAAAGTTGCTAAATTCAAGGCTGGAGCTGATCTTTCCAACGCAGTTTCGGGTGCTAAGAAAAAATAATCATTCAGATTAGAAAAATTAAACCTCATCTTTACAGATGAGGTTTTTTTATTGTATGTGTTTAAGGGGCCAAACGTGAAATCTTCCAGTCCAAATCCACTAATTGGTACACTATCCTGTCGTGCAGCCTGTTCGGCCTTCCCTGCCAGAATTCAATTTCATAAGGTTTGGCAATATATCCACCCCAGTTTACAGGTCTCGGAACCTCCTTATTCTCATATTCTTTTTCCAGCTGCTGAAGTTTTTCTTCCAGAAACTCTCTTCCCGGGACTACCTGGCTTTGCGGTGAAACAGCTGCACCAAGCTGACTTCCTTTCGGTCTGGAGTGAAAATATCCATCGCTGAGATTTTCCGCCACTTTTTCAAGATCTGCTTTTATAATGACCTGCCTTTCCAGACTGGGCCAGAAAAAATGAAGACATGCCTTATGATCTCTTTCTATTGCTTTTCCTTTCTTACTGTTATAATTGGTATAAAATATAAATCCTTCATGGGTATATGCTTTAAGTAAAACCATTCTGGTACGCGGGCATCCATCTTCTTCCATGGTAGAAAGGGCCATAGCATTGGCTTCAGACACCGCAGGATCTTCACTGGCTTCCAAAAACCAATCCCTGAATTGCTCCAGTGGATTTTGTTTTATCTCACTTTCAATAAGTTGGGATTTAGCATAGATTTTTCTATGATCATGAAGGTTTTCCATAAATATTTTTTATTAAATTTGAGTATGAATTACTCATACAAAGGTAAAATATTAATTTCCACCCCAGATATTTCCGGAGATATTTTTTCCAGGTCAGTAGTTTTAGTGGTAGACCATAATGAAAGTGGCGCATTTGGATTAATCCTGAATAAGAAAAACAGCCAGATGAGTAGCCGATTCAAAAATTTCTTCGAATTCAAGATTGATGTATATGACGGTGGACCTGTAGAAAATGATAAGGTATTCTTTATTGTAAAAGGCAAGAAAGTAACCGAAGCCTATACTGAAATTACAGAAGAGTTCTACTTAACAGAAGACATTGAAAACATCATCAACGCCATCCTTAATCATGAACTTGATATTGCTGACGTAAAGATTTTCTCAGGATACTCAGGATGGTCTGCCATGCAGCTTGATAATGAGATTCAGAAGAAAATGTGGACAGTGGTGGATATTTATAATTTAGATTATACTCTACCCAACGACCAGACATTATGGAAATCCATTATGCAAAATCTGGGCGGAGAATATCTGCTTTGGGCTAATTCGCCTGAAGATATTTCGCTTAATTAAAAGCTGTAATTATTTCAATAAAGCGGATTTATACAATTAACAAATTTTAAGATTGCTTTAACCAATTTTTAAAAAAGAATTTCCGTTATTTGATAAACCAAAAATCACTGGAAATGAAAGCACTCAAATTACTTGCTTTATCTCTTTTTTCAACGGCGTTTTTATCCTTTACACCTGTCAAAAAGAAATATATCGTAATTGATGCCGGACATGGTGGTAATGACTTTGGTGCAACACACAACAATTTTTCCGAGAAACAAATCGTACTTGATATCGCTGAGGAGATTCATGAAATTAATGAAGCTCAGGAAAAGTATGAAGTGTTTTTAACCAGAAATTCGGATGAATACAGAACTCTTTCAGACAGAACGAAGAAGATCAATGAATTGAGTCCTATAATGGTTATTTCATTACATGTCAACAAAACTTCCGAAACGGAAACTTCCAAGCAAGGACATGAAATTTTCGTTCAGTCTTCTGAAGAATCTAAAAATATTGCTCAGCAGATTACGAATAAATTAGGGAAATGTAATGTTACAGAACGTAATTTACATATTTTAAGAGAAACCCAGGCTCCTGCCGTTGTGGTAGAACTTGGTTATATCAACAATGCCAAAGACAGGGACTATTTAACGAGCAAAAAAGGACAAAAAGAAATCGCACAAAAATTCGTGGAGATCTTCAACGAATATTAAATTGATATATTCAAGAAACAATTTCTGATTTATTCAGAATAAAACCCGGTAAAGGACTTTTGGAACTTTGTTGTTTACCGGGTTTGTCAATTTTTTAAAAACTTTTCTTCCAGTTTTCCACCAGTTCTGAGAACCGGGAATTTCCGAAATTCTTGTTCCTTATTTTACCTACAGAAAATATGCCTTTTTCATCAGAGATCAGTAAAATCTCCTCAGCCTTCTGAGATTCAAATGCAATAATCTCGTGTTCCTGGATATCTGCAAGGTTATTTTTATGCAAAAAAGTAACAAAATTTTCCAATAAAGGAGAGATATAAGCTCCTTCGGACTGTTTGGGAACTTTAATCACATCTCCTTCCAAAAACAAAAGATTGCCTAAAGTAGAACGTGCTATTCTTTTATTGGGGTTCAGTAAAATAACATCATCCAGGTCGTTTTCCTGGGCATAGATGCTGCCATATATATTTTCCGGGCAATGAATCCTGATATTGCTTAACAGGTTGTTATTTACATTAATCTCTTTAATTAAATCCAATTCCAGCAATCTTGAATGAACTGCGAGAACATCTTCCAATTCATCGATTTCATAAAAATAGGATACCGTTGATTTGGATAGCGTAAGTCCGTCTGAATTTCTGAAGACCAGGAAATTGATGATCCCGTCTGTAATTCCCCTTCCTTCTATTATTTCTTTATTAAAAAGTGACTGAAAATATTCCAAGGTATACGTTAATGGAATATTCAGCCTCATTTTCCTCATGGAAGCCATTAAGAAAAAATAACATTCTTCATCCATGATAAGCGTGGAGTTCCTGATAAAGAAAGAAGCTTTAACCGCATCCCCAAACAAAAATGCCCTGTTTTTCACCTGTAACCCGTCTGATGTAAAATATTGATTTTCCAATGTATAATTTGATTTGTTTATAAAAAAATAATGAACGATAAATCGTTCATCAGTTTAATCGTTGGTTCAACAGCCGTCTCTAAGCTGCGCCTAATTTTATTCTGAGGTTTTCGATAAGATTTTCCCAATACATTGCATTTTCCTCTTCATCGCCTTCATCACAGAAATCCGTAATGTTTAAAGATAAATCTTCGGTAATATCATCTATAACGATAGTCATTTCAAAGAAGTTTTTAGTTCCCTCATCTTCTTCCCATCTGAAACGTACAAAACCTTCGGGCTTATATCGGATTAAAGTGGCTTTCTCGGCAGGCCCGCCTCCCCAGCTAAAATAGAAATCATCACCTTTCTCTACAACCTCATCTGCAAACCATTCGGATAATCCTTCTGCAGTGGCCAGATATTCATATAAAATTTCTGAGAGACAGTGCATTGGAAACTCGTAATGGACTTTATGTTTCGCCATATAATCTTTGTTTTAATCGTCACGCAATATATAAATTAATTTTTTTATTACACAAAAATGTATTTACTTTTTTATACAATATGCATGATATTTATCAGAGATTTTCAAATAGATGTTAAGCCAATTTTAAGGATCAAAAATCTTGCTCACTTAACATAAAAATTCCCTTCAAAAGAAGGGAATTTTCATTAGTTTTCATTCAATACTTCCAGGATAATTTGGCAGCCTTTCCTTATTTCATCCGGAGAAATCGTTAATGGTGGGGAAATTCTCAAATACTCATTTCTGTATAGCTGCCAGAAAACGATCAGCCCTTTTTCCATACACCTTTTAGCTACTTCCAGAGTGTATTCCGGGATTCCCAGGTTTACCGCTAACATCAAGCCTTTTCCGTTAATATTTTTAATTTTGGGATGTATCAGGAGTTCCCTGAAAAGCTTTTCTTTTTCTTCAACCGTATCCATCAATCCGCTCTCCAGCACTTCTTTTAAAGTAGCATAGCTGGAAGCCGCAATCAAAGGATTTCCGCCAAAAGTAGTAATATGTCCTAGCTTAGGAGAATGAGCCAGGGATTCCATAATTTTTGAAGAGCTCATGAAGGCTCCCACAGGAACACCGCCCCCCATTCCTTTTCCCATCACGAGAATATCCGGAACAATGCCGAAGTGTTCAAAAGAAAACAGCTTCCCTGTTCTCCCGAATCCCGGCTGAATTTCATCAAGGATTAAAAGAGCTCCTACTTCTTCACATCTGTTTTTTAATTTTTTTAAATAATCCGGGGCAGGAACAAGAAATCCTGCTGCTCCCTGAATGGTTTCCAGAATTACACATGCCGTTTTTTCAGTAATCTTATCGAAGTCTGCTTCGTTGTTGAATTCAATAAAGTTTACAAGGGGTAATAAAGGGCGGAATTCTCTTTTATGGGCTTCATTTCCGGATACACTTAAGGCTCCGTGGGTATTTCCGTGATAAGAATTTTTAAATGAAACGATTTCTTCTCTTCCGGTATATCTTTTCGCTAATTTCAAGCTTCCATCAATAGCTTCAGCACCACTGTTCACGAGGTAAGTAATTTCCAGGGGATCGGGCGTTGCCTCAGCCAGTAATTTACATAATGCCACAGGTTTTTCTTGGGCATATTCTCCGTATACCATAACATGGAGATATTTTTCTGCCTGTTCTTTTATAGCATTCACTACCTTAGGGTGAGAATGCCCCAATGTATTTGCAGATACTCCTGCCACAAAATCCAGGTACTGCTTACCATCCGTCCCGAAAATATAGCTTCCTTCCGCTTTTTCAACTTCAAAACCCGCAGCAAACTTCGTTGTTTGTGCCTGATATGTAAAAAAATCTTTTTGCAATTCCATGGAGTAAAAAATTTCAGCAAAGCTAAAAAACATTCATCAAATCCCGAAATTATCACGATAGATTATAAAACCGCCTTTGAAAAGTTCAAACTTAGAATAAGCCTGTAATTAATAAAAACAGGTGAATTATTCAGCTTACTCATTACTGTTTTATTATTTCCTTATTCTTTTAGGCTTTTTTGCTTCTTCTTTAGCTTTTTCTTTTTCTACGGCTTCCTGAGCTTTATCATACAGTGAATTATCAGCTTCATACTGTACTTCAGGGTAATTCGGCGTATCTACAAGAATATCCTGCCATTTTCTTATTCTGTCTTTGGTATTCCAGTTGAAGTCAGGAAATTTCCTTTTTGAAGGCTCTAACATACTCATCGGATAAGTGTCTGAAGTAGCACCGATACTGCACGATACAATTTGTAACGCTTTTTCTTCAAATAATGCACCGATAATACCGCAGGAAGATAAGGTGATCCCTATTCTTTCTTTTTGCTTTGTCTGCTGGTTTTCATCATCCACATAAACGATCGACTGGGCATTTCCAATTACTTTCGCTTCTTTTATGTTATTATCCTGATAGTAAACCGTCATTAATTTCCCTTTCACCTGATTGAATTCATCTTTACGGGTTAGGGAATCCACTTTGCTTATGGCGAAAGCATTTCCGAGTACTTTTAAAGAATCTATATTTTCTGTTTCCGTATTGAAATAAGCTTCAATTTTGTCTCCGGTCACTTGTTTTTCTCCACTCCACAGAATGGGTTCTGTATACATGTGTAAAATACCGTCTGTTTCATTGAAAGCAATTGAATCTGCCCTTCCCTGAGCATTGGATTTATAAAACCTTCCTTTTCTGAATGCCCTGAGGAAGCTCTTCTTTTTAGTAGCATCTAAGGAATCCGGTTTTTGATAAGAAATGATCTTTTCCGAAGCAAAATAGATAGAGTCCTTCTCCAGAATTTTAACGGCATAAGGGCTTTTAGTCATCATGGCAGAATCTTTCTTTTCATAGATCTCTCCATATCCCCCTTTTATGTATCGCCTTTCCAGCGGATCATCAAGTGTCACGTTTCCTGTTGCTTTCCCAAAACCGCTGAGCTGGTTATAATACATATCATCGCCCGTAAGAATCTTATCATTGTAAAAAATCTTGGAATTCTTGTTAAGATAAGCCTCCTTAGTATTCATTTTATAAGTGCCTCTTTCCGTATACACCCTGTTTTTAGGATTGGCACGATTGGTAATGGTGGTCGGGCCAAAGAACTCAGCAACTTTTGTATTTTGATTCTGCTTGATATTGACTCCTTCAACGATATAATCAGGGCTGTCTATTTTCACATTCCCAACGAAATCAATCATTTTTGTATCCAGGAAATAGGTAGCAGTCTTGGTGTACATTACATTCTGGCCGTCTGAAATGGTGCCCCCTGTATTAAAATAGGCCTGGTTAGAAACCCTGTCGTAATACATAATATCGGTTTTGATCGTCTGTTTTGGATCGGTAAGGATAACATTTTTCCTGGCAACCCCTTTCTGGGTATTTCCGTCATACTCCATTTCCCCTGCCGTAATTACCGAACCGTCTGTATTTTGAAGCCTGGTATTTCCTATAGCTTTTACAAAGTTTTCTTCTTTGTAAATAATCACTTCATCGGCGGTAAGAATAGAACCCTGGTGTTCTACCTGAACATTTCCCGTAAGAAATTGGTTGCCGTCATATTTCAGGGGATCTTTCTTAATTTCATCCGCATGAATTATTTTCACCATGTTTCCAGGACTTAGCTGCTGTGGCTGATTTTTTACAGGATTTTGTAAATACGGGTCTCTTTGCACCGGCTTGGGTTTATCCTGTGCAAATGCTATTGTGGAAATAAAAATTAACAGAAAAAAAATTAGCCTCATTGATTAATCATTCTTAGTGCCATAAAAATATAGCGAATGAGAATCAATTTTTACGCCAAATGCTTCTTCAATTGCTTCTTTAATTCCTTGAATTCTTGGATCACAAAACTCGATAATTTCTTCAATTTCTTTATCGGAATCTTTTTTGTAAATCACCAGATGGTCATGTTGCTTATCGAAATAAGACTTTTCATAGGATGAAGAAGTAAGTGTTTTTTCGCCAAACTGATGCTTACGGATAAGACCGGCATCAAGGAAAATTTCAATCGTGTTATAAATGGTTGCTTTAGAGACATGATATTTTTTCTGCATCATTAGAAGATAAAGATCATCCACATTGAAGTGGTGATCCATATTGTAAATCTCCTCTAATATGGTATATCGTTCAGGCGTGTTTCTGAAACCCTTTTCCAGAAGGTAGTTTCGTAAAACATCCTTGATTAAAGCAATATTTTTTTCTTTTTGTACAGTATCCATCAAAAAAATTATCTACAAATTTATCGATTTTTATTTAAATAGATGCTATGCTTTATGCCAATGGATTTTAAGAATTATGGCGTATAAATCCAACCTGCTGTATACTGTTGTCGTAAACCGTTAACTCTGTAATCGGTGCTGATTCCACTTCTACATTATGTGAACTCACTCCCCAAGCCTTGAAATCGTCACTTCCGATATACTTCACAAAGTTGTAAATATTAAGAGTAATTTTCTCTTTAACAGTCAATAAGATATCATTGATATAGGTATTATCAATAATCACATATTTAAGATCCGGCGGAATATTATGAGCTCTTAGCGATGGATGACTGCTTCTTGAAGGAATCGTTTCATCTGCCATAAGGTCTTTTAGAACCATGTTGAAATAGTCATTAATCCTGCGGTCTACCTTAAATCCTAATAAGAAATTGATTTTATAGATTGTTCCGGGTAATATTTCGTCCACGGTATATTTGAATGTATATGGATCTTCCTGGTTGACAATACTCAAAATAAAATAATGGTCTGCTCTTTTAGGCTGTTTTTTGATGATGGAATAAATAATTTTAGATTCCACCTCATCATTTCTTTTGGCCCTGCTCAAATATGCAAGGTTGGTAGCATACTTAGGTATGGTTTCATCCAATTTCATGTCTTTAATAATAGAAACATATTTTTCTATTTTAACAAACTGTATAAAGTGGGCTTTAATTAATCTTCCGTTATACCACGCATACATACAAATTGCAATAAATCCTCCAAGAACCATGGTCAGCCAACCTCCATCAATAAATTTGATGACGTTAGCATAAAAGAATCCTGATTCCAAGAAAAGGTATACTAATCCAAAGCCTATTATAAAGAATTTGCTCACCCTTGTTCTGCTTAACCAGAATAGTAATAAAATGGTGGTCATCAACATGGTTATGGTAATTGTAAGACCATAGGCCGCTTCCATTTTTTCTGATTTCTGGAAGAAAATTACAACTACAAAACAGAATGCCATCAATCCCCAGTTGATTCTAGGAATATACATCTGTCCCTTGATCCCTGAAGGGTACTCAATATGCTGATTGGGCCAGAATGAAATGGACATTGCTTCCGAGAACATGGTGAATGATCCTGTAATCACCGCCTGACTCGCAATAATAGCAGCGGCCGTAGCCAGAATTACTCCGGGTAAAACTGCCCATTGAGGCATGATTCCAAAGAACGGGTTTACCCCGTTGAAAACCTGCTGATAATTATCCAATAACCAGGCACCTTGCCCAAGATAATTGAGAATAAGCATTACCTTAACAAAAACCCAGCTTATTCTGATATTTTTTGCACCACAGTGCCCTAAGTCGGAATATAACGCTTCAGCTCCCGTCGTACATAAGAAAACGGCTCCCATTATAACAATCGCACTGGATGAATGGGTGATAAGGTTATAGGCATAAATAGGGTTGAATGCTTTTAAGATTTCGATATGATCAACAATATGGATGGAACCGAAAACCCCCAAAACAAGGAACCAGGTTACCATAATAGGTCCAAAGAATTTACCAATGGATGCCGTACCGAATTGCTGAACTACAAAGATTACAAATAAGATAACAAGAGTAATTGCTACTACTGGTGTCTCGGGATTGTAGATCTTAAGCCCTTCAATAGCCGACATTACGGTTAGAGAAGGCGTAATAACACTATCCGCCACCAATGTTGACGCCCCTATAATGGCGACTACGTACAGCCATTTTTTCTTGAGCTTTTTCACTAAGGAATAAAGGGCTAAAATTCCACCTTCTCCTTTGTTATCTGCTCTTAGGGCAATAATAACATATTTAATGGTGGTTTGTAGTGTAAGTGTCCAGATAATACAAGAAAGAGCACCTTCAATGTATTCATCGAACGGCATAGTAGCACCATCTTTTCGAGCATTAACAATCGCCTTCATTACATAAAGCGGTGAGGTACCGATATCACCGAATACAATTCCTAATGATACGATAACTCCTACAAATGAAAGTTTCTTAAGATCAAAGTGGTGACCACCTTCTGTAACTTCTGCCATATCAGCAATTTTAATTTTTAAAAGCGCAAATTTAAATTAAATTTACATCCCTCAGCATTTTTCTTCATGAATATAATAAATGGAAAAACTTCCTTTCGGAAGTTTTTCTCTATAATCTATAATTATTTAACGTACATTGCTTTTTTGATTTCCTCTTTTACTTTTTCAAGTTTAGGGAACCATTCTGCAAATAATGCCGCAGAATAAGGTGCAGGTGCATCCGGAGTTGTAATTCTCTTGATAGGAGCATCTAAATAATCAAATGCTTTTTGCTGAACCATATACGTAATTTCAGAAGAGATGGAAGCAAATGGCCATGCTTCTTCTAAAATTACCAATCTGTTTGTTTTCTTAACAGAAGTAAGGATTGTATCAAAATCTAATGGACGAACCGTTCTTAAATCGATAACTTCCACTGAAATTCCTTCTTTTGCCAGGTCTTCAGCAGCCTGGATCGCCAATTTCATGATTTTCCCGAAAGAAACCAATGTTACATCTTTTCCTTCTTTCTTGATATCTGCTTTACCGATTGGCAAATAGTATTCTTCTTCAGGGATTTCCATTTTGTCGCCATACATCTGTTCAGATTCCATGAAGATTACCGGATCGTTATCCTGAATAGCAGTTTTTAATAATCCTTTTGCATCATAAGGGTTGGAAGGAACCACTACTTTTAATCCCGGACAGTTCGCATACCAGCTTTCAAAAGCCTGGGAGTGGGTAGCTCCCAATTGTCCTGCAGAAGCAGTAGGACCACGGAATACAATCGGGCAGTTCCATTGTCCGCCACTCATCTGACGGATCTTTGCCGCGTTATTGATAATCTGATCAATCCCTACCAAAGAAAAATTGAAGGTCATAAATTCAACGATTGGCCTGTTACCATTCATTGCAGCTCCTACGGAAATCCCCGCAAAACCGAGCTCAGCTATTGGTGTATCGATTACTCTTTTAGGACCAAATTCATCCAGCATTCCTTTTGAAGCCTTGTATGCACCATTGTATTCTGCAACTTCTTCCCCCATCAGATAGATGGATTCGTCTTTACGCATTTCCTCGCTCATTGCCTGTGCAATTACTTCACGAAAAGTATATTCTGCCATATTTTTTTGAAAAATTAGAGTACAAAAATAGTATTTTTTTATTATTCACATAGCAAAAACGACATCTCATTTGTATGAAATGCCGTTTTATTAATTTTATTTAACCGTAATTAATTTACTTTAGTCCAGGTTTGTGTTCTACCGATTAAAGATAGCCCGATATAGCCTCTTACATTTAACTGATCTCCACTTCTTTTAATGGTACATTTATAAGTCTTTCCAGTTTTAGGATCTGTAATAGTACCCCCTGTAAACTCATCCCCGTCTTTTTTCAATCCTCTGATGATCTCCATTCCTAAAATAGGCTTGTTTTTTCTGTCATCTTTACAATCCACACAATTAGGATTAGCCGGCTTTATTAGAAGCTGGGACACTTTCCCATAGTATTTCCCGTCAGACTTTTTATAAATCTCCACAATAGATTTGGCCTGTTTTGTTTCATCATCTACTGTTTTCCATTTTCCTTCAATCTGAGCAAAAGACATTACTCCAAATAATGAAAGCACGAATGTTAATAATAATTTTTTCATATTTCTTATCTATTTAATTTCAATAAAATATTTTTGTTGTCTATCTATTGCTAAAAGTATAAATTAATTTCAAACAAACAAAAACTTTTATTATCCTAGGCATATATAACAATACACATACCAAATTTTAAAATTAAACAGGTTTTAAACAAAGGAGATATTACTGAAGGCGAATGGTCATTTTTTTAAACTGAAAGCTGATCCCGACCAATGCTACAATTGCCGTGATAAATGAAAACAGCATTGCCGTGGAAACAGATACATCCGCATTAAAGGTAAAATACTGAGCCGCTTTCATGAACAGCCATTCCCTGACTCCGATTCCTGAAAAGGAAATCACACTTAAAACAGCACTGACCAGGAAAACAATAAAATAAATCCAGATATCCTCAACCTGGGTAAAAGATTGGAGAATAAAATAAATGGAAAGCATCTGACATAGCTGAACGCCCAAAGAATAAAGCAATGTTTTATAAAAAATCCTTTTAAATTCCGGGAAAAATCTCATGAAAAATATTCTTGCTATTGCTATTGTAACTGCTACGGCAGGAATAATTAAAAGTTTATAGTATCCCGGAAGCAAAGGGAATGCTAAGGCTTCTATCAAAATCATGATAGCGAGTAAACCGGAAAGCCTGTCAGAGAAGACGGATTTCGTTAATTTTTTCGCACTCCAGCCGAATTGTTTATTCAGAATATATACCTTATAGGCATCACCTCCTATTCCACCGGGAATAAAGAAATTATAAAACATGCCTATCAGATAAAGCTTCAGGTTATCGATCTTATGAATAAGAAACTGGTTCGCATGGAAATAAGAAAGTAGTCTTTGTGAAGAAATAACCTGGGAAACAACAAATGCAATTAAAGCTATAATTAAAAAATAAAGTTTACTTGTTTTAACAAGCTCCCAGACATCTGAAAAAGGTACTTTTCTGAAAACGAAATACAGCAACAGCAGGCTAATGCCAATTTTCAAGGATGTAACCGCTATTTTCTTGAATTTTTTCAAAAAGTGGAAATTTTTCGGATATTGAACGGACGTTTCTTCTGAGATTCATAATAGGTTTTCATTAACAGGTCTATGATAATGCCTGTAGTAAAAAGCTGAATACCCACAAAAACAAGCAAAATACCTAAAATAAGCAAAGGTCTTCCACCAATGGAATGTCCTAAAATTTTAACGATAAGCAAATATGTATTGATCAACATTCCTAAAGCAAAGGCGACAATTCCTATATTTCCGAACAGATAAATCGGTTTTTGAAGATATTTCTGATTAAAAAGTAAAAGAATCAGATCATTGATCACTTTTGTAGTTCTTCCGATTCCATATTTAGACACTCCGAACTGTCTTGCATGATGTTTTACCGGAACTTCTGAAATTCTTGCTCCGTTGATATGAGCATGAAGGGTGATAAATCTGTGGGATTCACCATATAGATCAAGATTTTTAGCGGTCTCGTTTGTAAAAACTTTCAAAGCGCAACCATGATCTTTTACATTTAACTTGGTCGTTCTTCTGATAATGAAATTCGCTACTTTGGAAGGGAAAGTCCTTAGAAGGTTATCCTGTCTTTTCTGGCGTTTTCCAATGACAAGATCGGCACCGTCTTCATCCATTTTTGCCACCATCATCGGAATATCGGTAGGATCATTCTGCATATCTCCATCCATGGTAATGATATAATCTCCGGTTGCATAATCAATTCCGGCCATTAATGCAGAACTTTGTCCGTAGTTTTTCTTCAGCTCTATCAGAACCACATTCGGAGCAGCTATATCTTTAATCACTTTTACTGTTTTATCCGTTGAAAAATCATCAACCAGGATCAGTTCATAACGATAGTTTTTCAGTACACTTTCAATGGCTGAAATAAGCAAAGGCGCATTTTCTTCTTCATTATAAAGCGGTACTACAACCGAATAAAACTTGTCTGCATTCATAGATGTAAAATATTTGCAAAGATAATCGAAATTTCAGATTGCATAAAGATATTGAAGCTTTTAAATATCTTTGCAGAAATTATCCAGTTATGAAAATTCAGCAGCGGTCTCTGTATTACTTGCTCCTGGCTGTAAGCGCTATCTTACTTTTTGCTCATTTAGGAAAATTATATGTGGATATTATGGAAGCCAGAAACTTTGTTTCGGCAAGAGAAATGGCCAACGACGGACATTGGATTTTCACAACAATGAATAATCTTCCGCGATATGAAAAACCCCCTTTACCTACATGGCTGAGTGCATGGATGGGAGAAATTTTCAGTTTCCGGGATATTGGTGCATTGAGATTTCCTGCCGCCTTATCCTGCTTTTTACTGGTCATTTATTTTTATAAGATTGTTCATTTTCTGAGCAACAATTCACGTCTTGCTTTTATTTCTTCTATGGTACTGGTTACTAATTTCCTGGTTGTATATGTAGGAAGAAGGGCCAACTGGGATATTTACAGTTATAGTTTTATGGTAATCGGAATGTATTATTTCATCCTGGCCTTAAAAGATATCAAGACCATTCCCAATTACCTGGTCGCAGGAGTACTGTTTGGTTTTTCCGTATTAAGCAAAGGACCTACAGGGCCTTACGTTCTGCTTGTTCCTTTTTATCTCGGATATATTATCCTGTTCGGATGGCCGAGGTGGAAAGAAATCCGCGGGATCATCCTGTGTGCAATTGTTACTCTACTTATCGGGTTTTCCTGGTATATCTATATTTACCTTGCAGACTCCGAAACCTTCTTAGCTATTATGGAAAAAGAAGCGACAGCAAGGGGAAACAGGGATGTCAAGCCTTTCACCAGATATTTAAGCTTTCCGGTACAAACAGGAGTATGGATTCTATATAGTGTGATCGGACTGATTTTTCCAATGATCAAAAAAAGAACGGAACAACCGAAAATCTATATGCTTTTCTTTTACTGGACCTTATTTTCTTTGATTTTCCTGTCTTTGATCCCTTCTAAAAAGGAACGTTACCTTTTCCCGATGATGGTTCCTTTAGCGGCAACCACCGGGTATTATTTATATTACCTGTTTCTGAACTTCAATTTGAAAAAATGGGAGCTTACTCTTAATAAAACCATCTTCACAATTTTAGGAGTGGTTGCGCTGGCAATTGCTGTGGGAGTATATTTTTTACCCTTGCAAATTGATATTTACACTGTTCTTTTCTCTGTTTGTGCTTTCATTGCTGCTATTGGACTCCTCTATTTTATTTATAAGCAGAATCACTTTGAAAAGGCATTTTACTCCGTGGTTTTTCTAATGGTCAGTACCGGCATATTTGGGATTCCGGTTTTGGACACTATGCTCAACAGCAATAAAAATTTCAAAAGCCTGTCAACCTTTAGAAGTCAGGTTCAGAAAGAGAACACCAGGATGTACAGTTATGCTGAATATTCTCCTGAAGTGTGGTTCCGCTACCAGGAAGCTATTCCCGA
This sequence comes from Chryseobacterium defluvii, assembly GCF_003634775.1. Lineage (GTDB taxonomy): Bacteria > Bacteroidota > Bacteroidia > Flavobacteriales > Weeksellaceae > Chryseobacterium > Chryseobacterium defluvii. The sequence continues at coordinate 504,917 of NZ_RBXB01000001.1, read as the reverse complement.
AATCAAATTTGAAGATCCTAAAACCTTTCCAAAAGAAAAGGTATTTTATGTAGCCATGAACTCCAACAGCAATGAATTTGTAAAAACCCTGGAAAGTTTAGGAAAAGTAACCTACATAGGCACCTTTGATGATAATGAAGAAGGCTCTCATTCAAAAAATTATTCGGAGAGAAAAATACACTACGTTTATAAAGTTGTAAAATAATTGAAACAAAAAAGCGCTGATTCCATCAGCGCTTTTTTTATGAATGATTTTCTTTAGAAAAAATTTCTTTGATATTGAGTGGATTATAAACAATCAGGAACATGATTAAAGCAAATGCATATTCCCAAATCTCCCATTTTCTTGCATGATTGATCGGTACCAATATTAAAACCGTAATAATCACAAAAATGTAAAGATGAATCGGTCTTGCCACAGAAATTCCAAATGTATCGATCAGGTTCTTCATTTTTGCGGATTTATTCCATAAAAGCGGCAATACCAGAAAGTAAATCCCGAAACAAATAGACATCAGATTGGAGAAAATCAGCTTATTCAACTTTACATCCCCTACAACCATATTGTGAAGATTGGTTTCCTGCTGAGCATTATTTTCTTTAAAAAATTCTGACGATTGCACATTGAATATTCGCTGTCCCCAAGAAATTTCTTCTCCGCCACCAAAGAACATTCCTAAGGCCATTAGCAATACTCCAATTTTCCATAGCATTCCATAATATTTCTGATACTTGAAAAATTTGAAGAACAGGGTAAAACTTGTGAAAAACAAAAATATGGATGTCAGATTTTCATAAAATCCGTCTTCCTCTACCAGCCTGTCGAAAAATGAACTATCCGTAAAGAACACATAAATGGCATATATGACTGTCAGTAAGAGAATAATAGCAATTATTTTCTCTAATACGCTTAAATTTTTCATAAATGCAAATATAAGTAATCCTGAAATGTAAATTCTATTCTTTACTTTTGTTGTCATGAATTTCATTAAAAATAACCTTGCCAACTTGTTTACATTGGGAAATTTATTTTCCGGATGTATAGGGGCTGTTCATCTTGTGTTAGGTGATTATCAGGTTACGGCCATCTGTATCGTTATTTCCTTGGTTCTGGACTTTTTTGACGGTTTTATAGCAAGAGCCCTGAAGTCCAACTCCAATTTAGGCATTCAGCTGGATTCCCTGGCGGATATGGTAAGTTTCGGATTTATTCCGGGATTGACCATGTTTGTTGCACTCGCTCAAAATTCACATACCGGTTTTCCATGGTATTGCTATCTGGGCTTTTTGATTACTGCTTTTTCCTGTTTAAGGTTGGCTATTTTTAACCTGGACGAGGATCAGAAATATTATTTTAAAGGATTGAATACTCCCTCCAATACGATTCTGATCTTTGGATTGTATTATGCTTTCAAAGAAAATCAAAGTTTTGTTTTTTTATTTAACAATACAAGTTTTTTACTTGGATTAACGGTGATTTCATCATGGCTTCTGGTAAGCCCCGTTAAAATGATCGCCATGAAGTTCAAATCCATGAAGCTTCAGGACAATTACCCCAAGCTTGCTTTATTGATTGGTGCCGTTATTATTTTAATTATTTTTAAAGCTGTCGGGATCCCGATGGTGATTATGTATTATATTTTAGTATCAATTATTTTTCAAAAACAGCTAAATTAGGCTGGAAGATGGATAAGGGAAACAGGAAGTTTATTACTGTCCGTCATTTTCAAAATTTATCAAATCAACACATTTTCAAATTATAAAAATGAATTTAAAGCTCCATAAACCACTGTGTATTTTTGATTTAGAAACTACCGGAACCAATATCGGGAAAGACAGGATTGTTGAAATCTGTGTTTTAAAAGTAAATCCGGATGCATCCCGGGAAAGCAAAACATGGCGTGTGAATCCTGAAATGCCCATTCCTCTGGAATCAAGCCATATTCACGGTATTTATGATGAAGATGTGAAAGAAGCACCAACATTTAAGGAGATTGCATCTAAAGTCATGGAGATGATTTCCGGTACTGATTTAGGAGGTTTCAACTCCAACAGATTCGATGTTCCCCTTTTAGCTGAGGAACTTTTAAGAGCGGGAGTTGATTTTGATCTGAGTAAATTCAAACTGGTGGATGCACAGACTATTTTCCATAAAAAAGAACCCAGAAACCTAAGTGCAGCTTATCAGTTTTACTGTGGAAAAACCCTTGAAAATGCCCATTCTGCTGAAGCTGACGTCATGGCTACCTTTGAAGTTCTGGATGCTCAAATTGGCAGATACGATGACATTCCGAAAGATATTCCTTCACTCAGCGAATTCACTACCCACAATAAGAATGCTGATCTGGCAGGCTTTATAGGCTTCAATGAAAAAATGGAAGAGGTTTTCAATTTCGGGAAGTATAAAGGGCAATGCGTGAAAACCGTTTTCCAGAAAGACCTCGGATATTTCGGATGGCTTCAGAATGCTGAATTCCCACTGTATACAAAGAAAGTATTCACTAAAATCCAGTTATCCTCCAGATTCTAAAGACTTAAACACATTCCTTTTTGGTATAAAGAACAAAATACATTATGAAAATCATCTGCATAGGAAGAAATTACAGCGAACATGCTCAAGAATTAGGAAACGAAATTCCTGAAAGTCCTGTTATATTTATGAAGCCTGACACGGCTGTTTTAAAAGGAAACGATTTTTACATCCCTGAATTTTCAAATGATGTGCATTACGAACTGGAAGTGGTCCTGAAAATTTCGAAAGGGGGGAAATATATTCAGAAGGAGGCTGCCCATAAGCATTATGAAGAAATCGGGCTGGGAATTGATTTCACGGCGAGAGATCTTCAAAGCAACCTTAAATCCAAAGGTTTGCCCTGGGAACTGGCAAAAGGTTTTGATGGCTCTGCTGTTGTGGGAAGCTTTTTTAAAAAGGAAAATTATGATCTTGAGAACCTGCAGTTTTCATTATTAAAAAATAAAGATAAAGTCCAGGATGGAAATACAAAAGATATGATCTTTAGCTTTGAAGATATTATTGCTTTTGTCTCTCAATATTTTACGCTAAGGGTAGGTGATCTTATTTTTACCGGCACTCCCAAAGGAGTTGGCAAAGTAGAAGAAAATGATGTTTTGGAGGCTTTTCTTGAAGGTGAAAAAGTTCTTGATATCAGAATATTATAAGTAATTTAACATAAGATTTAACATTTTTTTACTATCTTTAAATAACAAATTCTAGATTATGATCAATATTGTATTACCCGTAGATTTTGGGGAAAAAACAGAACAGCTGGTAGATGGTGCTGTGAAATTTGCCAAGCAGCTTAATGGCAAGATTTTCCTTATTCATGTGGCGCCTTCAGATATTGGCTTTGCCATCGGTGATATGGGTTTCCAATATTTTCCGGAGGTGGAAGAAAATGAGATCAGAGAAGAGCTTATTCAGCTTAATAAAATTGAGCAGCGGATACTGGCTCACGATGTAGAGTGCGAACACCTTTTAAAACAAGGTATTGCAAAGGATATTATTTTAGAATATGCAAAAGCTAAAAATGCCGATTATATTGTAATGGGCTCCCACGGAAGAAGTGGAATTTATGATGTTTTTGTAGGAAGCCTGACGAAAGGCTTAACTAAGAGCTCCCCTATTCCGGTTTTGGTTCTTCCTATTCATGACTAAATTTTAATCGTTAATAAAAAAACCGATCAAAAAAATTTTTTGATCGGTTTTTTACTATATAACCAATTAATTAACCTTCTTTTTTATAGATCTTTGGATCGTAATAAGGATGTTTTCCTTCTGTAGGTGAATAATAGTCTTTGTCTTTATCGCCACCTAGTGTAACTACCAAAACATAGCACCAATACGTAAACAATCCACAGCAAACGATAAATAAAATCCAGTTCAGTACATTTCCAAAGGTATCAAAAAAACCGAAAGACCATTTGAAAACTTTACTTAAGAATAGAAAGAAAGACGTCATTATTTTCCTTTTTTAAATTAACTTTGCACAAATTTATAAAAAATGTTTAAATTACTTTCAAAAGAAAGCAATATTTTTTCAATTCCTGTTTATATTGGTTTTCTTCTTTTAGTAGTTATAATATTTAACATACTGAATTTCAACACATACGAAGCCATTATTGCCGGAATTACTTTTTTGGGGATTGCCCTGGCTTATTTTTGTTTTCATACCATAGCACTTAATTACCAGACACATCTGCCCTTATTTTTATATACGGTTTTTATATTCGGGCTTTATCCCGGGCATTTGGATATAGGAATTGCAGTGGCGCTTCTTACCAATTCTTTTCTTTTGTTACTACTAACAAGTACAAATGAGGACATCCGTAAGAAATCTTATGTACTGGTAGGTTCCATTGTAGCGTTAAATTTTATTTTTCTCCCCACCACATGGCCAATGGCTGTATTTGTGATTATTCACGTTATTGCCACTTCAGAAAAGATTGCCCTGAATCTTTTCAGGTTTCTTTTAGGGATAACCCTTATAGCATTCAGTTATTTTTCTTTGATGTTCTTCCTTAGATTCACCACATGGAATGCAGATTATTTCCCGTTTGGAAAAATGAGATTTGTAATGGATTATCGTGGCGTATTCCCATTAATTCCTATTTTTTTAATGCTTATTTATGCTGTGTACGACCATTTCAGAAATTATAATAAAAAGAGCCCGATAAGCCGGTATAAATATACTTTTTTACTTGTATTCTCTTTGGCTCAGCTGGTTACCATTATCCTATACATGGATAAAAGTTATGAATATTTGTTGTTGCTGGCTTTTCCTGCCAGTATCATTCTTAGCCGAATGCTGAGATTCCTTCCCAAGTACTGGATGCAGGAGATAAGCTTATGGCTGATTATTATTAGTTTAATTACCTTTAAAGCAGGTACTTATTTTCAATTATTTTAAGATTATGATTCAGATAGATGATAAATTGATTTCCGAGGATATATTTTCCGAAGAGTTTGTATGCAACCTTACAAAATGTAAAGGGGCATGTTGTGTGGAAGGTGACGTAGGTGCCCCATTAGATAAGGATGAGCTTGAAATTTTAGATAGCATTTTTGATACAATAAAACCCTACCTTACCCAGGAAGGCATCAAAGCTTTAGAAGAACAGGGAACATGGACTACTGATCCGTCTGACGGAATGTATGTAACCCCTATGGTAGAAGACCGTGAATGCGCATATGTAACTTTTGATGAAAAAGGAATTACTAAATGTGGTATTGAAAAAGCCTATGAAGATGGTGTCATTGACTGGCAAAAGCCTATCTCCTGTCACCTCTACCCGATCCGTATTACGGAATATTCTTCTTTCACTGCTCTGAACTACCACGAATGGAATGTTTGCAGTGACGCCTGTACATTAGGAAAGGAATTACAGGTCCCTGTTTACAAATTCCTGAAAACACCTTTGACAAGAAAGTACGGAGAAGAATTTTACACCGTATTAAGTGAAGCCGCTGAAGAATGGAAGAAAGAATATGGTTCTTAAAAAATATAAAACCGCAGGATTATCTGCGGTTTTTATATTTTGAGATTCCAAGTATTCTAATTGGATGCACCTGTTTTGATAACAGCAGGCTTTGCTTCTTCTTTCTTGGCATTTTCCCATCCGTCTTCCGGCATTAAAGTAGCTACAATTCTTCCTTTGGTAAGATATTTCTTAGCTACATCCTGAAGGTCTTTCACAGTAAGCGCTTTTACCTTCTCTTCATAGTTCAGGATTTCATATTTATCACTTCCGTCTAACTGATTCTTAGCAATGGCATTCATCCAGTACATATTATCTTTCAGACTTGTCTTATGATCGTTGTATTCTCCTTCTTTATACTTATCCAGGTCTTTTTGTTCAGGTCCATTCGCGATCAGCTTTTGAAGTTCCGCAATGGCACTTTTCGTCAGTTTTTCAGCATTTTCCGGTCCACAAGGGAAATTGATGCTAAAGCTGTATCCGCTGTAGGGTACTTTAGACATTCCGCCTCTGGCTCCGCCACCGTAGATTCCGCTTTCATCCTCTCTAAGCTTTTCAATCACTTTTATGGTAGCCACTTCTCCTAAGGCTTCCAAAGCCAACGCTTCTTTTTCATTATATGGAGCTTCTCCCGTATAAGAGATCGTTACCATACTCTTCGGATCTTTTCCTTTTTTATATATTTTGGTATAGTCTCCCATGATTTGTCTGTACCCCGTATCTTTAAACGTAGAGGTTTTCCCAGTTGACGGAAGGCTTGCTATATATTGCAGCACTTCATTTTTGAATTTAGCTTCATCTATATTCCCTACGAAATAGAAATGGAAGTTTCCAGCATTCGCAAATTTCTCTTTATAGATGTCATATGCTTTCTTATAATCTGTATTTGCCCATTCTTTTTCCAAAGGAACTATTCCGATGAATCTCGGGTTCTTCTGGTTCATGAATTTGGCATGCTCACTTGAGAAGTAAAACTGCGGATTAGACAACAGGTTATTCGTCATAGCAGATTGCTTTGTTTTATAAGCATTGAATGCTTCAGGACTATAATTCAAGCCTGTAAAATAGGCATGAACTAATTCCATTGCTGTTCCCAGGTCTTTTTGAGTTGTTCTTCCTGAAATTCCTTCAGTCAGACCACCGATAAAAGGATTCACACTGACCTGTTTTCCTGCCAGATAATTGGTTAGGTCAGATTTAGAGAAGCCGTTCACTCCCGCATCAGCCAACGCAGGGAAAGCAAATTGGGTTTTATTGTAATCTGCATCAGGAATAATGGAATTCCCTCCTAAGCTTCTTGCTGTGAAGACAATTTCGTCATCTTTATAGTCTGTTTTCTTAAAAGTAACTTTTGCCCCATTGCTTAAGGTCCATGTTGTTGTTCCTAATTGGGCATCCGTTTCTGTTTTTGCAATTTTACCTTCAGACTTGAATGGCTTCACCAGGTTTTTGATGGTTGCTTTTTCCTCATACGGCTTAAGGTCTGCTACTTTTACTTTTTCAAATGTATTAAGGACCAGTGATTCTGCAGGCATGGTTATATTATCCTTTTTAGGGCCTGTAATGATCACTACTCTGCTGTCGTCTTTTACAAATTTTTTAATGATTTCATTTGTCTGGGCTAACGTTACGGATGGCAGGAATTTCTTAGCATCTTCATACTCCCAAGCGATTCCCGGCATTGGCTCATGCTCTAAAAAGTTTCTTACATATTCATCCACCAACATTCCGCTTTCTGTTTTATCGCGGTTATTGTAAGATCTTTCATAATTGGATAGAATCTGAGATTTTGCCCTGTCCAGTTCTATTTGAGTAAATCCGAACCTTTTAGCTCTTTCTGTTTCTTCCAAAAGAACTTTAAGGGCATTAAGCTGATCGCCCTCTTTGGTCATAGCAAATCCCTGGAAAGCTTCTTTGCTTCTTGCATACGTTCCCCCATGATATACAGACCCGAATGTGAATGGCGGATTATTAGAATTAATCAGCTCCCTCAACCTGTTGTTCAACATCGTTGTCGCAAGACTTTTGATAAGGCTTTCATTATATTGTTCAATGGTTACATCCGGCTGATACGCTTCAGAATCCTTCATAATAAACTGCACCATAGAATTGGTAGCATCCGGATCAGTTTCAATGGCAACTAATGTTTCCTTATGATTAGGCAGGTCAAATGATTTTCTTTCTCTCGGTTTTGCCGGGTTTTTATATTTACCGAAGTTATCTTTAATTTTCTTTTCAACTTCATCCACATTAATGTCTCCTACAACTACAATGGCCATAAGATCCGGTCTGTACCAATCCTGATGGAATTTTCTGATCACATCTGGCTTGAAATTCTGTAGAACCTCTTTGGTACCGATCGGTAATCTGTTTGCATATTGTGAGTTATACAACATTTTAGGCAGGTATTTATCCATCATTCTTTTATCTGCCCCTAATCCCAGTCTTAATTCTTCAAGAACAACCCCTCTTTCTTTATTGATCTGTTCATCAGAAAGGGTGGCATTGAATGCCCAGTCTTCCATCACCTTCAATCCTGCATCCAGATTTCCCGGTTTATCCAAAGGAACAGGAAGCATATACACCGTTTCATCAAAGCTTGTATAAGCATTAAGATGCTGACCGAATTTCACCCCGATGGACTGCAGAAAGTCCACTAATTTATTGTCCGGGAAGTTTTTGGTTCCATTGAAGTTCATGTGCTCCATAAAGTGAGCCAGACCTCTCTGGTTTTCGTCTTCAAGGATAGATCCTGCGTTGATGGCCAGTCTGAAGTCTACCTTTTTCTCAGGTAATGTATTTTTCTTGATATAGTACTTCATTCCGTTTGAAAGAGTACCTATCCTAACAGAAGGATCCATTGGGATATTTTGCGCAAAAGCATTTGCCGATACTAAAAAGACTACTGCAAATGAAGATAAAAATTTTCTCATATAATCTGATTTTATTTCCGAGATTAAAAATAATCAATTATTCACCAGGTGTGGAAATGAAATCATTCATATTTTAGTTAAAATTGAGTTAAATTTATTCATATAACAAAAAGCCGGGCAATTGCCCGGCTTTTTTATCGTTTTAAGAGTTTTATCTTATTTGAAATCCGCATCCGTAACTCCGGTATTCATTACGACTTTACTGGTTTTAATCACTACTTTTTGGCCGTTTCCTTCCGCTTCTATTTCAGAAGGGAATTTTATCCCGTCCACCGTCATATACCCTTTAACAACTGCCGTTCCTTCTTCCGAAGTGGACTTATACAATAACCCTGTAGAAGCATCAAAATAGAATTTTCCTTTATCAGAAGACAATACGTTATAATCTTTTCCGTCGATTTTCTCAGTGGTTACTGTTTTGAAAGTCGCAGCATCATAGCTTAGCGCTTCAATAACCTGGCTCTTTTTTAAATCCGCAATTTTATCGGCAGGAATATCCATTTTCTGCCCCATCTGATCGAAATATCCTTTTTCACCATCAAAAACCTGAACCATTTTCTGACCCATTACGGATTGTTCAGATTTGAACTTATTTCCCATTTTCTTAGTTGTCATAGCAACCTGCATTCCTTGTACCTCTACTGTATTATCTATAATAGTAGATTTTATAGCCTGCAATTTATCTTTTCCTCCTAAAGCTTTAAGATAATTATCAATTACTTCTTTAGAGGTTAATTTTGATTTCGTAGCTTCCGTCTTTACTGAAGCCGCCGTGGTTTGCTGTGCAGTTACTGAAGTAGTAAACAAAACGGCACAGAAAAATGGAAGAATGAACTTTTTCATATATTTAATTTAGTCCGTAAATATATGAATATTGATTGACATGACTGAATAGGCTACATTTTATTTCTTTACCGTTTGTACTTTCAGTATATGAAAGCCAAATCACATTCAAATCCTGCCCGGTCAATAGGCATCCCGTACTTTCTGGGAATACTTCATAAACAAAAATTTCCTCCAAAAATTGACATTCTCTGTCCAACAATAAAAAAACCACCAGAAATTCCGGTGGTTTTATCAATCTATTTCAAATAAATTATTTTTTAAGCTCTGCTAAAAATTCGTCGTGAGAAATTTTAGTTTCTTTTTTGCTGGCTTTCTCAAGGATAACATCTTTAAGTTTAGTCATAGCAACCTCAGAAGAGATTTGTCTTACCTGTTCCTGATCTTTCAACATCTCAACAGCATATTTCTGGATTTCTTCATCTCCTAAGTGGTGGATTCCATAAATTGCTAACTGGTTTCTTACCAATTGCTCAGCTTGTGCTAAAACATCAGCATAATCAAGATTGATTTCGTTATCAGTCATCAATTTACCTTCAATGATCTGATATTTCAATTGATTTTTCTCTGCTTCAAGGATTTCTTTCGCCTGCTCTTCAGTCTGGATGTTCTGGTTAGAGAATAGTAACCACTTCACAAGGAAAGATTCCGGAAGTTTTACTTCTTCTTTTTCAGAAACCTGTTCCAATACTTTATTCACAAAGTGAACATCAGCATTTTGCTGGAAATATTCATCCAACTCAGATTTCACTTTTTCTTTAAGCTCCTCTTCCGACTTGATGTTTCCTTCTCCATATACTTTATCGAAAAGCTCCTGGTTAAGCTCAGCAAGATTCAAAGAATAGAAATCTCTTACTTTCACTTCAACTTCATTGTGGTGCAAGTGCTCTACTTCTTCTTTGCTGAATCCTAATTCTTTTGCCAATTCTTCGTCACCGGCAAGAGTTTCTTTAGATACTCTTACAGTTCCGTCCATTTTCAAAGATTTTACCAATTTGAAAGCTTCTTTGTTTTCAGCTGTAATGGTAACATTCTTCGGATGGTGGTGGTGTTCTCCTTCAGCATCTTCTTCAACTACCTGAGAAATTTCTAAAGCAACGTAAGAATCTTTAGTGATTTTATCCTGTGGAACCTGCTCAGCGAAACGCTTCTGCATGTTTTCAATGCTTTTATTGATTTCTTTTTCAGAAGCCTCTACTTTGTAGTGAGGAGCTTCATATTTAGCTAAATCTATAGTGAATTCAGGTTCGTACCCTACTTCAAAAGCAACTTGTAACTGATCCGCATTGTAATCGAATTCATTTACGGGCTGAGGAACAGGCTGACCAACTAATCTTAATTTGTTTTCGTTCACATAGTTGTTCAAAGCATCAGAAACCTGCTTGTTGATTTCTTCGAATGCAATACCTGCTTCATATTGTTTTCTAACCATACTTAAAGGCACTTTCCCTTTTCTGAAACCAGGAACTTGCGCATTTTTAGCATAATTAATCAATTGCTTCTCTACTTTTTCTTTGTAGTCAGATTTTTCCAATGTCACTGTAAGCAATGCACTTACATCATCATGGTTTTGTGCGGTAACCTTCATTATTGATTAAAATTTTAGGTTGCAAAAATATGAAATTTTTATGAAAATCACTCATTTAAAGTCAACTTAAAAGCTAAATAATGTTAAATAAAAAACTATCCTAAATTTCGATGGTTTTATCCGTGTCCTGGGTAACAAAATTCTTTCAACATTATTGGAATATCAGATAAAATTTCCAATGAATTTAAAACAAAAACAGTAGTAAGTCCGGACTTACTACTGTTTTACTATAATACTTTTCAGTATTACTTTATCTTAGAAGCTTATTATTGAACAACATTAATTAAAGCGTCTACATCACTTTCTCCTCCCGTAACACTTCCCAACTGGTTGGTAGCCGAAGGCGAATTATCATTTACCGAAGTAGGTGCATGGATCAATTTAATATTCACTTTGGCGGCAGATGGAGCGGAAGTAACTGTCCATTCCGTTTTAAGTCCTACTTTTTTCCCATCGGTTCTTACAAGATCATTGGCTGCTCTTAAGACATTGACATTAACTCCTGCAAAATTGTAAGTAATGAAATGTTCATCTTTTTCTTCTTCGATTTCGCCATTAGCACTGTCGTAGTGATCATTATGTTTTACCTGAAAATCCAGTTCCACATTATAAACATTTCCCTGGTGCAAATGCAGACTTGTATCTGCCTGTCCGCCAACATAATTGATTGTCTGAACATCAGTAGCGTCATTTTTATTTGTTACCTTAACTACAAGCTTTTCGATTTCCTCATGCTCATGGATATCTTCAGGGATATCATTATCATCATTTCTACAAGAGAATAATAAAATAGCAGCAAAAAGAACTAGTGTTATGTTGAATATTTTTTTCATTTTGATTTAAATTTGAAATAATTAATAATTAAAAATTGTATTTAAGAGTAACGATAAAGTTTCTTCCGGATTCCGGCATGTAATATCTTAATCGGTTAAGATATTCACGGTACTCTGTATTAAATAGGTTGTTGATCCTGAAATTCAGATTTAGGTTTTTGAAAAGATCGGCTCCTACGGAAGCATTGAAAATAGAATAAGCGGCAGGAGTAGAACTAAAATCTATCTCCCTTGTCACCAATTCACCATCCTGAATAAAATCAACATTCTGATTCCTTACCGGGAACCGGTTTTGCTTGAATACATTCATATTTTCAAGACTTATATAAAAGTTTCTCGGCTTATCCAGCTTCAATTCCAATGTATTTCTCAAATTGGCAGGCATCATCAGGATCAAAGGTTCATTATGAGTAAGATCATCTCCTCTCAGAAAGCTGAAACCTGTATTCCATTTCAGGTTATCCAGAATTTTAAGCTCAGCATCTGCATCAATACCAAAAATTCTTGCCTTGATCTGTTGATAGTTCCAAACCGGGAAAACTCCTCTGTTGGTAGACTGTATTCCTACAGGAACCTGGTTGATAAAGCTGTCGGAAAACATAATATAGGGATTAGCTTCTATATGCAATCCTTTCAATATGTTGAGATGAGCTGAAATGGAAAGATTGGCATTATAAATCTCTTCTTTTTTAATCGTCAGATCTCCTTTTTCCATGACTGCCGCTGAATGGTGAAGACCATCTGCAAATAATTCTGCCGGATTCGGGGTTCTGTCTGCTCTGGACAGGTTCAATTTAAACTCAAGATTATTATCAGGCTTATAATTCAGGCCAAGATTCGCCGAAAAATTATGATAATCTAAGATAGGACGGGTTAAAACCCTGCTATCATTTTTCTGGATGAAAAATTCCGGGAAAATCGTTGCGTATTTATCATTCCATTCGTTTTCATCATAATATTTATAGGCGTCATATCTGCTGAAATCGTATCTGATTCCTGCTTCTGCATTGAATTTTGAATTGAAGCGGTATTTAAATACAGAAAATGCTCCCGCATCATATCGGTAATAATCCGGGATCAAACGTCTCGCCTTTGTGTCCGGATTTGGATAATTATCCTGAAATGCCGCGGAGATACCACTCTCGAGGCTCCAGTTTCCTCTTTCAATAAAGTGTGTAAGACTTGCAGAATGGGTAATTAATCTCAAATCCATTGATGGAAGATCATTTAATTCGCCTCTTCTGATATCATACTCTTTACGGCGGTTCAACTGAAAACTGTACTGAAAGGTTAATTTTCCAAAGTTGGCAAAACGTTTGTACGCTGAAATTTTAGCAATATGGTGGCTTACCTCCTGCTTCGGGTTGGTAATGTCATAACTGAAATCGTCCAGAAAATAAGCTTGTCCGAAAGTCAATGCATTATAATAATCTAATGTACTTCCCAGATGTGCTCCTTTATAAATCCCAAATTCCTGATTGATTCCGCTGTATGAAACATCAAAACCCTGCATAAAGCTATGATTCCCAAAAGAAAAATTAAAAGAGTTCACTTCCGCTCCGGTGTTCTGAAGAGTATGATGAGGAATATACAGGTCTCCTAACTTTTTATAGCTTCCACCCGCTTTTACAAACCATTGATTTTCCCAGGCTTTCGCAATATTGGCAGAGATTTCCCCTCCTCTGCCGTTAGAAATTCCCGAAAGCTTTATATTCCCCATCAGAGTATCTTTTTTAGGCAGTATTGATGGTTCTAAAACCACCACTCCGCCTACACCTTCATTTCCATACTTCAGTGCTGAAGCACCTTTCACCACGTCTATATGTTCAAAATCATTGACGTCTACATTCGGGGCATGTTCTACTCCCCATTCCTGTTCCGCCATTTTCACGCCATTGTTCAAAATAGAAACGCGGCTTCCATACAAACCATGAATGACAGGTTTCGTAATATTATTTCCTGTTTTTAATGCCGTAACTCCTGATATTCTGGATAATAAATTCCCCAAATTCTCAGTAGAATTCTTTTCGATTTCCGATTTATCGAGTGTTTTGACAATTAATGAACCGTTAGTTTTATGGCTTCCGTGCAGATTGACGGTTTCGATCTCTTCGCTATGATGCTCCAGAGTGATCGCCAGATGAAGATCCTGCTGAACTTCTATATTTTCAGTATAATCGTTACATTCAGAATGCTTCGCTACAAGAGCATAAGTTCCTGCGGGAATTTTATCGAATGAAAACCTTCCTTTTTTATCAGTTTTTGTGGTGAAATCACCAATTTTCACTTCTGCATTTTCCAGCATGGTTTTATCGTGAAAATCCTGAATGGTTCCCTGTACAGTATATGTTTTCTGTGCATTCGTTAATACCAATCCACAAAAGACCAGCAATAAACTATATATCAATTTCATTGTAAATAGATTGTGTACTTAGACAGTACTTTTTTTAACTAAAAAATGTTTGAATTGGATATTTATACAAAGTAACCGGTACCGTGTATGATGTAAATATTTACATTCTGCTTGATATTCTTACCATTTAACACGTCCTTAATGGATATCATTTCACCATTAAGAATTATTTAAGCCGATAAGATCATTAAGAAATCCAATATGAAATCTATGAATTATGAAATGAAGGGTGGACCCCGAAGCTGGAAAGTAAATTTGGTTTGAGACCACACTTTTTCCTGAACAGCAATGATCTGCTTTACCTCATGAGTATAAGATTCAAAAGTAAAACTGAATTCTTCAGGAACCAATGTATGTCCGTTTGCTAAGAAATGACAAGCCAAACAGTCACCGGCTTTTTCTTTAGCAACGTTTTTTGAAATCGTATTTTCAGATTTTTTAAAGTTTCCGTCTTTGAAGTAATCAAAGGAATCGTGATGGTGAAAATTTTGAGAAAACAGCGCAATAAAGTATATCCCAAACAAAAGTTTGGAGATAAAGTTCTTCATTTGTCTGCTTTCTTTAAAAATCATTTCTTCAAAAGTATGAAAATAATTTAAATTAAAAATTAAAGCCTGCTTATTAAATTCTAAAAATATTTAATCCAGTTGGGTTCCTAAATATTCCCATTCCTGTAATGTTACGTCTAATTCTTCTTTTGCTTTATTATATTTCTCTAATGTTTCATCGGAAGGGTTTTCTTTCGTGAAGGAAGCTTCCATTTCTTCAATCAGGGTTTCAAGCTCGGAGATTTTTTCTTCTACTTTTTTGATTTTATTCTGAATATTCTTCTGCTCTTTACTTACAATCGCAGACGACGGATTATTGTTTGCAGCCGGTTTTTCCTCAACCTTAGCTTTAACCTCAGCTTTCTCTTCTTCACCATGAAGTTTTGCTTTTTCCGCAGAAATTTCCCTGATGGTCTCTTTTTGTCTGTATTCCAGGTATTCATCAATATTCCCCAGGAATTCTTTCATTTTTCCGTCACGGAATTCAAAGATTTTATCACAAAGTCCCTGCAGGAACTCCCTGTCGTGCGAAATTACGATCAAGGTCCCTTCAAATTTCTGTAAAGCAAGCTTGATGATTTCTTTTGACTGGATATCCAAGTGGTTTGTAGGTTCGTCCATGATCAATGTATTGAAAGGACGTAACAATAATTTACAAAGTGCTAAACGGTTTCTTTCCCCTCCCGAAAGTACTTTTGTTTTCTTACTTACGGCTTCTCCCTGGAAAAGGAATGATCCTAATAAGTCTCTTACTCTCGGTCTGGTTTCTTCGGTAGCCGCATCTTCGGCTTCTTCTAAAACCGTTTTATTAGGAGTTAAAACTTCTTCCTGATTCTGGGCAAAGTATCCGATATTCACATTATGCCCCAAATTCCATGTTCCTGAATAATCTTTGATATCGCCGGCAAGAATTTTAGCCAACGTGGTTTTTCCCTGTCCGTTTTGTCCTAATAGGGCAATTCTGTCTCCTCGCTGAACGAAGAAATCCACATCATCAAAAACTTTTTTCTGTCCGTAAGATTTCCCAAGATTCTCCGCTTCAAAAATCACTTTCCCCGGTACAACAGACTGTACGAAACGGATGTTGAATTTGGAAACGTCTTCATTATCTACCTCAATACGTTCAATTTTATCTAATTTTTTAATAAGCGACTGTGCAAAAGAGGCTTTGGTAGCACTTGCACGGAACTTATTAATATTATCCTCCATCTGCTTGATCTCCGCATCCTGATTCTTTTTAGCCTGAATCAGTTTTTCGCGGCGTTCTTCACGCATAACCAGATATTTGGAATAATTGGCTTTATAATCGTCAACTTTTTTATTATTGATGTCAAAAGTCCTGTTACAAACTGCCGTCATGAACTGTTTGTCGTGACTTACCAATACAATGGCTCCGGGATAATCTTTCAAGAAATTTTCCAGCCAGATAATGGATTCCATATCCAGGTGATTGGTGGGCTCATCCAGAAGCATGATGTCATTCTTTTGAAGAAGTAATTTGGCTAATTCAATTCTCATTCTCCACCCTCCGGAAAATTCATCGGTGATTTTCTGGAAATCATCTGCTTTGAATCCTAAACCGAATAATACTTTTTCCATATCACCCTCCAGGTTGTAGGCATCATGATTCATAAGAAGGTCATTCAGCTCAGTCATCCTGTTGATCAGATTTGTATAAGAATCGCTTTCGTAATCGGTTCTTGTTGCCAATTGATGATTCACATCTTCCAGTTCATTTTTCCAGGCATTGATTTGCTCGAAAGCCTGCATCGTTTCATTCCAAACGGTTCTTCCTTTTACGAAATCAAGGTCCTGCTTCAGGAAACCGATGGTGATATTGCCTTCAGGAACTACGTTTCCTTCATAAAATGTAATTTCTCCGGAAAGCATTTTCAACAGAGTGGATTTTCCCGCTCCGTTTTTACCTACCAAACCAACTTTATCATCCTTTTTAATGGTGAAATTGACATTTTGAAATAAATAATTTCCCGAATGATGTAGCCCTAAACCTTGAACCGAAAGCATGTAATGATATAATTAAGAATTAATACTGAATTTTCGGGTGCAAAAATACGGAAAAAGAAATGAACTGCCGAGAAATAAAATGAGCTGCCCCGAAAGGACAGCCCAAACTTAAGGATGATGGATGTATGAATTAAAAAAAAGGATCATTTTATTAAAGCAGTTCAAAGTAACAATGAAAAAAGAGCAATTAATAGCGTAAAAATGCTCAAATTTCTTATTCCGTATTTCTACGTAATCCTTGCAGATCCTAAAAGAGCTGCCCTAAAAAGGACAGCTCCGCCTAAACTTAAAACTGAAAAAAAGTAACGAACTATTGTAAACTACTTTATCAGTATTGAACGGTACCAGATATCATTATTGGGAATATTGGTTCCATATGCATAATCTATCACCGAACTTTCCTGCAAATAGGGAATTCCCTTCTGAAATTGCGAAGGAAAAATATCCGGTTCATGGATAGTGGGATTTCCGGGAACGTTAAGACTATTATTGATCATTTCAACGTCAATCTCGCTTTCAGACCGTTGAAGCAAAACCGCTTTATGTAATCCGAAATTGGCTGAAATATGGGTATATTCCACAAAATCATCATACTTATACCCGGGCTTCAATTCAGGTGAAAGATCTTTTACATATTTTTCCAGCTTTTCTGAAAATACAATTAAAAAAGGATGCTTTTTCGGATCGATTTCAAAATCGGAAGATGTAAAATGAGTGCTAAAAACCTGCTCAATGGTATTGGTTTCCAATGCAACCAGCTTCCCATATACTTTTGAAAGATCATTATATACTAAATCCCGTGCTACATAGGCCTGAGAAAAAAATATGCCTTCATCAATCCGGTAATCTGTTAAAAGCTCGTTCCAAATGTAATTGCCATCTGCATCTTTTTTTGTGTTTCTTACATGATCCACATAAGCTTCAACATCTGTTGTTTTTCTGTAATCTGCCGAAACATAAACAGACTGCGGCCCTTCCAGATAACCTCCGCCTACATCCGCATGCGCTCCGGGAATGAAGATTTCTTTCCATACTGATGTTTCTGTTCCTGTTTTTGTGTCCTTCATATTATCCGAATCTTCAAAAAATCCGGTCAAAGGGAAAAAGTACCGGCACTCATTCACTGCACAAAGATGAAGAGCATTTTCAACACCGGGTAATATACTTACATTGTAATCATTGAAAGGGGTAGATTCTACCGTATCAAAGACTCCCAGGAATTTCACTTTTATATTTCCGGTTATTTTTGATCCTGTTTTTAATAATTCATAACAAAACGTTCTTGCCAACATGGCTCCTCTGCTGAATCCGTACACATAAAAATGGTATTCTTCGGCCTTATCTTTTATTTTTTCGTTGACGAAAGCAAAAGCCTTTTCCAGCTTATCATCAGAAGAATATCCTGTATATCTTGCCGGATTTTTACAGGTCGCCATGGCAAAATCACTGTCTTCTTTCCCCGTTAATGTTCCTATTCCTTCAATATATATTTTCCGATCCCCGGTAAATAACCCGAAAAGCTTGTAAATATTGGTAGTACTGCTGTAATAACTGCCATTGTTTTTTGAAGGTTTATAAGTAGAGGTTGCATTGAGCCCGTTATTTCCTGTTCCATCGAAAAAAATTCCAATGGATATCTGATTCGTTTCCATGATGATGTGTTTTTAGAATACGTCTATTGTGTTTAAGTCATTAAGATCATCAAACGCATCTTCATTACTAAACACTTTTCAAAATAACAAGGAAAAGGAAACTCATGCTAGAGTAAAAGATACCAAATAAAAAATTCCGTATTTCTACGGAACTATATTTTTTCAAGGGAATGGATATTATTAATGATGGCATAAATGACGATACCTACTGTATTTTTGGCACCGATTTTATCTACAATCCTTTGCCGGTGGCTTTCAACGGTTCTCGGGCTTATAAAGAGCTTTTCAGCGATCTCATTATTGGTATATTCCTGACAAATAAGCTTCACCACATCCTTTTCACGTTCGGAAAGCTCATCATCCATTTCAAAAAGTGTTTTTTTCTTGGTAGAGCTGTTCATATAAGAAAGTAACATCTGATGGTCTTCTGCTGTGAAAAATACTCCATTTTTATATACGGCAGTTATGGCATCAATGAATGTTTTCCTGTCTGAGTTTTTAGGTAAAAAAGCAGAAACGCCCAATTTCACCATATATCCGAGAATGGAAGTTTTATAGTGGGAAGAAAGGATGATAATTTTGAGATCGGGATATTTTTCTTTAAGGATTTCCACCAGCTCGAAACCATTCATCGGCTCCATCTGGACATCAACCAGGGCAATGTCGGGAAAATCTTTTGGTGTAAGCTGTTCCAGGCTTTCGATAAAATGAGGACCGTTGTTGGACGTGAAGGATACTGATATATTTTTTTCGTTTGACAATAACATTTTCACTCCTTCCAGGATCAGCTGCTCATCATCAATTAATGCTATTTTGATTTGGGGATTCATGGGTGATTGGTATTTTTATGATTAAACGGCTTCCGTGATTGGTAATATTTTTCCATTTGTGAAGGGCATTCATGGATTTTATTCTGGATTCGATGTTTTTAATTCCCATTCCTTTTTTTACAGCTTCGTAGTCAAAACCCTGACCATTGTCCGAAATCACTACTGCCATATTTTTGGAATTGTCCTTGATATAAATCCAGATTCTTGTCGCTTCCGAATGCTTAAGGACATTGGTGGTAAATTCCTGGATGATCCTGTACAGCTGTACTTCTGTAAAAATGCTTTTCTTCCGGTATTTGGGACTTACATGTAGTGAAATATTGATCCTTTGAGAAAGATTGGCAATTAATTCTTCAATATACAAAACCAGCCCCACCGATTCAAGGTTCACAGGATACAATGAATGGGAAATACTTCTGGCAGAATCTATGAGTGCCGACATTTGACCGGATATGTTTTTTTTGATCAGTTCATCTCCCTGTGTATCCAGGTTATTCAACCATAGTGAAACAATATTAAGCCGGTTTCCGATATCATCATGAATCATTACGGCAATTCTTTTTCTTTCTTCTTCCTGTGCCTTAATATTTTCCAGAACCAAATTCTTCTGATGAAGAACTTCAGCTTCATGTTGAGCATTTTTTTCCTTAATAATCCTTTTAATAAATGTTCTGTAACCCAACAGAATAAAAAAGACGATAATTGCTATGGTAACAATTAACAGGATAATGAAATTGATATTTAAAGTTACTTCTTTAATCTTAAAAATTTATAAATTAATGCTCCATAGACCACACTTGACAGAAGGTTATTGATCCCCCATATCAGGCTTGCGTTTTGCTGGGAAAGTGCAGCCAACTGGTGCTGAACAATAAAAGTGAACACTGAAACGGAGTAATAAAAGAAAATACAGGCATCTACCAATAAAAAACGATTGGCTGCTTCACTTCCTTTTATTTCCTGTACCAGTGCATAGCCGGATAAACAAACAATAATGATATTCGAAATTACTTTTGCATAATCATTATCTATGGTGAATCCAAGGCTTGGTGCTGAAATAAGAAAAATTCCTGCCACTGCAGATAAAGGAATAAACCCGTATTGGGTTAACCCAAGTTTTTTTGCGTATAAAGAAGTCAGGATGAAGAATTCTCCCGCAATGTATACCGGATATAAAAAAGGCATACTCTTTAACTCCAAAAAAATAAACAGCTTATTCATCAATTCTATCATGAAAAGAAAAATGATATAATAGACATACCATTTTTCTTTATTATTCAGACGTTTAAGCTTCATTATACCCAATACAAAGGATAATAACAGGAGACTATTATTGAGATACAGTATAATTTTAAAGCCCAACATTTATTTTATATTTGACAGAATGGAGGACATGGCTGTGACCAGTCGTAAGTATTTGAGATGGTTTCTATGCTTCCGTCATTAGACAGATCATCATAAAAAGAAATGAAAATAATTGTAGGAAGCATTCTTTGATAAATATCAGAATATTTCAGACCAAATGAGCAGACAAAACTGTTCAGTCCTGCTTTTGGCGGGGTAAGGTTATCGGCAGGAACATAAAATTTCTTAAATATTCTTGTCCCTTCATATTCGCTGCATTCATAAAAGAACCAGCTTACGCCTTCATTTCTCCACAATTCTATGGCATCTACTGCTTTATCCTGTTCCATTAATGGCTTATTGGCTACAGGAAAGAACATATCCGAATCGTTATCAATTTTTCTCAGATCTTTAGAAAGGACGGCATTTTTTATGACCGTATATTCTTGTGTCTCCACCAATCTAAGATCTCCACTCAGTTCCGTAAGAGCAGCATACGGGTATTCTTCTACGTCTTTTCTGTGGCCGCTTCCGTCAAGTGCCGCCAATATCAAAACTACCTGATTATTATACACTCCCATTTC
Source organism: Chryseobacterium defluvii (assembly GCF_003634775.1). Lineage (GTDB taxonomy): Bacteria > Bacteroidota > Bacteroidia > Flavobacteriales > Weeksellaceae > Chryseobacterium > Chryseobacterium defluvii. Next base: position 483,828 of record NZ_RBXB01000001.1, on the reverse strand, counting down.
CACACAAAAGTCTTTATACTGGTTCTTGCTTTTCAGCCAATTAATGTCTTCAAGGGAAAGATTAAAAACGTAGTTGGTGGGAATCAGATTTTGCAGTGTTGAAAAATTACTGCAACAGTTTGTCCATTCAGTGACAGCCAGGTCGTACTGTTCTCTGGTAAAATTATTCATGCTTTCAAGGTTAAATTTAGTTTCATAAAATTATATAAACTAAACTTCTTGTGCAAATATCTCACCCATAATTGAATATATGTTAATAATTCCTTACCGTAATATGATAACAGCTTTGCTGCTTTTCTTTGATGTAATAAATTCTGCCTGCATTGGCATAATATTTTAAAACTTTCTCCAAAGCGGCCTCCATTTTAGGGTTGTACTTTAAAACATTGTTGAAGCGTACATATGAAATATCGAATGAATTTCCGTAGTTGTGAGAACTAATTCCCAATGAAGCGTTTGAATTCACCTTTCTCAGCCTGCACTGATCCTCCAGGGTTCTTGTAATGGAAGAAACCGTAAAGGTATGCCCTTTTGTTTCCTTACTGAACCGGCTTCCTATTTTTTCCAGGGTAATCTTAGCTTTGGAAACCAGGTAAGCCCTGCTGTAATCGAGCTTCTGCACACGATATCCTTTTGCTGTTTTCTTGACTTTATGAAGCTTTCCATTACCGATATATTTTTGGACGGTTTTTGAATCTCTCAGCAGCTTGACCCCAAAACTCTTGGAAGCATCCAAATGAGGCTTGTAAAGGGCAGTTGGCTCTACCTTTAATACTTCCGTAAGATCGTAGCATGGTAATTTTTTTGAGGCAGCCTGAGAATAATAAAATGTAAAAACAAAAGATGTAAAAATCAAACTCAACAACTTTTTCATTAAGAATCTTTTAAATTAATAAACGAAAAATAAGCATTTATGGTATATAATTCACCTATAAAGTCTTATCAAAAAATATTCCTTTCACAAATCTCTCTATCCATTCATTAAATTCAAAATAACGGTTCACCCTGATTTGAAATATCTTACATTTTAACTTTTTATTTCAAAATTTAAATTTTAAATTTGGGTTACATTTAAAAATAAACAATATGATTAAAAAACTATTTGCTGAATTTTTTGGCACGTTCTGGCTAGTATTCGGCGGTTGCGGCAGTGCAGTTTTTGCCGCGGGTGTTCCCGACATCGGAATCGGACTTCTCGGTGTTTCTTTAGCTTTTGGTCTTACCGTTCTTACCATGGCGTATGCTGTAGGGCATATTTCAGGTGGACATTTCAATCCTGCTGTGTCTTTCGGGCTTTTGGCGGGAGGAAGATTTTCTGCAAAAGACCTTATTCCATACATTGTAGCCCAGTGTATCGGAGCTATTGCAGCGGCAGGTGCTCTTTACTTCATCCTTAACGGCGCAGGTGCTTATTCTGCAGAAGGAGCAGGTGCTTTTGCCACGAACTTCTACGATATGCCCGGTTATAACAACAGGAGCTATTCTATGGGAGCAGCTTTCCTGGCTGAATTCCTATTAACGGCATTTTTCCTGATCATTATTCTGGGAGCCACAGATAAATGGGCTAACGGAAAATTTGCAGGAATTGCTATTGGTTTAGCGTTAACGTTGATCCATTTGATTTCCATTCCGATTACCAATACTTCCGTAAACCCTGCGAGATCATTATCTCAGGCTGTTTTTGTGGGTGGTGCGGCAATGTCCCAGCTTTGGTTATTCTGGGCAGCCCCTATTCTCGGAGGAATCGTTGGTGGACTGATCTACAAATTTTTACTTCAAAGAGACGCTGTTGAGTCTGATGATTAAAATGAAATAAACAATCATAAGAAAGCCTGTCGAATCCGACAGGCTTTTATTTTAATTTTTTGATATCAAAAGGATTTTTAAATATGAGTTCTTCATGCTTTCCTTTGATCTCCATCTTACGCTGGATTAAGTTCAATGCCATTTTCCTGATGAAAAGATCTTTATCAACCAGATTCCAGTAAGGGTCCTGATGTACTTTTTGAGGGGAACGCACCCCATAAAATTCCGTTTTCCAGTTATCGACATCGTGATAAAACTCTATAATTCCACAATGTTCAGGGATGAGGGAATGCTCGATCATTCCCATAGGCAACAAAAAGCTGAATGCGTTGCATATATAATCCCCACAGGAAATTTTATCATGTTTTAAAAATTTCTCTCCTGTATTCGCATTGAGATAAGATTTTTTAAAATCATTTTTAAAATCACTCTTTGAAAGCTTGATTTCAATTTCATGACTGAAACCTTCAGAATCAATAATTAAGATATCTGCTTCCCAATCAGCCTGGAAATGATTCGTCAGTACAATTTCTTTTTCAAAATCGCAGTGAGCATGAATATAGGCGTGAACAAGTTCTTCGATCTTCAACATGGTTGATAGTTGATAGTTGATAGTTGATAGTTGATAGTTGATAGTTGATAGTTGCAAAATTAACCAATCATTATAACTTATAACTCATAATTCATAACTCTTAACTCACCAGTAAGCTGCAGCCCCGGATATCCGAATGATCTATTCTTCCCAGAATCTGAAATGTATCATGAGAAACTATTTTCCCCAGATCTTGTGTTGCAATGAATGAGCAGGAATGAATATTAGCCAGATCAATGATGTTTACCGCTCCGGTTCTTCCGATGTTCTCATAGCTAAAAGGATCTTCTGCATTTCTTACCATGATTCTCATCCAGTTGGGACATTGGTATTCATTATTCCCTAATGAATAGGCTTGTGAAAGAAGCTCAGTCATTGAATACTCCGAATATATTCTATCGGTTTTGAAACCATCCTGTAAAATTTTCAACAGCTCATCTTTCGTCATTTCCTCTTTTCTGCCTTTCATTCCTCCGGTTTCAATCACTATTAAATTTTCAGAAGAATGAAGAGATTTCTCACTTTGCCCGAAATGGCAATAGTCTAAGAAATCCAAAAGGGCAAAAGAAACTCCAAAAAGGATTACTTTTTTATCCTTTAAAGTATTCAAAAGCTCGAATAAATCTGAATGATTGTAAAGAAAATATCCGTTTTCAGGTTGTGAAGACTTCTTCATTAAATAATCCACCATATAAATTAATGATGAATTCTGCCTCTCGAGATAACTTGGCAATAATCCTAAAAAGATAAAATCTTCAGGTTTTCCGATAAACTGTTCAAAACTCCTATAAATACTCTCCTGATAAATATTTTCATCTGCAATAAAGTGTTTTGACAAATTCATTTGGGTAGTTCCCGAACTCTGAAAATACAACCCTGCAGTCGCATTTCTGTCAAGAATTTGATGATTTTTAAACATTTCTATGGGCAGAAACGGAATTTTTGTCAGTTCATCTACCTGTTCAGGATCAATCTTAAGATAGTCTACAAAGCTTCTGTATATTTCAACGTTTTCATACTGATAACGAAATGTTTTCAATGAAGCCTCCAGAAAATCCTGTTCTGTATGGATGTTGAATATATTTTCCAATGTTCTAAATTATTTTCAATCTGCCAATCCTAATTATATTAAGATGAGCATATATTTTTTAATATTTTTTTTAATATAAAGCGGGATATTTGGTAAAGTTATTGCTGTCCTATTCCCGGAATATGGATTAAAACAGGATGATTTATTTCATCCTTAGGATTACCTCTTTACAGGGGTAATTTTTTTGTGTCTGCTTCAAAAGTTTTTAATTCAAAATCTTCCTGGAAAACACCATAGGTAAAATAAGAAATCCAGTCTCCAAGATTGATGTACTTAGCATTCTGCTCCAATTCCAGCACCATAGGAAGGTGACGGTGGCCATAAATGAAGTAATCAATTTTTTCTGTTTTCAGCTTTTCTTTAGAATAAATGATCAGAAATTCTTTATCCTCTCCTAAAAATGCTTTGTCTTCTTCCCCGGAAATCATTTTATTTTTCTGTGACAGGTACAACGCTATTTTCATGGCAATATCGGGATGAAGCCATTTGAAAGCCCATTGCGCAATAGGATTGGTGAATAGTTTTTTCATTCTTTTATATCCTTTGTCACCGGGACCCAATCCGTCTCCATGAGCCAGCAAGAACTGCTTCCCGCCCATCTCAAAATATTGCTTCTTGTAGAAAACCGTACATCCGATTTCTTCTTCCAGATAATCTTTCATCCACAGATCATGGTTCCCTACAAAAAAATAAATATGAATTCCATGATCCTTTAATTCTGCTATTTTCCCCAGAACACGTACATATCCTTTAGGAATCACATACTTCCACTCATGCCAGAAATCAAACAGATCACCCATCAAAAATACCACCTGCGCATCTGCCTTGATGGAATCCATCCAACGGATGAATTTTTCTTCACGTACTTTGCTCTCTTTTGGATTGGGTGCACCAAAATGCTGATCTGAAGCGAAATACACTTTTTTTCCGGGTTCAAGATTGATGATCGTTTTTAACACTGCCTGAATTTTCGTTTTCTACAATTATCTATTATCTTCTGCAAACCATTCTCCATAAGAATTCTCCGTTTCATGAAGCTTAAGATAAGCCAGAGAAACGCCTTCCGGAAGTCTGGATTTTATTTTGGCAGCAATAGCATATAACATATTCTCGCAGGTAGGCTGGAAGGTACAGTAAATTACTTTATGGCCTTTCTGCTCAAGGTCCTCTCCCAGTTCTTTGTGTGGAGAAAGTGCATTGATAAGCACTGCATGATCCCATACATCCACAATTTCAGATTTTACGATCGTCTTGATATCGCCAAAATCTACTACCATCCCATTTTTAGGATTATTCAAATCATTGACAGGCTTTCCTTTTACCGTTACAAACAGTTTGTAGGAATGCCCATGCATATTTTTACATTTTCCGTCATAATTGTACAGCACATGCGCCGTTTCGAATGTAAAAATTTTTGTAATACGTATCATGGTGCAAAGATAAGATAAACAAGACTAACTAAAAAAACCTTAATCGGCAATTAATATCTGGGCTTTTTATTCAGTATATAATTTCTGATTATAACCTATCCAGCCAATCCCTTTCCAATCTTTTGATTTTTTGTGTTTTTATATCCACTAAAACCCAAAGCGTGCTTGAATCCACAACCAGCAGATCATGACAATAAAACTCAACTTTTCTGGGTTGTTTAATTCCTTCAGGTGCTTTTGGATAGGTTTTGATGGTTATGATATCATTTAAATACACCTGTTTCTTATATTGGATATGATGATCGAGAAGCATCCATGCAAATTCTGAAAATTCAGTCTTATGTTTCACAAAATCCCAATGTTCCCCGGCAATTTCTTCTACCCACTGTACATATTGAACATTGTTAACGTGATTATTCCCGTCAATATGGTGTTCAGTTACCTGTATTTGTTTTTCAAAAATCAAATTACTCATCTTCTTCAAATATTTACTCAAAAATAAGACATAAAAAAACCTCCCCAACTGAGGAGGTTCCATAATCGTAAAAAATTTATAAAATGATCTAATGAAACTGTGCCGTTTCTGTAGAATCTTTCATCGCAACTGTGGCTGAAGCTCCAATCGTTACAATGGTCTGAACCTCATCAAAATATCCTGTTCCCACAAATGATTGATGCTTTACCGCTCTGAATCCTTGTTTCTGAAGAGCAAACTCACGTTCCTGAAGCTCAGAATAACCCGCCATACCTTTTTCTTTGTAGGCTAAAGCCAATTCAAACATTGCCGTATTCAGAGCATGGAAGCCCGCCAATGTGATAAACTGGAATTTGTACCCTAATTTGGCCAGTTCTTCACGGAAAGTTGTCATTTCTTCAACACTTAATCTCGCCGCCCAGTTAAAAGATGGAGAACAATTGTACGCCAGCATCTTTCCCGGGAATTTCGCATGGATTCCTTCTGCAAATCTTTTAGCCTGTTCCAGATCAGGATTGGAAGTTTCCATCCAGATCAGGTCTGCATATGGAGCATACGACAATCCGCGGTCGATTCCCTGTTCCACTCCGTTTTTCACTACATAGAAACCTTCAGAAGTTCGTTCTCCGGTTACAAATTTTTTATCTCTGTCATCAATATCTGAAGTCAGAAGATCGGCTGCATCCGCATCTGTTCTCGCAATAATGATGGATGGTACTCCGGTAACATCTGCCGCCAGACGGGCTGCAATTAATTTATTGATCGCTTCCTGGGTAGGAACTAAAACTTTTCCGCCTAAATGCCCACATTTTTTAGCAGAAGACAGCTGATCTTCAAAATGGACTGCTGCAGCTCCGGCTTCAATCATTTGTTTCATCAGCTCAAAGGCATTAAGATTTCCTCCGAATCCCGCTTCTGCATCTGCAATGATCGGAACCAAATATTCTTTATCTCCGCCTCCGTTCACAGATTGAATCTGGTCTGCTCTCAACAATGCATTATTGATTTTCTTCACCACAGATGGAACTGAATTGGCTGGATATAATGACTGATCGGGATACATTTCCCCTGATAAATTAGCATCAGCCGCCACCTGCCATCCGGAAAGATAAATCGCTTCCAGACCCGCATCCACTTCCTGCACAGCCTGGTTTCCTGTTAAAGCGCCCAATCCAGCCACATAATCCTGAGAGTTCAATTTATCCCAGAATTTTTTTGACATTTCGGTGGCAATAGTATAATCAATGGTATAAGAACCGCGAAGCTTCAAAACATCTTCTGCGGTATAAGGCCTTTTCACCCCGTTCCAGCGAGGATTTGTCAGCCAATCGTGTTCTATAGCCTGGATTTGTTCTTGTCTTGTTTTCATAATATTTGGAGTTAGGGGTTAATCTTATTAATGATTTTCAGGCAGGATTCGAGCTGTGAGTTGAATATTTTACAATTTCAATCTCAAACTCTCCTACCTTGTGAACTTAAATAAAAGGGTATGCTTTTAAGGTTAAAAATTCTTCAAAGTTTTCGGAGAAAATCAATTCATTGAAAAGTTCTTTAGCCAGATTGAATTTCCCTTTTTTGAAACGTTCTTCGCCTACATATTTTTCTATGCGTTCCAGTTCTTCAAATTCCCATTGAAGAATCATATCTCTGGTTAAAGTGCGGTCATCACCTAAAACGGCTTCATTTTTCAGCCATTGCCAGATTTGGGTTCTTGAAATTTCTGCAGTTGCCGCATCTTCCATTAAGTTATAAATGGCTGCAGCTCCCACTCCGCTTAACCAGCTTTCAAGATAAAGGATTCCGACATTGATATTTTTTCTGACTCCTTTTTCGGTAATCTCACCTTTTGGAATTTCCAGCAGGTCACTTTCCAAAATCCGATAATCAAACTTCTTGTCAATCTGATTCTTTGAAGGCATGTATTGATCAAAAATATCTTTTGCCACGGAAACCAAGGCAGGATGAGCCACCCACGTTCCATCATGACCGTTTTTTACCTCTCTTTCTTTATCGCTTCTTACTTTTCCAAAAGCAATGCTATTGGCTTCATAATCATTTTTTATTGGAATCTGTGCTGCCATTCCGCCGATGGCATGTACATTTCTTTTATGGCAGATTTCGATCACTCTTTTAGAATAAGCGCTCATAAAAGGTGAAGCCATGGTTACCTGATCTCGGTCCGGAACGATAAACTCCGGAAGGTTCCTGAATTTTTTGATGTAGGAAAAAATGTAATCCCATCGGCCACAATTCAGACCTGCACTGTGTTCCTTTAATTCAAATAAAATCTCATCGATCTGAAATGAAGCTGTAATGGTTTCGATTAAAACCGTAGCCTTAATGGTTCCCTGTGGGATTCCCAGATAATTTTGAGCAAAAACAAATACTTCATTCCACCAACGGGCTTCCAGGTAATGTTCCAGTTTCGGAAGATAGAAATAGGGGCCACTTCCGTTTTCCAGAAGCTGCTTGGCATTTCTGAAAAAGTAAATTCCAAAATCAATTAAAGAGCCGGAAGCTTCTACGCCATTAATTTCTATATGCTTTTCCTGCAGATGCAGACCTCTTGGACGCACCAAAAGAACGGCTGTTTTTTCATTAAGCTTATAGATTTTTCCATTTTCATTTTTAAAATCAATACTTCTGTTGATGGCATCAGAAAGATTAAGCTGTCCCTGCATGCAATTCTCCCAAGTTGGCGAGTTGCTGTCTTCAAAGTCTGCCATAAAAGTCAGAGCTCCTGAATTTAAGGCATTGATAATCATTTTTCGGTCTACAGGTCCGGTAATTTCCACTCTTCTGTCGAGCAAATCTTCAGGAAGCGGATTACACGCCCAGTTTTCATTTCTGATCTTTTCTGTTTCACTTAAAAATGCCGGAAGATTCCCTTGATCGAATTTCTGCTGAATATGTTTTCTATTTTCTAAAAGCGTTATTCTTTTGTCATTATATTGTTGATGAAGCTCTACCAGAAAATCGACCAATTCAGGGGTAAAAACTTCTTCAAATGGGTTTTGTGCCTTTATTTTTAATTGAGTTTTTGTTTCCATAACATACTGATTTTGTGATTCGACATTACAAACATAAATAAAAATTTTCACAAATAGCGAACGTTCGCTAAATATTTTTAAAAATTATTATGCGAATAATCGCAATCATTTATTTATATTTGGGTATGAATTCGGAAAGTGACTTTATCAAAACGGTTTTCGGACTGAAGCTGAAACAGCAGAGACAGAAAAAAAACTGGTCTTTGCAGGATCTTGCTGTAAAGACAGGCTTATCAAAATCTTATCTCAATGAGATCGAGAATGGTAAAAAATACCCGAAACATGACAAAATCATTCAGCTTTCCGAAGCGTTAAGCTGCACTTTTGATGATCTTGTTTCCACTAAACTTGATAAAAGCCTTGCTCCTTTCAATGAGATTCTCCAATCGGATTTTTTTAAGGAAATTCCTTTGGAACTTTTCGGGATTAATAAAAATAATCTCATTAGTATCATCAGTGATGCCCCTAAAAAAGTGACTGCATTTATTAATGCATTAATAGAAATTTCACAGAATTATAATTTGGGAAAAGAGCGGTTTTATTTTGCGGTATTACGATCTTTTCAGGAATTATATGACAATTATTTCCCTGAAATTGAAGAAAAGGTGGTTCTGTTTGCCCAGGAAAATCAGCTGGAAATCAATAAGGATTTAAAAGCAGAGGTTTTAGGGGATATTCTCGCTGAAAAATTTAATTATACCATTCAATCTGAGGATTTTGAAAAGTATGGAACGCTGGACCATCTCCGTTCTTTGTTTATACCGGAGAAAAAACTGTTACTTCTCAATAAAAAGCTTGAAAAAGACCAGAAGACTTTCATCTTAGCAAAAGAGATAGGATTCAATGTATTGGAATTAAAAAATCGTCCTCACACATATTCATGGCTGGATTTCGGAAGTTTTGAAGAAATTCTGAATAATTTTTATGCCTCTTATTTTGCAGGCGCTCTATTGATTTCCAAAGATGAGATCATGGAAAAGGCTTCGGAATTCTTTTTACAAAATAACTGGGAGCCTGAAAGTTTTGAAAACCTCATCGAAAGCTTTACCAATTCGCCGGAAACTTTTTATTATCGTTTAACTAATGTTCTATCATCGGAATTAGGGATCAAAGACCTGTTTTATTTATGTCTGGTAAAAAAGAAGAACTCTGATAAAATACAAATCTTAAAGGAGCTGCACCTTAACCATCAACAGGCTCCACACGCCAATGCCACCAATGAGCATTACTGCAGAAGGTGGATCGCTGTTAAAAACCTGCATCATTTAAAGGAAAACGAAACTTTGACTGATGCCCAGATTTCGCATTATAAAGATCAGGGGGTAAGTTATCTGGTGATTTCAACCTCACAGAAGAACCCGTTTTCCGACGGAAGCAACAGAAGTTACTGCCTGGGAATTTTATTGAATTCCCAAACGATTAAAAAGATCAATTTCATCAAATCTCCAACATTAAAAACCATTAATGTGGGAGTAACCTGTGAAACATGCAGTATTGCAGACTGTGAAGTGAGACAGGCACCTCCGATCAGACTGGAAAAAGAGCATTTTAATTTGAATATGAAAAACTCTATTGACAGAATCAGGAAGGAAATTGATACCAGAAGATAGAAGTCAGTGGGGTACTTTTTACTGCTAAAAAGCTATATTAGCATTATAAAACACACAAATGATTTTAGATGTATTTTTCCCAAACCGCTGTATCAGTTGCAGCAGGATCATTGACGGCGATCTGCTTGTTTGTAATGTATGTTTTGGCCAGATCCGTTTTTCCCATTTTGATTATTCTGATGAAAATATACTTAAAGAAAGATGCAAGCTTTTATTTCCGGTAGAAAATGCTTATGCTTTACTGCGGTTTGAAAAGGAAAGTATCAGCAGAAAAATCATTCATCATTTAAAATATCAGAGCAGGGAGAAAATCGGGAAAACACTCGCTGAATGGACGAATGAGCGTGTAATATTTGAAGACAGAAAACCGGATATGCTTGTTTCCGTTCCGCTCCATCCTAAAAAGCAAAGGAAAAGAGGCTACAACCAGCTGCATGTATATACAGAAACTTTATCTGAATTGTATAGCATTCCTTTTAAACACGGCCTCATCAAAAGGAATCATTATTCGAAAGCACAGGCTTTGAAAGACAAGAAGCACCGGTTGGAAAATCAGAATATATTCTCAATAACGGAATCTATTAACAATCAGCATGTATTATTGATCGATGATGTTTTCACTACGGGAAATACGCTTTCCATGATTGCCTGGGAAGTTTTAAAATCCGGGAACAATAAGGTGAGCATTTTGGTAATGGCGATGGATGAGTGAGTACGGCAATAATAATTGATAAGCAATAGGCTATGAGTTATGAGTTATGAGTTATAGGTTATGAGTTATAAATTATGAGTTACGATTGTATAAGCAACCTTTTCGGTTATAACCTCATTTCTGATTCTCAAATGTTTTTTATAATTTCGGGCAAAAACTAATATTTATGAAAAATCTGCTTTTGCTGCATGGAGCTTTAGGACACAGTGATATTTTCACCCTTTATACGGAAGAATTGTCCCGATATTTTAAAATTCATACTCCTTTATTTTCCGGACATGGGCATATTGATCTTTCTGATGATGGTATTACGATTGAAAAATATACTCAAGAGTTAGGTGAATATTGCGAAAAGGAAAATCTAACGAATACTTATATTTTCGGACATAGCATGGGAGGTTATGTGGCTCTTTGCTACGCTCTGCAGAATCCTGAAAGAATCAATTCTATTATGACATTGGGAACCAAGTTTAACTGGACAGAGGAACAGGCAATAAAGGAAAGCAAAATGCTTCATCCCAATGTTATTGTGGAAAAGATTCCCAAATACGCCGAACAGCTGGAAGCTCAACATGGCTCAAAATGGGAACAACTTCTTCCCGCCATCGCCAATATGATGATTTCCCTGGGTAAAAATCCAGCTTTGAACCAAAGAAATTTGGCAGAAATCAATATTCCGGTTCAGATCATGATTGGTGATAGGGATAATATGGTAAGTCTTGAGGAAAGCATTGAGGTTTACAGAAGTCTTCCTAACGCAAAATTAGCCGTACTTCCGGATACAAAGCATCCTATGGATAAAGTACGGCCTACGTTATTGATGAATCTAATGAAAGATTTCTGGAATCTTTCTTAAATTTATCTCTGAAGTTTTTCTCCGTAACTTAAATCTCCGGCATCGCCTAAACCGGGAGTGATGTACCCTTTGGAAGTTAATTGTTCATCCATGGCTCCCACCCATATTTTGGCTTCGGGATAAGCTTTTTCAATAGTTTCAACCCCTTGTTTTGAAGCAATGGCCGCAACAATATGAAGTTGTGTGGGTTTTCCGTTGGTCAGCAGATCTTTAATGGCTTCAATTAATGATGCTCCGGTTGCCAACATGGGGTCTGCAACGATTAAAGGCCTTCCTTCGATGCTTGGACAGGTTAAATAGTCCTGTTTGATGGAAAAATAATCATTGGCATCATGTTTTCTGTAAGCGGCAACAAAGCCACAATCCGCTCTGTCGAAATAGTTTAAAATCCCCTGAAACAAAGGAACTCCGGCTCTTAAAATAGTGGTAATCACCGGTTGAACCGCAATCTCTTTAACTCTAATCGTATCTAAAGGAGTCTGAATCTGAATTTCTTTCTGTTCCAATCCTTTACTTATCTCGAAAGCAGCAATTTCTCCGATACGTTCCATGTTTCTGCGGAATCTCATCCTGTCGTTCTGGACTTCAACATTTCGAAGCTCATTAATCCATGAATTAACTAGAGAAAATTGATTTGACAGTATTGTTATCATAAAATTTGACAATATGAAGATTTGACGATATGTTGATTTATTGTTTTTTTAATATTTTTTTGCAATTGCAATTATTTTGAATACTGATCAAATTGAAGTTTCAAACTAGAATCAAAATTATAATGTTCTGAATTCTCACATAGGAGCAACCAATATTCAGTTTCTTTTGCTTCTTTATCTGCAATTTTCATTTTATGAATAAAATCCGCTCTGCTTTCTGAACTTTGTGCTTCAAATATATTAGCGCCAATTGATGTTCCAGACTTTAATAATTGATTTGCTATTACATTCTTGACTTCCATTTCTATATGGTATTAGCAAATCAACACATTATCTCATCTACAAATCAGCTTATTTTTGTCTGAAATATACCTCGATCGGAACTCCGGTAAATCCGAATTCTTTTCTCAATTGATTTTCAGTAAATCTTTTATACGGCTCTTTCACATACTGTGGCAGGTTACAGAAGAATACAAACTGTGGCGATGGTGTAGGAAGCTGAACACAATATTTGATCTTAATATATTTTCCTTTGTTTGCCGGCGGTGGAGTCCCCTCGAAAACAGGAAGCATCACTTCATTTAATTTTGAAGTTTTGATCTTCTTCTTACGGGCTTCGTAAACCTCCATGGCCGTATCAACAGCTTTTAAGATTCTCTGTTTCGTTAAAGCTGATACAAAGAGGATTGGAATATCATTGAATTGTCCTATCTTATCTTTAATCGCTTTTTCGAAATCACGCATGGTATTGGTTTTCTTGTCTTCAATAAGATCCCACTTATTGACCAGGATCACAATTCCTTTTCTGTTCTTCTGGGCAATTCCGAAAATACTCATATCCTGAGCTTCCCAACCCTGGGTGGCATCTACCATAATAATCACCACATCAGAATTTTCGATTGCACGCACAGAACGCATTACGGAATAGAATTCCAGATCTTCATTGACTTTGGATTTTTTACGCATTCCGGCAGTATCCACCAGAACAAATTCGTGTCCGAATTTATTATAAAGACTCTGAATACTATCTCTTGTTGTTCCTGCAATATCTGTTACAATATTTCTTTCGTTATCCAAAAGGGCATTGGTCAAGGTAGATTTCCCTACATTCGGACGTCCCGCAATGGTAATTTTAGGAAGTCCTTCGAATGGGTCTTTGTAATCTGTTGTAGGAAATTCTTTAACGATATCATCCAATAAATCTCCCGTTCCGGAACCTGTAGCAGAAGAAAGAGTATAATATTTTTCAATTCCTAATTGATAAAATTCTGTTGCAGGAAGTTCTTCTTTTGCAGAATCTACCTTATTGACAACAATATATATAGGTTTGTTTGATCTTCTTAATAATTGGTAGATCTCCTGATCCGTATCGGTAAGTCCTTCTTCCACATTCATCATAAAGATGATGGAAGTAGCCTCATCCACAGCTAATTGCACCTGCTTTCTGATTTCTTCTTCAAAGATATCATCTGTTCCTACATCATATCCTCCGGTATCAATTACAGTAAACTCTACTCCGTTCCAGTCAGATTTCCCGTAATGACGGTCCCTCGTAACACCTGCTGTAGAATCTACAATAGCTTCTCTTCTTTCAAGTAAACGGTTAAAAAGTGTGGATTTTCCTACGTTGGGACGCCCAACGATTGCGACAATATTCGACATAAAAATGTTTAATAAGTTAATTATTAATGGGTTTCTCCAACTTTTGGAGCCCAATTTTTTGCAAAGATAAGGCTTTATTATTTAGTAATAAAAAGACATATTTTGCCTTCACCATATCAAATCATTTTTATCCGTTCTTCTTCGAGATCAATCCGGAATAATTGCTGACGAATAATTTCCTCATCAATAGAGGGGTCTTTATTGACTTTCGAAAGATATTCACGCTGGCTTTCCAGCATTTCTATAAAGATCGCTTTTGTTTTTTCATTCATCCAGTTATCATCGGAGGCCTCCATTTTTTCTTCCACATGCTTCAGCATTTTTTGTAAACCGGCATGATCATGCAGTTCATTATCATATTTATTTTTTAAAAATCTATATGTATGTTTATATAAGCCCTCAACAATCTTCTGCTTTGCTTCTTCCTCTGATTCCTCCGGATATAATCCAAACAACTGGGTCCGCGAAATGATGGCAGGCAAAGTAAGCCCCTGTACAACCAGTGTAAGCAAAATAACCACAAAAGTGATAAACAGGATAAGATTGCGATGAGGAAAGGCTTCACCATTATCTAAAGTAACAGGAATAGCCAATGCTGCAGCCAATGAAACAACCCCTCTCATCCCGGTCCAGCCCAGAAGTAAAGGCATAAAAAACCTTAACCTTTGTGAACGTGCATGAGGAGCCACACTGGGCCGAAAAATCAAAGTAGCGATCATGGCTGCATAGGAGCTGATGATTCTTGCCCCTATCAAAACACCTGTAACCAATACTCCATAACCAATTGCTGTATTCAATGAAATGCCTTCCGAACGTATCCCTTTTACAATCTCCGGAAGTTGTAATCCAATGATAAAAAATACAATCCCATTTAAAATAAATACAAAGCTTTCCCAGACACTATATCCCCGAACCCGGCTTGCACTGTTTAAAAAAAGCAATCTTCTGGTTGACAGGAATAAACCTCCGGCTACCACCGCCAACACCCCCGAGCTATGCATTTTTTCCGCTATCCAGTACATAAAATAGGGTTCAACAAGCGTAAGAACTATGTCTGTAGGAGCATCTGTAGGCAATCGTTTATGCACCTGTACAAAAAACCATCCCAATATCAGACCTATTCCTGCGCCGCCAAGTACCATCCACAAAAAGCTTGAAGCCGCTTCCTGCCATATAAACTGTCCTGTTCCCACCGCTACCAAAGCAAATCTGAATATAATCAGAGAAGAAGCATCATTCAACAGACTTTCTCCTTCTAAAATGGTAGAGGTAGACCGGGGAATCTTTACAAATTTTGTGATAGCTCCTGTGCTCACCGCATCCGGTGGAGATACAATCCCCCCTAATAAAAAGCCCAATCCAATTGAAAATCCGGGAATATAATAATTGGTAATCAATGCAACGGAAAGAGCCGTAAAGAACACGACGAGAAATGCAAAGCTTCCGATAATCCGCCACCACTTTTTCATTTCTTTAAACGAAATAGACCATGCTGCTTCAAAGAGCAGTGGAGGCAGAAATATAAAAAAGATAAGGTCCGGATCAATCTTTACAACCGGTAATCCGGGGATAAAGCTTATGAGCAAACCCGCTATTACCAATAATATCGGATATGCTATTTTCAATTTTGCAGCCAACATTTCCAGCAGTACAATTACTACTATCATGGCTAATAAAAAAGGTAAAACAGTGTGCATAAGATTTTATTTATAATAATATCTGCCATTAAAATAGCAGATATTTATCATATTTCAATATAAACTTTATACTATCTTCCTATAACAATCCAGCCTGTTCCATCACTCTGTATCTGAATTCTTTGATTTGACGAAATAGAAGTTATGCTCGTGTTGGTAACATCATCATAGATTCCGGAACCCCCTGATACAGAAATATTTTTAGTACTAATCCCATTACTTCCAATTAAAATATAGATTCTCCCTTTACATGTGCTTGCATCCGGTAAAGTTATTCCAGTATTTCCATTAAAAACTCTTACAGTATAATACGTTTCATCTAGCAACACATTACCGGAATTAGGGGTTGCATAAGCCATTGATAAGGAACCTCCTACTTGTAATGTCGAATGGGGAGCAGCACTTAAATTGACCCCTATTTTTTTTGACGGGTCTACTGCTGAATTCGATGAAGCCCCGGAACCGAACAATACATTTCCAATATTTATTTGACCATCTCCAGTAACATTAAATACCTGAGTCTGTTGGCCTATGGCAATATTATTATTTCCTGTGGTAAGCCCCAATCCCGAAAAATAACCCAATCCGATATTTCCACTCCCTGAGGTTAAACTATTTAAAGGAGTAAGACCCACCGCAATATTTTGGTTTCCCGAGGTAATCTTATCAGAAGCATTGGAACCGATTGCTACATTAAAACTTCCTGTCATTCCCACAGCAGACAATGAGCTTATCCCTACTGCAATATTTCTGTTTCCTGTATTTAGGTTTGCCAATGCATTGGCCCCAATAGCGGTATTCCACCGCGTAGCAATAGAATTTTTCATTGCTCCAGCTCCAACTGCTGTATTCCAGTAGTTCGTTGTTGTATTATCCAAACTAAAAAGTGCAGCATTTCCTATTGCTGTATTTTCTTTCGATACATTATAACTCGAAGCCAGAGCATTTTTTCCTAACGCTGTATTTCCACCATTTGTGGAGGAAGCCGTAGGATCTACATTATCAATAAAACCACCTATTGTATTATTTACTTTAAACATCAAAGCTTTATCATCTGAAGTCCCAATAAAATTTGTTCCCGGCACTGTCCCTGTATTTCCTGTAGTATGCCAATCATTTCCCGTTGCTAACTTCCATAGCGTTCCATCAAAATAATAATATCCCGGCGAAGTCACCTCTAATGTTTGTCCACTTGGGCCAGAGTCCGCGGATGTTACATAAACAAGAGCTCCTGTCTGAGATGAAGAATATGTTTTTAATTTTAATTGATCTCCCGTAATCCTTGGAGCAATAATCCCATCATATTTTGCAGTATCCGTAGGGTTACCTACTACATCTAAGGTGGCTTGCGGAGTTTGAGTATTTACTCCAACCTGGGCAAAAGCGAAAGAGCCTGCCAATAAAAAGACAGAAAATAATTTTTTAGTCATGTGTGCGCGTTTTTTAACAAAAGTATATTTTATTTTGATAAAACAAAACAATTTCACAAATATTTTAAACACACAATGTATATTTATTAAAAAAACAGCCAAATATGACTGTTTTTCTCAATATTATGTTAAATACATTAGATTACTTCAAATCAAATCTATCAAGATTCATTACTTTAGTCCAGGCCGCAATAAAATCTTTAACAAATTTTTCCTGACCATCGGAACTCGCATAGACTTCGGCAATTGCTCTCAATTCAGAATTAGAACCAAAAACCAAATCTGCACGTGTTGCAGTCCATTTTGGCTGACCTGTTGACCGGTCAGTACCAATATACAATTCTTTGTCCTCGGACATAGCTTTCCATTGGGTATTCATATCTAAAAGGTTTACAAAGAAATCATTGGTCAAGGCCCCCGGCCTTTGGGTAAATACACCGTGTTTAGAGCCATCAAAGTTGGTATCCAACACGCGCATTCCTCCTAATAACACCGTTAATTCAGGAGCTGTAAGAGTCAATAGCTGAGCTTTGTCTATTAATAAAGCTTCTGTAGGAATAGTATATTTCCTTTTCAGATAATTACGGAATCCATCGGCAGCAGGCTCTAAATATCCCATTGATTCTATATCCGTTTGCTCTTGCGAAGCATCCATTCTTCCTGCAACAAAAGGTACAGTAAAGTTATATCCTGCCCCTTGTACTGCTTTTTCAACAGCAACATTTCCAGCTAATACAATTACATCTGCCAACGAGATTTTTTTACCTCCCGCCTGAGCTTCATTGAATTGCTTTTGAATATTTTCCAATACATTTAAAACTTTCTGTAATTGTGCCGGGTTATTCACCTGCCAGTCTTTCTGAGGTGCCAAACGGACTCTTGCTCCATTAGCTCCACCACGCTTATCACTTCCTCTGAATGTTGACGCGGAAGCCCAGGCGGTTGATATTAATTCCGGTATGCTCAATCCAGAATTTCTGATATTTTCTTTAAGCGAATCAATATCTTCATTGCTTACCAGTTCGTGATTAACTTCCGGAATTGGGTCCTGCCAGATAAGCTCTTCCTGCGGAACTTCCGGTCCTAAATAGCGGGCACGAGGCCCCATATCTCTATGGGTCAGTTTGAACCATGCACGGGCAAAGGCATCTGCAAAAGCATCCGGGTTTTCGTAAAAGTGTCTTGATATTTTCTCATAAGCAGGATCCAGCTTTAATGATAAGTCGGTAGTCAGCATAGTTGGCCTGCGTTTTATTGAGGGATCAAATGCATCCGGAATCGTATTTTCAGCATTTTTGGCTACCCATTGATGAGCTCCTGCAGGGCTTTTGATTAATTCCCAATCGTTTTCGAAAAGATTTTCAAAAAAGTTATTACTCCATTGGGTAGGTGTCTTGGTCCATGTTACTTCTAATCCACTTGAAATGGCATCGTGCCCTTTTCCTGTACCGAAACTGCTGCTCCAACCTAATCCCTGCTGTTCTATTCCTGCAGCTTCAGGCTCATCTCCTACATGATCAGCCGGGCCGGCGCCATGCGTTTTGCCGAAAGTATGGCCTCCTGCAATTAACGCTACGGTTTCTTCATCATTCATTGCCATACGTCCGAATGTATCACGGATGTCTTTCGCTGCTGCAATCGGATCAGGGTTTCCGTCCGGTCCCTCCGGGTTTACATAAATAAGTCCCATTTGTACGGCGGCCAAAGGTTTTTCAAGATTCCTTGAATGGATGTCTCCATCCGCATTATCATCCGTAGGAAGAACGGCTCCACTTTTTTCTACTCCCTCCGAACCATGCGCATAACGCAGATCACCTCCTAACCATGTAGTCTCTGCACCCCAATACACATCCATATCCGGTTCCCAAACATCTTCTCTTCCTCCTGCAAATCCAAATGTTTTGAAGCCCATAGATTCTAAAGCGATATTTCCTGTAAGAATTAAAAGATCCGCCCAGGAGATTTTATTTCCATATTTCTGTTTGATAGGCCACAAAAGCCTTCTTGCTTTATCCAGATTCACATTATCCGGCCAGCTGTTTAACGGAGCAAAACGCTGCTGTCCTGCACCTGCTCCTCCTCTTCCATCGCCTACACGATAGGTCCCTGCACTATGCCATGCCATACGAATAAATAACGGACCATAATGTCCAAAATCCGCAGGCCACCAATCCTGTGAATCTGTCATTAAATCATGAAGATCTTTTTTTACAGCTTCCAGATCCAGGCTTTTAAAAGCTTCAGCATAATTAAAATCCTGGTCCATTGGATTTGACAGTGATGAATGCTGGCGAAGGATATCCACTCTCAACTGGTTGGGCCACCAATCCTGATTTTGAGTTCCACCACCAGCTACACTTTGTTTTTTCATCGTTCCGTTATGAAACGGACATTTACTGATGTCATTTAAATCTTTTTCCATTATAATTTAGATTTTTATGTTGTTTAAATTATTATTGAAACAAACTTACAACAGTTGAATAATAAATACAATCTATTAATATTTATATCTAACATAGTTAAAAACTATAATTAATCATCGATTCTACAAAGCTTTAAATTACTAAAATTTCCATTTAATTATTCATTAAAAGTCATATCTGTAATGATTCCAGATAAATGAAGAATCCTGAACCCTGTTCCTTATTTAAAAAATTTAGCTATTTTTATAGTTATAAAACTCTTCTGTATGAAAAAAGTATTGGTTGTCATCTTGGTGGCATTTATTATGATTCAGTTTTTCCCGATTGATAAAACCAACCCGCCTTTAAATCCGGGAATGGACTTTTTAAAAATAAAAAAAACGCCACCGGAAATTGCTAAAATCATCAACACCTCATGCTACGACTGTCATTCCCATGAAACAAGGTATCCATGGTATTCCAGCATTGCTCCGTCTTCATGGTTTTTAAAGAACCATATCGATGAAGGCAGAAAACACCTGAACTTCTCTATTTTTTCAACGTATGAGCCTAAAAGACAGGCACACAAATTGCAGGAATGTATTGAAATGATCGAGAAGGATGAAATGCCTTTGGAATCCTATATTGTAGGACATTCAGATGCTAAACTGACTCCTGAACAGAAACAGGCGCTGATCAATTACTTTAAAAAGGTAAAAGAAGAAACGGAAAGAACAATGATCTATTAAAGATTTTACATCATGAGGGAAGATTGGGAAAATAAATATATAGTCTTTTTTGACGGAGAGTGCGGCGTATGCAATTTCTGGGTGCAGTGGATTCTGGAAAGGGAT
The DNA here is from genome assembly GCF_003634775.1 of Chryseobacterium defluvii. Taxonomy (GTDB): domain Bacteria; phylum Bacteroidota; class Bacteroidia; order Flavobacteriales; family Weeksellaceae; genus Chryseobacterium; species Chryseobacterium defluvii. The sequence continues at coordinate 463,509 of NZ_RBXB01000001.1, read as the reverse complement.
AAAAAGGACAACTTTTTATTTGCTTCCCTGCAGTCAGATTTCGGACAGAAATTTTTATCAGAGAGAGGACTGGAAAGAAAACAATTTAAAACCTTGTATTTATGGAAACCTCATCAGTATTATCTGATAAAATCTAAAGCCGTACTTAAAATTGCCAATATCCTCGGAGGCCGTTACAAATTGTTAAGCTTTTTCGGAAAGCTAATGTTTCCTGCCGTAAGTGACAGGATTTATGATATGGTTGCCAGAAACAGGATGAGCATTGCTAATCAGAAGTGTTTTTTACCGAGCCCACATCAAAGAAAGAAAATTATAGAAGTATAAATGAAAAGGAGAGCAAATTGCTCTCCTTATTCATTATTGATTTAAAGACCAAACGGAATAACTGTTCGGCGGACATTGGATTTTCACCCATTTATCACCCTGCGTTGTCGGATACCAGGAAGAGTGCCCCGTAAAATCCTTAATTTGCTGGTTGCTCCAATTGGTTTCTATCCATCTTTCCTGCCAGTTGGAAGAATTGTTGATGTACACAACAAGTCCCGGATTTCCATTATATCCGTTTCTTCTTGCAACATATTCATCATTATCGGTATAAAGAATGGAAGTGGTTCCGGTTGCTTTATTATTATGAATCCAGATCAGGTTATTTAATCTTTCTTTATTTAACCATTCTTCATAATCTCTGTAGAATATCGTTGGATATCCTTCATGAGTTAAAATATAAGCATACGCCAACATTTTATTCCAGATAATATCGGTGTCATGATTGGCTACAAATGTAACGGCTTTGTACGGATTTCTTTTCCACATCATATCATCATTCAGAAGGTTTAAGTTTCCGTTATCGAAAGCTTCATCCATTTTATAATAAGCTGCAAAATCAAAAACCGAACTGTTGGCATTATTAGCCCACCATTCCAAGGTATTGACATTGGAATCCCACAATTCGCCTACAGAAAATCCTCCAATATTCGAGTTCCAGGAATTTACAACCCATGGTCCGAACCCTTTAACGTAATCAAATCTCCAACCATCGAACTTCATTACATTTTTATAATATTTTCCGACAGAATCATCTCTTCCCCATAACCAGTCCTGAACATGAGGGTTGGCGTGACATAAATCAGGGAAACCTCCAAAAGCACCTTCATCATTATTGCCGTAAGAGTTTTTATAAAAATCATTATAGTTTCTGGTAAATTTTCCTGAAGCCACTCCTGAAAAATCAGTCCAGGTGCTCGTTCCGGTATAAGGATTTGCTTCGGATTGTCCACCACTGTTATGATTAATCACTATGTCAGCATATACTTGCATATTTTCCGCATGAGCCTGAGTAATCAGACCCTCCAGCTCGGTTCTGGATCCAAAACGTGTTTCGGTGCTTCCATTCTGATTATAATTTCCAAAATCATAATAATCCGTAGGATCATACCCCATGGAGTAGGCTCCATTCTGTGCTTTTGAAGCAGGCGGCAACCAGATTGCTCCTATTCCTGCATTTGACCAATCGGTTACTTTACCTTTTACTGTATTCCACCACGTTCCCCCTGAAGGAACATCCCAATAAAACCCCTGCATCAGAACACCACCACCAGGCCCGGAAACAAATTTGGCGCTGGACGAATTATTCCCTGTGCTGAACGGCCTGCCGTCATGGTGAGTAACATTTACGGTTTTATCATGAACTTCCAGTTGTTGTGGCATTTCATTAATGGCTTCATCAGTGGTCTGACAGGAATTAATAAGCCCTAAAGCGAGAAAAGAAAGTAAGAAATGTGTTTTTTTCATAAAGAATGTTTTTAATTGTTAAACCAATAACTAAATTACACATTTATTGAATAATTCAAAATAAAATCGATATAATTTTCACTTTCTACAACCTGAAGAAAAAATCGTTGCATATTTTCATTAAAAAAATCATAAACTTTTCATATTTTAAATACAATTTTTCTTATAATCCATATATTTGCATACTATGGAATATAATACCCAAAAAACCCAGCTTCATATGCCGGAATACGGCAGAATTATACAACAGTTGGTTGAGCGTTGCAAAGAGCTTTCTTCCAAAGAAGAAAGGAATGAAATGGCAATGGCCATCATTGATTTTATGGGTCAGAGAAACCCTCAGCTTCGTGATGAAGAAAATTATAAACATAAACTTTGGGATCATCTTTTCATACTAGCCAATCATGATCTTGATGTAGACTCGCCCTATCCTTTTCCCACTAAAGAACAGTTATCGGAAAAGCCAAAGAAAATGGAATACCCAAAACTTCAGGGAGATTTCAAATTTTACGGTAAAAGTATTCTGCAGCTTATCGAAAAAGCCATCGAACTCGATTCGGGAGATGAAAAGGAAGCACTGATTGAAGTGATTGCCAATAATATGAAAAAGTCTTATAACGTATATAATAAAGAACACGTTACTGATGATGTAATTTTCCGCCATTTGAAAGAATTATCTGAAAACAGGCTGGATCTGACGGGAATTGATTCTCTTGAAAAAAGTAAAATCTATTACACAAGCAATAACCGAAGCAATAAAAATAATAACAACAATAATAAAAATCAGTCTAAGAAAAGGCACAATTTTAAAAATAAAAAATAAATGAGTGGAACGTTTCAAATAAGAGGAGGAAAAAGACTGCAAGGGGAAATTACTCCACAGGGAGCCAAAAATGAAGCTCTCCAGATTTTATGTGCAGTTTTGTTAACAGATGAAGAGGTAAGAATTAAAAATATCCCGGATATCCATGACGTCAACAGGCTGATTGAAATTTTAGGTGACTTCGGTGTAAAAGTAACTAAAAACGGACAGGGAGATTATACTTTTAAGGCGGATAAAGTAAATTTTGATTACATCAAATCCGACGAATTCAAAAAAGACGGCGCGAAGCTTCGCGGTTCCATTATGCTTATGGGGCCTATGCTGGCGAGATATGGCGAAGCCTATATGCCGACACCGGGAGGTGATAAAATCGGAAGAAGAAGATTAGACACCCATTTCCAAGGCCTTGTAGAACTTGGTGCTGAGTTTAATTATGATGAAGATGAGTATTTTTATTCTTTAAAAGCTACTGAGCTTAACGGAAAATTCATCTTATTGGAAGAAGCTTCCGTTACAGGAACTGCTAATATCGTAATGGCAGCAGTTTTAGCAAAAGGAAAGACCAGGATTTATAATGCAGCATGCGAACCTTATCTGCAGCAGCTTTGTAAGATGCTGAACAGAATGGGGGCCAACATTTCCGGAATCGGATCCAATCTTTTAACAATTGAGGGAGTTGATTATCTTCGCGGAACTGAGCACACAATGCTTCCGGATATGGTAGAAATCGGCTCATGGATTGGTCTTGCAGCTATGACGAAATCTGAAATTACCATTAAAAATGTCAACTGGAATCAGCTGGGTGTTATTCCCAATACGTTCAGAAAACTAGGAATCCAGCTTGAACAAAGCAATGATGATATTTATATTCCGGCACAGGAAAATTACAGAATCCAGAAATTTATAGACGGGTCCATTCTTACTATTTCGGACGCACCGTGGCCGGGATTCACACCGGATTTATTATCCATCATCCTGGTGGTTGCCACACAGGCGAAAGGAAGCCTTTTGGTACACCAAAAAATGTTTGAATCAAGATTGTTCTTCGTTGATAAGTTGATCGACATGGGAGCACAGATTATTCTTTGTGATCCGCACAGAGCTACCGTTATCGGGTTGAACCAGGAAACTCCGCTTAGAGGAACCACGATGATTTCACCGGATATCAGGGCAGGAAACGCACTACTTATTGCCGCTCTTTCGGCTGAAGGAAAATCCATTATTCATAACATCGAACAGATCGACAGAGGGTATGAAAATATAGACGGCAGGTTAAAAGCTATTGGTGCAGATATTGAAAGAATCTAAGATCAATTAAATAAAATTAAAAGCGTTCAGTTGCCTGAACGCTTTTTTTGTAATTAAAACTATATGAATCTCCCCTAAGAATATTTTCTGCAGATGTACTCTACAGTTGTACTCAAAAGTTTATTGTTGTTCAGATAATACTCAAGTTCATCGTATTCCTCTGAATTGACGCTTATATATAACTGCACTGAACCAAAACTACGCCCTTCTACATATTCCACATTAGCTGACAACACTCTGTGACATATCCCAAACTGATTATATACAACATTCATTAAATGTTCAAATTTCATTTTCCCATTCAATTCTATTTCTAATATCAATTCTTTTTTGGGCAGGTTGACCTTGTTCTGTAAAACCTGCAGACCAGGATGGGGTGTAATCATAGCTAAATTATTTTGAATTGGACGTCTTTTATGGCATTGACTTATATTTCTTTGACAAAAATATAAAAAAAGAGAAGTTATTGTACTTCTCTTTGATTTATAATTCTTTAATTCTCATTAATTTATCGGACCCTGCTAAACCATTTGGGTTACATCCCGGCTCTCCTTCCGGAACTTTCAGATTTTTCTTTTTATAAAATTCTTTCCAGAATTCATGGGTTTTACCGGTTTTAGGGTCAATGAATGTCATAGGCTCTAATTTAAAAATATGATCATCTCTAAAAGCACGTTCTATATAATCCGAACAATAGTAAGAGTTTTCATCCAGGATATAATTAAAATTGTAAGGTTTTCCCAACATAGATTGTGCCTTATGAATAGCAGACGGAATGGTTTTTTGATATTCGGGTTTCAGGCGGTAAACAATAATTTTTTGTCCTTCATGAGCCTGATCTCTCACAAAATCTTTCAAAGCCTGTTTCTGTGATCCTCCTTTAGGTGCGGCATGCAACACGAAAAAAGCATGGTTTTCTTTTTTTAATATCCCGATATGATCGAAGGAAATGGCTTTCTGCTTTTGGGTAACATTATTGATAGCACCGGAAAGCCCTGTTTCCTTTGCCGTTACAAAAAGCAAGTCCCCGTTTTCCAGCTGTGAAGTTCCCAAACTCCTACAGCCTGAAACCAGAAGTAAAAGAAAAAAGGGAATAAAAATATTGACAAAATTATCTCTTAAGGTTTTTCTCATAGCATTTGATCCACTCATCAACAGTCATTTTTTGGCTCAGCTCAGCAATAAGCTCTAAAGGAATTTCATCAATTTTCTTAAAACGCACACAGGATTTCCCCATATCCAGTTTTCTTTTGGAATGTTTCGGAAACTCAGAAACGAACCATTCAAGAAGTTCAGGCTTAGAATATATTCCCATATGATAAAGCGCAATGAAGTTTTTCTGTGAAGCCAGTCCCATAAAAGGTAATGGCGTACCCGGTGTACAGTGGTAGCCTGAAGGATATGTTTCCAAAGGGACATCCCATCCTACCATTCCGTAACTTACTCCTTGTTTGAAGCCTTTAGGTAAATTGTCATCAATGGTATCAAATAGTTTTTTAAAAATCTCCTGTCTTTCCTCAGGAATCTTCGAAATATAATCATCTACTGAAATGGCCGGAATTTGCATCGTAATTCATTTTTATAATCTTCAAAATAACAAAATTTATATCTAATAACAGCTTAAATTTTCAACAATAAAAAGCAGCTATTGAATCAATAGCTGCTTATACTTATTTTTATTAATAAATTATTGTTTAATAGCTTTCACGGTTGATTTTGATCCGTCTTTGAAGTTTACAGTCACTAAGTATAGACCTGCATTCAATTCACCTAAATAAAGTTGTTTTGAAGGTTGATCGATAGTTTTCACTACCCTTCCGGTCAGATCCGTAATCGTTATAGATTTCATATCTTTCGTTTCCTCAATGTTCAATACATCTTTGAATGGGTTTGGATGAATTTTAATCTGTTTTTTATCACCACTTACTTCCGAAGTACTCAAACTCACTGGTTCTACCACAAAGTTATCTACGTAGAAGTTATAATCAGGGGTATCATTCACTGACCCTTCGCTTCCATAGAATGCGAATATTGTATTCGGATTGGTATTCCCTGTTAAGTTATAAATATAGGTATTGGTTGAATTTGACGGAGTATTATTAACATCCCAAGTCTGAAGCACAGTCCATGTTGTTCCCCCATCATTAGAAACAAGGAATTGTACAACGTCATCAGAGCCCATTGCTGAAGCAGTAGTTCCTGAAAAAGTAGTTACCCCATAATCGAATTTTACTCTATAACCACCAGCAGATAAATCAAATGCTGTCGTTTTCAACCATCCAACTCTCGTATTGCTGTAAAGCTCCATTCTTATTGCTCCAGTAGTTCCTGCATTAAGGAATCCGTCTGCAATCCAATAAGCTGTAGTTCCTGTAGGACCTGTTGCTGGAGATCCTCCGGAAAGTGCATTTGTCCAACAAGTACCCGGAATTGTATTAAAGTCGTTAGTATATGAAGGAATAACAGCAGCACAAAGTGTAGTAAATGTTGATCCTACCGACCATTCACTTACATCACTAGCAGAACATTTGGATCTTACCCAAACATAGTATACTGTTGCAGCTGATAATCCACTCAACGGTGCAGAAGTTGTAGTAGAAGTTGCAGAGTTGGTAGCATTTAAAACGGTAGTTGAAGTAGGGGCTGTATTGCTTGTACTATAATACACCTCATATCCCATCGCCGGTACCGAAGCAGGGGCTGTCCAACCAATCGTCGCCGAATATGCAGCAACGTTTGATGATGTAACTGCGGTTGGCTCAAGACAAGAAGGGATATTTTGAACTGTTATATTATCAATATAAATAGAACGGCCAGAACCTCCTAACCCATGCTTAAATGCTAATTGCAGATCAGAACCCGCAGGGACATTAACGGTATATTGTGTATGGGTAGTCGTTAAGGCAATGGGAGAGCCTATTTGTGTAAAAGAAGCCGGATCTGTAGGATTTGATAGAGTACCCACTAATAATGTATAATTAGCCGCTCCTCCTTTCGCATAAAATCTTACACGTTTCGTACCATCTGAAAGGTTTACAGTTGGAGGTGAAACTAACATCTGGCTTCCAGTAGTAGCACTCGAATTGTACAGATAATAAGAATTAGGTGCTGAAAAATTATTGGAAGCAACTACATATCCGTACCCCACAAATGATGTGCTTTCTAAATACGCCCAACAACTTGGTGCGTTATTATTCGATGAAGAACCGGTACTTGTAGTATCGAAATTTTCAGTATATGGAACAGTGAAAGTAGAACAAGCCGTTTTAAATGTACCGGCAAATGACCAGACACTTTGGCTGGTTGCAGAACTACAGTTTGTTCTTACCCAATAATAATAGGTAGTATTCGAATTAAGACTTCCAATCGTTGTACTTGTACCTGTTACTCCCGGATAAGTAGGCGTTGTTGTATTTGTAGGGGTTGTGTTGGAAGTGCTGTGATACACATCATAGCTTACAGCATTGGATGGAGCCGTCCATGCCACTAAAGCAGAATTAGCCGTTATAGCGGAAGGTGCCTGCAATGTAGGAGGCGCACAATCGGAATAAGCATCAACTGAGAAAGCAAAAATATTTGGTATTCCTGTACCAGCCGTTTTTGTTACAGTTACACTTTGGATAAGTTTCTGCTGATTAGCTGCATCTATAACCAATTCGTTTTGATATAATCTTGGGTTGGTTCCACCTTCAGGTGACGGAATATCATCACTGGCAGTAGAAGGTGTAGTTGGTTTTTTAATCCTTCCAAAGCCCTGAATTGCAATATTGGTACCTGTATACCAGTCAGCAACACTAATACTGGTAAATTGCTGATTCGTACCATCTGAAAAATTCACAGTTACAGACACCGTTGAACCGCCACTTCCGCTGGTAGAAAGCATATACAATTTAGTCGCCGCTTTAGGGGTTGTAAAAGTAAGGGTTCCACTATCGTTCGTAACAGCCAGCCTTAAAGAATTATTACCGCTTAAATTTCCCAATGTATAGCTGAGCCCCGGTGTCGCTGTCACGACGGAATTAATAATCCCGTCAACAGGAATACCATACGTAATAGCCGCACTCGTGGAAGTTAATTGAAAATCTTTAGCAACAAAAGCATAAGACACTCCATCTACATCATTATTTGTAGAGACTGATGAAGAACCTATCCCGTTAGCTATTACATCCGCAGTATAACCGGATTGCACCGGCATGGTCTGGAAATTTTGCGCCATGATAGCAGACGCAGAAAGAAGAGCCATAGTATTTAAAGCTCCAAAAAGTAGTTTTCTTTTCATATACTTAGTATTATCGCCGTAAATTTAAAAAAAAATCAATATTAAAATTATTTTTTTAAAAATAATCCAACAATTTTACAAACATAACAAACTAAAACCAATAGAATTATAGCGCCTATCTTTTCACTATCACCAAATAATCTAATAAAACACTAAAAAAGAATATGATAATATGCTAAAAAGAATAAAAACACGACAAAGCAATTCCATTCATGTTTTCAATACATTTCATACATATTTTAGTATTGAAAATTAAAATCTTATTTTTGCCATACAAATTTTTTTAAAACAATGCCGAATATTTCAAACAGAGCACAGCACATGCCGCCTTCTCCGGTGAGAAAGCTGGTTCCTTACGCTTTAAAAGCCAAACAGAAAGGAATAAAAGTATATCATTTAAATATCGGGCAACCGGATATTGAAACTCCGGAAACAGCTTTAAATGCTTTAAAAAACATTGATTTAAAAGTATTGGAATATGCTCTTTCAGAAGGAAATATTGAGTATAGAAAGGCGCTGACGGATTATTATCACTCTTTAGATTTCAAAGATCTGACTCCAGATAATTTCATTGTAACCAATGGTGGATCAGAAGCCTTGAATTTTGCCATTTCCACTCTTTGCGACGAAGGAGACGAAGTCATTATCCCGGAGCCTTATTATGCCAATTACAATGGTTTCACAAGTACATTTAATGTAAATGTAGTAGCCATTCCGTCTACCATTGACACCGGGTTTTCACTTCCTCCGATTGAAGAATTCGAGAAAAAAATCACCGGCAAAACAAGAGCGATCATTATCTGCAATCCAGGAAATCCGACAGGTTATCTTTATACCCGTGAAGAACTTCAACAGTTGGCAGATATTGCCTTAAAGCATGACATTGTTATTATTTCCGACGAAGTATACAGAGAATATGTATATGACGGAAAGCAACAGATCTCTATGCTTACTTTTCCTGAACTGAGCGAAAACTGTATCATTATTGATTCAGAATCCAAGCGTTATTCTATGTGTGGAGTGAGAATCGGATGCATGATTACCCGCTCTAAAAAAATCCATGATGCAGCCATGTTATTCGCACAGGCAAGACTAAGCCCGGTACTTTTAGGACAAATTGCCGCTACAGCCGCGCATCAAAACGACGGGGCCTACATCCGTGCAGTAAGGGAAGAATACACCCACAGAAGAAATACACTTGTGGACCTTTTAAATGCCATTCCGGGAGTAATCTGCCCTAAGCCAAAAGGCGCATTCTATTGTGTTGCGGAATTACCTGTAGATGACACCGAAAAATTCGCACAGTGGTTGTTAGAAAAATATTCCCACAAGAACGAAACCATTATGGTTGCTCCTGCAGGAGGCTTTTACAGTGATCCTGAATTAGGAAAAAAACAGGTCAGAATCGCATATGTTTTAAAAGAAGAAGATTTAAAAAGAAGTGCTGAAATTCTAAAAGACGCACTGGAAAAATACAAGTCTGAATTCAGCCTGTAATACTATAATATAAAATGTCAGTAATATTTATAAATACTTTGAAAATAGTCTTTTCAACATTTTTATTGCTGACATTTTTTTCATGTCAAAAAACAGAAACAAAACCTATTAATAATAATTCTGACAGCATTACATTGATAAGCCTGTCATATATTGGCGGAAGTGCGGGAAACTACAGAATTATCAAAGTTACAAAGGATTCTATTCATGCTGAACGCGGGATGACTGCCCGTAAGGTTCATCATCAAAAAAACCTGGCTCTGGCTCCTAAAGTCTGGACACAACTTATCTCGTCTATCGATATCAAGAGCTTGGATAAGATTGAAAGTTCGGCAAGCATACAGTCATTGGACGGAATAGATGAGACTTTTCAGATCAAAACTCCGAAAAAGTCTTACATTTATGTCAACTCTTATAATGATACCATCCATTACAGGCAGTTACAAAAATTTAAAGATCAATTAGAAAAAATTCTTCCGAAAGAATATCAATAAACATGCACGAAAATTTCTCTTTACAACCATACAATACTTTTGGCGTAGAAGCTAAAGCAAAATATTTTACCGAAGTCAGAACGATTGAAGAATTAAAAAATACTCTTTCGGAAAACTCCCAGCCTTTGCTTTTTTTAGGTGGCGGAAGTAATGTGTTACTAACAAAAGATTTCGACGGACTTGCTATTAAAATCAATTTAAAAGGAATTTCTGAAGAAGGCTCAGATGAAAATCATATTCTGGTAACCGCAAAAGCAGGAGAAAACTGGCATGAGTTTGTGATGCATTGTCTTGAAAAAAATTACGGTGGCTTAGAAAACCTTTCCCTTATTCCGGGAAATGTGGGCACTTCACCTATGCAGAATATTGGTGCTTACGGAACAGAGATAAAAGATGTCTTTGTAAAATGTACCGTTTTGAATCTGGAAAACATGGAGATTGAGACATTCAATCTTGAGCAGTGCAGATTCGGGTACAGGGATTCCATCTTTAAGCAGGAAGGTAAAGGAAAGTACGTCATCTTAGAGGTCACATTTAAACTAACGAAAAAAGCACATGTTATTAAAACCGAATATGGTGCTATCCAGTCCGAATTGGAGAAATTAAACATCGAAAACCCGACTATCCAGGATGTTTCCAAAGCGGTCATCCATATCAGGCAAAGCAAATTGCCGGACCCAAAAGAAATTGGTAATGCCGGAAGCTTCTTTAAAAACCCAACAATACCTTTGGCCCAGTTTGAAAAATTAAAGCAAAATTTTGAAAATATTCAGGGGTATCCTAATGGAAATATGGTAAAGGTTCCTGCAGGATGGCTTATTGAGCAATGCGGATGGAAAGGAAAGCAAATCGGAAACGTTGCCACACATAAGCTCCAATCTTTAGTCATCATCAATGCAACCGGAAATGCAACCGGGAAGGAAATCTTCGATTTTTCCACCGAGATCATCAATTCCGTAAAAGAAAAATTCGGAATTGAACTGGAAAGAGAGGTCAATATTATATAAAGGTTAATTTTTCATTTTGTTCTTAACATCTGCTTCAATAACCCACATAACTTATTGAAAAATAGATTATTTTAGCATATCAAATCTTCAATATGGGAAAAACTTTATCTGACGCCGGGTTTAATCAACTGATTCAGAAACATATTGATAAAAATAATTTTGTTAAGATTTATCTTTCTGAAAAAAGCCCTGATGAATGCATATTTGGATTTATTCTTAAAAGATCTGATGAATTTTTAATGGTTCAGGAGGTTTCAGATTTTATGTTGACAGGTATTAAAATAATTCCCCAGGAACGAATATTAAGCATCAGATGCAACAAATATGACAAGACGCAGAAAAAGATTTTATCTGAAGAGCATCTCATCCAATTCAATCACAAAGCCATCGGGAATACATCGCTCAAAAACCCGGAATCTCTTTTTAAATCATTAAAAAAACAGGATTTCCATTGTAGCATTGAAAGCAGCAGAAAGAAAAAAGGGTTTTCAATAGGAGAAATCACAGTAGTGAATGAGACATCCGTACTCATCCGAAATTATGACCCGACCGGAAAGCTGGATAAAAAACCCCATAAAATTTCTTTCAAAAAGATAGAAATGGTTACTTTTAACGATAATTACACACTGATTTTCAGAAAACATCTTAAAGAATAGACACTAATCCATATGAAAATAGCTATTTTAGGAGCGGGAAACATGGGCTTATCTTTTTCAAAATCCTTTTTGAAATACGAACTTATAAAACCTGAGAACCTTCAATTAATCACACGAAACGAATCCAGATTAGCAAAAATATCAGAAGAATTTCCTCATTCCAGGATTTCTGTTTTTCAAGATGTTAAAGAAATAGATGCTGACCTTATTATTATTGCTGTAAAACCTCAGGACTTCCAATACGTTGCCGAAAACATCAGATTTACCTTAAAAGAGAACCAGATGGTTTTATCCATCATGGCAGGAATAAAGATTGAAAAGATCCAGAAACTTCTTCATCATCCTCTTGTGGTAAGAGCAATGCCCAATTCTCCTACCCTTTTAGGAATGGGAATCACCGGATATACTTCAGCAGACGGTATTTCTTTCAGCCAGCTAATCAATATTGAAAGATTGCTGAACAGTACCGGAAGATCTGTTTATCTGGAAAACGAAGACCTGCTGAATGGCGTTACTGCGCTTTCCGGAAGCGGACCCGCTTATTTCTATTATATTATTGATGCCATGATCAAGGCAGGAATCGAAATGGGTATTGAAGAAAACCTTTCCAAGCTCTTTGTAAAACAAACTATGCTGGGAGCCTATCACCTTATCAACAATTCTGATAAAAATTTAGAAGAGCTCATTAAGGATGTTGCATCCAAAGGTGGGACTACTGAGGCTGCATTAAGAACCTTCGAAGAAAACAACTTCAAAGAAATCCTGAAAAAAGGTATTTTAAACGCTGAAAAACGGGCTCAGGAACTAAACGGCTAATTTATTTTCAATTTGTTTGCACATCAACCATCCTAAATACACTCCGAAAGTATTGAGGATAACATCGTCTACTTCAAAAATCCCCATTCTGGTAAAATACTGGAGAGCTTCTACAATAATGATCGCTGACATAAATGTAAAAAGCAGGCTTTTCAAATCTTTCAATTGAGGAAAAATCCAGCCCAAAAACCCGAATGGAATAAACATCACGATATTCCCCAGTACAATAATGATGATATCTTTCCATGAAATTGTTCCTTCAATAAATTTGATGGTGGATAGGATCGGTTCCAATCTTACCACATTATCATCGTATTGATATCTTCCCATGCCTAAAAACATGAGATAAAGTAAAAACAACGTGTAAGGAACAATCAATATTTTGTAAAATTTCTTTAACATCAATTGCAAATTTATTCATTTCAAAAACATTAAATTTGTATGTTAATTTAATTTAATGAAATACGTTTTACTTACGCTCATTTCAGCGATGCTGCTGTCCATTTCATGGCCTACTTACGGTGTTCCGTTTTTTATATTCTTTGCACTTGTTCCTCTTTTGATGATGGAACACGGAATTTCCAAATTTTCAAGTTATAAAAGAAAAGGCTGGATTGTTTTCGGACTCTCCTACTTGTGCTTTATCATCTGGAATATTGTCACTACAGGTTGGCTCTACGGCTCCAAAAATCCGGACGGAAGCCATTCCCTGATGGCAGTAGTATTTCCGGTTCTGGTAAACTCTCTGTTATATTCTTTGATTTTCCAATGTTACCATTGGTATAAAAATGCACAGGGAACGTACTGGGGGCTTGCCTTTTTCGTGGCAATCTGGATGAGCTTTGAAAAATTCCACATGGCATGGGAACTCACCTGGCCCTGGCTAAATCTGGGAAATGTATTTTCAGAATACCCCAGACTTATTCAATGGTATGATACATTGGGAGCAACAGGAGGAAGCTTCTGGATTTTAGTGATCAACGTGTTCTTATTTTATACCGTAAGAACCTGGGAGGCCGGAAGAAAAAGAAAGGATTTAATAAAAAACATATCCATTGCAGCTCTTCTTATTATCCTCCCTATGATCATTTCATTGATAAAGTATAGCAGCTTTGATGAAAAACCCACAGGTCAGGTAAACGTTTTATTATTACAGCCGGAGCTTGATCCCTATAATGAAAAATACCTGAAAGACAGCCTTACCATAGAAAATGATCTTTTAAGCCTTGCCGAAAAAAATTCAACGGGAAAAATAGATTATTATATCGCTCCTGAAACAGCGATCCCCGGAAGAGGTTCCATTTCCGAAACTGCTTTTGAAAAAAGTTTTCTTTTAAACAATATTAAAGATTTCTTATCCAAACATCCCGGTTCCGTTTTTGCTACGGGGATTTCCTCCCACCGTTACTATTTCGGCCAGCAGGATTTACCCAAAGAAGCCTATCAGATCAATTCCGGAGTATGGGTGGAAAGCTATAATTCTGCAGTACAGATCATCCCTGGCCAGAAAGTGGAAGTCTATCATAAAGGAAAGCTTGTACCCGGTGTCGAGATCTTTCCGTACATGAATGTCTTAAAACCTGTTTTAGGTGATGCAATGCTCAATTTGGGCGGAACAGTGGCTTCATTAGGTATAGACAAAGAAAGAGTTGCTTTTGCTAACCCTTACAACAAAGGAAAAATGGCTCCTATCATTTGTTATGAAAGCATTTACGGTGAATTTGTGACCGATTACGTGAAAAAGGGAGCTAATTTCTTAGCTATCATGACGAATGACTCCTGGTGGGGCGTTACGGAAGGCCATAAACAATTACTTTCTTATGCCAGGCTAAGGGCTATAGAAACCCGGAGAGAAATTGCACGTTCTGCCAACAGCGGTATTTCTGCTCACATTGATGCAAAAGGAGATGTAATAGCTGATACTTTTTACGGCGATCAGACCACTTTATTTGCCAAAGTTAATTTGTATGACAAGCAGACTTTTTATACAAGAGCGGGGGATCTGTTATCGAGAATTTCGATTTTTGCATTAGGATTTCTGTTATTTTATTTCCTGATCAAATGGTTCCAGAGAAAGACGGCGAAATAGCACCTTAAAATCTCAATTATTAAAAAAATAATCTTAACTATTTGGAAAATAAATTTTAAAACATTTGTCTATCTAAAAAATTCTTCGTTATTTTGCACTCTCAAATATTATACAAATAAGAACATCGAGATATGTCAAGAATTTGCCAAATAACAGGAAAGCGTGCAATGGTTGGTAACAACGTTTCTCACGCTAATAACAAAACGAAGCGTCGTTTTGAAATTAACTTATTGGAGAAGAAGTTTTACCTTCCAGAGCAAGATAAGCACGTAACGTTAAAAGTTTCAGCTCATGGATTGAGAGTGATTAACAAGATTGGAATTGAAGAAGCTCTTGAAAGAGCAGCAAGAAACGGATTTATTAAATAATTAAGAAATCATGGCAAAAAAAGGAAACAGAGTTCAAGTAATTCTTGAATGTACAGAGCATAAAGAAAGCGGTATGCCAGGAATGTCAAGATACATTTCTACTAAAAATAAAAAGAACACTACGGAGAGATTAGAACTTAAAAAGTATAATCCTGTTCTTAAGAAATATACTGTTCACAAAGAAATCAAGTAATTTATAAAATATAATTTACCATGGCAAAGAAAGTAGTAGCAACCCTACAAAGCGGTCAGTCAAAAAAAATGACTAAAGTTGTGAAAATGGTGAAGTCATCTAAATCAGGTGCTTACGTTTTCGAAGAAAAAGTAATGAATGCAGACGAAGTAGACGGTTATTTGAAAAAATAATCCACACTTTATTTACAATATAAAAACTACCCGGAATCCGGGTAGTTTTTTTTTATTCTATTCAAATACTTATTTTCGTAAGAAAATACATGATGAAAAAACTCCTATTGTATATATCTGCTCTTTTATACATAAGCAATTCCTGTAGTAAGTCAACATTAAAACAACCCGCTGTCCACAAAACAGGAGTGCAACTGATCGTTCTGGGCAATGTTCAGGACGCAGGTTCCCCACAGATAGGATGCCAAAAGAAATGTTGTGAAAAACTATGGCGCGAGCCTGATTTGAAGAGAAAAATAATCTCTATTGGTGTAATGGATCACCGACTTCAAAAAAATTACATTTTTGATGCCAGTCCCGATATTACCTATCAGCTGCAAATGTTACAGCAAAACAATAAAACATCAGGAACAGTAGACGGAGTCTTCATAACCCATGCCCACATAGGCCATTATACAGGATTAATGTATCTAGGTAAAGAGGCTATGTCTTCCAAAAATGTTCCCGTCTATGCCATGCCGAAATTTGCTTCTTTCCTGGAAAACAATGGACCATGGTCACAATTGATCAGTCTAAAGAATATAACGGTCAAGAAAATGGAAAACGAAAAACCTGTTGTTTTAAGTCCGTCTTTAAAGATAACACCGATCCAGGTACCACATCGTGATGAATTTTCAGAAACAGTAGGATATGTGATAGAAGGCCCTGAGAAAAAGGCATTATTCATTCCCGATATTGATAAATGGAAGAAGTGGAAATATAATATTGTAGATTTTGTAAAAAAAGTTGATTATGCCTTTCTTGATGCTACATTTTACAATGCAGATGAAATCGGGAACCGGGATATTTCTACTATTCCCCACCCTTTAGTGGAAGAAAGCATGGAGCTATTTAAAGACCTGAAGCCGGAAGAGAAAAAGAGAGTATATTTTATTCACTTCAACCATACTAATAATCTACTGATTCCGGATAGCCCAGAAAGCAAAACAGTCCTTAAAAACGGATATCATATTGCAAGGATGGGAGACATTGTGGAGCTCTGATTTTAACGGATGATAACTTCAATTAAGGAAGTTTTTTTGCTATCTTTGCTCACCGGATTATTAATCAATTTATTATGAAAAAGATTCTTGTTCCGGTTTTACAATAATTTTTCTATTTTCATTCAGTCAGAAGAAAACAATGAACCATATAGAATATAAAAATTCTTCAAAAGTTTTTACCATTCAAGGATTATCAAAGTCCGTAAGTATTGACTGCGGAAATTCTACTATGATTCTTTTGTCGGGGCAGGCTCCGTTAGATGCAGAAGGTAACTTGGTTGGAAATGACGTTACGAAGCAGACCCAGCAGATTTTTAAAAACATTGAAAATATTCTGAAAGAATATGGAGCTACCGGAAAAAATATTGTAAAATTAGGAATTTTCATTACAGATATTTCGAAGACACCGGACTTCAGAAAAGTCCGGGATTTATATATCAACCTTCAAAACCCTCCTGTAAGCAGCCTCATAGAAGTAAGCCGTCTTTTCAGAGATGATATACTTATAGAAATAGAAGCTACAGCAGTTATTAATAAATAAGAAAAACTATGAGTTGGTTTAAGAATATTTTCAAAAAAGAAGAAAAAGAAACGTTAGATAAAGGATTGGAAAAATCCAGCCAGGGTTTCTTTGAAAAAATGACGAAAGCCGTAGTCGGTAAAAGCAAAGTAGATGATGAAGTACTGGATGATCTGGAAGAAGTGCTTATCGCTTCCGATGTAGGTGCATCAACTACTATTAAAATCATAGAAAGAATTGAAGAGCGTGTTGCCAGAGACAAATATGTAAGTATAAGTGAGCTGGACAAAATACTCCGTGAAGAGATCACAGGCTTACTGTTGGAAAACCCTCATGCGGGAACCGGAAATATCGACACCACCAAAAAGCCCTATGTAATTATGGTGGTAGGAGTAAATGGTGTCGGAAAAACCACTACCATAGGAAAATTGGCTCATCAGTTTAAATCTGAAGGAAAAAAAGTGATTCTGGGAGCTGCAGATACTTTCAGAGCAGCCGCCGTGGATCAGTTAACCATCTGGAGCGAAAGAGTGGGCGTTCCTATCGTTAAGCAAAATATGGGTTCAGACCCTGCTTCTGTTGCCTTTGATACTGTACAAAGTGCTGTTGCGCAGGATGCAGACGTCGTAATTATTGATACTGCAGGAAGGCTTCATAATAAAATCAATTTAATGAACGAGCTTTCAAAAATCAAAAGAGTGATGCAAAAGGTAATTCCTGATGCTCCTCATGAGATTTTACTGGTACTTGACGGTTCCACCGGACAGAATGCTTTTGAACAGGCAAAACAATTTACGGCAGCCACTGAGGTAAATGCATTAGCAGTTACCAAACTGGATGGTACAGCCAAAGGAGGTGTCGTTATAGGAATTTCCGATCAGTTTCAAATTCCTGTGAAATATATAGGTGTTGGCGAAAAGATGCAGGACCTTCAATTATTCAATGGTATAGAATTTGTTGACTCTTTTTTCAAGAAAAGATGATATTTATCATATTTTCCCTTACATTAGTAAACGCATTAATCAATTAATAATTTAAAAAATTTACGACTATGGGAATTTTAACTTGGATCATATTTGGTCTTATTGCAGGTGCAATTGCGAAACTTATTATGCCGGGAACACAAGGTGGAGGATGGCTAATAACAATTATTTTAGGGATCGTCGGAGCTTTTGTCGGAGGATTTATTGGCAGTATGCTGGGTTGGGGAACAGTAGACGACTTTGACTTCAGGAGCATGCTATTAGCAGTGGGAGGAGCATTAATCGTACTCTGGATCTACGGAATGGCAACGAGGAAAAGCTAAAAATATTTAAAAAAATAAAATCCCGGATTTGAAATTCAAGTCCGGGATTTTTGTGTACAATATAGTTTAGTTAATTTTTATCTGGTAGGGCATTTCCATTTTTACTTCAGACTGCAGCTTTTTATCTGTAATCTGCTGAAGAATCTCATAATTGGCTTTGCCTATTTTATTTTTAATCACTCTTGCAGAAATATCTTCTTCATTCAGATCGCTGAAAACCTGCTCAAACGGAGACATTTTTTTAGGATAGGAGGCAACGTGATAAGACGTAAGCCCCGCCTTCTGAGCCGCAAACTTAATCGCATCGTTCAAAGTCCCCAATTCATCTACCAAACCGATTTCTTTGGCGCGAACACCACTCCATACTCTTCCTCCTCCAACGCTATCAATTTGCTCAAAGGTTTGCTTTCTGTTTTGTGTTACAAAATGAACAAATCTTTTATAAGTTCCTTCCACACTTCTGGTAATTAAACTAACGCCATAAGGAGTAACTCCATTCAGGGATGAATAATACTGTGAATTGGCATTAGTGGAAACAATATCTGAGCGGATTCCGTTTTTATTGGCAATATCTTTAAAATAAGGGATTACCCCGAAAACACCGATAGACCCTGTAAGCGTATTAGGTTCGGAATAAATTTTATCTGCTGCCATAGCAATATAATATCCTCCGGAAGCTGCGTAATCTCCAAATGAAACAATCAATGGTTTTTTCTTTTTTAATTGCTGCAATTCAAACAAGATCTCATCCGAAGCATTCGCACTTCCTCCGGGAGAATTAATTCTGAATACAACAGCTTTCACTCTATCATTCTCCTGAAGCTCTTTGATATATTTAATATATTTTTCAGAATAAATTTCATTATACTCGTCTCCATTATTGATAGATCCTGAAGCATATAATACCGCCACTTTGTCCCCAGACTTATTTTCATCAGCATAAGAGCTGATATATTTCCCTAATGAAACCTTATTCAATTTATCATCCTCCTTTAAATTCAGCTGAGACTTCATCATTTCGTCATACTCCGTTTTCTGAATTAGCTTATCAGCCAGTCTGTATTTTAAACTTTGCTCAGGAATCATTCCATATAAGCTATCAACAACGGTTCTGAATTGAGCTGTATCAATCTTTCTTGAAGAGGCAATTCTTGTAGAGGTATTTTTCCAGATGTCATTTAATAAAGTGCTTAGCTGTTCTTTATTTTCGGGAGAAATATCATTTCTCAGGAAAGGTTCTACTGCAGATTTGAATTTTCCATGACGGATAACTTCAATTCCAATACCATATTTTTCAGCAAAATCTTTAAAAAATGTAACTTCTGTAGCCAATCCTTTCAGTTCAATCATTCCGGAAGGGTTCAAATAGTATTTATCTGCAACAGACCCTAAGTAATAAGAAGACTGTGAAACTACATTTCCGTACGCATATACAAATTTGCCACTCTTTTTAAAATCCTCAATAGCACTTCTCAAATCGTCAATTTGTGTAATTCCCGCATGCAGGTCATCAGCTTCAATACTTATTCCTTTAATATTATCGTCTGTTTTGGCCTTATTAATGGCCTCAAGTGCTTCATAGATTAACACATTTTTATTTTGGCTTTTTATATCGAACCAATCATTCTGTTCTTCAGTCGGACTATCAATAATATTGGTTTTTAAATTGATGGTCAATATAGAATTCTTCTTAATGATAGCCTTCTCTCCTCCCATGGAACTGAACACCAGCATCATTATAAAAAAGAAGAAAAATACGGCACACAGTATGAGAATTGCTACTATATTTGCCAAGACACTTTTAAAAAAACTTTTCATAAATCAATCATTTCAACAATATGTCGCAACAAAAAGTCGTTTTGTTACTGGGAAGTAATTTGGGAGACCCCCAAAAAAACCTGGAAGTCGCTATGGAAAAGCTCGAAAGCGGCAATATTGAAATATTAAAAAAAAGTGAAATATTAATTTCACTACCTGTAGAATTTGTTAGTTCCAATATTTTTTGTAATATTGCAACAATAATATTGACAGATCTTTCACCAATTCAACTACTTAATTTCATTAAAGGTATTGAGGTTGAAATGGGAAGAATAGATGATTCAAGAGTCTCAGGCGGGTATACAGACCGAGTCATAGACATTGACATCATTACGTACAATGAACTAAATTTTATATCAGAAAGATTAGAAGTCCCTCATAAAAAACATCTTTTTGAGAGAGAATTTTCTAAAATATTATTAAAAAATTTATCTAGGAAAACATAAAACATATTGTATGAAATTAGGTTTATTATTATTGGCCACGTTGCCTATTGCCACTTATGCTCAGGACAGTATTGCAGTAAATTCATCTAATGAATATCCGAATACTTTTTCCTCAGGTTCTGCCAATGTTCAACCTTTTAACAATTCAGCCAGAAGATTTAACGACTGGTCTATTTCCATTGGTGGTGGAGCTGCATTCATGGTACACTCAGACCTTACTTCTTTTTATGATAAGAAAGTAAACTGGGGATATAATGCATACGTGAGTTTAGATAAGCAAATCACCCATACTTTTGGATTAAGCTTAATCTATCAAAGAGGTGAAACAAAACAGCAGGCTCAACTTGAGGGTACTGCAGGAGTATTGGGTGGTATAGCTACTGCTACCACAAAGTATAATCAGGTTGCTTTAATGGGAGACATTAACTTTTCTAACTTATTAAGAAGAGTAGATAATCATTCTCCTTACAGATGGGCTTTACATGGTTATGCAGGTATCGGTTTCATGAATTTCAACACTTCCCTGCATGACAACAATGAATTCAGATGGAGTACATCTCCAGCTAGAATCCCGTTGTTTATTGACAAAAAGCTAGACATTGGTTCATTCTTTTACCAGGGAGGTATTGGTTTGAAGTATAAAGTATCCAGGCTTATTGACATTGAAGCAAGAACCATGTACATCATCAGTGGTGATGATGAATTTGACGGCGGTGGAAATGCAGGTCCTGCAGACTATGATCCTTCTTCAAAAGTCTCCAAGTATAACATGATTAATGACAAAAGGTCTGATAATCTGTGGACAGTAAACTTAGGACTATCTTTCAAATTAGGAAAACACCTTTCTCACTTAGCTTGGCATGACCCCTTACAAGAAGCTTATTACAGAGCTAATGTATTAGAGAATGCAACGACTGAACTTGTCGTTTGTGAAAAAGGAGATAATGACAATGACGGAGTTTGTGATGATTGGGACAGAGAGCTTAATACTCCTGCTGGCGCAAGAGTTGACGGAGCGGGTGTTGCTTTAGATATGGACCTTGATGGTGTTATCGACTTATATGATAAGTGTGTAACCGTTCCGGGGCCAGCTGACAACAATGGTTGTCCAACCACTGCTGCACCGGCACCAGCAAACACAGCTTCAACAATAGAAACAATTAATTCCGATTTCCAAGGTATAGAGTTTGAATTAAACAGCGATAAGATAAGACCTCAATCTTTTGAGAAACTAAATCATGCTGCTGATATTATCAAAACCTTAGATTCTAATAGCAAATATTTAGTAATCGGAGCTACAGATACCAGAGGATCAGACACATATAACCTGAATCTTTCACAAAAAAGAGCTAATGCTGTTGTGAAATATTTAACGGATAAAGGAGTTTCTTCCAGCATGCTTGTTGCAGAAGGTCGTGGAGAATCAGATTTAAAATATCCTGAATGTGACCCGGCAACAAAATGCCCTGAATGGAAAAATGAAGCAAACAGAAGAGTTTACTTTCAAGCAAAATAAAAATCATTTAATTAACTAAATAAAAAATACACTATGAAATTAAGTTTAGCAATTGTCGCATTAGCTTTAGCAATACCTACTGCTAGTTATGCACAGGACTCAACAGCAGTTTCAACTGGAGAATATCCTAACACATTTTCTTCAGGTTCTGCTAATGTATCTCCGTTTACCAATAGCTCTAAAAGATTTAATGACTGGTCAATTTCAGCAGGTGTAGGTGTACCTTTCGTTCAGTCGGCAGACTTAACATCTATTAAAAATGGTAATGGTAAAAACCTTTTCGGCTATTCTGCATATGTAAGTATTGACAAAGCTATTACTCATGCTTTTGGGTTAAAATTACAGTATGACAGAGGGGAAACCAGACAAGGATGGTTCAATACTAAAGATGCCGCTCCTGCCAATGCTTCCGCATATCAACAAGTGGGTGCAAGAACTCAGTATGATGCGATCTCATTATTAGGAGACATCAACTTCTCTAATCTTTTAAGAAGAGTTGACAATCATTCTCCTTTCAGATGGGCATTACACGGATATGCAGGTATTGGAACTTTAGCTTACAGAGCTTATCAGAAAGACGAAAACGGACAAAGATTAGCTACTGAGGTTAAACCGTTCAAACTAGGTTCTATGTTTGCACAGGCCGGAGCAGGTCTTAAATATAAGGTAAACAGAAGAATTGACATTGAAGGTAGAGTAATGTATGCGGTTACTGGTGATGATGAGTTTGATGGCGGAGGCTCTGCATATAGCGATATCAACAAGCGTGAAGAGCAGGTATCTGATAATTTCTTCAATGCAACTTTAGGGGTTTCCTTAAAGCTAGGAAAGCACGAATCCCACCTAATGTGGCATGACCCATTACAGGAAATTTATTACAAGCTAGATGTTTTGGCTAACAAAAATCAGGATATCGAAGTTTGTAAGAAAGGTGATGCTGATAATGACGGCGTTTGTGATGATTGGGACAGACAACTTGATACTCCGGCAGGTGCTAGAGTTGATGGTGCTGGTGTTGCTCTTGATACTGATTTGGATGGAGTAATTGATCTTTACGATAAATGTGTAACTGTTCCTGGACCAGTTGAAAACAACGGTTGTCCAACAACAACTGCCGGACCAGTGAAAGAAGAGGAAAGAACTTTAGAAGGAATCGAATTCGACTTGAATTCAGATAGAATTTTACCATCTAATACTCCTATCCTTAACAATGCTGTTAACTATATCAACTCTTCAACAGGTTCTTATAACGTAATCGGAGCTACAGATACAAGAGCTTCTGATGCTTATAACCAAAGATTATCTGAAAGAAGAGCCAATAATGTTAAAGATTATTTAATCAAAAACGGTGTTGAATCTGGTAAGCTTAACGCTATCGGTAGAGGTGAAAAAGATCTTAAGTATCCTGAATGTGAGCCTGCAACTAAATGTCCTGAATGGAAAAACAGAGCGAACAGAAGAGTATACTTCGAAGCAAAATAATAAACTTATTATGTAATATATAAAAGTCATGCTTTGCATGACTTTTTTTGTTGTCATACTTTCCTTATTTTTACCCTATGATTTCCTCTCAAGAATTCCAACAACTCAAATATGACACCCTCAAACACTTTTGGGGATATGATAGTTTTAGAGATTCTCAGGAAGAAATTATTGACTCTGTTATTACGGAAAAAGACACCCTGGTCTTATTACCGACAGGGGCTGGAAAATCATTATGCTATCAACTTCCTGCCTTATTAAAAGAAGGAGTCTGCCTTGTTATTTCCCCTTTATTGGCATTAATGAAGGATCAGGTTAACCAATTAAAGCATCGCGGCATTGAAGCAGAATATTTATCATCGGAATTGGAGGATGTTGATGCAGAACTGATATTCAACCGATGTAAAGAAGGCTTAATAAAATTGCTTTATATATCTCCGGAAAGATTGAGTAATGCTCAATTTCTCCAGAATGTTGAAGATATTCAGTTATCTTTTATTGCAGTAGATGAAGCTCACTGTATCTCCGAATGGGGGCAGGATTTCAGACCAAGTTATCAAAACATAAAAGAGTTCAGAAAAAATAATACCGGGATACCATGTCTGGCTTTAACAGCTACCGCCACTCCTAAAGTTCTTGAAGAAATTAAAATAAAACTTGAGCTTAAAAACGTTAATGTTTTTCAGAAAAGCTTTAAAAGGAAAAATATTAAAATTTTCACTGACGAAGTTTCTGACAAATTTCAGCGAGTCCTGGATATCTTAAAGTATAATTCAAATTCCGGTATTGTGTATGTAAGAACCAGAAAAGAAGCTGAGCTTCTTACTGCATTTTTGCAGAAAAATAATCTAAAAAACATAGACTTCTTCCATGCCGGATTGAAAACAAAAGAAAAAAATGCCAAGCAAAGTCTTTGGAATAACAGCAGCCAACATGTATTGATTTCTACCAATGCATTCGGCATGGGAATAGATAAAGACAATGTACGTTTTGTAATTCATTTTTCCCCCTCTTCTTCATTAGAAAATTATTATCAGGAAATTGGCAGAGCGGGAAGAGACGGAAAAGAGAGTTTTGCATTCTTGCTCTGGAATAAGCAGGAGCTCGTAAATTTTGATCAGATCTTAAAAAACCAGACCCCAAGCAAATCTGAATTTCAGAAGATTATCACCTATCTCTACTCTATTTTCCAGATTGCAGAATATGAATTACCGGAAAAAGTCTTTCAGCTTAATATGGCCGGAATTCAAAATTTCACCAAGCTCTCCACTGCCAAGATAAAAAATGTTTTAAATTTCCTTCACAATCAGGAAATCATTTATTTCAATGACAATAAAAGCTTATCATCCCTGGAATTGCTGATGCAGGCTGATGAAATTGACCAATTGCCTCAGAAAGACGCTTATTTCATTGAGCTTTTACTTCGTACGGTTTCAGGTATCACTTCTCATAAGGTAATGTTCAGTGAACAACAGGTAAGCAACAAGATAGGGGTTGGAATTCCTTTAATCAAGGAACGCCTTAAGGAACTTCATCAAAAAAATTACCTGGAATATGTGGATGGGGCATTGTCCAGTGTAAAATTTTTAAAGCCAAGAGATGAGAGAGCTGTCCAAGGAGCTTATTGGAATCTTTTCGAACATATTCAGAAAAATAAAATCCAGAAATGGGAGGAAATGAAATTTTATGTAGAAAATAAAGAGTACTGCAAAATGAGACTTATTCTTTCTTATTTTGGAGAAAAGAATTCAAAAAATTGTGATCAGTGTTCTGTTTGCGAACAGAATAAGCAGTCTATTTTCGGGAAAAACATTTCACTTCAAATCGTTGATTTGCTGGCTAAGAAACCTTCAACCATTGAAGAGCTTTCTGTACAACTCAGTTATCATCCTAAAGAAAACATTCTGGAAAATTTAATTTTTCTTTTAGATTCGGGGAAGGTAAAAATGTTGAATTTCAGAACGTATACTTTAGCATAAAATTTTGTCATTTATAGAATTTTGAGATTCTTCACTTCGCATTCGCTTCGTTCAGAATGACAGTATCAATTCTTTAATCTTTTAATCTTTCAATTTTTAAATCCTTCAATAACCCTTATCTTTGCACCATGAAATCATTGAAAGTCGTTTTTCTGGGTACCCCGGAGTTTGCCAAAAATTCATTGGAGGCTATTCACAAGTCTCATCATGAAGTGGTAGGTGTTGTAACAGTTGCGGATAAAGCAAGCGGTCGTGGACAAAAAATCAATCAGTCCCCCGTAAAAGTTTTTGCTGCAGAACATCATCTTCCTGTTTTTCAGCCTGAAAAATTAAGAAATCCTGAATTTTTGGAAGAATTAAGAAAGCTGGATGCAGATGTGTTTGTGGTCGTTGCTTTCAGAATGATGCCTAAAGTTCTTTTTGAAATGCCTAAAATAGGAACTTTCAATCTTCATGCTTCCTTATTACCGGATTACAGAGGTGCAGCTCCTATTAATTACGCCATTATTAATGGGGAGGAAAAAACCGGAGCCACTACTTTTTTTATCAATGAGAAGATAGATGAGGGAAATATCCTGCTTCAGGAAGAACTGGAAGTGTTACCTGACGAAAATGCAGGAAGCCTTCATGACCGCTTAATGGAAATGGGTGCCAAATTAGTAGTAAAAACGCTGGATGGCTTAGCTGAAAATTCTATTGTAGAAAAACCTCAACCCAACGTTGAACATCCAAAAAATGCCTATAAAATCTTTAAAGAAGATACAAGGATTAACTGGGATGCACCATCCAAAACGGTTCATCAGTTTATTTTAGGAATGTCTCCTTATCCTGCCGCTTTTACCACTTTAAAAATTGGAGAAGAGGAAAAAGGATTGAAAATCTATGGCGGAAAATTTGAGCTTTCAGATCATGGAAAACCTGTCGGAACTTTGGATATTTCAAAAAATGAATTTAAAATCTATACCCAAGACGGAATTTACTATCCTTTAGAGCTTCAACTGGAAGGAAAGAAAAGAATGAATATAAAAGATTTCCTGAACGGTTTCAGGAATTTTGACGAAATAAAAATGGCTTGATACATCAAGCCATTTTTTATATTAGCTGTAAAAAAGCGAATCGTCAATTGTGAAGCAAAATTGAGTATCCACTATTCACATTCTATAATTGAACCATTTCCGTTACTTCTACATCATAACCTCCAACCTGAGGTTTGATATTTGGGTTCTGAGTGATTACCTTGAATTTATTAATTCCTAAATTTTTTAGAATCTGTGTCCCAATTCCATAATCCCTGTAGTTATATGCTAAAGTAGGATGTTGTTCCTGCCCGTCCTGGTAATTCAGGAACTGCTGTAACTTTCTTAGCGTATTTTCAGAATTGGAAACGTTATTGATAAAAATAATCGCTCCTTTTCCTTCTTCGTTGATCATATTGGTCACTTTTTCCAATAGAGGCTTTTCCCCATTATTTAATCTCGTTAATACATCGAAATAAGAATCTGAAGACTGAACTCTTACCAATATAGGTTCATCAACCGTCCAGCTTCCTTTTGTTATAGCAAAATGCACCTGATCATTCGAAGTTTCTCTGAAAGCAAAGAAATCGAATTCTCCATAGTGGGTTTTCACTTTTCTTTCTTCAATTCTCTCCACAAGATTTCCTTTTTTGAGCTGATAATGGATCAGATCTTCAATAGAAACAATTTTGATATTATGTTTTTGTGCAAATACGTACAATTCAGGTAAACGGGCCATGGTTCCGTCTTCATTCATGATCTCGCAGATCACTCCTCCTTCTTTTAAACCTGCCAAATGAGTCAAATCAATGGCAGCTTCCGTATGTCCGGCTCTTTTCAACACCCCTCCTTTTCTAGCACGAAGCGGGAAAATGTGTCCCGGTCTCATAAAATCCGTTGGTTTTGATTTTTCATCCATCAAAGCCAAAATGGTTTTTGCTCTGTCACCTGCAGAAATACCGGTAGAAGTTCCGTTTCCTAAAAGGTCAACAGATACGGTAAAAGCTGTTTCTTTAGGATCACTGCTTCTGCTTACCATAATATCCAGGCCAAGCTCGTCACATCTTTTTTCAGGAAGCGGCATACAGATCAACCCTCTTCCGTGAACCGCCATAAAATTGATTAATTCAGGAGTCGTTAATTCCGCAGCACAAAGAAAATCTCCTTCGTTTTCTCTGTCCTCATCATCCACTACTATGATTATTTTACCATTTTTAAGGTCTTCGATTGCCTCTGGAATAGTATTTAATTTAATATCAGACATTTTTACTTTTTAAATTTTTGCAAAGATACTCATAAAAACAGGCATGTGCCAATTTATATAAACGGTTTGTTACGCTTTGAATAGAGAGTTGGCTGCTTCCCTGAAAATTCTGTAAGAATCCAGTCTTTTCTGATGATCATAAATATGGGAATTGATGATCAGTTCATCCACATTGAATTTTTCCTGGAAGTTTTTTAATTTTTCTTCAATTTCAGGCTGGCTTCCGATAAAACTGTATCTTAATTTTTGTAAAACAGCACTTTTTTCCATCGGCGACCAGATTTCATCCATATCTTCAACAGGGGGTGCAAAAGGTTTTCTGTCGTTTCTTACAATATTGATGAATGCCTGAAACAAGGTGGTGGACAGCCAATGCGCTTCTTCAGAAGTTTCTGCAGCAATTCCGTTGACGCAAGCCATAATATAAGGAGCATCCAATTGTTTAGAAGGCTCAAAATGTTCTCTGTAAATATTGAAAGCCATTTCCATTTGTTCAGGAGCAAAATGCCCGGCAAAAGCATAAGGAAGCCCTAATTCTGCAGCCAACCAAGCACTGTCTGTACTAGAGCCTAAAATATACAACGGAATATCCAGCCCTTCTCCCGGAATAGCCCGAACCAAAGATTCTGAATTTTCTTTTGAAAAATATCGCTGTAATTCTAAAATTTGCCTAGGGAATTGTTCATTGATAATGGCCGGATTTCTTCCTAAAGCCTGCGCCGTCAAACCATCCGTTCCCGGTGCTCTTCCCAATCCCAGATCAATTCTTCCGGGAAAAAGAGATTCCAGGGTTCCAAATTGTTCTGCAATCACTAAAGAACTGTGATTTGGAAGCATAATTCCTCCGGAGCCGACTCTTATTCTTTTTGTTCCGTTTGCAATAAACCCGATGAGAACAGAGGTGGCTGAACTGGCGATACTCGCCATATTATGATGTTCAGCCAACCAGAACCTTTTATAATTTAAATTTTCTACGTAATTAGCTAATGATAAACTGTCCTGAAAGGTATCGTGGATAGTCTTTTCCTGCTTTACGGGAGCAAGATCCAGAACAGAGAGCTCAAAATTTTTCATAATTTCAATTGTTAGGTCTGAAAAACCAAACAAATTTAAAACATATATATCGCATTAGTTACTTTTTGTAATTGATAAGTCTGATCGATGAATTCAGGAAAAAACTATTGAAATTCAATTGCTAATATCTTTTTTTATATTATTTATATATTTGAGATAACCATAAAACCCAAAATATGAGCTGGAAAATCTATCTTATCATTATAACTAATGCAATTAATATCTAGATTAATGATGTACCAAAAAAAATAGGCTTTGGTACTCTAAAGCCTAACAAAGAGATTTCAATCATGCAAGCTCAAAATAATATGACTGGATTATCCATAGGAAAATTGGATGACAAAATTATTATTGTCAGTCCTCAGTTAATATTCGATATATTGGAAAATGACAATCAGGTTCTCAAAAATAATTTAATAAAATTATTTCCTGATTCCGAAATTGCAATTTTAGTGAGTGCATACAATGTAAACTCTTATTCAATCATTCAGAATGGTAATGAAATTAGAAAAAAAATATTAACTGATTCTTTTAAAATAAATATTGGACAAAAACTACCAGAAGAAATTCAATGTTATAATAGAACCATAAAAGATGAATTTATTCTTGAAAGTGCTAAAGAAGCATCAAAAAACGGAGAAAAGAATTTTGATGATTTTATTGATTTTAATGTTACAGAAGAAACAGTATTTGAATTGACAAAAAGATATTTTTCAAATTCAATAAACAGCCCGGAAGGAAGTAATTTTACTGCGATAAAAATGACTTACTATAACTAAGTATACTTTTATTTCTCTTTTTCCTTTTGATAATTATAATGATTCAATAAGATCCTGATCTCATTAAACTCAAAATCATTGGGTAAAGCATTCTTCCATTCCGTTAATGTCTCATGTGGCTTTTTATTGAATTCCTCTTCAAAAGCTTTGATCTTATCTGAGGTAATCACTCTGGAAATATCCAACAATCCCTGCTCCGCAAATTTCGCCAGATGCCCAATAACAGTTTCTTTTACCAAACCTCTTTCCAAAGCAATTTCAGCAATGGTTTTTCCCTGCTCAAATAACTGGAACGTGAGAACCTGTGATGGAACTTTAGCAATTTTTAGATTAATTTCTTTATCATTCTTTTCGTCTAAAAGCTTCGTTTCCAACAGGTGAATTTCTTTTAAACTGTTTAGATACTCTTCAATATCTTCCAGCCATCTCTTGAACTCCTCATTGTATTGCTTTAGTCCTTTTGATCCTTTGATCTCAGCATAGAATTCTTTTAAAGGAGTAAAGATTTTATCTTTGACTTCAGTGAAGAAAAAATTAACTGCTCCTTTTGCTTTGTTTTCAATTTCAGACCATTCTTCTTTCTGGTTGATAAAATTGGCAGCCTTCTGAAATAAAACCCTTTCCAGCTTTTCAAAAATCTTTCCGAGGTTTGCTGCATCCTGTTTCAATTGGTGATACAATTGATTGGTTTTTAAATGATCAATACTTTTCGTAGTAACAGATAGTTTATTCCAGTCTTCCACTTCCTGCAGCAGCCACACGCAATCAATAGTACGAAGTACTTTCCGGATGCTGTAATCGTATTTTTCCTGATTCAGGATAGTTTCCACATGATCATTGGCGAAAGTATCTCCCTGAAACTGTAAAATTCTGTTGTCTTTAAAAATAACTTCGGGAGTGATCTTAGATTTTAAAACGATTCCTTCCAATGTCCTGCAACGGGAAAGCGCAACATACACCTGGCCTGCGGTAAAACTTTTCCCGGCATCAATAATCACCTTATCAAACGTCAGACCCTGACTTTTATGAATCGTAACTGCCCAAGCCAATTTAATCGGAAACTGTTCAAAGCTTCCCAACACTTCTTCCTTGATGTTTTTTTCTGCATCCAGGAAATATTTTTTCTGTTCCCAGACTTCTCTTTTAACAACAATTTCCCTTTCGCTTCCATCCAGGATAACCCGGATTTCATTTTCATCCAATGCAGAAATCTCCCCTAATTTTCCATTGAAATATTTTTTATCCGGAGAAATATCATTCCTGATGAACATAATTTGTGCACCCACTTTCAACTCCAGAAACTGCTCATTGGGAAACTGGTTTTCTTTGAACTCACCGAAAAGCTTAGCTTCATACGTAGAGGGGATAACTTTTATTTCCGCCAGCTTTTGCTGATTAATCTCATCAGCCATTTTATTATGGGAACACAAATAAACGTAAGATTCGTTTCCAGGTTCAAATTCCGGATTATATCTTTCATTTAAATGTTCAAAATCAATATTAGCCACATCTCCGTCACGGATGGCATTCAATATTTCAAGGAATTCTTCATCGGATTGTCTGTATACTTTGGTTAGTTCAATAGTAATCAAAGGAATTTCCTTGATCGCATGGCTATCAAAAAAGAAAGGTGATTTATAATAGAGTTTCAGAATATGTTCATCCCTTACCACAGGCGGAAGCTGATATAAATCTCCGATGAACAACATCTGCACTCCTCCGAACCTCTGGTTATTTCTTCTGATAAACCGTAAAGAGAAATCCATCATATCCAGAACATCGGCCCTTAGCATGGAAACCTCATCAATGATAAGGATCTCCACCTCTCTCAGAAGTTTAAGTTTATCTTTTCTATACTTGAAATGGGGCATCAGATCAGCAATATTATTTGCCAAACTGCCATCAATACGGTCTGTGGTAGGTAAAAAGGTTCTTAAAGGCAATCCGAACATAGAGTGAATGGTAACCCCTCCTGCGTTGATCGCTGCAATTCCGGTAGGTGCTACAACAATATGCTTTTTTCTTGTTCTTTTCACAAAATCATTAAGAAAAGTCGTCTTTCCTGTCCCTGCTCTTCCTGTAAGAAAAACACTTCTGTTGGTGTGCTCTATTAAGTCAAAAAAATCATTGTTCATCGCCATCAAAATTACGGAAAATGAATTGGAAAATCTTGTAATGGCATACATTTTGAAAAATCCCTGATACAATATTATTTTATGAAAAAAGCATTTCTATATATTCCTGTTATAGCTTTCACTATCGTTTCCTGTAAAAGTACCAGTACTACGGACCCGAATACTCTTCCTAAAGATGTTTCGGAAAGACCGGCAGATGAAAGCAGTCAAAAATATGATAATAACCAGCTTGAAAAAATAAAAGCAGGAATTGAGGCAGAAATTGCGAAAGAGAAATGTACGGATCCCAATGAATGGGCATTTTCTCCTATTGGCTCAAAGGCATGCGGCGGACCGGTGACGTATATTGCCTATCCTAAAAAACAGGAAGCAGTTATTTTGCCTAAGATTCAGGAATACACCAGTAAAATGGCCGAATATAATAAGAAGTATAATATTACCTCTGACTGTATGATGGCTAATGAGCCGGCCTCTATTACATGTGAAAACGAGAAGGCCGTTTTAGTTTACTAAAGATACAAAGCCTATTGATGACTTAAACCCTCAGGCTATTTGACACTAAGGATAAAAAACTCCGCCTAAGTTTAGGCGGAGTTTTATTTTTAGCTTCAAAAATATTAGTCTTTATACCATGAAGAATATTTCACATAATTATCAGCAATTCTGTTGACTTCTCCTTCTAAAAGCTGTGCTGAAATATCTTTGATCTTTCTGGCAGGAATACCGCCCCATACTTCTCCGGACTTGATGTGAGTTCCCTGTGTTACTACAGACCCTGCTCCTACTATGGAATTTTCTTCTACCAGGCAATCATCCATGACAATAGCTCCCATACCAATCAGAACATTATCCTGAATAGTGCACCCGTGAACGATGGCATTATGACCAATAGAAACATTATTCCCGATATTTAAAGGATGTTTCTGATAGGTACAATGGAGCATGGCATTATCCTGAACATTCACTTTATTTCCCATTTTGATGTAATGAACATCTCCTCGTATTACAGCATTATACCAGATACTGCAATCTTTTCCCATCACCACATCCCCGATAATGGTTGCTGTTTCTGCCAAAAATGTATTTTCTCCGATCTGTGGTGTCTTTCCTAAAAGTTCTTTTACAAGTGCCATAATTTTAATTTGATAATTTAGAAAATAAGTTATGTGAAAAACGAGCTAGCTGAAGGTAAGGTTTCAGCTTCATAATTTTTAAATTACAGCGATAGCAAAAATCTAACTTCTAACTCATAACTTCTAACTTCTTATCCGTATTTTTGTATCTCAAATTTAACGAAAAAATGCGTAAGATACTTATAGAGCCTACAGAAAACCCAAAAGTGATGAAATTTGTAGCAGATTACAACTTGATTCCCGGGTCTCTGGAATTGGACAGAAGTTCAGATATATCGGAAATTCCTCTTGCCCAGGAGCTTTTCAATTATCCTTTTGTGGAGAGAGTTTTCATCACGGCTAACTTTGTGGCAATTGCCAAACAGGAAACTGTAGAATGGGAGCATGTAGCTGAAAGCCTGAAGAACGTCATTGAGGATGAGCTATTGGCTAACCCGAGAATTTACCTTCAAAAAAAGAAAGAAATGTACCAGATTTATGCGGAAATGACTCCTAATCCCAATGTGATGAAGTTTGTTTCCAGCAAATTGCTGATGGATGGTTTCGTTGAGGTGAAATCAAGAGAGTCGGCTGAAGGAGTTCCTTTAGCACAGGCTATTTTTAATGAATTCGATTTTGCTCAGGAAATTTTTATTTCTGACAATTTTGTTGCCGTTACTAAAGACAGTTCTGTAGAATGGCATCAGATCATGATGGCTGTTCGTGGTTTCATAGCTGAATACTTGCAGAACGGAGGAGTAATTTCCAACCTTGAGCCTCAAAAACATGAAAATCCTGTTGAAAAGATCATCAACAGAGATTACACGGATGATGAGCAGAAGATTTCTGATATTTTAAATGAATATGTTGCTCCTGCCGTAGAGAATGACGGTGGAAAAATTTCATTAATGGAATATGATGAAAGCACCAAAACGGCAAAAATGCTGTTACAGGGTGCCTGTTCCGGTTGTCCAAGTTCCACAGCGACTCTGAAAAACGGAATAGAGAATATTTTAAAGCAATTCGTTCCTGATTTAGTGGAAAAAGTAGAAGCTGTCAATGGGTAATTAGTTGCTAGTTGACAGTTAATAGTTGTTCGTTATTATAAAAAATATAAAACAAAAAAGTTTGGAGAAACAATTCTCGAAATCCGAAGCCCGAAACTCTAAAAAGGGAATTTTATTAGTCAATCTCGGTTCGCCAAAATCTACAGATGTAAAGGATGTAAAAGAATATCTTGATGAGTTCCTGATGGATGAAAGAGTTATTGATTACCGTTGGATCTTCCGTGCACTTCTTGTCCGTGGAATTATTTTAAAAACAAGACCTGCAAAATCTGCAGAAGCCTACAAAACGGTTTGGACCGATAAAGGATCGCCATTAATTGTCATCACTGAAAAAATTCAGAAAAAACTACAAAAGCTGGTAGATGTTCCTGTAGAAATAGGAATGAGATATGCAGAGCCTAGTATTGAAAACGGAATTCAGAGGTTGGCAGACAAAGGGGTTTCTGAAATCGTTCTTTTCCCTCTGTATCCGCAATATGCAATGAGCACCACGGAAACAGTGATCGAAAAGGCAGAAGAAGTAAGAAAGAAAAAATTCCCGGGTGTAAAAATCAATTATATACAGCCTTTTTATAACAGGGATATTTATATTGATTGTTTGGCTGAAAGTATTAAGGAAAAACTGCCTGAAAATTTTGATGCTCTGCAATTCTCTTATCATGGAGTTCCGGAAAGGCATATTTATAAAACAGATCCTACCAAAACCTGTAATCTGAACGATTGCTGTTCCAGAGATGATAATCCGAGCCACCAGTTTTGCTATCGTCATCAATGCTATAAAACCACCGAATCCGTTATTGAACGATTGAATCTTCCAAAAGAAAAAACCATCGTTTCTTTCCAGTCCCGATTAGGTAAAGATAAGTGGATCGAGCCTTATACGGATGAAACATTGGAAACCATTCCTAAAAAAGGAATAAAAAACCTTGCTATTGTTTGTCCGGCCTTCGTTTCAGACTGCCTGGAAACACTGGAAGAGATTTCCGTGGAAGGAAAAGAAGAATTTTTGCATGCAGGTGGAGAAAACTTTCATTATATCCCTTGTTTGAATGATGAAGACCGATGGATCGATGTGATCAGAACTTTGTGTGAAGAGAAGTTGGATGAGTTTTACTTAGTCTAGAACTATTTATAATATAAAAACCTCCATTTTTTGGAGGTTTTGTTTTATTGAGATATTTTAAGTTCAATTATCTTACAGGTGTCCTGAATTCTCCATATCCCATCAAGCCATCATAATTTCTTCCGAAAGGAGCAAAATATAAAAATGCCTGATAAAGGTTTTCTGTTTGCCAGAAATTCCCGTTAACCTCCCCGAAGTTTAAAGTTCCGTCAGATTCTTTTGTAGCCAGGATATAATTATAGAATCCTTGTTTCAGGTAAATTCTCGCCACATATTTTTTATTGGCCTCATCATATTGCATCTGGTATTCTTTATTAGGCTTAAAATCATTAAATCCGCCCAACACATAAATTTCTTTATCCATTTTATCAGAATCCAGAGAAAAATAAACCCATGCATAGTCTGCTTCTCTTTCTGCATTTCTTTCAATTCCCATATCATTCCTTCTGTAGTACCAGGCTCCGTTGACGTCCGGTTGATACTGATAATTTAAAGGATAGGCCCAAACAGGATGCAAATAGGTATTATTCAGCCCGTCTTTTACTTCAGTGGCACGGACCATATCTGCTGCCATATCTATATTTTTATTATCGAAATAATAAAATTCATTGTTTCCCGGGAAAGTCAGGCTCATTTGCTGGAAAAGCAATTTATTTCCTAGTGTTGAGCTTGGCCTTAAATTATTGGCTGTAACATTCAGGTTGTTATTCTGCATCACATTCAGAGACATAGAATTTACATTGGAAGACAGATCACCCCCTTTTGAAACAGCCTGTACTTCTACTCTTTGGTTGATATTCGGATTTTTTGCATCTGCAATCCTGGAAACATTCAGCGCTAAGGCAGCAGCATCTTCAACTACATAAAATCTTTTCTTAAAAAGTGGTTTTTCGGCAGAATCTTTATAAACAATGAGCTCAAAATTCCCGGAGATTTTTGGCTGCATTCTCTCATTTGGGAATGCCAATGTATAATGAGTATAGGCTTGTAAAGTATTGAATGAGTATTGAAACTGATCTAAAAGACCATTCAGGCTTCCTGTTGCAAATTCTGTAAAGAAAAGATTATCATCATTCCAGTTTCGGTCATAATGTTTAATCGTATATCTGTAAATCTCACTGGAATTGGTAAGGTCATCAAAACTCAAAATCAGCTTCTCTCCAAACTTAATAACAGGAGTTTCATCATTGGTCTGCGGGTTGAATAATTGTATACTTTGGATATTCTGTCCAAAAACCAATCCGCTTAAAGTCAATAAGAATATTCGTAATGTTTTCATTATAACGAAGATAACGAAAAATCGGCATTTTCTTAATAATATCGTATTTTTGGTGAAAATATTCAGAACATGCTTCAGATTCAAGGCTTCGTATTCAACTTCGCGAGCGAAAACACCTATATTATTTTTAATGAAAACAAAAATGCCTGGCTGATTGATCCGGGAAATATGAATGAGCAGGAAACCAAAGCGATTGATGATTTCATTACCGGCAATGGGTTGAAAATTCAGAAAATCCTTCTTACTCATGCACATATTGATCATGTTTTGGGTCTGCAATGGGCTTTTGACAAGTTTAAAGTTCCGGTGACGATGCATCAGGAAGATCAGGAAGTTTTGGATATGCTTCAGGCAAGCGGAATGAGATTCGGATTTCAGGTCAACCCTGTTAAAGTGGATGTTGAATATATCCATGAAGGTAACGTTCTTGAACTGGACGGTGAAGAATTTAAAATTTATCACGTTCCGGGACATTCTCCGGGAAGTGTGGTATATCACAATGACAATCAAAAATTCATGATCTCCGGTGATGTCCTTTTTGAAGGAAGCATCGGAAGAACGGATTTGTACAAGGGAAATTATGACCAGCTTATCGAGGGAATCAGGACGAAACTTTTCATTCTGGATGAGGAAACTCAGGTTTTTTCAGGACATGGAAATCCTACAACGATTGGATTTGAGAAGCAATATAATCCTTTTTTGAGGTAGAGGTTCGGGATTCGGGTTGCGAGATTCGTGGTTCAAGTTTTGAGCTCTAAAATATTCAAAATACAACCGCTTCAATTGAAGCGGTTGTATTTTGAATATAAGTAAAAAGTTTAGAAATCCAGCGTAATGGAAGCTCTTGCAGCAGCACCCATAATAGGTCTTGCCATAATGATTCCGTCTCCGGATGGAGAGCCAGCTCTGGGATCACCTTCCGTAATACCAATAGTATTAAAAATATTGGTTCCGTCAACTGCAAAACGTATTTTTCCTAACTGATAAGACATTCCGGCTCCGAATTCAGTAAACGACGGCAATGTTTGTGCATTTTTCTCATCCTGGAAACGTTTTCCATAATAATTCATGCTCACATAAGTTCTCCATTGTTTCGTAATATTAACAGCCGGTGAAATGTTGAAGTAAAACTTAGGCATTCTCCTTACAGAGTTTCCATCGTAATCGAATGTGGTTCCATCAGAATTCCTTCCTGTGAAGTCATTATACTTAGGGTTCTGGAAGGTTCCATTAAATGTTACTTCCAATAAGTTATTAAATAATCTTGCGTATCCTTCCAATTCTACCCCAAGATTGGTAGTGTTAGCGAATTTATTTTCAGAAGTTCCGTCTGAATACACATCGGTAAAGGAAAGATTTTTAAGTGTAGAATAAAAAGGAATCACAGCCACATCAAACGAGCGGGAGTAATATTTATACCCTAATTCCAGCTGATCTGTATATACCGGCTCAATTTTACTCAAATCATTCATATTGTTATAATATGCTTCTTCATTCGGGGATCTGAATCCGTGGGAGAAGCGGGCATAAATGGCATTTTCCCTGTTGATCTTATAGTTCGTTGCCAATGTGTAAGACACCTTACTAATATCATAATACCAATACGTATATTTATTTCCTAAAACAGACATATTTTCATCTGCTGTTGTTGTCAGGAAGCTATGAGTTCCGTCTGTTGTAAGATCTGAATTATTAAGATTGGAGCTAATTGTGTTGACTCCGTAGCCTTTATAAAAATCCCGGCTGTAACGAATTCCTCCATTGAAACTTAAATTATCCGTAATGTTATAATCAACATTCAGGTATAAATCATTCAAGCTTCCCTGGATCTGAGAATCTCTCAATAAGAATGACATATTGGTCACCCCGTTGTAGGTTTTAGAATATCCTAAATCACCCGGAGACAGAGAAGAGTCTACTAAATTAAGTAACTGTGGCCTGTCTGTAGCCGTTGTAAGAATATTGCTCCAGTTCCAGTATTGATGGGATTTCCAGTTGGATTTGTAAAACCCTGCCGTAATATTTCCTTTATCAAACTTATAATTGAACTGCAGATCATTCACAAAATTATTCATTTGTTTGTCTATGGCCCAGAATCCTAGTTTCTGAACATATTGAGGATTCATGATAGCTCCGGAACTCACTGAAGAATATTGGAAATTATTGCCTGAAATTCCGTTACTGGCTGCAAAATCAGCTGCGAGCTGCGGTCCTCCGGCAGGGAAAATCCCTGTATAATTCATATCAATACTCGTATATTTTGCTTTATTTAAAACTGTAAAATTATCCCCTAAATCATATTTAAACTCAGCTCCTACTACATCTACTTTCGGATGAATTCCGTCTTCTAAGCTTCTGTTGAAAAAACCGCCTCCCGCTTGTGGGATATTAAGCTGACTGATTGCTCTGTAGCTGTAAGTTCCATAATTCGGATCAAATCCCGGAAATTCTTTTAAATCATTCCCGTTCTGAACCAAAGGAATCGGGAGATAGAATGTATTTCTGTCGTTTAACTTTTTATAGTAGACTTTAGCATATCCTTTATCAAAAACATATTTTAGATTGGCTTTGATCTGTCCCCCATTATTGGCTTTAAATCCTGTTTTTCTGATCCCGTCATCGGTTCTGTAAAACCCTCCTATATTGAAAAACAATTTATCTTCAATCAAAGCTCCCCCGAGATTAACATCTGTACGCATCAATCCATACGTACTGGTTTCCAACTTTGCTACTCCTCTGAAGGTATTGGTTCCCTCTTTAGAAATAAAGTTGATAAGCCCTCCCGGAGAATTATTGGCATAAATAGAACCGGAACCTCCTCTCAAAGCTTCCAATCTGCTTACGGTATTATCTACACGGAAAAAATTATCTGCATTGGCAAACTGTAAAGCCCCATCTTCAAAAACAGGCAAACCGTCTTCCTGTACCTGTACAAATTCATACGCTCCGGCTGAAGGAATACCTCTTGCGAAAAGATTATTTCCAACCTCACCTCCTGAAGTTTCTACTGCAAAGCCGGGAACTCTTTGTAATAGGGCGGCCGCACTTACCGGATTCTGCTTCTGAATTTCTTTTGCACTGAATGTGGAAATTGCCGTACTGGATTCTATTTTCTTTTTCGGATTGGAATTCCCCGTAATTACCACCTGATCAATAGATGCCGTTTTAGTGGAATCCTGAGGATTTTCCTGCGCATACATATTATTGAAATAAAGTGTAGCAATTCCGGCAATTAAAAAGATCGATTTTTTTTTCATAGCCATATGATTTTACTTGTTTAGTTTTGTTTTAGTTTTAAATAGACTCCGTTGGTCCACCCGAATCCATCCTGGTTAGGATATTCTCCTCCACCGGCAATGGTTTCCGTATCCAATGCATTATATTTTTCCATCAGCTTTCCGGTATTGTTGTATACTCTTTCTACATTGGAACACCAATTATTTTTTATGGTTTCCGCCAGTTCATCAAAACCATAATTTTTCATAGCTTTAAAACCCAGCCACTGATAGGGTGCCCATGCATTCGGAAGATCCCATTGCTGACCGCTTTGCTTGGTTGTTGTCACCAATCCTCCCTGATATAAAAATTTTTCAGATATGGTTTGGACAACCTTTTTTGCCTGTTCTTCACCAGCTAAGCCAAGGAATAAGGGATAAA
Organism: Chryseobacterium defluvii; assembly: GCF_003634775.1. Classification (GTDB taxonomy): domain Bacteria; phylum Bacteroidota; class Bacteroidia; order Flavobacteriales; family Weeksellaceae; genus Chryseobacterium; species Chryseobacterium defluvii. Next base: position 423,399 of record NZ_RBXB01000001.1, on the reverse strand, counting down.
GAGCAGCAATGTGTTCAGACGGTGTGTTTTTGTGTTTTTTTATGTGATAATCCCTATATATTACTGCATTTTCATCCCAGAAATAATTGTCAATCATCTGTCTTCGGCTTGCTGCTCTTTGGGTATAATAATTATATTTTTCTGTTAAATTCTGAAGTTTAGAAGATTTAGCCAAAGTATCTTCTAAATGCCATAAAAGACAGTTAAGATCTACCTGGGCCAGGTTCAGGGTTTCAATAGTCTGTATCGTTTCCCCGTCTGCAAACCATCTGCTGGAAAAATCCCAGCCGGATTCACAGGCACTTCTTATATTTCTGTAAAATTCTTCGGAAGTGTTTTGATTGTCTTCAATATCAATTAAATAGCTTTCCGGACGGGGAGCATTTTCGGCATCATAATAACGGTTTAGAATATTTCCGTCCTTAGTTCTCACTACTCGTTTAATAGAAGAATCATTTTCAAGCCATTCTTCTCCGTTCATCCAGAATGCATACTCTTTTTCTAAGGTATCATGATATTTTAGATAGATTTTTTCATCTCCTGTAGTGTCAAATAACAAATCCAACATTAAAGAAAAATATGGAGGTTGGGAACGGCTTAAAAAATGAGTTCTGCTCGCATTCGGAACAAATCCCACATTTTGAATCAGGTAAGCACAGTTCTCAATAATGTTTTCCATCATTTCTATTCTTCCGGAGACCTGCAATCCGAGCATAATAAAATAACTGTCCCAATAAAAGAATTCGTTAAAGCGCCCTCCCGGAACTATATAGGGTTTGGGAAGTTTTAACAAAGTACCTTTTTCCTCATAGGCTGTACGGGTAAGTTCATCCCAAAGTTTTTCTATATGCTGATCAATGGGTAATTGATCTTCTCGCTGGATAGAAATTTTTGCCCCTAAAAAATCAAAATTCTCCAGTACAAAAGCTTTTAAATCAAAACCTTCCTTTTGTTTTTCTTCCTCATATTGAGTATTGATCTCAGAAACAGGAAACAGGGGAACCGCATCGGTCATCATTTTCTGGTCTTCAAAGATCTGCGCCCTCTGAACCTCATCAAAAAGAGCCTGGATTTCATTGATATAAAGCTGTTTACTCATTTTTTAATTTTTAGGATGTATAGTTATTCTGTTCATCAAGATGGCTGAAACGATCAGCAAAGAAAGCGGGATCAGGGAAAGGTAAAACGCCTGTTGTCCACTGAATTCCTGAAACACAAAACCTGTAATCATAGACCCGACTGTCCCTCCTATTGCCGAAAAAACCACGATAAGTCCTGACATCGCACTGTGCAGGTATTTAGGAATGGATGCTAAAATCACTGAGTTGATACTCGGATAAATAGGGGCAAGGAAGCCTCCCATCAATGGAAATAAATACACTACGAGCGGAGCGTTCAACCAATTGGTATTGGTGTTGATATGAATGTTATGAGTTAAAGGCAATACCAATAATATGCTTATGGCAAAGCCAATGACACAAAAAGACACCACATAAATCCAACTGAATTTTCTGGAGAAAAATCCCGATAAAAATCTTCCCAGAGCAAAAGCTCCCGCCAAAACAGCTCCTGCCTGAATGCTCATGGAAGTAGGAACTTTTAAAATCTCCTTATAAAAAGTAGGCGTCCATGTCTGGAAGCTCTGCTCTACCAAAACAAACAGAAAGGCGCAAAGCAAAAAGAACAATACTTTTTTGTAGCTGAATAAACGAATACTGTTTTTAATATCTCCCCATAGATCTGTTTTTCCGCTTCTTGCCTCTTGTTCATCCAGTTTAGAAAAGAAAAGGAATACAAAAGATAATAATGAAAGGCTTCCCAATACCCAATAAACATTCATCCAATGGGTAGATTTGGGATTATAATCATCTATAAATAAGCTGAAAAGAACATTTCCCGCCAATACACCCACCATAAAAAAACCTTCCAAAAACCCCATAAAACTGGAATGTTCCTTATCTGTGTCCGTAACAAGACCTATGGAAGTAAAAACTGAAATTTTTATTAATGCAAAGGAAATCCCTACAATGGCAAATAATAATTTAAAGAACCAGAAATCATTTGTGAAAGGCATTACAAAACACATACAGCTTACCAGAAACAAGGCAATCAGCATAGAGTTTTTAATTCCTATTTTAGGCAGAAATGAGGCTAAAAGAAAGGAACAAATAGCAATAGGTAAGTCTTTAAAACCTTCCAATACACTTGCAGAAGATTTTGAAATCCCAAAATTCTGCTGTACCTGAAGGATAACCGTCCCTACAGAGTTCAACAGAATGGCAAAAACAAAATAGTTTAAGAATAAAACCGCCTTGATATTGAAATTTTTCATTAAAATAATTTCTTGGTGGCTAAGATAGAAGCATTTGTCTTACCATTAATTTAACACAATAAATCAATATTTGAACTATATTAATATAATTCTTATTTTTAAGCATAAAATAACATTAATTGAATGAAAGTTACTTTTGAAAGAGTAATTCCTGATGAAAAAAGCTCTTTTCGCACGATCCATAATAACTCTCCTATTTCAGAATTCAAATGGGCTTATCATTATCATCCGGAAATTGAGCTCGTCTGTGTAATTTCCGGGAACGGAACAAGACACGTTGGCTACCATAAAAGCAATTACACCAATGGTGATCTGGTGTTGATTGGTTCCAATATTCCGCATTCCGGATTCGGATTGAATTCTATTGATCCGCATGAAGAAATTGTACTTCAGTTCAGAGAAGAGATTCTTCAGTTCCCACAACAGGAAGTGGAAGCCAGGTCTATTAAAAATTTACTGGAACTATCAAAATACGGGATTCATTTTCATCATAAGATCAAGAAGGCATTGCTTCCGAAATTAAGACTTATGTTGGAATCGGAAGGTTATAAAAGATACCTTTTATTATTGGAAATCCTTTTTGAGCTTTCAAAGTGTAAAGATTATGAATTGTTGAATAATGAAATTATGCCTTATACGATCATTTCAAAGAATAAAACCCGCTTGGAGAATATCTTTACTTATGTAGAACATCATTATGATAAGGACATCAACATAGAAGATGTAGCGGAGTTGGCGAATCTTACGTTACCTGCATTTTGCAATTTCTTTAAAAAGGCGACCCAGATCACTTTCACGGAATTTGTAAACCGGTATCGGATTAATAAAGCCTGTTTACTGATGGCGCAGGATAAAAGCATTTCAGAAAGCAGTTATAGCTGTGGCTTCAATAATGTGACCTATTTCAACAGAATGTTTAAAAAATATACGGAGAAGACGCCTTCTGAATTTATCAAAGACTATTCACATAATAAGGTGAGTGTATAGATTATTAGATTGAGGTTGAGTTTAAGGATGAGATGCTTCGACTTTGCCCAGCATTACATGAGTAGAAATTTATCACTTATCAAATAAAAAAGCTGTTCAGTTTTGAACAGCTAATATTTTATCTTGAATTGATAGGTCATCAACTGACAACTATCAACCAGCAATTACTTCCATTTAATATTGCACCCCATACTTGGTCTTTGAATTTCCTCCTGCGGTTCGCCCAACAAAAGATTTTCAAAGGCAATAATCAAATCTTCACCGGTAATCTCCTTATTATTTCCCGGTCTTGAATCATCCATCTGTCCTCTGTAGACAAGGTCCAGTTTTTCATCAAAGAAATAGAAATCCGGGGTGCAAGCGGCATCATACGCTTTAGCTACAGCCTGGCTTTCATCATATAAATAAGGAAAATCAAATTTTCTTTCAATCTGGAATTCGATCATCTTTTCAGGAGAATCAGCAGGATATTTTTCAACATCATTCGCATTGATGGCAATGAACTCTATTCCTCTTTCATGATAATCTTCATACAATTCATGAAGCTTATCAATCACATGAAGAACAAACGGACAATGGTTGCACATAAAAATCACCAACGTTCCTTTTTCTCCTTTCAGTTCTTCCAATGACTGAATTTCATTACTTTTTGATGGATTCGGAAGCTCAAAAAAAGGAGCTTTGGTTCCTAACGCCAACATATTTGAGGGTGTATTCATAACCTTATACTTTGCCGACAAAGATAAAAATTTCTTTTATTAATAGCCCATTCAGGATTTTATAAAGTTGCGTTAAATGTTAAAGTTAACATATTATTTGGAAGATATGTTTAAAAGTTCGTAGTTTTGCTAACACTGTTAGTAAAAATATCATGGGTTTACATGAGCGCCGTCAACGAGAAAAAGAGTCTATTCGTGCAAATATTTTGCAGGCGGCTTTCGGTTTGGCTAAAACTGAGGGTTGGGCATCGCTTTCCATGCGTAAAATAGCCGACGCTATTGAATACAGCGCTCCTGTTGTGTATGATTATTTTGAAAACAAGGAAGCCATTTTATTTGAAATTTCTTTAAACGGCTTCGATCTTTTGAATAAAGAACTGATAAAAGCCAAAAAGAAATATGATACTCCGGAAGAACAGCTTACAGCCATTGTAGATGCTTACTGGAAGTTTGCCTTTAAAAATAAGGAATATTATCAGCTGATGTTTGGTCTTGGAATGCAGTGCAGCGGAAAAGGACAAATGAAAAAGGAATTTTCTTCCTTTCAGGACATGATTTATTACTGCACGTACGATATCATTAAAAAGAACGGTTCAAACACGGATAACGCCTGTCATATGTCACACGCTTTATTTTCCGCCATACATGGTTTGATCTCTATTATGATGATGCGTAACACAGATATTCCTTCCACGATGAACAAGACGACTTTAGACGAAACAGTTTCGGCCTTTATTAAGTCTTTGTAAATTTTTTTTGAATTTTAAATTAACACCGTTAGTAAAATTAACACTAAATATTCAACTATTTTTGAATTTGAATCAACTTAGAATCTTTAATTAACACCGTTAGCAAAATTAACACACCTCATCTTATATATAAAACAACAATAAAAGAAATGACAGCTATGAAAACGACAATCTAACCGATCATTAAAAATTCAATAATTTTTTTTGAATTCATTATTAACACTGTTAGTAAAATTAACAGGATTTAAATGAAAATAACATTACTTAATTCAAACACTTCATTAAAAAAATTAAACTCAAAATGAAATTAACTGGAAAAACAAGGATCATCATACTCATTGCCAGTATTATCCTTTTACAAAGTTGCAGCAAGGCCGCGGAAGGTTCTAATCAGGCCCCTCCTGCTCCGGAATTGCCGGTTTATACCGTAATTACTTCTCCAGCCACTACATATCAGGAATTCCCTACAGCATTAGAAGGAAAAAATAACGTAGAGATCAGATCACAGGTAGATGGTTATCTGGATAGAATATATGTAGAGGAAGGAGCCTATGTAAGAGCAGGACAACCTTTATTCAAAATAGATTCAAGAGCTTACGGGGAACAGATGAATATGGCGCAGGCGAATTTACAAGTCGCTAATGCCAATATTCAAAAAGCGAAGGTGGAAGTAGACCGTCTTCAGCCATTGGTAGCCGCTAAAGTAGTTTCTGATGTACAGCTGAAAACAGCAAAAGCCAACTACGCAGCAGCCGTTGCAGCGGCATCACAGGCAAAAGCGTCTGTTGGAGGTGCAAAGATCAATGTAGGGTTTACAACCATTACAGCCCCTGTAAGTGGCTATATCGGAAGAATTCCTTATAAAAAAGGAAGCTTGATCTCCAGAACGGATCCTAATCCATTGACTTTATTATCAGACATCAGTGAAATTTATGCCTATTTCTCTTTAAGCGAACTTGATTTTATTGCTTTTCAAAATAAATACCCGGGTGCAACCTTAGACGAAAAACTGAAAAATATGCCCATGGTAGAATTAGTGATTGCAGATAACAGCATTTACCCTGAAAAAGGAAAAATGAGCATTGTAGACGGACAGTTTGATAAAACTACAGGAGCGATCAGTGTACGTGCAGAATTCCCTAATGCTAAAGGAATGCTGAGAACCGGAAATACGGGTAGAGTCCGTATGCCTCAAATGCTGTCTAATGCAATGGTTATTCCACAGGAATCTACTTTTGAAATTCAGGACAAAACCTATGTATATGTAGTTGGAAAAGACCAGAAAGTAACCAGCAAGCCGATCAAAATCTCAGGAAAAACGGAAAGCTATTACTTCATTTCAGAAGGGCTGACTCCGGGAGAAAAGATCGTATACACAGGGCTTGGAAGCTTAAAAGATGGTGCAACGATCAAACCAAAAGCTATTTCTTCGGATAGCCTGCTCAGAGCTAAACCTTTGTAAACATCTTTTCAATTACGGAAGACTTAAAAAAATAAACTTCTTATGTTAAAACAATTTATAGAAAGACCGGTACTTTCAACGGTCATATCCATCATACTCTTACTTTTGGGAGCACTGTCGGTTTTCAACCTTCCGATTACACTATTTCCGGATATTGCACCACCCAGTGTTCAGGTGACGGCATTTTATCCCGGAGCAAATGCGGAAGTGGTAGCCCGGTCAGTAGCAACCCCTATTGAAGAGGCCGTAAACGGAGTGGAGAACATGACGTACATGACCTCCAATTCAAGTAACGACGGTACCATGACTTTGAGCGTATATTTCAAGCAGGGTTCTGATGCAGATAATGCAGCGGTAAACGTTCAAAACCGGGTATCCAAAGCAATGAGCCAGCTTCCGCAAGAAGTTGTTCAGGCGGGAATCTCTACGCAAAAGGTTCAGAACAGCTTCATCATGTTTATGGGATTGTATAGTGAAGATCCGAAACAATATGACGAGCTTTTCCTGCAGAATTACATGAAAATCAATATTATTCCGCAATTACAGCGTATTCCGGGAGTTGCACAGGCTCAGGTTTTCGGAACGAGAGATTATTCCATGCGTATCTGGTTAAAGCCGGATCGATTGGCAGCCAACAATCTTTCTCCACAGGAGGTTATGAATGCCATTAAAGATCACAACCTTGAAGCTGCTCCGGGACGTCTTGGACAGGGAAGTAAGGAAACGTACGAATATATCCTGAAATATAAAGGTAAATTAAACAAAAACGAAGACTACGAAAACATTGCCATCAAAGCCAATAATGACGGTTCATTCTTAAGGCTGAAAGATGTGGCAAGAGTAGAATTCGGTTCCTATACGTATACTGCAGCCAACAGAGTGGATGGTAAACCGGTATCAGGTTTTGCGATATTACAAACCGCAGATTCCAATGCGAATGAGATTTTAACTGAAATTGAAAAACAGGTTGATGAGTTTTCAAAAACGCTTCCAAAAGGAGTGAAGCCGATCATCATGTATAACTCAAAAGACTTCCTCGATGCCTCTATTCATCAGGTGGTGGAAACTTTGGTTATTGCATTTATCCTGGTATTTATTGTAGTGTATATTTTCCTTCAGGATTTCAGATCTACATTGATTCCGGCTATTGCGGTGCCTGTAGCAATTATCGGGACATTTTTCTTCCTTCAGCTGTTTGGCTTCAGTATCAATATGCTTACCTTGTTTGCTTTGGTTCTCGCCATTGGTATTGTGGTGGATGATGCTATCGTTGTGGTAGAAGCCGTCCATTCAAAAATGGAGCATACCGGAATGTCTGTAGATCAGGCAACCACTAATTCCATGAGTGAAATTTCGGGCGCAATTATCTCCATTACTTTGGTGATGTGTGCCGTATTCGTTCCGGTTGGTTTCATGCAAGGACCTGCAGGAGTATTCTACAGACAGTTTGCTTTCACTTTGGTTATTGCCATTCTGATTTCTGCAGTTAATGCATTAACGTTAAGCCCTGCTTTATGTGCTCTTTTCTTAAATGATCCTCAGGGAGAGCATGGAGCACACAATCAGAAAAAAGGCTTCGGGGGCAGATTTTTCAATGCCTTTAATGCGAGTTTCAATACCATGACCAGAAAATATATCTACAGCCTTAAGTTTTTAATTAAAAACAAATGGGTTGCAGTAGGAGGTCTGGTTATCATTACAGCAGCAAGTATTTTCTTGATTAAAAAAGCACCTTCAGGATTTATTCCGACGGAGGACCAAGGTTTCGTCTTATATGCTGTGAACACGCCTCCGGGAAGTTCACTGGAAAGAACTCACAAAGCAACGGAACAAATTGATAAAATAGTAAATGGTGAAAGTGCAACAAACCACCTTTGGGTGGCAGACGGTTTGAACTTCATCAGTAATGCCAATGCTTCTCCCTACTCTGCCGGTTTTATTAAGCTGAAAGATTATGACGAACGTGGAGAAATGAAAGATCCGGATCAGATTGCAGCAGCCTTAACAGGTAAAGTAAGCCAGGTGAAAGATGCCAATGCTTTCTTCTTCAATTTCCCAACCGTACAAGGTTTTGGTAATGTATCCGGTTTTGAATTCATGCTTCAGGATAAAACCAACGGTTCTTTTGAGCAATTGGGAACAACCACTCAGGCATTTATCGGAGAACTGATGAAGCGTCCGGAAATTGCATTCGCCTTTACGACCTATGCAGCAGGAAATCCCCAATATACGATTGAAGTGGATTCAGATAAAGCGAATCAGTTGGGAGTTTCTGTGACGGATTTAATGCAAACCATGCAGATCTATTATGGTAGTAGCTTTGTTTCGGATTTCAACAGATTCGGTAAATATTACAGAGTCATGGCGCAGGCAGATATTCCTTATCGTACGGATGTGAACTCTCTGGAAGGGATTTTCGTTAAAAATAATCTGGGCGAAATGGTTCCGGTAAAGACATTAGTTACTTTAAAAAGAACATTCGGTCCTGAAACGGTTACAAGAAATAACTTATTTAACGCCGTTACGATCAATGGAACTCCAAAACCGGGTTACAGTACCGGAGATGCCATCAAAGCCGTGGAAGAAGTGGCCAAACAGTCTCTTCCAAGAGGATATGGCTATGAATGGACAGGAATTACCCGTGAAGAAATTAAAACAGGAGGTCAGACTGCTTTCATCTTCCTTTTAAGTATCCTGTTTGTATACTTCCTACTGGCAGCACAATATGAAAGTTATATTCTTCCGTTTGCCATTATCTTAACGGTTCCGACAGGGATATTCGGAGTATTTGCCTTCACAGGTTTGGCAGGAATTGATAATAATATTTATGTACAGGTCGGATTGATCATGCTCGTCGGGTTACTGGCGAAAAATGCGATCCTGATCGTAGAGTTTGCCGTTCAGAGAAGAAAAGCAGGCAAATCACTGATAGAATCTGCTCTTCAGGCTTCAAGATTACGTTTGAGACCTATTTTGATGACTTCATTTGCCTTCATTATCGGTATGCTTCCATTGGTTTGGACACAGGGAGCTTCTGCAAAAGGTAATCATTCTATCGGATGGAGTACCGTTGGTGGAATGTTAACCGGAGTTGTATTCGGAATCTTCATCATTCCTGTATTGTACGTGATTTTCCAATATCTGCATGAAAAAATGCCGAGCAGAAAAAAGAGAAGACTTCAAAAACAAGATCATGAGCCGGCTCTAACAACTGTTCATTAAAAAGAAAAACTATGAAAAGAATAAAGAATATTTTTCTAACACTCATATTGGCTGTAGCCTCGGTTTCGTGTGTGTCTAAATTAGCCTACACGGAGCCGGACTTACAGCTCCCTGAAAAATTCCAGTACACCGCTACCGCAGATACCGCAAGCGTTGCCAATCTGGAATGGAAAGAATTTTTCAATGATCCTATTCTACGCGACCTCATTGAAAAAGGAATTAAAAATAATTATGACCTGCAGATTGCGTTGAAACAGGTGGCTTCTTCACAGGAGAAACTGAAACAGGCAAAATACCTTCAGTATCCGGATGTCGGATTTGGAGTGAATGCACAAATTTCAAGACCTTCTAAAAACAGTATGAACGGCCAAAGCCTTAATCTATTCTTAGGCCAAAGCCATGTTGAAGACTATAATGCAGCATTCAATCTTTCCTGGGAAGCCGATATCTGGGGAAAAATCAAAAATCAGCAGGAAGTTTCAAGAATGCAGTACCTGCAAACGTATGAAGCTACCAAAGCCATACAAACTCAGGTTGTAGCGGCTATTGCACAAGGATATTATAATTTGCTGATGCTTGATAAGCAATTAAGCATTGCCAAAGCTAATCTTGAATTAAGCACTAACACACTGTCTATTACCCAAAAAATGTGGGAAAGCGGAGACACCACATCTCTGGGAGTTCAGCAGGCTACTGCACAAAAGCAGTCAACGGAACTTCTCATCTCACAATTGGAACAGAATATTGCCATTCAGGAAAATGCGTTAAGTATTCTTGTAGGTGAAAATCCGAATAAGGTGAACAGAACCCTTGAAATGTCTGATACTTCTTTACCTCAAAATATTTCAGCCGGTCTTCCTGCAGCCATGGTAAGCCGCCGTCCTGATGTACGTCAGCAGGAATTGGTTTTACTGGAATCCAATGCGATGGTGGGAATTGCTCAGGCGAATATGTACCCGGCTTTAAAAATTACGGCAACCGGCGGAGTAAACTCTTTCAAATTTGATAACTGGTTCCAGATTCCGGCCTCATTATTTGGTTCGGTTCTAGGGGGAATTACCCAGCCTATTTTCCAGAAAAGACAGCTAAAAACAGATCTGGAAGTGGCTAAAATTCAAAGAGAAAAAAATGTATTGGCTTTCCGTCAGTCCGTTCTCAATGCGGTAGGTGAAGTTTCAGATGCTATGGTTTCCAATGAAAGCTTAAAAGTTCAGGAACAGAAAGCAGCAGAACAGGTACAGACTTTAAAAGAAGGAATAAAAAGCGCGCAGCTTCTTTACAAAGGAGGCATGGCAAATTATCTTGAAGTGATTACCGCTCAGGCGAATTCTCTTCAGGCAGAACTTAATCTTGCATCCGTAAAAAGACAGCGACTGAGTAGTATCGTTGATCTTTACAGGGCTCTTGGCGGTGGTTGGAAGTAGGCGAAATAAATTCTAATGTTTAAATTAATCTAATATGAAAAAGTCGATATATGCACTTGCTTTTGGGGCTTTCGGAATTATCAATACGGAATTTGGGGTTATCGGAATCTTGCCGACAATTGCTAAGGTTTTCAATATTTCTGTAGATACTGCAGGCTGGTTGTTAGGTGGATTTGCACTTACCGTGGCTTTTTCTTCACCTATTATTACAGCAATTACAACTAAAATTAATCGTAAATTATTGTTGTGTTTGGTTTTAGGAATGTTCATTGTTTCCAATTTGCTATCTGCATTTTCCCCCAATTTCACGATATTGATGATTGCAAGGATTATTCCTGCTATTTTCCACCCATTATTTTGGAATATTTCTTTGGCCATTGCATTTAAAGAGAATGGTTCAAAAGGCGTTTCTACTGTGATGGCCGGTTTAAGTATTGCAACTGTTTTAGGTGTTCCGCTTACTACTTACGCAGCAGAATTTTTCAATAATTGGCAGGCTTCGTTTTTTCTTTCAAGTGTGATTAGTCTGATTGCTTTTTTGAGTCTCTTATTTTTAGTCCCGTCTATTCCCGGAAATTCAGAAAAAGCAACAAAATCTCAGTTTCACGTTTTGAAAGATGCACAACTTTGGCTCAATCTGATTTCTACCGTTCTTACTCTGGCGGCCATGTTTTCCAGCTATAGCTATTTGGCTGCTTATTTGGAAAAAATCACTAAAATGAACGGTACAGAAATTAGTATCATGCTGCTTTTATTCGGAATTGCAGGGATTTTCGGAAATTGGATTACAGGGATTGCCTTGGGTAAAAAGCTAATACAAACTTCACGATTATTTTATGTTCTTCTTATTTCTGTGCAACTGTTGGCTTATTATTTTGGGGACTTTTTCATACCAATGGTGATTATTCTTTCCTTTTGGGGGCTCATTCACACTGGAGGCTTTTTAGTTCCCAACCTGCGAACTACGCAATCTGTACCTAAAGATACCTTGGAATTTGTAAACAGTTTGCTCACTTCTTGTTACAATATCGGGATTTCTCTTGGTGCTTTCTTGGGTGGATTCATTATTGCACAGTATGGAATTCATTTTGTGGTTTGGATGAGTATTGGCTTATTGGCGATCACTTTAGGCATAAGTTTTATAACTTTTACTAAAAAGGAAAAAATCAATTCGCAAGTAAATCAAAAAAACATTGAAGAAACTGAAGTTGCTTGTGTGTAGAAATTAAATTTTCTATAGATGACAGGCATTTTATGAGATTGAGATGTATTGTTGATCTTTACAGAGCTCTTGGCGGTGGTTGGAAGTAGTAAATTAAAATTATATTGTTGAATGCGGTCTTTCGGGATCGCATTTTTTTTGCTTATGCCGTACTTGTTACCTTGTCATTCTGAATGTAACGCAGTGAAACGAAGAATCTATAAATATTCAATGAGACCCTTCCTTCGTCAGAATGACAATTCAACCATTAAAAATATGAGAGCAGTTAAGTTTCATTAAGAAAAAATCAAGTAGATTTTTTAAGCCTTAAGGTGAAGTTCAGCGTAATATTCTTAATAGCTTAGCCCGAACTTAATGGTTATTTTTTTAAACGCAAAGTTTTTAAATACGAAATGTTTTATTTTAAGGGGCAAAGATGAGCGACAAAGTCGCTGATGAAGAGGGCTTTTTAGAATCAATTTCATTGATTCTCTCTTTGCTTTCTTACCTATAGGCGTTATAATAATTTTTCTTTGCGTTAAAAAAGAATTAGGCTTAGTTTTGAAATTGTGTAGAAATCCATTCAATCAGATTATCAAAATCTTGTTGAGAATACCCCAACTGTAGATAATGAATATCATCGGCTTTTCTATACCAGGTCAGTTGACGTTTTGCATATCTCCGGCTGTTTTTCTTAATCTCAGAAACCGCAAAATCCAGATCCCATTCCCCGTCAAAATATTTGAATAATTCAGAGTAGCCAACCGTATTCAAAGCAGTTAATTCTTTGAATTCCTCCAAACCTCTTGCCTCTTCCAGTAAACCTTTCTCCATCATCATATCCACTCTCCTGTTGATTCTATCGTATAGTTCTTCACGGGGAGCTTCAATCCCGATCCTGATCACATTAAAATCTCTGGAATCCTGTGAAACAGCGATTTGTTCAGAATATTTCGTATCGGTTTGCCAGATCACATCAATCGCCCTTAAAAGCCTTCTGTGATTATGAATATCCACCACAGCATAATATTCCGGATCCAGAATTTTCAATATCTCCTGAAGTTTTTCAATTCCGTCGGAATCCAATATATCCTGTAATTTTTCCTGATTTTCAGCATTGGCTTCAGGCAGGTCATTCAACCCTTCCAGTACGGCTTTTTCATACATCATACTTCCTCCGACAAGGATCACCGTATCATGTTTTTCAAATAATTCATTGAGCTTTTTCAGGGCATCTTCTTCATATTGCCCGATAGAATAATAATCCTGAACAGAAAGATTTCCGATAAAATGATGAGGAGCCTCCGCCAATTCTTCCTCAGACGGAGAGGCTGTCCCGATTTTCATTTCTTTAAAAAACTGCCGGGAATCACAGGAAATAATTTCCGTATTGAAATGTTTTGCCAGATCAATCGCGAGTCTCGTTTTGCCAATTCCGGTGGGACCTACTACAGAAATCAAGTTTTTCATAGGGAATCGTAAATCTTATCAATGTTTGTCTTTTCAAAATCATTGCGATTTCACAGTGCTAATTTAAATGTTTATCTTTGTACTACAATAAAAAACTATGATTTTATCAATGACCGGCTTCGGCAGAGCTGAAGATGTTTTCGAAGGTAAAAAAATCTGTATCGATATTAAATCACTGAACAGTAAAAGCTTTGATTTAAATATCAAAATGCCTTTACGCTATAAGGAGAAAGAATTTGAAATCAGAAAAATTCTTAACGACAGGATTATCCGTGGAAAAGTGGATTGCTACATCAATCTGGAGAATCTTGAAGAAAGCAACGATGTGAAGATTAATAAAAACCTTATTGATTCTTATATGAATGAGCTTCGCAGCATTGCTTCAGACGGACCTGATTTTGAATACCTTAAAATGGCAGTAAGGCTTCCGGATGCCGTGACTTCAAGACCTGATGAACTTTGTGAAGGGGAATGGGAAAAACTGGCCAGTATTGTCAATAATGCATTGGACAGATTCGAAGAATTTAGAAAGACAGAAGGTAAAATCCTGCATGAAGAGCTGGAAAGAAATATTCAGAACATCGATAGATATTTATCTGAAGTCCTTCCTTTCGAAGAAGTGAGAATTCAAAGTGTAAAAGAGCGTTATCAAAAAGCATTGAAAGAATTTGAAAATGTGGATGAAACGCGTTTCTATCAGGAAATGGCTTATTTTACAGAAAAGCTGGACATCTCCGAAGAGAAAGTAAGATTGACCCAACATTTGAAATATTATAAAGATGTTATGGATAATGAAGATTTCAATGGGAAAAAATTAGGTTTTATTTCCCAGGAAATCGGAAGAGAGATCAATACGTTAGGCTCAAAAGCCAATCATGCCGAAATCCAGAAGCTGGTGGTAATGATGAAAGATGACCTGGAAAAAATTAAAGAACAAACGTTAAACGTTTTGTAAGTTATAAGTTATTAATGATGAGCTATAAGTTTCTTGCTGCAAGTTTCAATAACTCATCATTCATAACTCATCATTTATAACTAAGAAAAATGAATAAAGTTATCATATTTTCAGCACCATCAGGAAGCGGAAAAACGACATTGGTAAAACACGCCCTGGAAACATTCCCGGAACTTGAATTTTCTATTTCGTGTACTACAAGACAGCCAAGAGGCAGTGAAGTTCATGCAGTAGACTATCATTTTTTAACACCGGATGAATTCAGGCAAAAAATTGCAGAAGACGCTTTTGTGGAATATGAAGAAGTATACACGGATAAATATTACGGAACATTAAAATCTGAAGTTGAAAAGATCTGGAAACAGGAAAAAGTAGTGATTTTTGATGTAGACGTAAAAGGCGGAATCTCCCTAAAAAAATACTTCAGGGAAAAAGCATTGTCTATTTTCATTGAACCTCCTTCCATTGAAGAGTTGGAACGAAGATTGATTACCAGAAATACGGATGATGCGGAAACCATAAAAACCCGTGTAGCAAAAGCGGAAGAAGAAATGTCTTATGCTACTGAGTTTGATAAGATCGTAGTAAATATTGATCTGGATGATGCTAAAAAAGAAATAGAAAATTTAATAAAAAATTTTATCAGTAGCCATTAAAAAATTTCTACTTTTAAAAACAAAAAACATTGAGGTGATATGAGTACCGAAACATTAGAAAAAGCTAAATCCGCTATTCCGGTTAGGGGATTTTTAGATATAAAAGATATTGCCATTCCACAAGGAGAAGAATTGGTAAAAGCCATTCTTGATCTTAAAAAAGAGAAAAACGCTGTTATTCTTGCCCACTACTATCAACCGGGAGAAATTCAGGACATCGCTGATTTTCTGGGCGACTCTTTACAATTGGCAAGACAGGCGAAAGAAACCAATGCAGACATGATTGTATTCTGCGGGGTACACTTTATGGCTGAAGCCGCGAAAATTTTAAATCCGACTAAAAAAGTAGTTCTTCCCGACACAATGGCCGGATGTTCTTTGGCAGACGGATGTAGCGGAGAAGGATTAAGAAAAATGCGTGAGCAGCATCCTAATGCTTTAATAGCAACTTACATCAACTGTAACGCTGAAACGAAAGCAGAAAGTGATATTATCGTAACCAGCTCCAATGCGGAAACCGTGATTGAAGCGTTACCAAAAGACAGGCCGATCATCTTCGCTCCTGATAAAAATCTAGGCAGATACCTTTCACAGAAAACGGGCCGTGATATGATCCTTTGGGACGGAAGCTGCATCGTTCATGAGGCATTTTCTATGGAGAGAATTGCCAAACAGCTGGCTGACAATCCGGATGCAAAACTGATTGCTCATCCTGAAAGTGAAGAGGCGGTTTTAAAACTGGCTCACTTCATCGGTTCTACTTCTGCTCTTTTAAATTTTGTGGAAAAAGATGATTGCCAAAAGTTCATCATTGCCACTGAGGAAGGAATTCTTCATGAAATGAAAAAACGTGCTCCGCATAAAGAGCTTATTCCGGCATTGGTTTTTGACGAAAGCTGCAACTGCTCCGAATGTTTTTATATGAAACGGAATACCATGGAAAAACTGTACCTGTGCATGAAGTACGAGCTGCCGGAAATCCTTATCGACGAAGAGCTTCGTTTAAAAGCTCTGAAGCCGATTGAAGCCATGCTTGATCTTTCAAAATCCATAAAATAATTTTTCACCATATATTGAATATTTGATTATCTTTAACCATCATCAAAATATTCAACATGAAAAATCTAAAAAAGCTAGACAGAAAAAGTCTTAAAAATGTAAATGGCGGAAGCGGAATATGCAATTTAAACTGCGAAATCCATGAAACTTGCGGAAGAGGCTGTAATAGCGAACTTATCTGTGTTCCAAGAGGCGAGTATATTCCTGAAAATTGCTAAAAAAGCAAAAGCACTGTTCTCACAGTGCTTTTTTGTTGATCAGATCAAATTATTGAGGAAAGCAATCAGCACTTACCAATACACATGCTTTGCAATTGTTCGGAAGATTCCAATACGTTTCGCATGAATACATATACTCAGGACCTGGCCCATATGTAGCATGAGTAGGACAGCCTCCACATGTAAGGGCCCCTTTTAATGTGCTCAATTCTTTCCTGTTAAGTTTTTTCAGATTTTTCATATTAATTTTTTTATTGTTTGGTTTTTAAATATATTACTTTTGTCACATATAATCAGAATCATGAGTAAAATCTTTCTTGAAGATGTAAAAATATATGCACATCACGGTGTTCTTCCCGAAGAAAACATTATTGGCACTTATTATATCGTGAATGCAGAACTCCATACAGATTTATGGAAAGCATCAGCATCTGATGATCTTCACGATACGATAAGCTATGCAGACATTAATGAAATCATCCATACAGAAATGAAGATCAAATCCAAGCTTCTGGAACATGTGGCAGGCAGGATTATTTCGAAAATCCATGGAAATTTCCCTCAGATTGATTATATAAAGATCAGGATAACCAAAACCAGTCCTCCCATGCAGGGAGAAATGAAAGGGGCCAGCATAGAACTGGAAAAAAGTTTTAAACCGGAAAATTAAAATATTCTTATTTTCGTTTCACTAAAACATCAAGAATTGAAATTCATCAAAATAGTATTTCTGCTGGCTTTTATAACTGTATTCGGACAGAATAGCAGTAATCAATTAGTCGTTTATAATTTTCCGAAGATCAAATCCAGCATTACCATGCCGGTTACCATTCCGCTCTCGGGAATCAGCAATATGATCAACTCTTCCGTAAAAGATCTTATTTACCAGGATGATTCTTATACGGATAATAATAACGACCAGTTTAAAGTTAAAGTCTGGAAAACCCGTCCTATCCGTTTGGTAGGAGGAACCAATCAAAATCTTTTAATTGAAGTTCCTTTAAAGATATGGGCAGAGAAAGGGATCGGAACTTTGGGTGTATATTCTTATCAAAATACCACTTTTGAAACGGTCATGTATTTTAATACTGCTCTGAATTTTAAAAACAATTGGACCATTGTGACCAATACACAACCAATGGGCTTTAAATGGGTTACCAAACCTGTTCTTGATTTTGGAAAAATTGAAATTCCCATCACTTCTCTGGTTGAAAAAAGCTTAAAAGAACAGCAGGAAAAATTCTGTAAAACCATTGACCAGCAAATGGCAACTCAACTAAACTTCCAACAGTATGCCGTTATGGCGTGGAATGTTTTCTCGCAACCATTCAATATTTCGGAAGAATACAATACATGGCTGAAAGTAACCCCAGTGAATGTGAACATTACCCCACTGAAATTTTATGGCAATCAGATTGACACCAATATTGGGATTGATATATATTCTGAAACCTTTACCGGAAGTAAACCGGAATCATCCCAACCGATAAAATCCGCTGCCAATTTTAATTTTATTCCTCTTCTTGCGGATAAGTTCCTGCTCCAAACTACTGCGAATGTTCCTTTTACAGAAGCAACCAGCATTGCAAGAAATATGTTTTTAAACAAGGAATATGATGTCCGGGGTTCTAAGGTAAAAATTACGGATATCAAAGTATATGGTGTTGAAAACAGAGTCATGATCGAAGCAGAAACGGAAGGATACGTAAAAGGCAAATCTTTTATTTCTGGAATTCCGGTGTATGATGAGACTAAAAAGAAAATTGTATTATCTAATACTAAATTCAACCTGAAAACAGCTAACATTTTACAAAAAACAGCAACTCTTCTATTCAGAGGGAAAATCATTAAAATGATTGAGGATGAATACGGAATTCCTACCCAGGAATTAGAGCACGCTTCCAAAAAAAGCATTGAAGAAGCATTCAATAAAGAATATTACAAAGGATTGAAAATGAATGGAAAAGTCTTCAATCTGAAACCTACGAATATTCTTTTAAACCCATCAGGAATTACGGCTGTTATTGATACGAATGCCACTTTAAAACTAATGATCAACGGAATTTAGAAAACATAAAACATGAGAAGATATTTACAGATTGTCGACAGACATAAGGCATCATCTTGGCTAAGACTTGCTAATTATTTTTTAGATAGAATTTTTATACAGATAATTTTCTATTCAGTTATTTTTCTATTTGGAATATTGTATGTTTTGATTGTGGGAGAAGAAATCGATTCGGAAAGAATTGAGAATGATATTGCTATTAATCTCTCTTTTGCATTAGTGTATTTATTATTTGCTTTCTCATACTATTATTTAACAGAGCGGTATTACGGAAGAACCATTGCAAAATTCATCACCGGAACAAAAGTAATAAGCATAGATGGAAACGAACCCACATCTAAACAAATCATTGCCCGAACATTTTCAAGGGCTGTTCCTTTCAATGCCCTATCTTTTTTAGGTGAAACTGGATGGCACGACAGCTGGAGTGAAACAAGAGTGATTAACCTTAAAAATTATGAGTCTGAAAAACAGGCAAAAGCAGATATAAACAGTCTTGGCGAGAAAGAAATTGCATAAAAAACTTTGATTGATTCATAAAAATATTTATATTTGCACACTTCAAAACTGGTACTTTGGCCGAGCGGCTAGGCAGTGGTCTGCAACACCATCTACAGCGGTTCGAATCCGCTAGGTACCTCATTAAAAGCCTTTGATTTATATCAGAGGCTTTTATTTTTACTTTATATTTTCCCATACTTAATAAACTACTACTATTATACTTATTTCTCTCATCTCTTAAGCGTATAAATAGTTCCAAGATCCGGCACAGGCAGCTATTTTAAATGTAACGCAAAAAAAATCCCCGGATTGCTCCAGGGAAAAAACTAATAACCATGAAAACTCATATAATGAGTTACGTTGTTAGTAATAAAAATTATGCCAAGTATTCCAATATCTGAAAATTGTTGAAAAAAAAATACAAGTTTCTTATAATAAAAGCTTCCTCTTTCAAGAGGAAGCTTTAAGCATAGATAGTATAAAGATGAAAAAAAGTATTTAACTCGCCGATAAAGTTACCACTTCACGTCCAAATGAATTATGATCCCAATCATAATTCAAAATCCTTTGAAATATCAACAGTTAATAAAAAAAGAAACCTCCCATTTTCATGGGAGGAAAAACACAAATGATGAAAAAAAATTATTTCGAATGTCTTTCGACAGCCCAAATTTAAAAAATATTCAGCGTTTAATCAAGAGAAAAATCAAAATAATCATAAAAATTTTCAAACCAAATAATTCTGAAAAAATATAAAGTGTTATGTTTATTTTTTTTATAAAATAAATTATTTATTAAAAGAAAATAATTAAAGAAATAAAATAAGATTAAAGCTAAAAAATAAATATAAAATCCACATCTTTTCTTATAAAAAACAGAAAACTCCTCTAAAGAGAGGAGCTAAAAAAGTATATGGGGTCTAAAAAAGTGTTACCTATTGTTATTCATATTATTATGATTCGCACTATCCGGAACCGTAGATAAAGTATCCGCAGGAGCTGTTGATACAACCGTATCAGAAATGGTATCATTAGACATCGTTACAGAATCGGTAGCGTTAATGTTATCCTGTGTTTCCGTTTTCTTACAACTTAAAATAAAAAGAGCTATTCCTAGTAATAACAAAAAATTTTTCATATATCAATATTTAGAAGTTATGTTAATGTGATGTGTAATAAATATATTCAAATATATACAGTAATCATCTTAGATTATATGCGTAGAATCATAAAGCATATGATAATACATAAAATGGCCTCCGAAAAGGAGGCCGTAAAAACACAAATGATGAAAAATTCTACTCAAAAGTAATTCTGAACAGAATATTGTAATAGTTAAATAACTATATTATGTATAATGAATTGCAAAAACTTTGCCTAATTATTCTTCCCAGGCAATCGGAACATATATAGTTACATATCCGTCAGCATCAACCTGAGCATCAGAAACCGTGGCTACTACTGAACCGTAGCCAACCCAACCTCCTTGTCCCTGGTTTGCAGTGAAAGTATAGGTCCCTTCAGGAAGGCCATCATAAAATTGCGGAAGAGACTGAAAACCTCCGCTTCCACTGCCATAAGAGTCATACGTTTCTCCAGTGACCACATTGGTAGCCACAAAACCGCCTAAATCATAACTTCCGGAAAGTGTTTTAACTCCATTCTGGGAAACCAGCCCATAACGGATTTGATATGTTTCTGTTTGAGAAGCCACTTTAGAAGCTGTTGAATGGGAAGCTGTTGGAGAATCCATCACTAAATCATCATTGGAAGTACACGCTGTAACAGTAATCCCGAAGCCTGCAATAAGCAAAGCTTTAAAAATTGTTTTTTTCATAAAAATGTAATTTGGTAATTCAAATTTAACTTATTTAATATTAACACAATAAAAATTTAGTATTAATTAAAATAACTTTTAATTATTTCCTTCACGTTTTATCAGGTATTAATGGTAAATACAATAAACTTTAAGATTTTTTTTAACTTTTTAACATTACTTAACTTAAACTTGGCTTCATAATTGAGAATTAGATAATAGCCAGCAGGCTCTTAAGTATAAAAATTTGAATTATGAAAAATATAGTATTAACAGGTTTATTGTCAGTATTTTTAATGACAGCTTGTAAAAAAGATGACCGAACAGCTGAAAAATCTCTTGAACAACAGAAATTAGAATTTCAGGCAAGACAGCTTGAAATTGAAAAGCAAAAGTTAGCTATAGAAAAAGAGAAAATTGTATACGAAGCACAGAAAAAAGCAGATAGCATTGCTGAAAGCAAAAAAGCTAAGGCGGTGGCAGAAAATAATTCAAGACCACAAGTGATCAGAGAAACAAGAACAGTATACAGAGATAGAGAAACAAGCTCCGGATCCGGTTCAGGTAACGGTACCTATGCCAATAACGGTACCAGCTCATCACAGGGTACCACCCAGAAACAAGGGATGAGTAAAGCAGCTAAAGGTACCATCATTGGTACAGTAGGTGGCGCAGCAGCAGGGGCAATTATTAGCAAGAAAAACAGAGGTCTTGGAGCCGTTATCGGTGGTGTTGTAGGAGGTGCAACCGGTTATACAATCGGTAGATCACAGGATAGGAAAGACGGAAGAGTTCAGCCTCAGTAAACAATATTATAAAGAAAGACAAAAGATTGCTTATTTTTAAGCAATCTTTTTTTATGGTCTTCATTCTATTCTCTTTAATACTCCTCCTTCCTGCACTCATGGGATTGGGGAAAATTGCCGAAAACCTTTCAGGTTCTTTATGGCACGGAATTTCGGGTAAGATAATTTCAGGGATTTTAGCATGCACTATCATCTGGACCGTTCTTGCATTTTTCATCCCTTTAAATATATATGTAGAAACCCTCACCTTATTATCGGGCATTTTCTGTTTCTTCAAATATAGATTATATCATGAATGGTATTATTTTTTCAATAAAAATAGTCTTTTAACAGCTGTCATTTCTTTGATCATTCTGTTTTGCAGCTCTTTCTATCCCTATATTTTGGATCATTTCGGGTATTATGTTCCAACGATAAAATGGCTTACAGAATATGGAATCATAAAAGGTATTTCCAATCTGGACCTTACATTGGGGCAGGTCTCCTTCTGGCATATTTTTCAGGCCGGTTTTTCTAATTTCTCAGACCCTTTTCTTAGAATCAATGCCATTCTATTGATCGTTTACACCATATATATTATGGAAAAACAGCAGTGGATACACCTTTGTTTCATTCCTGTTCTTTTATTATTTACCCAATCACCAAGTCCCGATTTACCGGTGATGATCTTTTCACTGATTATTGTAAATGAAATAATCTCGGGAAATAAAAAAACCAGTCTTATTTTTGCATTTTCAGCATTTGTTTTTGCTATCAAACCAACCATGATATGGCTTCCTGTCCTAAGCTTTCTCTATACAATTATCATAGCCAAAACCAGCATAAAAAGCTTTATTCCGGGAACCGTGATTATCCTGCTGTTCTGCATTAAAAATATTTGGACATTCGGGTACCCTGTTTTTCCGGTTGCTATAATGGATGTCGGAGTAAGCTGGAAACCTAACCCTGAAGTTATAAGAATATCTTCCCAATATGCCATTTTAAAAACTTATGACATGCAGTATTCATATCAGGAAATTCAGAAATTTTCCCGGGTGGATTATATTAAAAACTGGCTTTTCCTGCATGGAATTAAATCTAAAATCAATATTCTTTTTATCATAAGCTTATTATTGTTTATTATTTTCACTTTTCTAAAAAAGAAAACCGTGATCTCCCTGATCTGTATTTCAATCCTGATGAAAAGTATATTGGTCTTAATCTTTTCAGCACAATACCGGTTTTTTATTGATGTATTGTTGGTCATCTTTTTTGTCGTTTTCTTTGAGTTTTTCAATAAAAAAAGATCACTTCTGCTGTTTACTTGCATGAGCCTTTTTTTTATTGGATTTTTATCTTTCCCGGAAATCATCCGACAGAATGTTCCCAGCTTCAGATTAGGCAGCTTTATGGGAAAATTTAAAAAAGAACAGCTTTATCAACCGTCTTCTTACCAATATCAACCATTTGATTGTTATAAAGTGGGAAATCTGAAATTTAACGTTTCCAGAAATTATCCTTTTAATTTTGACACTCCTCTTCCCGCGATTTCTTCAAGCTATATTTTTGATGATGCCAAAGCAGGAATCTTTCCTCAGCTTATTGATGAAAAAAATATGAAAAAAGGATTTATCTGGCAAAAAATGAACCTGCAGGAAAAAAAGCAGGCGGAAAACGTCATTCATAATATCAAAAACGCTTATCAATAGAACAAATACAAACGCTTTATTATCTGAAGAAAAAACGGTAATTTTGTATCATGTTCAATACTTTAGGTAATCTTCTCAGTCTTACAACATTTGGAGAAAGTCACGGTGCTGCTTACGGCGGCATCATCAATAATTTCCCGGCAGGTTTAACCCTGGATTTCGATAAAATTCAATACGAATTAGACCGTAGAAAACCCGGACAATCAGCTATTGTCACCCAAAGAAAAGAAGGTGACAAAGTGCAATTCCTTTCCGGCATTTTTGAAGGCAAAACAACAGGTACTCCTATTGGTTTTATTATAGAAAATGAAAATCAGAAATCAAAAGATTATGACCATATCGCGAAATCTTATCGCCCAAGTCATGCAGATTTCACCTACGATCAGAAATTTGGGATCAGGGATTACCGTGGTGGTGGAAAATCTTCTGCCAGAGAAACCATGAACTGGGTAGTTGCCGGAGCTATGGCCAAGCAGCTTTTATCAGATATTGAAATTAATGCGTATGTCTCTTCCGTGGGCGATATTTTCTGTGAGAAACCTTATCAGGATCTGGATTTCTCAAAAACAGAAAGCAATGAAGTTCGCTGTCCCGATGCGGAAACGGCAGAAAAAATGATCTCCAGAATCAAAGAGATAAAAAAGGAAGGAAATACGATTGGTGGAACCATTACGTGCGTCATTAAAAATGTACCTGTAGGTATAGGTGAGCCCATTTTTTCCAAATTACAGGCTGAACTGGCCAAAGCTATGCTTAATATCAATGCTTGCAAAGGCTTTGAATACGGAAGCGGTTTTTGCGGTGCAAAAATGACGGGAAAAGAACACAATGATGTTTTCAATACCGATTTCACGACAAAGTCGAACCTTTCCGGTGGTATCCAGGGCGGAATTTCCAATGGAATGGATATTTACTTCAGAGTGGCCTTTAAACCCGTAGCGACTATTTTAAGACCGCAGGAAAGTGTAGACAAAGAAGGTAATCCTGTGATTGTGGAAGGAAAAGGAAGACATGACCCATGTGTATTGCCAAGAGCCGTTCCTGTAGTGGAAAGCCTTGCCGCTTTTGTACTTGCAGATCTTTTCCTGATTAATAAAACGAGAAATATCAATAACTTTTAATATCACATTGTAGTAATGAAAAATTACTGGGATACAGCAATCACTTTTGAAGAATACATCCGGATTGCAAAGCAAAGACTTGAAAACCCTTCCAATCAACAGGAGGCAGATTATAAACAATATTATGAATTAGGTCTTCAAAGAATCGACAGGACTTTAAAAAAGTATGTGGCTGATGAAGAACAGATCAATTTATTGAATGCTAAAAACTTTGACGGAAAAATTTTAATCATCTCAGAAGCATGGTGTGGTGATGCAAGCGCTACCGTTCCTGCGTTGGTAAAGTTTTTTGAAGGACACAACGAAGTGAGAATTTTTCTTAGGGACAGCGATACCAGCCTTATCGATCAGTTTTTGACGGACGGAACCCAATCTATCCCAAAAGTTCTTATTTTAGATAGTGATTTTAATGTAAAAAACTCCTGGGGTCCACGTCCTAAGTTTGGTAAAGAATTATTAATGAAATTCAAAGCCGACCCTGAAGCGTATCCGAGAGAACAATTTTATAATGACCTCCAGATTTATTATGCAAAAAACAGAGGTAAAGATGCCATTCAGGAAATTGTAGAATTATTATGAAAAAAAATATAGTTTATATCGTATTGATCGTTGTTATTGGTATTATCGCATTTGTACCGGGAGTAAAAGATTTTCTGAAGGATCAGTTTTTTCCGATCGCCACTATTGAAAATGCCGTTACCGTAAGTGAAGAAGATTATAATATAGACCTTCAGGGAATTAATGTTCCAAGCACCAACCTGAAAAATTTCAAGGATAAACCTGTTTTTCTGAACTTTTGGGGAACATGGTGTCCCCCATGCAGAAAAGAATGGCCAAGTATTCAAAAGCTCTATGATAGCAGAAAAGGAAATGTAGATTTTGTTCTGATCGCCATGAATGATGAAGAGGCGGCCGTGAGAAAATTTTTACAGGAAAATAATTATACTGTTCCGGTATATATTGCACAAAGCCCTATTTCGGAGAAACTACTACCTAAAGTGTTTCCTACCACTTTCCTTTTGGATAAAACCGGCAGAATCCTGATTAAGGAGGACGCTTACAGAGACTGGAATACAGAATCCACTCATCAGTTTATTGATAATATCATCAAATAATTTTTTTAACTAAATTTTATAACTGATTTGGTATAAAATTTGAGAATTTTGTAGAGTTAGAAAATTTATTAAAACTAAACACAAAATGAAGTATTCAAAACTGAATCTGGCTAAAGAGGCGATTAACCATAAAGGTTTCGTTAAAAAGATCCCTGATATTTTCAGAATGGTAAAATTATGGAGAAAAGGACTTTATCCTATGAAATCCGTAGATATTATTCTCCCGCTATTAGGACTTTTATATGTCATCTCCCCTATCGACCTGCTTCCTGATTTTGCCCTGCCTGTATTGGGTGTAATGGATGATCTGGCCATTTTATCCCTTGCCATTCCCAAATTGATAAGAGAAGTGGATAAATTCTTACTTTGGGAAGCTGAAAAAAAATATAAAGACGGAGATACTAAAGTAATCGACGCTGAAATTGTAGAATAATTTACAGATAATATTCTTCAAGCCATTCCATTAATCGGGATGGCTTTTTTTAGAAATTGATGATAAATTTTTAAGCCTTATTTCAAATCATTAAATTTGCAACATCTAATAAAAAATAATGGAAAGTAAAAAAGAATTCTTTTTAGAGTGCTACAAACTGGGAATCATTAAATTCGGAAGATTTACCTTGAAAAGCGGCATCGAAAGCCCGTTTTATGTAGACTTAAGACCTTTGGCTTCAGACCCTAAAATTTTAAAAAACCTTGCTAATTATCTATTGGAAATGCTTCCACTCGATAATTTCGACTTAATCTGCGGAGTTCCTTACGCTGCACTTCCAATGGCAACAGCAATGTCTCTGGAAAGCTATATTCCGTTGATCATTAAAAGAAAAGAGGCAAAAAGCTACGGAACTAAAAAGATGATTGAAGGAATTTACCAGAAAGGCCAAAACTGTCTTTTGGTAGAAGACGTTATTACTTCCGGAAAATCTTTAGTGGAAACCATCGCTGAAGTTGAACAGGAGGACATTAAAGTTTCTGATATTGTTGTGGTGCTTGACAGGGAGCAGGGCGGAAAACAGCTTTTAGAAAGCAAAGGCTACAGAGTTCATACTCTTTTCAATATTTCCGAAGTATGCGGTATTCTTCAGGAGAATGGCGAATTAACGGATGAAGAGGTAAAAAGAATACAAGAATTCCTTCAGGGAAATCATATTCAGTTTGAAGAAAAAACAAGATGTTCCTATGAACAAAAACTGAAAAATGCCCAACATTCGGTTTCCAAAAAATTATTGGAAGTTGCCTTGGCAAAACAATCCAACCTTATTGCCTCTGCAGATGTTACCACTACCCATGAATTATTAGAGCTGGCTGAAAAAGTCGGCCCCCACATTATTGCCTTAAAAACTCATATTGATATCATTTCCGATTTTGAATACGAAAAAACAATCGTTCCGTTGAAAGCATTGGCTGCAAAACACCAGTTTTTACTGATGGAGGACAGAAAGTTCGCCGACATTGGTAATACACAGGAGCTTCAGTTCACCAGTGGCGTTTTCAGAATTACTGATTGGGCAGACTTCGTTACTTCTCAGGTAATCGGGGGTTTCGAATCTTTGGATTGCTTTAACAATGTAGGTGTCGTAGCAATCATCGGTATGTCTTCAAAAGGCACTTTGACCACTAATGAATATCGTGAAGAAGCTCTTAAAATAGCTTTATCCCATCCCAATGTAATTGGTGGAGTATCTCAAAATCAGCTTCCGGATGAAATTTTATTATTTACTCCGGGAGTAAACCTCGCTGATTCTGGTGACGGGAAAGGACAACAGTATAATACTCCGGAACATGTTTTCAAAAATCTTCATACAGATTTCATTATCGTAGGAAGAGGAATTTATAAGGCTTCTAATGCCGAAGAAGCGGCTATCATTTATAAAAATGAAGGCTGGAAAGCATATGTTAATTCTTTGGAAAAAAAAGCAATTCAGGGGTAAAATCTTATAGAGTATAGTCAAAATAAGTTTATATTTGAACTTTATCACAAAAGTTTGAAAAAGGTTATTAGTATTTGTCTTATTTTGTTTGTTGGTGTTGCTGAAGTTGCAGCACAAAGTGACAGTATCTACATTGAAGCAAAATTGTCTCCGGACAAAAAAACATTATCTGTAAATCAGGAGCTTGTTTATTATAACCATTCGGAGAAGGATCTGCAAACGATAAAACTTTTAAGCTGGGTTTCCGCTTATAAGAAAAGAGGTACTTCTTTGGTGTACCGCAAGCTTGAAGACAGAAATAATGATCTGCATTTTGCAAAACCGGATCAGATCGGAAATCTTTTGTCTTTAAGCATCCGGAATGGGGACCATGAGCTTTTACCTGCTAACAAAATTTCTGAAGAAAACCTTTTTATTCCTTTAGCCAGTCCTTTAAAGCCTGGAGAAAGTGTACAATTACAACTACAATATCAGCTTCAGCTTCCGGATCGTAAATTTACCGATTACGGAACGTCTGATCAAAATGTAGCCTTAAAATATTTCTTTATTGTTCCGGATCATTTTGATCCGGACAATATTTCCAAAAGAAATTATCACGATATTGAAGAGTCTGTCAATTTCAACACCTATTGGACGATCAATTTTGATCTTCCTGTTAATTACTTCATTGAAAGTAATCTTCCCCAAGTACAGATGAACTCTTTTAAAGGATATTTAGATTCTGACCCGGAATTTATGATCTCCCAATACGAGTATCCGTCTATAAAAATTAAAACGGAAGAAATAGATACTGAAATAAAATTCGGATATAATTTAAAGCCTGAGGAAAAACAAAACTTAGAATTTTATCTTCCATTACATTTGAAATTCCTTCAGGAAAAAATTGGCTCTATTCCTCAAAAGATTTTTATTTCTGATAAGTTCAAAGGAAAAGAAGATTTTTTCGGGAATAATGATATCAAATTCTGGAAATTCAAATTCCAATTGTTTACAGATGCAGAAAAGACAGACCAGGATTATTTCGGAATTATTACAAAAAAAATTCTGGATGAAAAGATTATTGCCGATAAACAAAATGACCATTGGTTTAAAAACGGGTTAAAATCTTACCTGGAAATCCAATATCTGAAAAAGTTTTATAATGAAGCAATGCTGCTTGGTAAACTCCCTGAAGCTAAAATTTTCGGGATCAAACCTTTAAAGCTTTTTCATGCCTCCGAGGTAAAACTATTAGATCGTTACGGATTGGCGTACCAATATATCATGTCACAGAATCTCGACCAGAAGATTGACGAAAAATTTGCTGCTTTAAGCAATTTTAATGACATGGCCATCAGCAGTTTTGAAACAGGAACGCTGTTCAATTATACTGCCGATAAAATGGGCACTGAACACTTTGAGCTGATTTTAAAGCAATACATTGATAAAAATACACATCAGCAGACTAAACCAAGAGATTTCCTTCAGGAACTGACGCTAAAAGATCATTCTGCCGGTTATCTTTCAGGATTTCTTAACCAAAAAAACAGGGTTAATTTTAAATTACGGAAATTTAGAAAAGAGGGAGATTCTCTCAATGTTAAAATATTTAAAAATACCAACGAGGCTATTCCTGTAAAATTAGAATCCCAGTCTAAAAATGAACAGAAACAAAGTTATTGGGTAGAAACCAAGGAAGCTGAAAAAAGAATGACTGTTTCCATCCCTGCTTTGGACACTTATAAAATCACCCTTAACGACGATTATATTTTCCCGGAATCCAATTACCGTGATAATTTTTTATATGCTAAAGGATTTTTTTCCAATATGAAGAAAATCAAAATAAAACTTATAAAAGATATTCCCAATCCGGAATTCAATGAAATTTACTTAAATCCAAGAGTACGTTTTAACAATACCTATGATAAATTTTTGTTTGGAATAAATTTCAAAAACCAATCGTTTTTTGATCAGAAATTCTTGTACTCCATCACCCCGATGTATAGTTCCGGAACAGGAAAACTTACAGGTTCCGGTACGGTTTCCTACTCATTCTTACCGGCTGAAAGCATCATCAGAAGCCTGACCTTTGGAGTTAATGGTTCCTATTTCCATTATGATTATGACCTCGCTTATAGAAAAGCATCTGTTTTTTCTAACATCAATTTCAGAAAAAACCCTAGAAGTACAGTAAGCAGAGGAATCGCAGTTTCCTACAATTTTCTTGAAAGGGATTTAAGCCCTGCCATGATCGCAAGAAAGGATTATGACAAGTATAACCTTTGGAGCATAGGATATGGGTATACGGACAACCAGATGATTCACGAAAAAAGCCTGAGTGTAAGTACGCAATGGATGGAAGACTTCAATAAGGTGACCGCAGAAGGGTATTACCGATGGGAATTTGCACCGAAACAGAAATTAAGCTTAAGATTATTTGCTGGATATTTTATCAGAAATGAAACCAGAAACAACACTTTTAATTATGGTATTTCCAGGGTTTCAAATTATGCTTTTTCTTACAATCTTTTAGGTGAAAGTGCTACCGGGGGAATTTTATCCCAACAATATATTCTGGCTGACGGAGGTTTTAAATCTTTTATTCCCGGAACCGTTAATCAATGGATCACTTCTTTTAATGTGGATTCCAGTGTATGGAAAATATTCCATGTCTATGCTGATGTTGGAATCTATAAAAATAAAAATGCACCTACTCAGTTTATCTGGGATAGTGGAATAAAAGTAAGGGTAATCCCGGATTTTCTTGAGGTATACTTCCCCATTCAGTCTTCTTTAGGCTTTGAGCCTTCTTTTAAAGATTATGCAAAACGAATACGATATACTTTAGTATTAAACTTGGGAGCCGTTATCAATGCCGCCAGAAGAGGCTGGTATTAAAAATAAAAAAAGCCCCGGGCATTCTTCGAATGCCCGGGGTCTATATTTAAATCTTAACGATTAATTAGTCTTTTAAAATTTTCTGAGAAACCGGCTGGTTATTTACTGTACCGGTAACGATATAGTTTCCTCTTGTTAATTCAGCAACGTTTAAGATAACAGAATCTTTTGCAGAAGTTTTTACAACTTGTCCCAGCATGTTATAAACTTTAACATCCTTTACCTGAGAACCGAAAACGATCTCATCGTCTGTAACAAAAGAATTTTTAATAAAGCTTTCTTTTACGTTTTTGATATCGGAAACTGCTAGAGAACCTGAGGTAGAATTCTGAGGAGTTGGTGCACCGGCAACAAAATCAGTAGAATTATTATTGGTATCACCAGCAATTCTGGCAACAGAAGTTGTATTTGATGGCGCTGGTGCAGCCCCTGCACCTTCATAATAGCTTGCAGTCGCTCCAAAACCAATAAAATCAATTACATTAGCACTATTCGCTGCCGTTGGAGCTGTGATGCTTGAAGTTAATGCCACTTTTCCTGCTGTTCCAGATAAATTAATACTACCTGTAGTATCAGGTGTAGGTAAATCGGCTCCATTTGTACCTCCCGCTTCTTGAATTAAATAAGTTTGTCCTGGAGCTAAAGTGATATTTGGAATTGAATGTGTATTTGTTCCTCCATTAAAAGTTCCAGTAGCTGATGCATATTGTATATAGGCTCCGGTCAAAGTAGCAGATGAGCTTCCTACATTTTTCAGCTCAATAAAATCATTTTTATATGGTGCCCCGGAATTACCTCCTCCTCCGTATACTTCATTAATTACAATTTGCGCACTTGCAAATGTAGATATCGAAATAACGCTTAAAATAGTAAA
Organism: Chryseobacterium defluvii; assembly: GCF_003634775.1. Classification (GTDB taxonomy): domain Bacteria; phylum Bacteroidota; class Bacteroidia; order Flavobacteriales; family Weeksellaceae; genus Chryseobacterium; species Chryseobacterium defluvii. The sequence goes on along the minus strand of NZ_RBXB01000001.1, from coordinate 392,149 downwards.
TACTTTTTTCATAATCTATTTTTTTTTATATTATTAATTTACAAAACAAAATTACGTCTATTTTTCAATTCAAAACAATAATCGGGTTAATTTTTTGTTAATAATCCTAAAACCATTACTATTAACAATTTTTAGTTATTTTTACCAATTATTTATAGAGGGCTTGCGAAATTATCTTCTAATATTCGTGTTTCTTTTCATGGGCATATTTTCGGGTAATGCGCAAATATTCACGTGGAAAAATCCAAACCTTCCTACAGATAAAGATACAATAAAAAATGATACTCTTTTCACTTTTAAGAGAGATAGTATATTTTCTATCAGAAAAGATAGCATTATAGCGGCCAAACTTGAGCAGGACATTTTTGCCAAAGACACCCTTGATTTTGTAAAAACAAACAACAAAATCATTGTTGATGAAGCCGTTCTGGCCAAAAATGATAAAAAAAGGTTTTTAGGAGAGCTTAATTCAAAAGGTTCTATTATCCGTGGGATTACTTTTGGTAATAATCAGGGGCAATCTGTGCAGAGTTCCATGGACCTTCAGATTTCCGGAAGGCTGTCTAAAGATGTAACAATTCTCGCAAGCATATCGGACCACAATTTACCTATCCAGGCTGATGGATATACACAGACTTTGGAAGAGTTTGATAAGATCTATATGCAGCTTAATATTAAGGATAGATCTATTCTCAGGGCCGGACATCTGGATTTGGTGGAAGCTAAAAATTATTTTGCAAAATATCAGAGACGAAGTATGGGATTGGAATTCCAGACAGAATTCGGAAAAGACAATAAAACGTTTGTTGATGTTTCCATGGGTGTTGCACGAAGTGAATTCCACAGAATCCGTTTTCAAGGGGTGGAAGGAAACCAGGGACCTTATCGTCTTACCGGTAAAAACGGTGAACAATTCATTACTCTTATTTCAGGATCCGAACAGGTTTTCATAGATGGTATTTTGATGAAGCGTGGAGAAAACCAGGATTATGTTATCAACTATAATACAGGTGAAGTTACTTTTACCAGCTTCCGCCCTATTTTCCAGCAGAACTTCATCACGATTTCCTATAACTATACCAATAGGAATTATTCAAGATATTTGTTTACCGGAAAAGTTGAGCACAAGAGAGAAAAGCTAAGATTAGGATTGAATTGGTTTATGGAGAATGATAATAAAAATGCTCCGTTATCTCTTAACCTTTCCCAGGAAGATGAACAGATTCTTGCCAATGCCGGAAACGATCCTAATTTAATGTATGCACCATCAGGGGTTGTCACAGATTATGATGTGAACAAAATCCTGTACCGTTTGGTTCAGGACCCGAATGGAAATTATTATGAATTCTCCACAGATCCTAATGAAGTTCTTTATCAGGTCTCCTATACGTATTTTGGAGCTAATCTGGGCGATTATAAAATTACTCAAACCACAAACAATGGCCGTGTATTTGAATATGTGGGACCCAATATGGGAGATTACAGAGCTGTAAGAAAACTTCCTTCGCCTCAAAAATCCCAGGTGTATTCACTGAATTCAGAATTCCTCTTGAAAGAAGGGAAAATCGGAGCGGATTTCTCTCTGAGCAATTATGACATTAATTTATTTTCTTCCAGAGATTCTCAACAGAATATAGGATATGCAGGACGCATCTTTGGAAATAAAACTTTCACAAAAAATAACTGGAAAGGTACACCAAGCTTTGAATATCAATATATCGACAGGCAATTCCATATTTTAGACCGTATTAATGATGTGGAGTTTTCCAGAGATTTCAACTTGGCACAGGAGTTTAGCGGTAAAACTCAAAACAGGTTTATTTTCAGTTTTTTAAATAAATGGAACAATAAGTCAACCTTGAATTACCGTATCAATTACCTTGATGAGCGTGACTCCTATAAAGGGATTAAAAATGACCTTGATTTTGGCTGGATTAGTGGAAAATTCTTCACCAAAGGAAATCTTTCTTATCTGAATACGAATGCAACACTTCAGGACACCAAATTTATACGAGGAGGAGCTTCCACTGAATATGTCGGCAAAAAAGGAAGCTGGGCCATTGGTGGAAGCATGGAGCATAATGAAAAAAAGTATAATGATACTCAGTTGATGGATGTTACGAGTTTTAGCTGGAAAGAAATTTTTGTACAGAAAAAAATCGGAGACAGTACCAGAACAAAGTTATTGACAAAAATTTATATGCGGGACAACGACTCCGTTCGTGATAACAGATTGCAAAGTATGAACAATATTTTAGGGATTATGGCGGAAAGCCAGATTATTAAAACTGAAAAAACCACCCTGAATGCTTTGGTTCATTACAGAAAATTCTTTTATCAGAATGCAGATGCCGATATGACCAGAAATAATGATTTTGTAGTGGGAAACATTCTTTATAACCAGCAGCTTTTCCGAAACGGTATGCGGTTACAGGCATTTTATGAACTTGGAAACGGACAGGAAGCTCAAAGAGAATTCCAGTATGTGAAGGTGACGGACGGACAAGGGATTTATAAATGGACAGATTACAACGGGGACGGAATTCAACAGCTAGATGAGTTTGAGATCGCTGAATATTCGGATCTGGCACAATATATAAGAATTTACACCAATTCCGTAAGATATCTTCCTTCCAATAAAAATAAGCTCCAGCTCGCCTTATTTGTTAATCCGTCAATCATTTTCAATTCTGAAAATGCCTTTTTAAAACGATGGAATTTTAATATTTCCTTAAACTCACAAAATTCATTCTATAAAAAAGATAAGGTTTTGGTACTTAATCCTTTTGAAAAAAATGAAGACCAAATTCTTAAAAATCAAAATATTTTAACCTCCGTTCAGTTCAGTCCTACCGAAAAATCAGGATGGAATGGAAATTATCGTTTTATTTCGAATGATAATCTCATCAATGCTAATTTCAGTAATGAAGAAAGAGAACAGACTTCCCATTTCCTTAATATCGGATATTGGTTCAATAAAGAATTCAGGATAGACTGGGAAAATTCCGTACATGATATTCGGAACTCATCTCAATTGTTCAAAACGCGGGATTATCGTTTGAGTAATTTTGAAACCAAGCCTAAGGCTACCTATAAATTCACTGATGCCATCCAGGCTGAGCTTTCTTCAGCCTTCCGCCAAAAACAAAGAACAGACGGTGAAGAATTCCTTAAAGCATTTGATATTACAGGCACCATTCAGTGGGAACGTAAGAAAACGTCCATCCGGGGAAATTTCTCATTCATCAACAATGATTTCACCGGAAACAACTTTAGTATTGTCGGAAACCAGATGCTTGATGGATTAAAACCCGGGAAAAACCAGGTTTGGAGCGTGTTTATACAGCAAGCCATTAATTCTTTCTTACAATTGAATTTAAACTATGAAGGAAGAAATTCCGGTGACAGAACCATCCACATTGGAAGCATGCAGGTAAAAGCCAGTTTCTAGTTAATAGCTTAAAAATAATCCCTCAATTTCATAATATTTACTCATCATTTAGACTAATAGATAATATCAGTCTGATGGAAAGTTAGAAATTCGTAAATTTGCACCATGATAAAAATAGGCAACATAGAACTGCCGGAATTTCCGCTTTTGCTGGCTCCGATGGAAGATGTAAGTGATCCTCCATTCAGACGCTTATGCAAAATGCATGGTGCAGATCTGATGTATTCGGAATTTATTTCTTCCGAAGGCTTGATTCGTGATGCTATTAAAAGCCGAAAAAAACTAGATATTTTTGATTACGAAAGGCCTGTCGGGATTCAGATTTTTGGTGGGGATGAAGAGGCAATGGCTATGTCTGCAAGAATTGTGGAAACCGTAAATCCTGATTTAGTAGATATTAATTTTGGTTGCCCGGTAAAAAAAGTAGTTTGCAAAGGAGCCGGAGCCGGAGTATTAAAAGATATTGATCTTATGGTTCGCCTTACAAAGGCTGTGGTAAGCTCTACTCACTTACCTGTAACCGTAAAAACCCGCTTAGGCTGGGACAGTACATCCATTAATATTGATGAAGTAGCGGAACGTTTACAGGAAACAGGTATTAAAGCCTTAACCATACATGCCAGAACACGTGCACAGATGTATAAAGGTGAAGCGGACTGGGAACATATTTCAAGAATCAAGCAAAACCCTAATATTGAGATTCCTATTTTCGGAAACGGAGATATTGATTCTCCTGAGAAGGCTTTGGAATACAAGCAAAAATATGCCTGCGACGGAATTATGATCGGTCGTGCGGCTATCGGATATCCATGGATTTTTAATGAAATCAAACATTTCTTTAAAACCGGGGAACATCTTCCGGCCCCTACTATCTCAGACAGATTATTGGCAGTCCGTCAACATGCGGAATGGAGCACAGAATGGAAAGGTGAAAGATTAGGCTTAGTAGAAATGAGACAACATTACAGCAATTATTTCCGAGGAATACCCCATTTCAAAGACTTCAGAAAGAAATTCCTGGAAGTTTTCACTTTAGAAGAAATGGACGCCCTGATCAAAGAAACACAGGAGTTTTACGCCGAGTATCAGGCACAGGTATAACAATAAAAAAGAACCATCAGCTGATTTTGATGGTTCTTTTTTATTATTGAAGACTATGTTTTAATATCCTTCCGAAGATGATTGATTTTTAATTAGCGCCAAGGCTGAAGATGTTCCGATTCTTTTCACTCCCATATTAATCATTTTTTCCGCATCTTCGGGAGTTCTTACTCCTCCAGCGGCTTTTACAGGAAGTTTTCCGGCATTATCCAGCATAATTTTTATGCCTTCAAATGTTGCTCCGTTAGGTTTTCCTCCGGTAGTTTCAAAAAAACCGGTAGAAGATTTAACGAAGATATAAGGTAAATCTTTTTCGGAAAAGCTTTCTTCTGCCCATGCAGAAATATTTTTAGTAAGATCTGCAATCTGTTCATCGGTTAAAGCCGCAATTTCAATAATCCATTTGGCAACTTTATGATGATCCAGACACAGCTGTGTACATTTCACAAACTCTTCTTTTATCAGTCCTATATTTCCTTGAAGATAAGCGTTGTAATTAATAACAAAATCTAATTCATCTGCCCCGTCTTCTATTGCTTTTGAGGCTTCGGCAAGTTTTTCATCAATAGAATACGTTCCTTCATGAAATCCTATCACCGTACCTACCTTAACATTTGAATTCCTTTCCTGAAGATATTTTTTAATCTCGGGTATATAATCCGGACGGATCATTACGGCAAATATCCCGTTATCTGCAGCTTCCTGCGCAAGGTCTTTATCTTTCTGTAAAGTTTCTTCTTCTGAAAGACCCGATTGAGAGGGTGTTTTCAGATAAGTTGAATCCAAATACTGAGCAATATTCATATCTCTTATACTTTCAATTGTCTGTTAATTCCTTGTTCCAAAGATATGAAAGTTTCGGTTCTCGTCACTCCTTTCAGCTTTTGAAGTTTGCTGAGAATCTGCATCAAATGGTCATTATCCTTACACAACACCTTTAAAAAGATAGTGTAATTACCGGTGGTGTAATGAGCTTCCACCACCTCATTGATGTCCTTTAAGGATTTTACCACATCCGGATAATGGCTGGGCTGATCCAAAAACACTCCTATATAGGAGGTAACTTTGTAACCGATTTTCTTTGGGTTTAGGAAAGAAATTGAATTTTCGATAACTCCGGCATGTTCCAGTTTTTTAATTCTCTGGTGGACTGCCGTTGTTGAAATTCCGACATTTTTAGAAATGTGCGCTAACGATGTCTTAGCGTTGTCCATCAACATGTAGATGATCTCCTTGTCGATAGAATCTAAATGATAACTTGTGGTACTTGAATTTTTCATTTTCTACTTTTTTTATTCATGTTTTTACTATAAGCATTCAAATTGTACAAAAACCGGAAAATGATCGCTATAGCCTCCCAAATATCGGGTACCTGCAAAGGTTCGAAAAGGGCGACCTTCGAATCTTCTGTCTCGACTGCTAATTTTCTCGGAATTAAACACTTGTGCATTCCGAAAAGTCAGACCACTATTATCAAAAAAAGATTTTGACATTATAATCTGATCAAATAGCAATCCAGATTTATAATGAAAAGTAGAATATTTCCTTGTAGAGAACAATGCCTGAAAAGGGTTTTCCAACACTTTCCGATCATTGTCGTCATAGAGAATCTTTACTAAATTTTCATCATCTGGGTTCTCGTTAAAATCACCACACAAAATCACATGTTCTTTTTCTGCATTCACAATATTCAAAATTCTTTCCCGGATTTCTCCGAGTATAAAGGATCTTTTTGGTTTATTAGGGTCTTTGTCTCGCTTTGAGGGAAGGTGCGCGATAAAGACATTAATAATCTCTTCTTTATATTTTACTTTTGAATAGAGTACATCCCTAGTTGTGTCGTAATCCCCTGTGTTTTTATCTATAATCTCAAAGAAGAAGGAAATGGGTTCTGAGTCCATTACCTCTACTTTATCTTTATCATATAGCATTGCCACATCTACTTTTCTTTCATCCATAGAATTGTAATGAACAATCCCATATTTTGAATTAAAAGGTTCCATTTTTACCAGTTCTTCCAAGACTTTCCTTCCGGACACTTCAGATAAACCTATAATAAATGGTAAAACATCATTTTCCTCCTTCATCAATTGGAAAACGTGTGAGATTTTAAAAAGCTTATTCCTGTATTTCCGTTCGTCCCAATTCCGTAACCCTGAAACAGTAGGGTCTAGTTTATGTACTGGTTTTGGATCCGGTAAAAACAAATTTTCAACATTGTAAAAACTGAACAGCTCCATCAACACACATTTGTATTCTTAAATTTTGGCACTTTAATTTTAGAATGTAAATTTATTATTTTTTTTTAAATATGATTAATTAATTTATAATATATTAAGATTGATTTTATACTTTAAATATAAATTTTCAACTAAACAATCACAATTAATTTATATATTTAATATAAAGTTTTCAATCATTGCAAAAAACGTACCATTAATTTACAATTAAAATAAAAATGAAATTTTTAAAAATCAGGAAAAAAAACAATGCAGCGAATAATATATCACAATAACATTAACCATTTCTAATATTATAACGATTAATTTTCTGATTTATTCTTGCTGATCAAAAAAAACACCGTTGAACCTTGTAATAAATTTGAATTAAAGTAAATCCGGGCGTTTTTCTCTGGTGATTCTTACCGCTTCTTCATGACGCCATTCTTCAATTTTGGCAAAATTCCCGCTTAGCAAGATTTTCGGCACTTCTAATCCTTTATAATTTTCAGGTCTTGTGTAGATGGGAGGAGATAATAAATCATCCTGAAAACTATCGGTGAGTGCACTTTGCTCATCATTCAAAACTCCGGGAATCAATCTGATCACACTATCGGCAAGCACACATGCGGCTAATTCTCCACCGGTAAGAACATAATCTCCGATCGAAATTTCTTTGGTAATGTGCAGGTCTCTTACCCGTTGGTCAATTCCTTTATAGTGTCCGCAAAGAAAGATCAGATTATTTTTTATAGAAAGCGTATTCGCAATTTTCTGATTCAGTGTAATTCCATCCGGTGTAAGATAAATTACCTCATCATAATTCCTCTGCGATTTAAGCTCGGAGATACATTTATCCAGAGGCTCAACCATCATGACCATTCCGGCCCCGCCTCCATAAGGTTCATCATCAATTTGTCTGTGCTTATTGGTTGACCAGTCTCTAAGATGATGAAAATGCACTTCCGCGAGCCCTTTATCCATTGCTCTTTTCAAAATAGAGGTTTTGAAAGGGCTTTCCATTAATTCCGGCAGTACGCTTATTATATCAATTCTCATTGTAAAGTTCCGTTTTTCTTATTGGGTAAAATAATTAATCGCAGAGAGGAATCTTTATTAAAATAACTCCACATCCAGTTGAAGAAAATTGCAAGCTTATTTCTCACGCTCAAAATTAACATTAAATGCAGAAACATCCAGAAATACCATGCTAAAAATCCCTGGAATTTAAAAAACGGCAAATCTACCACTGCTCTGTGTTTCCCAATGGTTGCCAGGGAGCCTTTATCGTGATATTCATATTCCGTCCATTCATCTTTGCTTTTTTTCAAAAGATTTTTACCTAAATTTTTCGCTTGTGTAATCGCTACATTAGCTACTTGCGGATGTCCCTGCGGATATTTCGGAGTTTCCATAGATGCAATATCTCCGATGGCAAAAACATTATCATAGCCTTTTATTTTATTATACCTGTCTACAATGTACCGGTTCTTTATTAAATTTTCTTGAGGAAACCCCTGTACTACATTACCGGTAACCCCTGCCGCCCAGATGACGTTGTTGGAAGGAATTTGCTTTCCGCTCTTCATGTATACTTTATCCCCATCATAATCCGTAACGTATTCTCCGCTTAGAAAATCCACACCCAGTTCTTTAAGATACTTTTCTGATTTTTCCTGAGCTTCAGGGCTCATTACGGCAAGCGGCTTTTCCGTAGAGCTTACAAGAATAATTTTAAGATGATTAAAATTCATATACGGATAATCCCTTGGAAGAATTTCTTTTTTCATTTCCGCAAAAGCTCCGGCCAGCTCCACACCTGTCGGTCCACTTCCTACAATAACGATATTCCAGTTCCCGTCATCACTCCGGCTTTTTTCAATGATCAGCTTTTCGAAAGTCATAAGCACATGATTTCTGATGCTGATCGCTTCCTGAGTATTTTTCATGGCAAAAGCTTTGCCCTCAAGATCTTGATTACCGAAAAAATTGGTTTTGCAGCCTGTAGCAATAATCAGTTTATCATAAGTAAATTCAGCTTCATCGGTAATGACTTTATGATGAACAGGATCAATCTCTTTTACTTCCGTCAAACGGAATTGCGTGTTTCTGGATTGCTGGAATATTTTCCTGAAAGGAAAAGAGATATTGGAAGGTTCTATCCTTCCACACGCTACCTGATAAAAAAGGGGCTGAAACATATGATGATTTACCCTATCCAGGAGGATTACTTTCTTATTCTTATTGTTTAGGGTCTTCGCAAGCTGTAATCCCGCGAAACCACCCCCTATGATAATGATTTTCTCACGTGTTTCCATATCACACAAATTTACTGAATTTATTTAGCATTTTAGTTGGTAAAAAGTTAGTTTTGCAAAACTTTATGACGAAAAAAAAGTATACCAAAAAGACTGCCAGAAAGCTACACAGCAAGAGACGAAAGAATTATTTTTTTCGCCGTAAAGTTGTATTGATCATTCTGATCCTGGCGCTTATCGGAACCGGATTATACCTGAAACAGTCCATCAGCTACTACTACGCTTTATACTTTAATAAGTTTACGCATAAGAAACTGCACAACAGTGAAAAGGAAACGCTCAGAATTCAAAAAATTCTTTCCTCCAATCTGGATAAAACATACGGTTTTGATATTTCCCATTATCAGAACAGAGAGGACATCAAATGGGACAGCTTAAGCATCGGGAATAAAACCATTCCGTTGGAATTTGTTGTGATGCGTGCAACAATGGGAAACCGCAGTGCAGATAAGCATTTTGATGATTTCTGGGAACTGGCTAAAAAGCATGAGCTGATTCGTGGTGCTTATCATTTTTACAGAGCGGATGAAGATCCCGTGATCCAGGCCAACAATTTTCTGGAAAATGTAAAACTGGAAAGCGGAGACCTTCCCCCTATTCTGGATATTGAAAAAATTCCGAAGCGAAAAACCAATAAAAAATTGATTGAAGATCTAAAGGTCTGGTGCAAAATTGTAGAGGAAGCTTATGGAGAAAAGCCGATTATCTATACTTATTATCATTATTACAAAGATTTTTTAAAAGGTGAATTTGATGGGTATCCGCTTTGGCTGGCCAACTATAATGATGTTCCTATTCCATCACCGGATGATCAGTGGGATTTCTGGCAATTTACGGAAAACGGGATTGTACATGGAATCAACACCAAAGTGGATCTGGATATTTATAATGGCAATTCCTGGTCTTTAAAAGCGTTAACGCTGGATTAATTTTTCAAAAAATCGACCACATCCTTGTTCAATTCATCTGCGACCTCAAAAGGAACATAATGAGATGCTTTTTTATAAATCTTCAGTTTTGAATTTTTGATCTCTTTGGCCATCATTTCCGTATGCCCTTTTTTGATCACATCATTTTCGCCTGCAATCACAAAAACCGGATTGGAAATTTGATTTAAAGATTTTTTACTAATCTCAGGTTCATTGATCATTAATTTCAACAATCTGACCTCATTAGAATGATCAGGATTGTTTTCAAGCTGTAAAACCTGTACTTTTGTTTTAAAATTATTCAGAAGGCTTTCTTCAACTCCTTCCGGGAAAGCATTTGCTCCAATCACAATCAATTTATTAAGATTTTCCGAGTACTTCAGACTGAATTCAAGTCCTGTATTTCCTCCATCACTCCAACCTAGAATGTTTATTGTATTCAGCCCCAAGTGATCAATTAAAGATTTCAGGTCATCTGCAAAAATTTTATAGCTGAGATTATTCCTGGTATAATCTTTACTTTTTCCCTGAGATCTCGTGTCCAGGGCAATTACTTTAAAATGTTTGGAAAGTTCAGGGATTTGTTTATAGAATTCTTTAATACTTCCTCCGTTTCCGTGAAGTAAAAGAAGAGGCTGCCCTTCTCCGTAAACTTCATAGTACAATTCGGCATCTTTCAATTTCAATGTCTTTCCTACTGCTTCATTTTTACCATATATCGAGTTTCCGGATTCATCTTTGTATTGGCTGATATCCGGAGCCAACATAGAAAGCTTTTCATTATTATCCTCCATTTCGTCTTTCTTATTTTTCCCGTTTTTGTCTACTTTCACATCTATATTAATGGCTGGGGCGGCTAACGTTATCCTTTCCCAATCTCCATAAAATTTTCTTATAAAACCGGTTCTGAATAATGCTGCACTGATGTTTACCCTTCCTTTAAATTCTTTTAGAAACTGAATACCTATAAAAAATTTCCCCTGCACCCAGATATTATAATCGTTAACGTCTAGCATGAATGTACCTGATTTAATCATGTCTTCGGTAAGCTCCACGGTAATTTCCTCCTCCAGAATATTCTGATCCGGAAAACCATTTTTTTCACTGTAGATCGCATAACGCATGATAACCGGCCTGTCTGAATTATAATTGGCAACGTTTAAATTAATATTCTTAATTTTTGATCTTTTACTGGCATTAAATTCCAAAGCAGTTTCTCCGAGGAAATCTTCTTTCCGGAATTCCGGGTTTACAGAATACAAGACACTTTTGGTTTTTGTATTGACTCCCCAGTTTTTATCTACAAACTTTTTAGGATTGAGTTTTACTTCCTGAATATTTTTAACTTTTTCTTTTAAAAATATTTTTGGGGCGCTGTTATTTATAAAATCTGAAACAGCTTGTGTGTAACTCTCAAATCCTGCCACTTCAATTCTGATGGTATGGGATTTGTCTGTTTGAGAAAGATCGATAGAAAAATGGCCGTTTTCATCAGAGATTGTTCCTGTTTTTTCTCTTTCAACTCCAATTTTCACATAAGGAATAGGTTTGTTTTCTTCTTTTGAAAAAACCGTCCCGGAGACAATTTGTGCTTGAGCATATATCCCGGAAAACAGAAGACATAAAGCAATAAAGTTTTTCATGGTAAAAAATTTGACACAAAAATCCTTATTTCCTACCTTCAAAACTCATAACACCTTATTAAATTTACAGCCCTTTTCGTTAAAATTCTTTTAAAATATCATATTTAAGATAGATAGAATTTATTTGAATGGTTTTCTTTGAATCCATTCTGTCTTGGGGTTAAGGGAAACAAATATTTTTTCCATGTAGGTATTCAGTATTCCGTTATTATGTTTTATTAAACCAAAAATGTCGACAGGCTCTGCACCGATAGTAGATTTTATTTCCAAAGCTGTTCTTCCGAAAATAATTCTGCTGAACTCATGACGAATGCCAAATTCTACAATATCGAGCAACATATTCAAGTACAATTGTTTTTCTTTCTGAAGCGCTTTATCATATCCCAGAAAATAAGTATCAATATCGTTATTATTGAGAATCAATGTGTAAAAACCAATTAACCTTTCATTGTAAAAATATCCGAATATTTTCAGGTTCAAGGCTAAATACTCCTTCATTTTTTCAAAATGATTCCCGGCAAGAAAAAAGGTATTGAATGGTGCATTTTCCGCTACATTCTGGTACAACAGATTCATTGCCGCCTGATATTTTCTGACTTCCTCCAGGCTCAGTTCACGCTTTTCAATTCCCTGAAGTTTTTTCTTTGCAGTTTTTGCCCTGGTCCTGTATTTTGTAGAAAAGGCATTAAGATAATCCTCAAAGACAAGCCAGTCTTTTCTCAGCCTTAAGATCATATTGGGCTGTACTGAAAATCTGAAATAGGTCCGATGACTTTTCCCTTGAAAATAATTGATGAATCCGGCCTGATAATCTTTATAAATAATTAAATCGGTTCTTCTTTTTCTTTTTTGTATGAATTCAACGGCTTCATCTAATAGAGGAATTACCTGTTCGGGTGTTATTTCTGAAAAATCAAAATAAAACCCGTTTTGGCCGGTAAGCATATTATTTCCCAAAATCATTACGTCTCTCCCCAATCTTTTGGCGAAAAAATTCCTGATACTGCACCACACCTGATTTTTTTGAAAAGAGGAATGATATTGAAAATTCAGGTACTGAAACAGAGCGCCCCCAATGAGTTCTTCATCTTTGAAAAACCCCATAAAATAACATTGCATATTATTCGGAGCCGACTTTTCCAACACATTGAAGTATTCTTGGGACAGCATAATATTATGATTCCCAATTATGGTATTCCAGTTTAAGGGCAATTCGGAAACGCTGTTGTATATTGTAAATGTATAAGACATAAAAAAGGCCACCTGTGCAGCCTTGTTCATTTAATTATTATTTCTGTGTCACCCAATGAAAACCATCTACAGCATACCAGCCACAAATTATCCCGCCCATAATGGTAATAGTAATGGCCCAATATGCCACGTTGATAAAGATGTATTTCCATGACCTTCTTTCAAACATGGAATTAATAGCAAATATCGGAAAAACGAAAAAAAGCACCGATATAAATCCATGTAGAGCACCATGGCCGAAAGAACGGTAAGCGGTTCCATATTCCTTCATGAATGCAAAATAAGATGGTGTTGCATGAGACTCGTCACCACCGATCATTCCCGAAGCTCCAAACTGATGAATGGTAAGAAACTGCATAAAAAAAGAAATAAGAAAAGACAAAATAATTGTAAAAACAAAAATCATTGCCACATTAGAACCTTTCATTTTATCTTCCGTCATTCCGGAAGCTTTCATCCAAGCTGTTCCAGCTACTTTTGGATTATACCAGATAAATCCTATAATGAGGGGAACAAAAGCGGCTACTAAAATAGCCAGGAAATTAAATTGTAACATAGGCATCAGTGTTTATTATGCTATCAAATCTACATTAAAAAACATTACAAAAACTTATTTTTTTGCATTTCCTTACTACCTGTTTATATTCCCTTAAAAGCATCAACCAATACCCGGAATGTTTTCTTGAGAATCTCAAACGTCTCATCCGGTTCTGTGATCAATCCGTAAATAACCTGCGGAATAGCAGATGAAAACTCTAACATTAAAGCAAAAACAGGAACCATAAGATATAATATAACTGGAAACCTGAGTTTGAAAGAAAACTTTTTAATTATTGCATTCCATATTACTTTTACCCTCTCCCTGTCATTCCATAAAATCAAAAAACACAGGAAGAAATAGAAAGCAAACCTTTTGGCAAAGCCCATTGCCAGACTTTCCGGCATAAAACTGATATCCATAAGCAGGATATTAGCTGCAATCGGAATAAAAAACATAATTCCCAAAATAGCTGTTCTATTGAAAAGAAGTAAAATTCCCGTAATAATCTGCAAAACTCCTATAACAGTTTTGATGGGATCATGATCAAACAAATACCACATCACCCTGAATAAGGACAAATCTTTAATCGGAGTAGCCATTTCCGCAGGAGATATTCCAAATTGCCCACTCTCGGTGAGTTTGCTATACCCATAATTTAGAAATGTAATTGACAGTAAAAAACGAGCTACTAAAATGAAATATTCCCAATACCTTTCTTTCGGGATCATGCATAATTTTGTTATCATATAAATCGTGTTTTAGCATATGCATAATTAAAATTTTTCTTGTTTCATTTTCGTATTTTTGCGGTTCAAATTCAAAATAAAATTCAAAGCACTACATTCCAATGAATTACGTTTCTGTCGAAAACCTTACCAAATCGTATGGCATTAAAATTTTGTTCGAAAATATCTCTTTTCATATCAATGAAGGTGACAAAATTGCCATTGTAGCTAAAAACGGAAGCGGAAAATCCACGCTGCTTAAAATTTTAATGGGAAAAGAAATTGCAGACAGCGGAACGGTAAATATCAATAAGGATATTCAGGTCGTTTTATTTGACCAGGAAATTGACTATGATCCGGATCTAACCGTTGACGAGTTTATGATGACACTGGATTCAAAGCCGATCCGGGCTCTTAAATACTATCATCAGTCTTTGCATTCCACTGACAGCGCATTGATTGAGAAAGCTTTGGCTGAGATGGAAGTCCACAAAGCATGGGATTTGGAAAACGAGATGAAACAAATTCTCTCACAGCTTAAAATTACCAATCTGAATGCTAAAATGGGTACCCTTTCAGGAGGACAGATTAAACGCGTTGCCCTGGCGAAATTATTGACTGAAACCAGAGCGGAGCACCGCCATACTTTATTGATTATGGATGAGCCTACCAACCACCTGGATGTGGAAATGGTGGAATGGCTTGAAAATTATCTGAATAAAGCTAAAATCACTTTACTACTGGTCACTCACGACAGATATTTCCTTGACAGTGTTTGTGATATTATATGGGAAATGGAAGATAATAATCTGTATGTTCACAACGGTTCCTATGCAGTTTATCTTGAAAACAAAATGATCCGTGAGGAAAACCTTAATGCAACCATTGATAAAGCCAATAACCTTTACCGAAAAGAGCTGGAATGGATGCGAAGGCAACCCAAAGCAAGAACTACCAAATCAAAAAGCAGGATCGATGCTTTTTATGAAACTGAAAAAGTGGCCAAAACGGATACCAGAAAACAAGGCCTTGAGCTGGATTTTGAAATGAAGCGTCTCGGTAAAAAAATCCTTGAACTTAAGCATATTGATAAAAGCTTTGGCGACAAAGTTTTATTGAAAGATTTCAGTTATCAGTTCCAACGCGGGGAGAAAGTAGGTATTATCGGAAAAAACGGTGTAGGCAAATCTACCCTTTTAAATATTATTCAAGGGCTTGAAAAGGCCGATAAAGGGGAAATTGAAACCGGTGAAACTATTTCTTTCGGCTATTTTTCTCAAAAAGGTCTTCAGTATAAAGAAGATGAAAGGGTAATTGATTTTATCAAAGAAATTGCAGAATTCTATCCTTTGGCTAATGGAAAAAGCCTTTCCGCATCCCAGTTCTTAAGGTTATTTTTGTTTGACGATCAGACCCAATACTCTCCTATCTCCAAACTTTCAGGAGGTGAAAAAAGAAGGTTACATTTGATGTATATTCTTTATCAGAATCCTAATTTCCTGATTTTCGATGAACCAACCAATGATCTTGATCTTCCTACCTTAACTGTTTTAGAAAATTTCCTACAACAGTTCCAAGGCTCTCTTATCATTGTTTCCCACGACCGTTATTTTATGGACAGAATCGTAGATCATATTCTGGCCTTTGAAGGGAATGGCAAAATCAGGGATTTTGTAGGCAATTTCTCCGAATACCGGGAAACAAAAAGCAAGGAGGAAGCTTTAGGGAAAAATACAGTTCAAAAAGCAGAGCCTGTAAAAGAAAATAATCCTGTCGCAGCTACGCAGGCCAATCATTCTAAAAAACGAAAACTTACGTTTAAGGAGCAAAGAGAATTGGAAATCATCGAGAAGGAAATGCCTGAATTTGAGGAACAACGGTCAAAAATATTAAACCTTCTCAATAATGAAACTGATTATGAAAAAGTAGCATCTCTTTCTTCTGAGCTGGAAACAATTTCAGAAAAACTGGAAAATCATGAGATGAGATGGCTGGAATTGCAGGAAATTTTGGGAGAAGCATAGTCCAAAAAGGTTTCGGCGGAGCCTTTGGCTCCGCCGAAACCTTTTTGGATGATATTATATTATTCAGCTCAGACTTATGATTCTTCCTTCCGAAGCACTCTTCATAGCAGCGTCAATGATTTTCATGTTCTGTACTACTTCCTTTCCAGGTGAAGGTAATGGGTATCCAAAAACAATATGTTCATAGATTGCCTGATAATAGTTCATATAATTTCCGGACTCACTGGATGTTAATATTCTTTCAGTCTCAGAATTATCATTCAGAAAATTTAAAATTCCATCCGGCTCATTCAAAGGTGCGGTCCAGTTTTCACCATACACGGGAATACTGCCGGCAACAAGTTCATTTTCCTGATTATCTGATCTTTCCTGCAAGAAACTCCCTTTACTGCCATGGATCATGTAAGCATAATGAGCTTCTTTACTAAATACGGAAGATTTTAACCGGATTCTTAAATTATCCCTGTAGTAAAGAAGAATTTCAAAATAATCATTCGCAAAATCGTTACCTTTCATTGAAAAAACATCTGCGAAAAGCTTTTCAGGAAAACCAAATAGCTGAACAGCCTGGTCTATCAGGTGAGCCCCCAGATCATGCAGTGATCCGGAACCGGTCTGCATCGGATTCTCTTTATGCTGTTTTCCGCTTGGTTCAGTACGGAATCTGTCAAAACGGATTTCAACTTCTTTAATTGTCCCTAAATTCTGCTCGTTAAGGATTTTTTGTACCTGAAGGAAATCACGGTCAAACCTTCTGTTTTGATAAACACTTATAAAAAGATTTTTTTCTTCTGCTAATCTCACCAATTCTTCTGCTTGAGAGACATCTACGGTGAATGGCTTTTCAACAATAATACTTTTTCCGGCTTCAAGTGCCATTTTAGCATATTCAAAATGGGTTTGTACCGGTGTATTCACTACTGCCACTTCTATATCTGAATGTTGAAGCATTTCCTCTACTGAACGATAAATGGTAGTTCCCGGATACTTCTCCTGTGAATCATTCTTACTTCTTTCTACAACAGCCGACATAAAAAAACCCGGGTGTTCTTTTAGAAAAGGAGCATGGAAAACTTTACCACTCATTCCAAAAGCACAAAGACCTACTTTTACCAATTGCATATTCTTTTTTTAGACAAATATATCCATAAAATTTCATTGAGTCAGTTACAATATTTGATTGCCGCAATTAAAAAGGGTGACAAAAATCAGGAATTTTATTTTTAATTATTCTAAATAATACTTACTTTTGCGCTTTATTTAAAACCACTCTAAATAAAGTAGAATGAAACGACAACTTATTTCCTTAGGATTTCTTGCAGGATCTCTATCTCTAAGTGCCCAGATGAAATATTCATCTGATTCTGATACTATTAGAATTCAGACTATTGAAGATGTTAATCTTCATAAAACAGGTAATCCTAATAAAGCTAAGCCGCTATCAACAAAATCAAATCTTACGGTAATGGAAACTCCACAACCGATTGCTATTGTTACTCATGAAATCATTGAGCAGCAACAGGCAAAACAGTTGAGTGATGTTATGCAAAATGTAAATGGAATGTACGTTACTTCATCCAGAGGAAATTCTCAGGATAGTTTTGGAGGGCGTGGCTTCATCTTGGGAAATGACAATATCTTTAAGAACGGCGCCAGAATCAACAGCGGGGTTTTTCCTGAAGTTAGTGGTCTGGAAAGAGTTGAAGTATTAAAAGGTGCTAATGCTATGCTTTATGGAAATACTGCAGCCGGTGGAATTATCAATATGGTAACAAAGAAGCCAAGATTCAACTTTGGAGGAAGTATCGGTTTGAACGCTGGAAGCTGGAATTCTTATAAACCAACGGTAGATATTTATGGTCCTCTGACTAAGAAAATTGCTTTCAGAATGAATGGTGCTTATGAATATGCTGAAAGTTTCAGGGATGTGGTTCAATCGGAGAAGTTTTATTTCAACCCGTCTTTCTTATTCAATATTGGTGAAAAATCCCAGTTAATTGTGGAAGCAGATTACCTTAAAAATGATTTCACTCCAGACTTTGGAATTGGATCTATTACACAAAAGGACGGATTAACTTATGAGCTTAATACATTGTTGCCAAGAAATGCTTTCGTAGGGGCAGATTGGCAGTACCAAAACGTTCAGCAGGTGTCAACCAATGTTACATTCAATCACCAGTTCAGCGATAGATGGACGTTAAACGCGGTGGCCTCTTATCAAAACTACACTAAGGATTATTACTCTACGGAAAGAGTTCAATGGACTTATGATAATAGTAATCGTTTGAAGTGGGACCGACCTTTGAATAAAACATTCAATGAGCAAAACTATACTTCATTACAAGTTAACGTAAATGGTGAATTCAATACCGGAAGTATCAATCATAAAGTATTAATTGGTACAGACGGAGACTACGGAATCCAGAACAATTACACCTTTACCAATCCTACCAAATACGGAACCAATGGAAACACATCCACTGCTACTATATATATGGATGACCCAAGTACATGGTCAAGCGGTGCCATTCCAAATGCTTCTTTAAAAGACAGAACGAGAATTCCTACACAAAGGTTCGGAGTATACGTACAGGATTATATCAGCCTAACAAAACAATTAAAGGTAATAGCAGGATTACGTTGGTCTTATATAGAAACAATGGTCAACAAGAAAAATACTTTTGCGAACAGTGATGGTGATGTAGAAGTAAAAAACACTGCTATTTCAGACAGAGCCTTTTCTCCAAAAGCTGGTTTAGTATATATGCCAAACGATAATTTATCAGTATTCGCTACCTATACTAACTCGTTTGTACAAAATACAGGTCAGGATATTTACCTTCAGGCTTTGAAACCTACAACGATAGACCAGTATGAAGCCGGGGTTAAAAAGAATTTCTGGAATAATGCAATTGCCATAAATTTAACAGCTTATCAAATTATTTATAACAATTATTACCAAACTGCTCCATTTTTAGCAAACGGAAATGCCAATATAGATTCATTCTTTAAGGAATTTGCAGGAAAAATGAGAAGCCGGGGTGTGGAATTGGACATTACGGGTAACCCAATGGAAGGACTTTCTATTATTGGAGGTTTCTCTTATAATAATTCAGTTTATTTGGATACTCCGGACACATTCGGATATGTTGAAAAACAAAGACTGGTAAGAACTCCTGCAACTACAGCTAATGCATCTGTATTCTATACTTTCCAGAAATTTGCCAAAGGCTTAAAGGTGGGAGCAAGTGCTTATTATATCGGAGACAGATTAGCTGGTTGGAACGATACTAAGACAGGAGCAAATAGTTTAGCTGCCAGAAACGGTATCAGCAGAGTTTTCGAATTGAAAGATTATACAACCGTTGCCCTTTCAGTAGGCTACGAATGGAAGCAATTCTCTATTCAGGGTAAAGTGGGTAACCTGTTTGATGTAGTGAATTACAATGTACACGAAAACTACTCTGTAAACCCAATAACTCCTAGGAATTATTATTTCACCTTCACATATAAGCTTTAAGATTTAGCTATAAATAATTTTCTCATAAGTGGAAGCTGCATTTTTGCAGTTTCCACTTTTAAAATGTAAAACAAAAACTATAGATATGGATAAAATAAAAGACACCAGAAGCTTTATGAGAGTTACCCACCGGTATTTAGGCTATTTTCTTGCCGGAATTATGGCAGTTTATGCCGTAAGCGGGGTTTTATTGGTTTACAGGGATACTGATTTTTTAAAAAAAGAAAAAAAGTACGATAAAGTTGTTGAGAAGAATCTGTCTGAAAAAGAACTGGGTAAAGAACTAAAGATTAAAGGGCTGGAAGTTGAAAAGACCGAAGGAAATGTGGTCCACTTTAAACAGGGAACCTATAACATATCAACAGGAGAAGCAAAATATACAAAAAAAGAATTGCCTTTCATTCTGGATAAAATGACCAAACTGCACAAATCTCAATCTAAGGATACTTTATCTCCATTAAATACTTTCTTTGGGATCTCCCTGTTCTTCTTCGTTATTTCTAGTTTCTGGATGTTCAATCCTAAAACGAAAGCATTTAAAAGAGGTATGGTTTTCACCATTGCAGGACTAATAGTTTCAATTATCTTACTATTTATCTAATTCTTAAAAATAATATGAAAAATTGAAAAATAATTAAATACTATTTTTCACACAATGGATATTTATTTTAAAGAATTTGCCTAAACATAAGCATTGTGGCACATTTATTGTTTTTTACCTCCATAACAAATGATAAACAATCAATATTAAAATTATAAATTATGAAAAAACTAATTGTAACAGGAATATTAGCTGTAGCTGGTTTGACCACCACAATGAATGCTCAGATTCAAAAAGGTAACTGGTTAGTAGGAAGTAGCCTTATTTCCAGTAATTTCGGACTTAACACAGGAGGAGGATATAATATTGCATTACAGCCAAAAGGAGCATACTTTATCGAAGATAACGTTGCGATCGGTGGATATGTTGATTTAGGAATCAATAAGGTTACCAACGGAAGCCCTACGGAATTCGTTTATGGAGTTGGCGGATTAGGACGTTATTATTTATCTCCCGGTGAAAAAGGAGTGGATAACTTATTACACCATGGACGTTGGTTCCTTGAAGGTAATGTAGGTATCGGAGGCAGATCTGTTGAAAACGGTGACTCTACAACCGGTTTAGATTTCGGAGCAGGTCCTGGTTATTCTTATTTCATTACTCCAAACATCGGTTTGGAAGGTTTAGTGAAATATAAAGGTAGAGCAGGATTTGGAAGCGAAGGTTTAAATTCCAATATTACTTTTAATTTAGGATTTAGTATTTACCTACCGACTTCAAAAGCTAAGCAGGTAATCAAAGATGTGCAATAAATCACTTCTAACATATATAGTGAAAGCGCCCCGAAAATATTTCGGGGCGCTTTCGTACAAATTAAAACTAAACTATAAAAAATCAAATAAATCATCAATCAGGTTGTGGTGTATATCTTAAATACGGCTTGATTTCCGTAACTCCTTTCGGAAAGATTTTTCTTGCCTCTTCTGTGGAAACACTTGGTGGAATAATTACATCATCCCCTTGTTTCCAATTGACCGGAGTAGCCACTTTATGAGAGTCAACAAGCTGTAAAGAATCGAGCACTCTTAGAATTTCATCAAAATTTCTTCCTGTAGAAGCAGGATAAGTAATGATAAGCCTTACCTTTTTCTCAGGATCTATAATCAGTAAAGAACGTACAGTAGCAGTTGCAGAGGCATTAGGATGAATAAAATCGTACAATTCGGATATCCTTCTGTTTTCATCAGCTATAATAGGGAATTGCACAGTTGTGTTCTGGGTTTCATTGATATCTCTGATCCAGCTTTGATGATCATCAACTCCATCTACACTCAATGCAATTACTTTAGTGTCCCTTTTATCAAATTCAGATTTCAGTTTTGAGGTCATTCCCAATTCTGTAGTACATACAGGGGTGTAATCTGCTGGATGCGAAAATAAAATTCCCCACGAATTTCCCAAATATTTATAAAAATCTATATCTCCGGCCGTAGAAACTGCCTGAAAATTGGGTGCTGTATCTCCTAACTTTATTGACATAATAATTCGTTTTATTAGTCTACAAATTTAGTAGACTTTTTGAGACTGGCAAAATTTTTGTTAAGAAATTTATATATTTAACATAAAAAGATTTCATGCAGAAAAATGGTTTAAGTTACATTGATGTTGTATATAGAGTTTTAGAGAATTGGTATATCAAATTTGCAGAACTTACACCCAAATTAATTGTCGGGATTTTAGTCTTCTCTTTCTTTTTGATAACGAGCAAGTATTTAAGTCAGGCAGCCGTAAAAGTATTTCACAAATTATTCCCGAAAAGTGAAAAACAAAGTTCTTTAGTGGCAATGATCGGATTTTTCAGATTCCTGATCATGTTGATGGGAACATTTATAGCTCTTGAAATCATGGGCTTTAGTGGTTTCTTATGGAAATTCATCGGAAGTTTAGGAGTTGCGGGAGTTATTGCAGGGGTTGCTTTGAAAGATTTGGTCTCCAGTATATTTTCAGGAATGTTGATCGGCTTAGATAAAGCTTTTAAAGTAGGTGATTATGTAACTATCGGAACCAATTCCGGAACCGTACATGAAATTGGCCTTCTTACCACAAAAATAATAACGGATGACGGAAAAAAAGTATACATTCCCAATCAGGTTATTTTTAACGCCCCGTTTACCAATATCACAGATTCGCCACAGCGGAGGATTATCCTGAACTTTGAAATTCCGGCAGATGAAGATATCAATAAAGCGCAAAAAGGAATCTTGGAAGTTGTCAAAACTCTGGAAAATGCAGATCGTCTGGATGCAGCCGAAGTCATTCTTACCGATTTAAAGCAAGGGGCCTTTAATATTCAGGTAAAATTCTGGATTGCTATCGGAGCCAATATGGTAAAAATTAAAAGTGACGCTTTTTTAAAAATCAAACAAAAACTTGATGATGACGGT
Organism: Chryseobacterium defluvii; assembly: GCF_003634775.1. GTDB lineage: Bacteria > Bacteroidota > Bacteroidia > Flavobacteriales > Weeksellaceae > Chryseobacterium > Chryseobacterium defluvii. The sequence continues at coordinate 369,442 of NZ_RBXB01000001.1, read as the reverse complement.
ATCCGTCTTGAAACCCCAACCAGCATAAGCATTACCAATGAAGGAGCTGAATTATCCGGAAACCAGGATAAATAAAAATAAACGCCGCTTTTAAAGGCGGCTTTTTTCTTATATAAATTTACTGTTATTTCTTTGTCTTCCCTTTCGGATGAAGGTTCTCCTTCTTAGGAAGCTCAGCTACAGTATCATTTTCTATCTTAGCTTCTCCCATAACATAATTCTTATTAAGGGTATCTTCTTCCAAATCTACTACCACAACTCCTGTTGTAGCAGTACTCTCACAATTTTCTTTAGATTTGGAGCATCCTGTAATAAAGAAAATCACAGAAAATAATGCTAAACCGAATTTTGAATTTTGAAAGCTTTTCGGAAAGTATTGAACTAACTTATTTTTCAATTGTCCAGATTGATCATCTGCATTCTTTAATTGATAATCATAGAATCTTCCGCAAATACTCCCCTTTGGTTTTTCTTCAAGAATTTGTTCAATTTCTTTAAGTTCTTTTTGCGTAAAATCAATCACACATTTATTACAGGCTGAACAAAATCTCCCTTGTTCCTGAGGAGACATTAATTCCCAGTTTTCAGAACAAGGATCCGGAATACGAAGGTTTTTCATGAATAGGTTTTCTATACGCATTAAAAAACCGTTCCAAAAAAAATGAAACGGTTTTTTAATTTATTTAAAAGTTGTAGCCTTATGCTAAAACTTCTTTTACTTTGTTTGCAGCTTCTTCTAAAGTAATTGCAGAGTGTACAGGAAGACCTGATTCATCAATTAATTGCTTAGCTTCAACAGCGTTAGTTCCCTGTAATCTTACGATCAATGGAACAGGAAGGCTACCCATCGCTTTGTAAGCATCTACAACACCCTGAGCCACTCTGTCACATCTTACGATACCTCCGAAGATGTTGATCAGGATAGCTTTTACATTCGGATCTCTTAAGATGATTCCGAAAGCAGTCTGTACTCTCTGAGCATCAGCTGTACCCCCTACGTCAAGGAAGTTAGCAGGATTACCACCGGATAATTTGATGATATCCATTGTAGCCATTGCAAGACCAGCTCCGTTTACCATACAAGCAACGTTCCCATCTAATTTTACGAAGTTAAGGCCTGCTTCACCAGCTTCAACATCCATTGGGTCTTCTTCTCTTGTATCTCTAAGTTCAGCTAAATCCTTATGACGGAACAATGAGTTATCATCTAAAGTTACTTTAGCATCTACAGCGATAATTTTGTTATCTGAAGTCTTTAATACAGGATTGATTTCGAATAGAGAAGCATCAATTCCTGTGTAAGCATTATAAAGAGATGTAATGAATTTTGTAAATTCTTTGAAAGCATTTCCTTCAAGACCTAGGTTGAAAGCAATTTTTCTAGCCTGAAACCCTTGCAATCCTAAAGCAGGATCAATGATTTCTTTGTGGATCAAATGAGGAGTTACTTCTGCAACATGCTCAATATCCATCCCTCCTTCTGTAGAATATACTACTGTATTTTTACCTTCAGCTCTATCCAAAAGAATAGATACGTAGAATTCTTTAGTTTCAGATTCTCCCGGATAATATACATCCTCAGCAACCAAAACAGAGTTTACTTTTTTACCTTCAGCAGAAGTTTGCGGAGTGATCAACTGCATTCCGATGATGTTCTGTGCATTTTCTTTTAGCTTGTCCATGTTCGGAGAAAACTTTACACCACCACCTTTACCACGACCACCTGCGTGAATCTGTGCTTTTACTACCCATCCCTGAGCTCCGGTTTCAGCAGTCAGTTTTTCAGCAGCTGCCACAGCTTCGTCTACGTTGTTTGCTACGTAACCACGTTGGATAGCTACTCCATACTTTGATAAAATCTCTTTTGATTGATACTCGTGAAGATTCATATTATTTTTATTATTTTATTTTAAAATTTAAAGGTTGACAAATTTACTAAAAAGACATGGAAGTTCAAGATTCTTAATTCAAAAATTAAAGTTTAGGAAACTTGATTTTTAACATATCTGAAAAATGGGCTTTATTCTTCGGCTGATTTTTCTGATTGAGAACCGATAAACGGAATTTTCGGAGCCAGGAAATACCCGGTTAAGCTCGCAAAAAGTATAGGAACAAAATATGTAAACCCGGTCAGTGTTCCCAAAATAATGGTTGTACTCATCGGTGTTCTGGTTACACAGGCATTAATTCCGGCCATACAACTTACAATTGCCAATGTTGTATCCACAGACGGAAAAAGTGCATGAATAATTAATCCTAAAGTTGTTCCCACAAAGAAAAGGGGGATGATAAATCCGCCTCTCCATCCTGAAGTCACCGTTACAGCAATCGCCAGTATTTTAAAAACAAGAATAGTGATTAAAAAATTCAAAGCAAAATTCCCTTTGATCAATTCATTAATTTCATGATGACCAAAATATCTTGTAATAGGAAAATAATAGGCAATGATTCCTAAAATAATTCCTCCCGTCAATGTTTTGATATAAATGGGGAAATTTCTGTATTCGAAAAGTTTCTTGAAGAATTTAACGACATAAATAAATACCCAGCCTACGAAAGTTGCCAATAAAGCAAATCCTGATGCATACGCAAAGTCATATACTCCGGAATACTGATACGCCTTCAAATCCCAGGTCGCTCCAATTCCCAAATGGATGATCAAAGCAAAAACCGTATAACTGAAACAGCTTGCCACCAATGCAGGAATAATGGCCTTGTAATATTCTACCGCATGTTTATGATGCAGAATTTCCAATGAAAAAAGGCTACCTCCAAGCGGTGCTCCAAATAAAGCCGTAAAACCGGACGCCATTCCCGCAATACTTAAAGAACGCAGCTCCTCTCCTTTCAATCTGAAAATTTTCCCCAGCCATGTTCCTGTAGAACCTGTTACCTGAACTAACGGAGCTTCCGGTCCTAAGCTTCCACCTGAAGCCACACAAAACAGGGAAGACAGAATCATGGAAGGATTATTCTTCGGATCGAGTTTTCCTTTATTGAACCTGATATTATTAACGATCAAATGGATTTCTCCCGGATCACCTATAAAATAAATAACCAAACCTGCCAGTAAACCGCAGATCGCCATCGTAGGAATAACCATCCAACCTTGAAACTGAGCTAAAAATTCTGTAAAATGTTCAAGGACTATCCAGTATAACCCGGCGATAATGCCACCTACCAAACCTGTAAAGGCCCACATGAAAAAAGTACGGCTGAATACAAACGGATTGAATCTAATAGGCTGGTCCAAAAGATTGAATGTTCTGATCAACCGTCTTCTTCTATTTATTTTCATAAGAAATCTTACAGTTTATTTTTGGCAAAATAAAGAATAAGCATTCCCCAACTTACAATCATCAATAAACCTCCAAGCGGAGTGACGGGTCCTAAAAATTTCAGGTTGGTTCCCCAGTAATCCTGGAAACTAAGAAAATAAATACTTACAGAAAACAGGATGGTTCCCAAAATCATTAACCATGATATCCATTTTTCAGATCCTGTTTCAAATTTCAGGATGTAGCCTACAATCAGGAGAAAAAATGCGGCATACATTTGGTATCTTACCCCAGTTTCAAAACTTTCAAGCCGTTCTGGCGAAAGGATTTTTTTGAACGCATGAGCTCCGAAGGCTCCTAGAATCACTGATACAAGTCCGTAAACGGCTCCAAAAATCAAAGTAATTGTTTTCATGAAGAAGTTCTATTTATAATTAAGAATTTTAAATACTAATGATAAAGTTCCAATGATAATAAAAACCCATGCGAACTTTTTACTTTGTGCAAATCCGGGGTTTTTCGTTACCTTTAGAAAAATCCCGAACAGCAGCATAAAAACAGATAAAGCAATTCCAAACATCTTAAAGAGCTCTTAATCTGTTTAATTCATTGATCACTTCATGATGACTCACTGTTTTATCTTTAAAGTAATTCACAAAATGTTGTTTCTCCTCTTCTGTTGCTCCCATCTGATTCAGAATATTGAACAAATGCATTTTCATGTGGCCTTTCTGAATTCCTGTTGTTACCAAAGAACGAATAGCCCCAAAGTTTTGTGCTAAACCGGAAACAGCAAGAATACTCATCAATTCCTGCGCAGAAGGTTTACCAAGCAAAGCCAGGGAGAATTTTACCAGAGGATGAAGATTCGTTAAACCTCCCACCACTCCCACGGAAATAGGAAGATCGATCCAGAATCTAAAAATATCGTTATCTGTTGTACAATGTGTTAAAGACCTGTATTGCCCGTCTTTTGCCGCATAGGCATGCGCACAGGCTTCCGTAGCTCTGAAATCATTTCCTGTAGCAATTACCACCGCATCTACTCCATTCATGATTCCTTTATTATGGGTTGTAGCACGGAAAGGCTCAATTTCTGCGATATTCACAGCCTGCTTGAATTTCCAGGCAAATTCTTCCGGAGAAATTCCGCTATCATCTTTTAAATCTTCAATTTTACAGGAAACCTCAGCTCTCACAATACAATCCGGGGTAAAGTTGGAAAGGATATTCATCACGATCTGTAAAGAATCTTTCTCTTCCAGGGTAAAGTCTTCATCTATGGCAACTTCTTCCCTCAATGTTTTTCCAAACTGTTCAAGACAGGAGTTGATGAAGTTGGCTCCCATAGAATCTACCGTATCAAAGCTTGCTTTTAACTGATAATAATGAGGCATTTCAGCAGTCTTATCAATCAGCCTTATATTAAGGATTCCGCCACCACGCTTTCTCATATTGGCTGTTATAGCATCAGTAGCTTCAAATAATTTTTTCTTCAGCTTAAAATTGAAAAAGTGCTGTAGTTTGTGAGATTCTACATTAAATATAAAGTGTGTGTGTCCTAATTTTTTAGTATTGATAATGGTAGTTTTAAAACCTCCTTTATCGATCCAGAACTTAGCGGCTTTAGAAGCTGCTGCTACCACCGAACTTTCTTCTACCGCCATAGGAAGTGCAAACAGTTTCCCGTCAATTAAAAAGTTGGGAGCAATTCCGTAAGGCATATAAAAATTGGAAATCGTATTTTCAGAAAACTCTTCATGAAGTTTCTGAAGATCAGCATTATCGTTCCAGTATTGCTTTAATATATGTTGGTATTCCTGGTTTCCTTCTAAATATTCGTTCACGAGCCAGTCGATTTTCCCCTGTTTGGTAAGCTTGGAAAAACCTTCAATCGGTTGATGATTCATATAGTATGTTTATTTTTTACAGGTTATACATAATCACAAGTTCGCGATTTCATAGTATAACTTTTAATGAAGTGTAAATATAATGATTTTGAGGCTTTATTTTGTTGATAACTTTCTTTTAAAAAAAGTGATATTTCTCAATTTTGGATTTAATTTTGAATGAAAAATAACATCTAAACAATAGCATTTCAATTAAAAAATGAACTTCGACCGCCTGAAAGAAAAACTCGAGATCCTTGCTGATGCAGCGAAATATGACGTTTCCTGTTCCTCAAGCGGAGGCACCCGAAAGAATAAAAAAGGTGCTTTAGGAGACAGTTCCGTAAGTGGGATTTGTCATACCTATACTGAAGACGGGCGATGTGTTTCTTTGCTTAAAATACTTTTAACCAATCATTGTATTTATGATTGTGCCTATTGCGTTTCCAGAAGCTCCAATGATATCAAAAGAGCTGCTTTTACGATTGAAGAAGTAGTAGACCTTACCATTAATTTTTACCGTAGAAATTATATTGAAGGGTTGTTTTTAAGTTCCGGTATCTTCAAAAATGCAGATACTACGATGGAACGTTTGGTAAGAGTAGCCAAAAAATTACGTCTCGAAGAAAACTTTAACGGGTATATTCATTTAAAATCTATTCCCGGGGCAAGCGATGAGCTGATGCAGGAAGCGGCACTATATGCAGACCGATTATCCATAAATCTTGAAATCCCTACAGAAAGCGGCTTAAAATTATTGGCTCCTGAAAAAAACCGTGAAGATATGCTTCAGCCGATGCGTTATATTCAAAAAGGAATTTCTCAATATAACGATGAGAAGAAAATTTTTAGAAAGACTCCTAAATTTGCTCCTGCAGGGCAATCGACACAAATGATTGTTGGGGCTACCAATGAAAATGACCTACAGATTATCAAAGTGGCGGATCATTTTTATAAGAATTTCAATTTGAAAAGAGTGTATTATTCCGGTTATGTTCCTGTTCTGGAAGATAAAAGATTGCCTTCACTCACAACAGAAGTTCCGATGCTTCGGGAAAACCGGTTGTATCAATCCGACTGGCTGATGAGATTTTACGGGTTTAAAGCTGAAGAAATTTTAGATCCCCATATTCCTTTTTTAGATCTGGAAGTGGACCCTAAATTGAGTTGGGCTTTAAGACATTTAGATCAGTTCCCTGTTAATCTTCAAAACGCAGACTACCAAATGATTTTAAGAATTCCGGGAATCGGAGTGAAAACTGCACAAAAAATTGTATCTGCAAGAAGATTCCAGGTGTTAAATATGGATCATCTCAAAAAGCTGGGTGCTGCGGTAAACAGGGCCAGATATTTTATTGATTTCAGTGCAGGAAACGCTTATCTGAAATATTTAACGGATAAAAACCTCAGGAAATTATTGATTGGCGGAAGTTCTTCTAAGTTTCACAACCAGTTTTCCCAGCAGTTGAGCTTGTTTTAGTTTTTAACAAGCAATACCTAATAATACAGTATAAAAAATGGTCACCCTTCTTTATGACGGAAGTTTCGACGGTCTTTTAACCGCGGTATTTGAGGTTTTTGAGTATCGCTATAAAGATGCTGAAATAATCCGTAAAGAAAAATTTCAGCAGGAAAATATGTTTGCGGAAATCCATGAAGTAATCACCCAAAATGAAAAATCGGAAAGAGTTTTAAATAAACTGGAGCAAAATATCGGAAAATCAGGTATCCATCAATTGCTGAAAGTTTTCCTTTCGGAAGACAGCGAACTGGAAAAGCTGATTTTGTCTGCCATACGTCAGTCTGTTCAGCATCCTGATGAAAATATTCTGCAAAACTATGCGGATCATGATATTTTGAAAATTTCCAAAATCTGCAAATCCGTTGACAGGGAAAGGCACAGAATGACCGCATTTGTAAGGTTTGAAAAGATGCAGGACGGAGTTTTCTTTGCCAAAATAGATCCTGATTTCAATGTGATCCCTTTAATCCGCAAACATTTTAAAGACCGCTATCAGGATCAGAAATGGATGATCTATGACTTGAGACGGAATTATGGAATTTTGTATGATCTTGAAAACTGCGGTTTTTTTTATCCCGAAGAAAGGTTAAACCTGCATCATTATCAGGAAAAGCATCATGATGAGGAACAAAACTACCAGAAACTCTGGCAAAGGTACTTTGTGAAAACGAATATTGTGGAGAGGAAGAATTTAAAACTGCATATACAGCATGTTCCGAAAAGGTATTGGAAGTATTTAACAGAAAAGAGTTAATTTTTTATTATTTTTAGTTCTCGCAGATTGAGCAGATGATATAGATTTTTTAACCACAGATGACACCAATTACATAGATACTTGTGGTCAAATAAAGCAAAAACATACATGAGAAAAATATTATTTCTATTGGCCTTGGTAACAATTTTAAGTTGTAATCGTGATAAAAATTCATCAGACAGTAAGGTTTTCAATATTGGCAGTAAAAACTCAGATTCTAAAAGTCTGGTTGAAATCAATAAAGAAGGCAATACCATAAAAGAACGATTTTCAACTCCTACAGGTTATGATTGGGTTGAAGAACGACCGGATTCTTTTGGTTATTTTATTGAAAACTTCCAACTGAAATCTTACGGGACACCAATTCTGAAGTATGATGGGACTCCGATTTCTACGCAACATCTTCATGAAGCTGTTTTTGATATGGATACAGGAAATAAGGACCTACAGCAATGTGCAGATGCTATTATCCGTTTAAGAGCGGAGTATCTCTATAAAGCCAAAAAATTCGATGATATTAAATTTCATTTTACAAGCGGCGATCTGGTGACTTGGAATGATTATAAAAATGGAATCAGAGCATTTGTCAATGGGAATTCCGTAACTTTTAGAAAAGCTGCTGATGTTGATAATTCTTATCAGAATTTCAGGAATTATTTAGACCTGATATTCAATTATTCAGGAACTATTTCATTGAATCAGGAAACCAGGCCCGTTACAAAAAATTCCGATTTAAAAACAGGAGATATTTTAATTACCCCGGGAAGTCCCGGACATGTTGTTTTTATTGCCGGAACTTGTCAAAATAAACAGGGTAAAAAATTGTTCTTACTCGGTGAAGGTTTTACGCCTGCTCAATCTATCCACCTGCTTACCAATCCTTTTGACAAAAATATTTCGCCCTGGTATGACCTGGATACGACCAATCCTGAAACGAAAACAGCAAGATATTATTTCAAACCAACCAATTTCAGGGGCTTTTAACGGCTACCCAAAACTATTATCAAGTTACTGCCATTATCTGAACTTGTTTTTGTAAATTTGTGTTCGAAATTTTTTACTAGATGAAAGAAAGTGCTGTAAAAAAAATTGCAGTTCTTACTTCGGGAGGAGATTCTCCGGGTATGAATGCGGCATTAAGGGCGGTAGTAAGAACCGCAAACTACTATCATATTGAATGTTACGGAGTGCGAGAAGGTTACAATGGTCTTATCCATGATGATTTCCTGAAAATGGGGCCTCGTTCCGTAAAAAATATAATCAACCAGGGCGGAACGATTCTGAAATCCGCCAGATCCATGGAGTTCAAAACCAAAGAAGGACGTCAAAAAGCCTATGACAACTGTGTAAAACATGGTATCGATGCTTTAGTTTGTATTGGTGGAGACGGAACCTTTACGGGAGCAAAAATCTTTAATGAAGAATTCGGAATCAGAGTAATTGGTGTTCCGGGAACTATCGACAATGATATTTTCGGTACGGATAATACGATTGGTTACGATACGGCTTTAAATACAGCCATGGAAGCTATTGATAAAATCCGTGATACGGCGACCTCTCATAACAGGGTTTTCTTTGTGGAGGTAATGGGACGTGACGCAGGATTCATAGCACTGAATAGCGGATTGGCAACTGGTGCTCTGGATATTTTGATTCCTGAGAAAAAAGACAGCATGGCTGACTTATTTGCGAATTTCAGAAAAGCAGAAAAAACAGGAAAAGCATCCAGCATTGTAGTAGTAGCGGAGGGTGAAAAATTAGGAAACATTTATGACCTTGCCAAAGAAACCAAAGAAGAGTTCCCTGATTATGACATCCGTGTCACTATTCTCGGCCATATTCAAAGAGGCGGTTCTCCAAGCTGTGCAGACAGAGTATTGGCGAGCAGACTTGGATATGGAGCTGTAGTAGGATTAATGGAAGGAAAAACAAACGTAATGGCAGGAATGCGTTCCAACGATCTGGTATATACCCCGATTGAAGAGGCCATTAAAAAACATAACGAAATCAATAAAGATCTTTTACTGATTTCAGAAATATTAGCAATCTAACTTATTTTTATAATTAAAATCAACTATTATGTCAACAATCAAAGTAGGTATTAACGGGTTTGGTAGAATCGGACGTCTTGTTTTCAGAGCAATGACTGAAAGAGATAACATTGAAGTAGTAGGAATCAATGACCTTATCAATGCAGAATACATGGCTTATATGCTAAAGTATGATTCTGTACACGGTATTTTCCCGGGTGAAGTTTCTGTAGAAGGTAACGACCTTGTGGTAAACGGAAAAAGAATCAGAGTAACTGCTGAAAGAGATCCGAACAACCTAAAGTGGAATGAAGTAGGTGCTGATTATGTAGTAGAATCTACCGGTCTGTTCTTAGATAAAGAAAGTGCTTCTGCTCATTTAAATGCAGGTGCAAAAAAAGTAATCCTTTCTGCTCCTTCTAAAGATGATACGCCAATGTTCGTTATGGGGGTAAACCACAAAGAACTTACAGATGATATCAAAATCTTATCAAACGCTTCTTGTACTACGAACTGTTTAGCTCCTTTAGCTAAAGTAATCCACGATAACTTCGGAATCGTTGAAGGTTTGATGACTACTGTTCACGCTACAACAGCTACTCAGAAAACTGTTGACGGACCTTCAGTAAAAGACTGGAGAGGTGGTAGAGCTGCTTTGAACAACATTATCCCTTCTTCTACAGGTGCTGCTAAAGCGGTAGGAAAAGTAATTCCTTCATTAAACGGAAAATTAACAGGGATGTCTTTCAGAGTACCTACTGTAGACGTTTCTGTAGTTGACCTTACGGTAAGATTAGAAAAAGCGACTTCTTATGATGAAATCTGCGCTGCGATCAAAGCTGCTTCTGAAGGTGAATTAAAAGGTATTTTAGGATATACTGAAGATGCCGTAGTTTCTCAGGACTTCGTAGGAGATAAGAGAACTTCTATCTTCGACAAAGATGCGGGAATCATGCTTTCTCCTAATTTCGTAAAACTTGTTTCTTGGTATGACAACGAAATGGGATATTCTAACAAGTTAGTTGATATGCTTGTACACGCTGCTTCTTTGTAATAAGAGATAAGCAATAAGTAATATAAAACCTTCCGATTGGAAGGTTTTTTTTTGTTAATTAACTGCTAAAACTATACTCAATGCTCAACGAACTTGTTGAAAGATATTCTCAATATTCTGACACAGAATTAATGGAAGTCTATTTAAATAAAAACAGATATACTGATGATGCAAAAAGGTTTAGATATTGCTATAGAAAAGAAAGGAGAAATAAAGTCTTTAACTGAGCAGTATGAAGAGGCATTTGTTGAAATTTTGGACGGTAATGGTATTTCATATCAATAAAAAAACCTCTCAAAACTTGAGAAGGTTTTATTTTAAAAACAAGTAATTAAAGAAATTCAAAACTAAATACATTTTTAATTCACTCCCTTATCTCCAGTATTACCTCCTTGATTATTAAACGCCACATTAATTCCTAAACCAAACCAGCCCTTATTATTATATTTCCAATCATAATTGCTCTGATCAGTTTTACTGATTCTATCAAGTCCAAATGTAATACCTACATTAATAGAATTTGTAATATGAAATAAAACGCCTGTATTTATGGTAAAAGCACTCACATTTGTATTTGCTGTTGTAACATTACTATTGGACTCATCAAGTTTGATACTTGCCAATCCAAATCCAAAAATAGGTTCAATTGCAAAACTATTTTCTATTTCCCTATCCCATCTTATTTTCCCTCCAATGTTAGCTCCTAAATTCACATTCGCATCAAATGCAAATCCACCAAGACGTAGTTTGAACGGAATGGTATAAACACCTACTCGCCAGTCGACTCTATCATATAAAGGTTTTGTAGCGATTTTAAATTTATCTTTTGGTAAAGAATATACCGCTTTCTTTTTATCCTTAGCTTTGGAAGATTGTTTGGGAATCCCTGCGAAAATTTTTTTAATAGTTGAAGAGCTTATATCTTTTTCTTTTAATAATTTCTGAAGCTCTTCAAAGTAAGTATTTTGTGAGTTGGCAGTTTCAATAGTTTTGTAATTATTATTTATTCTATTCTCTAACAAATCTTCAGAAAATTTACCAAATACAAAATAAACTGTATCATTATCTATCCTTCTAACCTGAATTCTAAACTTTGATCCTTGAATATCTTCTTGAATATTAGAAATAGTAATATTTTCCTTCAAGTTAGTTTCACTTTTAAGCCGCTTTACATTCTCTTTTGATGGGTAATTAAAATAATAGTTACCTCCTTCTTTAATCTCTTTTTCCTGCCCGAACACTATTCCCACCCATCCGAGCAGAAACAGCAATACGATTTTTGTTTTCATGGTTTTTTAGTTTTATGGTTAAAGTTTTTTTAATTGAAAAATATATAAGAAACAATAACGATAAGACTAAAAAATATCTTAAAGTCAAGTTCTCATGGTTGTTAGTTACACAAATGTTGGGATTTTAATCATTCGAAAAAATCACACTTTTGTGGTATTTTTAGGAAAACTTTAAATTTTCCTGCACGATACATGAAAACATGGATACTAATGAGTAAAAAATGCTTTTTGATCACTACTATTGAGAACTAAATGCAATTCAATTTTTTTGAGCTATCTGATAAAAATCAAACCTCCCAAAAAATTTGAGAGGTTTACAGTTTATATTTTCAAACAGCTAATAAAGAAAATTATAAACTAATTTATTTGGACAATTGTATTTTTTAGGTATTTTATAGAATTAGATGTAATTTTCACAGAAATGTTAACTCTAAAAAGGATATTTTAAGAGTTGAGTTCTCACGGTTATTAGTTTTATACAAATTTTGCAATTTTATGAATGTAAAAAAATCACCCTTTTGTAGTATTTTTAAGAAAACTTTAACTATTTTTAGTACAAACTAAAAACTCCATGAAAAATGAAGACAACGACCATCCTTTACGTGAAATCTGGAATTCTTATCCGGGTGTAGGGAAAGAACAAAAAGAAATACTAAAGAAACCACCCATTGAAAGAGTGATAGGTGACATGTTCTCAATGGGAGAATTTTATTATTATGTTCTTAATCTCACCAATAGTACCCTTTCTCATCATCATGAAGGTATTTTAAAAATTCATGGTTTAAAAAACTATCCTGAAAACCTGAAAGAAATCATCGATCTTGTACATCCTGATGATATGGCCTTTGTGATAAAAGCAGAGCAAACCGCCATTGAAAAAATGCTGGAAATCGGATTAGAACATCAGCTTTACCTAAAATCCAGCTATTGTTTCAGAATGAAAACAGCCAAGGGAAACTATGAGCTTTTCCATCATCAGGCGATCCATACTTTAGAAGATGAAAATAAAAAACTCATACAGGCAATCAATATCCACACCAATATCCATTATATCACTCATCAAAATCCTTACACCGTCTTAATTTCAGGAATAAGCCCAAGGAAAGATTTTCACCAGATCAAAATTTCAAACTCTGTTTCTCCTGTGGAATATCCTTTAACTGCTCTCACGAAAAGGGAAAAAGAGATTTTATCTTTTATTGCCCAAGGATATTCAGGAAATGAAATCTCGAAAATATTGATTCTTTCTGAGCATACTATACGGACACACCGAAAGAATATCCTGAGAAAAACAAATTCCAGAAACAGCAAGGAACTCCTAAAAAAAGCATTTGAATGGGGATTGATTTAAACAACTGATAAATTTCATTGAAGGGTTTCGGACTAAAACCTGTAATTTTATCTTCAATGGAAAAAAGATTTTTACAGCCACGATTTAAAGATTCATCACATTTTAAAAATTTTTGGGAAAGCGGAAACGGGAAACAGCTTATTGAATTTTCCGGTGCCGAAGTGAGTTTGAAAGATTTTGGAAAATTTGCTTCCTATTATTATCATGTCGATGATATCGGAGATGAGGTGGTAAAAGATGTTTATCTGACTAAAAAATTCCATGAAGCCTCAAGGGAGATTGAGCATTATATCCGAAACGGAGTTTCAGACAATGATAATGTTCCTGAAAGTGTAAAAAAACTATTCTCTCAGACCCAGGCAATTCCGGAATGGCTTGATCGAAACCTGCTAAAAAGTGGTGCCGAATTATGTATGAGAAGCGGCCTGGATGCATTGATTTCTTTAAGGGATTATTGTCTGATCGGCGGTTATGATTATGCCTATCTCAACAAACCTCTTATTGTAACGGAAGCTTTAAAAAAAGGAGCCGTAAAACGTCTTTCCGAAACCTTGGATTTTTGGGTGAATGCTACACGATATAATGCATTGGAAATACATGCAAAAGGTTATGAATTTGCTATAAAAACCAGGCTCATTCACTCATACGCAAGGCTTTCCATTAAAAAGTATTATAAAGATTGGGATACCGAAAGCTGGGGAGAGCCCATCAATTCCTGGGATATGATGGCCACTTACATTGGCTTTAGTTTAGTATTTCTTCACAGTCTGCAAAAACTGGGCAACACATTTTCTGTTGAAGAAGAACAGGGCATTTTTCATTTATGGAAATACATCGGATACTTATTGGGCATTCCTGAAGACCTTTTACCGAATGATAAAAAACAAGCAACCGAATATTTTTATTTGTGGACTTCTGTTCAGCCTCCTTCTGATGAAGATTCCGTTTTATTGGCCCATTCTTTACTAAATGAATCGCTGGAAAACCCTATTTTGAAATTTAAGTTTCAGAGAAGGAATTTACGGTACCTTCACATTTGCTGTACATGGTTTTTACTGGATGATGAGGTTTGTAAAAGATTACAGATTCCTGATGTTTCCAATAAAAGAGGCTTTCCGAATACAAAAAGGTTTTTCAATAAAGTGTATACGGCCATGGTAAGTCGTAAAGCACAGATTAAATCAGGTAATAAAAAACATTTGAAAGTTTTAAAGGATTATTTGGAGATAACAAAAGGATCAAATTTCCATTAGATTTTTTGTCATATTGACGAAGAGAAAATCACTATTTTATCAACCATGTTTTTTCACTCTCCATCAGCTTCGTTCTGAATGACATCCGATATAAAATTTTATTAATTTTTAACTATAAAAACGATTTTCAAAGGCAAATAATATTAGTTTTTGATATTTAAATTATGTATTTTTGAGAAATTATTTTAATACCGATGAGTAATATTGAAGATAAGAAAAAAGCACTTGCATTGGTGCTTGACAAGCTAGATAAAACGTACGGAAAGGGGACTGTAATGACGTTGGGAGATAATTCCGTAGACAACACGATTGAAGTAATTCCTTCCGGATCCTTAGGATTAGATATTGCATTAGGAGTTGGTGGATATCCAAGAGGAAGAATCATTGAAATTTATGGACCTGAATCTTCAGGGAAAACTACTTTAACCCTTCACGCTATTGCTGAAGCTCAAAAAGCTGGCGGAATTGCTGCATTCATTGACGCTGAACATGCATTCGACAGAGCATATGCTGCTAAACTTGGAATTGATTTGGAAAATCTTATCATTTCGCAACCGGATAATGGTGAACAGGCTTTGGAAATCGCCGATAACCTGATCCGTTCAGGAGCTATTGATATTGTTGTGATTGATTCTGTAGCAGCGCTTACTCCAAAAGCGGAAATTGAAGGCGAAATGGGTGATTCCAAAATGGGCCTTCATGCAAGATTGATGTCTCAGGCATTAAGAAAATTAACGGCTACGATTTCCAGAACAAAGTGTACAGTGATTTTCATTAACCAGTTAAGAGAAAAAATCGGAGTAATGTTCGGAAATCCTGAAACAACAACCGGTGGTAATGCATTGAAATTCTATGCTTCAGTAAGGGTAGATATCAGAAAAGCAAGCGCACCGATCAAACAGGGAGATGAAGCTATCGGAAGCCGTGTGAAAGTGAAAATCGTGAAGAACAAGGTAGCTCCACCTTTTAAGCAAGCGGAATTTGACATCATGTATGGTGAGGGAGTTTCTAAAACAGGAGAAATCCTTGATCAGGCTGTAGAATTAGGAATTGTGAAAAAGAGCGGTTCATGGTTCAGCTATGAAGATACTAAACTAGGACAAGGGCGTGATGCCGTAAAAGATGTCCTGAAAGATAATCCGGAACTTGCAGAGGAACTGGAAAACAAAATCAAAGAAGAATTGAAAAATAAATAAAATTTTTAATTCAAATAAATAGTAAAGACAGCCTTTAGCTGTCTTTTTGTTTTTAGCCTATACATTTCAAGGACAGCACAGATAGTTGTGATTAAAATTCTTTGAATTTGGCCCCGCCAAGGAGAGGAGTTTCAGAATGCTATTAACAACCTAATTCCTAAATACAAAAAATGTCAAAATGTCACTTTCCTTCGTTCGGTATTTTTTTTGAGAAAGAATTGAAATAAAATTAAAAATTAAATTATTATGACTAAAGGAAATATTAATGTATCCGTGGAAAACATTTTCCCGCTTATTAAAAAGTTTCTTTACAGTGATCACGAAATATTCTTAAGAGAACTGATCTCCAATGCTACTGATGCTACTTTGAAATTAAAACACCTGACAAGCATCGGTGAAGCTCATGTTGAATACGGAAATCCAAAGATTGAAGTTAAAATTAACAAAGAACAAAAAACACTTCACATTATCGATCAGGGAATCGGGATGACGGGTGAAGAAGTGGAGAAATATATCAATCAGGTAGCTTTTTCCGGTGCGGAAGAGTTTTTGGAGAAATATAAGGACACTGCGAAAGATGCCGGAATTATCGGTCATTTTGGGCTTGGATTTTATTCCGCATTCATGGTTGCGGACAAAGTTGAAATTATCACAAAATCTTATAAGGAAGAACCTGCCGTTCGTTGGGTTTGTGACGGAAGCCCGGAATTCACCCTTGAAGAAACAACAGATAAAACCGAAAGGGGAACAGAGATCATCCTTCACATTGCTGAAGATTCAACAGAGTTTTTGGAAGAAGGAAAAATCCGTGAATTGTTGTTGAAATATAATAAATTCATGCCTGTTCCTATTAAATTCGGGACAAGAACTCATACCTTACCTTTACCGGAAGATGCTCCTGAAGATACAGTGGCTGAAACGGAAGAAGTAGATAACATCATCAACAATCCTACTCCTGCATGGACGATTGCTCCGAATGAATTAACGAATGAGGATTATATGAAGTTCTATCATGAGCTGTATCCGATGCAGTTTGAAGAACCTTTATTCAACATTCACTTAAACGTTGACTATCCTTTCAACCTGACAGGAATTTTATTTTTCCCTAAACTGAGCAATAATTTAAATATTGAGAAAGATAAAATTCAGCTATACCAAAACCAGGTCTTCGTGACAGACGAAGTGAAAGGAATTGTTCCGGATTTCTTAATGCTTTTACGCGGAGTGATAGATTCTCCGGATATTCCATTGAACGTTTCCCGTTCTTATCTTCAGGCAGACGGTGCCGTGAAGAAAATTTCTTCTTACATCACCAAAAAGGTGGCTGATAAAATGTCTTCTCTGATTACTGAAAACCGTGAAGATTATGAGAAAAAATGGAACGACATTAAAGTAGTCATCGAATACGGATTAGTGACTGAAGAGAAATTTGCAGAAAAATCTGACAAGTTCACTTTATATCCAACCGTAGACGGCAAATATTTCTTATGGAATGAATTAGTTGAGAAAATAAAGCCTAGCCAGACTGATAAAGACGGTAATTTAATTGTTTTGTATGCTTCGAATGTGGATGAACAGCACAGCTACATTCAATCTGCTCAGGATAAAGGATATGAAGTGCTTCTTCTTGATTCCCCTATTATTCCGCACGTGATTCAGAAGCTGGAAACTTCCAAAGAGAAGGTTTCTTTTGTGAGAGTGGATGCAGATCATATCAATAATCTGATTAAAAAGGACGAACCTGTCATTTCAAAATTAAATGATACGGAAAAGGAATCTTTAAAAAAGAATGTGGAAGAAGCTATTAAAGACGTGAAGTTTACAGTTCAGTTAGAAGACCTGGACAGCAACGATGCTCCGTTTACCATTACTCAGCCTGAGTTTATGCGAAGAATGAAAGATATGCAGGCAACAGGCGGCGGCGGAATGTTCGGAATGGGAAATTTCCCTGAAATGTATAATCTTGTAGTAAATTCCAACAGTGAATTTGCCAACCAGATTTTGAAAACCGAAAATGCTGAAGAAAAGGAAAACCTGATCAAATATGCTTTAGATCTGGCCAAACTTTCTCAAAATTTATTGAAAGGAAAAGAACTGACAGATTTTATTCAGAGAAGTTATCAACAGGTAAGTAAATAATAAGAGTTTCGGCGAAGCCTTTGGCTTCGCCGAAACTCTTATAGCTAAATTTATACCTGCAAGGCCTCAAGAATTAAAAAACTGAAAGGCGAGCAATTTCGCTGCCCGCCTCCTCATTTATTATAAGATTCACTTTATACTTTTTCCTTTTTCCTCCATGTAAAAAAAACAATTAAGAAAAAGACGACAAAAAGGATGATCTCTACAAAAAAATATTTATCGTCATTGTCAAACATCCGAAAGATATACAATAGGAAGAAAAACAGGTATACTTCTAAGTCAATTATTTTCTTTTCCTTCCATGCCAGAATAGCACAAAACGCGAATATAATCAAACAGATAATTTGAAAAATAAAATACATATTCTTATTCCCGGCAAATAGTGGGGTAAGAGCAAGCATACCTAATATTAATAATAAAGCATATTTAAACTTCATAAGATAAAATCAAATTATTATGGTTGTCCTCCTTCATGAACGCAGTCATGATAATCTTCATCTGCATCTGCATTACACATGATCATATTTACAGTAGCTATGCCACTTCCAATAACAGCAGTTGTTCCTCCTGTGAATATGCCCCCTATAGCAGCTAGTCCCACTTCCATTGCAAATTTTTTCATACACCTCTTGGATGCTTTTACAAAATTGGCATGGCAATTTGTTCTTGCAAAAGTTTCCGAATCATTATAGCTTAATTGGGAGTCGATTTCAGCAGACAAAAGCCTTAGCCTATCTTCTTCACTATAATTAGCATAAAAATCCCGATTACTGTTTATAAAAATTTCAGTATTAGAATTTAACTCCTCATACAAAGATACAAGCTCCTCAGCACGAACAACATTTGCATTCTTATAAAGCAATTCCAATTCTTCAATGGTTTGAATATTTTGCAGACCTGCTTGAATAGCAGAATAATCAACATTCGTTTCATTGTCTAATAAATTTTTAATCTCAGTCTGTGTGGCGATCTGATTAGAAACATACCCAGAAAGGGACTGAGAATCAGAAGTCACCCTGCTCACACTTGATTGATTTGTGGTTTCTGTTTTTGTAATGGTGCTATGATCTTGTCCGGATAATTCATCGTTGTTATTACAAGACTGGAAAGCCAGGAGCATACATGCTCCTGCTACGAATAGTTTTTTTCTCATTGTTGTTTTTTTTATTGTTAACAATTCAAATCTAAAAAACTAAAATCCCCTAAAGATAGAATTTCATTGTATATTTTTTGTATTTTTCTTGTACAATCTTTGTACATATTGTACTTTTATCTTGGTTTAAAAAAGCACCTCATGCAAAAAGAAAAATTACGCTCACTGAGAAAGAAAAAAGGATATACTCAACAGCAGATTGCTGATGTGATTGCTACAGATGTATCCAATTATAGCAGAAAAGAAAGTGGAGACGTAAAAATTGTAAAAGATGAGTGGGATAAAATTGCTCGTTTTTTAGATGTTTCCGTAGAAGAAATTTATGAAGACGACGATGCTAAAGTAATAATTAATAATGAGCATCCTGTGTTCAACGACAATTCCGCTTCATCAATTATGACTCAATTCAATAATTTTTCTACTTCTGTCATTCAGAATCTTCAGGATTATATTGCTCTTTTAAAGGAGGAAAACGAAAAACTAAAAGAAGAACTGAAAGAGTATAAAAAATAACTACAGTTCCTTTAAAGGATCCCAAAACAATTTTTTAAAATTTTTAATTCTGAAATTTTCAATAATATGCCCTTCTGCTTCCAGCTTAGACTGAAATTCCGGCACAGATAAAGTGCCTGAACTTGAAATCACACGATGAGCCGGAACATTTTTTGGGCATCCTCCCATTGCTTTACCTACATGACGTGAATGATTAGGAAAGCCCACTGCTTTTGCAATAGCCCCATAAGTAGAAACACGCCCTTTAGGGATAAGTCTTGTTACTTCATACACCTGTTGTTTGAAAATCTCGTCCATACCTCTTTATTTTAATGAGAAAACTTGTGTTTTGCATTATTTTTGGACTCAAAAAGAAGCACCAAAATATAAAGTTATGAAAAAATCTTTTTTCCGGTTGCTCAATAGAATCAATAAGGCCATTTTGCCAAAACTAAGCAACAAAGATCCCAATAAACTTACTAAACTCCAAAAAGGAATTTTAGCATATCGTTACTTTGTCTTAATCAATTCCCTCGATTAATATTTTTTCCCTATGAATGTAGACAAGTATTTCTAACAGATATCTAACCTATTCTGAAAAACTGTGTCATCTGCTCAATCTGCGAGAAATTAAATAAAAAACGCTTCAATGTTTGAAGCGTTTATGTATAATTAAAAAATTATTATTCTTAAGAATTCTCTAAAATATAAGAGAACATCAATGGTGCACAGATAGTAGCATCACTTTCAACGATATATTTCGGTGTTGTGATATCCAATTTACCCCAGGTAATTTTTTCATTCGGAACAGCTCCCGAATAGGAACCATAAGAGGTAGTTGAGTCTGAAATCTGACAGAAATAAGACCAGAAAGGAATATCATGCATTTCCATATCCTGATACAACATTGGTACCACACAAATAGGAAAATCTCCTGCAATTCCTCCACCGATCTGGAAGAATCCTACTCCTTTCCCTTCACAGTTTTTAGTATACCAATCGGCAAGGTAAGTCATATATTCAATTCCTGATTTCATGGTAGAAGCCTTTAATTCTCCTTTAATGCAATAAGAGGCGAAAATATTACCCATCGTGGAATCTTCCCATCCCGGAACTACAATTGGCAGGTTTTTCTCCGCTGCCGCAATCATCCATGAATTTTCTCTTGGGATTTCATAATATTGTTCCAACACCCCGGAAAGGATCATTTTATACATATACTCATGCGGGAAATATCGTTCTCCTTTTGCCTCTGCATCTTTCCAGATATCCACGATATGTTTTTGTAATCTTCTGAACGCTTCCTCTTCAGGAATACAGGTATCCGTTACTCTGTTCAAACCTCTTTCCAACAAATCCCACTCTTCCTGAGGAGTAAGGTCTCTGTAATGAGGAACTCTTTCATAATGGGAATGCGCAACAAGATTCATTAAATCTTCCTCAAGATTCGCTCCCGTACAAGAGATGAAATCTACTTTCCCTTGACGGATCATTTCCGCAAGAATTTTACCCAGCTCCGCAGTAGACATTGCTCCGGCCAAAGTAATCATCATTTTCCCGCCATCCTTAAGATGTGCCACATAACCTTTAGAAGCATCTACCAATGCTGCTGCATTAAAGTGCAGATAGTATTTTTCTATGAATTCAGTAATCGGTTTGTTCATTATTTTGATTTTTGCAAAGATAAAACTTAAAAACGGAATGTAGCTGCTGCACTTAAAGAAACTCTGCTTAAGCCTTCTTTTTGATCGTCTCCAAATTCGTAGGTAACTCCATTGAACTTCATTTTATTTAATGTACCACCCGTTAAACCAAATTTAGGTCCTATCATGATGTTATTGGTGATGGCATACTGATAGGCAAAATTAAGCTCAGCACCCAGGTTAGAACCTGTCCCTTTCACATTTCCCGTTTTCGTTGTATAGGAAATAACACCTAGCGCCATATCCATAAAAACTTTATGTTTTGTAGCTTCCTTAAAATTGGAGTACATAACAGAAGGTCCGAAAAAAGTAATGTTATCTTTTGTACTCACCATCCCGCTCACAACATTCCCATTATTATCGATAATACTAATTCTTCCGCTGCTGGAAGCACTATAGTTTGAAAATTTTAACCCCAATGCAATATCACCTTTCAAATGATAGTAAGCCGAAATATCGAAGTTAACACCGTTTTTAAGCCCTTTAACATACTCTTTTTCTTCAGCTGTTAAAAGCTTAGAGGTCCCGGCTGTTCTCCAAGCATATCCTACAGATGGAAGAATTGAAAATTTTTGCTGGGCAAAAGAGATAGCGGAGACAGAAAAAGCTCCCAATAGCATTAGTTTTTTAATCATTATTTAAATTTTCGGCAAAAATAATGTTTTTATTCCAGTATAAAGATTAGAATTTGAAACGGCGGTTCTCTTTTTTATCCGATAATTTCTTTTTGGTATCCAGCCTTTTTTGTTTTTGGGCTTTTGACGGTTTTGTAGCCACTCTTTTCTTTGGAACGATGAGTGCTTTATTAACGATTTCAAGGATTTTCTCTATCGCTTTGTTTCTGTTCATTAATTGTGTCCTACTCTCTGATACCGTCAAAAATAAAAAACCATCCGCGTTGATTCTGTTTTTTAATTTAGCTTGAATCAGATTCTTTTCATCATCATTAAAAAATTCAGATTGAGTAACATTCCAGAGTACAGTAACAGAAGTCTCTACTTTATTCACATTCTGCCCTCCTGCCCCACTGCTGCGGGAAGTTTTAAAGCTGAGCTCTTTTGAAAAATCTTTCATGATTATTGAATTCTAGATTTATTTTGTAATGAGAGCAAGCAGTTCTCTTCTATTCACCTTACCGTTGGGTGTCCTTGGAATTTTATCTATGAAAATAATTTCTTTAGGTCTGTGAAAACTTTTCTCAAATTGAATTTCCAAAACTTTTTTGATAAGATCTTCTGATTCTTCTCCTTCTATAATCAATATCAATTTTTGTCCCAAACTTTCATCTTCAATTCCGGAAATTACTGCTTCATTCGGAATTTCTCTTTTTATCAGAGCTTCCAGTTGTTCAGGAAAAATCTTTGCACCTCCTGAATTGATTACATTATCAACTCTTCCTAAAAACCTGAACTGTTTTTCGTTTTTGATTTCAACTAAATCATTAGTCTGAATGATCTCAGCATTGAGCTCCGGAGCAAAGATCTTCAGACAGCCTCTCTCATCGGTTGAAATAGAGATATTTTCGAAAACAGTGAAATAATCTTCCGGTTGAGGCGTAATTTGCCTTAAAGCAATATGGGAAAGTGTTTCGGACATTCCATAGGTTTCATAAATATGAGTCATAAAACCTGAAATTCTTTTTTTAAGGCTTTCTGATACAGCGGCTCCTCCAATAATAAGATTTCTGATCCGATGTATCCTATCCAATGAATTTTCTACCTGAAGGGGTGTCATCGCACAAAAATCTATTTCGGACTGTAAATTTTCAAGAGGCTTTAATGATGGATCAGCTATGATCAGTTTCAATTTTCTTTCCATAGAACGCACAATCATCATTTTGCCCGAGATATATTCTACCGGCAGACATAATAATGCCGTATTCCCTTCTTTCAATCCCAGAAAATTGCAGGTCATTATAGCAGAATGGATCATCCTATTTTTTTCGATTTCAAAAACTTTTGGAGTGCCGGTAGATCCTGAAGTCTGGATTTGTACCATTTCAGTATTCGAAAACCATTCCTCTAAAAATTTTTTGATTTTTTTTTCAAAATCTGTCTCAAAGTCTAAATTATTAATTTTGAGATTATTGAAGTCTATAAGCATAATGACCGTCCTTAAAAAGTGGAGTAAATTTAAAAAAAATTGTAAAAAGTTCTTGTACAAAAAGAAAAAAGCTGTAAATTTGCACCACTGAAACAGAAAAAAAAGACCCATGGTGTAGCGGTAACACTACTGATTTTGGTTCAGTCATCTGGGGTTCGAATCCCTGTGGGTCTACAAATCGCCTTTATTTAAGGGCGATTTTTTAATATTATACGCAGTTTTATACGCACAAACTTATTTTTTCAACTAATATTTAAAAAAAATGAAATCTAAAATTAGATTTTTTTTTGAAGTAAATGAAGAAAGTTATTATATACTGTATAATATAAATATGGCTTATGTATTGTATAGAATTGACAATATAAACCCATTGATGTTTTCTCAGGTCGCTTCATGGGGAGCCTTCGATAATAAATTAGGAATGAAAATAATCAAAGAAATAGAGGAATTTGCATTGAAGGAATTTGAGAAATTACAAAATGGATTCTAAAAAATCCCGGAACTCGTCCGGGATAGATAAAAACATCTCATTTTTTTAATTCCCCCGAGTTCAGGGGAAAAGGTTAAGACTTATTTTCAGCTTTTGAAAATTCTAAATAATATTCTTGGCCGGGCTCAAAATAATCAGAAGCTTCGGTTTCATTATCAATTTTAATTGAAAGCTGTCCATATGGTGTATACTTAGAAAATTGTTTATTTTCTTCACTTGTACCATATACGGCATGTAACTTTACTTCTTTACCTTGTTCAAATTTTGTGACTGACTCACACTTAAATTTCGCTTTTACTGTCATTGTACTATATTTAAAAAATTAATTTGAAAATTTTTTATAAGCTTTTGCGAGCTTCTCATCATACTTATTGGCTTTATAACCTGGTCCATTATAGACTTTCGCAAAACTTTGCCAGTCTTTCCTTCTTAACTCATCGGCCAACCCACTATTAATAACGAAATTTACAAACGCTTTCAATTGTTCACCCTCACTTTCTAGCATTGCATTAATGAAGCCTTGAAGATCTGGGAACCCCGCTAATTTGTAATTGAATCCCATGATCTGGAATAAGCCATAAGAAGCTGATTTTAATGCAGCTTCACGATTAATTTTTACCGCTTGTTGAAGTCTTGAATGTTCAGCCTGGCCGCCTTTGTATTTTGATTTATCCCATTTCGGGTATAGTATATTTTCATTTCCGGAAATATACTTATTGGGATCAATTCCTCTTTTCTTAAGTTCACTCCAAAAGATATGTCCTTCAAATAGAATTTTTACTTCTCCGGAGGAAAGAAACCCGGATCCTGAACTCTCAACTTCCCGGACAGCTTTAACTGTTGCTACATCTGTTTTTAGTAATGCAGCAGCTTCTTTGTAATTTTGTTCTGTTAATGTTTTCATCTCTTTCTGTAATTTCTGAAGTAAATAAATAATGCTATAAGTATTAAAGCAATTGCTCCTAAAACGCCAATTAAACCAAAACTCCAAAACGTTCCGGTAGTGGTAGTAACTTCTTTTGCTGAGTTATTAATCTGCTTTCCGGCTTTCTTCAAATTTTCTTCGTTGACCATATTTTTCGCCAATTCTTCAAGCTTATTGTTTGATTCTGAACTTGAATACTCCTTCTTTATATGATCCGATTTCGATGTTTTGGTTTTTATCGATACATCTGCATTCCCGGTAACTTTAATAGCTTGTAGAGTATCTCCGTTTTCAATGTTGTAGATTTCAATCGGTTTATCAGCTTCAGCCTTACCTTTAATTTCAATGTCGGTTTGGATTTCTTTTTTCTGATCAACCAAATCAGTCTTTTTTGTTTCCTGTTTTTGTTCAACTTTCTCAATTTTATTTTCTTCTTTTTTTTCGGAAACTACATGAATTGTTTCTAATTCTGAAGCTTTGGTTTTCAAAACTTTTTTCGATTTACATCCAAGAATAAGGAAGAAACTAAGTATTATCAGTATTGTTCTCATCTTTCGTAATTTTAAATTCGTTGATATCTGCATTCTCTTGGAACCTTTCTAGTTTTTTCATCCATCCGATCGGTGGAAATTTACCTCCTGTTAAAATGCTCATGTTTCCCATAGCGGAGCCAGCCGGCCATATAAAAACTATAAATTGAATAAGTATCTTGAAATAATCAGCAATGAAAGGAATTCCTTTGAAGATTTCATGTATCATCACAAACAAAGAATAGCCGGCAATGCAGATACTTATTTTCATGACAAACCCCATTGCATTTTTTTTGAAAGTGAAATCTTTTTTCACGAAAGCATGTACAATTGTTCCCAGAATATGGTCAATTGCGATAGCATAAAAGACAAAGATCATAAACCATTGATTCACGATATACCACTCTGAAAGGCCTTCAAAAATAGACACGAAAATAGCGGGAACGGCCGCAATTTTAAAGGCAGCTATAACTTTGTCAAAACCCACCCCGGAATGAATACAATTGAGATTGTTGACAAAAAAGCGTAATATTTTAATTAATATTTTCATTTTTTTTTAATTTATGTAAACCAATTAGTTAATAATCCATTTCTTACTTCTACGAAAATTGTATTTCCTCCAGCTGTTTCCATTTTAAGGGTGCCATTATAGCCATTTTCACCTTGAACCCTGATTCCACCATTTGGAATATCAAGTGCTAAATTTCCACCGGTTCCATTTCTAACATCAAGAGAAATTCCTGTGTGAAATGTGCCGTCAGATTTCGTGTTGACGATAGTTAACATTCCAGATCCGCTATTTTGTAGACCCGATAATTGAGCAAACTTTCTGCTGTCTCCTGCTGATGTATAATCACCTACCACAATCCAACCTTGTGGCGATTCAAGCCCATCTGAAGTAATTGTAAAGTATTTATTTGTGATCACACTTCCGAATGTACCTGCATAAGCATTGATAGTTCCAGAAAAAGTACCGGATGTTGCATTAATTACACCTGAAATATCAGCGTTCTGTGCTATCAATTTTCCGTTATGCTGAACACGGAAAGGAGCCGTATTTCTGTTTATATAATTTGCTCCTGCCCCAAATCTTATGCTAGTTCCGGTGGTGTCACCTACATCTGTTTTTCCGGAAACGAAAGCATTTTGAACAGTTCCGTCCCCAACCTCAATAACTTCAGACATCAGCACACCTCCGTCAATAGAAGTAAAGCCGTCTGACCCGCTTAGAAATTTGATTTTAGCCTTTATTTCTTGCGTATCAAGATTAATGGTCATTTGTCCGTCCAAAGAGGAAATAATACCAGTTCTGATCAAACCACCGTTAATAGTTGTGGTTCCAACGGTAATTGATAAAACCCTTACATTATCAACAACTGAATGCAGAATCCCTATTAGGAAATAATAGTCGTTCGGATCCGCATCGAACTTAATTTGATCTTTCGTGAAAACTATGGTGCCGTTTGTTCCTGTT
Organism: Chryseobacterium defluvii; assembly: GCF_003634775.1. Classification (GTDB taxonomy): domain Bacteria; phylum Bacteroidota; class Bacteroidia; order Flavobacteriales; family Weeksellaceae; genus Chryseobacterium; species Chryseobacterium defluvii. The sequence continues at coordinate 342,817 of NZ_RBXB01000001.1, read as the reverse complement.
TTACTGCACGCTGCATACACATATCGGTAATCATCATCCGGAATTGTTTCTGTATCTTCTGCGATCGTCCATTCTTTGTCAAATGTTTGAGAATACACAATACCCGGATTTACTTTAACCTTATTTTTGTCGTTTTCAAACATCACGTAGAATACAACTGAACAACTAATTTGCTGTGATTTTGCCCCAACTGATAGCATGTTTGTTTCTATCGAGTTCGGCCGGATATTTTCCGGGTTGAAATAATCATCGGTGTCAAAAACAAGGTTTTTAAGTTCTTCAGTTGTCTTTAAACCCAATTTTGAATAATTAATTTGCCCTAGATTTGTAATAGACATTACATTCTTGATCTCTTTGATATCCAAAATTAATTGTGACGCATAGTTGATTTCATAAGAATCAGCTATCACTATTTTTGTCCGGTACTGGTTCCATTCTCCATTCTGAATAAAATCTATAGTTTCCTGATTTACCCGCAAAACTTTATTTATTTTCAGTGGCTCATCAATAATCCGGATATAATCGCCAATATCAAACTTTCCTACTCCGATTCTCTTCATGTATTCGGGATCAACTTCCATCGAATATGAAACTTTTGCGTTTTTGTGCAGCTCGAACTGTTCTATTCCTTTTTGAAGCAATTCGTTTTCTGCATTATCGATGTAAGATTGCGGCATATTAATATCTAATATCACATACTCATCACCAACGGAAAACTGAAAAGCAGCAGAGTTTTCATCCGGGAAACTTTGACCCTGATCATTTTTGAAAGGAATAATTTCAAATGATTTTGTGTTATGGTCATAACCGCCTTTTTTTATCTCGAACTCATACCCTGCAAGATTCCCGGTGTTAAAATGAACTTTAGCAGAAGTACCCGCAACCAAGTATTTTGTTGACCCATCCGAATTTTTAGCATTCAGGTCAAAATCCATTGTTGTATCAAAGAATTTGAATTTTGTTCCTCCAAGTCCAGTTATTTTACCAGTTCGATGCGGGTAAACATCATCAAAAGTAATTGATCCCTCTTTAAGTCCAAATGAATAGACTGAAGCTTGATCTTCTATATAATCTGAACTAGGGAGTTTTAGTTTAGTGCTGAAATTACGGTATTCATTCGGTATGTTCTGAGATCCTCCAAAAACATACAGCCTATTAATAATATCATTCTCATCAACATTAGTCCTTGAAAGAGAATATAATCCTTTCCCTTTTCCGTACTCGAATTGAACCGGAACCGTCTTGCCATAATTTCCAGTATGAATAACAAACTTATTATCTTCAGCTTTAATCCAGAAATCTGTTTTAAATTCATTACAAATCTTTTGCAGAGCAGAAAGGCAATTATCTTCGCTGAATGTGATAGTTTTTGTTTCTCCATTGGTGAAATTCCCTATCTCCCAGTTTGAGGCAAAACGCCTCATATTGTTTCGAAGAACAATGAGGAAAGTTTCTATTGTTCCGATTAGCGGAAATTCGAGATCCGGCCCAAATCCGGTAGCGTCTGCGTTGAAGTATTTACATCTCAACAAATCGAACATTAAACCCTGAGCAATAATATTGTATTCATATTGAGAATTACTTTTTTTATCTACTGCAGGTAGAACATTGATTCTATAAACAGACCCGAAAAGAATGAAATAATCGTTAATTCGTATATCCAATACAGAAACAGAATTCAATTTAATTGAGATCGAATCATCAGATAATAATACCCGATTTAAAGAAGCAGACTCTACTGTTCTTTTCCCCCTTTCAATTAAATTGAAGATTGGATTTCCGTTTCTGTATATTTTTATGTTATTCATTTATTAAGCTATTTCAAAAGGGACAATTCCAGCTAATTCTTCCTTGGTTCCATCAAACTGAGCAATTCTTATCTGGCAAAATAATTGTTCCTCATCAGCCGGAGCACCCGGTCTGATATTTTGGGCTAAAACATAAGAAAGGTATGTTTTCCCATTTTCTTCGTAAACCTGCGGTGTTGCTACCTGGTCGCAATTATAGGCGTTATAAAAATCCAATTCATCATTAATGTCTAAAACTTTCTTTTTGTTCACCCAATTAATTGGAGCCCCGGTATCAAAACATTCTGCATAGAATAGGGATGTTGGAGCAACATTAGTGATACTAGGACCAGAAGCAGGTTCGAAAGCAGCATGGTAAAAACACATCCATCTATCTTCGTTTGCGGATCGTAGCAACTCTGGACCACCATACATTACACCGGAAGTTACTTCTAAGCTATTCAACACCTGAACCATTTCCCAGCCGCTTTCAAAGTTCAACGATCTTACTAAATAGGAGATCCAAACGCCGCCTACCTTTCCTTCAACTATACCGTAATAATAATTACCTTTCTTTTCAGGATAAATTGAAATATTAGCCAAATACGGAATAGTCCCACCCGGGATGAAATCCCCTACATAATTAAAGTCTAAACCATTTGAGCTTTTGAAAATTTTACCTCCAGCACTTGAAGCTGTATAATCCATTGCGGCAAATACGTATACATAATCACCCACAACACCAACCCAACTACCCATTGCCCGAGTTACGCCTGCCTTGTTTCTTAAGCCCCCAATTACAACATCATTTGTATATTGGGAATATCCACCATCAGCCCTGTTTGATACAGCTACAGCAATTCCAGATTCTATAAAAACATCTGGTGTTGATCTTGCAGCTGTGTAGTATAAATAATATTTTCCTTTAAACTTGATTATTGATTGTTCGGCCGGGATTTTAAAATATGGGTTGCCTGCCAATAAATGATCACTTATTTGATAACCTTTAGCCGGGAATAATTTGTCTTTTATACCTTTTAAATTGAAAGGGTTCTGGTCCAAATTCCATTGTGTTATCCTTTCCACGGAAATATCTCGATTCCAGAAAGCAATCTTTTCAAATGATTTTCCATTTTGCTTATTTAAAATAAAATTGAATTGAGTTGCTTTTTTGTTTTTGTTAAGCAGACCCATTCTCTGACCATCAACATAAACATTTATGAAGTATGCATCCGATACGACAACTATTTTTACAGTTTTATTCCCATAATCAAAACTTGGTAATGCGTTTACCTGTGTTCCGTTAATGTTAAATGCTATTGTAGGAGTTCCTCCGGCATAAATATTAATAGTTTGTGATCCCACATTTAATGTTGCAATAGCTTCATTTCCCGAATAAACATTAGGGAAATTAACAGTAAAGCCAAATGAATATGCGTAATCATTGTAAGGGAAATTTCCAGTAATAGCCGAACCGGTAACTGCAATTTTATTGTTGTCAAGAACATCCTTTTCTACCGGAAGATTAAAAGCTGATACAACGCCATAGTCTATATTTCTTAATTTTGGTTTAGAAAAGGTATTTAGTAAGTTAAGGTCTGAAGTTCCAATTTTCGCTCCTATTTCATCTAGATTAACATTAACAATTTTCTCAAAGGTGTTAACTTGTCCTTCAACAGAATATAGTTCGATTGCCAAATTTCCGTCCAAAACAGAGCCATCATCGGTTACATACTGTCCACCTGTTCCGTCTTTAAAACAAAGGCTAGCCGTTGAAGTAGCTGTATTATAACCCACAAGATCGGCTGGCTCAACATCCAAATCAATAGGAAATTCATTCCATCCAGCAACTAAAGGAATATTTGATGCGAATTCGGATTTAACACCTGCTCGTTTTAAGGTAAAATCTCCAACTCCTGCAGTTGCTACTTTTATTCTCACTTTAGTAATTGCGTTGGATTCTGTTATCTGTTTAATATAAATTGAAGATCCAGCCCCAGGTGCTATATTTTGAGTAAAATTAATACTAGAAACATCATCAGTTTCTAAAATGAACGTTTTATACTGGTCAGCCTCTTGATCAAATTGAGCCTTTGTAAAAGAACCTAAAGAAGCAACAAAATCCGCTCTTGTCCCAATGTTTCCCTGGTCCAACCAATCCTCATAAGCATCTTTACCTTTTACTAACTCCCTTTCTACCTTTGTCCAAACTGAGCCTTTTTTATAAAATGTGGTATCATAGCCTTTTTTAGCTCTAAGGTTTCCTGCGTTTGCGTAAAGTGTACCCCAATCTGTTGGATCTATATCTTTATTATCTTCAGAAGAAACTTCTGGCTCATAAGCCCCATCATCTGTTGGTGCGGGATCTGATGGTTTTATAGTTCCTTGAAAATTTGTTTCAACAACATTCATCATTTCCGTTTTTAAAGCTGATAATTTCTGCTCTATTTGGGGTTTAGTATTAACATTCCCTTCAATTCCATTTTGATCAATTGTAGCGTAATTTGATGGCGGAACTGTATCCGAAATATTTATAATTACTGTTTCTGGCATTTTATTTAATTTTTTAAGTGTTATATTTTATTCCAAATTATCTCGGCTTCAGTTGATAGATTTTTAATATCATCTACATTGCCGGCTATGATGATTATTTTTTCTTTTCCTAACATATTTTGCCACTCGCCAATTACTTCGGCGGTTTCAATTCTGGGATCGGTGAAAGTTGATCCTGAAATTTCATTTCCTTCGGTGTCAAGAACTTTGAAATAGAACTTTGAATAGGTTGATGCATCTAACTCTTTAACCAGGCTAATTTCATTTTCACCAATAGCTCCGGAAAAAGTTTCACTGATTGCAACAGCGTGATATGTGTTATCAGGCTTCTTTCCTATCAAATACATGTTCATGTCTTTTGCGGAAGAAAGCGAAACCTTCAGGGAAAATAGATAATGATTCAATCCGGAAGGGATTACATATAATTCATAATAATTATTGTTTATGGCACTTTGCTGAATGATATTTATTCCAGATCCTTGATAAGACGGGGCTGAATAATCTTTAGTAAAACTTACATTTCCTCTTCCAATTAGTTTTGTGCCGTCTCCTAGGAAAATTTCTGTTTCAGATGAGCATTCGTATGAAAGATGAAATGTATCAAGATTTGTTTTAAGAATTTTTTTAATCGGATTGGGTTCAATTAGAATTAAATTGAAAACACCTACCATATTGCCTTGCTTGAACCTTTTTTCTATTTTAATTTCTTCCATCATGTAAACTTCATAAGGAAGTACCTTAAATTCGAAAGGTTCAATGTGAAGTCTTTGGGTACCTGGTTTTGAAAATTCTTTGATAAGGAAATCCTTAAAATTATCAAACATTATCTCCCAGTTATCTCCAATTATGAAACATTTTAGTTCAAATTTTCTTTCTTTATATTTAGGAGAGGTAAGATCTGGAGATAGTCCATGGTATTCAGACCAATCATATTGTTGTATAGGCTTTCTTTCCAGAGAGTCTACAATACCATTTGATTCAGAAACATACACCCCAAAATCTTTAAAATATTTACCGTTTAAATAATATTTAACCTCATTCATTTTTATTAAAGTTTGAAGTTTGAACTTTTACATTTCCTATGGTTCTAACATTTAAATTATCATAACAAAAAACCCGAACTGAAGCGTTATCATAAGATTCAACTTCAAGCTCAGCACTATCTAAAATATTTACCAATACAATTGCATTTCCTATAGCCTTAATTTTAACCTTTGATTCATGCCTTATAATAACCGTAGAAACATTAAATGCATCATAATATAGACTCACTTCAGATGAGCCAAAAAAGGCACTATTCTGTTCGTTTTGTTTAATTCCTTTATAATCCGTATATAGTCCATATTGATCAGAAATACCTTTAAATCTTCTCAAAGTTGATAAATCAGGAAAATTATTTTCCATAGACCAATCATCACCATCAAAAAACATCTCACAAAGGTTTTTGATAGAAAGATCGGTAGACATTCTTTCCTTACATTCCGGCGATAAACCTATTTTTTTTGCCATCCTAAAAATTTCTTTTGTTTTCATTATGGTATTCCTGCTAATTGATTCTTTACTTTCGAATTCAGCTCTTTTATTTCCTTATAAATATCTTTTAAAGGTCTAGTATTAACTTCAATTTGTCCTTGGACCTGAAGTTGACTTCGGAAGATATTCTGGTTTATTTGATGGATTTTCAAAATCTCTACAATATTTATCCTCACAGCATTAAATTGAGCCTCTAGCGCACCCGCAGTTTTTTCAGTTATGCCTTTAATGTCTCCTTTTAATCCTTGAGCGTTTTGGGAAGCAGATCCGAAAAGATCTTCATATTGTTTTAGAGCATCCATGTACTGCTGCATTGCAGTTTCACCTAAAGCCTTAATCTTTTCTCTTTCTTCAGGAGTTAAACCATCAAAAGACCCTGAAATATTAGATTGTGCAATCTGAGATTTTAAATCGTTTATTTGTTGTAATAATTTTTGTTTTGCTGCCTGTAGAATTGGTTTTGTTTGAAAATTGGCTGTTGTAATTTGCTGGTCAATGTTATCAACCTCATTCTGCAATTGTTTTATCTTGGCTTCAGCCTCAGCATTACTTGCATTTCCAAACCCCATTGAAGAATATAATTTATCAACCATTTGTTGAACAGCAGGTTCCAAAATCTTAATTCTTAAAGCATTGGCAACTGCATTTCGCATTACATCTTCTACCACCTTGTCAAATGCTTTTGCGGCATCTTCCCCTTTTCCAAAAGCCTCTATAAGGGCATCTGCAATCCTCTGTGATAAATCTTTAAAATCAGTAGTAGTAATTGAGTTTTTGAAATTATCTACTAAATCGGAGATCTGAGAATTTATATCTTTTATTTGTTGATTGTAGGTGGCGATTTTATCTTGGTCAGACTTTTTCTTCTCTGACTCTTTACTTCTCATCTGGACAAGGATTCTTTGCTGTTCTTTTAAATTGGCAATTAGCTCCCTTTGCATTGATAAAGATTCTTCTCCGGCAGTTTTTTCAATTACCTTCTGAAGTTCTTCGTAGGAAGATTTAAGATCATCAACAGCTCTTTGCCATTGCTTAATCTCTCTTTCTCTTTTTTTATCACCATTCAACAACTTGACCATAGCACTGATAATCTGAACAATACCAGAAAGCATTTGCCCATAATTTCCGGAAAAATAACCAGCAATAACATTTACAATTCCATCCACCAACTGCTGAACATCCTTAAGAGTAGATTGTAGTTCTTCTGACATTCCACCGAATGCATCAGTAACACCAGATACGAACCCAATCATAGTAGATGCTGCAGCTCCTGTAGTTTCAATGATTTCATTGAAAGTTTGATTTGTTTCTTCTAATTTTAAAAGATACTTGTCACTATTTTTTCCTGATTGTTTTTCTACATCATTAAGCTCTTTTCTCTTTTGTTTATATTTATCTATGGCTAACGATAAGGCTAAAAAAGGATTTCTTGAAGAAAGTGTTTCATCAATACTGATTATCTGATCCTGAATGGTTTTTATTTCAGTAGCATTAAGATTTTTGTTTGCTTCTAAATAATCTAATAACCCCTTTTTCAATTTGAGCAAAGTTTTAGGGCCAATATTTGACAAGTCTCCAAAGGCTTTAATCCACAAATCTGTTTTTTGGAAAAGTTCCAGAGTTAAATCAGATATTTCTTTTTGTTCATTTTTATAAGATGCATCAAGGAGCCTTAATCTTTCAGGTTGAGTGAAAGAATTGTTTTCACCTATTTTTTTTCGGATAAGCTCATACTTTTCAGTAATTACATTTTTTTTCTGCTCGAAAGTCTGCTGTTCATTCAAGAAGGTATTATATAGTTCCTGCTGTTGCTGTAGAACATTTCTCTTTTGCTCTTCTAAATATTTTTTTTGTTCAAGGAATGGAGCAGAATTACCTTCTTTTTGAAATGCTTTATCTTGTTGATCTTCCAGGAATTTCAATTGTTCAATTAATGAAGGGATAGTCTTAATAGCATCGTCAATACCACGCTTAAAATTTTCTAAAGGGGTTTCAGTACCATTTAAATTATCTATTTCTTTTCTAAGGAAAATTATATTTGCTTTTTCCTGATTTGATAATATTCCTCCATCATTTTTCCTTTTCTCCAAAGTCTCAAGTTCTTTTTCCAGGTGTTCCAAGTAATTTTGAGATCCTTTTAATAGATCTTTATATTGAGCATCAGCAGATGCTTTACCATAGAACTCAACCATTTTATAGTAGTTATTCCATTGTCTTTCTGCCTCAGATATCCTTTCTTGAAAAGTCTTATAACGAAGTGATTCTATTTTGTCATTAATTTCACTTATACGGTTATAAGCCTCTTCGGTACTTATTACTTCACCTGTCAAATAAGGATTACCGCTTTTATCTTTGTCATTTCCATATTTATCAAGCTTTCTTAATTTTACTTGACCATTTACAGCAACATCGATTGCATCAGAATATAGTTGAGCCCTTCTTTGTAGTTCTTTGATAGACCCTTCCGGAAGAACTTCGGCGAGTTGTCGATTGTCTTTTTTTGTTTTATTACTAAGTAAATCCTGATATTTCTCAATAAGAGACATATTTTGGATCCATTTTTTTGATTGAGGAACTAGATCTTTATTTGCTTCCTGAAGTCTTTTAATTTCTTCTTCATACCACCTTTGTGTACCTTTATTAGGACCAGAAGGTTTTACACCTTCATTTATTTCAGTTTCAGATATATTGATTCCCTTTTTAGCTAATGCATCTAATTTTTCTTGTAATAACTTTTTTTCATCTTCCTTCTCTTTTACGATTCGATTAACCCTTTCCTCTTTTCTCTTCTTAAGACTCCAATGGAAATCACTATCAAAATCCGTAAAATCATCCCATAGATCCCCAAAACCAAATTTGCCTTTATTGTTTTTTAGATCTTCAATATCAGAATCAAGCCTGCCAAGCTCATTAACATATCTTTTTGCTTCGGCTTCCAACTTCAGCATTGCGATATATTCTTTTATCATTTCGGTAGCTTTACCTGTTTTTACAGCCTCAGAGTCAAGTTGATCTAAACGCCCATTTGTAAGTGAGTGAATTTGTTTTATTGCAGATGCCTTTTTATCTTCTGAAGCTGTTTGATCTTCAATAACTTTTGTGAGTGCCTTTATTTTAGATTCTTGTTCTGTTATTGTTGCAATTTGGGTTTTAGCATCTTCATTCATTCTGTTTTGTGATTCCTCAGCAACCGTAAGTGCAGTGCTATATTTATATACGGCAAAAGCTAAAGCCGCTATTAAGGCTGTGGCAAGTGCATAAGGATTAGCAAAAAGTGTAGCGTTTAGAAATGCCGCTGCTCTAGCCGCTGCAGTCATAGCGATGGTGTTAGCAACTTGGGCCATAGTCAACCTTTGTGTAGCTATAGTATTGGCGGTTTTGGCAGCTGTGTTTGCAACTTCGGATGCTGTTTCAACATTTTTAGTAGCTGAGTTCAATGCAGTAGCTGTAATTTCCAGCTCCTTCTGGGTATTATAAAATTTAGATGCCGTTGTTAATGCTGCTTTTCTAGCAATTTCAGCAGATTCCTGTGCTGCAATTACAGTATTTTGTGCCTTTTCTACGTTTCTAGTGGCTATATTTATCTGGCGGGCTGTTCCAGTTGTTCTTATTGAAGCAAGTTCAGCTTGGGCAGTTGATAACTGAATCCTTGCATTTGCAAGAGCCTGTGCTCTTTCAGTTGCCAGGGCCACCGCTTTTTGTTTTTTAACTGCAAGCGAACTTATCTCTGCTTGTAATGTTGCATATTTTGTTGATAACGATACTTTTTCAGCTTGTGCTTCGGCTAGTGTTGCAGCAGTTTGTTTTTGAGTAATCAAAGCCCGACCCAATTTCATTCTCTCAGAAAATGAAAGTAATCCTATTTCAGTGGCTAAAGTCTTATTCGCCATAGATTGAGCTGCAGCTGTAACAATAATAGCCGCTTTGTATGCTCCATAAGAAACTATTAAGGTTTGTACAGCATTAATTACAGCATCATATCTCTCAACCAACATTGTTAACTGTTCTATGCTCCCATACAAAAACCCTTCATTAGACTGACCTATTTTATTCAACATTTGATCCCACGCATCACCTAGATTCGCTACTTTTCCAGAAAGTGAGGCAGATTGTTTTTCCATTAATTCGAAGAACATTCCACCTTCATTTGTCATTTTGAATAAAACATCCTGAACATCTTTAAAGCCAATTTTACCGGCAGAAACCATATCTGAAATTTCAGATTCAGATTTTCCAAACTTTAGAGCAAGTTCAGTTAACATAGGGATACCTGCTTCAGTAAATTGAAGAAGCTCCTGACCCATTAACTTATTTTTAGCTTTTACTTGTCCATATATAAGATTGATTCTTTCCAATGGAACATTAAGCCCAGCCGCTATATTTCCCAATCTTGTTAAAGTATCTACAATATCTTTTGCTGGGACTTGGAAGGCTAGTAATTGTTTGGCTCCTGATGATACATCCTGTAGAGAAAATGGAGTTTTTGCAGCTAAATCAACCATTTGTTCCATAAGCTTTTTTGCTTTATCGGAACTTCCTAACATTGTTGAGAATGCAATCTCCGTTTTTTGGAATTCACCTCTTACATTGATAAGTTCTTTTGTAAATGAAAATAATGATTGAGCTGTAAAATACCCTCCTATTGCTGTACCAAGATTCCGGAAATAGCCATCCATTACCTGGGTTTCTTTTTGAGCTACACCCGATACTTCTTTTATACCATTTTTTATACGGTCAATACCCCTGTCAAAATTATTGACTGTTAAAAGGGCATCAAAATGTAGGGCTCCTTGGTTCATTTTTTATTCTGCTGGTTAATCTTTTGAATGTATTGAGCAAAGTCCGTTGAAGTTTGAGGGCTTAGCTCTTTGATATCTTTGTCTTGACTTTCGTCTTCGTTTTTTTCTTTATATTTTTGATTTGGCAGGTCATAAAGCATTCTTAGAAGGACCGGCCATGGTATTTCCCACATTAATTCTTTGTAGGAAATTTTCAAAGTCTTCATTGCGAAACCTAAGGTTCCGAAGATAGACTGGAGACCTGTGTTTTCCCATCTACCAGACTTGTCTCCTTCGGACTTTTCGGATTCGGTTTCGTTATCGTCATTTGTCCTATCAGACTGATAGAGGTAGTAAAATTTTTAATGTCGTACATCTGCAATATTGCCACGCAGATTTTTAGAGCTTTAGAAGGATCCAGTTTCCATTTCAAGTATACCGAAAGAATTCTTGTGAAAAGCTTAATTTTCCATTTGTGATGAAGAATACATACTGCAATAAAGGACATCAAAGGTTTAATGTTTTTTTCGATCTCCTTAAAAACCGATGAATTATCATCACTCAACAGGTTAATTTTTAGATCGAGTGCGTACTTATTTGCGTGGGAAATTGTTCCAAAAACTAAGGGTTTTATTTCCCATTTTCTTTTTCCTATATCAAAATAGAATCCTCTATGTATTAGCTCATCAGCTTCTTTCTTTTCAGCTTCTTCTTTCGAAATATTATTTCTTAAGAATTCATTGAATATTTCATCCGGATTTTCCATATTTTCAAAAAAACCACCCACTAACAAAAGAAGGTGGTTTCATTTAGTTTAATTTCAGTTGGTTTATTTTTCTCTGTATGTCATTGCCTCCACACCAGCTTTTGTAGGAGCCTGAACAGTTACAACAACTTTCATTGTTAAAACATTTTCAGTCCCAATAGTTCCGCCAAGTGGGGTTGCCAGTACCTTTCCGTTTACAATGTCAATATCATATCCGGCTTTGGTTTCTACCGTGAATGATTTTTCAATCACTTCTTTAACCATTGGTGGAGAATAGCTTTTCTTAGTTGTTACGGGATCCGTTACTACTTCACCTCCCGCGTAATAAGCTTGTGTCTCTAATGACGGATTTGCGACCTCAAATGTCAAAGTTGTTTCAGCATCGTTTTGTCCTATTGCTATTCTTTTTCCTTTTTCTTCGGTTTCAATCCAGTTGATTGTTTCATCAGTTGTTTCCAGAACAGCTGTCCCCTTTAGGGTTTCATCATGTTCCGTTAGGGTTGTTCCCATTCCCCCATCCGCTGCAATTGCCCCGGAAAGAAGTCTTGTAATACCAAATGTAAATGCCATTTTATTTTTGTTTAATTATTTATAGTTCGAGTTTGTAATCTGATAACAGAAACATGTTCATTTTTACCATCCACTTTATAATCACGCTGATATTCTATTTCCAGATTTGTTTTTTTTGCTTCTATGTAAATTTCTTTTACTAATGGAATAAGGAGCTTTGTAGCATTATTTAGGAGAGCTGAATCAGGTAAATAACTTGTTCCAGACTGGATGTCAGGTGCATAAATGTTTATTAACACAACTGATGGCTGTAAAACAGTGTTTTCAACCTGAAGAGATCCTATCACTATATCTGATTTTTTGGAGTCAAATAACCTATTGTCTATAAAAACGTCGCCATTAATGATAGATTTAATATTACTGGACTTTACAATATTGTAAACAATTGTCTTTAGTTCAAACGTTGTGATCATGATCTTCTTCTCATTGTATTTACTATGCTTTGTGCTATTTGATTAATACGGGATGTCGCAAGGTTTTTGGCTGGATTTAGAACGTCGAGATGGTTTACATCTTCTACATAGCTCGCATAATCCATTCCAGCAACGACAATTACCGCATATCCGTTTCCAAAGTCTTTTGCAAGTTCTTTAGCATAATCTTCTCCTATTTTTTCACCAGATTCCTCTGATTGTTTTGGGCCCGATGTTCCACCAGTAAAAATTGAATTAATAATATTTCCATGCTTTACCACTACATAGCCTATTGAGTTTCTAAGATTACCGGTTTGATCCTGATATGTATCTAGGTTTTTTGCAAGATTTACGCACTCCATTCCCAGATAATTAAGATTTCTGATCATTAGCTGATCCAAAGTTTCAATTCTCTCCTGTAAATAGGAATTAATCTGGGCCATGTTTATTCTTGGTTCTATACCCATAATCTGCAATGCAATTGAGCTTCAACGAATCTTAATACTTTTCCGGTAGTTCGTACGAAATCACCTTTTCTTACTTCAATTTTGCTGTTTGCCTCTATTATTGGTGTCCCTAAGGGCATTACAACTTTTGAAGAATAATTTGTCATTTCTCCGCTTTCTGTGAAAATAACACCTTGCTGTACGGCTACTTCATCTCTACATTTAGAGTGGTAAACCCAATTTTCAGTAGATGGTATAGGATATCCGGTTTCAGGATCAATTCCCCCACCGGTTATTTTCAACACAAAAAGATCGTACGGATATTGCATTACGCTAAAAAGCTTATGTCTTTTACTTCATCTTTTCCCTGGGTAATTAGATTTGGAATTCCAAGTCTTGAACACTCGATCGAATACCATGTCTCTAATGCTTTTCGATCCCATTTTACAGAATAGCTGTCTTCTGAAATGTCAGGCTTAACAAGTAACTCAAGGACTATTTCTGTAAAAGCTATATCCATTTGGTCTGGTTTATCAAGATCGCCAGATTCTGTAATTTGCTTTGAAGCAAAAAACACGTCGAGATCTTCATCACTCATAGTGATAGACAAACGTCTCAACTTACTTTGGAAATAGTCCTTATTCGTTACTGCCATGATTATGCAAATGCTTTAGTAGTAGATAACAAGTAGATGTACTTGATTGTATTAACAACCGGGAAGGCATTAAGCTCAGCTTTAGTCCACTCTTTGAAAGGTTCATTCTGGTTCCATTTAGAAATCAATGTTCTACCCTTTTTAGCGTAAATAACATTGTTTACCGGCTCCATTTCTTCCATCGCAAGAGCATTCTTTATCTCACCTAATTTACCATCAGGAATAAAGGCAATATTAGAACCCTCGAAAGGCTTGATAATTGTAGGTGTACCATCTTTTTCTACCGGAACTCTAATATCTGTAACCTCAAATAATGGAAGCTTTGCAGCCGTCATATACTCATTGATACGATCAATTGTCAACGGAGCAGTTTGAGAATTTCTCGCTGCTGCAGATAATCCAAAGAAAGTTCCAACAGTATCTTTTACCTCTTTAGACTTCATAAATTGAAGCAATGTCGCTCCATCAATCAGCATTTTCGCAAAGGAAAGACCTTTGTCTGAAGCAGAATTTACTAGATTAACGATATCTGTGATCGGTTTTGAATTTGTTGCGTCACTCCAATTCTCAATAGCGTTTACCTTATTGGCTGCGGGCATCTTAAGATCAATATCTCCGACAACAATACCATCCGGATTATTATCTTTTGTGATGGTGATCTTACCTGTAGAAATAGCCTGAGCAACTGTTAAGTCAATTCTCTTATCAACTGCTTCAGTAACATATTTCATATCATCCCAGATAAGCTTTAAGGCCTGATTCTTTTTCTCCTGATCCTTGATACCTTTCATTTCTTGAAGAACCTTATAATTTCTATATTGTTCTTCATCAAGATCACGCATCACTTTGATTGGTGGTATTTTACCATTCATTGCCTCCAAAGTCTCACGGCTTCTTAATGGAGTTTCACCATCACGAGTAACATATGATGCAGCAGGAGTAATTACAGAATTTCCAAGTACTGAGCTATATGTTAACGAGATTTGTGGAAGTGCAAAATCGAAATATTGAATATACCACGGAGTGTTGAATTTCTCTAATCTCGTATCGATCATCATTTGTAGTGTGTCAGCATCTGCTACACTACCGAAAACGGTTATTTCTTTTGCCATTTTGTTTAATTTTTAGGGATTAACGAGATTCTGAGAAAATGATCAGTGGCAATGCTTTTTTATGAGCATCTTCAATTTCCGGTGTTACTCTACGTGCATATACAGTTCCTCTCAGAACTACGTCTACAGGCGCATTCGCTTCAATCTTAACGTCAGTATACAAAAGACCTTTTGCATCTGATGTTTCGTTCGGAGCTGTACCTGTTAAGGTTGCTTTTTTAGCCTTTCTGGTTTCTTCATCAAATACCATCGGGGTTCCTGCGGGAATTGTTTCTCCTACAGTTAGCCCGGTTGCATCCAAAGTAAAACCACCTCTGGCCATTTCCAATACTTTTTGGAAAATAGGGACCGTTCTTGATCCTTGTGTTGAAGTTGGTTCTAAATATCCCATTTTGTTATTGTTAATAGATTATTTGCTCTAAAAGGCTTTATTGAACTCTTCAATATCAGACTTCTTTTGAGCAGATGTTTGATTTCCAACTGAAGTAACAGGCTTATAACCTTCTCCGGCAGCCGCTTCGGTTCTACTTTGTGTAATTTGAGAATATAATTCACCTTGTTTTGCGATGAATTCTTCTATTTCCTCTTCTTTTTCAAAGCTTCTACCCATCATTACAGATTCGATTTCCTGCTCGGACATTTTTAAGCCTTTCAATCCTTCAATTACTTTTTCATTATTGGATTTTACAGCTTGTGCTGTTTGAATTCCCTGAACAGTTTTTGTAAGATTTTCGATTGCTGCAAGCAAAGGGTCGGCTTTTGCTTTTTTAGATGGTTTCCCTGATGCTGGTTCTGGCTCGTGTTCGTCAGCCCCATCATCATCATTGTCATTTCCTTCTTGTTCTTTCTTTTTCAAAGCTGCCTGAACTCTGGAATCTGCTTCAGACTGGAATGTCTTTGCAAGCGGTTCAAATAGCTTACACTTTTCATTTATATCCTCTTCTGTTGCGTTTTCTTCAAGAGAACCCATAACAGTATCAGATAATACCTGCAAAGCCTTTGTAGAAAGCCCATTTTTAAGGAAGAACTTTTTTACAGTTGGGTTAATCATAATGATAAAAAATTTTTCATAAAATTATGATTTAATTTACCTCCAATGGAGGTAAAATTATTTATATTTGTAATGGGATTATATAAATAAACTTCATAATTTTTATTCAATGAATAAATTCAAGATCAATATTTTATATCAAAAATTATTAATAACTTTTTCATGAAATCAAAAACGATATACTTTATAAGATTTTTTGAACCTGTTGAAGGGAAAACCGAATATTTCTTTAGCACTATTTCATCAATTTTTAATAGATTTGATAGTACTGTTATAGGATATGCAAAACAAACTATTTACCAGAAAAGCCTTAGTGTAGGTGAATCATTCGGAACAAAGAAATGTGTTATAAAAAAAGAAAATATGAATTAATTCTAATAAACAATGAATGCAAAAGAACTTAGAATAGGTAATTATACTCGTGATAAATTAAATAAAACAACATACGAAATAAATGCTAGAAGCTTATTGTATCTAGTTGAATGTGAAGAATTACAAAAAGAATTTTCAATCGAACCAATTCCAATATCTGAAGAATGGTTGTTAAATACTGGTTTTGATAGAATTAATATTCCATATATTGACTCTGACGAATTTGAAAACTATCAACTATATCAAAAACATGATTTAATATTCATGCATCTTAACAGTGTAGTTTATTTGGTGCATATCGGGCCGGCTTACGATGAAAGCGTACAAATATACATTGTAGGTGATAAATATGGGTTAAAATATGTCCATCAGCTCCAAAACATTTATTTTGATTTGATCGGTGAAGAACTAAAGTAAAGCACCATGAAACTAAAACACATTATTACTGGATTAGAGGGCGTTTTTGTTAGGGAAATACCTTATTATAGTCAATTTCACCCCTATATTAGGTGGATTATTAAACTTGATAATGATAA
This sequence comes from Chryseobacterium defluvii, assembly GCF_003634775.1. Lineage (GTDB taxonomy): Bacteria > Bacteroidota > Bacteroidia > Flavobacteriales > Weeksellaceae > Chryseobacterium > Chryseobacterium defluvii. The sequence continues at coordinate 326,245 of NZ_RBXB01000001.1, read as the reverse complement.
TGGAAAAGAATACTTTGCTCCCAAAAATGAATTCACAATAATTTAACTCATCACCCAATCTTTAGTTAGTAGAATATTGTTTTATCTTCATTCTGATCAAAACCTATTGTTTTAACATTATATAGTTCTTTTTTATTTATTTCAGTTAATATAAGCTGCATTTTATTAAGGCCCGAAGATTCTTCAAAGCGAAATATTTCAATAATATCTTTGATTTCAGTTTTCAACCAATTAGAATCAGATATGACTTCTAAATTTTCTATACTTGCATAATTACCCAACCTTTCAACAATAATTTTCATATTATCTTTTTTTAAAAAACAAATTAAAAATAAACATAAAATGATCAGGATCTTTCATGTAAAAAACAGTTGGATTTCTGTACATTTCTTCAATCCCCATTGAATATATCTCAGTTGCTGCAATACCTTTATAAGAAACTACACTATCAGCATCAGCCTTATAATGCTTACCTACATAAGGATTGAAAAATCCTCCTTCTCTATACATCTCGTTCCCATTGAAAGCCTTGTTAACATCATCTTTTAAATATTTAAATTCTCCTCCTTTAGTTCTTCTTTCTAAAAAGTCAACGGACTTTTTAAGCATCGACTCATCAAGTTCAATTGAATGTGCTAATTCGTGCATTATTGTATATTTAGATGAGGATGTGTTAATATTAACTGTTCGACCTATTGAATCAAAACCTTCCCTACCTGAAGTTTTTAAAAATGCTATTGTTTTATCATCATTGTATCCTTTTGTTAATTTCTTGAAATCATTTACAATATCATCAACCAAATTTCCCCCTCCATTAATTTTCATTTTTGTTTCCCCAGACAATTCACTTATCAATTTTTTGAATTGTAATTCCCCTTCATCAAGTATTTGTTTCTTTTTGGCATTAATAAGATCATTTAACCTTTTTGGACCACCATTTAAGGAATCTGATTTTTTCTTGATAGATCGGAAATATTCGTCCTTATCTAAAAGCTTAATTATTTCATCTTGCTTTTTCTTTGAGTTTTTCTTTTTGAAATCAGAGTAATATTCGTTAACTTTTTTCGCCTCAATCCTTCTCTCTTCTTCCAGAATATCGTATTGTGATTTTAAATTTAATATATCATCATTAATCATTTTGTAATGATTTACCCTTTCTAAAATGAACTTAGGAATATCTGAATTATCAGAACTATCTTTTAAAATTTTTGTCGTTTCATTTTGTACATAATTAACAAAACGTGGATTATCCCTAATAAAGTAAGGTTTTACCTTTGCGTTTTCGATTTTATCTTTGTTGTCTTGTATCCATGAGGAAAACGCTTTCGGAACTTCTTTAACCTCATTGACGCTACCTAAAGGTTCTTTCCCATCCCAAATGAGCTGATTATCTCTTTCCATTTCTTCCCACGTCTTTAAAATTGTGATGCTGGTGCACCGGCACATAGGATGCCATCCAATGAATTTAAAATCTTTTGGATATTCTCCGGCCATTGCTTCACAGAATGGGCAATGGTTAGGGTTATTAGAAAGCTTTATCTGGATTCCTACAACAAAATCAAATTCCTGGTATTTTTGATAATTAGCTTCGTGGTAAGCCATATTATTTTCGGTCCTTGTAAGTCTTTGAGCGTTTTTGGCTGAAGACCTATACACACCTTGTCCCGGATGGTATGCCTTTGCCGCTTTAGATAAAACAAGGTTCCCGTGTTTATCTCTCACTCGGCGAAAAAGCCGGTCAGGATCATTAAGGTTTGATCGGAGTTCCCGGGCCAACTTTGCAGCAGATTTACCTTCTCCTATTCCGACATCCAAACCAAGTTCTATTTCAATACGGAACTGATCTGAAAGCTTCCAAACACGATCCGAAAGATTCATTCCATTCTCTTTCCTATTTTTAAACGCTTTTAGGGCCTCTTTGTTAGGATTGGTATATTCTTTTACCCTTTCCTTAGAAAGATTCAATTTTGAGGCTATTTTGTTGATGAAATCAGTTTGTTTTGCTTCTGCAAATTTCCAACTTTGTTCAACTTGGGCAAAAAGCTCAGCTGTCACATTTTTTGTAAACTGTTCAAAAAGTTTGTTTGCCGATTTGTCAAGATCCGGATAATCAGAAAAGGAAAATAATTTCGTGGCTTTAATTCGGCCTATAGATTGAAGTGATGTGATTTCATCAATAAGCTTTTTATAAAGAGAATTTATTCTCCTTACATTGTATTCACCTCTTCGGAAGTGTTTTGAATCAAAATTATCATCGTGCAGGTTGGCCATTGTCTAAATTATCCAGAATTTCTTCAAAAATCATTTGTTGCAGATAAGCATAAGCTTCTTCAGAATCTTGGGAAAGGGGGATATTTACCCTTCTCATAATAAAACTTGATACATGAAAAGTTTCATGAGCTAAAATTGAAAGCCAAAAATTATTCTGATTTGGTTTCTCATTAAAAAGCAATATTATTGATCCTGATGTATGCTGTATTGTTGTAGCCTCATGAAAGACTGTATTCTCAAACAAATTTTCAATTTCTGATTTTGAATAATATTTTGTTAGGATCTTCTTTCTTTCTTTTGAGCTTCCTCCAATAATAACTAAGATATCAGTTTTGTAAACTGACACATTTATTTCAAAGTTGATCATTATAATTCATTAGGGTTTCCGAATACGCTTTCAGTTTTGGCAGCTTCTTGTTCAGCCTGAAGCACAAGCCAATCTTCAGATGGTGCTAATGTCGACAATTCAGCTGAAAGTTGTTGAGATATCAAAGGTTTATTGCCATTGGCAGTCATAAGAGTTTCAACCCATTCTTTCGTGTCCTGGATCATGTACGGCTTAATCACTGGCTCCAGTTCCAACCTGTTAGAAGCTTCCAGAAGAGAAGTATTGAGAAGTTTGCCTACATATGCTTTTAAGATGTTGTATCTACGGGTAAAATAATCCTCCCAAATTTCGGCCTTCTCCATTACTTTTAAATGAGCATCCATAAATAGCATTTTGAGCATGATTCCGGAAACCTGGTTCAGTCCTTTAACTTGTCGGAATAGATCTGGAGTCTTTGTAAATTTATGAATGTTTTCTAACCTTGTATCGATTTCTAATCTAACAGATTCCGGTGCAGCATCCCAAGATATAACTTTCATATCAGATTCAGGTCCTCCTTGTATTGACTTGTTAGCTTCTCCAGCCTGAGGCAAACCTGTTACCTTTCCTTTTACAAATGTAGTTGGTGCAGCATGATAATCATTTATTTCAGCATGACGGGATAAAAGCAATTCTAATCGCTCAATATCATACTTTACATCCTCATATTCTGTTTCTTCTTGACTGGCATAGACAATAGGTATTTTTTGTATAGGATTTTTGCCGGCTCCTTCAATTGGGACAATTTCCCATCCATTCTCTCCTTTCATAAACCTTACTACATCTGTGTCCGTGAATGTCTCAAAATATTCGACTGCTTTTTTTTCTGAATTTAATAAGGAAAAACCCCTGGAGAATGCTATCATATCATCATATTCATTAAACATAGGATATAATGTATCATTCTTCCAAGGAATAAAGAGCTTTACTTTAATCCGGAAACTACATTGAAAACCATAGTCTTCATGCGGTTCTGACTTCTGATAATACCAATATTCTGCTATTTCTGTTGATCGATAAAGTTCTCTAGCTGCCTGTCTATTTTTAATATCTGCTTTATTTTGAAGTAAAATTTTCTCAATTGCTTTCTCTACAATCTCTTCTTGTGAACCAGATTCAGCATTGCTTTTGATGGTAATTGGATTACCAAAACCGAATGACACTGCACTGTTTACAATATATTTTTGAACGGGCATTGCTATACGGTTGACCTTCTTTGTTTTTATGACTTTACCTTCAGGATCTTTTACCTCTTTATTTGGAAGGAAATCATTATCAATTATAGTCCTATGTTGCGAAACCTTCCATTCCTTTTTTAAATCTTCAATTTTCGGCTTTTCTGTTTTATCAACTCTCAAAGCATTTATTTGCTCTTCAGGAGTTGTTTTTCCTGTGATTTCTTCTATGTTCATGGGTGTATTTTTTCTATTCCTTGATTTACTTTTTTTATAATACCTGATGGTGCTTTATGGTGGTCGAAATACTTTTTCAAAATATAATCAAAACCACAACGTCTCATGATCGCGTAATGCTTTCCGCAAAGCCAAATAATACTTGATGTATCCATCCAATATTTTGGAGTGTTTTTATGAGCTCTTTTGCTATTTCTATTAAGAAAAAACAAGGGTGACAATCCATAATCACGAACCGTTGTCCCTCGATTACAATTTTTACAACAACATTCCCATTTTAAAACATCATAGGGTAGAGAGTCTAGCTGTTCTTTTGTCAATGATAATATGTATACTTTTTCGTCCATTACCAAAGTATTCCTTCTAAAGCTCCAGGATTAACAGGTGGTTCAAATGGATGGAAAGTGTTCGCTAATGCGTCAAATTCATCCGTAGACCGTTTCAAACGTTTCTTTATGTCTTCTTTTTTTTCAATTTGTATTTTCCCATTAGATTGGAAGAAATATTTTATTTCGGTAGCCTCCTCCATAAATGTTTCTGAAGGCGGTAACATAGCATCATGCCTGTTTTTAGGGTCTAACCATTCCCGTACCTGCCAGAAAAGATAAGCTCTCATATTGAGAAATGAATACTGCTCAGTGCTGTCTTTAAGTTCATAGCCTCCGAATTCTGGTTTTGATGAATATTTACAAGATATTACTCTTTCTTCAAAGCCTAACTCAACTAACCTGGAATATACCCCTGCTCCTTCTCCAATGGTGTCAATTGAGGCGGTTGCCTTTGCGTCTGATCGAAGAACATTAGCGATCTTGCCTGCTTCTTCCATGTGGTTCGCCTTTCCGGCTGAATGTTTAATTGCAAACTTTTCAACATAATTACCGAACCGGAAGCAATCTACAGTGTTATCCCGCCCCATCCCGGCAATATCTGAACCAAGCATCAGATTATTTTTCTTTTTATAGTCTTTATTCGCTTGTTTCTGGTACTCAATCCAGCGTTTATTTGCGAGTTCTACCCATTGCTGAGGGATAAGGGCGTCTTCCGATACTTTTGGGAATTTTCCAAGTATTTTGGCCCTGCATAGATCATTAGGGCGGTACCATACACCTTCAAACTCAAAATCATCTTCTTCTGTAATGACATCATTAGCCGAAATGATGGTACACCACTCATTTAATTTATCTTTTATCCATAAATAATCAACCTGCCCGGGAATGATCATTTTCTTTTCAACAACATTCATGGCATTCAGAGAATTGAGGCTAAATTTCTCCCATCTTCCTTTCTTTTGAGAATTAGCAGCGTAGCCGGTGGACACGTTAGGGTTGAATACTATCAACATTCGAGAGTTTCCCTGTAGGTTTCCTTCTATTGCGTTGAAAGTAGCTTCTGAAATACCGGTAGCTTCAGTAACAACAAACATGGTATTTACTGCGTGGAACCCGGTCCAAGCTTCAGTGACATTATCATCAGCCTTAAAGCCCGTCAAAAACCACTCATCCCAATCCGTACGGATATCATTGCCTACAAGACGGCCCGGGAGCTGTATACCCTTGCTTAATGCGTTATTGTAAAGCCTTGAAATTTCAGGCTGCATGATATTCTCTACCTGTCTTCCAGTGGGAGCGGTCAAAGCAACCTTTGTATTATGAATTAACTGGCCGTTCTTCCATTTCGGTGTCAGATACATGAAGCACATTGCAGCAACTGCGGAAACGAAGTCTTTCCCGCGGGATGTTCCTGACATTACGGAAGTGCGGGGATTGAATTGAACAGATTCAATGATCTTTTTTTGTTCCGGATCCAAGTGTGCTCCTAAAACTTCAAAGGCGAACTTATTCCAGTCCGCTCTCCACTCACTAAATTTGAGCATTGCCTTTTGTTGTGCCGCTGTGTTTGACATTTAGTCTCTAGGTTTTAACTCTTCTTCAATCCTCTTTAATTCGCTGAAGAATTCATCATCATTAACTTCAATATCTTTTCCATTCTTCATATAGACAGTAGACGTATCAACATCTTTTGAAACAGATGTAGTTACATGTGATATTTCTCTAACGTCTAGCATTGTTTTCTTGAAATTATAAGACACAATTATGAAATATTTTTTATCCATGATTTAATTATTTTTGATTTTTAAAGAAATTATCTATTTGCTCAAAGAACCAACCTGTTAAATATGCTTGGGTTTCATCATTGTACATATCTAAGACTAATCTTCGATCTTGAAAAATGCGATTTACCAAATGAACACATTCATGAGCTATAACAAATCCTTTAGGTATTCTTTTGAATGCAACAACATATTGTGTATATCCACTTTTGTAATGTGCCGTAAAAACGCATGCTTCAGAAAGGTTTTCAAGAGGTGTAAGCCAATCTGTTTGTTTTTCGTACCTTTTGTTAACTTCATCCCATCCTTCAGAGTAGATAATAGTTAGATTTCCGAAAAAAATTGGTATTTTGATAGTTTTACTCTTCATCATCTGAGCTTTGCATTAAAAAATCCAGGAATGATACCGTCCCGTTTACTTCCTTCTTATCAGCCAAACCAAGATCACGGGAAATAATGTTAGCATTTAGAAGGTTTCCGGATGCTCCTTGGAACTTTTGTGTATAAATTACATTCTCTATATCAGCGATGACCGTAGAAAAACCCTCATCCTCATCTGTTAATCTTGCTTTAAATTGCCTGAAGTATGCTTCATTACAATTAAGGTAAAAACAAAGCTGTCCTAATGTCATAGCCCGCATAATTGGAACGGTTTCCGTAACAACTTTCCCTTGATGCTGGAATACTTTCGTTTCTGGAAGGGGATTGTCTTCAACCCATTGGAAATATTCACATGCTGCATTCCATAATTCCTCAGGAGTGGCAAAAAGTTTATCCCGGCCGTGCTTTGCTCTCATCTTCCAGAATTGGTTTCCAAATGTTTTGTTTGTTGTAATTGTTTCCGGTTTTTCTGGAAGGGGTTTAACTGTTTTAGCCACTCTTTTTTTGGGAGCGGCTGCCTTTTTAGTGGTTGGTATTTTATTTGTCGTTTTCTTCTGCATTTTAATCTGTAAATAACTCTTTACGATCAACTGTTATAAAAATTGGTTGTAAAGGATGATTAAAAGTCTTAATTGCTAAAAAGATGTTTTTGGTCTCTTTAATCTTTTCTATTTCTTCATCACTTAATTCCCAACATGTTACAACATCACCTTCTTCGGATTTAAAGGCTGGCAACGATAAATATTCTGGTTGATTTTCTGCAAAAACCACATTTTGCTCTTTAAATTCTATTGCTTTCATGATACTTTGTTTAGATTTGAATATAAATTAGATACATAAGAATTATATGTTTTATTGAATAGCTTGGTAGGACTTAGAATATCTTTGTGGATAAATTTGCCGTCCTTTACCTTTTTTACTTTCAAGTTTTCATCTATGTAAAGAAGACCTGCATAACTTGGAACCTCATCCGGAATGATCATCCCTTCCGGAACTGCATAAAAGAACTTGTTTGGAAGTTTTAAATTGTTCATTTCCCGGATCTCAATAGTAGAATAAGGGATGTAATACAACCGAATATCCATTTCATTATATCTGTTATGCCTATAAGAACGATGCTCTTCAGCTATTACTAATTCCGGAAAGTTCTTGCAGAACTCCCAGGATGGATCAAGCAAAGTATTACCACCTCTTTTTTCAATATAATATCCTTTGCCTGCATCATTCTTTTCATGGATTTCGTGTTTAGGCTTCTTGAAGTCTGCTTTAAAATCCGAACGGCTGATCTTGATTTCAACCTCATAGCAAATTCCAGATGGCAGAAAACTAAGCCAGTCACTTTCATTGTCGAAATAGAAAACATTGATGAACTTGTAATGGTGAGAATGCCAGTTCTTCAATAAAGCTTTTTGAATTAATTTTTCTGTCATTGTGTAGGATTTAAAAACCCGACCGACAATAAGTCAGTCGGGCTAAAAACTAATAACCATGAAAACTCAAATTAAACATGAGAATCATTAAGACTACCACAATTTCCTGTAGTTTAACGTAGTCTTGTGGAAAAGGATGGATTCGAACCACCGACCTCGCCGTTTGCACCGTCACGCTCTGCCACTGAGCTACTTTCCCAGTTTCCACGGCTTTTACCCCGTGGGTCCCGCTTTTTCCACCTTTACAATATCCAGTCGTGCACAACCCAGATGATCAGCCTGTTTTCATTGCAAAGTCGTAAGGTCGCTCTTATTTCATTCCGTCTTAAAAGTTTGTAGAGAAGACAGGATTCGAACCTGTATGAGTGTTAGTTCCCTGAATAGCTTTTTCAGATCACTCTATACTTGTCTTTAGCGTCTGCCCTTCCGCCACTTCTCCAGATCACTCTTTCACTGTTTAGGGTTAAGGAAACGGTTTCTCTGATAACGACACCCCTCATTTTGGTTTTGATTCTTAAATGAGAAAAGAATGTAGCTCTGGGCTTCACAGCAGAGAACTACCTCCAAACAAAAAAAATATTTAAATGAAAAAATGTTTATGCTAAGGAAAAGCACTTTTTGAACTTCTTTGCTGATTGGACGAATTTTAAAAATTAAATGATCATTAAATTTTTAGTCCTTTCTTTAGTGCTTTATTTTTTCTGAAGAGATAACTTATTATCCCTTTCTTCTTTTTGCTTTTTCCTTTGTTCTACCTGCTCAATTTTTAATAAAATCCTTTGGTAATCATAAAGGAAGGCTTCATTGTTGTTAATTTCATTTACAATGTTTTTTAGGTAATAGTTAACAATTGGCTGTGTTTGGTTCAAATAATCTGCTATTCTTTGTTGAGTAATTTTGAAATGATTATTGCAAATACAAGAGAAAATCATTCTCGCAAAAACTAAATTTTGCTTTCTTGATTTGCTGGTGAGATCATTTTTATTTATTCCCAATTCAGAAGAAACAATTGTTTTCACCTTTAAAAGAACACTATTCTTCATTTGAGCAATAATTACCTATACCTTAATTACTTAATCACTACAAATATAAAAAATAGTTTTCAATTTTAGTCTATTAGACCTAAATTATTTCAATAATTTTTAAAATCTTTTCGGCTTCTTCTTTTGATTGGGGTAATGGTTGTTTTTGAAATTCCAATTTCCCAGAATGTGAGGATGCTGTAAATGTTCCGTTATTAAAAATTGTTACTGCATTCCAGGTCTTTTCTGCAACCTCCTTTTGGTAATTATAACAAAATGCTTTCCCGGTTGAATCTCTTATAGTTTCTTTAGAATATCCTTGATCTGAAAGGAATTGATAAAACTTGAAATTGTTTGTTTGATCTTTTCTCATTTTTATATTAATTTTCTGAAATTATCCATTTTAATCCGCAATCAGCTTGAAAATATGAGTCTGAATGATGAACAAGAGCTCTAGCGTTATCGTACTCTATGAGATAAACCCCATCAACAGCCGAATTTTTAATTTTTAAGTAAGCAAAATTTGTCCCTTTGTCATTGGCTCCAAAACATAATATATCATACTTAATTGCTTCAGGAGCAGAAGAATTTCTTATTATTTGAGTACAAATGTTAGTGGCATTTTCTGAAGCTATTTTAAGTTCCTTACCCCCGTCCCACGCTTGTTTCGTTTCGAAATTTACTCGAATCAAATGATTAGGATTGTAGTATTCTGAATCCCTGTTTTCTTCACAGGAAAAAAATAAAACGGCTAGTAATAAAAATAGTGTTGTTTTCATAATTCAAAAATATTTTCTTTTGATTTTATCGAAATTTTAAGGTTCCCTGTTTTTTCCAGGTTCATCTTTCTTTTGTAATAGATCTAAATATTTTTCTATCAAAGAATCATAATCATTTCTCATTTGATCTATAAAATCCTTTTGTTCATCTGTTAGTTTTTTATACTTCTTTAAGATTTTGAAAGTTGAAATTTCATGAGAAACAAATAAAATGAAAATAGCTATTGTAATAATTAATTGTATCATGATTCAAATTTAATTCTCGATTTTTGTTTAAAATTATGGGTTTCCGTAATCTATTATTTTTATTCATCGTTTTTCAAGTTCTTGTATTACTTCATGCCAGTGGTGAAACCTTTTTCTAGCGTATTCATCTCCACCAGTTTTTTGATAAATATCATAAACCTCATCTTTAAGCTTTTTAGCTAGATTCAGAGAAAATTGAATCGCTTGTTTCCTTGAAATTGCGGAAGCTCCTTCCGGTATCTCATAACCAATAAATTCAATTATAAGATCATTTGCCTGTGTTTTTGGATTCATTATTTCTATTATTTGTTCTGATTTAGGATCTTTAATTTTTCAATTGCCTTTTCAACCCATTCTACAATTTCAAGTTCATCAAATGACTTTTCAAATGGATAATTATCATCTAATATTTCAGGATGATCAGTCATGCCCCATTGTCTAGTTAGGGCGTTATAGGATTCTAAGAAATTTTCTAATGCTGTAATTAATTTTGTACTTTCCATAATATTTTTTTTTGTTTTTACCCCCAAAAGCGGTTTTACCCCGCTGACTTATTTTTAGAGGTTAGTTAAATTTTTATGCAGCGATATTCTTTTCGGATAACTTAAAAGCCTTATCCCAGCTTCCAACACTTAAACTAAAATACCACCCAACATCAAAGTAATCTGTCATTGAATCACTGTTATTATGATTTCCTTTATTACATATTTCCTTAATCATGTTGAAAACAATTCCGGAAGAAAGATTTTTGTTAAAATCGATGTAATACTCATTTATTTGCTCATAATTTTTCTCAGTTAATTTTATAGGAGCTTCTAATATTTTAACATATACACCTGTATAATGCTCTCTGAATAATGAAATTTTCCACCCTAATTTTGCTGGGAAAACTTCCTTAATTCGATTTCTGAATTCTTTAACTTGTTCTGTTGAAATGTAAGCCATTGTTTTATTATTTTGATATTTCAAAGATATAAAGTTTCATAAATATAAAACAATTTAAAATGTTAAATTTTTGTTAAAAGTTTTATGATCGTAAAACAAACAATGAAAATTATATAGTTTTGTATCATAATTATGAGGCAATGAAATTTAAAATAGAACAGTTAATGAAAGAAAAAGGTTTCAGTAATGTGAACCTGGCCGAAGAATTTGGTGTTTCAAGAAGCACTATATCAAACAATTTAAAGAAACCTTCTCTGGAAACCTTAATTAAAATAGCTGATGTTTTAGGAGTTAAAGTCAGTGATTTATTAGATGAAGGTGAGGATAATCTGGAGCCTATCTACAAAAAGGATGAAAACGGCAAACTAATAAATATCGGCTTTCTTAAGAAATGATGGTTTTTTCGAAATCCCAAAAAGAAAGTTTCCCTTTTACGTTGAGGATTGGTTTATCATAAAGCACAGCATTGGCCAAAACCCAATTATAAATTATTTTAGTTCCTTTCTTATAGAAGACATTATTTTCAAGAAAACATCCGTTTGTTTTTTCAGCCCAAATACTTGAATGATTGATTACACAATCAACTATATCAACTTCACCTATTATTGCACCTCTTTGTAAATCATCAAAATAAAGAGGATAAAATTTTTCAAATTTTGCAGCTTCTTCTCTTTGTTTTTCATTCATTGCTAAAAACTTCCCTTTTGCTCCAGTTCCAGAGGAATGAATATAAATTCTGCCTCTAAAGTTGGTTTTCCATGTCCTGTTTTCGATGTCTTTTATTCCTAAGGCTATGAGTGAAGCCCATGGTTGTTTTATGCTTAATGCTTTTGTCATGTTGTTTAGTTTTGAATTGAGTCATATTTATTCTGCATTTCCAGTATTCCGGATTCCCTTCCGGTTTGGTACGAAAGAACTGTAACGATAACTACACAAACCACAATTATTAAAGTACATATAATTGCGCTTCCAGTTACTGTATTATTATTTTTCATTATTTAAGTTTTTAAGTCTATTTTTAAGTTTTGTAATTTGACCCTTGAAAGAGGAAATTGTTTTTTGAGAAGATTCGTAAAGATTTTTATAATATTCTCTTGAATTTTTCATTTGGTCCAATTCTATTTGAAGCTGTAAATGATTCAAAGCCATAAGTTCAGATGCGTCAGCTATCCGAAGAAGGGCACCAACTTTAATTTGATCTGAATTTAAAGTTTGTCCTTCATCAAGCTCTGATCCCCAATTTTTCCGGGATTCCTCCTTGTAATTTTTAAATGTTTTCATAAATGTAAATTTTAAGCTAATTGTACTCTACAAACTTCTTTCAATCTTTCAAGCTCCTTTTTCTGGTTTGCAATGTGCTCTTTGATTACATCTAAAGCCAGATGAAAAGGAACCCTTCTAATGCTATAGCTCCCTCTCTCATAAGGAATATGAAGTTCTAAAACTTTACTGTCTCCCCAGGTGTTTTTCAATTCTAACTCACCTTTATCATTGAGTCTTTCTTTCAATTCCTGGATCATTTTTTCACCACTTTCTATTTCTGTATAACAGTTGTGAATCAATCTTGCAATGTCTTTTGTGATCATTTTATATAATTTTTAGAGTTTTTTGTATATAATTTTTGATGAAAATTGTATTTAATTACCACACTGGGAAAACACTTCACAGCTTTCATCATCATATAATGATAACTGTACATCGGTTGTCTTGCTATCATCTTTGATTTTCTTTTTAAAAGATTTTGACCTTTTTCTTATGTCATTTACTGTCAGGTTTTCCCGAAATATTTTTATTGGTAATTCTAGAAGCGGCTTCCCTTCTTTTAATAATTTTTTCTTCTTGTTTTCTGGAATATAGTTTCCATATTCTTTTTCGAGATATTCGTCAAACTCAAATTTCCAGGGATCATCAATCATTATTTGTGTGAGTTTATCCGGGTTTTTCTTATAGCAGGTGACACAATTCCCCTCCCAACCTTTTAAATTCAACCTGAAGGACATTAACGACCACCAATAGTTCACGTGTTTTTTTGTGAAAGGTTTCCAGGTTACAAGTGGATATTTTAAATTATATTCACCTTTTTTGGTGTTCATCCTGTCAAACTCATCAACCCGGATCCCAATGAAAGTTTCATATTCATTCTTCTTAAATCCTAAACTTTTCATGTATGAATGAATAGGTCTTTCCTTTAATTCTCGCGTGGAAGATCTGGAAGCTATATTTGCTAAACCATACTTCTTAACCATCAATTCATAGGGCGTATCATTTCTATGTTTCCAATCCTGGTTTCTAGTCGCCGTTTCGTAGGAAACAACTTTGTGTGTGGTCCCTTTTCTATATTGTGGATGAATAACGGCTTCAATCCAGATAATTTCACATCCAAAATGTTCTGCACATTTCTTAACAAATTCAAGGGTTTCTTCATTCTCCCTTCCGGTATTGGCAAAAACTATGGTGAAATCATATTCATCACTCTTATTTTCTAACAACCACCACAGCATGAAACCGGAAGTTTCCCCGCCAGAAAATGATATTAGCCCTTTTTTCTTCATCATGCTGCTTTTCTTAATTCAAACAATCGGTTTGCGGTTGCCTCACATATCTTTCGGGCCATTGTAACTTCAACAGCGTTCCCGATGAATTTCTTTTGATCTGCCTGGGTTCCTATAAGGACATAATCTTTAGGAAACCCCATGATCTCTTTAAGCTCCTGAATTTTGAGCATTCTCATTTTAAGATCAACCAATCCATAAATTGCCATAAACTCTTTAATCTGTTTCATCATCGGAGAATCATTCTCATAAATCTCATAGATAACCGTATTGCCATCTACTTTTATGAACGAGGGAAAATTATTACCATCTACTTTATCAGAAGCCTCTATTAAATAAGGAGGCATCTTATCCATTCTGGCAATAAGAGTAAAGCAAGGATTTTCAATAGAACCTCCTGGGGAATTGTATTGTGGATTCATTAAAAAATGATTGCAGGTAACCAAACTTTGTTTTGGATTTGTTGTCAAAACTCCCACAGGTTTATTAATGTCAGATACATAACCATTGCCATACTGAACATCAATAAAAGTCGGATTTACATAAGCTATCCTGTCTTTTGTCGTTACTGTCGGTGCAGGACTATTGACGGATATATTAGAACCTTTTCCATAATAAGTACTCATAAACTTTGGCTGAACCAATGAATGATGATCTATTGTAGTAATTGTATGTGCAGGTCCTTCAATGGAAATGTTTTTGCTGTCAGGATTTCCAGAAAAATATTTTGATAGAAAACTACATTCTACTTTTGCAAATCGGTTATTTGTAGTCACTGTATTGCAAGGCTCCTCTATACTTTTTACTCTGTCTTTTCCAGAATTGTACTGTGCAAGAAATTTAGCATTAACAACTCCCAATCTTCCCTGAGTAGAAATAACGGGACATGGTTCATCTACACTGGGAGGAATATGCTTTCTTGTTTTTCCGTTGATCGAATTGTATTTCAATAACCATTTATCTTTTCCTCCGGCAACAAATTTTATTAACCCGGAATAAAACCTTTCCAATGTAGCTTCTACAAGAGATGTTTTCCTATCGAATATACTTTCCCCTTCATCGGAAAAATCCAAAACCTCTTTAACAGGTCTCCATTTTTCCAGGCTTTCAAACAATCCATTTACTGGATTTTTGGCATGTGTAGGTTCAGGCCATACAATGGGAAATTCACCTTTGTTGAATTGTGCAAAAAATCTTTTTCGTGATGTCAAAGCTCCGAAGTCAGCAGAGTTTAAAATGCGATAATCAAAATTATATCCGAACTTCTTTACATGATCTACCCATTTTATATATAACCGTCCTTTGTCTTTACTGATTGGCTTTCCTTTTTCGTCAAGATCCCCCCAGCTCATAAATTCCTCAACATTTTCGATCTGAATGGAATCGGGATTTATGGCTTCAATATATCGATCTAAATGTTCCGCAAGTGTACGACTATCAGCATCACGGGCCAACCCACCTTTTGCCTTGCTGAAATTTGTACACTCCAATGAAGCCCAGAGAACCAATTTTGCAAATGGGTATTCTTTACGCATTTTGGCAACATATTCAACTAATGGGCCTAATTCAAGGGTTCTTATATCTTCTGTGAAATGAAGTGATTCCGGATGATTTTCTGCATGTGAGGCGATCGCATTGGCATCGTGATTAACACATGCAATAACCTTTGCACACTTTTCCCCGTGAATTTTTGCAGTTTCCACGCCTGTAGAAGTTCCCCCAGCCCCGCAGAAAAGATCAACATATAAAAGACTGATCGCTAAAAGTCCAATTTCAATATATTTATTTTTCATTAGGCATCTATTAAATCAAATAATGTTGGCATATTAATTTGATAATTAATTGCATTGATATAGCTAACTCC
The DNA here is from genome assembly GCF_003634775.1 of Chryseobacterium defluvii. Taxonomy (GTDB): domain Bacteria; phylum Bacteroidota; class Bacteroidia; order Flavobacteriales; family Weeksellaceae; genus Chryseobacterium; species Chryseobacterium defluvii. The sequence continues at coordinate 310,866 of NZ_RBXB01000001.1, read as the reverse complement.
ATCATTGAAATACTCTGAATTAAGCTCGCACGCTTTAGCCTTTCTTTTCAATTTAAGAGCAACATAAGGAGTGGAAAAAAGCCCACCGAAACAATCATCCACTGTATCTCCCTCATTGGTAAACCTGTATATTAGCCTTTCAATGATATCCAGCTGTAAAGGACAAATGTGTTTCTCTTTTTTAGATGAGACTTGCTTTGCATTCAGCGTATTCATACGGTTGATATCTGACCAAACACATTCTTGATTTGAATGAGGTGGAAGTGTCATAAAGAGTTTTGATAGCTTGTCTTCTCCTTCCAACATATTGCATGCTTCCAGATGCTTTTGATAGTCATAAACCTCAGATGTATTGTATTTTTTCCAGGCATTATAAATTCTATCCATGTCGAAACGTTTAATTTCTTCGGCAGAAAGGAACCGGTTCCCGGAAGATTTCCAATAAGAATGAGCATCAAGTTGCCACATTGATAAAAGATATTCATCAATCTTTTTTACTACAGGATCATCAGCGTATGCATTTTTGGTATGACTAGGAGGTTTTCGGAAAAGAAGAATATATTCCGGAATCCCAACACCCATTTTTGAAGCATCTTTCCGCTGTTCACCCCAACCTAAACGATAGGTTTGATTATTCTCACGTACAACATCCGTGGTAATTGTAATACGGCCAATAAAATGGAATCTATTTTCATATTCAGACCTTAACTCCTGCAATCTTTTTTCTTTCAACTCATTTGAAATACCATCCTCAGCCGTCAACCCTTCCCAGATTGTAATTTGATCTTTCACTTTTTGTTTTGTAAAATGTCTTACAGTAGCATCGGAAAACGGTTCTATTGTGAAAAATTGTACATCAGTTTGATGAGAATAACGCGGGCGATCTTTTACGTGAATTGCTGCAATACGGCCCGGCATTAATGTTCGGTATAATTCTGGGGTTAAGAATTCCATTTGCTTGAAAAATTCTTCATTTCCATCATTATGCCCGAAGTCATTATAATTGTCTGAATATTCATAATGATCACCGAAAGGAATTGAAGTTAAATGCATCCCAATTGAGTTATCGGGCATTTCTTCCGGATCCGAATGAACTATTACAGTATCATTGTTATATAATGTGGCATCACCAATTATAAGTTTTCTGCCATTTGCGAAAATTTGTCTTTCCATTTGAGATTTTATTAATTCTGAGTTTAATCCGTACTCTCTTACTAAAGAGATCATTTCATTTTGAAGCTCTTTGTGCTTTCTCCATTTGTCAAATAGAGTTTTTAACACTTCTCTTTCATTTTGGGTGAATATTATATACACATGAACTTCTTCAGATTGCATAAATCTGTAAACACGGTGGACAGCCTGGATGAAATCATTAAACTTGAAATCAATACCTACAAATATCATTTTATGACATGCATGCTGAAAATTACATCCGGATCCGGCTATTTTGGGTTTTGTAGAAAGAATCTGATATTTATTTTCTGAGAAACCAATTAAAAGCTCTTCTTTCCAGTTATTATCCTGAGCGCCGAATACAGAATTCAAAGAATATCCTTTAAATTTCTTTTCTATTTCCATTCTTTCTGCCTCCAAGTGGTGCCATAGAATCCAATTGTCTTCGGGACCTTTCTGCTGAACTATTTCAAGAGCTTTTTGCACTCTTATATCTACAGTTTGCGACTTTTCCCGTGAAGTATCGATCAATGACTTTGTATTATCTTTGAATAAAATTGGTTTCCCATATTTATCGGTAATTACCTCATCTGTATAATTTTCAACCTCAATTTCATGTATATGTAATTTTGGAAGGTTATATTGTGAATCATCATATCCAAGATCAGAAGGCTTATTGATGAATACCGCCCAGGTTGCAACCCATTTCCAGAACTCATCTTTTTTACTTTCAAGTAACTGAAGATTTCCGGCTTTCGTTGAATCTCTTTTGAAGAATCTAGTAAGAAGGTGTCCGCGGTCTGCTACACCCAAATATTCTGCATAATTTAGAATTTCAATGAAATCATTTGGTGTCGGGGTTGCGGTTGCTACAAACCTGTAAGGAACTTTTTTAAAATGGTTCAAAACATAATTTGTAGTTTCGGTTTTTAGATTTCGAAGTATTGAAGCTTCATCAAATGAAACTCCGGAAAAAAGAGAAGGATCTATATCCCCTTTACGAACTCGTTCGTAATTTGTTATGTAGATGGTCGCCGGATCAAAGTCAAAAATTCTTAAATCCTGATTATTTAATGATTCTAAATATTCTGATTTAGCAGCTTCAAACTCTTTTTCTCCATAGTTGTCAATTGCCTTTTTCTCGGCTAACTGAACAGCCAAATCATCAGTATCTTTGATGTATGAAATATCAAATCCTGTTTCAAGCTTTTCGTTATCTCTTTTGAATTCACCGATCACCCCTAAAGGACAAACGATTAGAAACGGTTTATTTTCCTTTAAAATACATTGCTTGGCTATTTCTAGCTGCATCATGGATTTTCCAAGCCCAAAAGAAGCGAAAATCGCTCTTCTTCCTCCTTTAAGACACCATCTTACAATATCAGGCTGATGAAGGTGAAGTTTTGGAGAAAGTTCAGACACTTCAAATCCGAAATCCTCCGAAACAATTACTTTATTTTTTAAAAACTCTTCGTATCTCATTTTGCTTTTTCAATTAATAGTTTTATGTCATTTTCAATTTCCAGGTAATTCAATACCGTGTATCGTAATACTTTCCATCCGTTGCACTGAGCTAGGTTATATTTAATACAGTCATTAGAAAATCCCTCAATAGTAGTATGCCTGCTTTTTTCGCTCATTATTCCTTCGAACTCTATTCCCGTCTTTAGCTCAGGAATTACCCAATCAAACCGAAATTTTCTATTTTCATCGAATTGATATTCTTCTTTGAATTCTAATCCCGAACTTTTAAGTACTGAATTGATGTGAAGCTTATATTTTCCGATTTCTTTAGGAATTTTGATTTTGTTTTTTGGCTCCGGAGGAATGAAAACATTTTTAATTTTTCCTTCCTTTTGAAGTTTACTAAGAATAGACTTACTCCAGGTCATAATCCTTTCAGAATTAAAATTGCTCTTTCGATTTCAGCGATATCCAATTCATATTTTTTGCGTATCTCAAAATTTTCAGGTGATGGTTTTCTACTAAAAAAATAAAGAGCTTTATTTTTGATTTTAACTACTGATAGCAATATTTTGATTGTATTTTCCATTCTTTTAGTTTTAAAATTTATATCCATCATCATCTTCGGTTTTTGCTTTAACCAATTAGGTTTATTTTTTTTCATTTCTTAATCTTTCAATTTCGGCCCTGAGTTTATGATTTTCGGCCCTGAGCTGGAAACATTCATAGCTTCTTCGGTTTTTGATCTCATAGATGTTATCCAGAACATGCCTGATATAATTAAGATCATTCCTTACAGATTCGAGATTTTTATACCATGGCTTTTTTTGATTTTCCAGAAGTGCCATTACCTCCTTTTCATTGGCTTCATTGCTTCCGGGAATTAAATTGCCGCGAGCTTTGATCATTATTTTTTTGTCATTATCTTCAAGAAGCTTGGTTATTATTGCAAACCCTCTCTGAAGTTTTTCCAAAAGCATGATCTTTGTTTCAAAATCATCCTGTGTGGCAATTCCGTCGTTCCATTTCTTAATCCAGCCAGCGAAATTTAATCTCATATCAGAATGGAAAATCGTCTTCATCATCTTCTCCTTGTTGCTGTTTTGGTGGTCCATTATCAAATGCTTGTTCTGGTGTAAATCTAAATGTGTTAATGTTCAAACTATTTACAGGACTTCGGTCGTAGAATTTTGTACAGCTGGCAAAAGCGAATTTTGTTGTCTCATTTTCTACATAGTCCTCGTAATATCTTCGGCTTTTCCAGTCGAAGTAAATGGGATATATTCCCCATTTTGCAATTCCTTCAGGCTTTACTTTCAGAATATGGATATTGGTTTGGTTCTCTTTAATTATTGGTCCTTTCTCCGGATCATTGTTTGGTTCCGGGCGGTGAACTAAAACCTGCAGCATCGCTTTCCTGTTATTGTTCTTTCCTCCATAGAACTCATCTGCCAAAGCAAGAAGCTTTCTTCTTTTACCGGTTTTCGGATCGAAAGTTTTCTGGGTTTCCGCTACGTGGTTTACAATGATATCATAGCGGTTATTTTCCTCAGCTTCCAGGTTAATCCTGTTTAGACACCTCAATACTTCGCTGGCTTTCGGCTCAAAATCATCAACATCATATATCGGGTCAATAACCAGTGTATCGAATTTTATCCCGTATAGCCTCTCAGCTTTTTCTAATTCTTTGTAGATATTATCCAATGTTTGATAGCTGGAGTTTTTTCTGTCCTGCTTGAAAACATAAAGCTTATCCAAAAGAAATTGTTCAGCTTCATCGGCTTCGGCATCAGTCATTGCAAAAGAATTTTTTGAGCCATCCGGTTTTACTTTCGAATATGGTTTTCCCTGATATAGTCCGCAGAATTGGGAGAAAACCTTTTCTACATCACCTGATTCAGTAGTAAATAGAGCAACTTTGAAATTGTGCTTTTCTATCAGCTGTATCACTAATTCATTTGCAACCTGTGTTTTCCCGTGATTGGGCTCCCCGCCGATCAGAATGGTTGTCTTTCTGGAACCCATTAGGTAAAGACCTTTATCAAATTGATTCCAAGTGTAGAATCCGAAATGAATGGGATCAAGCTCTCCATGTTCCCGGATGTACCTCATACGGTCCCTAGTACGTCCTAATAAATCTACGAAGCCCATGGTCCAAGTATTTTAGGTTGTTCTTTAGGGTCTTCCGTTTTGGGACTTGTTGCTGAAGCTTCATTTCCATATTTATCCAGTGTATCAGATCTTGAAAAGAATTCCGGAGTAAGATATTGACAGCCATTACCCTTATGATATTCACTTTGCGGAGCAGTTTTGATAGCTTTTAGAATAGTTTCTTTAGAATACCCCTCTTTTAGCCTGGCCCGAAACTTTTTCCTTACATTTTCATTTATTACCTGAAAACCTCGCCCGGTTTCTTTATTGATCAGCTGTAAGAGTTTAGCAAAATCAATTTTATCAGCAATTGGCTCCTTCGGTTCTTCGGGAGGACTTCCCTTTTCTTCACCTTCAGATTTTGGTTTTTGATCTTTAGGATTTTTAGGTGGGGAAGATTCGCCGGAAGGCGGAACCACTCCTTTATTTTTCTTTTCTTTTATTTCCTTTACTTTACTTTGTGTACTATTGTTGTCATTTATTGAATTAATGTTAACATTAATTCCGTTTTCGTGATCATTAATGTCAATTAATAGTATTTCACTAAACATTTCGATGTTTTTTCTTCTATTTACAGCCTCTAAAAATCTACTTTGAATTGCTGCGGATGTGAGAATTTGAAACTGATTAAACACGGACTCTTCAAACAGTCCCCACTTAACCGACCTCTTAACAATTTCATCGACTAAGCCAACAGATTCACCTGTCCTCTTAGCAAACAAAAGTTTTTCCTTCTCTGTCCAGTCGTAATAGTAGCCTTTGTCGGCATAGATTTTACAATAAAGCTTAATGATCACGGCAAAGCCTTTGCTCCCAAATTCAGATTCTACCAACTGTATTTTATCATCAGAATCTATATTGGTATTGAGCGGAAAGTAATCCAATCCTATTTTTAGCGGTCTTGCCATTTTACTTTAATTATTTTACTTAGTTTTGAAAAAAACAAGTTATTATGGATGATTTAGAGGGTTTAAATCTTCAGATTCACTGTCTTTTAGCTCGGATTGAATCTTTGGAGAAGCTTCTGACTGATGATCATAAGAAGGAGTACTTGCACCTGATCGATAAAAAGAGAGAGGCATTAATGTACGTAAAATTCGGCGACTTTCTTTCTTCTCTTGAAGTAATTGAGGTATTAGACCGCTTTCTGCCAGAGCCTTAAACTCTGATTTTTTTATTTTTATCTTAATTTTCATTATAAATCATTTTTGAAATGGTACATTCGTGAGTTGTCTCCCGTTATTGGATATGTAATACAATCCGGTTGGAGTTTGCTCGATTTTCATTGTTTCAATTTTGCCGAAGAAATTCACATTTCCTCCCAGATCAACAACCCATGCTTTTTCCTTGTTAGGGGCTATTCTCATAACTCTTCCTACAATCTGATAGTAAAGGGCCAAAGACATTGTACTACGGGCAATAAGGACACATTCTAATTCCGGATAGTCAAAACCGGTCGTAAGAACTCCTACATTTACAACACATCTTATTTTTCCTGATTTGAATTGAGAAAGAATTCTTTCTCTTTCATCTTTTCTTGTAGATCCTGTAAGAATTACAGCTCCAGGAATTCTCCGGGTAACATTTTCAGCTTCTTCAATCAATGAGCAGAAAACAAGAAGATTCGGTTTTTTTGCGAGTAATCTGTTAGCATACTTGACAATAATGGAAGGCATGTCGATTATTTTGTAATATCTTTTAAGGGACTGCTCTGTGAAATCGGTTCCTGAACTATTTACCTGTAGCATTGATCTATCCACAACATTAAAAGAGAAATATTCAAGTTTGGCTAAGTATGGAGGATCATTATAAAACAGTTCAGAATTTTGAACGTAATAAAGTACCTCATCGAAAATCCTGGGTTTGGTTCTTGTAATAAATTTCAATTGGGCTCCCTCCATGGTACTGTGTAATCTGTAAGGAGTTGCTGTAAGCCCTAAAACTTTAGCTTTAGGAAATGCAGAAATAAATTCCTCATACATTCCTCCTTTTGGGTTTACCAAATGACACTCATCAATGATAATGTGTTCCAGACCTTCAAAAAGATGCTTTTTATTAATAATACTTCCGATAGTACAAAAGGTGATAGTATCAACCTTTTTCTGTCCAGCTGAAGCTGAATAAATAGAAGCCTTAAAACCCTGGCTGATGTATTTTGCAAAGTTTTGTTCCAAGATTTCTTTTGAAGGTTGTAGGATCACCGTCTTTCCGGTTAAAGGAGCAAGCATATTTGCTATCACTACAGATTTACCTGCTCCTGTGGTAAGAATAAGTACTACATTCTTTTTTGAGTTTCCCTGAAAGTATCTTATGCCCGCCTCAACCGCTTCTTTTTGGTATGGCCTGAGAGTATATTTTGGCTTTTCAGCAACTGTGAATAAATTCGGCGCATTTTCTTTTACGATTTCAGCTATTGACATACTAATTATTTTCTAATTGTTTTAAAAGCTCATCTGATATTTTTATCGCAACCTCAGCAATAAATTTTGGAGAATTATTGTGAGTGTTTCCTACCAAACCTTGCAATGCTAATCCTGCGAAGTATTCTCGTTTGGTTAGACCAATACTGAAATCACTATATCCACCTCGAGAAACCTCATATTCAGAAACTGGTCTTGGATTACCATTTTCAGTGAATTTTATGAATGTTGGACTTATTGGTTTATCTGCGTTTTCCATATCAATCTACTTTTGCATTGTTAAACTCATCATCGTCTGAATCTCCGGCTTCAAAATTCATTGACAGCTGCTCATATTGTGGAGCCGTTTTTCCGTTCATATAGGCTTCAACCTGCTCAATTACAATACGAAGTCTGTTTTGAAGCTCTTCAACATATAAATAGTTGCTATTGTCCAGTTTAATTTTTGGAGTACTAAACCCAATAGTGCCATAAACTCCCATTTTACCTCCTGTAAGGATAACAGATTTGTTTTCTTCGGTTCCTGTAATTTTGAATGCAGTAACGTAGTAGTTTTCCAAGCCTTCAAACTCCTCTAATTCGTGAATTGGTGTTTGATTATTTGTCCAATGGTAAAGCCCGTCTATATGAGCCAGGAAAACATCTAGCTGCTTAAAAGCCTCCAACATATCATCGTGCACGATATGAACCCCCTTTCTGGTCAATTCGTCACCTTTCATTACTCCTACAAGCAGCTCATAAGAATAGGTGAGAAAGTGATCTTTAAGAGATCCAGATTTGATCTCAATTTGCTTTTCTCCATTTGCTAGATCCGCTAACCTTTCAAGCTGATCAGAGTTGATTTCGATAACTTGTTTTTCTCCCATGAGATTATGATTTTGAATTATGTAATGGTTTTAAACTTTCTACATCAGCAAGAACAACCCTATTTTCATAGTAATACCGTAGAATTACTTTTTCTGAAATTTTATGTTCAATGCTATTATATGAATTGATGTAAGCGGAACCCCAAGCTTCAACAGTAGCGGAACCCCAAGCTTCAACAGTAGCGGAACCCGAAGCTCTAACAGTAGCGGAACCCGAAGCTTCAACAGTAGCGGAACCCCAAGCTTCAACAGTAGCGGAACCCGAAGCTCTAACAGTAGCGGAACCCCAAGCTTCAACAGTAGCGGAACCCCAAGCTTCAACAGTAGCGGAACCCGAAGCTCTAACAGTAGCGGAATCCGCTAGTAAAAACCCTTTATCTGTTGAAACGTTATAAAACAAATTATTTTCATTACATATACTTTCTCCAATCCTTGAAAGAAGCTCACAGTCAATAATTTTATTATTACAACAAAAGTTAAAATTATCTGTTACAACTTTTAAAAGTTCCTCATAGTTTTCAGCTTTATAAGCTCTTTTGTATTCACCATTACAAGCATCAACATTCTTTGCTCGATCAAGAATTTCTTGTTTAATTTCTTTGAAATTTTCCATATTTTATGATTTTGAATTGTTAACTATTTTTAGACCTAGAAGAGGAACACCGAATTTTTCAGATATTTCTTCCATTGTAACCTCTTTTTCTTGAATTATTTCAGCCCATACTCCATCTTTAAAGATCACAGCGGCACTGCCTTCTATTGTAGCACTCCGAATTCTTAAGTCATTCCAATCAAATTCAAATTCCGAATCCCTTTTAAGAAATAAGCCGTCAGAGAATTTTCCGTTTCCGAAATTTTTAGGTGTTTTCAAACATGAGCCTGATTTTATTCCACGGCGTTTTGCTTCAGCAATTAATGCAGTTCTTACCTCATCTTTTGTAGCAGGTCTACAGTTATGCTTAGTAATATTGAATTCATTAAACCAATTTGGGGATTCTATCCAACCTCTTAGTTCATTAATGCCAAAAGTCAAAACACCTTCACCCTGATAAAAGGCTATGTTATTAGATTTTGATTTATACCAGTTACCAACTTGCAATTCTGTGTTAAAAGCTTCCGGCCACCATTCTTTTAATTTTTCATTAAGCCATCCAGAATTTGAGCATGCATAAATTTTTGAAATTTGTTCTTTTGTAATTTGAAATGTTTTCATATTATTCTAAATCTTTAATGTTGCAGGGAAACTTTAATCCTTTTTTATTTTCACAGGTGATAGCGTTCCCGCTTATTCCTACCACCTTTACTTTTTCACCTTTGGAAGCCCAGAAGCTTTTCCCGAACTTCGCATCTTTGTTTAATGTCATTTCATCACCTATTTTCACATGTCTATTTTTAATTGTTCATTAGGTTCCGGAAGAACCACATTAAAAAAGTCTAGCGCGAATTGTCTAATTTTTTGTTTGAATTCATTTTCCCATTCATAGGTATTGAGCTTTGTTGAGGATTGAGGAACCCTTATAAATGATCCGGTTTCTTCATTGATCTTTTCTTCATAATTGCAATTCATCTTTATAATATCATGAACATCTTCAGCTGATCTTATCTCGCCCCAGGTTTCATGTATTGCTCTTTGAAGTATAGGAATCCAAACACCCCAATAAAAACTGTTTTGGTAATTGGATCTCTTCTTATATTTTCTTTTGAAAATCACAATGATCTCTTTACCTTCATACTTTTGGGCTGCCTGTTTTATTAAATCAAGATTTTGCCTGAATTTGCCCTCACGGATGATTGTTTCGATTTCAATTGCTTTCATAATTTTCAATAATTAAAAAGGAAGATCATCATCATCGTCTCCAGCAAATGGATTTTCGTTATTATATACAGGAGCCGAATTGGTTTGTGTGTTTTGAGGCTGTGAACCGGCTTTATTTACTTTTTCCAATCTCCACCCATTTATGGAATTGAAGTATTTAGTTTCACCTTGTGGGTTGGTCCACTCTCGCCCCCGGATATTTATTCCAATCTTTACACTTTCACCTGATTGCACATTATCCAGCAAGGATATTTTATCAGATAAAAATTCAATACTTATTGGCTGTGGGTATTGTTCTTCTGTTAGAATAACTATTTCTCGCTTCTGGAAACCACTTTGATAAGTTTGAATGGCTCCAATAAATTTCACTGTTCCTTGTAATTCCATTATTCGTTATTTTGAAAGATTGTATAATCAAATCCAGGAGCCCACTGTGGCTTATAGATCACATTTTTGCTTTTGAAATAATCATAGGATCTGTCAAAGGCTTTTTCTTCCACCATCTTATTAAGGCGCATTACATAGTATTCGAATTTTCTTTTACAGAAATCGATATAACCAACCTCAATTTCCGGAACCGAATAATTAAAGTCATCATCATAAAGAATGTATTTGAATTTTGGATTGATAGATAATCCCAGAATCTCTAACCCTTTTGCATAAACCCCAATTTGCATTTCATAATCGTACTTTTCAATTTCCCATTTGAATTTATCAGGGTTTAATTGGGAAACAAATTTCATGTCATGGAAAATAGAAGGTGCCCAGGTATCAAGAATTGCAACGAACTGCCATCCCATAAATTCAAATCTGATCATTTTTTGAAATTCCTCACAAATACAAAGCTCATCAGCTACATCTGGAGCGTTTTTAAGATGATCTGCAATTTTTACAGCTAAATCATAATCGCTTTGAGAAACGCAATCTTTACCATTTAATAAAGCTTTACAATAAGCTCTTAAATGTTCTACAGATTCTATTTTCCCAGCTTTGTAGTTGTTTTTAAATGCTTGTTCAAAAACTTTGTCGAAATCATCAAGAGGGTGAGATTTCATAATTTCATCCACCATGTCTTCTTGATTTCCTTTTGAAGGACCTTTTGAAATAATAACAAACTTGTCCTCGAACTTATCCTCTTCCAAAACAAGACAATCAACCATGCTTCCAAAGTTCATTCCAGCATTTTTCTTTTTTGGCTGAAGCAATGCATTCATGAAATTGATAGGGCTAGTAAGATTCTTTAATTTCGAGTAGGACATATGAATATCTTTCTTTATTAGCCTATCAATTAAAATCTCACGTTTTGATCTCTCATCCGGTTGTTCAATTGGTGGAATATTTATCGCTTCTTGTTCTTGTGCTTCGATAGCTGTGTTTTTCATTGCTCCCATGATTATTGAATTTGAAATTTGGTTTTAAGTAAGTCAACTGTTGCTTTGCTCATTTTAAATCTCTTTTGCAGGCTTGACAGTTTTATCTTTTCTCCCTTCTTAATAGATTCCTCAACTTTCTTCCAATTCTCATCATTTTCATTCAAGAACGGCAGAGGAGTTTGAGTAGTCGTAGTATTGGCAGGCTTATTTTCAGATGCCTGTGTTGCTGCGCTATTTTGATGTTTTTCATCATCAACCTTTTTCCTCAACTCATTATCTATATCATCCTCGTCAGTAGGAATATGAAAGAACTTAAGGAAGAAATATCTTTCAGCATAGGTTAATGCAGAACCTAATCCTTTTTCCCAATCATTCTGTCCGTTAGCTCCAAATAAGTTTTCATCCTTTTCTCCAGTTTCGATGTCAATCCAAGTGAATCGCATCATAACTTTCGAAAGAATCTCAGACTTTGGTTTTTCATACTGAGTACCGATTCCTGTTTTATAATCTTGGCGGTCATTATCAATTGATAGAATTTCTTGTTTTAAAATCAAACCAAGATCATTCATAAGAGGCCGAATAAATTCGAATACTTTGGCCCCGGAAACATAACCATATTGCCCGCTGGCTTTATCTTTACCAAGACCATTAATTTTGGTTTGTATTTGGTGAAGCTTTTTATATAGTGAACTCATTTTATTTTATTTAATGGTTATTTAAATCAAAATTCCTACGTTGTTGATCCAATGTGTTCTTTTTGTTTTCGTAGACCCACACTTTCCAAAGTCTTCTCTTATGGATATTTCTTTTTGCTACTATATTTTCATTAGGTACTGAAGAAAGTATCTGTACTGAACAAAAAACCATGACCATAGACTTATTAATTGTTTCATTACCTTTCATTTAAAATGTTTTTAGAATGAATATTAAACCCCTGGAAAGCGATCAAGAATAAAATCACTGGAACCCAGATAGAATGTCCTTTAAAGTATTGATGAACCAATACACAAACACTTGATAAAGCTAATAGCAGATAGAATATGAGCATTATTCTGTCATAATTAATAACAATCCATTTCATGGTTAGTTGATATAAAGGATTAATTTTTTTGCTATATAGGACTCTAATTCCTTTAGGTCGGACTTACTAAAAGCTAAGTCTTCATTTTCTCTTGCATCATATCCGCCTAATACATGAACCTTTAATTTTTTAGGAGATTTTCCTAGATCCGGATGGAAATCCAAATCAATTTCTAATGATACATCAATGCTTATTTTATCATCTTCGCAAAGTGTATAATCTGTTTCAAAGTATTTTTTCTCATCTGTTGAAACAAAAGCTTCTAATTTTTGAAGTTTTATTTGTTCCATAGGAGAAATAATTCCTACATTTGTACTTAACATATATGTTTGACTTTAATGGTTAAACTATTCATCATCCTCGGTTGCAGCCGGGGAATTTTTCTTTAATAAATCGATTGCTTTTTCAGAATCAATTATTATTTTCTTTCCAGTCTGGATTATAGCTTCATCAATAATTCCAGAGCTTTTAATTTCTTGTGCCTTTGACTTACCACATTTGAGCAAATCAGCTAAACCTTTAATTCCATAAACCAAGTTTTTGCCGGTGAAATCGTTAACTTGTGGTTTATCATTCTTAGAAATAATTTCTCCGAATAATTCTAATATTTCGCTTCCAGTCATAGAAATAAGAGGTTTGTTTAATATTTCTGGAGGTAACATGTTTCTAAGTTTTTGAAAATTTAATTGGGAATTTTTTGTGAAACTCATCTTCTATTTCGAAGTAATTTGGAAGCTTTAGCATGTAAGCAGCGAGTAAAATCTCATTTGCTGCATCTGCATTGTCACTTTCCTTTATGGACTTTATGAAAATTTTTCCCAGATACTTTTGATTTTTTGGAAAAACTTTTGCTCTACTGAAAGCCCTTAATACGTTAAACTTTTTCATTTATTTCTTTTTTTTGTGTTGATATTTCCTTTTCAAAAATTTCATCATCTGAAAGACCTTTTGATCTATAATATTCTACAGCAACAAAGTCTCTCAATCTTACCGAAACTCCTCTTTCAGCTGATTTAACCAAGTTTTGAACTTGTCTTTCTGAGATTCCCATTGCTTGGGCTAAACCAAGTCGGAATGATAAATCATCTTTAATTTTCTGGTAAACCATCTTGCTAATGTTCATAACTTTTCTATATTTGCGTAAATGTTTACGTTAACTATGAAGCAAATATATAACATTGCTATATAATAAACAATAGCTTTGCTATGTATTTTAATTAAAAAATAACTAAATGACTGTAAAAGAGAGACTTAAATTTTACTTGAAAAACAAAAAAATTTCACAAGGAAAGTTCGCTGAATCTATAAATGTGTCTTCTGGGTATGTAAATGCTATAAGAAAATCTATTCAGCCTGATAAACTAACATTAATCAAAAATATTTATACCGATTTAAATATAGATTGGCTATTAACTGGTGATGGCGAAATGCTACAATACAGCAATGCTATAAAAAATAGACAAATTGAACCAAATAAAGAAGTTGACACAGTAGATTACATAGAAATGAATGAAGATGAAGCAGAAAATGAAGTAATAGAAAATTCTTTTGGAAATAGATTTGAAAAATTACCCAATGGCGAGTATCTAATGTATATGCCTTTATTTGAATGGGATGTTGCCGCAAGCCTGTTGGATAATGAAGGAGATACAAGGCATCCAGATTATGTAGACATTGAACAACATGTGACAGTAGTAAAAAGTCCGCTTAAAGGAAAATATTCAGCTTTTAGAATAAAAGGAGGATCTATGGAGGGAACAGAAGTAAACAGATACGTTCCTGACGGGAGTATTGTTTGGGGGCGAGAATTACAACGTATTCACTGGAAAGATAAATTAAAATATAATAAATTTCCCTTATGGGTAATAGCCTCCACAGATTTCGGACGACCAACCCTGAAGGAAATAATAGATCATAACGTAAACACAGCTACAATAACAGTTGATTCCTGGAACCCTAGCTCAGAATATGCCCATAATGTTCACGTTTCTTTAAACACTGTTAAAATGCTTTATTATGTCATGAAAGTAGAAAGTTCTTTTTCTGATGTTTATTAAAAATCTAATATATTATGAAAAAAATTTTAATCCTTACTTGTTTTTTTATTTCAGGTATTATTTCTTCCCAATATTTCGAATTTGAAGAAGTTATTAAAGTAGACTCTACAATTACAAAGGACGAGTTATTTAACCGAGCCAGAAACTGGATAGGCAAAAGCTTTAATGATGAAAAGTATGTAATCGCAACAGAAGACAGAAATAATGGTGAACTTTCAGGGAATGGAAAAATGTTTTACAATCCTAGTAAATTATTTTTTGGATCTTCCGCAGTACAAGGTGATGTTGATTTTAAAATAAGCATTTTCGTTAAAAATGGTAGGTATAAATATAAATTTTATGCATTCCGGCATTCCGGCACAACCGTGATGGGTAATCCAGCAATTAGCTACGGAATGATTACAGAATCTAATGAGGTTCCAAGGCCATCAAGAGGACAACCAAATAAAGTAGCATGGAAAAACATTAAAGAACAAATTTCAATAAAAGTCAATAAACTCATTGATGGACTGAAAGAATCTATGAACACAAAATATGAAGGAAATAAAGATTGGTAAAATAAAAACATTTATGAAAACCAAAACAAAATACGAAGAGAATATCGAAAGAATCTCTAACGATTTCCCTATTGTTAGACGTTTTTTTACAGCTGTTTACCACGTTATAGCAACCGAAAACTTAAGAGGATTTCATACTTTTTGTGTTATTAATAATTTAAATACTAGCAATATGGCCAGACTTACTAAGGAACCGCATCGACAATTCCCACTTAACTTATTAACGTTAATGGTAGAAAAATATAATTTTTCAGCGCATTGGCTTGTAACCGGGAAAGGACCTTTAAAAAACAATGATTGATTAAATGCTCAAACATAAAGTAAATTTCTATATAAATAAATCAAAAAAAGACCTTGACAGTCCTGTTAGGGCATTCGTTTCCTTCAATTCAAATCGTCCCGAGTTATACACTGGAATTACTGTTAAAGCATCCGAATGGGATAAAGAACACCAAAGAATTGTTAATCGTAAAGATTCAAGGAATAAAGATCTGGATAAAATTGAAGAAACCATAAAAAAAATTTTTGATGAGTTTGAAATTTTAGAAAATAGATTCCCCTCCTCCGAAGAACTCCAATTGAAATTTAGTGAGAAAAATGGCAGATCTGAATCTAAAAAAAAAATTATTAATCCTACTTTTGCTCAATCAGCTTTAGAGTATGCAAACGAAACAGGAGAAAGGGATTCCTGGACAAAATCAAATTATGACAGATTTAAAAAACTGGAAAATCACTTGAATTTTTATAATAGCAACCTAATCATAAAGAATGTTACGGAAAAAGATTTAGTGAAATTTGTGAAATATTTCCAAACCGAACCTATTAACATTAAAACGGGTAAACCTGGTGCTCCACACAAAAATACAACCGTGTCCAGAACTATTAAGGATGTTAGAACCGTCCTAAAATGGGCAAAGAAAAAAGGCTTTTATGATGGAGATTTACATGAAACTTTCTATCCAAAGTTTAAGGGTGCAAATTTTGATCTGAACGAGCCAATTTTTATGAATTGGGAAAGGTTAATGAAATTTTATAATCACAAATTTAAACCATCAGAAAAACACTTGGAAGAAACAAGGGATATTATTGCATTTTGTTGTTTTAGTTCATTAAGATATTCAGATGTATTTGCTTTAAAAAAAACTCAGATCCGGGATGATTTCTTTTATGTTACAACACAGAAAACAACGGATGCAATTAAAATCGATTTGAACGATTATACTAAAGAAATCTTATCAAAATATAGTAGCCTTCAAGGCGTAAAATCTCTTCCAGTAAAAAGTGAAAAGGAAATTAATGAACAGATAAAAATAATAGGAAGTATTTTAGAATTTGATGAACCAGTTAATTACGTATATTTTATTGGAGAAAAAAGATTTGATGAAGTCTATCCATTTTATGAAATGATGAGTTCTCATATTGGCCGTAAAACCTTCATAGTAAATAGTCTATATTTGGGTATTCCAGCTGAAGTAATAATGAAATGGACTGGACATAAGGATTATCAATCAATGAAACCTTACATTGCAATTGTAGATGATTTAAAAAAATCCGAAATGAATAAGTTCAATAAAAAATAAGATTTTATACACAGTTTTATACACACTTTTTATAGCTTGAATAAGATTATTAAAGATTGATAATAAATCGTTTTAGCTTTTAATAAAGCATTTCAATTAATAATGATTTAATATAATTTATAAACATTGATCCCTGTGGGTCTACAATCTGAAATTAAACCACTTGATAATCAAGTGGTTTTTATTTTTTTAGTCAACCATTAGTCAATAAGTTTATTCTTATTTTCATAATTGACCTCACTTATTTATGAAATGCTAATAAGTGTGAGTTGTTTTCAAAAAATTATTATCTTCGTGATTAGTCACAACATCCGGATGCAATTTCCAACATGCTTGCCAGTTGTGAATTGCTTTCAAAAATTATTATCTTCGTGATTAGTCACAACACAAGACTATAAAGATGCGGCTGCATTGCTGTTGTGAATTGCTTTCAAAAATTATTATCTTCGTGATTAGTCACAACAGTAAGTCTGATCAATCATCATTGGTTCGTGTTGTGAATTGCTTTCAAAAATTATTATCTTCGTGATTAGTCACAACTCAAAAGTTGAGTTCCAATCCGAGTAAGCGGTTGTGAATTGCTTTCAAAAATTATTATCTTCGTGATTAGTCACAACAATATATCTATACAGATGCCGAACAAAAGCGTTGTGAATTGCTTTCAAAAATTATTATCTTCGTGATTAGTCACAACAATAACACCGCGCGGTTAATTACCGAAGCTGTTGTGAATTGCTTTCAAAAATTATTATCTTCGTGATTAGTCACAACTTGATACCAGTTTTCGTGAACTCAACTTCCGTTGTGAATTGCTTTCAAAAATTATTATCTTAGTGATTAGTCACAACGGGCTGGAAACAGTGATGGAGGTATCAGCAGTTGTGAATTGCTTTCAAAAATTATTATCTTCGTGATTAGTCACAACTTAAGAATGAAAAAGGCGATCTGATCCTTAGTTGTGAATTGCTTTCAAAAATTATTATCTTCGTGATTAGTCACAACTGAGTAACTTTACGACTTGTAATAATTTTAGTTGTGAATTGCTTTCAAAAATTATTATCTTCGTGATTAGTCACAACATATAGGGGCTAAAGTTGGCATACCTCTAAGTTGTGAATTGCTTTCAAAAATTATTATCTTCGTGATTAGTCACAACTAACAGAACCTTTATCATCATAATCATACCGTTGTGAATTGCTTTCAAAAATTATTATCTTCGTGATTAGTCACAACCACTAATCCCAGTAGACGCATCAGGAAGACGTTGTGAATTGCTTTCAAAAATTATTATCTTCGTGATTAGTCACAACGATTTAGAAAAGATCCCCGCTTCAGCATTTGTTGTGAATTGCTTTCAAAAATTATTATCTTCGTGATTAGTCACAACATTTCATCAAAACAGGTCCTTGAGACTATAGTTGTGAATTGCTTTCAAAAATTATTATCTTCGTGATTAGTCACAACGAGTGGGACACCGCTACCGGATGTGTTACTGTTGTGAATTGCTTTCAAAAATTATTATCTTCGTGATTAGTCACAACAACCCTATAGATGTTCATCCTGTAAAATTAGTTGTGAATTGCTTTCAAAAATTATTATCTTCGTGATTAGTCACAACCTCAAAAAACAATCTATTGATTTTCAGCAGATTGTTTTTATTTTTAGAATTTAAAATTTAGAATAATTCTAGTTGTTGGAAGGTCGGAGGTGGTTCTTCCTTATTTCTGGCAAAGAAAATTTCGATGTCCCCAAATTGTTTGTCTGTAATACACATAATAGCAACTTTTCCGGCTTTAGGAAGTATAAACTTTACTCTTTTGATGTGAACTTCAGCATTTTCCCGGCTCGGACAGTGACGAACATACATTGAGAACTGAAATAATGTAAAACCATCGTCAATAAGCGATTTTCGAAAACGATTCGCATCCTGCATATTAGCTTTAGTTTCGGTTGGAAGATCATATAATACTAAAACCCACATAATTCGGTAAGCATTAAACCTTTCGGCATTCATCTTAGTTCAGGATAAGATATTAATCGCTTTTCACCTGTATAACATTTATAAAGTGACGTTGCGGTTGTTTTTACTGCAATCAGTAATGGTCTGATTTTACCACCAATTTTTACATCTTTTGTTGCAATCTGCAGAATATGAGCTTTAAATTCTTTATTTAATTCTTCAGTCGCAGGATTTTTTTCAAGCCATTGCATAACCAATAAATCAACAAAAGGACGATAAGGTTCCATTAAATCATCGGCAAGACAATAAGGATTATATTTATTTTTATGAAAAATCCCAAGAACAGGCAATAAACCAGTCTCCACTATTGCTCTTGCTACAATACTTCTCAAAACCGAATATCCAAAATTAAAAAACAGATTGGGATAATCACCAAAACGTTCTCTTAAAAAATCCAGACTAATCAAATATTTCCAATAATGTTGTGCTGCAATTCCTTCCATATTAGTAATATCGCCGGACTTTACATTTTTTTGATATTCAATCAATGGTTCGTGATAGTTTCCCAGTTTTACTAAAACATTTTTCTGGTTTTCAATCTTACATTCTATGGTTTGTTTCCAGAGTTGTTTTTTCAAAGGTTCGCTTGCTTCTAGTTGATCTTTCACCCGCTCGGAATGTTCTGTATGTCCGTAAAGCGGCAACATTATTCCATGTGGCAAATGATGGTTGTCACAACTAATTACAACAACGTTATTTCCCATCATTTTCTGAATCAGATTATGTGATATAGTAATCTGAAAATGATCCAACATTAATAATCCCAGATCTTCAACAGGAACACTTCCCTTTTCCACTTTTGTTTCCGGGCAAAGGATTTTCATCTGTTCGTCTTTTAATTTCAGATATGCTGGATTGCCAATGTAAATTGAACGGGTGATCATCTTAATATTATGTTTTTAAAATATTACCTAAACGATCTATTTTCAACTTAACACAATTATCTTTAATCATTAATCCATCAATCGACCTTTCCATTTTATTTAAAGTGGAAAATTCGGTTTTATTTACAATTGATACAGAAACATTCTGCTGAATAAAAAATATCTGACTTCCAGAAAAGCTAACCACTTTATAAATATTTGCCATTTTTTGCTTCGTAAAATTCTCAAAATCTATATTATACACATTTTCAACCTCATCGCCTGAAGGAATATAAACTAAATCATTTGGGCATAGTAAGAAGTCTTCTTTACTTTTAAATAGAACAGAATCCAAACCTTGTTTTTGTCTTTCAATTACTTCATTTAATGGAATTGTTTCATAACTTCTTTTCCCGTTTTTATTTTCATATACAGCAAAAAACAGATTTGTTCCTTTGGCAGCCTCTACATATTTATTTTTTTTATTCCCTGTTTGTCCTACGGGAAATTTACTTCCAAGCTCAAAAATTCTGACTTTATTAATAGGTTGATGTGGTTTACCTTCATTAAATTTTTCGATATTTCTGTTCATATCCTCAATTCCTTCCGGAGAAAATGCTAATTCAGGACTGCCTTTAAACTCCAAATAATTTTTCAGAATCTTCTGAATCCCTGTATCGGTAATTGAAGCAATTGTTTTCAGGTCAAATGAAGAATCTACACTTTTTCTTGTCGCCGTTAATATTTTGCCTTTCGGAACTTTAACCCATGATAAATCAACTTTTCCTGAAACAGTTTCTTTATGCATTGGTTTTCGTATCGCCCAATTTATCCCTTTTTGCTTTACCAGTTCTTTTGTTTTAACGCCATTTTTTTCAATCCATTTTTCATAATTATTAGTAGCTTTATTAATAACACGCAAATTTTGCTTAAAGCTTACAATAATTGTTTCCAATTTGTTTTTCGCATCAACAGAAAAGTTATTCCAAGGTTTCAAAAATTGTTTAGGAACATCTTTTTCAACTTTTTCGTCGGTTTGAGGATGATTATAAACTACCTTTTCAAATTTCATCAGCTTTCTCTTTAAATCGTATCTTTTGGTATCTGATTTTGCTGATTGATTATTTAGAAGGTTAATATGATCTTTTGTTGCACATGCAATTACCAAAGCATCCATTGCATGATGTCGGTGATCTATCCTTTTTTTAGAGAATCCTTTTGAAAATTCAACTGGAACTGTAGGTAAGAATTTCTGATGATTTTTACTCCATACTGTAAAATCACTTGAATTGGTCAATTGGTTCATTCTTTCAAAACGTGGAAGTATTAATTCATTCCAGACATCACTCAATCCCCAATCTTGTTTCAATTGTGTTGTGATTTTTCCATTTCCCGGAACAATATTTTTAGAATTTACTCCTTCATCTGTTCCGTCTTCTATTCTAACAATATTAGAAAGTACTCCTGAAATATATTTGCTGATGTATCTTGTATCATTCAACTGGCGTTCAATCATTTTTTCAGGAATTTCCTCTAAAAGAAGTTTTGTTCTCTTACTACGGTTTTTAGCGTAGTGTTTCTTTACAAAATCTTCATAGGCTTCTACTTCAAAAATTCTTACATTCCTTCCCAAACCGCATTCTACAGTTGTTCCGTGAAACTGTTTAATAAAACCAAGACCAATGTGATTATCTTTCAATTTATTAACTGCTGATTCACATATAATTTTATTACTGAAACTATCATCAAAATAACGGCTTTGAGGGATAATATGCTCAATCTCGTATTCAGGAGTAAATAATTTGTTTAACGGAATAATTTCTCCTGTATAGGGTGAGCGGTATTTCTGCTCGAGCCAAAGCTTATAACGCTTTAAATCGGATGAAGAAGGCTGTGCTGTTTTACTGATTTTTAAATATTCATCTTCAATTTCAATATCAGAATTTAAAACCCCCTCTTCATAAATTTTAAGAATTTCCTGTTGCATCGGAGAAAAAGGACGAACATTTTCGACTTCATTATCATTCATCATTTCAGCTAATAAAGCTTTAATTCGAAGACTGGTATTTTCATTTTCAGAAATTTGTCGAGTTAGTTTTTCTCTTTCCTCAGCGGGAAGCTTCATTTCTCTTCCTAACTCAATATGAATTTCATTAAAGAAATCTTTTGCTCCGTTCCCATATTTCAACCAAATATCTTTTACAACGCGTAAGGTTTCGGTAATCACTTGCTCTACAATTGGATTACGAAGCGAATGTTGTTTAAATTCTTTTAGGAACTCTTCTAAATCATCTGCAGAATTCCATTTTCCTAAAACTGAAGCTTCCGAATGACGTCCGTAAACTATATATTGAGTCAACCATAATGGCAAACCCTGAAAATGTTTTTCATTCGTAAGATGTAATACTTTTTCCCTGACTTTATCTTTGATATTCTCATCAAATTCTCCTGTGATAATTTTTCCAATTCTTTCTTGAGATTTTTCATCAATATTTTCCCAATTCCAATATTTTCCCAAACGCATTATTGGCAGCAATTTCTTAATCGCTTTTTCTGAAAAAGAACCATATTCACTTTTGAATGGCGGGAATTTTCTAAAGGCTTCAAAAAATGAACTTTCATCTAAATTATTTCTTCTGGCAAATGATTTTAATGCTTTTTCATATTCTGTTTTATCATTGACGGAATAGATAATGTGCCATATACTTTGTTCCATTTCTCTTGTCAGGAAATTAACCAAACAATTTTCAACTTTTTCCAACCTCGTCAAAATCATTGTTTTGGTTTCATTACAGGGGTACTTTTTGTCTTCTACATAATTCCAACGATGTGTTTTTTCATTTAATTTAAAGTGTTTTAACAATGCTTTTTGATCCACCTCTTTCCTGTTATTTAAGAAGCCAAACAGAGTTTCATAGTCTTGAATATTTCTTAAAAATTCTTTAGTTACATTCGTATCATCATCTTTTTTGTAAATATTCAAATTAAACACCCACTGCCAAATACGAAATTCCTGATAATATGGATTTGATTTTGGAATAGTTTTCAAATATTGTGTCTGATCTACTTTATTTTCATCTTTATATTTTCTGAATTCAAGAGTACAGTTGGAAATAGAAGATTTCTGACTTTTTAAAGGTCTTTGGTAAAAAATAATATCATTCAAAAATAAGTGAACAAAATCTTTTTTGCTCAATGTCAGTTGATGAGTTTCATTATTGCGGTATAATTCTCTCACGCAATCATTATATAAATCATCATTTTGTAATTCCGGATGAAACTCTTTCTGTTTTTCCAGAATTTGTTTGAGTTCAGTTCTATAGAATTTTCTTTCAATTGTACGAACTAGTTTTCCTTTAATTTTTTGCTTGGGATTTTGAAGCAAAGTTTCATAAATATATGTTCCAACAGTTTTATGCGATTGGTCGATTTCCTGCTCTGTTTTCTTTTTTACAAGTGTCCAATCATTTTCACTTGGTGCTCGAAAACTCCTTTTCTCATTTCCTTCTCTATCCTTTTTAATGCTTCCATCATCACTTAAATCAATAGTTACAATAAAATCTTTTATCTTATCTTTCCAATCAAATAAAGGAATTTTACTCGATCGTCTGTAAATCCATCCGTTTTCTAAAATCAGTGAATACCAAATATCCGGTTTTCCTCTTTGAGGTTCATCGGCTAAAACATCTATAATTTTTAAAGAATAAAATTCCACTAATTTATTAGGGTTCTCTTCTTCCTCTTCACCTCTCAACTGGTAATAACCACGCTTCTGATTAAAGTTCAAAAGAATCCAGACTAGTTCTTCTTTCTCAATTTTTTGAGTAAGTGCCTTTTTTCGGAGATAATAAATTGTCCAATCATAAGGAATTTTCCTGTTATTTTCTAAAAGCCTAGGTTGATGTTTTTTGAAATCTGAGAGCATTTCTTCAAAGGAATTTTTAAAAATAAATCCCTCATCATCATAAACCAATTTAGGCTCTGTTTCGGCTCTAAACTTACCAAATCTATTTTCAAAATCAATCTGTAAAGCGTAATGTTCTGGCAAAAAGCCTAAGACATTCAAAACCCTGTGAAGTCTTTCTCTACGTAATAAAAATCTTTCACGCAACCTTCTTACACTTCTGTAGCCTGTACGTTCTGCGGTTTGAGAAACAGAATTACCTTTTCCAAATTCTCCCAAAATATCCTGAGACATAGGAATAATCCTGCTTCCCATTCCAAGAATTTCACCTAATTTATTTTCAAAATCCTGCCGAACTAGTGCCCAACCGATTGAATTTGTACCTAAGTCTAATCCAAGTATATTTTTAATCATAGCAATTGTAGTTTTGTAAACACATAAAAATAAGCAGAAAAAAAATATTTAAATTACGGTTTTCCTTATTGATATGTAAAATGGATTTCGTTATATTTGAATTATAAATTTTTGAAAGCAATTCACAATAAGGATTATTCCGTTGTGAAAACATTTAGCGCCTCGACTATCTTCGGGGCATTTTTCTTTAAATTCCTTACATTCCTATACAACCAAATCTGATAAACTGCTATAAAACAAATCTTACAACAATAAAGCTTTCTCAATATCTTCAAAATTGACGACTTTTCTGGAATTAATTTTCTTCATGAGTTGTAGATATTTTTTTGTTGGCTTACCTTTATAATATTTCTTAAAATGCTTTTTATTCATTTCTTCATAGATCTTATCATCTAAGAAAGAACCAAACATCCTTTCCCATTCTCTCCATTTCTTAGACTGTAACTGTTTTTCATAATAGACACCATTAAATGCTGTCCGGTGTAGAAAGTATCCGCTGTTAAGATGTAATTTCCTGCAAACTTTTTGTGTACTGGGACAAACAAAAAACCATAACAAACCATTTCCTAAATTGGAAGGACGGGTAATTAAGCGAACTTTATAATTGATCTTTTGTGATTGGTTGTAAGTATAATCAAAAGTAATGTAACCATCGGTATCGGAAGTATCTATTACAATGGTAATAGAACTTGTTCTCTCTCCTATCTGGTTCGTCCAGAAAATATTTCTGTTGAGGTACACATTAGGTTGCAAGTAACACAATTTTTTTAAATCATTAATTGTAATATTTTTCAAGCTTTCGACTTCATCAGGGCAATTGCTCCATCTTCCCATAATTTTAACTTTTAAATGTTAGTTTCTATTAGTATTTATATTTGTTCTGCTTAATTTTGCGTTTTCTTTTTCAATTCAAATTAATAACCTAAATTATTAAGGAACTTTACACCTACTTTAGCTTGTTTTCATTGCAAACCCTTTGTTTATAGCACTTACAAGCGTTTTAAAATATATCCAGAAACGACATCTGTTAAATACGGTATGTTTACTTTTAAAACCTCTCTATTCATCAGTAAACAGGTCAAAATCCAGTATTTCAAATTCGGGAAAATCTAAATCTATTTCCGGCATTTCTAAAATCAACTCTGTTATTTCCAATTCATATAAGTCAACTTCAATATCTAATATATCCAAAAAACTCATATCTAATTCTACAAAATCAATTTCCAACATCTTTACTTCAAATTCCTGTTCTTCCTGTTTTTTTTCTCTGTTGCCTCCTTTACTATCTTTTTCATTTTCCTGCCTATTTTTTAATAAATCACAATTCTCAATATCTGCATTTTGAGCCTTATTTTTCGTTGAAACTATCTTTTTCATCTCTCTTAGTTTTAAGTGGTTAATTTTGGACTTTTTGACCCTATATCTGAACGGTCGAAAAGTCTAAATTTCCGTTTTCCATTTTCTGTAAAATTGTCGGTCGAAAAGTCTAAACTTTTTTCTCTCATCTTTTCTATTTTCTGTTTTATCAGTTCCAAAACTTTTGCTTTTATATTTTGAGAATATTTCAATGTCATTTCCTGAAACTTTCTCTTGTGGTAATATTTATCTTTTTTGTTGAGGTTGACCCAGTAATTAGGATTCCGGTAATCTTTGAGCTTGTTTATTTCTGTTTTTTTCATGTTGGTTTCATCGGTAGTGTAGTCATAGAAATAGACTTCCTCAAATTCTTTTAATAATAGGTTTTTGAATGTATCCACCATTTCAGGTTTTATAAGGTCTGATAGATATACAATACCCAGATCATTCAACACATTCATTTTTAAAAACTTCAACTCAAATCGTAAGGTATTGGGTTGTAAATGTTCGTTTACTGTCTTTTTGAATAACGTAAACTGCTTCTTTTCGTCAGGTTTCATAAAGCTTTGATTCTCGGAATACTTCTTTAGTTTCTTTTCATACTGTGCTGTTTTATTGTATATTTTAACAATATAGTCTCTCTTTGCCGATTGGTAATAAAAAGCTCCGGAAATGGTTTTATTAAATTCTACGGATCGGTGAAAGAGTAAGTTTTGTAATATCTTATTGGGATTGAATGGTAATTGTATATTCACTCCTATTTCGATATTTTCCAGTTTGCAGTATTCAGGTTTTAAGCCTATTTCTGTTTCAAGGTCTTTGAGTGCAATGGAAAGGTTTTGCATATCAAAATCGTTTCCGTTAAAATCGGTACGGTTAAAAAATTTGTGAATGCTTCCCTTAATCATCACACGACCTGAGGAATATTTAATGATCTGCATACCAAAATATTTACCCTCTTTTTTATCATCGGTCTCTCCTGTCTCATTATTCACGGAAATAATAAAATCGGTCTTATCCGTGGGAAGCTCATAATTCTTATCCATATATTGAAATTTTACAAAGTCGGTCGGCATATTTTCTTGTCTTTGTAAAGACAAAAGATTCTCATCTTTGTCAAGTTTGAACAACGAAAGGGATATAAGTTTTATATCTCTTTTTTATGGGCTATACTTTGAGTAATTTCTCTTACTCTTTCCGGAATTCCTGATTTCTTACATGGGTAAAATTCCCGGAAAACATTTAATTCAATGATTTGACCTTCTTTTGGATAGTAGAGAATACATAACAGTCTGTCATTTTCTATAAATAAGTCTGTGCTATAGAAATGATTGATTCCGGTAGGTTTTAAACCTTGTCTTGTGCATAAAGACCAATTGGAGACATCACGGAGCTGTAAAAGGTTGTTAAACCCGCTAAAGGTATTGTACCCGTTATTCTTTTCAACACGAAGCAATTCAGGCAGAAAATGGCTTTCTATAGTTGGTTGTATGTCATCCTGTATTTTATACTGTCGAAAGGTCTTTTTGACCTCATCTAACTTGTATATAATAGTTCGGTAATTGTTGTTAGAGATTGGCATGATAGAAAATTTAATCGTTAACAATCATTGCATTTTCTATCTCATCCAATCTGTAATAAACCCTGGAACCGAGTTTATAGGATTTCAGAATTCCGCGTTTACGCCACTCATGGATGGTGGGTTTTGATACTCCGAAGCGTTCGCAGATGTCATCTGCGGAAAGATAGCGTTTCGGCTCTTTTTCCTTGAAAGTTTTTTCTAAGTCTGTAAGCAAGGATTCTTTTACCTTACTTACGATTTCATTGATGAGGTTTTCAGGCTCAACCCCGATAAAATTAATAGATTCCATTGTATTGTGATTTTTGTTTGTTTCACAATACAAAGGTTTAAAATATGCTTACCGTATTTTACTCTTTAGGGGTATGCTTAGGGTACAGTTGGGGTCTATTTTAATTAAATCAGAATTTCTTTTCATTAATATATTTTTGTGCAAATTCTTTGTGCTTTTTGGTGATCTGCTTTTGTGACAAACTATTTTTACCAATTAATGACAAACAATATTTTTTCACATTGTCTTCATTTCCTCCAACAATAGCATGAATAATCCTGTAGATATTTTCTTTATTGGGGACATTATTATTAAGGTCATTGATAAGGTTTAAGGAATCCAATATGGCAATTCTAATTGGGATATGGTTATCATTGGGCTGAATTATCAACTCTTTATTTATCTGTTTAAAAATAATTTCAAAATCTCGGTAAAGTAAAAAGCCATTTAATTTCAATCCAAAATCTATAATTATTTTAACAGTTGCCTGTCTGTATTCTTCTGCGTCAGGATGAAAATTATAATATGCAAAATCAAATACAGGATCGTTTTCTGTAAATGTTAACTCACCTTTAACCTTTACTAAAAATTTTGAGAAAATTTCTAAAATATCACTGCTTGCAAAGTATATTTTTTTATTTTTAGTATTTATCGCATATTCAAAGTTATTAAAGACATCTAAATAATCATTCAGAGAAAATGTATTTAAATAAAATTGTTGGTTTTCTATAACATCAAAATCATCGCCTTCACTTATAAGGGGGACTTGACTTTCAAAAATATTGTAAAAATCTTCAAATTGTACATTAATACTTGTTTCCAAATTATGAATAAGATATGGCTCATAAGACAATATTGTATTTATAAAAAAACCTTTTTCCAAATCATCCAATATTTTTTTATCAATTGTTACATCCATTTTTCAATAATTTAAATCTTAATACAAGATAAAAATAAATCATAATAGATGATGATAAATAATACCTAGTCTTTATTATATCTTCTTTTCATTAATATATTTTTGTGCAAACTCTTTGTGCTTTTTGGTGATCTGCTTTTGTGACAAACTATTTTTACCAATTAATGACAGACAATATTTTTTTACGTTGTCTTCATTTCCTCCTACAATAGCATGAATAATCCTGTAAATATTTTCTTTGTTGGGAACGCTGTTATTAAGCTCACTGATAAGGTTGAGGGAATCCAACATCGCAATCCTGATCGGGATATGGTTGTCATGAGGGGAAATTAAAAAATCATTGTTTAGAAACCCTATGATTTTTAAATAATCCCTGTATATGATAAAACCATATAATTTTAGATTAAATTCAATCAGGATATTTAAAGCCTCTTCTTTATCATCTTCAATATTGGAATTATACAGGTAATGTAAAAGGTCAAAAATTGGGTCATTATCATCAAAATCCAATTTGGATTCAATGGATAATAAATAGTTTGAAAGTACCTCCAATATGCATTTACTTTGAAAGTAAATCGTTTTATCTTCCGGGTTTAATGCATATTTAAAAGTTTCAAATACCTTCATTTCTTGTGAAGAAAGTGAAAATATCTCAACGGCTCTACGCTGAATATCATTTCCTAACTGTAATATTTCATCCTCCGCAATAGGGCTATTAAACTCAAAAGCTTTATTAAGTTTTTGGAAAACCATGTTCATAGATTTTTCCAACCCTCCAACCAAATCAACTTCATAGGATAATACTTTATATCCAAATAATTCCATTTTTAATTCTTCAACTTCTTTTTGATATTTTGTACCTTCCATTGTATTTCATTTTAAAATAGTGACTTAGTTAGCAGACACTAAATTAATAAGCTAATGCGACAAAGGATGTCGTATAAAAAATATTTTAGCAATACTGTAGTAAAGCCTTTAAAATTGAAATGGTTATAAAAAAACCTCCAAACTAGTGGAGGTTCTATAATTGTTTGTGAATCAGATTTTTTCTTTTTTTGAAAGATAGATATAATCTTCTAACTATTATTCGTCATTTTTATATACTTCAACATTTCCGTTTTGCATTAAAAATCTATAACCAAATGGCAAAGACAAATATTTTAAAATATCCGGTCGGGTAAAAACTACATGGTGAAAATGAACTGTCTTTAAAGATTCAATATTATTATCATAATCATCAGTAATTAACCACCATCCTGACATATGTTCAGGCGACTCATATCTGATTCCTTCAATATCTTTTCCCTCATAAACTCCATCAGAAATAACAATCATCTGATTAAAATTAGGAAATTGAGCAGGCAGGCCATAATGTGAACATAATTCAGATTGACTTCTAGTGATTGAAATTGCTATATCACAGCCTTTATTAAAATCATTCCCATCGGAATTTACTTCATAAAGATCAAAATAGTTTTTATTTTCTAATCGAAATTGCAAAAGCCATGAATAATATCCTATATTCTGATTTTCAGAAATAATAGGTTTGTTTTCAATAATGTAATCTATTATATATTTAATAACATCTATATAATCATCTTGGTGTTGGTTACCAATAGAAACCCTAATTTCCTTATCTAAATAAGAATTTATCCCTTTAGTTTCCAGATAAATGTTATCATTTACATTTATTTCAATTCCTTCATAGGATACCATATTATTTAAATTGTATATGCTTTTTGGAGAAAGCTTCTAAAAGAAGGTATCTCAAAAGGATACCTTCTTAAGTTTTAATTGTTAATCATTAGGACTCAAGAATTTCTATTAATTCCTCATCTTCAATTTGTTTTGCAAAATCTAAAGCAGATCTACCACTATTATTTTTAGATTTTGCATCAGCTTTGTGCTCCATTAATAATTTAACTACATCATAGGATCCGCGAGAATTAAAAACTGCAACCCACATGGGATTATTACCATATTGATCTCTTATATCTTTTTCAATACCTGTAGATTCTAATAATTTTTTTGTAAAATCATAGTTACTATAAGCTGTACTATAATGTAATGGAGTTTTGCCGTCTTTATCCAATTTGTTTACATCTATATCACAATATAAAAGGTAATCAAATACCTCGGTAGAGTTTCTTGTAATCGCCATATGTAAAAGATTTTGTTCAAACTCATTTACAAAAAGATTGACATTACTCTCATCTACAATTTTTCTTAAGTCTTCCAAATTATTAAGATCGACCATATGAAAAACTTCATTTATACTATTTTTGTTCATATTTATGACTTCTATTTGCTGATTTTGATTCTGGTTGATAATTTTTAGGGTCTCTATATTCTTTTAAAAACTCTGCTTTTGTTATTTTTCCACTCATGTATTTTTCATGCAATGTTCTGTATTCATGTCCTGGTAAATGTCCCATATCCCATGATCTAGGTTTTACTGTTTTATCCCATATAAGTTCTTCCCCTGTATTTGGATCGTAAACTTTACCATTTTTCTGTTTTGCCGCTTCCCAAACCTCATCTACTTGCCCTTTAGCATATGATGGCCTACTTTTGCTATAGGGCATTTTTAAAGAGCCTTTCTCTGCAGCTAATATCTTCAGTGCATCATCGCCATTTCTTGTCAGCACCAATAATGGTATAGCTGCCAAATTCATTTCTGATTTGTCCGAAGATGAGGCAGCAATTCCCGCTACTTCCCAAATTCCCCAAGGATCACCTGCACCCCCAATATACCTAATAGGCCCATCATTTCTTACCCACGTCATCGGATCAAAAGTCGTCGCGCCATTTGAATAGTTCCACCCAGCAATAGCTTGATTGAATGCCATCCTCATGGCAAGCATATTAACCAGGTAATTTTCTCCTAAATTCCAGTTATGCTTGTTCCCTTTTGCTTTAATGATAACTTCAGGAAGCGGAATAGTCTCATCAAAATCATTCCAAAATCCACCAGTGTTACCTAATAATGAGCCTCCACCATCTAACCATGAATTGAATGCTGTATCCAAATCCTTTAGTGTGCCTCCATTATCAAAATAAGCACTAACCGATGAAATATCGCTACCAGTAACTTCCCATCCAGAGGCTGTCTTATATATATTCCTTCCGTCAGGGTCTATGTTAGAAATCGGGTTGTTACTAACATAGGCGTATGGGCTGGTAAAATGGAATTTTTCAGAAAGCTGGTCAATCCCATTCCATCTCCCTAAATCCGGCATATACTGCCTCCAACCGTAATCTAAATTACCATTGGTTTGCAATTCTTTTCCGTTATAAAGATATTTAAAATTATTGTTAGTTGTATCTCCTGTATTATATCCTGAGTGTTTTAAGCCGAAAGCATAATAATTATTCTCTTCCAATATAACAGGCTTGCCATCACTACCTTTTGTGTAAGAAATTCTGATATTTCCTAAGTGATCTTTGTATTGATATACGTACCTGTTGTTGATAAAATCGAAATAACCTTCTTCATTAGATAAAACAGACGAGGTAATTGCTCCGGATGTACTTGTATATTGAAAATTCCCCAAGTAATCACTCACCGCCGCTCCATTGCTCATCTGCATTTTAGTTCCATCGGCAGCATAGATATAATTAGTAGCAAGAGCTTTATTGGTATGAGTGAATTTTGAAGGAAGATTCAGGAAATTATAAATGATCCCAGTATAACCTTTATCAACATGATTGGTCATATTACCATTAGCATCGTAAGAGATAAAGTTTCCCCCATCTGGATAACCAGAAATATTGTGACTTGCATCTTTTACGAATTTCAACCTGTTTCCATCATAACTATATTCAAGCCTGTCAATTTGTTCTGCCGTTCCATTTAAACCTTTCGAGTTACGATAGAAATTAGTAATATTCCCATTAAAATCATATGCCACAGATTCACTAAAAAACTCATTTATTGGAACAGTACTAGTCGTTTCTGAGTAATTAGCATCCACTAATCTGTTTAAAGCATCATACTGATAAGAATATCTTCTTAACACACCATCATTTCCAGTCGCCCAATCTACCTGTGCAATATTACCGTTATATCTTGGTGAGGAATAGCCGGGATAAATAGGATTGGTATATTTTAGTTCATATCCGAAAAGTTTCCCATTCAGGTTCGCCGGATCATTGACTTTGGTCAGCCAACCCTTGATATTGTAAACATAGTCTACGCTTTGAAGATTATTACCCGTTTTTCTATTGATAAGCTGTCCAAGATCGTTATAAGTATACTCAGCAAGCAGTTCTTCGGCATTGGAATTGATCTGCTGATAATGTTTTGATAAATAATTCTGTTGCGTGTAAACAAACCTGTCCTTTACCGTAACCTCAGTTGCGGAGGTATTTTTGGAATGATAAGTATTGACTTCAGTTGCGTTTCCTGCAAAGTCAAGTACGCTTTCAGTTTTAGTAAAACCACCCAAATGGTTTTTTCCATAAGTACCTATGGGTCTTCCCAAAGTATCGTACCAAATAACAGAAGAAGACCAGTTATCGTTCTCAATATTTTTGATATAACTAACAGTTGGAAATGCTTTGGTGCTCCTGATAGATGCAAAGCCATTTGAAGCAATAGTTGCAGGCGAGGAAGATAAGGTAGTTTGATTTTGAATCTGTGTCGGTTGAATGGGAGACCCACCAGGATAAGTATCATAATAATTAACAGACAATAAGGTAACCCCGATATTTCCAGGATAGGTACCATTATGGTCATAGTACACATCCAAACCTTGCATGTTGAAAGATACAAAATCGGTCCTTTTAACATTATTTATTCCAAAGGAATTAGCAGCTGATTGCTCAGTAGTTCTTGAAGAACCTGTCGCTATTCCAGAAAAAGCAATTCTCCCGAATTGATCATATTTCGAATATACCCACTGACCTTTTGCTCTTAGATTCCCATCTTGAGTGGCAACCAATCTGTTCTGGTTGTCATAGACCATATATTCCCAGTCTTTTCCAGGCAGTTTAACTTCCACCAGCCTATTGTATTTATCATATTTATACTGATAGCATAATTGATCTGCTAAAATTGATGTTAAAGGGGAAATTGCAGCTTTAGGAGGAATAATTAATGAAATGTTCCCATACTCGTCATACACATAGTAAGTATCAAAGTTTTCTATACTTCCGTCCGATTTCTTATTGATTTTTCTTACTAGTATATTTTGATTTTTATCGTTCGTATACGTATGCGTTTCATTATCATCTTCATCTTTTGTAACAAACTTGAACAATATGTTAGCATTATAATACCCATTGGAGGTATATGTATCGTCAGAAGCAATGGTAACAGACACATCATTAATTTGTGTTGAAGTATTCCATGTAGAAACCGATCTAAATCTTTTTACTTCATTTACAGTATTTAGAAGGTATTCTGTTTTTCGGGTGTGGTTTCCCCCTATTTGCCAGTCTGGACCCGAAGATGCTGATTTTTCAATTCTTGCTAATGGTGATTTTTCAACTTTCACCTCAGAGAATGCATTACTAACACCATAGTAGGTATTCACAGCATTTTCTGTAGCTGCGGTAAGGAAAGCTCCGTTTTGAGAATCTGTAGGTAAGGGTAAATACAATTTCGTTTGTTTCCCATCATTATCAAAAACCGAAGGGATAACAATATCTTTTCCCGAAGGAGAAGCTTTAATGGCGGTATTTTGTTTTGGCCTTCCTAAACCGTCAAAATATTGAATACTTTGTAACTGTTTAGCACCGGGTTGTTCTGATGTTACGGCTTCAAGATATGTCCTGTTATAGACATAATTTTCAGTTATTGTTAAATTCTGTGCCTGAAACCAAGCAATCATTAGAAATGTAATTATTGATATGGTCTTTTTCATATTCATGTTTTTTAGGGTTGTGGCTTCATATTATACTTATACTCCTGAACAATGTTTCCATTTACGTTTAAAGTAGATTTCAGCCTATTATTATCATAAACAAAGGTTTCTCTCATTCCATTAGACGGAGTGATTGTGGTAATTCCCACTAAAGGATCATAGGTAAAAGTCGTAATTTCAAATTCCTTTAATGCTGGATGAGTTCTAAAAGTGTCTAACGCATTGATAAGAGAAACTTCTGTGGACGTATTTATATCAGCATTTGACTTTGCAATAATATCATCTGCAAGATTTCCAATATCTGATAGTTTAGCTCCTTCAATTTTTGCTATTGGTAAAGTTTGATTGTATCCCCAAATAATTGTACTAGATACTCCGATTCCTGTAGCTTCACTAATACTTTCTGTCAATTGGCGTATTTTTCCATACATATCAAATGAATCAAACTTCTCAAATGTTTTAACACTTCCATCATTGGGGTTGGTAGTTACTGTTGAAGACGGATAAAGGTGGCTTATATCATCATATTTTGTTTCAATTTTCCCTATCAATTTTCCATTTACTTTTGTTTCAATTTCCAATGGAACCGATACCATATTGGCATTCAAAAGACGTGTATTGTTTTTGTCCAGAGCATATCTTACCCATTTTTCTGATATAGTGCCATCAGAGGCAGATTCTTTCACATATGCCGGTTCATAATTCCCAATATTGTTATTTGTAATTTCAATTTTATTTTCCATATACTGGCTACCAGCATAAGTTCTGGATATCTCCATCGTATTTTTGACATAAGCCGGCTTGGTATATCTTGTTGGAATACCATTAAATCCATTTATCTTCAAATCAGGAACATTATTTAGTGTTTCAAGGGTGGTGCTATAATCTGTTGAGGACAATAGGTTATCTAGAGCATTGTAAACTTCTTTTCTTTCCAAAATACCCGACCTAGCTATCATGTAATTTGCCCAAAACTCTGTAGAATTACCATCTACTGTATAAGGTACTTTAGGATAGTCATTAGGCGTTTTGTAATAGTATCTACTATAACCGTTTTGTTCATCTGTTGTTGTTATATTCTTATAGAGGACATAACCCGGAGTAATATTCTCGTCCTCTGCTTCGTTGCAAAATAGGTAGCCACTGGAACTATTAATGTCATTGAAATTATTATATGAGAAAGACTCAGTAATCACTGGTATGATTTCAGAACTACTATTGTAATTTTTAATACTCTTTATTCTGGCACCATACTCAAGAGCAATATTCTTGTTGATATATGGAGGGTTTTTTAGTTTTATTTCGGCTTGCAACAACCTTGCTTTCCCTCCTGTCCCAGTTACTTCAATAGTATAATTTCCGGGATACAGATAATAATCTGTTTGTGTATTTGAATTGTTATAAGAATTTATTATCACTCCATCTTTTTTCAGGACATATTTTAGCTCGGTATGATAATGACCTCCGGGACTTCCTCCTGGATTATTGGGATCCGGATTATCGTTAGGATCTGTAGGAGGGTCCGGAACCCAAATACCCGGTTGATACAATTCATCAATGGCAAACTGAAAATATACCGTTTTCTGCTTAACCGGGTCTCCTGAAATAGTTAAATTATAAGTTGAACTTTGATTAGTATCCATATTTAAAACCGAAGCAAAATCTCCCTGATACTGAATTATGGGATCAACAATTCCCTTACTAGACTGCATGTGCTGCAAATACTCCGGCGTATTTCTATTGAAGAATACTTCATGTGGTTCATAATTATACTCAACAACACCGCCGGTTGGAGAAATTATATTCTTCAGTAATCCGGGAAGAATATAAGCACGAACATTGTTTGAATCAAAAGTCGGGGTCCAATAATATGGGCCAAAAGGGTGTACTTCTCCTCCATTAGGATTATAATAAGTAAACTTTGTTTTTTCGTACTCTACTAAATCCTTATTTAGCTTAATAAGTTTATCTAGCATTCTGCGACCATTACTCTCACTCGCGATTGTGTAAAGTCCTTGATCTGTATAGGAAAACCTATATCCAGAGATACTATTCCCTTGCATATTTTTAAGTAGGATCTGAGAAATGCTATATGGATCGTTCATTGAGTTTTCCTTATTAGCATCATACACATAAGTAATTTCAATTGAACCTACTCCTTCAGAGATTATTTTAGTGAGCTTACAACTTCTATAGATAACTCCTGAAAGGGGATCATCGCTAAGGTGCTTATCATCTTTTCTATATTCTAAACTCACCACAGGAATATCATTCGGCAATCTAATTTGTGTTAAAAAGAAAGCTGATCTATACAAAGCGATTTCATCTCTTGAACTCTCACTGTAATCGCTAAAGATATACTTGTATCCTTTTTCATCAGTAATGGTAAAACTATTGATCTTAAAGAAATTGAGATCACTATTTCTAATGTAAGTTATTTTCACCTTGTTAGGGGAAAGATTTTCTACATCAATTGTGTTGTTAATAATATTTCGGTTAAACCTAAATCTTCCTGAAATACCTGGTAAGTTATAGTGAAATACATCATCAAATTCATCAGCCTTATAATCAGTTGCATTGGGGCGGTATTTAGCTTCGTTTATAGGCCCAATATTTTCTCTTGATATAACTCCTCCTCCAAATAATGACCATCCGGTTCCTACTTCACTTGCGGGCTCAGTTACCTTCAAATTCATCGGATTATACGATAGCTGTATTGGCATAGTGACATTTTTGGATTTTGAAGATAGTGTCAATAGTGGAATAGTCACATTTGTAGTGCCAACGGCTAATGATACAGGTGTCTTATTATAGGTGGCCAAAGAGGATACTGACGCCACAGGCTTGGAAAAATCTCCAAAATTAATGTCTTGCTGAGCTTCGAGTGGATTAAATATGATGATTCCAATCATCACACTAAAAGCTTTAATTATTTTTTTCATTTTGTATTTATTTCTTAATGATTTTCGCACTTGCGTTTTTGTTGATATCTGTTTTAATAGTCACAAGGTAAGCTCCCTGAACCAGAGGCTGAGTATTGATCTTGGTTACTTTATTTTTCGTCTTGGTTTGTTGCAGAAGCTTCCCACTCATATCATATAGCAAAATATCCGCTTCCTTAA
The DNA here is from genome assembly GCF_003634775.1 of Chryseobacterium defluvii. Taxonomy (GTDB): domain Bacteria; phylum Bacteroidota; class Bacteroidia; order Flavobacteriales; family Weeksellaceae; genus Chryseobacterium; species Chryseobacterium defluvii. The sequence continues at coordinate 274,013 of NZ_RBXB01000001.1, read as the reverse complement.
ACTCATAGCCGATTTCTACATAGGTGTAATCCGATACAGGATTCGGATAGACTCTGATGTCCTGTTTTTCTATTAGTTGATCGATCTGTCCGTCTCCCAGTTTCACGATCTTCCAGTTCTCTTTTCCTAATTCCTCTGCGCTGGTTCCTGCCAAGATGATAGAGCCATCTCTGTTAAGCTTAATATCTGAAAGTCTTTCTTCCTTCTTCCTGGATTCTCCTTTCACATGTTTTCTCCATTCTTCTTTTCCTTCCTGATTCAGATACAGCATCCAGAAGGTTTCATCATCACTTTCTATTCTTCCTTCTGCCTGAGTATAACCACCCAATAAGATTCCTTTAGTTGACAGGGTAGAGTTGTCAGTTGAGAGATGATTAATCACACTCATTCCCATAAGTACATCCCTGTTCTTAAAGTTGTATGATTTCTGCCATTGTTCTTCTCCTCTTTCATTTAAGGAAATCAGCCATAAATCGGTTCCTTCTTCTATTCCAGAGGTTTTGTTTCCTGATCTTTCTGATCTTGATTCTCCACCAATCAAACATCCTGTAGAAGTTAAAGCAAGGGTTCTCAAATGATCATCAGCTTTTCCACCATAGTTCTTTTCCCATTCTACTTTTCCGTCTTTGGAAAGTTTGATGATCCAGTAATCCCCTTCACCAAAGTTTTCAGTTTTCTTTGATCCTCCGGTAGTGCTTCTGGAATAGATTCCTAATAATGCACCTCCATCTTTGGTCGGAATCATTTTCTCCACTTCATCGAGTCCTTTTCCTCCTAAGATCAGTTCTGAAGTCTGTTTTCCTGTTTTATCGAGTCTTATGATCCATATATCTTTAGAACCAAATCCTTTAGCTGAGTTCTGAACATTTCCTGCCACAAAATAGCCTAGGTCTGTGGTTTGAATCACAGTTCTGGCTTCTTCATCGGAAGCTGTGCCTAATGTTTTCTGCCACTGCTCTTCCCCGAATTCATTGATTTTAATAAGCCATAAATCTGAGCCTCCCTTGGAATCTTCTTTCTTATCCAAAGATTTTCCTGAAAATGAAGTTCCAGCCAGAAGAAAGCCTCCTTCCTGAGTATTCACCGTTGCAGATAAAAAATCATGGTTCTGTCCTGAGAAGTATTTTTCCCAGACTTCATTCCCTTGTTGATCAAGTTTGACTAAATGAAAGTCATAGCCATTGTTTTGTTTGCTTTCTGTTTGTTTTGATGCCTGAATAGAGCTTCCTGTGATGAGATACTGTCCGTCAATAGTAGTGGTTACTTGTGAAAGAAAATCCTGGGTATTGGATTTAATGTCTTTCTGCCAGACTACTTCCTGAGAATAAGCAAATGTACTCAGGAATGCGCACAGGAAGAGTGCGCCTTTGTAATTTTTTTTCATGTTTTTATTTTATTAAAGTTGCTAACTTATTTTATTTGGTGGTTTTTCGCAATCCGTAAAAACCCCATATTTTGAAAAGAATAATTTATTATCAACTTTTCAACCTGATAGAAATAGTTTATTCATAATTCATATTTTTGTTTATCTATTGCAAAGCTATATCTCCATAGCGACAAACTATGTCGTATTATATTTTAGATACATTTTATTCAATTGGTTGCAGTGATTTAGAAAATAAGAAAGCGTGGAACTAATCCTACTGCCTTGGAGGTACTGGTATACCTTAGAAACAAATAGAGAAAAGCCCACGCCAGACGTGAGCATCGCTATTCTTGTTTCTTTTATAAATTACCAGTTTACCAAGGCAAGAAAAAGCTAATGCTTTATATTTTTCCGTTAAAATCTTAATTACGAAGATATAAATATTTTTAAAATTCTATTCACTGATAATAGAAATAAAAATGTTTAAGAAACAAATCTCTGGTATTTCTTACGTGTGAGCAGATAGGGAGATATTCGGTTGAAATTTATTTTAAGCTATTAAATAACCTAAATTATTAAGAAAATTAAAAGAAAAAAAATATTACCGCAAAACGAATTACAGTAATACAGAAGAAAAAAATCAAAATTTTAATTAATTCACATTCTTAATCTGTAAATCGTTTTTATCCTGCTTACTATCTAATTTCTCCCAGTAAGAATACATCTGCTCAGAAAGCGTATTATTATCAATACCTATATAACCTAAAAATTCGGTTTCGGTTTTATGTCCTGTTACACTCATAATAATAGCAGTAGGAATTTTAGAATAATACATTGTTGCAAATGTTCTTCTACAGATATGGGATGAAACTAAATCATGCATTGGAAAGTTTCCAAATACATAATGTTTGTTAACTTCATCATAAACCCTTCCATATTCTTGACGATCAATCCCCGCTAGTTTACAGATTTTTTTCAGATTCTCATTAAAAATAGTTTTTGAACTTTCTAAATTAGTTGAATACTGTGGGGGAAAACTCCCTTTTCTTTTATCAAGAATTTTCTTTACTTCGTCATGAATTGGAACTAAAACAGGATTTTTTGTTTTCTTTTGGCTTAAATTAATAAATTCTTTTCCGTTGATATTAATTATTTTTTCTGGTGTCATTCTAAAAAGATCTGAGGCTCTTTGTCCGGTGTAACAACCGATAATCAGCCAGTCCCTTGTTTGTTCAAGCCTTTCATTTACAATTAGTAATTTCTGTATTCTTTTCAGTTCCTCAATTTTAAGGTAAGGAGTCGGTGTTTCAGTTGTAAATCCCTTAATTTCATTTAATTGCTCATTGACTTGAATATTTTCGAGCTTAGCATCTTTAAAAATGGTTTTAGTATACTTTAAATATTTCCCTACGGTATTATCGTTTAAATACTGTCCTCGCAAAAAAGTAACAAATCTGTTACCAACAGCAATATTATAATCCGAAACTTTTAATCTCTTTTTTTCTGTTTTTAAAAAATCCTGGAATTTTTCTATAATCGTGAGGTGCTTTTGTTTGGTTCTTTGTGTGATCGGTTTTCCTTTATATTTTCTAAAAGGCAAAATTTCCGTTTTATAATGCTCCAAATAATTTTCAATAAAATCCAACTGCTCAAATTTACGACCTCCGGAATAATAAGCAGTAATAATTTCTTCTAGCCATTCGCCGTTAATAATTTCGGTATCGGTTCTTTTCCTGTACTGTTCTAATATGAATGTTTCCAGTTTATTTAAAGTGCTAATAAGTTCGTTTTGCTTTTGTAAGTTATCCTTATTTAATGCTGTCCTTTGAATAATTGAACCTTTTTTAGAATTCCAGTTTTCAGGATTGACTGTTTCGCGGGTTTTACGTTTAAATACCTGATTTACTCCAACGGAAAATCTTGCATAAATTACTGAATTTGGTTTCTTTGACTGAATTATGAATTTTACGGTAGCCATTTTATTGTTAAAGTTTGAACAATACAAATATATTCATTTAGTCAATTTCTAGTCAATATTAATCCAATTTATTTTAAATCAATCTTAATCTATTTAATTACAATATAGTTTTTAAATTAATTAAAATACTTATAATCAATAATTTAAAAATTTTAAAAATAAACAAAAGTAAAATACATTTCAGTTAATTAAATATTTACAGTCCCTGTGGGTCTACAAGCCATCCTATTTTTAGGATGGCTTTTTTATTTCTGACCAACAAAAAACAGCTCCAACTAATGTCGGAGCTGTGAATATTTTCCATTGATCAATACGTATATTAATTTGCTATTTTATATCCATATAATGAGCTTACGACCACCTGAAAAACGCTTCCGCTCGCAACGGAAGCAACCGCAGCCATACTTACCGTTTCCCCTGCATTCAGGTAAGTAACACAGGAAACATTCGTTCCAACAAGAGACCCCGGATTAGGCTGGTAAGACTGAACTAAAACATTATTCGGGTTAGTACTGAAATTCTTTACAAGATACAAAACCGTAAAGCCAAAAGTCGGATTTCCTGAAATAGCCCCATTATCAAACTGAGTGGAGCCATAAAACATATAGTAGCCATTTGTAGGAGCCGTGAATCTTCCATTTGCAGTATTTAAAACATTTCCTGTATTGATTACCGTCCCTTCAGGATAATTAATTTCTGTCACCACATAAGATGCCCCTGGCGTAGCAGGAAGTGTCTGTCGGGTAGTCGTTGCAACCGTAGAAAAGGGATAAGTAGAAGCCGCTGCAGGCACACTGTTTGAGCTCGATAATAAAATAAGCTCCCATGTTGTTCCGGTAGTTCCACCCTTATTTATAAAGAAAGCATAATAACCTGGTGGTATATTAATAGATGACACTCCAGCTCCACTTTGGTTATCAATCAACTCTGCTCCACTAGCTGCTATGGAAAGCGTAGCTGTCCCTGTGTTTTTGAAATGATAAGTACGTCCTAAAAAATTACCCGTACCGCTTATTGCAGCCGGTAAAGTTAATGTTCCGTTGGTACCGCCATCATAAGCTAAATAATAGTCATTTGAACCTACAGCTCCACTCGTGGATACAGTTCGATAAGTTGCCGCAAAGGAACCATTTACTGTTAGATTACTCCCCGGAGTCACTGTGTTGATTCCCACATTACCAGTTTGGCCATACATTACGGCACAATTAATAAAAGCCAATAAGGCACTAAAAAGTACTTTTTTTTTCATGAAAATAAGATTATTTTAAATATTGGAAGAAATTATTCTTGAAAACAGCTTGAAATGAAATAATAAATCCTATTCTATGTAAATGATTTTCAAAATATAGCATAGCAAATAATTTATTAAATTCTCCATTTTAGAATTGTTATTAAATATGGCACTAAATTAAACATTTTAAACATAATTAAAAAATATATTAATCAATTAATAACAATAAATTAATATTATTTTATTTTTTAAATAACATATCTAAAAAAAACAAAAAGCAGTAAAATTCTACTTTTGTTTATCTACAATTTATAGGATGATTTTCAATAAATTAAAAGGAGTATTGTATTCCAATACTCCTTTTAGTTAAACCTATTTTATACTTTTATTTATTTTCATTTGAATTGAATAAAAATACAACCTGGACAAAAATTATTGCGATACGCTATTTCATTTTATTCTCTTTTAAATATTCATCAGGAACCGGAATATTATTTTGCTTTATATAATTGAGCAGCTCATGATATTTATCTTCATAATCATCCGAGCATTTATGGGAAATGCTGCATATTTCCGAAGGTTTAATGTCAAGAATATCTGAGATTTTTGTCAGGATCTCGAGGTTGATTTTCACCTTGGAATTTTCAATATCCGAATAAGCCTTCTGGGAAATTCCCATCTCGAAGGCCATATATTCTTGGGTAAAGTCCTTGCTTCTCCGGATTTTTCTAATGTTTTGACTGCATATTTTCATAGTATTTGTTTTAGTAGTTTTCGGTATAGTTTAGAAGGATATCTACTAGCCTCTAACAAAGTTAATAAATACCTTTGGCATAACATTATACACTTACATGATATTTATTTCTCTAATAAAATCCGGCTAAAAAAACGAAGCTATAAAGGATAAATATCATCTCTGGACAACACATTGGAATTATGGAGACGCAAAAATTTAATTATGACAATACTATTGTCAGAGCATTCTTGTATGCTACCGTTATATTTGGGCTTATTGGTTTTCTTTTAGGACTCACAGCCGCACTCATGCTTTTCTATCCTGAACTTCCGGAATTCTTATTCGGAACTGATGATACTACTATTCAGAGTTTAAGAAGCGGCAATATCCAGGGATTAATCAACACACAGGGGGCCTTGGGGTTCGGAAGAATAAGAATGCTTCATACCAGTGCCGTGATCTTCGCTTTTGTATGTAATTCCTTCTTTTGTGGTGCTTATTACAGCTTACAAAGATTACTGAAAACAAGAATGTACAGCGATACGTTGTCCTGGCTTCATTTCTGGACATGGCAGATCATGATCATCAGTGTAGTGATTACTTTTTTAATGGGAATCAATACCTCTAAAGAATATGCAGAGCATGAATGGCCGATTGATATTTTGATTGCTTTCTCCTGGATCGTATTCGGTATCAATATGTTTGGAACGATTGCGAAAAGAAGAGTAAGACATTTATATGTAGCCATCTGGTTCTTTATCGGTACCTGGATTGCTGTTGCCATGCTTCATATCTTTAATAACTTGGAGGTTCCGTTATCTTTTACAGGCTGGAAGTCATATTCAATGTACGCCGGTGTTAAAGATGCCCTTGTCCAGTGGTGGTATGGCCACAATGCAGTAGCATTCGTATTGACTACCCCAGTATTAGGTTTGATGTATTATTTCTTACCGAAAGCAGCGGACAGACCGGTATTCTCTTATAAACTGTCTATTATCCACTTCTGGTCATTAATCTTCGTTTATCTTTGGGCCGGACCTCACCACCTTCAGTATACAGCACTTCCTGCATGGGCGCAGGCATTGGGAACAGGGTTCTCGATTATGCTTATTGCACCGTCCTGGGGTGGAATGTTAAATGGACTTCTTACTCTAAGAGGAGCTTGGGATAAAGTAAGAGAAAATCCTATCCTTAAATTCTTCGTAGTAGCAGTAACCTGTTATGGTATGGCTACTTTTGAAGGACCGCTTTTAGCTACAAAATCTTTAAATAAAATCGGACATTACACAGATTGGGTAATTGGTCACGTTCATATTGGTGCGCTTGGCTGGAACGGATTCATGGCTTTTGGAATTGTGTACTACCTTGTTCCAGTGATGTGGAGAACCAAACTTTGGTCTGTAAAATTGGCTAACTGGCATTTTTGGCTGGGTACATTAGGAATTATTTTCTATGCAGTGCCTATGTATATTTCAGGGTTCACTCAGGGATTAATGTGGAAACAATTCAATCCGGACGGGACATTATTATGGAAAAACTGGCTGGATACAGTAACTGCTATCATTCCTTATTTCAAAATGAGGTTCTTAGGAGGGCTTTTCTACATTTCAGGAGCAATTTTAATGACTATCAATGTCTATAAAACCATTACATCAGGCTCATTCCAAAGAGAAGTTCCTGCAGAAGCACCTGCTTTAGCAAATATCGGAAGCCAGAGAAAAGAAGGAGAAGGAATACATCTTTGGCTGGAAAGAACCCCAAAGTTACTCTCCATCTTAGCTTTTGTAACCATTGCTATAGGCGGAGTGATAGAGATCATCCCTACTCTTACTGTAAAAAGTAACCTTCCGCAAATTACAGCTGTAAAGCCTTATACCCCGCTAGAACTGGAAGGAAGAGATTTATATATCCGTGAAGGGTGTAATTCCTGCCACTCACAAATGATAAGACCTTTCCGTGATGAAGTCGTAAGATTTGAAGGTAAAAACGGACAATACTCAAAAGCAGGAGAATTCGTGTATGACAGACCTTTCTTATGGGGATCTAAGAGAACAGGACCGGATTTGCACCGAGAAGGAGGCAGAAACCCTGATTCATGGCATTTTAAACATATGTACAATCCAAGAATTACTTCTGCAGGTTCCATTATGCCCCGTTTCCCTTGGCTGATCACCAACAAGCTGGATCGTTCTGAAATGGTGAATAAAATGAAGCTGATGAAAAATGCCTTCGAAGTACCTTATACAAAAGCACAGATAGATTCCGCCAATCAATGGGCAGATAATCAGTCAAAAGCCATTGTTAAAAGAATTTATGCTGAAGCTACAGATGTAAAAGATCAGGTAGAAAAAGACAGAATGACAAAAGGAGGTACATTCGTACCGCTTGAGCAAAGAGAGATCATAGCCATGATTGCTTATCTGCAAAGATTGGGAACCGACATTAAGACTACTGATGTCAAAACAGCAAGTGCAGAGTAAAGATTAAATGAAATGAAAGTACAATGAAAACGAGAACCCCAATTTCAGTATATATTGCCGTAACGATAGGCTTAACTATTATGGCATTCGAAATGTTCAGCCAGGATGGAAATTATTTCTCCTCCCCTTATTTTTGGGTATTGCTGATCATTACTACGATTCTTCTTTTCATCATGAATTCTATAGGAGATCTGATTGAAAATGAAAACTTCAGCCGATTGACGGAAGAAGAAAAGAAACAATACCTGGAAGAGAAAAAAACGTCTTATTTTCAAAAGCTTTGGAACTCCGCCTTTAAAAAACAATCCCAGTCTGAAGAAAAGGATATCCTTATCGATCATGGTTTCGACGGAATTACGGAACTTGACAATTCACTTCCGAAATGGTGGATCGGATTGTTCTGGTTCGGGTGTATATTTTGTGCTGTTTACATGGTGGCGTTTGCCTTCACGGATTATGCACATCCGGATTCTGAGTATGAATCAGAAACACAAACCATGATGGCTTCTATCGCAGAATTTGAAAAAAACGCTCCTTCCGTTAATCTGGAAACAGCAAAATACAGCGCCGATAATATTGCAGAAGGTGAACAGCTTTTTAAAACCAATTGCGTTACCTGTCATTCTGATGGAGGAAAAGGAGGAATCGGACCCAATCTTACCGATGGACACTGGATCAATATTAAAGAAAAAACGCTTTTTAAAAATGTATTCTGGATGCTGGAAAATGGCTCTCCCAATAACCCGACTATGAGACCTTTCATTAAAGAAGGAACCATCACAGGAAGAGATGCCGAAAAAATAGCGGCTTATGTATACCACATCAATCAGGAAAAAACACCCGTCACTGAGGCTCAGGGAGGAGCAGCTCCACAAGGAGAACAGGCAAAATGGGAAAACATCAATGAATAATGGCAACAATTAAAAAAAACACTCAATTATATAAATGCCATATATGCCCCCTCTACTAACATTTGAATTTTCATTTTTTGCAAAAACCTTTTCATACATAAAATGATCTAAGGGGGCTTTTAAAATAATCCTGGCTTTGGCTGTTTCATCAACTAATTCACTTGACTAAACTAAACTAAATTCCATAATAGAGCAGCCAAGGCAGGATTTTTGTATTCAAATTAGGATACCAACGGAGATAATATTTGAATCCTCATTTGTTATCTTTGTTTAAAACCCGAAAATTTGAAACTGAAAATTAATAAAAGAAAAATTATAAGGGGTATTCTAATAACGATTATTTCGATATTGGTTTTACTTACCCTGCTTATTTTCAGTTTACGACTTCCGGTAGTTCAGAATTTCCTTAAAGACAAACTGGTTGTCTACCTGGAGAAAAAAATCAAAACAAAAGTTAGCATAGACAGAGTATACGTTGGGTTTCCTAACAGCCTGGTCATGGAAAAGCTGTATCTGGAAGGTCAGAATAAAGATACTCTTTTAGCGGTCAGAAAGCTTGATGTCGGTTTACACATGCTCAAACTGATCAATTCCACCGCAGATATTACTTCTGCCAGTATGGAAGGAGTCCGGGCCCATGTAGTAAGAAAACCGGATGGAAAATTCAACTTTGATTATATCATTGATGCTTTTGCAACGAAAGATGAAGAAGAAAGCCCATCTAAACCCTTTATTATTTCCCTGGATAAAATCAATCTAAAAGATATTGGAGTTACTTTCAACGACCAGCAATCCAGAAATGACCTTAAAGTATATTTCCGGTCGTTTGATACAAGAGTACGAACATTTGATCTAGATAAAAACACCTATGCTTTCAATGATATCAATCTTGACGGTTTAAAGCTGAAGTTAAAACAGGATCTGGTAGAGGAAGTTGCTGAAAATGTAGAAGAAAAAGTGGATTCCCTCAATCAGAAAAAGCCCATGAAAATTGGTTTAAGGGGAATAAAACTGACCAACTTCGATATTGATTACGGTGATGACAATACCAAAACTTTCGCCAAAGTTCTGTTTAAAGAATTAAGCACTAAAGTCAATAAACTTGATCTGGAAAATAATTCTTACAACATTTCCAATGTGATACTCTCCGGTGCGGATATTAATGCCAATCTTTATCTGCCTGCAGAAAATGCGAATCCAAAAAATTCAAAACAACCAACGGTAAAGCCTGAACCGGAAAAAGCCCTCCAATTGCTTTTAGGCAAGCTTCTTCTCAATGATGTGAAGGTTGTTTATAATAATACAGCAATAGCTCCCACAAAAACAGGAATGGATTTTAACCATCTGAATTTTTCCAAAATGAATCTGGAAGCCAGAAATTTCAGAATGAAGAACAACACTTTTGCAGGGACAGTGAATTCCGCAGAAATCCAGGAAGCACGGGGTTTGAATATCCAGAAATTTAATACCGATTTTATTTATGACGAAAAACAGGCTTACCTGAAAGATCTTTACCTACAAACTCCCAAAACCGTTTTGCGGGATGAAATTATTCTAAATTATAATTCCATTGAACAGTTAAGCGCTAATCCGGGAACGGTAAGAATTTCAGCGAATATCCGTAATTCCAAAATTGGATTTTCTGATATTCTGAATTTTGTTCCGACGTTAAGAAATACGGTCCCTTTCAATAAATATCCCAATGCCATATTAAATGTGAATGCCTTGGTCAATGGAACAGTAAATGATTTATTGATCAAAGACCTGAAATTATCCGGTCTGGACCAGCTGAAAGTTTCCGCATCCGGAAGAATCAGAAATGCAATGAATCCTGAGAACTTATATTATGACCTTCGGATCGGGGAACTATCTTCATCAGGAAAAACGATCTTCAATCTGGTCCCTAAAAATACAATCCCTTCCAATATCTCTCTACCCTCTTTTTTCAGTATAAAAGGTACGGCTAAGGGAACTACAAAAGTGGTAAACGCCAATCTGAAACTTACCTCAACTCTGGGAAATGCCGGAATTGTCGCTCAGGTAGACATGAGGAGGAAAAATCATGAGTTATATGATGTTAAAGCCAATCTTCAGAACCTGCAGATCGGCAAAATCATTCAGAATAAGGATTTGGGATCTATTACTGCACAAATTTCTGCCAAAGGGGAAAGTTTTGATTTTAAAAATGCCAAAGCAAACCTGAAAGGATATGTCAATTCAGTCGGGTATAAAGGCTACCGCTACCAGAATATGAATTTAACGGGCAAAATCAATCGTGGTGCTTATGATGTTGTATTGAATTCAAAAGACCCGAATGCCAATGTACAATTAACTGCTTCCGGAGTTTATGACGAAAAAAATCCAACGGTAAAAGTAAACGGAAACATCATTAAGCTTGATCTGAACAAACTTGGCTTCTATGAAAAGCCAATGATCATTGCAGGAAAAATTGACGGCGATTTTACCAATTTAGATCCTGATCATCTGAACGGCTATCTCAATCTTCAAAATTTCGCGTTCTCTGATACCAAAGAAGTATTCCCAGTCCAGGAAGTGAATGTAAAAGCTGTTTCTACAGCAGATTCAACCAAAATTAACCTGAATTCTCAGATTGCAGATATAGAATTAAAAGGCAAGTATAAGCTTACTCAGATTTTCGGATCATTACTGCAGACCATCAACCAATATTACCAGTTCCAGAAGCCGGATAAAGCCCAAAAGATTGAAGCCGGACAATATTTTACCTTTAATGCTAAAATCAAGAATGATGATCTGATCAGAAAATTTGTTCCGGATCTGAAGAGCTTTGAAACGATTAATGTAGTGGGAAATTATGACGCCGATACCCAGAAAATTGAAATAGACGGACAAATCCCACAGGTTTTATATGGGGAAAATTCAATTGAAGATGCCTCATTGCGGGTGACCAATGAAAACCAGGCTTTACAATATAATTTGGATGTCGCATCATTAAAAAGTGAAAGCTTTGCTTTGAACAGGGTAAATATCAATGGAGATGTTGCCAATAACATTCTCAATTATCATATTACCACCAAAGACGAAAAAAATACGACCCGTTTCTTAATCGCAGGAAATGCAAAATCTTTGAATGATGTTACGGAAATCTCGTTGAATCCAAATGGTTTAAAATTAAATTACAACGATTGGACTGTGGCCGAAAATAATAAAATCCAGATCAGCAGCAACGGAATTGTAGCTGATAATTTCAGGCTTTCCAACGCCGGAAGTGAAATTCTGCTGCAATCGGAAACCAATTCTCCTTCCAGTCCTTTAAATGTTTCGCTGAAAGATTTTAAAATAGAAACCATTACGGAAATCATTAAAAAAGATTCACTGCTGGCTAAAGGGACCATCAACGGAACTGCACAGCTCAGAAATGTCACGAAAGATATGACGTTCACTTCCGATCTGAATATTTCTGACCTTATGGTGTATGGAAGTCCGGTTGGTAATCTGGCCGTAAAAGTAAACAGCACTTCCCCTAAACTTCTCAATGCAGATATTGCCCTTTCAGGAAATAATAATGATGTGAAAGTTCTTGGAAACTATAATACTTCTTCCAGCACATTTGACCTCAATATGGATATCAATCAGCTTCAGATGAAGAGTATCCAGGGATTCACGATGAATGCGATTACCAATACGGAAGGATATCTTTCAGGAAACCTCAAAATCACAGGAAGTACCGAAAAGCCTAACATTTTAGGAAAAGTAAAATTCAATAATGCAGGACTGATGATTTCACAAACGGGAAGCGATTTCAGAAATATTAACGATGAAATTGATTTTACCAACCGGGGAATAGCCTTCAATCAATTCAAAATAAAAGATAAAGATGGAAATTCCCTCGCTCTGAATGGGGAAATCCTTACTCAAAATTATAGAGATTTTACCTTCAATTTTGATGTGAATGCCAAAGACTTCAAAGTGGTCAATTCAGAAAAATCGAATGAAGCCATTATGTACGGAACTCTCGCCATTGATGCGAATCTGCATGTTCGTGGAAATCTAGACCTCCCAAAAGTTGATGGAAGATTAGCCGTTACAGACAATACGGACTTCACTTTCGTACTTCCTCAATCTACTCCTTCGGTACAGGAAAGAGAAGGTATTGTTGAATTCATTGATCAGGATCAGGTGGTGCTCAATAAAACGATCAAAGCAGATTCGTTGAATACCGACAGCCGTATCAGAGGAATGGATGTGAATGTAAATATTGAAGTTCATAAAGAAGCACAATTGTCCATTCTTATTGATAAAGTGAACGGAGATTTCGTAAAACTTCAAGGCGAAGCACAATTAACCGGGGGAATTGACCCATCCGGAAAAACAACTCTGGTAGGAGTATATGAAGTTGAAAAAGGTTCTTACGAGCTAACAGTAAGTGTCCTGAAACGTAAGTTTGATATCCAGAAAGGAAGTACGATTACCTGGACCGGCGAACCGACTGCCGCTAATCTGGACATCACAGCCGTTTATAAAACCGAAGCTCCACCGATTGATCTACTGGAGCAACAATTAAGCGGTATGTCAACGGCTGATATGAATATGTATAAGCAAAAAATTCCTTTCAATACTTTACTTAAAATGAAAGGAGAACTCTTAAAGCCTCAGATCACTTTTGACATTACCACTGAAGAAGAAAACAATGCGGTGGCATCTTCTGTTGTAGATAATGTAAATGCCAAACTTGCCCAGCTGAGAACCGAAGAGTCTGAAATGAACAAGCAGGTTTTTGCTTTATTATTATTGAACCGTTTTGTAGGGGAAAATCCGTTCCAAAGCGGTGCAGGACTTTCCGCAGAATCCATGGCGAGACAGAGTGTGAGTAAAATTCTTTCTCAGCAATTGAATAATCTTGCATCCGGGTTAATCAAAGGAGTGGATTTGAATTTTGACCTTGAATCTTCCGAGGATTATTCTTCCGGAGAAAAAAATACAAGAACCGACCTGAATGTAGACATCAGCAAAAAATTACTGAATGACCGTCTAAAAGTTTCGGTAGGAAGTAATTTCGGACTGGAAGGCGAAGCCAGACAAAATGAGAACATGACGAATATTGCAGGTGACGTTACCGTAGATTACAGCCTTTCCAAAGATGGAAGATACATGTTGCGTGCGTATCGTAAGAATGAATATCAGGTGGCTCTTCAGGGGCAGATTGTAGAAACAGGAGTCGGGTTTATCATCACACTGGACTATGATAAATTCCGTGAGATTTTTCAAAAATCCAGAAAGAACAGAGCTAGAGAGAATAAGACAAATCAAGTAGTAGAGTTTAAATAATGAAAAATAAATTCCATACCTATCTTACCTGTTTATTTGTTTCAGGACTTTCCGTGATTGTATTTTCATGCAGTAACACCAGATTTCTGAAAGAAGGGCAAATGCTGTATACCGGAGCGGACATCAAGATTGAAGATGATACCATTTCAAAGAAGGAAAAGAACAACCTGAAAACGGCTTTGGAAGATAATCTGACTCCAAAACCCAATTCTTCATTTCTGGGATTACGTCCAAGATTATATTTCTATAATATTACCAAAGAGCCTGAAAAGGAAAAAGGATTCCGTTACTGGCTGAAATATAAAGTAGGAGAAAAACCTGTCTTACTGGGAGATGTTGACAGGGAATTCAATAAAGACATTATTGAAAACCATTCTGAGAATAAGGGTTATTTCAATGCAAGAGCTACTTATGACACTGTTTCTAAAAATAAAAAAGCAAAGGTTATCTATACGGTAAGACCGGGAGCAAGATATCTGATCAGCAGCGTGAAATTTCAAAAAGATTCTTCGCTTGTCAATCAGGAAATTCAGAATCTGACGGATAAAACATTACTGAAGACAGGAAAGCCTTTTGACCTGGATGTCATCAAAACAGAAAGAGAACGGATTGATAACGGATTAAAAGAAAAAGGGTTCTATTACTTTCATCCGGACAATATCATTGTTCAGGCAGACAGTACGGTAAGTAAAAACCATAAGGTGGAGCTTAATGTAAAACTGAAAGATAATACTCCTAATCTTGCCAAACAACAGTTCACTATTGACAAGGTGATTGTTTTTCCCAATTACAACATACAGGATGTAAAAGACGGTAAATACAGTATTCCCATGAATACGGATTCACTTTCTAAATATGCCTATAATGACATTTACGTCATTGATCCCAAACATACTTTCAAACCGAAAATCTTCGACAGAGCGCTATATTTTGAGAGGGGAGATTTATACAACCGTGCAGACCATAATCTTACATTGAACCGTCTGATCAGCTTAGGGGTCTTCAAATTTGTAAAAAATGAGTTCATTGTTTCAGATTCCCTGAATCATAAGTTTGATACCTATTATCTGTTAACTCCGAGAAAACTGCAGTCGCTTCGACTTGAAGCATTGGGAAGAACAAATTCCGCCAATTACGCAGGTAGTGAGCTTAACCTGAACTGGACTCACAGAAATTTCTTCCGTGGAGCCGAACAATTCAAAGCTTCTGTTTATGGCGCTTTTGATGTACAAATCGGAGGTCCGAAAGATGCCAATAATATTTTCCGTGCAGGAGCCAATGCACAGCTTTCGATCCCGAGAATTGTCGCACCTTTCCGTTTCCATTCATCCAGCGCGTTTGTTCCGAGGACCAATATCAGTTTAGGATATGAGTTCCAGAACCGTACTCAATATTATACATTGAATAATTTTAATGCATCGTTCGGTTATGTATGGAAAGAAAATGCGAGAAAGGAACACGATTTAAAAATATTCGACGTTACCTTAGTTTCTCCTGCCAATGTAACTCCAAAATATGATTCTTTGGCTCAAAACAGTTCTGCTTTGCGAAGAGTCGTTGAAAGACAACTTATTTTCGGTCCTATTTATACTTATACTTACACCAATACCATGATGCAGAAAACCAATACGGTGTATTATCGTGGTATGCTTGATTTAGCCGGAAATCTCACCGGTTTATTTACCGGGGCCAATGTGAAAAAGGATAAGCAAAAGGAAATCTTTGACATTCCTTTCAGCCAGTACGCAAAAATTGAAAATGATTTCAGGTTTTATCACAAGTTTGCCGAAAAAACTTCTTTTGCTTCAAGATTGATTGCCGGACTTGCCTATCCATATGGAAACTCGGAGCATATTCCGTTCTCCAGACAGTTTTTTGCAGGAGGGAGCAACAGTATCCGTGCTTTCCGTGCCAGAACATTAGGACCGGGAAGTTATGATCCCAGAACGCAGCCGGATGGAATTTTCTTTGATCAGGCAGGAGATATTAAATTGGAGCTGAATGCGGAATACCGTGCTAATCTTTATAAATTTTTAAATGTTGCGGTTTTTGCTGATGCCGGAAATATCTGGCTGGTAAACGAAGATCCCGAAAGACCCGGTGGAAAGTTCTCTAAAAACTTTTTAAGTGAAATTGCCGTAGGTGCAGGAGTAGGATTACGACTTGATTTTTCAATTTTAATTCTAAGGTTAGATTTGGCTATGCCTTTGAGAGTGCCTTATTATGAAAAAGGTAACAGATGGACTTTTGATAAGGTTAACTTTGGAGACAGCAGCTGGAGAAAAGATAATCTTATTTTGAATATTGCAATCGGATATCCTTTCTAACATGATCAGCAGGGCAAAATTTTTCTGGGAAGTCTTAAAAGATACATTCACAGAGTGGAATGATTCTTATGCCTCGAGAGATTCGGCGAGTTTGGCCTATTATGCCATATTTTCTATTCCCGGACTTTTAATTATCATCATCTGGATTGCCGGATATTTTTTCGGTGAAGAAGCGATACAGGGAGAAATCAGCAACCAGATCAGCGGAATTATGGGGTCGGATGCGGCCAAAAGTATAGAAAATATGATTGCAGGAGCCCTGATTGATAAAGAAAACGTTTTTATGAAAATTGTGGGAATAGGATCTCTTGTGTTCGGTTCCACTACCCTGTTTTTTCAATTGCAACATTCTTTGAATACACTTTGGGATGTGGAATCTGCCCCGAAAAAAGCATTCGTCAAATTTCTGCTGGACAGAGCTAATTCTTTGGGAATGATCCTGATCCTTGGTTTTTTGCTGATGATCACCATGATCTTATCTTCATTCATCAGTCTGTTTAATAATTGGATCACCAGTTATTTCGGCTTTGAAACCTATATGTTTGTTGAGACCGTGAACTTTATTATAGGTTTTGGAGTTGTTATGTTGCTGTTTGCTCTGATGTTTAAAGTGCTCCCGGATGTGAAGATGAATTGGCAGCCTGTATGGAGAGGAGCTTTTCTGACAACTTTATTATTTACACTGGGTAAGTTTTTATTAAGCCTTTATTTTGGACAGTTCAAGCCTACTTCACCTTTCGGAGCTGCCGGAACTGTGATTTTGATTATGATGTGGATCAATTATTCGTGTATGCTGATATTTTTCGGTGCGGAGTTTACTAAAATATATACTTATAGAAAAGGATATAAAATAACCCCTTCCAAACATGCCAAATGGAGTAAGGCAAAATTGTACGTCGAAAGTCATAAAAACCCAACCTCACAATCATGAATGATTTGAATAAAAAAACCTCCTGAATTCAGGAGGTTCTATTTTTACATTCTGTTTACGGTTCCTATTCCCAGTAATTCCAAGGATTTTTTTATTGTTTTGGCTGTTAAATCCGATAAGTTCAAACGGAATTGCTTCAGATTCTCGTCCTCAAGCTTTACAATCGGTGTATCTTGATTTTGATAGAACGAGTTATACGATTTCACTAAATCATATACATAATTGGCAACCAAAGCAGGACTTAAAGCTTCCGCAGCTTTCTCTACAACGGTTTTGTAATTGGCTAACAACATGATCAGCTCTTTCTCATATTCATTGATATCTATCTTGGAAACTTCTGTATGTTCATAACTTGCTTTTGTAAGCAAAGATTGAATACGAGCATAAGTATACTGAATGAATGGTCCTGTATTTCCATTAAACTCAATACTTTCCGCAGGATTGAATAACATTTTCTTTTTAGGATCTACTTTCAGCATGAAATATTTCAATGCTCCCAGACCTACGGTTTCGTAAGAAGCTTCTTTTTCTTCCTCTGAAAGATTTTCCAGCTTTCCTAATTCCTGTGCTTTCGATTTTGCTGTTTCATACATTTCCTGCATCAGATCATCCGCATCTACTACGGTTCCTTCACGGGATTTCATTTTTCCTTCCGGAAGCTCTACCATTCCATATGATAAATGGAATAACTGATCGGCCCAAGAATAGCCTAATTTTTTAAGAATTTTAAATAAAACCTGGAAATGGTAATCCTGCTCATTTCCTACCGTATAAATCAGCTTTTGAATATCATTATCTTTAAAACGCTCTACAGCAGTTCCCAAATCCTGAGTCATGTATACGGATGTTCCGTCTGAACGTAATAAAAGCTTTTGATCAAGGCCTTCATCCGTTAAGTCACACCAAACCGATCCGTCTTCTTTTTGATATAATACACCTTTATCCAGTCCTTCCTGGATTAGATCTTTTCCTAATAAATAAGTATTGCTTTCGTACTGAACCTGATCAAAATCTACTCCTAATCTTTTATACGTTTCATTAAAACCTTTATATACCCAAGAATTCATTTCATTCCAAAGGTTTCTCACTTTCTCATCTTCATTTTCCCAGTCCAAAAGCATTTTCTGAGCTTCCTTCATCACCGGCGCCTCTTTTTTAGCTTGCTCTTCTGCAACTCCCCGCTCAACCAGTTCTGAAATTTCTTTTTTGTAATTTTTATCAAATTCCACATAGTAGTTTCCGACAAACTTATCTCCTTTTATATGGGTTGCTTCCGGTGTTTCTCCATTCCCGAATTTTTCCCAGGCCAACATCGATTTACAGATATGAATTCCTCTGTCATTGATGATCTGAGTTTTAATCACATCATATCCCGCTTCTTTCAAAATCTGAGCTACCGAAAATCCTAACAGGTTATTTCTGATATGTCCCAAGTGCAAAGGCTTGTTGGTATTCGGAGAAGAATATTCCACCATTACGGTTGAATTCTTTCTTTCAATTTTTGAAAAACTATCATGTAATGATCTGAAGTTGTCTACAAAAAACTGGTTATTGATTTTAATATTAAGGAAACCTTTTACCACATTGAAACTTTCAACCAGATCAGTTTGGGCGGTCAAAGATTCTCCTAATTCAATACCTATGCTTTCAGGATTTTTCTTAAGCTGTTTTACCAATGAGAAGGTTACGATTGTAAAATCACCTTCAAATTCGGTTTTATTTTCCTGAACTTCCAGATTAATATCTTTTAACTGGTACACATTTAAAATAATCCCCGAAAGTTTTTCTTCTATGATATCTTTAATATTCATGTATTTTATATTCGTTTTTGAAAGGCATATGAAATTGCCTGCTTTTTGGAAATACAAATATACGGAAATAAAAAAACCGCCCGAAGGCGGTTTACAGTTTATATATCTGCTTTAGAATTAGAATTTATCCCAGAACAGTTTTGTTGTTAATTTATCTCCACCAATTGCTGATGAAGCAGCAGCCCAGTTAGTTCCATTTACAGACTGTTCTCTTACAGGGTAAGTCATTCTTACAGGAACTTTACCACCAGCTTCAGGAGCAGCTGTAGCAGATGCCTGTAATACAGGATAATCTAATCTTCTATAGAAGTTCCAAGAAGTTTGCCCCTGGTTAAATAATGCAGCCCATGCCTGTAAACCTATAGATTGCTTCCAGTTAGCAGCATTATAAGGATGCGCAGCTAAATAAGCAGTAGCATCTACAGCAGAAACACCCCACTCATCCATTGATGCTTGAACTGCAGTTGCATAAGCAGTTGCAGGAACTGAAGTTCCCCATCTAGCAGCAGCTTCAGCAAGATAGAATGCTACTTCCGTATAGTTCATGATAGTTC
The DNA here is from genome assembly GCF_003634775.1 of Chryseobacterium defluvii. GTDB lineage: Bacteria > Bacteroidota > Bacteroidia > Flavobacteriales > Weeksellaceae > Chryseobacterium > Chryseobacterium defluvii. The sequence goes on along the minus strand of NZ_RBXB01000001.1, from coordinate 254,381 downwards.
CAGGGTGAGTTGGCTCATGAGCGAATTCTCCAATTCTGGAAAATACATCTACTTCTCCCGGTTGTCCTACCACTTGCCCAACATATTCATCATCTTCGTTTAATTGATAGTAAGATGAAATTCTAGGGTCATTATTTGCTAATAAGAAATCAACAAACGGCTTTGCAGCAATATAATCATCCCTTCCACTTGCTACTAATGCATCATATAATGGATTATAGTTCGGAGAAGCTGCCTGATATGGTAATTGACAGTTATCTGCTGATGAAGTAAATACTCCGCCTGCAATAGCATCAGTAACAGTAGATTGTGCCAACGAAGGATTAGAGTCAGCAATCGCAATACCTAATTTTAATAATAAGGAATTACCAAATTTTTTCCATTTAGCAATATTTCCTTGATAATAGTAATCTCCGGCACCAAAAGAACTTCCTGTAGCAAGTGATTGTACATCCGTTTTTGCTCTTTGGATTAATGAGCTATAGATTGTTGCAGCATCATCATACGCAGGAAGAGGAAAAGCCTCCAATTGTAATGCCTGGCTATAAGGGACATTACCAAATGTATCTACCATATTCTGGTAAGTGTACACCATCATTAAATCAATAATAGCTAATCGATTTTTCTTGGTTACAGGCCATGTTGATATTTCTGCAGCCGTAGGACTATAGCTTTCTGTAAGTTCTTTAGCCTTATTCAGATTGTTAAGTACCTGAACATAATTGTCTGTCCAGATATTATTGGAAACATTTCTGTTAACAAAATCATAGTTACTTTCGTTAACATAAGTTGTTTCCTGCCAATATTGCATGGTTAATCTGAAGTTATTTTCGTTAACACTCGGGGTATTAACATAATCAGCTAAAGATTTTTGAGCATATGATACTACAGACTCAGCAGTTGTAGTATATGCACTATGTGGATCTTCGTTGATACTTTCGTCAGCGCAGCTGTTCAGCACCAACATCGAAAATAGGGTACCTATTAATATTTTTTTCATTTTTTTCTCGTTTAGAAGTTAGCTTTTAAAGTAAATGCGATGTTACGTGTTGCCGGCATTGGCCCAGACTGATATCCCTGGATATTTCCTGAAGATAATCCAGCTTCCGGATCTGCATATGGTAAATTCTTATGAATGATCCATAGGTTAGTTCCTACCAATCCCACAGTTAAGTCTCTCAAAAATGTGGAGGCTAATACACTGCTAGGTAATTTATAGCTTATAGCAACTTCTCTTAATTTAACAAAACTTGCATCATATACAAACGCTGCTGGTGGTGGGTCAGTTCCTAACACCTGGCTGGATTGAGATTTGTCTAGTCTTGTGGTATTTACAATATAATTATTAGGGTTATTAGGATCAACCATTACTCCCGGAAGAATAACTCCTCCTCCATTAGCCAATGTATTTCTGATAGGATTTCCTAAATCATTCAATCCTACTGAATCAGGATATAAACCTGTTCCATACCCATAATATTGGTCTAGAGAGAATACTTTTCCTCCTTGTTTCACGTCAATTAAGAAGCTGAATGATAGATTTTTATAAGTCAAGCTGTTTCTTAAACCACCCATCCATTTTGCCTGGAATGATCCAAGATTTTTATCTGATGAATCTGTAGATAAGTAAGCTCCATTTTCACCAACAACTTTCTGGCCGTTAGCATATACAAAATCGGCGCCCCAGATTGTTCCATAATCCTGATTTAAAGGCGCGTTAATAGAAACTCCTCCCTGTAAAGATCCTAATTGGATATTTTCAATACCAGGAGCTAGTTCCACTACTTTAGTGTTAGGGTTAGACCAGTTTACATCAATATTCCATGTAAAATCTGAAGTTTTAACTGGAACTACATGTCCTGAAATTTCAAATCCTTTTGTTTCCAATGTTCCTGCATTTTTATACTGGCTTCCAGAACCTGTTCCCGTAGATACCGGTAATGCAAGAATCTGATCAAATGCTTTATTTTTGAACCAAGCAACATCAAAACCTAATCTGTTTTTGAAGAACTCCATATTTGCACCTAGTTCTATGTTATCAAGTCGTTGAGGCTTAAGATCTTTATTCTTAGCAATGGTATTGTAAGCATACATTGATGATAAGAATGGGTTTTGAGCCAGATATACATTTGATAATAAGTTAGCATTTGTATCTGATCCTACCTGAGCATACGCAGCTCTCACTTTACCAAAAGACAACCACGGTTGCTTAATTAAATTAGAGAACACTAAACTTCCCGATACTGATGGATACCAATAAACATTGTTATCATCAGGTAAAGCACTTGACTGATCTCTTCTGATGGTTCCTTCTAAATAGTAAGTGTTTTTATACCCTAAAGATGCCTGAGCAAATACGCCGAATATTCTTTTTTCTGTTTCGGAAAGGAATGGTAGTGCCGGTGTAGATACCGAGTTACTTATGGTATATAATCCAGGAATTAATAATCCCCCGGAAGTCGATTGCTGATTGATCTCATTAGATTGAACGTTTAAGTTCGTTCCTAATAAGGCATTGATATTAAAATCATTCAATGTCTTTTTATATGTTGCCAAGAAATCATAGTTGGTCTCGGAAACATTATAATTAGATACCGCATAACCTGAAGGCTGGTCTACATCGTTCAATCCGAATGGGGCCGCTACTGAACCTACAGCTCTCCTTTCTTCCACTTTCATTGTATACCCGTCTCTACCCACTCTACCCATTAAGCTAATATCCGGAGTAAGGTCATAATTTAAGCTTGCATTTACTGCTAACCTGTCTCTGGAGTCAGTTTGATAGTTTTCATATACTTTGAAATACGGGTTATCCCAATATTGTGGTCTGATATCCGAAACACTCTTAATATTCCAGGTATAGTTCTGATGAGACATATTATACAACGCTTCCTGTTCTTTCAAATCTACGTTAGTAGCCCACCATTGTCTGAAATTGGACATAATGTTGTCACTATATCCTGTTGTGCTTCTTCCCTGAGTTCTCTGAGTAATAAAGTTAGCATATAAATTAGCCGTTAATTTATCTGTAAACTTGTAACTCGCATTACCAGCAAAATTGTTCTTATTCAATTTACTGTTCGGCATAATGTCCGTTGCATACGTATTTCCATAAGAGAATCTGTATGTTGCAACATCGTTTCCGCCATTTAAGGAAATATTATTTACAGTGTTTGTCCCAACATTAAAGAATTCAATTGGGCCATTTTTAGCAACTTCCCAAGCTGTTCTTTGTCCAAATGTTGGAGATCCGGGAATGAAAGCATCATATTGCCAAACAAGACTTCCATCATATTTTGGCCCATAGGAAGCATCATGTCCAAATGAAACTCTTGGGAAACCTTGGTAACTTCCAAATCCTTGTCCTAAGTATCCCTGCCCATATTCTGTTTGATATTCAGGGAATGTAGTTTTATCTACAAAAGAAACAGTAAAAGATGAGCTATACTCAACGCCTACTCCTTTATTTCTTTTACTTCCTTTTTTTGTTGTAATGATAATTGCCCCATTTTGAGCACGAGAACCATAAAGTGCTGTTGCAGCAGCCCCTTTGAGTACGTTAAGGGTTTCGATATCATTGGGATTAATATCTGAAGCCGTATTACCATAGTCATATCCACCTCTTGCTGTTTTTTGATCAGTTGAGTTGATATTACTATTGATAATAGGAACCCCATCTACTACAAATAAAGCCTGGTTATCTCCTAAAATTGATTTGTATCCACGCAATACAACATTCGTAGATCCACCAAAGTTAGTTCCCTGCTTAATATCCAAACCGGCAACTTTTCCCGACAAGTTATTAAGAAAGTTTGTAGTAGGAGCTTTACTGATATCTTCTCCTTTCACTTCCTGAGAAGAATATCCAAGAGCTTTCTTTTCTCTTTTAATACCGAGCGCGGTAACGACTACACCTTCAATGTCTTGTGTTTTTACTGTGTCATTCTTCGTTTCCTGGGCATTGGCCACAGCTAAAGAAGAAGATAACACTAACGTAAGCACACCTGCTGTTAGTTTCTTCATATCAAATTAATTTTTGCTTAGTACAAATTTGTAAAACTTTCTTAAAAACACAAAACAAAAACCCAAAAAATTATTATTTTTTCCATAATTGTTGAAATATTGTTAATTTTGTATGAGGGAAATTGTTAAAATTTATGGATTTGTTAAAGAAATGGACGGATAATTACATCGAAGCAGGGTGCGATGAGGTAGGAAGAGGCTGTTTAAGTGGTCCTGTGGTGGCTGCAGCTGTCATTTTAGGTGATAATTTTAAGCAAAGTTTAGTTAATGATTCCAAAAAGTTAAATTTTCAGACCCGTATGCAATTGGATGACTACATTAAAGATAATGTTAAAAGCTATGCCATTGCTGAACTTCCTGCAGAGTTCATAGACCAGCACAATATATTGAACGCCAGCATACATGCGATGCATAAAGCATTAGATCAATTAACTATAAGGCCGGAACTTATTTTAGTAGACGGAAATAGATTCCATCCCTATAATTATATTCCCCATCAATGTATTATAAAAGGCGATGCTAAAGTATTATCTATCGCTGCAGCATCTATTTTAGCAAAGAACTACAGAGATAGATTGATGATTAGGTTGCATGATGAATTCCCGCAGTATGGCTGGAATACAAACTTTGGGTATGCAACCAAACTGCATCAGGAAGCGCTTTCGAAGCATGGTCCTACCAAATATCACAGAAGATCCTTCAGGCTTGAATACGATTAAATTTTTCAAATTTGAATTATGATTTTACAGCCTTCAGAAATGAAATTTAAAATCCCTCTAAATAAAAAAGAGAAGCAATAATTTGCTTCTCTTTCTGTTATGATATGTTATTTCTTTTTATTTCTTTGCTGCTCTGTCATTTTCTGTTGCTCCTGAGCTTTCTCCATCATTTCTCTCATTCTCTTTTGGAACTTTCCTTCCGCTTTTGGCTTTTCTTTATTAGCCTGAATTTGTGCGTGAATCTTTTTCTCATCCAAAATCCAGTATTTAATAACAAGGATAATTAAAATATTGATGGCATTTGATACAAAATAATACCAAGATAAACCGGATGCAGATGTATTCAGGAAGAACAGGAATGTAATCGGGAAGATATACATTAATACTTTCATGTTCGGCATTCCTTCCTGTTGTGGCTGCTGAATATTTCCTGAAGTCATAATGGTATAAATAAGGATTACCACCGTACATGCCAACGCGAACACACTTAAATGATCGCCTAAGAAAGGAATGTTAAATGGTAACTTAATGAGATCATCATAAGCAGTTAAGTCTTTTGCAAACCAGAAGCCCTCCCCTCTTAAATCTATAAAGTTCGGGAAGAAACGGAATAAGGCATAGAAAATCGGGATTTGCACCAATGCCGGCAAACAACCTGCCATTTGATTGACACCTGCTTTTCTGTACACTTCCATAGTCGCCTGTTGCTTCTTCATCGGGTCTGCATCTTTCAATTTGGCATTCACCTCATCAATTTCAGGACGGATCACTCTCATCATCGCACTCAATTTATGCTGTTTGTACATAATTGGCGACAGGATAAGCTTTACAATGATTGTCAATATGAAAATAGCCCAGCCTGCAGTAACTCCCCAAGAAGAAATAAAGTTATACATCGGCATAAAGAACCAACGGTTCATGGATCCGATAAACGACCAGCCTAATGGTAAAATTTCATCAAAGTTTTTATCATAAGATTTCAATAAAGGCAGATCCAACGGCATGAAATACCATGAAAAATCCTGGTTCAATTCATTCCCGGTCATCTGAACAAAACCTTCGTAATTGAATTTCTTCAGATATTCTCCTTCTTCCACATTTTCCTGACTTCCTTTACTTTGTGTAAATCCGGTCTTAGCTTCAATGATTGATGAGAAAAACTGCTGTTTTACTCCTATCCAGTTTAAAGTTTCCTCCGGCTCATCCATAGTTGTTCTTGCATCGTAATCATAATCCTTATAATTATTGAATGCATAAGAAAATTCCGAGTGTGACTGCTCCTGGGATCTACCCTTTTCTAAGTTTCTTACATTATAGTTCCAGATGAAATCTGCTTTTGTATCAGAAGTAACCTTGGCAAGTCCCTGGGTTCTTACTTTAAAATCTAGGGTGTATTTCGGAAGTAATGTATAGATAAACTGGATAACAGCACCGCCGTAATTAGCGGTCATGGTCACTGAGTTTCCGTTAACTGTCGGAGAGAATACCAAATCTTTGGTATTGATCACTTTCCCTGTTTTATCTTTAAACTGAAATCCGTAGTTCGAATTATTTTTATTAATCAGATAAAGAGGCAGATCTGCTTTATCACTTTTCTGATCATAAGCTTTATATTGAGAAAGCTCTACTTTAGAAACCTGTCCTCCTAAGCTGGAAAATTCCAGTTTCAATTCGTTGTTGGCCAGATTGGAAACCTGAATCGCATTGGGAGTTACATTTGGATTGATATTACTTGCCTGAGTTTGTTTTACGGCAGTTTTTACCTGTTCAGTTTTTTGTTGCTGAGCTTTCAGCTCCTCTTCTTTTTGCTGCTTGTTCTGGAAATAGAACATGAAGCCGAAAAGAACCAAACATAAAACCGCAAAACTAATCATTTGACTTTTATCGAGTCCGTTGTTCTGTTGCATGTTGATTTTATTAAAATTTTATTTTTATCTGTACGTACAATTGTACTTACTTTTTGAGCTGACAAAAATACTGTTTTTTTATCAAAACTCTATCTTTTACCCTATTACAAAATAATAAACTCAGGCTGATAATAATCAACCTGAGTTTAAAGTAAGACGTTTATCGTATGTAATTACTTTATTTCGATGCACAAGCTTTAATAAAAGCTCTGAATAAAGGATGCGGTGTTGCTACCGTACTTTTATATTCCGGATGGTACTGTACTCCTACATAGAACGGATGGTCCGGCATTTCAAGGGCTTCAACCAATCCTGTTTCCGGGTTTGTCCCTGTAGCAAAAAAGCCTTTCTTTTCGAAATCCTGCAGATAATCGCTATTGAATTCATAACGGTGACGGTGTCTCTCCAAAATATTTTTGCTTCCGTAGATATCTGATAATTTAGAACCGTTTTTCAAAGCACATTTCCAAGCTCCAAGACGCATAGTTCCTCCTTTGTCCACAATATTCTTCTGCTCTTCCATTAATGAAATCACAGGATCCGGCGTAGCTGTATCGAATTCCATAGAGTTGGCTTTTGAATGTCCAAGGACATTTCTTGCAAACTCAATCGTCATAATCTGCATACCTAAACAGATTCCCAACATTGGAATTTTGTTTTCTCTTGCATATTGTGCGGTAAGAACTTTTCCTTCAATTCCTCTGTCTCCGAAGCCCGGAGCAATCAGAATTCCGTTCACTCCTTTTAAAGTTTCCTTGATATTTTCTTCTGTGATATCTCCACTGTATACCCATCTTACTTTCACACCTGTTTCCAGGTCTGCTCCTGCATGTTTGAAAGCTTCAGCAATAGAGATATAAGAATCCTGAAGAGAAATATATTTACCTACCAATGCAATTTCCACTGTCTTTTTAGGGTTCTGGAATTTCTTAAGGAAATTTTTCCAGTCTTTAAGATCAGCATCTTTATCGCTTTTAAGATCCAGCCCTTTTAAAACTACATCATCAAAATTTTGCTTTTGAAGATACATCGGAACCTCATAGATCGTATCCAAATCTTTACATTCAATGACATTATCTAAAGGAACGTTACAGAACTGAGCCAATTTTGCTCTCTGATCTTTTGGAATTTTATGTTCCGTTCTGCAGACTAATACATCTGCCATAATTCCGCTTTCCATCAATTGACGAACGGAATGTTGTGACGGTTTTGTTTTTAATTCTCCACTTGAAGCCAGATATGGCAATAAGGTCAAGTGGATGACCATAGAATTCTTCTCTCCCAATTCCCACTTCAGCTGGCGGACAGTTTCAATATAAGGAAGGGATTCAATATCTCCCACAGTTCCTCCGATCTCCGTAATGATGATATCGTAGTTCTGCTTGGAAAGAATTTTAATTCTACGCTTGATTTCGTTAGTAATATGGGGAATTACCTGAACTGTTTTTCCTAAAAAGTCTCCTTTTCTTTCTTTTTCAATAACAGTCTGGTAAATTTTTCCTGTAGTAACGTTGTTGTTTTGGGAAGTGGGAGCATCTAAGTATCGCTCGTAATGACCTAAATCCAGATCCGTCTCCGCACCATCTTCGGTTACATAGCATTCTCCGTGTTCATAAGGATTCAGTGTTCCTGGGTCGATGTTGATATAAGGATCTAGTTTTTGGATCGTTACATTAAAACCGCGTGATTTTAGTAGTAGTCCCAGAGAAGCAGAAACGATTCCTTTTCCCAAAGATGAAGTTACACCTCCTGTCACAAAGATGTATTTTGTATTCTTTTTACTCATTAGATTAGGTTTGTGCAAAGTTAGGGGAAAAAGAGATACAAGTCAAACCCGATTTTAATATTTCATATATTTGTTTTAAAACTTAATATAATCAATACATGAATTTTTTCAAAAAAATCTTTTCCTCAAGAAAACACACCCCGCATAATGAAAGTCCGGCAAGTATTTCCGGTGTTTATTCAACGGAATATTTTGACAAAAGATATACCGAACAAAATATATATGAAATGTCTTTCGACGACAGTATAAAAATGATCGAAAGTTATTACATAGATAATCATATCTCTCAAAAGCATACTATTATTAACCATCCAGTCAATTTGGATCAAATCATTCATGAAGGTCCGGGTTTCCATGCTTATTGCCAGAATTTCCAAATGGCGGATTCAATGGTCATATTAAATTTAGCAATTGTTTTTTCACAATATCTTATCAAGAATTTTGATTTTATATTATATAAGGATTCGGAACCTGAATATCCTTTAAGGGGCCTTACCTTAAAATATAATAACAATGGCGGGGTACTTTCTCTATATCCTTTTGAATACAGCCTAAAAGTATTGAATAATGAAGCTACATTCCAGAGCTTAGTTGAAAGAATTGAATCACAAATTCCTATGATACCTTCCTCAGAAGATGTGTTGAATAATCTGAAAGAGCTAAGACAAAATTTAAAAGAGTCTTAGGAGATCTTTAAATCAACTCAAAAGAAAGAAATTAAAAAATTTTCAAGAACTTCGCGGTATGGCAAAACTTAAAACAGCATATTTCTGTCAAAACTGCGGAACCCAGTATTCCCAATGGATGGGGCAATGCAAAAATTGCGGGCAATGGAACACTTTGGTGGAGGAAGTGATAGAAAAACCCTCCCATAAAAGCCTTCCTTCATCAAAATCGAAACAGCACGTCATTAATATTATTGAGGTTGAAACCAGTGAAGAACCAAGAATTAAAACCCCTTCTGAAGAACTCAATCGTGTATTGGGCGGCGGAATTGTTTTAGGTTCGGTCACTCTGATCGGTGGAGAACCCGGAATCGGAAAATCCACCCTTCTTCTTCAGCTTGCTTTGAAAATGAAGAAAAAGATTTTCTACGTTTCGGGGGAAGAAAGTGCGTCTCAGATCAAAATGAGGGCAGACCGATTAACAGAAATTCAGAATCCCAATTGTTTTCTCTTCACTGAAACTTCACTGGAGAAAATTCTTCACGAAGCCAAAAAGCTGGAACCCGATTTTATCATCATAGATTCCATTCAAACTTTACAGTCCCAGCTTATTGAAAGTTCACCGGGAACCGTTTCCCAGATCAGGGAATGTTCCAATGAGATCATCAAATATGCCAAAGAAAATAACACTCCTGTTTTTCTTGTAGGTCACATTACTAAAGACGGCCAAATTGCAGGACCGAAAGTTCTGGAGCACATGGTAGATGTCGTTTTGAATTTCGATGGGGACAGAAACCACCTTTTCAGATTGTTGAGAGCCAATAAAAACCGTTTCGGTTCAACTGCTGAAATCGGAATCTACGAAATGGTTGCACAAGGGCTGAGAGAAATCAAAAATCCTTCTGAAATTTTAATCACCAAGAAATTCGAAGAGCTTTCCGGAAATTCTGTTGCGGTAACATTGGAAGGAAACCGTCCTATGTTATTAGAGATCCAGGCTTTGGTGAGTACTGCCGTTTATGGAACTCCACAAAGAAGTTCAACAGGTTTTGATGCTAAAAGACTGAATATGCTTCTCGCCGTCCTGGAAAAAAGAGCAGGATTCCAATTGGGAGCCAAAGATGTTTTCCTGAATATTACAGGGGGAATTAAAACGGACGATCCGGCTTTAGATTTAGCTGTTGTAGCGTCTATCCTATCTTCCAATGAAGACATTGCTATTTCTGAACATTTTTGTTTTGCGGGCGAGATTGGTTTGAGCGGTGAAATTCGTCCTATCGCACAAGCTGAACAAAGGATTTCTGAAGCTGAAAAACTGGGTTATGAGAAAATTTTCATTTCCAATCTTAACAAAATTTCCAAGAAGAAATTCGGGATCAAAATTGAAGAGGTAAGTAAAATTGAAGAATTTCATGAAAGGCTTTTTTAAACTTATCCAGCTATTACAACCTTAAGCTAACTATTTATATTATAAAACTCTTATTTATATATTTGTCTCTAAAACCATTTTAAAACTAAATAATTATGAAAACAAAATTTACAGCTTTGTTGATTTTTTGTACAGGCTTGTTCTTTGCCCAAAATAAAGTTTTCCAGAATATCATTAATGAAAATAATTTACCTACTGAACAAAAAATACATAAAGAACTTGCTTCTAATTATACTTTAACGAAGTATTATCTGCAACCAGCTTTCAATTTACAGTCTGACCTACAGATCGCGCTTCCCACCAATAAAGAGATTACCGCTAAATTCAATCGTATTTTCAGATACAGCAACGGTACAGAATCGTATGTTTATGATATAGTGAATTCTCCCAACGCAGAATTAGTACTCTCAAAATACGACAATATTGTGACCGGAATGTATGCTTCCGGTACAGAAAAAGTGATGTTTCACCAAACTAAGGGAGACGTTTTTGCCCTATCGGTAGTAAGTGATGAAAAAATGATCAGCCAGGATTCTAAAAATGATTATGTTTTAGATCCTTCAATTTTAGACAATGCCAATAAAGTTAATGCCGATGTATGTTCCGCATCTACTCCGGTATGCAGTGCAACCAGAATCGATGTAATGGTTGTATACACTACCGCAGCAAGAACAGTCTGGGGCGGAGTTTCACAAAGTAATACCCTAATTGCTACTGCTGTTACTAATTTCAATACGGCACTTATTAATTCCGGAGTTACCAACACCACTATCAACCTGGTATATTCGGGGGAAATATCCTATACAGAGTCTGGGAATATCAATACAGACCTTACAAGATTCAGAACCAACGGCGACTCTTATATGGATGATGTACACACCTTGAGAACGACATATGGAGCAGATCTTTGCAGTCTGGTTACCTCTACTCCAACGAACACTTGTGGTTTAGGAAACCTTAATACGAATCCTACCAACTACAGTAGTAACGCTGCTTTTTCTGTGACCATCTATAACTGTGTAGTATCCAATTATTCTTTAGCTCACGAGATGGGACATAATATGGGGCTTAATCATGACTGGTATGTTGCAACAGGCTCTCTTCCTTGCAGTCACCAACACGGCTATATTAATCAGACAGCCATTACTTTAGGAACAGCCAGCGCTTCTTCTCAAAGATGGAGAACTATTATGGCTTATAATGATCAGTGTACTGCTGCTTCCATCAGTTGTACCAGAATCAACCGTTGGGCAAACCCGAACGTCAATTACAATACGGAACCTACAGGAATTGCTATAGGGAATACAAATCCTTCAGATGAAGCTTTCGGCTTTTCCCGTTTTGCGTGTGTGGTTTCGAATTTTATGCCTGAAGCTAATTTAGCTACAGCGGATATCAATTTTAAATCTAAAGAATTTATTTTATATCCTAATCCGGCAAAAGATATTATTCACATTTCCATTAATGATAACAAAAAGTATTCATTCAAAGTAATCAACTCTCTTGGCCAGCTCTTACTGACTACTTCAGAAAAAAGTATCCATTTAAAAGGTCTTGCTTCCGGAGAATATTTCCTTAGCATTTATGATGAAAAAAATACGTTGATTGGAAATAAGAAATTTATTGTCCAATAATCTTCAAAAAAATATTATTTAAATCCTCCGAATCAATAAAATATTCGGAGGATTTAATTTTATGTGTTATATTGGTATATGAATTATCTGGCTCACTCATTTCTCACCTTTTCTGACGGACAGATTGTCGGACAGTTTTTAGAAGACTTTATTCCCAATAAAGAGCGTTTTTCTTTTCCCAGGGATATTCAGGAGGGAATTACATTGCACAGAGCTATTGATACGTTTACAGATTCTCACCCGGCTATCCATGAAGCTAAAAAAATATTCAGTCCTCTTGTAAGATTATATTCGGGAGCATTTGTAGATGTTGCCATGGATTATTTCGTAGCCAACGATCTCACCCTGAACTCGCTTCATGGCTGGAAAGAACATTCCCTGAAAGTATACAGAGTTCTTCATGAATATGAAATATGGCTCCCGGAGAATCTAAAAAGGATGTTAATAAGAATGGAACAGGATGACTGGCTGTATAATTACCGTGAAAACCAGGGCATACAATTCAGTATGCAAAATGTTCTTCATAAAGCTAAATATTTAGATAAAGACATTCCGGTATTTAATATATTCCTCCAAAACAAAGATATTCTTCAACAATGTTATGACACCTTTTTTCCTGACCTGGAAGCACATGTTAAAGGAATGAACAGCCTACTTCAATTGGAAAATTAAAATAATTAAATAAAAAAAACACTCACGGGAGTAAGTGTTTTTTACTATTTGTGTTAATAGAATTCTGCGTCTGTCTCCAGACAAAAAATTGAGGGTTCAAGGTTATTTTTTAATAGTTATTTGTTAAATCCACATTGAACTAATCCCTACCTAAACAAAAAATTATTATTTTATCAGACAAATAATTAAAAAAATATCATTAATAATAAATTTAATTTAAATATTATATAAAAGTAAACAATAAATAATAAATCCTGTATTATTTTTTATGATATTTTAACTTATTAACACAAATTTAATAAAAATACTTTAAAAACAAGTACATTAACAAATATTAATTTGCATTCATTATCGTCACCTACCTGCTATAAAAATTAAAAAAACTGATTATCAGACTATTAAATAAATCATTATTAAATAAAATAATTCACACAAAAGTGTAAAACAGTATATGTGATTACAATACTGTTCCTTGAAAAAATAGATAGAAAGTTAGAATTGTTTGTATAAATAACGATCAGGATAAGTCAGTTTTTCACTTTTTCTTTCCCCATATGCGATGATATGTACAATATTGATTTGATCATCAAACAGGTTATATAAAAAACTTACGGCTGTTTCTATCTTTTTAGGATGATCAACCGCTTCCGATTCCAAAAAAATATTTACAGATTCATTATCTTCCTCATATCCCAGATAATCAATCTTTAAAAATTTGTTATTGGTTTTTAGCTTCAGATACTCTGCACAATAACCTTTTAAGGCCTCATTAAGTAGCGATTTATATTTTGGATCATTAAAATGAAGTGACTTTCCGTATTTTTTATTCAATGCATTTTCCAGGTCGTCAAGAAAAAAACGCCCGGTAATTTCAAATGTTTTCGATTTTGAATTATAGCTGATTTCTACAGAACCCACATGATACGGATGAATATCTTTTGCGAAAGCCTGTAAAGAAAAAAACAGAATTCCTATAATCAGAAATATTTTTTTACCCATTGTCTGTTGAAATTTGTTCCGAAATTAATCATTATTTTCGTAAGCTTTAATATAATATTCTATGATGCAGGATTTTTTATTCTATCTGAACCTCGGCTGGGAACACATTATTTCATTAGACGCCTTAGACCATCAGCTTTTTGTATTAGCTCTGATCGCAGTATACTCTTATCAGGACTGGAAGAAAATTCTGATTCTTGTAACAGCTTTCACTATCGGCCATTCCATTACCCTGGCGTTAAGTATTTTAGATATTTTCCGGGTTCCTTCAGACTGGGTTGAATTCCTGATTCCTCTAACTATAGTTTTGACTTCATTAGATAATATCATCATGAAAAACAAAAAACAGACCCTGATGAAGGCCAATTATTACCTGGCCCTAGTCTTTGGGCTTATCCATGGAATGGGATTCGCCAATACCGCAAGAGTGATGATTGCTAAAAGTCAAAGCATTGCGATTCCGCTTCTGGGATTCAATATTGGACTGGAACTGGGTCAAATACTAATTGTACTGGCAATTCTTATTCTACTCTTTATGTTATTGAATGTGTTCAAGGTAAATAAAAAAGACTGGATCCTTTTTGTCTCATCAGGGGTATTCGCCTTATCATTAAAAATGGCGTTGGAAAGAATTCCCTTTTAGTATTGAAACATTTTCAACTTTTCAACTACTTATTATTATATTTGAAAATTCTAAACAATTTTGTCATGAAATTAAAAGTAACTTTACTTTCAGCATTTGCTTATATAGGCTTAACGGCTCAAAATATTCAAAATAATCCGGGAAGCAATCACGGAAATAAATTTGAACAATTGGGAACCATTCTTCCTACTCCCAATATTTACCGAGCTGCTTCAGGTGCACCCGGACAAGGATACTGGCAAAACAGGGCAGATTATGAAATTTCGGCGTACCTTGATGAAGACAAAAGAAATCTGAAAGGTTCCGAAACAGTTACTTACTACAATAATTCGCCAGACGATCTGGATTATATATGGCTGCAGTTGGATGAAAACCAGCAATCCAATATTAAAAATGCGGATTATGACAACTCATCCACCCTTCCAAGAATGGCCAGCGATCAGCAGTTGAGAACTACCGATCTTCCTGCAAAAGACAACGGGTATGGTGTAAACCTGGAGAAGGTGACGGATGCTTCGGGAAATAATTTAAAATACGTGGTCAACAAAACAATGATGCGTATTGACCTTCCGAAAATTTTAAAAAAAGGTGAAAAATTTGTCTTTAAAATAGACTGGAACTACAATATTCCCAACAGGATAGCGAAAGGAGGACGTGGAGGTTATGAAAATTTCCCTGAAGACGGAAATGATCTTTATACTATGACTCAATGGTATCCCAGAATGTGCGTTTATAGTGATTTCCAGGGATGGCAAAACCACCAGTTCACCGGCAGAGGTGAATTTGCTTTGGTATTCGGAAATTTCAAAGTGTCTATGAATGTCCCTGCAGATCACGTTGTGGGCGGTACAGGAGAATGTAAAAATTACGAACAAGTTTTATCTTCAGATCAGTTAGCCCGATACAGAAAGGCACAAAATGCTAATGAGCCAGTGGAAATCGTAACCCTGGATGAAGCGAAAAAAGCAGAAAAAAATCATTCAAAACAAAGAAAAACATGGACGTTTGAAGCAAGCAACGTAAGAGATTTTGCATGGACGTCTTCCCGAAAATTCGTTTGGGACGGTATGAGCGTTACGATTCCTGAGAACAACAATAAAGTAATGGCCATGAGCTTCTATCCTAAGGAATCTTACGGATTATATAGAAAATACTCTACTAAAGCAGTGGCCCACACTATTAAAACATATTCGGAATTCACTATTCCTTATCCCTATCCTGTAGCACAATCTGTGGAAGCAGCCAACGGAATGGAATACCCTATGATCTGCTTCAATTACGGGAGAACCGAGAAAGACGGAACGTATTCCGAAGGAATCAAGAATGGAATGCTTGGTGTAATTATCCACGAAGTAGGACACAACTTCTTCCCGATGATCATCAACTCCGATGAAAGACAATGGAGCTGGATGGATGAAGGATTAAATACTTTTGTAGAATATCTTACGGAAGAAAAGTGGGACAATAAATTCCCTTCAAAACGTGGTCCGGCATGGACGATTGTAGACTATATGAAGCTTCCGAAAGATCAGCTGGAACCTATTATGACCAACTCGGAAAATATTACTCATTTCGGACCGAATGCCTATTCAAAACCGGCCACCGGATTGAATATCCTTCGTGAAACCATCATGGGCAGAGAACTTTTTGATAAGGCTTTTAAAACCTATTCCAAGAGATGGGCTTTCAAACATCCTGAACCTGCAGATTTCTTCAGAACAATGGAAGATGCAAGCGGCGAAGACCTTGACTGGTTCTGGAGAGGATGGTTTTACGGAACAGACCCTGTGGATATTGCCATTGAAAAAGTTACGATTGCAACACCGGATCTGGATGCCGTTCCAAAATCCAACGAAGTAAAATATAAAGTGGATAAGCCTGTACAGAATGATTTTGAAGATATCTCAAAAATCAGAAACAGAGAAGATAAAAACATTACGTTCTACGTAGACAAAGATAAAGACGTACAGGATTTTTATTACCGCTATGACAGAGGACAGGAAAAAGTGGACACCAATAAAGAGTACTCTTTCAAGGTTGATAATATGGCAAGTCTTGATACAAAAGATAAAGAGAAATTCAAAAATATCACTGCCTATCAGATCGATTTTGCCAATAAAGGCGGACTGGTAATGCCAATTATTCTTGAATTCACTTTTGAAGACGGTTCAAAATTACATGACAAGTCTTCTGCGCAAATCTGGAGACATGATGAGGAAAAAGTTTCAAAGACTTATTATTTCAATAAAAAAGTGAAATCCATCCAACTGGACCCGATGAGAGAAACAGCAGATATTGATACGTCAAACAATTTCTGGAGTGATGGCGGATCCGGTTCTGAATCTTCAAAATTCCAGGTGTTCAAACAGAAACAGCAAGACGGCATAAGAGGGGGAGCCAATGGAAAAGTAAACCCGATGCAGGCCGCCGGAAAGAAAAATTAATTGTAAAAAATAAAATTCATTAAAAAAAGTATTCAGAACTTGAATACTTTTTTTAATTTTTATAGCCCAAGCCCTCCGGACAGAGTGGCTTTTTTTCTTCCAGATCTTCATAAGAATGCTAAAACTTGTTTTTCGTCGTCATTATACCTCTTTTGGACATCGAACAATATCCATTAAGATAAAAAAAATTATTTTTAAAACACCAAAAGTCAAAGGTCCTGATTGACGTAAAATGTTCAGGGGTGCTAAAAAACAAAATATTACTTATGAAAAATGCCAAATCATTAAGCAGAGACGCCCAAAAAGTTATTTTCGGAGGCGCAAGAACCGTTTGTTGTGAATACAATGATCAGGGGAAATGTATTTTATGGATCGGACCCGGACAGAATTGTCCTTAATCCAACATTACTAAAATGAAAAAACAAAAGCCGGAAGTTTCCGGCTTTTGTTTTTTCATTTTTCTGCCAAATTTTCACATCCGGAAATAAAACTCTGCCAAAAATTTCGTTTCAGGTACTTGGCATACATTTAGAGAAATTCAAGACAGTAATAAAATTTAAAACAGATATATTATGTCAGTAAACTTTAAACCATTGGCAGACAGAGTTCTAATAGAGCCAATTGCTGCAGAAACTAAAACAGCTTCAGGTATTATTATTCCGGACACGGCAAAAGAAAAACCACAAGAAGGTACGGTAGTAGCAGTAGGTCCTGGTAAAAAAGATGAGCCTACAACAGTTAAAGTAGGTGACAAAGTACTTTACGGAAAATATTCAGGAGCCGAATTAAAATTGGAAGGAAAAGATTACTTAATCGTAAGAGAATCTGATTTATTGGGAATCATCGGATAGGCTTCTTGCTATTGGCTTTTGGCTAATGGCGTTTCTGCATAAAATTAGCTTTATGAGAGATTTTAAAAAGTTTGAAGTTTGGCAATTAAGCCATCAGCTCACTTTAAAAATGTATACTTTGACTAAAAATTTTCCTAAAGAAGAAATTTTTGGGCTCACTTCTCAGATCAGAAGATCGTTCGCTTCAATTGGATATAATATTTCAGAAGGGAGCGGCAGAAATTCAGATAAAGAGTTTGCTAATTTTATTAACATTGCATTAGGATCGTCCAATGAAGCTGAAAACCAATTAGTTCTTGCAAAAGATTTAGGATACATTAATGAAAATGATTACCAAAGTCTTCTGGAAGAATTAACAATATTGAAAAAGAAGCTTGTAACGCTTTGGAACAAACTAAAAACAAATTAAAAAATAATTAAACTTGCGACTTGCTTACGCTAAAAGCCAAAGGCAAGCCGCCAAAAGCTAAACATTATGGCAAAAGATATTAAATTCGATATTGAATCTAGAGACGCTTTAAAAAGAGGTGTTGATGCATTGGCAAATGCAGTAAAAGTAACTTTAGGACCTAAAGGGAGAAATGTAGTGATTGAAAAATCTTTCGGTGCTCCTCACGTTACTAAAGACGGTGTTTCTGTAGCAAAAGAAATCGAACTTGAAGATAAAGTAGAAAACATGGGAGCTCAAATGGTAAAAGAAGTAGCTTCCAAAACTAATGATATCGCAGGAGACGGTACAACTACCGCTACTGTATTGGCACAGGCTATCGTAAGAGAAGGTCTTAAGAACGTAGCTGCAGGTGCAAATCCAATGGATCTGAAAAGAGGTATTGATAAAGCAGTAACAACAGTAGTTGCCAATCTTAAATCTCAATCTCAGGAAGTGGGAGATTCTTCTGAAAAAATTAAGCAGGTAGCTTCTATTTCTGCAAACAACGACGATACCATCGGTTCTCTGATCGCTGAAGCGTTCGGAAAAGTAGGTAAAGAAGGAGTAATTACTGTAGAAGAAGCAAAAGGTACTGATACAACTGTTGATGTTGTAGAGGGAATGCAGTTCGACAGAGGATACCAGTCGCCTTACTTCGTGACAAATCCTGAGAAAATGTTAGCTGAACTTGAAAATCCATACATCCTTTTGGTAGAGAAGAAAATCTCTTCCATGAAAGAATTGCTTCCTGTTCTTGAGCCAATCGCACAAGGAGGTAAATCCTTATTGATCATCTCTGAAGAAGTGGAAGGAGAAGCTTTGGCAACTTTAGTAGTAAACAAATTGAGAGGTTCTCTTAAAATTGCTGCGGTAAAAGCTCCGGGATTCGGAGACAGAAGAAAAGCAATGTTAGAAGATATCGCCATCCTAACAGGTGGACAGGTTATTTCTGAAGAGCAAGGTTTCACGATGGAAAACATCTCTTTGGATATGTTGGGAACTGCTGAGAAAGTGTCTATTGATAAAGATAACACAACGATCGTAAACGGTGGTGGTGACGAGAGCAAGATCAAAGGAAGAGTTTCCCAGATCAAAGCTCAGATGGAAACTTCCACTTCTGATTATGACAAAGAAAAACTTCAGGAAAGACTGGCTAAATTAGCTGGTGGTGTTGCTGTACTTTATGTAGGTGCTGCTTCTGAAGTGGAAATGAAGGAGAAAAAAGACAGAGTAGACGACGCTCTTCACGCAACAAGAGCTGCTGTAGAAGAAGGTATCGTTGCTGGTGGTGGTGTTGCTTTGGTAAGAGCAATCACTTCATTGGAAAATCTTTCCGGAGCTAATGCTGATGAAACTACAGGGATCAAAATCGTAAAAAGAGCCATCGAAGAGCCTTTAAGACAAATCGTTGCTAACGCAGGTGGTGAAGGTTCTGTAATCGTTGCTAAAGTAGCGGAAGGTACAGGAGATTTCGGATACAATGCTAAAACTGACGAGTATGTAAACATGCTTGAAGCAGGAATCATTGACCCTACGAAAGTAACAAGAGTTGCCCTTGAAAATGCAGCTTCTGTTTCAGGAATGCTTTTAACTACTGAATGTGTAATCACTGAAGTGAAAAAAGACGAACCAGCCATGCCAATGGGTGGAGGAATGCCGGGAATGATGTAACGGTCAGCGACCGAGGCAAATTAATATATAAGCCGTTCTACTTTTGTAGGGCGGTTTTCTTATTTTGTACCAACCTAATTCGTAAATTTGAATATTAATGTAAATAAAACAATAACCACTTATGAAAGAATTATATCAATCTCTGGGACTAACTACAAATTTATTTTCAAAATTTTCAGCAGAAGAAGAAATAGAGTATTTAGATTCAATTTATGTCATACCTAAATACTTTAATTCTCTTTATAGTAATCTGAAAGATGCAAGTAGCCGTTTTATCATAGGTTCAAGAGGAAGTGGAAAAACAGCATTAATATTACAGTTAAAAAATGCTCTTGAAAATGAGGAGGTATATACTTTTCTTTTAGATAATTTCGAGAACATTCCCAAAAAGGATAATGAAAAATATTTCATATTTGAAATTATACAAGGAATTACTTCTGACTTTAGCTTAATATTAGCAAAAAATCCTAGTTTACTAAAAAAACTTAATAAATTTGAGAAAGAGAAACTATCATTCATTATAGAAGAGTTTTTTAAAACTTTAAGTAAAAAAGAATATCTGGATAGAAACAATAAAGTAAAGCGTTTCAAAACGCAGAATTGGCTAAAGGATTTTTTTAATTCTTATCTAAATAAGCCAATAAATCTTTTAATTTCTGGAGGAATAGAAATTTTCTCTGATTCTGTAGCAAAATCACTTGGTTTACCTAAAGTTCAAACTCAAAATTTTTATAAGAATTATTTTCCAGAATTTAAAATTTCTACTCCTGAGAAAAAATTAACTATAAAAGATTTTGAATACAATTCATTAAAAGAAATTTTAATTGATTTATGTAAAATTATAAAAAAAATTGGCTACAGAAATGTTGTTATTCTAATTGATAAGATTGATGAAAATCGAAATTTAAAAGGTTCAATTAATGATGTTTGCAACTTTATCGAAGAAATACTAAAAGATACAAATCTTTTAATGCAAAATGATTTTGGTTTGGTATTTAGTATATGGGATGAAGTTAGAAACGTTTTAGCATCGCGAGGGGTTCGCTTTGATAAATTCCGGCCTATCGATGTAACTTGGACTAATGAAGAAATCACTGAAATTATAAACAAAAGAATTGGTTTTTTTTCTAACAATTCAAAAGAAATTGATGACCTTTTAGTTGATAGAAATGAAAAAAATGGGATTATTGAATTAGCAAATTATTCACCTCGAGATTTGTTCCATTTACTAGCAAATATTTACGATGAACAATCTGTTATTAATAGTTCCAGTACCTTTTTCACTCATGAAGCAATTAATAATGGAAAACTAAAGTTTTGTAAGGAATATGAATATTATGCATTATTTCCATCTAATAGAAATTCAAAAGATGATGTTTTTAGAAATATTAATAGGTTGCTCAAGACTGCAAAAACAAAATTAAGATCAAATGACTTAGCATCTGTTTTAAAAGTCAATCCAGCCACAGCGAATTCATACATCAAAATCATGTCTGATTTTAATTTCATTAAAATGACAGACGAACAATATGTTTATAATGTTATTGATCCTAAAATTAGGCATATGATTGAAAACAAAATTA
Organism: Chryseobacterium defluvii; assembly: GCF_003634775.1. Lineage (GTDB taxonomy): Bacteria > Bacteroidota > Bacteroidia > Flavobacteriales > Weeksellaceae > Chryseobacterium > Chryseobacterium defluvii. The sequence continues at coordinate 232,925 of NZ_RBXB01000001.1, read as the reverse complement.
TAGAAATATAAATTGTAAAGAAACATCGATTTTCAACTTTCCCGTTTCGCAAAGTCTATGACTTTACCTCAGCAAAATAAAATACCTCTTTAAAAACAAGCTCCAAAGTCTTCAGACTTTGGAGCTTGTCTTATTCGATTTTAAAATCGAATAATTCTTGAGGATGAACTTCTAAACCTTTCGCTAACTCCTGTATTGTTGAAATCCTTAAGTCAACTTCTCCTTTTTCAATTTTGCTGATATTACTATGGTCAACATCACATTTTTGAGCTAACTCACGATAGCTTAATCCCATCTTCTTTCTAAATTTTTCAACTCTTTTCCCAAAAGCTATTCGAAATTCAATTTTGTCCATTGTAAATACCATTATCAAGCAATTTGGAAAGTTTACAATAAAAAAATGTAGTTGAATTAACCTACAATTAGAAAATTATATTATATTTGTACCATAAGCTACAATAAATGTAGCTTTGCGATACTTCAACAAAATATAGAAGCTATTGCTTAGAATCTTGTAATAGAAAACTGGTAATTTTTAAACACACGAGACGATAAGCAGAAGCTCACGACCTAGGCGTGGGCTCTCTTATCCTGTGTGTGGGTATACCAGTACCTCTATTACGGATATTGTAGAGTTCCATGCCGTTTTTATTTTCATGCCGTTCTGTTCTTCTACAATCATCTTTTTCTAAGCCTGCTTTACAACATAAAGTATCATGATACGGTACAATGGAGTGCACAATCCATTGCGGCTTTAGGGCTTTAAAAAACACAAATTCTATCATATTTATGGCTTGTATGGCAGGAAGTTCAGGCGGACTTCCTCCTTTACGGCCAGTAAAATCGTACAGTAAAAAATACAAATTCATGAAAAAAAACAAAACAGACTTTCAATTTCGGCTTGGGAAATATCGCAGGAAACATTGCGGCTTACAGCTCATGGAAACCTTTTTCCAGCTGAATGAACTTTCAGCATCTAAAGAACAGCTAAACAGCATTATGAACCATGCCGTCAAAAGATATAGCCGGATAAAAGAAGACCCCTCCGTCATTTTTCATTTTCACCGGGCTATGCGGTCTTTCATCCGGGCAGGTTACCTCATCACATTGCAGGAAAGGAAAAAGACCGTTAATATTCAGTTGGAAGAAGTCTCTCCACTGGTTCTTGGCCTGCTTTCGGAGAAAGAATACCAACATCCGTTGTTGGTATTTAAAAAAGCGTTCAAAGAATACAGTATCAAAGAATTTGAGTATTTTATTTCCGGGATGGTCTATTTTTCACTGGGAATCCATAACCATCTGCCGGAAAGGAATATGATAAGCCCGTACATTCATCTGACCAAAATGCTGGATGCGGGGTATCTCATTCTTGAAAGAAGGGAGAAAAAATAAGTTTTTTACAAAAATTCACAAAAACTAAAACAACATTATTGCGATTGTATATTTATAATATTGGTGTAATGCGTAAATTTGAGGCATTAGCGGAAATATTACAAATACGATGAAAAAACAATTATCAATACTTATATTCTTGATTTTTCTTATAAGTTCAAAATTGTATTCACAATTGGATAAAAATGGAAATCCAATATTCAACAGTGAAAAAATAGAAAGTTTTAATTTCGAAAATGTTGAAATAATTTCAAGTTATTATACAATTAAAGATAATATTGACAATAAGCAATCATCAGTTTTTATCAATGAAAATCCAAGTTTAGATGATTATTGGAATTTTTCGACTAAATTACCAACTTACTACTTTATGATTGCTGACAAGGGAAATGTTAAAGGAATGTTGATGCTAATTCCTAAAAAAGAAGATGACTCATTTTTCTATAACATAATAATCCTGGGTAAAAATGAAAATTTTCAGGTTGCCTCAAAACTAAAAGGAAAAATAACAGAAAACAGAGCAAAAGAATTAGCAGGCATTAAAAAAACTAACGCAATTGTAAATGATGATGTCTTAAAATTCGGCAATAAAGATTTTCAAATTTTAAAATACCATGATGTGATTGAGGAAGTGAAAATTATTGCAAAGGAAAAAATTATTGACAATCATGATAATGAAAATTCCAATATCGAAGAATATATTAAAACCGAATCTAAAGGAGGAAAGTTAGACTTCAAAAATACTGTCGAAAAATATGATGGTGCTTTTATAAACTTTGAAGGAGTCTTATATAACAAAAAAGATTTTGCCATATTGATGTGGGGAGCTGCTGTTAAAAAAAACGGTATAAAAGAACTAAACAAAGCAAAATTACTCTGGCAAGAAATTAATGAAAGGGAATTAACAGAACCTGAATTAAAAGCATTACGAAAAGGTTTTGAAACAAACTTTTAAATCTTAAATCATAATATCTTGTTGTCAAAAATATCGGACTGAGAATGGAAAATTATTTGAAATTTCTGATATCATTACAGCCATTCTGAAAAACGCAAAATATAATCTTCTTCAAAAAATAATCCATAAAGATGAAAAAAGCCTTTGAATTCCTTAAACAGCTAGAAAAAAACAACAACCGAGAATGGTTTTCCCAGCATAAAGCAGAATATGATGCGGTGGTAAAAGAAAACAAAGCATTTTTCAATCAGGTGTATACCGAGCTTCAGGAACATGACAACTTAAAAGGAATCCATATTTTCAGAATTTACAGGGATGTCCGCTTTTCTAAGGACCAAACTCCATACAAAACTAATTTCGGGGTCGGATATTCCCGTTCAAAACCGATGCTGAGAGGAGGATACTATATTCAGATTGAACCCGGAAACAGCTTTGTAGGAGGCGGATTCTGGGGACCGGATGCCAAAGACCTGCTCCGCATCCGTAAAGAATTTGAAAGCAGTACCGCGGAAATTGAAAAGATCACTTCAGACGATACCTTCGTACAATATTTTAAAGAGATTAAAGGGGATGCCGTAAAAACCGCCCCGAGAGGTTTTGATAAGGATCATCCCGCCATAGACCTGATCAGAAAAAAACAATATGTAGTCATGAGAAAATTTACCGATAAGGAAGTCTTATCGGATGGCTTTCAGAAAGAGGCGGTTCTCACTTTATTAGCCATGCGTCCTTTTTTTGATTATATGAGCGAAGTGCTTACTACGGATTTAAATGGAGAATCTTTATTTTAAAATATAAAGAAACCCGTTTAAGAATTTTCTGCCGCGTATCAATACGCTTATTATTTTACTTAATTTTATACAACAAAGCATTAAAACAAAATATTACGATCATGAATCTAAAAACCCTAATCACCCACACTGTGCAATACAACAACTGGGTGGTGAATAAGTACCTCGACTGGCTTTCCACCAAGTCTGATGAACAGCTTAATCAGGAAGTCATTTCAAGTTTCCCGACTATTTTGGCCACATTACATCATATCTGGCAAACTCAGGAATACTGGTGGAGCCACATTGCAGAAAATAATGATTTTAATTTCACCGAAATTTCAGCTAAGACAACAAGGGATGAAATTTTCTCAGGAATAAAAAACAATTCGGAAAAGTTGATGCAATATGTGGGAAGCCTTTCTGAAGAGGACTTGGCAAAAAACGTAAAAATAGAATCACAATGGTTTCAATGTGATTTTTCCAAATATGAGTACATTCAGCATATCGTGATGCACGGAACATATCACCGGGGACAGATCGTAACCATGGGACGAAACGTCGGAATCACCGATGCTCCAATGACGGATTATAACTTCTGGAACATCTATAAAGATGTGGATGTGGCAGCCGGCTCTGTAAATACAATGTAAGCTTCTATTATACCGAAAACCGCTCTGGAAACAGAACGATTTTTTTATATTCGTATAAAATTTCACGAATGAAAAATCTTCTTCTTATTTTAATTCTCATTCACTCTGTTCTTTATTCACAAAATAAAGAGATTACAGGGATTTATAAGGAGGGAGTAATGGGAAACCTAAGCTCTTACAGAAATTACATTGAACTTAAATCTGATTCTACATTTATCTATACTAATTTAGGGAGAGAATATTATGGGAAATGGGAGCTTTCCCAAAACAAGGTTCTATTAAACCCAAAAATCAAAAAAGAGTTTGCTAAAGTAAGAATGAAGGAATCTTTTAAAATTGATTCTGATTCTATAACCATTACAATTAATTATATTCCTAAGTACAACTCCGGGACAAAAAGTACAACCTTTCAAATGGCTACCGTTTATTTTGATAAGAAAAACGATTATATCCATATTTCCAAAACTCCCTTATCCAGTTGTGCATGGGGTCCACCTGTAAGAAAACAAAAAATACTCAACAGCAATCATGCTGTAACCATTTCAAAAAAAGATTTTTCACAAATTGGCTTTATGACCCATAATTTGAACGATTATATTGTTTTTACAAAAAGTAATCCGAATTCGAATGTTTTTGAATTTGAAATAGAAGATATTCCATACGATGAAGATATCATCAAAGATGAGTTTTTTATTCTGGACGGAAAATCCTTATACTATCCAAGCAAAAAGGGTAAAAAAGATGTAATGAGAACTCCTTTGGTTAAAATGAAAAAAAACCAATTAAAATGAAAAAAGTAATCCTGGACCTCGCCGTAACCTTAGATGGATTTATAGAAGGACCCAATGGGGAAATCGACTGGTGCATCCTGGATGATGATATGGATTTTGACGGCTTTCTTTCAACTATTGACACTATTTTCTATGGAAGAGTAAGTTATGACATGTGGGGAAATTATCGTCCGGATGAAAATGCAGGTCCGGAAGAAAACAATCTCTGGAAAGTCATTCATGCAAAAAATAAATACGTGTTTTCCACCCAGAAAAGAGAAAATGAAAATGCGGTCTTTATTGATTCCGATATTGCTGAAACCGTTGCTGAGATAAAAAAGCAGGATGGAAAAGACATCTGGCTATATGGCGGAGCAAGCCTGATTAAAACATTTATTGATCTGAATCTTATTGATATCTACAGGATTTCCGTTCATCCGATTGCCTTAGGAAAAGGAAAACCTTTGTTTGAAGACCTGAAAGACCGATTGAATTTACAATTAATCAAAGCAAATGTTTTTAAATCCGGAGTAGTACAATTGATTTATGAACCTTTAAAATAAAACCATGCAAAATAAAAATTACGAAAGAGTTTACAATATGTCTTTTGCAGGCGTTTATCCGCATTATATTGAAAAGGCAGAAAAGAAAGGACGCACAAAAGAAGAAGTGCATGAAATCATATTCTGGTTGACGGGATATGATGAAAAAAGTTTCCGGGAACATCTGGATAATAAAACCAATTTCAGAACATTCTTTGAGCAGGCTCCCCAAATCAATCCTAATGTTTCATTGATCAAAGGCGTTATTTGCGGATATCGTGTGGAAGATATTGAAGAGGAATTGATGAGGAATATCCGTTATCTGGATAAATTAATTGATGAATTGGCCAAAGGAAAAGCAATGGAGAAAATATTAAGAAAATAACCAAACTCATAAAAAACGTTCTAAAAACAGAACGTTTTTTTTATTTCTCAAACTTTAAAATCCCTCTAGAACCTCTTCCCCATCTCAAAAAACTTTCCGAAATTAGCAGTCTGTGCGTTAAATCAAAATCAATGAAATAAAAAATTAATTAAAACAAACAGTAAAACTTAGGATAAGTTTTCTTCGGGGCAGGGTGAAATTCCCTACCGGCGGTTACAGTCCGCGACTCCTTTCGTTTGAAGGGACTGATTTGGTGGAATTCCAAAACCGACAGTTACAGTCTGGATGGGAGAAGAAAATGGAGCAATCGGTAAGACTATTTCGATGGACTTATCGTATTGTATTTCATTTCCATGTACCGAAGAGCTATTTAACTTTTAAAAGTAAATACAGCATGGAAACATTATTAGAAACATTCGGATCTACCTCCACAGAACGTGTAGAAAATGCACTTCTGAAACTACAACAAGGCAAAGGCATTATTTTAGTAGATGATGAAAACCGTGAAAACGAAGGCGACATCATCTTTCCGGCCTCCACCATCACAGAACAGGATATGGCACTTTTGATCCGCGAATGCAGCGGTATTGTCTGCTTATGCATTTCCGAAGAAAAAAGCCGATATCTTAATCTTCGTCCGATGGTAGAAAACAACACCAGCAAAAACCAGACAGCATTCACTATTTCCATTGAGGCTAAAGAAGGGGTTTCTTCAGGAGTTTCAGCGAAAGACCGTGTAACAACAATCAAAGCAGCAACCTCTCAAAGTGCTCAGGCAGAAGACATTGCAAGTCCCGGACATATTTTTCCTTTAATAGCCAGAAAAAATGGCGTTTTCGAAAGAAGAGGCCATACGGAAGGAAGTGTGGACCTGGTAAAACTGGCGCGTCTCGGGGAAGATGCCGTGCTTTGTGAACTGACTAATGAAGACGGTTCCATGGCAAGGCTTCCTGAGATTGTGGATTTTGCCGTAAAAAAGCAGATGAGCGTCGTTACGATTGAAGATATTTATTCTTACCGTAAAACAAAAATCAGCCAAAATTAAAAATAGCATTTAACGCACAGATTATTGCCGTTCATTTAGATTGAACGGCTTTTATTTTATAAGATTAATAATAAAATTCACTTATTATTAAAAAATACATCCCTAATTGTATGCAATATTCCTATCTTTAGCAAAAATAAACCTTATGAAAAAAACTATACTTCTTTTATGGGCTGGTTGTGGTCTTCTATCTGCGCAAACAACTATTACCAAAGCCTTTAATGATCCCGTTGTGGGTGACGCGGTAAACGGCTACACCGTGAACGGAACTGTAGATAATTCTGCAACAGGGAACGGAGTTACTTTTATGAATACTGGGTTAACGCAGGGAACGGCAAGCAACACCACCTATGCAGCTCCCACTGCTACGGAAATATCCACTTTTCCGGGATCCAATATTAAAATGGTAGCAACAGGGAACACCATTCTTTACAAATCATCTGCCACCAAGCTGGAAATAACCGGAGTAGTTACTCCTGATGCTACCTTAAACTTTTCTGCGGACAACGGTACATTTATTACATACCCTGCAGCTTTCGGGCATTCGGAAACGGATAATGCAAGAGGTACTTTCTCTTCTACAGCAGCTTCCGGGCTGTTTAAAGGAACCATTACTACGACTGCTGATGCGTACGGAACTTTGCTTATCGGATCAAAAACATATACCAATGTTATCAGGATAAAATCTGTACAGAATTTTAATCTGTACGCTTCTTTTGATGTGATCTATTCTAACCCGATAGGAACAATTATCAATACGGCTTACTCGTACTATGATGCCACTCATAAATTTGCTCTATTAAGCTCTACCAATGGAAACATTAATGTTCCTTTATTGAGCATCAATCAAACAACGAACGGGGCACAGGCTTTAGCTGAAGTTTACCTGGCTGCTATTGACACCGTAAAAAAGGAAAGCTTCAGAATTTATCCTAACCCGGCACAGGATTTTATAGAATTCAGAGGAAATACGGGAAAATACTCTACTGCCCATGTTTACACATTGGATGGAAGATTAATAAAAACAGCAGATATTACTTCCGGAAGAATACAAGTATCGGAATTACCACAAGCTAACTACTTTATTGAAATTTCAGGAAAAGAAGGAAAATCAGAAGCAATGAAGTTCATCAAGAAATAATTATGCTAGTAAACATATCAGATCCGATCATGATGATCGGATTTTTTATTGCAAAAAAAATAATTTATTATTAGAAAATTATCTCCAATTTCACATTATGTTTATATAGACTTGAATTATTTGCCCGTTTTTTGCTTTCATTTCCATAACGCACTTATCACTTATGTTTAATGAAAATACAGGGTCATGAAAAAAAGCCTTCTTATCATCCTTTCATTATTCTCTTTTGAAGCTGCCGCACAGGAATCAGGGACGGCTTCCCCGGAAAAAATGAATATCGTAAAAACCAATGTCACGGGATATGTATTCAGGAATATCAATTTATCTTATGAAAGAGCCATTAACCAATGGTTTTCAGTAAATGTCGGTTTCGGAACCATGACAGAGGGAAAAGTTCCTTTCATCAATGCGTTTTTAAGCGACGAAGATGAAAACCGGTTTCAGAATCTTAGAGTAAAAGCTACCAATTTTACAATTGAACCCCGTTTTTACATAGGACAGGGATACGGCAAGGGTTTCTATTTTGCTCCCTACTACCGGTATTCAAAAGTGACCTCCAACACGTTTGATTTTTATTATGACTACAATGCCACCAACGGAGTTACCTACCGGATTCCTCTTAAAGGAAACGGAAGTACCAACGGAAACAGTGGCGGACTCATGGTTGGTGTACAGTTTTTCTTAACCAAAAGCCAGAATCTTGTCTTAGACTTGTGGATTGCCGGAGCCCATTACGGAAGCGGAAAAGGAGATTTCAACTTAACCAGCGATGTTGTTCTTACCCCGGATATGCAGGCTCAACTGAAAGAAGAAATTGAAAATCTCGACATTCCTTTTGTAGATTATACGGTAGAAACCAATGCCAACGGAGCAAAAATAAAAGTGGACGGTCCATGGGCAGGATTCAGAAGCGGATTGTCGATTGGATATAGATTTTAGAAAAATTAAATTTAATAAAAATGCAGCCGTTCCAATCAGGAACGGTTTTTATATTCTTATAAAAACCTTTAATTTGCACAAACTAATGAACCAGCACAAATTTAGCGCTTCTACAAAATACGACTATTAGAAAAATGATGAATTCATCACAAATCACCACGGCCCAAAGAATCAAAGCAATTATAGGAGGTTCTATCGGAAATCTCGTTGAATGGTATGACTGGTATGCGTATGCAGCCTTTGCCATTTATTTTTCCCATTCCTTCTTTCCGGATTCGGATCTTACTGCACAGTTATTGAATACTGCAGGGATTTTTGCCGTCGGTTTTCTAATGAGACCCGTAGGTGGTTGGCTTTTCGGCAGCATTGCCGATAAAATCGGGAGAAAAAAAGCGATGACACTTTCCGTGTTACTGATGTCGTTTGGTTCTTTACTGATCGCTTTTACTCCAACCTATAAAACTATTGGTGTTCTGGCTCCCGCATTATTGCTGCTTGCAAGATTATTACAAGGTTTGAGTGTAGGTGGCGAATATGGTGTCTCCGCAACCTATCTGAGCGAAATGGCCACCGAAGACCGGAGAGGGTTTTATTCCAGTTTTCAGTATGTGACATTAATTGGCGGACAGCTTATTGCATTAGGTATTCAGCTAATCCTGCAAAAACTTTTGTTAACTGAGTCCCAGCTTGAAGAATGGGGATGGAGAATTCCTTTTATCATTGGAGCCATGCTTTCTGTCATCGCTTTATATTTGAGGTCAAGCCTTCATGAAACCGAAGCTTTTGAAAATAAAAAAGAAGTCAGTGAACAGAAAAAAGGTACCCTTAAAGAACTTTTAAAGCACCCAAAAGCTTTACTTACCGTTGTAGGATTAACGTTAGGAGGAACTTTAGCTTTTTATACCTATACGACTTATATGCAGAAATTTCTGGTAAACACGGTTCACCTTACCAAAGAGCAGTCTACCCTCATTTCATTTATTTCGCTTTTCATATTTGCATGCCTGCAGCCTGTATTCGGAGCATTATCAGACAAAATTGGAAGACGGCCACTGCTTTTAAGTTTTGGGATTTTAGGAACCCTGTTCACCTACCCTCTTCTGAGCGCATTAAGTGCTACCACTTCCATGTGGGGCGCATTTTTTCTGATCATGGCCGCTTTGATTATCGTCAGTGGTTATACTTCCATCAACGCTGTGGTAAAGGCAGAATTATTCCCTTCCGAAGTGAGAGCTCTTGGCGTGGGGCTTCCTTATGCCTTAACGGTAGCTATTTTCGGGGGAAGTGCAGAATATATCGCATTATGGCTCAAGCAAATGGAAATGGAACATTATTTCTACTGGTATATTACCGCATGTATTTTCTTTTCTCTAGTGGTATATTCCAGAATGAAGGATACTAAAGACAACTCTGAGCTGGATAAAGATTAAGATAAGCCATAGACTTAAAAAACCGCGGCTCAGAATTCTTCTGAGCCGCGGCTATTTTTTAACTGTAAACTTGTTTGAATTTTTCAATCAGATGATCCATCGTATGGCGTTGTACATATACACTTTTTACCTCATCATATCTTGGAGATCTGTAAAAAACCTCATGGAAATCCATACTTCCATTTCCCACTTTCACAATCTTCTGTACATCAATGTTCAGTTTCTTCAATTCGTCTTTCAGCATTTGAAATTCATCTTGGATATTGTTCATCTATAAATTGGGTTTAGTTAAAATATTAAATAACAAAAAGACAAACATCCCATAATTTTGACAGGGACAAAATCTAATTTTAAATAAAATTAAACAATTTCCACCAAATAATCAAGGGTTATCAATATTATTTATATCTTTTTGCGGAATTACCACCCAAATAAAACATTCAATAGAACAATTCATACATTTACTACAATATCAAAGCCTAACCCTATAATGAGTACTTCATTTTACAATATTCCCATTATTGGTACATTTCAAAAGAAAATATTTTATTTTTGAAACACTTACATCGTAATCATGAACGAGAACATAAAAAAAGACCACTGGGAAAAAGTCTATCAAACCAAAACTCCTAAAGAAGTAAGCTGGACCCAGGAAAAACCACAAACATCACTTAACCTCATCCACTCTTGCGGATTAGGAAAAGAAGCCAGCATAATTGATATCGGTGGAGGTGATAGCCATCTTGTCGATTTTCTGCTTGAGGAAGGCTATCAGAACATCACGGTACTCGATATTTCAGCCAAAGCTTTGGAAAGGGCACAACAACGTTTAGGAGTTCACGCAGGGAAAGTAACCTGGATTGAAGCAGATGTTACAGAATTCAACCCTAAAGAAACCTACGATATTTGGCATGACAGAGCGGCATTCCATTTTCTAACCCAACAGGAACAGGTTCAGAAATACCTGCAGATTACCAAAGACAATGTAACCGGATATATCATTCTGGGAACTTTTTCAACCAATGGACCTACAAAATGCAGCGGACTGGATATTCAGCAATATGATGAATCCTCACTCGACAGCCTGTTCCAAGACAGTTTTGAAAAATTAGACTGCTTTACAGAAGATCATACTACCCCGTTCAATACCATACAGAATTTTATATTCTGCCGTTTCAAAAAACTTTAATTTGTCCATTTTAAATATTTCACTTATTTTAGAATTTTAAAATCTAATCGCTTAAATATAAACCCTTTATGAAAAAACTACTCTTTTCTCTCTTCTTAGGATTGATAGTTTCACACGCCTACTCACAAAAAATTGAGGTTTTGGAATGCGGGACTGATGAATTGATGCGAAAGCATTACGAAAGATTTCCAGAGCAGAAAGCTCAGGATGACGCCTTCAATTTAAAATTATCAAAATTGATCAAAAGTGGAAAAATCGCCTCTCAGATCAACAAAAATCAGATTTATGAAATCCCAGTTGTAGTACATGTTGTGGGTGACGGGAGCCCTATCGGTTCCGTTAATAACAAGTCTGACGCTGATATTATTGCATGGATCAATTATACCAATGGTGTATTCGCGGGAAACTCTTCCAGTGGTATGTCTGCAACGAGTGCTGTTTTGCCTGTAAAATTCGTTTTTGCCAAAATAAGCCCGAGTTGCACAGCTACAAATGGTATCAATAGAATCAACGCTTCCCATCTTCCAAAATATGTAAGCGGCGGGGTGAACAGTGATAATACCACGAATGCTGTTGCCGCTTCTGAAATTACAGCATTAGGAATGTGGGATACCAGTAAATATTATAATATTTATGTGGTAAAAAAACTAGCTTCCAATTCAGGAACTTTAAATGGTTTTGCCTATTATCCCGGAGGAAGCCTGGATTATTCATTCATGTCTACAAGCGCTTCTGCCGTCAATGCTCAAACATTAGCTCATGAATTTGGGCACGCATTGGGACTAAGACATACCCATGAAGGCTTCAATGATAGCACCGGAGCCTGCCCTCCTAATGCAGACTGTACACTGGAAGGAGATTTGGTTTGTGATACCGAACCTATGAAAAGTCTTTATCATTCTTCCATTCCTTATACCTGCCAGACTGGGCAGATCAATCCCTGTACAACCCAGGTGTATGCAGGAGGAGAAAGAAATGTGATGTCTTATACGTTCTGTTTCAGGGATCTTTTCACACAGGGACAGACAACCAGAGCCATTGCTCAGCTTCTACAGTACAGACAATCCCTAATTAATTCTCCTACAGCCAGTACTACCCCTCCAAATAATACGGTGACTTTAGCTACAGCTTGTGCCCCTACATCAATTACCAATCCGGGAAATTACAATATTGGCGTTACTTCCGTTAAGTTTGGAAGCATTAATAATTATTCAACCAATTACAAGGTAGCCACCAATAATTTCTATGAAAACTTTACGGCCAATTATTGCTTAGGAACATCAAAAACTAACATCTCGGCCAATTCTGCCACTACGCTTACCGTTGCTCCGGGAACAAGCAATTCACATATCATTAAAGCTTATATTGATTATAATAATGACGGGCAGTTTAATGAAACTACCGAATTGGTTCTCAATCAAAGCAATGTAAGCAATACTTCTGTTGCCACAGCTTCTGTAACTCCACCAGCCGGTGCAGTTCTCAACACTCCTTTACGAATGAGGGTAATCGGTGACTATAATGGCACAGCCGTCACTTCTTGTTACACTCCAAAATACGGACAGGTGGAAGATTATTCGGTAACTATTACTGCAGGAGATGCATTAGCAACCAGAGAAATAAAGAAAAGCGAAACCAACATCATTAAAGTAGAACATACGGTTGTAGTGAAAAGTGATGACAAAATCTCTTCATTAAAGATATATGATGCATCAGGAAGAATTCTTTTCGACCAGTCTAATATTAAGGCTACCGAATTCTCAACTCCTCTGAATGTAAAAAATATAGTAGTTATTGCAAGTGCCACTTTAGAAAACGGCAAAGTGATTACCAAGAAGCTGAAATTCTAACCGGTCATTTTATAAAATTAAAAGAGAGCTTTTCAGCTCTCTTTTTTATTTATTTGCTATAATGCATCTGGTTTATGAGTTACGGTTTTCTTCCTCCAACTCTACTTCATGCCTTAATTGGGCTTTGTAAAGCGTCGCATAATATCCGTTTTTATCCAAAAGCTCCAAATGTTTTCCTTCTTCTACAATTTTACCATGGTCCATCACAATGATCTTATCCGCTTTTTCAATCGTGGAAAGTCTGTGGGCAATGATAATGGATGTTCTGTTTTTGGTAATCTTCTCTGTAGCTCTTTGAATCAGCTTTTCACTTTCATGATCTATTGAAGAGGTAGCCTCATCCAGAATTAATATTTTCGGATCAGATAAATAAGCTCTCAGGAAAGACAGCAATTGTCTTTGTCCAAGAGAAATGGATGAACCTCTTTCACTTACCACATAATCATATCCCCCCGGAAGCTGTTCGATAAATTCGTCTACTTCTATTTCCCTGGCTCCGGCTTTTATTTTATCTAAAGTAATGGTTTCATCCCCGAAAGCAAGATTTTCATAAATACTTCCATGAAACAGGAACACATCCTGTAATACCACTCCAACGTGACTTCTTAAGTTATACAGCTCATAATCTTTCAGATCAATATCATCGATAAGAATTTTCCCCGAGTTAATGTCATATAATCTTGTAATAAGACTGATGATCGTAGATTTTCCGGCCCCGGTTGCCCCCACAATGGCTACCGTTTCACCAGGATTGACTTTAAAATCGATTCCTTTTAAGACCTCCTGTTTTTCATCATACGCAAAATGTACATCCCTGAACTCAATCTTTCCATCGAAGTGATCTTTTGCCACCTTTCCTGTATTAGGTATTGCATTTTCCTCGTCCATTAAGCCTAATACTCTCTCTGCTCCCACAATACCTCTCTGAATATTATTAAATCGGTCTGCAATCTGCCTCAAAGGACGGATCAGCATTGAAATATATTGGATAAAAGCAATCACAACACCCGCTTTTATAGTGGTATATCCTCCATAAAGCAATATAAATCCTATAAAAAGGGAAGAAATAAGCTCTACAACAGGGAAGAATAATGAGAAAATGAATACTGTTCTCAATAAAGCATCCTTTAATGTGATATTGATATCATCAAATTTTTCAAATTCCGCTTTCTGCCTGTTGAAAACCTGAATAATCGGCATTCCTGCCAATCTTTCCTGCACAAAAGAGTTCTGATTGGCCGTCCAGTTCCTTTCATCTCCGAATGCTTTTTTTAGCTTCTTCTGGAACACCCTGGTAATTACAACCATCAATGGCAAAATAGCCAGTGTAATATAACTCAGATGCACATTCGTCATGAACATCATCACCAATACAAATATAATCCTGAGAATATCCCCGAAAACCATCAGGAATCCATCGGTATAAACTGTGGCAATGGTTTCCACATCCCCTACAGCACGGGTTACAAGCTGCCCGATCGGTGTTTTATCAAAAAAAGAAGTTTTGAAATAAATCAGTTTGGCATACAGTCTTTCCCTGATATCACGGATTACATTCTGGGAGATAAAATTGGAAAAATACACCAGAAAGAAGTTCAGGACAGTTTCCGCAAAAACCAGGCCTACGAGGATATAGACATGCTTCATCATTAAGGCCTTGTCCTTTAATCCTGTAATATCATTATCCACCACCTGCATGGTAAGATAAGGCCTGTATGTGGAAACTACCGATAATATGATGGAAATGATCAGGGTAAGGATGAACCAGGAACGGAACTTCATTCCGATAAAGAACAACCTTCTGATAATTGCCCAGGTATCTTGTTTTTTCATTGTACGAATTGATGAATAGAACTAAAAATTCTTTTGCAAAAATAAGATTTTAAAAATTCATTAGGTTGCTACCTCATCAAAATAGTCATAGAAAATTTCAGATATCAGTTATTTATAATATGAATCTTATGCAAGCCCTCTCAACCAGTTGAGAATATATTCCGCTACCTCTTCCCAACCCTTTTCTCCACAGATAAAATGGCTTCTCCCCTCAAATTCTTTAAAATCCACTATACTGTTTGCATCTTGATACGCATTGGCTATTTTTCTTGAAAATGCTGCCGGAAATATCTGATCTTTTGAACCGGCAATAAAAAGCAAGGGTTGATGAGACTTCTTCATATCCAGTTGAGCAGAAGATTTGAACAAAGGATCCCTTGCCAGCTTTCTGCTTTCAGGAGCCGCTACCATTTCATACAGCCTGTCACTTTCTTCCTTGGAATAATTATTGAAAAAGGCTTTGTGGTACCATTCTTTAGTGCCCAGATAAGGATTGTTTCCTTTGAAAATGTTCACCACAGGCCAAACAATTTTAACGGTGGAAAAAGGAGCCATCATATTTTTAGGTGGAGCACCGTCGATACTCACTCCGGCAACGGCCTTATCCATGTCAATCAGTTTCTGAACCATCAATCCTCCAAATGAATGCCCTACTATAATGGGCTTCTCGGGAAGCGCATCAATAAATCTCACCAAATGATCCACCACATCATCGAAACCTACATCTTTTAATACGGATGGAATATTGGCTTTCAGACTTACGGGATCTCCATCATGTCCGGGATTGGATGGGGTATGAACAGTATATCCCTGAGCTTCAAAATAAGTTTTCCATTCTCTCCAGCTTGTATTATTCACAAATAATCCATGAATCAGTACGATAGTTTTTGTTTTCATAATATTTATTGTTTTAAATTATGAGACAAAGTTGCGGAGATAAAATGACGTTAATTTTAACTTCGGTTAAAATCGTACTACTTCCCTGAAATTCTTTTTCTTATCCTGCTTAAAGACGGTCCCTGGA
The DNA here is from genome assembly GCF_003634775.1 of Chryseobacterium defluvii. GTDB lineage: Bacteria > Bacteroidota > Bacteroidia > Flavobacteriales > Weeksellaceae > Chryseobacterium > Chryseobacterium defluvii. The sequence continues at coordinate 217,007 of NZ_RBXB01000001.1, read as the reverse complement.
TTCCCAGATAGGAAGAAATATGATATAAAGGAACATTATTGAAAATATCCGGATGCTGTTTAATCAGGTCCAGATACCTTTCTTCCGGTGACTTAAGCAAAAAGCCCTCTATCCTTGTCATAGTCACATTGAAAGCCTCCTGAGCCAATAATCTCCCGAATTTCTCCCAGTGATGCGATTGCTGATATAATGAAAGTAAATCCGTATACCGAATGTAAATAATAGAAGAATCCGTTAAAGCCTGAGTATGATAATCACACGGAATCTGGTTGATGAAACTTTTGAAAGACACTACAAAACCATTAGCAGAATACAAAAAAACATTTTTCTCTTCCCCGGTTTTCTCATCTATTGTATAAGAACGAAAAACACCGTCTACAATAAATCCGAAATAGGTACAAACCGTTCCGCGAAGATTATAGAAATCTCCTTTTTTATATGCCTTCGGTAGCCAAAAATCTTCCGACAGCTTAAACTCCTCCTCCGAAAGACCGGCAAACTGCTGTAAAGCAAAAGACAATTTCTCGATTTCGGTCATGACAATACATTTTAAAATTCCTGTTTTCTTCCGATTTCTTCTATTTCCAGAGCTGGTTTTTTAAGATTCTCTTTCGTGAACTTTTTTTCCAGCAATTTATAAATTCCGTATACTGCTCCAATAGCAAATAGCCAGCTTATAATATTGATCAGGGAAAAGCCTGTGTAATTGTTGTTATTCAGATATTCAGGTTCTGTAAGAGCCCTATATATTCCGTAGCAAAAAAGAAATGCTACCTGAAAGCCTAAATAAATAGCAATGGCTAAGATGCCGAGCTGCCATTTGGGTTTCCCATATCTTTCAGCCAGGCCTGCATAATATTTGTAGGCACCGATCATGATAAAAATTGACATCATAAAGTATTAGTTTTTTATTTTATTCAAAATCATATCCCACATCCACCAGGAACAAGCCTTGTGCAGGTGCGGAAGTTCCCGCAGAATTACGGTTTTTATTTTCAATGACTTTTCGTAAATCTTCAGGCTTCATTTTGCCGGCACCGATTTCCACCATCGTTCCTACAATTGCCCTCACCATATTACGTAAAAAACGATTCGCCGACACGGTAAATTTCAATTCATTTCCGTTCTGTTCCCATTCCGCTTTGTAGATTTTGCAAATATTGGTCTTATTATCTGTCTTCAGCTTAGCAAAACTTGTAAAATCCTCATATTCAAATAAGATTTTACAGGCTTCATTCATAGGATGAATGTCTAACGGCCTTTTCCAGTGTTGCCATGCAAAATCTTGTGTAAAAGGATTTTTTTCCAAGGAAATGTAATATTCATATGTCCTGTATGTCGCATCAAACCGGGCATGAAAATCATCTTTCACCTGAAAAATCCTTGTAATAGAAATATCCGGAGGCAGGAAGCTGTTCAGCCTGTGGGCCAACTGGTCATTCAACACCTGTTGCGTATCAAAATGGGCAAAAATTTTTCTGGCATGAACTCCCGTGTCTGTTCTTCCCGCTCCCGTTGTTGTAATCTTTTCCCTTAAAATTGTGGAAAGCCCTCTTTCCAGCTCTTCCTGCACGGAAATTGCATCCGGCTGAATCTGATAGCCGAAATAATTTTTACCGTTGTAAGAAAACTCAATAAAGTACCTCAATGCAATAAAATAACTCTACAAAAATACTTTAATTTAATGACAATTCATTTTATGACCCTCAAAAATAAATGTTGAAAAGTCATTGTTAATATTAGTTAAAATCCTTATTAAAATTCCTATTTTTGCAAACGTATGAAAAGATGGTACCTTTTTCCTTTTTCCCTCGGTTATCATTTGGTAACGGGTATCCGAAACACAATGTATGATCTGGGGATTTTAAAATCTACAAAGTTCAAGACACCGATAATTAACGTCGGTAATTTATCTGTTGGCGGAAGTGGAAAATCGCCGATGGTGATGTATTTGGCCCAATACCTTTCAAAGCATTACAGAACCGGGGTTCTTTCTCGCGGCTATGGAAGGCTAACAAAAGGGTATGACATCACTAATTATGACAGCAACTATAAAACAGTGGGTGATGAAGCCATGCAGTTATTTGAACGTTTTAAAAACCGTTTCGTGATCGCAGTTTCAGAAGAAAGAGTTCCCGGAGCAAAGAAAGTGATTGCCGACATGGACCTTGATGTTCTTGTACTGGATGATGCCCTGCAGCACAGAGCCATAAAAGCAGGTTTCAATATTCTGATGACGGATTTTAATGATCCTTACTTTAAAGATCATCTTCTTCCTGCCGGAGATTTAAGAGAATCAAGAGCCGGGTCTAGAAGAGCCGATATCATCATGGTCAGCAAATGTCCTGATGAATTAACTGAAGAAACCAAGCAATATTATATTTCCAGAATCAGGCCTTCCTACAAGCAGAAAGTGTTTTTTTCATCAATCGGTTATGACGAAAATGTTTACGGAAGAGAAAAAATGCTTCCTGATAATAATCTGAATTATTATGATATTCTGCTCATCACAGGAATTGCCAATCCTAAACCATTATTGGAGCATCTGGCTAAATTTTCCCAAAGAGTTAAGCATTTAAAGTTCCGCGACCATCATAATTTCACTGATGATGATATTAAGAAAATCGTTGCCGAATATAAAAAATTAGGAGAGTATAAATTGATTCTGACTACAGAAAAGGATTATGTTCGTTTGAAAACCTTTGATTATCTCAGAGATCTTGTTTATTACTGGCCAATCAATGTCATTATTGATAAGAAGGAAGAGTTTAACCAGATCATCCTGGATTACGTCAGAAAAAACTAGAAAACAGTAGGACCTTAAAAAAATCGCATAAACCGGCATCAGCTTGATGCCGGTTATTTTTTTCATCATAGAATTTCTCAATTCTTAAATTTTTACTAATTCATACAAAATCAAGCCATAATTACGTTTCATTGTTTAGATTTGCAAAAATGAAATTGAAATGAAAAAGCTATTGTTACTATTAATGATGGGTATTTTTGGACTGGGTTGTTCGCAGGAGACTCCAAAAGTTCTTAAAACCAATTTTTCTAAAGAAGCTTTAAACCAAAAACTGGAAAATGAAGAGGGGCAAAGCGTTACCATACAGCAAATTCTTGATCAACATAAAGGAAAGGTCCTGGTAATTGATTTCTGGGCCGGATGGTGTAGAGACTGTTTAAAAGCACTTCCAAAAGCCGAGGAGCTTGAAAAAAACAATCCGGATATAGATTTTGTGTTCCTTTCCCTGGAAAGATCAAAGGAAGGTTTCGATAAGAGCCTTGAAAGATTCCATATGAAAGAAAAGAATAATTATTGGTTTGCATCCGGCTGGAAGAATGATTTTAATAATTATGTAGATCTTAATTGGATTCCGAGATATATGGTAATCGATCAGAAATCCGCTATAGCCAAATATTATGCTATTTCGCCGGAAGATCCGGAAATTCAATCAACTATCGACAACCTGCTAAAAAATGCCAGATAATGATTATAAGAGAGGCTACAAAAGCAGACCTTACAACACTCCTGAAGTTTGAGCAAGGTATCGTGGATGCGGAAAGACCTTTTGACAGCACATTGATTGAAGGAGAAATCCACTATTATAATCTGGATTATTTAATTGATTCTCCTGATGCCACATTGCAGGTAGCTGAAGAAAACAATGAGGTCGTTGCCTCAGGATATGCTTTGATAAAGGAATCCGGAAAGCCTTATTATAATTTTAAGAAATATGCCTATCTCGGCTTTATGTTTGTAAAGCCTGAACACAGAGGAAAAGGCGTCAATCAATTAATTCTTGATCAACTTCTCGGGTGGACAAAGGAAAAAGGAATTTCCGAAGTCAGGCTGGATGTATATGATCAGAATGAGCCCGCGGTAAGGGCATATGAAAAAGCAGGCTTTGAGCCACTCCTTCTCACTATGCGGCTGAAAGTATGATATTTGAATCATCAGAAATACAAGAATCCATATCTTTGTGATATGGATTTTCCTTTTCCCATCCGCAAAATTATTCATGTAGATATGGATGCATTTTATGCTTCCGTGGAACAGCATGATAATCCGGCTCTAAGAGGAAAAGCAATTGCTGTCGGTGGCGGGCACAGAGGTGTGGTTTCCGCGGCGAGCTACGAAGCCAGAAAATTCGGAGTCCGGTCTGCAATGCCTAGTAAAACAGCCAAAGAAAAATGTCCGCATCTTATTTTTGTTCCACCCCGTTTTGCCCGGTACAAAGAGATTTCAAGAAAGATCCGTGAAATCTTCCATGAATATACCGACCTGGTAGAACCTCTCTCTTTAGATGAAGCTTACCTGGATGTTACGGAAAATAAAAAAAATATAGAGTCGGCTAACCAGATAGCAAGGGAAATCCGCCAGAAAATATTTGAGCAAACCGGATTAACTGCTTCTGCAGGGATTTCCGTAAATAAATTTTTGGCCAAAGTAGCTTCCGACATCAATAAACCTAACGGCCAAAAAACCATTCATCCCGATAGAATTGAAGATTTTCTGGAAGAGCTTCCCGTTGAAAAGTTTTACGGGGTAGGAAAAGTTACTGCCAATAAAATGTTTACACTGGGCATTTTCAAAGGAAGTGACCTCAAAAAGAAATCTCTGGACGAACTTGTAAAGCTGTTCGGGAAATCAGGGGCATATTATTATAATGTAGTAAGAGGAATCCATACTTCGGAAGTAAAACCTCATCGCATTCAAAAAAGTGTTGCTGTTGAACGCACATTTTTTGAAGATCTCCTTGATGAACAACAGATTGATGAAAAATTAAACAGTCTAAGTGCTGAACTTCATCAAAGACTGCAAAAAAATAATATTCTCGGAAGATCTTTAACGCTGAAGATCAAATACAAAGATTTTTCACTTTTTACAAGAAGCATCACCAAAGAGAAATATTTCAGCTCAGAAGAAGAATATTTCAAAACTTCAAAAGAACTTTGGAAACTTCGTCCTTTTGATAAGCCGGTACGTTTGTTAGGATTATCACTTTCTCATCTCAATACGGAAGAAAAAAAGCAGGTTTCCGTTCAACTAAAAATCCCGTTTAAAGAGTTTGAAAGTTATTAATTGGTATTTTTTCACTACATTGTAAGAACCAAATCTTACTTTATATGAACCAGACCATGATTCAATTTTTCCACTGGTACTCGGAAGGTGGTGGAAAACTGTGGAAAGAAGCTGAAAAGGAAGCCAATCATTTAGCCAATCTGGGAATTACATCAGTATGGTTTCCTCCTGCCTATAAAGGGGCAAACGGTGGCTATTCAACGGGTTATGATTCATATGACCTGTACGATTTAGGAGAATTTGACCAAAAAGGAACCATTCCTACAAAATACGGGACGAAACAGGATTATTTAAATGCTATAAAGGCGCTTAAGGAAAATAATATCCAGGTTATTGTGGATATTGTTCTCGGACATAAAGGCGGTGGTGATGAGCTTGAGACCTTCAAGGCGGCAAAAGTGGATGAAAACAACCGGAATAAAATTATTTCAGAATTTTTCGATATTCAGTCTTATACCAAGTTTACTTTTCCGGGAAGGGGTAAAAAGTATTCGGATTTTGAATGGAATTTCACCTGTTTCAGTGGTGTGGATTATGCAGAAGGATTAGATTCCCATATCTTCAAAACCCAGTCTGAATATGGAAACAACTGGGAAGAAATGATAGATGATGAAAAAGGAAATTATGATTACCTGATGTACAATGATATTGAACATCGCAATCCGCATGTACGGGAAGAACTTAATAAATGGGCAAAGTGGTATTTTGATCAGACAGATTTTGACGGAGTAAGACTGGATGCCTTAAAACATATCTCTTTTGATTTTTATAAGGAGTGGTTAACGTTGTTGCGCTCCAATTCAGGAAAAGATATTTTTGCGGTGGGTGAATACTGGGCCCCGGGATATTTACATCTTCTCCAAAAATATATTGACGTGACTGAAGGTTGTATGAGTCTTTTTGACAGCTCATTCCAGAATAATTTCCACAATGCCTCCAAAGAAGGAGCTTCCTATGATTTAAGACGGATTTTTGATGAAACACTCACACAGGCCGATCCTCTACATTCTGTAAGTCTGGTTGACAATCATGATACTCAGCCTTTACAGGATCTGGAAGCTCCGGTTGAAAGCTGGTTCAAACCAATTGCCTATGCTCTGATCCTATTAAGGGAAAACGGCTATCCATGTGTTTTTTATCCCGACCTTTATGGAGCTCATTATGTTGATAAAGACAAGGCGGGGAATGATCAGGAAATTTTCTTACCTAAAGTAGATGGCATCGAAGAGCTTTTAAAGGCAAGGAAAGAGCACGCTTATGGAGCCCAAAGAGATTATTTTGAAGATGCCAATTGCCTAGGCTGGATTCGTGAAGGTAATGAAAAGCATGGAGGTTGTGCTGTTGTTCTGAGCAATAAGGACCATTATAATAAACCTATGGAAATAGGTAAACAATATGCCGGAAAAAAATTTTATGATCTGCTTAAAAGGTCTGAGGAAAAGGTAATTATTGATAAAAACGGCTGGGGCGATTTCCCTGTTCCGGCAGGAAATGTAAGCGTTTGGGTGCCGGAATAATCTCAACCACAAAAGCTTCTAACACTTAGTTTAAAAGAATATTTTATCTTTTAGACGATCTAAACTTTTCGGAGTTCTAAAATTTCGGGTCTTTCCGAGTTATCGGAAATAGTTCCGCTTCGGGCAAACTCAGCCCAGAGCGCTCTCAGCTTTTTCCCGTTCTCATGAATATATTCCCAAGGAATATTTTTTAGTAGTTCCGAAGTTTCCCAGGCATGTTCATTCTCAAAAATCAAAGGAAGATCAATACAATGCGACGCTCCGATAGAGTTATGTTTTATTTTTGAATGAATTTTAAAGAGGTAAATATTTCCGCCGCCTTCCGCATAGTTTTCGGCAAAAATGCGAGCTGGTTTTTCATAAATAAATTTTGTTGTTGCACGAACTATTCTGTTGAGAATAGGATCATTCAGGTAAGTGTACATGCCATCTTCGGCAGTTTTTACATAAAAAGCAGTCTCATCATGATTTAAGCCTATTAACACATCATATTTTTCCGCATTCTTTTTCCACCGCTCAAGACTTTCGTTTTCTGTACACAAAGGAGGATAACCATACTGTAAGCAGAAAGGCATTGATGCTTTCAGACCATATTTGATCACCGAAGGCAAATGTTGTGTGTATTCCGAAATCATTTTCACAACGTCTGTCTCATCTTTCAAATATTCTGTTTTCCTGAAAAGTTCTGCAGACATTTTCTGCCTTTTATGTCGAAACCCTAAAGGAGCACTATGAATGATCAGTCTTTGAAATAAATTTTCAACGCCCTCAGAAATGATAAGATGTGCAATAGCATCTCCTCCGGAAGATTGTCCGAAAAGAGTAATGTTTTCAGGATGTCCGCCAAAGCTTTCGATATTCTTTTTAATCCACCGCAAGGCTTCTATAATATCAAAAAGCCCAAGATTGGGAGGTCTCTTTTCATCTCCGCCTAAAAATCCGAAAAGCCCAAGACGATAGGAAACTGAAACAACAATGATATTTTGTTCTTTCACCCAAAGTTCAGGATCAGAAGTAGGAAGATCGCCACAACCGACTTCATAGGACCCGCCATGAATCCATACTACAACAGGTAGCTTTTCCTTTTCTGTAAAATCTCCGGGACGAGTAACGGTGAGGAATTGCGATGACTCCTCCACTTCGAACTTTTCCAAATCCGTTTTTTCTATCAACCTTTCTAAAAGCGGGCTTATTATCTGCGGACAAACGGGTGTTTTTTCTTTGAAAATGATGTCTGATTCAGAGGGATCTACCGGAACCGGCATTTTATATCTTTCAGAATAGGCATAACGAATACTTTTGGCTTTGATAACACCATTTTCTTTTAATGCTATGATCTTTCCAAGGGGAGTATGAAAAGTATGTGTTCCTATGTTTTGATGTGACGTCATTAAAAACAATAACTTTACTTTTTAAAATTAAGCTTGTTTTTTCAAAAATCCGAATTATTTTTCGTTTTTAACACTTGATCTGATATTAATTAAAGCTCTGAATTTACTGACGAAATTATTGTTTAGAACATAGTTAATAGTTTTCGGCGCACCTGCGGTGCGCCGAAAACTATTATTTTTTCAATATTTTCTTTAAAACCTTTGTTTTCCCGTCAATAGGCTGGTCTATTTTTAATTCTAGTATTTCAGCAATTAATGGATATACATGGACATTCGGAAACTCATCAATGACCAAATTATTTTTGAATTCTGCTCCCCAAGCTAAAAAGGTCGCTTTCATTTCGGGAACTATTCTTGGATTATATCCATGCTTTCCAACAGAAGTTGTTTTTCCTTTCGGTAAAAATACTTTTGGCGCTTTCGGAACCAACAGAATCTGTCCTATTCTGTTATATTTATCGTCTTTGGTGGCAAAATGAAGATATTTTGGAAATTTTTTATCCAGGTATACTTTATAGTCATCTGTTTTCTGGGCCTTTAATTCTTTAAAAACCGATTTAACTTCGGATGGGTTCTTAACATAAATTCTTAATAAGGTCTGGGAATTATAAAAGTCGAACCTTTTTTTGTCCATTAGAATTTCCGGTATTTCCAAAGGGTTTCTGCCGTCCACTTTGATCATTCCATGATCAGAAACAAAGATATAATTCACATTTTTCAATCCCAGATTATTTACTTTTCGAACCAATTCTCCAATAGCTTCGTCAACAAGATGAACAGCATTCTCAGTTTCTTTACTATCCGGGCCATAATGATGACCGCTTCCATCTACTTCAGGAAAATATAATGAAATAAAATGAGGGCGTTTATCCATTGGTAATTGTAGCCAATGGACGACCTTATCTACTTTTTCAGAAGGTGTGAATTTTTCGTGATACGGGTAATAATAGGTGGGTCTTTTACCTCCGGCGTCGCTTGCAGAACCTACCCACATTAAGGAAGCGGAGACCATTCCTTGTTTCTCGGCTAATCCCCAAAGCGGAATTCCACCGTACCAGCTTCCGTCTTCGGCATTTTTCCGGTCACTCATTGCATATCCTTCTTTTCTTTGATAATCATAAAAATAATTATCGATCAAACCATGATGAGATGGATAGAGACCAGTAACCAGGCTCCAATGATTCGGGAAAGTGATGCTTGGATAGCTTGGAATCATCGCCTTGGATTGAACGCCTTGCGAAGACAGCTTTAAAAGATTTTCAGCTTTGTATTTCTGAGCATAGTCATAACGAAAACCATCTGCAGAGATCATGATGACATAAGGCTTTGTTTGTGCTTCCACGCTGTTATATCGATTCGGAATCACTATTTGAGCCGTATCTATATCGCCTTTTTGGGCAAAAACAAATAACGAAATAAACAGCAAGAATAATTGCATTCCACGCTTCATGAGAAAAATTTTCAGCAAAGTTACTATCTGTATTCCGCTGCTGAAAGTTTGGCAGGTTAAAAAAACATTAAAAGCTCTTTTTAGAATTGTTGTAAATAAAAAAGCCGCTGAAAAGCGGCTTTTTTATTTATTCTTTAATTAATTTTTCATAAGATAAAGTTCCGTCCTTTAAAGTGATCTCGAAATAATAGCTTCCTGATTTTAAATCGGAAACCGAGATACTTTCACCATCCATTTTTACAGATTTTACTTTTCTTCCTGATGATTCGTAGATATCAACAGATTTTATTTTATCAAAGTTTTTAAAGCTTACCGTTTCTTTGGCCGGGTTTGGATAAAGAACCACTTTCTTACTTTCTGCCAGAGCAGCCTCTTGCGTTCCCAGAGTAGCAGCCATATTTAATGTCGCATATCCTCTGTTGGTAGAACTGTGTTGAGTAATGGTTGTACTTCCTCCTCTGGCAAAGAAAATAGGGATGGGTCCTGCCGCATTAGGAATTGCCATATCTCCAGCTCCCCCAGTCAGTGATCTTGTCGCAATTACAGTTCTTGTGGTACCTGAAACCGTATTAGAAGTTTCTGTCCAATCCTGGCCACCAGCATCAGGAGATGGTGCCGTTCCAACTCCATTAAATGTATAATCCCTGTTAGCAGTTGCGTTATATATAAATCCATCAGCACCATCAGCCATGCCATCTCCTACTGCTCCAAATCCTATTCCCAAATAAGAAGTACTGTTTCCCGTAATTGTTAAAGTAGCCAGAGTTGGTGTAGTTTCCAGCCTTACTGTCATTCCTGTTGCTCCCAGACTTACTGTCCCAGAAGAAAATTGCGCTCCAACGATCCCTGCAAGAGCTAAACTTAGTGTTAGTAAAACTTTTTTCATATTCAATTTTTTAAGAGGTTGATGATTTCTTTGTTATTGGTTTGTAGGGCATATTCAAATGGAGTCATTCCCATTGAATCTTTTTTAGACTTATCAGCTTTATGCTTTAATAATAATTCTATCAATTCTTTATTCCCGAATTTCACCGCCCAAAATAATGGTGTGGATCCTGTAGAATCTGCAATATTGGGATCAGCTTTCTTCTCTAATAAATACTCTACGAGTTCTTTATTATACTTTACAGAAAGGCCAGCTAATGCCGTTCCTTCCTGACTTTTATAGTTAATGTCTTTTACGTTATCCATCAAAAATTTAGCCACTTCTACATTTCCCCTATAGCATGCTAAAATAAGCGGAGAAAAGCCATTTTCATTAGCCTGGTTGATGACGTCCGGATTCTGCTTCATCAGTTCTTTTACTTCTGCTACTGTTCCGGTTCTTGCAATATCAAAAATTGATTTTGCTTTTTCCTGGGCTGAAAAAAATGTACAACTCAGGAACATACTTATTATTAAGAGTAGATTTTTCATTGTTTTACCAGTGCATAATTATATTCAACATTTACCGTTTCAGCAATTTTTTTCGTAACCATTTTAGGGATCTTCACATTAAAATCCGCTGGTCTTGCTACGAAGCCTCCCTGCATATATATTTTCCCGTCTTTAGCATATATGGTTGCAGAAGAAGTAACTGCTTTATCCACTCCATGGAAGTTGAGTTTCCCTTGAACTGTATATTTCTGAGGAGAGGTTGTAAGTTTGGTTTTATCGAAGTTCAAAATCTTTCCGGTAAAAGTGGTTTTGGGATATTTTGATGATTCGGCATAGCTTTCATTGAAATGTTCTTCCATTAATTTCACTTTAAAATGAAAGTTTTTAACGGCAGAAATAGAAGCGATATCTCCCGTATCCGCGTTCAACACCACCACATTAGTGTCATCCTGTGCAAAAACATCCTCAAATAAAGGAACTGATGCTTCAAACGTTACCTTCCCTGTTTTAGAACTGTATTTCTGCGCCGAAATCAGGTTGCTGAACAGTAACGTGACAATGATTAGTATTATATTTTTCATTTCTCTATTTTTTCTGTTTCTAATTTTCTACCAGACCGTCGGCTTTCCATTTGATGAAAATATTGATCTGAGTTTGGGTTAACGCCCCTCCTTGCGGCATTTTCCCAGGATCACCATTAGGTCTCTGAATCCTGTCCAAAATATTATCAATATGTGTTTTAACCTGGTCATAATTCGTCAAAGCCTGTGCTCCCGGAGAATGGCAGGATACACAATTGGCTTCTACTATTGGTTTTACATCTTTGTTATACGTTATTTTCTCAACAATAGGCGTGTTATCTGAAATTTCTTCATAGGTTCTGCTTTCACAAGCGATTAAAGTAATGGCGAGTGATGATATATATATTATCTTTTTCATTTTAAAAAACTCTATAAAGATTAAACCCAAAGAAAATATGACCTTTTCCCCACTCCCCCGTCGCATTGGATAAATATCCGATATCGGAATTGAGCTGGGAATTGGTGAACAAAAGCTGGAAAACATGTCCCCCGGTTTCTATATCTACTCCTAATGACAACGGGTTTTTATAGAAACTGTGATTATCAAAATTGACAAAATATTCCGCATTTACCGAAATTCTTTTGGAGACTTTATAACGTCCCCCTAATCCGGCCAAGAACTGATTTTTGTCTTCTATATTCGGATCATATAAATTTTTATGAATATAAGAAGGACTTAACTGTAAAGAAAACTTATCATTAAACCTTCTTGAAATTAATGCCTGTGTAAGGTAAGAAAGCCGATCCCCAAATTTCAGATGCGGATAGTTATCTTTATCCAAATCTGTATTTACACCCATTACATTGTATCCTACAATGTCTACGGGGAAATTTTCATTTTGCTTTACCAGTTTATATTTGGCCGCTCCTTCAAATGTTTTCATATTGGTTTCTCTGGAAAGGCTTAAAGAAAGTCCATCAGTTACACCATAGATCACTCCTAATTTGGTGGAAGCATCGTCTAATCCAAAAAAGTTTTTGAAGCCGGTACTTATATCTCCAAAACGGTGTGCCACCACAATATACCATTCATTTTTGGCAGTGAGCTTGGTAGATTGACCGGTAACGACCTGTAAGGCTTTAAAAGCAGGTGGTGAAGTTTCGGTTGTCTTGAGTGTGTCAATATCTTTAAGCAAATCTTCCTGGGAATAGGCAAGATTTGAAATCAATACCGACAAAAATAAGAGAGTTTTCGTCATATAATTTTCAATTAAAATGTATATAACAAACTTATCGAGTTATGGTTTCAAAAATATGTGATAAAAGTCACCTACTGCATTGTTTTTATCAATCATAGAATTAAAAACATTAAACAATATTTATTAGATTGTTCTAACATTTTCATTAGCAAGTATTTGTATTCCGTCTCTAGTCTGTACAACTTCTCCTTCATTTTCCATTTTTTTCAATACCCTGCTTACAACTTCCCGCGAAGTTCCCAGGTTGCTGGCAATTTCTCTATGAGTAAGCTTAATAGGGTTATTTCCTGTGAGTGAAATCTGTTGTTTCACGTAGCTGAGTATCCTTTTATCCAGTCTGTGGAAAACAGCTTCATTGACCATATTCATGACATCAGTAAATCTTTTGTCATATTCGTGATAGAAGAGTTTATTAATCTCAGGGAAACGGATGAGCCAATTGTGCAAAACGGAAGCGGGAATCAGCAATACTTCCGAATCCTCTTCAGCGATCGCATATACTTTGCTGGTGTAATCCCCAAAAATGGAAGCAAAGGTCATCAGGCAGCTGTCGTCCGGCCGGACATAATAATAAATAAGTTCGCGGCCGTCATTCAGGGAATAGACTTTTATAGATCCTTTGATTAAAAAAGGGACATACCTTATCTTTTGCCCTTCCCGTATGATTTCGGTCTTTGCTTTTATTGTATCTATTATGGCATGTTTCTGCATTTCATCAAAGAAATCACTACCCAGGAACCCGAACTTATTGATTATAAACTGATGATCTATCATATCCATTACATATTTAAGACAAATATATAAAATTGAAGTATTGATAAGACAGTATAGGATTAAACTTTTATTACAAATTATCAATAAAACATAAATATATTTTTAAAATCCAACAGATTTCATCACTATCATTTAAAATATCAAAAAAGCATAAAAAAATGCCTCAAATAAATTTGAGGCATTCTGATTTATTTTTTAGATAAAAATCTTAAGCTTGTACATTGTTACCACCTAATACGAAAGGCTCAACTTCTTTGATTTCACCAAATTGTTGCTCGTAGTTAGCGATGTTTTGTTGAAGAGCAGATAAAACTCTCTTCGCGTGAAGTGGAGCAAGAATAACTCTTGATCTTACTTTAGCTTGTTGAACACCTGGCATTAACTGGATGAAATCTACAACGAATTCTGATGGAGAGTGGTTTACCAATGCTAAGTTAGCATAGATTCCAGCAGCTACCATTTCATTTAATTCAATGTTGATGTTTCCGTCTTGATTTTGATTTTGATTGTCCATGTTTTTTTAAAAAATTTTTAATTTTTATATCTTAAATTATAGACTACGAATATAAATCATTTAGAATTTAAAATCCGTAATCTATAATTAATTTTTTAGTTAATATCCTCGAATTCTTTCTTAGAACCTACGATTACACTCTGATATTCTTTAAGACCTGTACCTGCAGGGATTCTGTGTCCTACAATTACATTTTCCTTAAGACCATTCAGTTCATCAACTTTACCTGCAACCGCTGCCTCGTTAAGTACTTTCGTAGTTTCCTGGAACGATGCTGCAGACATGAATGATTTAGTCTGAAGAGCGGCTCTTGTAATACCCTGTAGTACCGGCGTTGCCGTAGCAGGAAGCGCTTCTCTTACTTCTACTAATTTCTGATCTTCACGTTTCAGCTTGGAGTTCTCGTCTCTTAATTCTCTTGCTGTAATCATCTGACCTGGTTTGAATTCTTTAGAATCTCCAGCATCTACAACTACCTTAAGACCGAATACTCTGTTGTTCTCTTCCAAGAAATCATACTTATGCTCTAAAGCACCTTCAAGGAATTGGGTATCACCTCCATCAACAATTTCTACCTTCGTCATCATTTGTCTTACAATGATTTCAAAGTGTTTATCATCAATTTTCACCCCTTGCAGACGGTAAACTTCCTGAATTTCATTCACCAGATATTCCTGAACCGCAGTTGGACCTTTGATTCTTAAGATATCTTCCGGTGTGATAGAACCGTCAGAAAGCGGTGCTCCCGCTCTTACGAAGTCATTCTCCTGAACAAGAATCTGGTTTGATAATTTAACTAAATAAATTTTTCTTTCCCCAGTTTTAGCCTCAACGATCAATTCTCTGTTACCTCTCTTAATTTTTCCGTAAGAAACTACCCCATCGATTTCTGTAACAACCGCCGGGTTTGAAGGGTTTCTTGCTTCGAATAATTCGGTAACTCTCGGAAGACCTCCGGTGATATCCCCTGCTTTTGCAGATTTTCTCGGAATCTTGATTAAGATTTTACCAGCTTTAATTTTTTCACCGTCGTTAACCATTAAGTGAGCTCCTACCGGTAAGTTGTAAGCTTTTTGCTCAACACCTTTAGAATCTACTACTCTCAATGTAGGTACGGCTTTCTTATTTCTGGATTCAGAGATTACTTTTTCTTCAAATCCTGTCTGCTCGTCAATTTCAAGCTGGAATGAAACCCCCTGGATAATATCTTCGTATTCTACCTTACCAGCCGTTTCAGCAATGATAACCGCATTATAAGGATCCCACTTACAGATAATATCTCCCTTCTTCACTTTATCACCAGGCTTTACTGCCAATACGGAACCATAAGGAACGTTGGCAATCATTAGCGGAGTTCTGGTTTCGTTATCAGCTACCAATCTGAATTCTGTTGAACGGGAAACCACAACCTCAGCCGTGTTACCGTTTTCATCTTCAGAAGTAATGGTTCTTACTTCATCCATTTCTACGATACCGTCTCTTCTTGCAACGATAGAAGGGTTTTCTGATACGTTTCCTGCAGTACCCCCTTGGTGGAAGGTTCTCAATGTTAACTGAGTTCCCGGTTCCCCGATGGATTGTGCTGCAATTACACCTACCGCTTCACCCATATGGATTACTTTACCGGTTGCTAAGTTTCTTCCGTAACATTTCGCACAGATACCTTTCTTAGCTTCACAGGTTAATGGTGAACGAACTTCAACTGCTTCTAATCCTGCTTCTTCAATTCTCTTAGCCAGCTCTTCGTTGATTACCTGATCTGCTCCAGCGATTAATTCATCTGTTTCAGGATCATAAATATTATGAAGGGAAACTCTACCTAAGATTCTTTCAGAGATTTTTTCAACGATCTCATCATTTTTCTTAAGTGCAGTAACTTCAGTACCTCTTAGAGTACCACAGTCGGCTTCCGTTACGATAACGTCCTGCGCTACGTCTACCAATCTTCTTGTCAGGTAACCCGCATCAGCTGTTTTAAGAGCAGTATCCGCAAGACCTTTACGTGCACCGTGGGTAGAGATAAAGTATTCAAGGATCGAAAGACCTTCTTTAAAGTTGGCAACAATCGGGTTTTCGATGATTTCCGCTCCGGTAGATCCGGCTTTTTGCGGTTTTGCCATCAAACCTCTCATCCCTGATAACTGACGGATCTGTTCTTTAGAACCCCTCGCACCAGAGTCAAGCATCATATATACAGAGTTGAATCCACCTTGGTCAGATTTCATTCTGCTCATGATCATTTCCGTTAATCCCGCGTTGGTGTTTGTCCAAACGTCAATTACCTGGTTATAACGTTCCGTATCTGTAATAAGACCCATGTTATAGTTGGCTCTAATTTCGTCTACATTTTCAACAGCCTGAGCAATCATTTGCTTCTTCTCAGCAGGAACTACGATATCTCCTAATGAGAATGAAAGACCTCCTTTGAATGCATTTGAATATCCTAAGTCTTTCATTGCATCCAGGAACTTCACTGTTGTAGGGAAGTCTGTGTCAGCAAGAATCTTACCGATAACATTTCTTAATGATTTCTTCGTTAGAAGCTCATTGATATATCCTACTTGCTTAGGTACAATCTGGTTGAATAAAATTCTACCTACTGTAGTTTCAATTAATCTTGTTACTAATTCTCCGTTTTCTTTAACCGGTAATCTACATCTTACTTTCGCATTTAAAGAAACTTTCCCTTCAGCATAAGCAATTTCCGCTTCCTCCGGAGAATAGAATGCCAATCCTTCACCTTTTACTTTATAGTCTTCTGTAGAGCTTGCTTCTTTAGTCATGAAATAAAGACCAAGAACCATGTCCTGAGAAGGTACAGTAATAGGAGAACCGTTAGCAGGGTTCAGGATGTTTTGAGAACCTAACATCAATAACTGAGCTTCAAGGATTGCTTCCGGGCCTAACGGTAAGTGTACCGCCATCTGGTCACCATCGAAATCGGCGTTGAATGCCGTTGTTACCAACGGGTGTAGCTGGATCGCTTTACCTTCGATCATCTTAGGCTGGAAAGCCTGGATACCCAGTCTGTGAAGCGTAGGTGCTCTGTTCAGTAGAACAGGGTGGCCTTTCATCACATTTTCAAGGATATCATATACTACAGGTTCTTTTCTATCAATAATTCTCTTGGCAGATTTTACCGTTTTTACAATACCTCTTTCAATTAGTTTTCTAATGATAAACGGTTTGTACAATTCCGCAGCCATATCTTTAGGAATACCACACTCGTGAAGCTGTAAGTTTGGACCTACAACAATTACCGAACGCGCAGAGTAGTCAACCCTTTTTCCTAATAAGTTCTGACGGAAACGCCCTTGCTTACCTTTCAATGAATCTGAAAGTGATTTCAACGGTCTGTTTGATTCAGATTTTACGGCTGAAGATTTTCTTGTATTATCAAATAATGAATCTACTGATTCCTGAAGCATACGCTTCTCGTTTCTCAAGATTACTTCAGGAGCTTTGATCTCCAATAATCTCTTCAAACGGTTGTTTCTGATAATTACTCTTCTGTAAAGGTCATTAAGGTCAGAAGTTGCGAAACGTCCACCATCCAATGGAACCAATGGTCTTAATTCCGGTGGGATAACTGGAAGCACACGCATGATCATCCACTCAGGCTTATTGATCATTCTTGTATTGGCACCTCTTAGCGCTTCTACAACATTCAATCTTTTTAGAGCCTCAGTTCTTCTTTGCTTGGAGCCTTCATTGTGAGCTTTGTGTCTTAAATCGAAAGACAATGCATCAAGATCGATTCTTTTTAAAAGATCTTCCACAGCTTCAGCACCCATTCTGGCGATGAATTTATTAGGATCTGAATCATCCAGATACTGGTTCTCAACCGGAAGGGTTTCTAAGATATCAAGATACTCTTCTTCTGTTAAGAATTCCATGTGATCAAAATCGGAACCATCTAATTTTTTAGCAATACCCTGCTGAATCACTACATATCTTTCGTAGTAGATAATCATATCTAATTTCTTAGAAGGGATTCCTAACAGGTATCCGATTTTGTTTGGCAATGAACGGAAATACCAAATGTGCGCAATTGGAACTACAAGATTGATGTGCCCGATTCTTTCTCTTCTTACTTTTTTCTCAGTAACTTCTACTCCACAACGGTCACAAACGATCCCTTTGTAACGAATTCTCTTATATTTACCACAAGCACATTCGTAATCCTTTACAGGACCAAAGATTTTTTCACAGAACAACCCGTCTCTTTCAGGCTTGTGTGTTCTGTAGTTAATAGTTTCCGGCTTTAAAACCTCCCCTCTCGATTCCTGAAGAATTGATTCCGGTGAAGCTAAACCGATGGTTATTTTATTAAATCTACTTGATTTATTTTTATTTGACATAATTTTTATTTTGATTAAAAGATTAAAAGATTGAAAGATTTAAAAATTACTTTCGCTCTTATCATCTCGGAGTTCATTAATTCTTTAATTTTTTAATAATTAAATCTTTTAATTTACTCCTCCAATCTTACGTCTAATCCAAGACCCTGTAGCTCGTGAAGTAATACGTTGAAGGATTCCGGAATACCTGGTTCAGGCATTGCTTCTCCTTTTGCGATTGCTTCATAAGTTTTCGCTCTACCAATCACGTCATCCGACTTCACAGTCAGGATTTCTCTCAGGATATTGGATGCTCCGAATGCTTCAAGAGCCCAAACCTCCATCTCTCCGAATCTCTGACCCCCGAACTGAGCTTTACCTCCTAACGGCTGTTGAGTAATCAATGAATAAGGACCAATAGAACGTGCGTGCATCTTATCATCAACCATGTGTCCTAATTTCAACATATAGATTACCCCTACTGTTGCAGGCTGTGTAAATCTTTCTCCGGTACCACCATCATAAAGGTGAGTGTTACCAAATCTCGGAAGACCAGCTTTATCTGTATATTCAGTAATCTGATCAAGGCTTGCTCCGTCAAAGATAGGCGTAGCGAACTTCATTCCTAATTTCTGACCAGCCCATCCAAGAACTGTTTCATAGATCTGACCGATGTTCATACGGGAAGGTACCCCCAATGGATTCAATACGATATCTACCGGTGTTCCGTCTTCAAGGAATGGCATATCTTCTTCACGAACGATTCTTGAAACAATACCTTTGTTACCATGACGTCCTGCCATTTTATCTCCAACATTCAGTTTACGTTTCTTAGCGATGTAAACTTTAGCCAGCTTCATAATACCTGCAGGTAGCTCATCTCCAATAGAAACTGCAAATTTTTCACGGTTTTTAACTCCCTGGATATCGTTGTATTTGATTTTGTAATTGTGAATTAATTGTTTGATCAATTCATTTTTATCAGCATCAACAGTCCAGTCTGAACCACTAACATTTACATAATCTTCAACTGAAGTCAATAATTTATGAGTAAACTTCACCCCTTTACCGATGATTTCTTCATCCAGGTCGTTTTTCACTCCCTGAGAAGTTTTACCGCTTACGAGTGTATTTAATTTTTCAATTAAAGTGTTTCTCAAATCATCAAACTTAGCCTTGTAAGTGTTTTCAATTTCTTCAAGCTTAAGTTTTTCTTCAGTTCTTTTCTTTTTATCTTTAATATTTCTTGAGAACAATTTCTTATCGATCACAACACCTCTTAATGATGAGTCCGCCTTCAATGAAGCATCTTTTACATCACCGGCTTTGTCACCGAAGATCGCTCTTAGAAGTTTTTCTTCAGGAGTCGGGTCTGATTCACCTTTTGGAGTGATCTTACCGATCATAATATCTCCAGGCTTCACTTCAGCACCGATTCGGATCATACCGTTTTCGTCAAGATCTTTGGTAGCTTCTTCAGAAACGTTTGGAATATCTGCTGTCAATTCTTCCATACCTAATTTGGTATCACGAACTTCCAATGAATATTCATCTACGTGGATGGAAGTAAACCAGTCTTCACGTACAACTTTTTCGTTGATTACGATCGCATCCTCGAAGTTGTACCCTTTCCAAGGCATGAAGGCAACCACCAGGTTTCTACCAAGCGCTAGCTCTCCATTTTCAGTAGCATACCCGTCACAAAGTACCTGCCCTTTTTCTACCGTATCACCAACTCTTACGTTTGGTCTTAGTGTAATGGTTGTACTTTGGTTGGTCTTTCTGAACTTAGTTAAGTTATAAGTTTTAGTAGCAGATTCGAATTGTACTAAATCCTCATCTTCACTTCTTTCATATTTGATAACAATTTTGTCAGCATCTACATATTCTACAACACCTGTACCTTCTGCATTAATTAAGATTCTTGAATCTTTTGCAACTTGCTGTTCCAGACCTGTACCTACGATCGGAGCCTGTGGCTTCAATAGAGGAACTGCCTGACGCATCATGTTCGATCCCATCAATGCACGGTTCGCATCATCATGCTCCAGGAATGGAATCAATGAAGCGGAAATACCGGAAATCTGGTTAGGGGCAACGTCAATAAGGTCAACCTGATTAGGCTCTACCACTGGATAGTCACCATCCAATCTTGCAATTACCCTGTCTGTACTGATGCTACCGTCATCATTCATTTCAACGTTGGCCTGAGCAATTACTTTAGCTTCCTCATCTTCAGCATTTAAGTAAATCGGATCTGAATTCAAATCAATTTTACCGTTTTCAGCTTTTCTATATGGTGTTTCAATGAAACCTAAAGTATTAATTTTTGCATAAATACCTAAAGAAGAGATCAAACCGATGTTCGGTCCTTCCGGAGTTTCAATCGGACAAATTCTTCCGTAGTGGGTATGGTGAACGTCTCGAACCTCGAACCCTGCTCTTTCTCTTGATAAACCTCCAGGCCCCAATGCAGATAATCTTCTCTTGTGAGTAATCTCTGATAACGGGTTGGTTTGGTCCATGAACTGAGAAAGCTGGTTGGTACCAAAGAACGAGTTGATTACAGATGTCAACGTTTTAGCATTCACAAGATCAAGCGGAGTAAAGATTTCGTTATCTCTAACGTTCATTCTTTCCTTGATTGTTCTTGCAATTCTTGAAAGACCTACACCAAACTGTCCTGCCAATTGCTCACCAACAGTTTTAATTCTTCTGTTTGATAAGTGGTCGATATCATCAACCTCAGCTTTAGAGTTTACAAGCTCGATCAAGTGTCTTACGATCGCAATGATATCTTCTTTTGTAAGAACCTCAGTGGTAGTCGGGATGTTTAGACCTAACTTTTTGTTTAGTCTGTAACGTCCAACCTCACCTAATGAATATCTCTGCTCAGAGAAGAATAATTTTTCAATGATTCCTCTTGCTGTTTCCTCATCTGGCGGATCTGCATTTCTTAACTGACGGTAAATATATTCTACCGCTTCTTTTTCAGAGTTGGTAGGGTCTTTTTGTAATGTATTCTGGATGATAGAGAATTCATTGCTGTTTTCTTTATGAATCAGGATAGATTTCACACCAGCATCCAAAATAAGATCTAAATGTTCTTTTTCAAGAACAGTTTCTCTATCCAGGATGATTTCGTTTCTTTCGATAGAAACCACCTCTCCTGTATCTTCATCTACGAAGTCTTCGAACCAGGTGTTCAATACTCTCGCAGCTAATGTTCTTCCTTCTACTTTTTTAAGGGCAGCTTTAGAAACTTTCACTTCTTCAGCAAGGTCAAAAATCTGAAGGATATCCTTATCAGATTCATATCCGATTGCTCTTAATAATGTCGTTAATGGCAATTTTTTCTTACGGTCGATATACGCGTACATTACGCTGTTGATATCAGTTGTAAATTCCATCCAAGATCCTTTGAAAGGGATAATTCTTGAATAATAAAGTTTAGTTCCGTTGGCGTGGTATGTTTGTCCGAAGAATACACCAGGTGAACGGTGTAACTGGGTAACGATAACTCTTTCAGCACCATTGATGATGAAAGAACCACTAGGCGTCATGTAAGGAACCGGGCCTAAATATACATCCTGAACTACGGTCTGGAAATCTTCGTGCTCAGGATCTGTACAATACAATTTAAGTCTTGCTTTCAGAGGAACTGAATACGTTAAACCTCTTTCCACACACTCATCGATTGAATAACGTGGAGAATCTACCAGATAGTCTAGGAATTCTAATACGAATTGGTTTCTGGAATCCGTAATAGGGAAGTTTTCCTGGAAGGTTTTGTATAAACCTTCACTCCTTCTGTCTTCAGGAAGTGTATCAAGCTGGAAAAATTCTTTAAAGGACTCGATCTGGATATCCAGGAAGTCCGGAGTAATGATTTTTCCTTTCGCTGATGAGAAATTAATTCTCTGATTTCCCTGAGTTGTTGCTGTTGTTTTACTCATAAAACTTTAAAGAAAGGGGTTAAAAAATATTTTGATTTCATTAAAAAAATATCAGAAGAGAGTAAAGAGAAAAGAGGCAAGAAAAAGAAAAAGCAAGAAAATTTTGGCGCAATCATCGGTCTTTGTTCTTTATCCTTTATTCTTAAAGTCTTCAATCTGACTTCTAACTGCAACACTGGTATATCTTTTCACAGCGTAATGCAAAATATTTTTATTACTTTTGAGGCAGAAATTACCGCAATATCTATATACACGAAATCCCTTTCATAAATATGAAAGAGCTGATTCATAATATTTTACAGATTTACAAACAATTATTCGCGCCAAAAGAGGAGCAAAGATACAAAAAGTTATCCACATTCACAAATAAAAAACCGTTTCAAAATGAAACGGTTCTATTTTTTTGCTACAATCCCAGGCTATTGTTTCCAGAAAGTCCAAACACTTCCGTTGAAAACAGCTAGAAGTTTAGCAGTTGTATCATAAACCATCATCCCGGGGGCAGGATTTATGATATTAAGGTGCGGACTGGCCACTTTAGGAAGAACCATAGCCTTATTGGCATCCTCCAACACCAGAATTCCCGGTGTAGCTGTAGGAGTACCTATAGCAGTTTTTGCCGTAGAATTTTCCACAGGAGCGTTTTGGATAGTAGCTCCATCCACACTGGTTAAAGGATCAACTGTAGTTCCTGTAAGAATAGAAAGATCCTTCCAGCCGGAAGCATATTTTACTTTTATTTTCTTATCGGTAAGATCGTAAACCATGGTCCCGTTTACAACGCCTGTAACCGCCCCTGTTGAGGTAACCCAGGGAAGAATCATTCCCCTGTTTGCCGTTCCGAAATCTAATGAAACAGACGGAGAGGCAACAGATACTTTTCCAATTGCAACCTGCGCAAACAAACTATTAAAAAATAATGCTGCGATAAGTATGAATATATTTTTCATGTTAATTTCAATTTTAATTATACAAATAAGGTTAAGGACATGTTTGCGTATTAAAACAAGCCCATCCCGCAGGGGTACCCGTGGTATTTACCTGAAGACAGTCTAAGGTAACATTATACACCATCATCCCTTCTACAAGATCAGCAGCAGGAATTGCAGCGATTTGTGCCGTAGTAAGCCTGTTGAGAACAAATCCTTTTGTTTTGGCTTCCAACACAGTCCATGCTCCTTTTCTTACCATTGGCCAGTTATTCCCTGATGTATTATTTCCGGCTCTTCCCAGCGAAGTAATTCCCTGAGGGGTATCCAAAATAGTTCCTGCAGTCACTGCCGGCCTGTAGCACGCTGCCTGAGTATCCGTATCTGTTGCAGTATTGTTGGCAGGAGTTCCATCAGTGCTATTGGAAGGTGAAGTCACAGTAACCGTATTAACAAGGTTTCCTGAATAAGAAACAGGGATATTCACCACTATAGTATAGGTTACAGTGCCTCCAACAGGAAGGCTTACCACATCATTAATTGCCCCGGACTGGGTTCCCGTCACAGAAGTCGTGGCTCCGCCAGCTACAGCAGCAGTATAGGAAACATTCGCTGAAGGAATTCCTGCAGGCACAGGATCTGCCACAGTAGCTCCTAAAACCCCAAAAGGACCATTATTACTTACAACTACCGTATAAGTGGTACTGGTTCCCGGAGCATATGATGTAACGCCATCTGTTTTGGTTACAGCCAGATCTGCACTAAATGCTATTGGCGTGGTAACACAATGTGCACCATCATTTGCCGAACTTGCAGGAGCTCCGGAAATAAGAACTCTTTGTCCTGTAGTAAGATTAAACTGATAAAACCCTCCCGCATTATCAACACCATACATTTCACCGGTACTTGATGCGAACATAGCTCCAAAGTTTACCGCTCCCGGCGTAATTCCTATTGGAGTAACAGCTCCCGTTGTAGGATTAATGGATACCAACTGTCCGTTTACTGAATTCACACCATATAAAAGTCCGGTTGTCACACTATACGCAATATCCGGCAAAGTATTACTTGCAGAAAGCGTTACTAATGTTGCCGTTAATGTCGTAAGGTTTATCCTGTATAGCTGGTTATTGTTTGTATTTATTTTTACATAATAGTTGCCCAGGTTATCTATTTCTCCGGAATTATATATAACTCCCGAAGGAAGACCTGTTACAGCACCTAAAGCAATAGAAGTCCCATCTGTATTAATAACTACAATATTATTTGTATTAGCTACCATACCATACATATAGCCGTTCAATGGGTTAATTCCAATTGCATTATAATTAGAAGAAGCTGTTCCTATAAGCGGATAAGTGAATGGATTAGTAGTCGTATTCACATTATAAAGACTTGCCGTCTGAGAAAGATACATTGCACTCGTACAACCAAAAGCATTGGCACACTGAACATCTTGAATGCTTGCATTTGCAGAAGATCCAACGCCTTGCCCCTGGTCTGAACCCACATCTGCCGCTCCGCCTGTATTTACAAGAACAGGCACCCCTTGAGCATCTACACTCCCTGATATACTCCCATTTGCATTAATCTGTGCTTTGGTTACATTTTCATCTCCTTCAATAGAATCAAAGCAACCATCTCCGTCGGAGTCCAGGTCAAGATAATCCGGAGTTCCGTCCCCGTCCGTATCTCTGTGATTACAGAAAGTGACCGTATTCTGTGAAATGGTTATAAGCCCTCTGTTTCCAGCATTTGTCGCTCCTGTCCCTGCTGTACTTGTAAATGCCGTGTAATCCCAGGTATAAGTATTGCCATAACTCACCCCAAAAGGCAATGTGCTCGCTCCAGCTCCTGTATTAGTGGTATTCTGGAATTCCATTCTTGCATAATATCCACTTCCCAAAACTGCACCAGAATTAGCTGCATTGAAAGATGAAAAAAGATCCAATGAAGTATTACTGCTATAAGAAGAAGTTCCTGTCACCGTTGGTAAATTTCCTATGGTGGTGGTAAAGGTTCCCAACTGGGAGATCCTGTTGGTACTCAGAAAATACCTGAACCATGAATCCGATGTATTGGGTGATGCCCCGCTCTGATCTTCAGTGGTTGTATTATTGGTTGGAAGGCCTGTATATAAAGCTGTAGTATTAGGAAGAATTCTAAATTCAGTTGCAGAAGTATTGAATGCACTCCAGGTATGATTCTGCGCATTTACAGTGTTATTGAAATCTGAATAGGAAAAAGGAACATTAAAGCTAGCTCCGAGCGATGGTACAGCGCTACCTGACGTCAATGTATATACCAAATTAAAACTTCCCCCGTTTGCCCCGAAAGTAGCTCCTGCTAAAGTATTGGCCATATTTAATGTATACACACTTTGGGAAGTACAAAATCCTTCTACCGTATCCGAAATCCCATCATTATCATCATCCAGATCCAGGCTGTTATCTATTCCGTCACCATCTGTATCGGTAATAACAGGAGCAGGTGTTACACTTGCTGTATTATTAGTGGTATCAGGATCTATAAGATCTCCGGAAATAGTTGCCGTGTTCGTATAGCTACCTGTGCTTTTTACGGTTGCTATAATTTCCAGATTTGCACTTTGCCCCGCATTAAGATTACCAATGGTCCAAACTCCGGTTCCACTGATATAAGTCCCCGTAGACGCCGTGGAACTAACGTAAGTATATCCTGATGGAAGCAGATCATTCACAACAACTCCGGTGTTATTGGATGCCCCCGTATTGGTTGCGGTAATCATGAAACTCACATTGTTTCCAGCTGCCGGTGTAGAGTTATTTATCGTTTTAGTCACACTTAAATTAGATTCTGCAGCAGTAGCTCCGATCATGAAGCCATCACCTGCTGTTGCTGTTGTCCCATGCCAGTTGGTCCCTGTATTTGCAGTACCTCCACGCATGTATATCCTTAATGTAAGGGTAGTAATGCCTGTTCCGGTAACTTGTACAGTCCCCCTTGATGCATTGGCGGCCGTCCCATCCGGAGTGGTGGCCGAATTCAAAATCTGCGTAGAGGTAACATTCAGAAGAGCAGTCCCTGAAATTTTAGAAAAGGTAACAGGTACATTAGA
The DNA here is from genome assembly GCF_003634775.1 of Chryseobacterium defluvii. Taxonomy (GTDB): domain Bacteria; phylum Bacteroidota; class Bacteroidia; order Flavobacteriales; family Weeksellaceae; genus Chryseobacterium; species Chryseobacterium defluvii. The sequence continues at coordinate 190,796 of NZ_RBXB01000001.1, read as the reverse complement.
AGAAACATAATCGAATTCAGTAGTATAGCTCTGTCCGTTAGAAGTACCTCCCAATGCATTGACCTGTAGATAGGGATTGGTAACAGGCCTGCTGAAAGTAAGTGTAAGATCTGCCATCTGCCACCTTTGATTGGTTGCTCTTCCCGCCGCAGTAAGCGGCTGTACATTAACCATCATATTAACCGCCCTGTTTACTGCGACATCTATTCCATTCCCTACTGGTGCACCATTGCTCGTAAAAGGAGTACTCGCAGTGGTACTTCCAAAAGCATTCATTAAAGTAAGAATTGGTTCACCCGGATACCCCATAAACACAGATCCGTTATATCCTGTAAAATTGGTCTGCGCATACTGTTGATTGCTTAAAGTGTAGGTAACATTTAATGCCGTGGGATTTGCGTAGGTAGCAAATGTATTCCCTGTGGGGTTATTGGTGTTATTCCTGAGTCTAATCGTTGTATTACTTACAACGTTAGTTACGTTCGCAGTGGGATTACTATCACCATCTGTCATTTCTAAAGCCGGATTCTGTGCTTTTACAAAGAAAATAAAAAGAAAACCTATAATACAAGGTAGCTTTTTACCAATCCTGTTCCAAGGTTTCTTGGAAAGAAATAAAGATTTATCATTCATAAATTGTTTTTTTTAGATTAATATAAATAAACAACAATTATATATATTAATTATTATTTTACAAAAATATACAATATGAATTAAATACACTAACATGTACAATATTAATTTATTATAATTTTTAAAAGAATAAAAAAAGCTGCCCAAAATGGACAGCCTTTTTCTTGTAAAAAATATTCTACAGCTATTATTTCACAATAATTTTATATGATTTCACTGTAGATTTTGTGTCAATTTTAATGACATACATTCCTGCCGGTAGTGCAGACGTATTAATCTCAGTATTTCTTTCAAACTTATCAGACTTTACAATCTGCCCCTGAATGGAGAAGATGGTATAAGTTCCTTCTTCTGAAGATCTGATATTAAGGTTTTCACCTGCTTTTACAGGGTTTGGATATATTTTAATATCATTGATTGCAGCAGCTGTATCTGAAGCTTTAGAACCTGTGGTTAAACTTCCGTTCTTAGCAAATGAAGCATAAGGAGAAAGTGGAGAATCCGGAGCTCCTTTATTTACAAGATCAGTGTCTACTACAGCCTGGATACCATCTGAATCCGCATCACTAATTCTTGAGATAAATCCACCGCCAAGATCATCCAGATTATCTTTACCAATTACATAAAGGTCATACTGAGATCCGTTAGATGTTAAATCCACAAAGTCAGGCTTATCATCACCGTCTGTATTCCTAAGCGGGTATTTCATAATACCGGAATCAGGTGAAGTCTCTAAAACATCAGCAATGCCATTGTTTCCTTTTGCTACTCCGCTATCAACAATTCCGTTATGATCCGTGTCGATCTGATCAATCACTGAAACAGGGATACCGGATTCAAATAAGTCTAAAACCCCATCATTATCCGAATCCAAATCCAAATAACTTGGCACACCATCACCCGGTACAGCCACAAATACAGGATCCCCATCAGCATCATCATCCTCAAATTTACCATTATTGTTTAGGTCTTCAAGAGCATCAGGAATACCATCATTATCTGAATCTCCGTCACAAGCATCCACAATTCCGTCTCCATCTGAATCCATTGAAGGAGATTTATCATTCACCACCGTGCAACCCTCAGCACAATCCGGAATACCATTTCCATTAGCATCTATACTGTCATCACCATTAGGACATTTATCATTACAGTTGGACACTCCGTCCCCATCATCATCTAACTGAACAAAGGCATTATAAATATAATATTGTTGTGCCAATGTAATACCAATTCCCGGATTGATCTCAATTTTCATCCTGTCAAACGGCTTTGTAGCAGTAAATCCTACATAAAACTGATTGGAAGCCGAGGTAATAAATTGTCCGCTGAACAGACCACCTGACGTTCTGGATTCTGTTACCGTAGTTCCTTTATAGAAGGTAATTGTAATATAATCAAGAGCGTTGATGGTAAAAAGATTGGCACTTTTTGTCAGGGTAAACCCTCCGAATGTTCCGGCAGGATACACACCTGTATTACTTTTTACTGTAAGCCTTACAGTAGGAATCAAAAGATTGATCGGAGATAAATTCACTGTTGCAAAATTGGTGGTATTGGTATCTACAACATTTCCCGGATTTGTAATATTAGTAAGCCCGAAAAGGGTTCCCGAAGCACCTGTCCACGAAGACCCGTACACGATGTCTCCTAACCTGGACGTTCCTGAAGTCTGGATATATTCATTACAATCGCAACCTTGCGGCTCTTCAAAGGCATAGAACACTTTTAACGCACCGAAATTCACTCCTAAAGTTTGAGTTACTTTCAATCTTATTTCATTAAAAGGCTTAGTCGTTGTAAGAGAAATCTTCTGTTTGTTAGAACCAAATCTTAACACTTTAATGTTGATAAGTCCTCCTCCATCACTCAGGTTTTTAGAATCTTGCAGTTGCCCAAACAGATAAGTTTCGATGGTAATATTTTTTAAAAACTCAGCACTTAAAAGTTTCCCCTGATCGTCCGGCTCAATAACAAACCCGGCTTTATTCCCGGCCGGATAAATCTGATTTTTATCCAATACTCCTACCGAGTATGAACCTAATAAACCAGCCGGCAAAACAATCTGTCCATAAGAATTTTTATCCCCATCTCCAATTTTTTCCCTATCAGTAACGTATGATAACGGCGCTAAGAAACTGCTGCTTCCAGATACATTTCCATCTACTCCGCTTCCTGCAATAATGTCATCACAAATACCATTGTTATCCACCGGTACTTTAGTAGGATCAAATGCAAAAGCATAGTATACATTAAGAGCACTAAAGATGGAAAGTGCATTTACCTGATACAGTCTTACTTCATCAAATTCCTTTGTTGTTCTAAGATGTAAGAAAATTCTGGTCTTTGTTCCTCCAAAAGCAGGAACAGATAATAAAGTCGAGCTCGAAGAAGTTTCCTGAAGAACTCCTCCTTTATAAGTACTGATTCTTATATTGCTTAAAAGACTCGCAGTAATGACACTTGTTCCAAGGTCAACATTGAAACCGGTGATATAACCGGCAGGATAAGTAGTATTGGTGTTTTTTACCGAAATTCCGTTTCCACCCACCAACGTAGCAAAGCTACCCAGACTTACACTATTATCAAGATTTGCATCAATAACGGGATTCATACTCCCATTATAACACCCTAAGCAAATTCCATTGCTATTTACCGGCTTCGCTTCTACTCCCATCCCTCTTATTGGAGTATAGCCCTGTGCCAAAACCATTACAGTAGTCACTAAAAACATTAGAACCGTTGTAATTTTCCCGAATAATTCTTTTGTCATTTGTTTTTGTTTAGTTGTTAAATTGTGTGTTTTATTTTATTTGTGCTTTATTATAATGAAGACCAGCCAAAAGTAACGGACGGCGTAGTAGATAATTGTCTGCAACCGTAGAAGTTTCCAACACCTGTGCTTGTATTCAGCCAGTAGATAAGAGTTCCTGCATTGGATGAATCACATGTCAGGCTCGGAACACCCGCTCCTGAATTCGGCTTCAACAAAATCCCTTTGCTCACCTCCAAATCAGCTACATTGGTAGTATTGGGAACCATATTGATTCCTACGTCTGTGATTGCGCTTCCAACAGCTCCCTGCCCCGAAAAAACATGAGCCCCGTTTCCATATACAGTTTGGTTGGCAACACTGTTGGTTGTTCCACTACCGAATACCATTGCATTGGCTGTTCCTGTAACATTATTGTTATTTCCGAATGCATAGTTTCCAGACGTAACCGTGTTGCCTGTACCGAAAACAAAACCATTGGTTGTATTACCGTTTCCAACAGCGAATCCGCCGGCAGGAGAAGTAATTGTATTATTGTTTCCCAATACATACGCACTGCTGTTATCCCCTGAATTGCCATTTCCAATTAACTTGGCCCCATTGGTAGCATTATTATTCGCCCCCACAGCAACGCCCGGAAAGTTTGCTGCTGATGCAGAAACTGTATTATTTCTTCCTAAGGCAATACTTGAAGAAGCTGCATTGGAGATAGTATTGTTTGACCCCCATGATAAAGAAGCAAAAGGAGCCACAGTATTAGAGTTCCCCCCTTTTAATGAACCATTTATATCTAATACGGCATGGGTCTGATTGGCTGTAACAATTACAAGGTCATCACCAACTCCTTTTGTTCCCAGATAATTGGTTGAAGCCGGAGCATTTCCTAATGTTTCCGCAACAGTTCCAATTTCTGCATCAGTGTTTCCAGAGGTACGCCAACCAACATCATTTCTTACCCACAAGGTCCCATTAAAATAATAATAACCCGGAACAGTTACATTAATCGTTTGTCCCGCAGGAGCACTATCTGCTACCGTTACATATACCATTGCTCCTGTTTGAGAAGCTGTATAAACGGCAGATTTTGCTCTTAGCTGATCGCCTGTAAGCCTTGGAGCAATCATCCCGTCAGCTTTGGTAATGTTTGCAGGAAAGCCTACTACATCTAAAGTAGCTGCCGGCTGATTTGTATTAATTCCAACTTGTGCATTTGCCAAAAAAGCAGTAGAAGATACAACTGCAAGCGTTAATAATCTGTTTTTCATTTTGTAATAATATTTGTTGTTTTTTTATGTTCTATTTTAGAAAAAAGAGTTTAAGAATTTACTACTATGGATGACTGGAGTTTATCCCATCCCTATTTGTGCACTCCTAATACCTTAAAAAAAACACACATTAGATTATCCTTGTACAGGATCAACATCATTACCATCAGATTATGCAGAGCTATAGAAAGTCATATTAACAAAATTTTCCGCAATTGCCTTATTGGCGAATTAAATTTTCCTTATAGCTCTCCAAAGTGGATACAATCAAAAAATAATTTTAAAAAAAGAAAATAATTTCTTTTCAAACTATGTGTGTTTTTTTCCGATGCAAATATAATGATTTTTTCAAAAAAAAGTTCTATTTTTTAATAATTAACATTAAAATTGAAAATTTTATTGAATTTTAATCATAAAACAATGTATTTTTTTTGTTAATTAACAAAAAATAATGTTATATTTATATTTATTTACTAACAATATTTAAATACCTTTATAAATAACTCACAATTTAATGAGTTTATAGAAATAATAAAGCCCGGGCAATTGCCCGGGCTAATTATTTTTAGAGTTCAATTGAATTATTTCAATTCTACTTCAGCACCAGCTTCTTCTAATTGCTTCTTAAGAGCTTCAGCCTCGTCTTTAGATACACCAGTTTTGATTGGAGCTGGAGCACCGTCTACGATATCTTTAGCTTCTTTAAGACCAGCACCAGTTAAATCTTTTACTAATTTAACGATAGCTAATTTAGAAGCACCTGCAGACTTAAGAATTACGTCGAATTCAGTCTTTTCTTCAGCAGCTTCACCTGCACCACCTGCAGCAACTACTACAGCAGCAGCAGCTGGCTCAATTCCGTACTCATCCTTAAGGATAGCAGCTAATTCATTTACGTCTTTTACTGTTAAGTTTACTAGCGTTTCAGCTAAATTTTTTAAATCTGACATTGTTCTAATGTTTTTGTTGATTATTTATTTAATTTTTTGAGTGTAATTATTCAGCAGCTGGCGTTTCGTCAGTGCTTTCTGCAGCAGGAGCTTCCGGAGCTTCAGCAGCAGGAGTTTCTTCCACAGCAGGTGCAGCTTCTTCAGCTTTAGCTTCTACTGTTTCAGGTTTGTTTTGAAGAGCAGAAACAACTCTCTGGATTGGAGACTGAAGTAATCCGATGATTTCACCGATCATTTCTTCTCTAGACTTGATGTTTGCCAACGCATCTAGGTTGTTGTCACCAACATAGAAAGTTTCCTGAAGATAAGCTGATTTTAAGGCCGGCTTTTCTTCTTTCTTTCTGAAGTTCTGGATTAGTTTTGCAGGAGCGTTTGCCGTCTCAGAAATCATTAAAGCTGAGTTTCCTTTGAAAGATTCAAACATCTCAGAGTAATCTACCCCTTCGATTTGCTCCATTGCTTTTTGTAAAAGTGTATTTTTTACCACTTTCACTTTGATATTTTGTTTGAAAGCCTGTCTTCTGAATTCTGAAGACTTAGCAGCGTTCAATCCTTCTAGATCTGCTACGTATACTACCTTTGCATCCTGAAGCAAATCTTTGATCTCTTGTATTGCTACAACTTTTTGGTCTTTTGTCATTGTCTTAAGGATTTAATATTAGTTAACAGATTTAGTATCGATTGCAATCCCCGGGCTCATTGTAGAAGACAAGTAGATGCTTTTCACATAAGTTCCTTTAGCAGCTGTCGGCTTCATTTTGATCAATGTCTGGATTAATTCCTGAGCATTTTCTTTCAATTTAGCAGCATCAAAAGATACTTTTCCGATACCTGCATGAACGATACCATATTTATCTACTTTGAAATCAATTTTACCAGCTTTTACTTCAGTAACTGCTTTACCAATTTCCATAGTTACAGTACCTGATTTAGGGTTAGGCATCAAACCTCTTGGTCCTAATACTCTACCCAAAGGTCCTAATTTACCCATAACAGCCGGCATAGTAACGATAACGTCAACATCTGTCCAACCGTCTTTGATTTTTTGTAAATATTCATCAAGACCTACATAGTCAGCACCAGCTTCTTTAGCTTCTGCTTCTTTATCTGGAGTTACTAAAGCCAAAACTTTAACATCTTTACCAGTTCCGTGAGGAAGAGATACAACACCTCTTACCATTTGGTTTGCTTTTCTTGGATCTACACCCAATCTTACAGCGATATCTACAGAAGCATCAAACTTTGCAGTGTTCACTTCTTTTACAAGAGCTGAACCTTCTTCAAGGTTATAGATTCTTCCTTTTTCTACTTTGCTTAAAGCTTCCTTTTGCTTTTTTGTTAATTTTGCCATTTCTATTAGTTTTAAGCGTTAAAAGTTGGTTTAGTTCCTGTTACTCTTAATCCCATAGATCTAGCAGTACCTGCAACCATAGAAACTGCAGAATCCATTGTAAAGCAGTTAAGATCTGCCATTTTGTCTTCAGCGATTTTCTTCACCTGATCCCAAGATACAGAACCTACTTTGTTTCTGTTTGGTTCTCCGGAACCTCCTTTGATCTTAGCCGCATCCATTAACTGGATTGCTGCAGGTGGAGTTTTAATTACGAATTCAAAAGATTTGTCTTCGTATACTGTAATTACTACAGGTAAAACTTGCCCTGGCTTATCTTGGGTTCTTCCGTTAAATTGCTTACAAAACTCCATGATGTTCACACCTGCAGAACCCAAAGCTGGACCTACTGGTGGAGAAGGGTTGGCAGCGCCACCTTTCACCTGAAGTTTTACCATTTTAAAGACTTTTTTAGCCATTTTTTGTTTTTTAAATTTGAATAATTAATGAGTTTGGAAGCATTATTATTCAGCAGGTTACCCATTCTCACATTAGATAAACCTACTTTTCGGATTGCAAAAGTATAAAATATTTTTGAAATAGCAAACAGAATATGTTGATTTTTAGAAACATTTGATAATATAACACCCGTTCTGAATATTAATTGATTGGCACTCCATTAAATTCTGTGCCCAATAATGCAACCTATACTAATTTTAAACATATATGTTTCCAAAGTGGCTGATATGAGTTAATTATTTTTCAACACCCTGTTATTTGATCAGCCGATTGGGAACCTGGACATTTCTCAGGCTACCGATATGCAACAAAAAATATTCATTTTAGAGGCGAATGAATTCGTCAGGAGATATCATATCTCAGAAATTCATTAAAAAATAGAATCCGATAGAGAAAACAAAAAGACCACTTGATGAAGTGGTCTTTTATTTATGTTGAAATAAATATTTCTTAGATTTTTTCTACCTGCATGTAGCTTAGTTCCATTGGAGTTTTTCTTCCAAAGATCAGTACAGAAACTTCAATCTTCTTCTTATCCTCAAGGATTTTTTCTACTGTTCCGTTGAATCCGTTGAATGGTCCGTCAATTACTTTAACGTTTTCACCAACTACGTAAGGGATTTCAACATCGGTAGCAAATTCAGAGAGCTCATCCATTCTTCCCAACATTCTGTTCACTTCTGATTTTCTCATTGGAACAGGATCTCCACCCTTTGTTAAGCTCAAGAAAGAAATAACTCCCGGGATATTCTTAATAATATGAGGAATCTCTCCCATCAGATCAGCTTCGATCATCAGGTAACCAGGATAATAAGGTCTTTCCTTAGGAACTTTCTTACCGTTTCTAAGTTGGATAACCTTTTCCATAGGAATAACCACTTGAGTAACGTACTGCTCAAACCCTAAACGTTTGATTTCTGTCTCAATATAGTTTTTCACTTTATTTTCCTGTCCGCTGATTGCTTTCAGCACATACCATTTCAATTCGCTCATTATGGGAAAATACTTTTTGTTAGTTGAACACGTTGATTAGCATTCCTATTATGTTGCTGATTGCTTTAGAAAACAATTCATCAACTCCAAAGGTAAATAACGCAAGAATAACAGTGGCAATGGTTACAACGATAGTAGAAGACTGTAAGTCACTCCACTTTGGCCATTCAACTTTATGTCTGAATTCGTTATAAGAACCTTTTAAAAAATCGATAAATGAACTCATAATTTTTATTTGCACGGGCACAAGGATTCGAACCCTGATCAACGGTTTTGGAGACCGGTATCCTACCATTGGACGATGCCCGTAGATAAAAAGCTCCGCAAGAGATTCCTTGCGGAAGCTTTATATTATTTTAAGATATTAATCTAAGATTTCAGTAACCTGACCAGCACCAACTGTTCTACCTCCTTCTCTGATCGCAAATCTAAGACCTACGTTAAGAGCGATTGGTTGTAACAATTCTACAGTGATTGTTAAGTTATCACCAGGCATTACCATTTCTACACCTTCTGGTAAGAAGATTTCACCTGTAACGTCTGTAGTTCTTACGTAGAACTGAGGACGATATTTGTTGTGGAATGGAGTGTGACGTCCACCTTCTTCTTTAGAAAGGATATAAACCTCAGCTTTGAATTTTTTGTGTGGAGTTACAGATCCAGCTTTAGCAATTACCATACCTCTCTTGATGTCAGTTTTTTCAATACCTCTCAACAATAGACCTACGTTATCACCAGCTTCACCTCTGTCTAGGATTTTTCTAAACATCTCAACCCCAGTTACAGTAGAAGTTAACTTCTCATCACCCATACCTACGATGTCAACAGCATCACCAGTATTGATAACTCCAGCCTCGATTCTACCAGTTGCTACAGTACCTCTACCTGTAATAGAGAATACGTCTTCGATTGGCATCAAGAATGGCTTATCCTGATCTCTTACCGGTTGCTCGATCCAAGTATCAACAGCATCCATTAATTCTTCTACAGTTTTAACCCACTTCTCATCTCCGTTAAGAGCACCAAGAGCAGATCCCTGGATTACTGGAGAGTTATCTCCATCATATTCGTAAGTAGATAATAAATCTCTAAGTTCAAGCTCAACAAGCTCTAATAATTCAGCATCATCCACCATATCCACTTTGTTCATGAAAACAACGATTCTTGGTACATTTACCTGACGGCAAAGTAGGATGTGCTCTCTAGTTTGAGGCATTGGTCCATCAGTTGCAGCACATACTAAGATAGCTCCATCCATCTGAGCAGCACCAGTTACCATGTTCTTTACATAGTCGGCGTGACCTGGACAGTCAACGTGTGCATAGTGACGTTTTTCAGTTTCGTACTCAATGTGAGCTGTATTAATAGTGATACCTCTTTCTTTTTCTTCTGGAGCAGAGTCAATAGAAGAGAAGTCTTTTTTCTCAGCAAGACCCTTGTTAGCTAATACGCTACTGATTGCAGCAGTAAGAGTAGTTTTACCATGGTCAACGTGACCAATAGTACCAATGTTCAAGTGTGGTTTGTTACGATTAAACGTTTCCTTTGCCATGATTTAAAATTATTTATTTATTGTTTATTCAAAATTTCGGTTTGCAAATATAGCGATTTTTTAAATATCAAAACCTTTTTATTAAAAAAATTTTAATATTCAAAATCCAAAGAATTACAAACTCATATTTCTCTGTATTGAGATTGCAAATTTACACAAATTTCTCAATTGAAAAAATCCTAAAAAGGGATTTCCTAAAAAACTCTGTATTTTATGTAAATTATCTGCTATTAGGAATAAAGGAGCCCTCTTTTTCCTATCCTATTCAGGAAAAAAAGTTATTGTAAATCCAAGACAGATAATCTCTCGTATATTCTTTTAATTAACCTAAAAATAAGCATTATGAAAAAGTTTTTACGAGCCTTATTCGCAGTGATACTATTGGGAACTTCTTTATCCTGCAATGATTCAGAAGATTTCAACATGCCTGAAAATACGATTCAGGGACCGGATCTTTTGGTATATGCCGTTACAGCCGCCAATGAGCTGGTTTCTTTCAATGCAAAAAAACCGGGAATGTTCTTATCGAAAAGCGCCATAACCGGAGTTGCTTCCGGAGAACAAATTTTAAGTATCGATTTCAGGCCTTCTACAGGTGAACTCTATGCCTTGTCCAGTGCAAGCAAACTATATGTCATCAATACTTCTTCTTCCTCAGCAAGAGCAATCGGAACTGCATTTACACCTGCCTTATCGGGAGCCATTGCCTCCATTGATTTTAACCCAACCGTAGACCGTATAAGATTAGTGAGCAATACAGGACAAAATCTCCGTCTTCATCCTGAAACCGGAGCAACAGCCGCCACGGATATGTCTATTAACGGCCCGGGAACACCTTCCGTTACAGGCATTGCCTATACCAACAGTAAAGCAGGGGCATCCTCAACAATTTTATATGATATTGACGTTGCTTCAGGAAAACTGTTTAAACAGGATCCACCTAATAACGGAACATTAGTGGAAGTAGGCAGCCTGGGGATTACATTGAACGGACAGGCCGCATTTGACATTAATCCCAATAATAATGTTGCCTTATTAGGAGCGGGCAATAATTTATATTTAGTAGACATAAATAACGGAAAAGCCGGCCTTATAGGCTCGCTTCAGGACCCTATCCGCGATTTAGCCATTCCAACAGAGCCTGTAGCTTACGCGGTGGATTCTTCCAATAATTTACAAATCTTTAATCCTGAAAATCCAAGCCCCATCTCGAAAGCTATTGCCGGGCTTCAGTCAGGAGAAAATATTCTTGGCATAGATTTCCGTCCTTTGAATGGGCAATTATATGCGTTGGGAAGCTCAAGCAGGCTTTACACCATCAATCTTGCTACCGGAGCAGCTACAGCAGTAAACACCACTCCATTCTCAACGGCACTTCAGGGAACTGATTTCGGCTTTGACTTCAACCCTACTGTTGACAGAATAAGAGTCGTAAGCAATACAGGACAAAATTTACGCATCAACCCAAATGATGGTACCATTGCCGCTGTAGACGGAAATATTAATCCAGGTACTCCTGCCGTGACTGCAGCTGCTTACACTAATAATTTTGCAGGAGCTACGGCAACGGTTTTATTTGTTACAGATCATAATAGTGATAAACTTTATCAACAAAACCCACCTAATAATGGAACTCTAATAGAAACAGGATCTTTAGGCATCGACATAAGCAGCGCCAATGGATTCGATATAGGCAGTAAAAGCCAGAAAGCTTATTTAATAGCAACTGTAAATGGCACTACAAAAATATATACCGTAAATACTTCAACGGGAGCGGTGACATCTTTTTCCAATTTCCCTAATGCAGTAAAAGCTTTTTCCATTGGACTAGGATTTTAGCTCGTAACGCGATTTCAATAGGTAGAAGCCCGGGACAAATTGGTTCCGGGCTTCATTATATTAAAAGATGGTCAGATTTCCTGTGATTTCTTTGTTCTGCTAAATATCCAGAAAATAACGGGAAAAATAAGCAATGTAAGTATCGTGGCTGTAATTAAGCCGCCAATAATGACAATAGCCAATGGCTTTTGAGACTCGGAACCAATACCTGTGGATAATGCTGCCGGTAAGAGCCCTATCGAAGCCATTAAAGCTGTCATTACTACGGGTCTTGTCCTTGATTTCACACCATTCAATATGGCTGAATCAAGGGGTAATCCGTTTCTGACATTCTGATGAAACTCAGTGATAAGAATAACTCCGTTTTGAATACATATTCCCAGTAAAGCGATCATTCCCACACCTGCCGAGATCCCAAAATTCATTCTGGTGACGTGGAGTGCAATAATTCCCCCGATCAATGCAAAAGGTACATTAGCCAATACCAGCAATGAATCTTTCATATTCCCGAAAAGAATGAATAAGAGGAAGAAAATCATCAGAATACTTACCGGCACCACCTGGGCCAGTCTGTGGGAAGCTCTCTGCTGATTTTCGAACTGCCCCGTCCAACCGACAGAATATCCATCGGGAAGATCAATTTTTGAGACTTCTTTTTGCGCATCTGCAATAGTACTTCCCAAGTCCCGGTCACGAATAGAAAATTTCACCCCAATATACCGCTTGATATCATCTCTGTAAATAAATGCCGCTCCATTATCTTTAACAATATTGCTGATTTCTTTCAGCGGAATTTTTGTTCCGTCTTGTGTGGGAACCATTAAGGAGGCTATATCATTTTCATCTTTCCTGTATTCCTGGGAGTAACGTAAACGGATGGGGAATTTCCGTTCTCCATCGAACATTTCCGAAGCTGTTTTCCCTCCAAAGGCCATTTCGAGAACGGCTTGTGCATCCGCAGGCATTACTCCGTACGCAGCCATTTTATCTCTGTCCAATACCACACTTACTTCGGGCTGTCCTATATTTTTAATGATTCCCGGATCTTTTACCCCTTCCACATTTTTAATGGCTTTTAAAGCTTCTTCTGCAAGTTTATCTAATGTTGCCAGATTATCTCCATATATTTTAATTCCGTTTTCCGCTTTAAATCCGGCTACTGCTTCTGCTACGTTGTCGGAGATCGGCTGGGAATAATTAAAGGTAATTCCCTGATAGCTCCTGAGCTTTTGATCAATTCCTTCTATAAGCTCTTCATAGCTGATACTTCTCTTCCACTCTTCTTTGGGTTTAAGGTTTACTGCAAATTGAACAAATCCGAATCCGTTTGGATCTGTTCCGTCATTGCTTCTGCCTGTTTGTGCCAAAACATCCGTAACTTCAGGAAAGCTCATGATATCTTTCTTTAAAAGATCTGCGGTTTTCAATGATTCCTTTAATGATGAGCTCATCGGCATTTCTGCAGTGATCCAGAGTGATCCTTCATTCAGTTGGGGTAAAAATTCCGTTCCCAAAAATTTTCCGGAAAACAGGGTAACTCCAAGAAATGAAAGGGCTGCAATTAAGCTTATTTTTTTATGCTTAAAAGTATAGCTGAATCCTTTTAAAACCATTCTGTCCCAAAAATTCACAAACGGGTTATTCTTTTCCTTTACATTTTTATTCAGTAAAAGGTGGGAAAGAACAGGAACCAGCGTTAAAGTAAAAATCAAAGCTCCTATTAATGCAAACCCCAAGGTAAAAGCCAGTGGTGAGAACATTTTACCTTCTACCTTCTGGAATGAGAAAATGGGGATTAATGAGGTGATGATAATTAATTTTGAAAAGAAGATGGCTTTTCCTAATCCTGTCCCGGTTTGCCTGATCCAGCCTGCTTTAGCGAGCTTATTGAATCTTTCCGGACCATATTTATGCGCTTTATGATCGAGCATGACGAAGAGTCCTTCTACCATAACGACGGCTCCGTCGATGATAATTCCGAAGTCAACAGCTCCCAGTGATAATAAATTAGCACTCATTCCCGCTATTTTCAGACACAGAAAAGCGAACAGTAAGGAGAGCGGAATAATGATGGAAACAATAAATGTTGTTCTCCAGTCTGCCATAAAGATCAGTACCATTACAGTGACCAGAATAATTCCTTCGATCAGGTTATGCATTACGGTGTGGGTTGTAAAATCCATCAGATTGTCCCGGTCGTAGAAAGTAACCATTTTTACATCTTTCGGTAATACTTTCTCGTTGAGCTCTTTAATTTTAGCTTTAACGCCGACCAATACTTCACGCGGGTTTTCGCCTTTTCTCATAACCACAATCCCTTCCACCGTATCTTCATGATGATTCAATCCGGCTTGTCCCACTCTGGGCATTGAGCTTTCATGTACATCTGCCACATTTTTAACCAAAACGGGATTTCCACTATCATTCTGGATGGTAATATTTCCGATATCAGCTACAGATTTTACCAAGCCTATTCCTCTTACCACATAAGCCTGTCCGTTTTTTTCAATCACGTCACCTCCTACGTTCAAATTACTTTTCGTTACAGCATCATAGACCTGAAGCGGCGTAAGATTGTATTTATCCAGTGCTCTCGGATCAATGCTCAGTTCAAAAACTTTATCCTGTCCTCCGAAAACATTGATGTCTGCCACTCCGGGAACTCCTCTCAAAGTACGGTCTATCACCCAATTTTGAAGAGTAAGCAATTCCCGGGAATCTTTGGTTTTACTTTCTAACGTATATCGGAAAATCTCACCGGTTGGTCCGTAAGGTGGTTGTACCTCTGGATCTACCTCATCGGGAAGACTGACGGTCCTTAATTGATTATTAACCTGATTTCTGGCAAAAGTATCATCTACTCCGTCATCGAACAGGATTTTAACAATGGACAACCCAAACATCGTTGTACTTCTCACACTGGTCTTTTTCTGAACCGGGCTCATTGCCAATTCGATGGGAGTAGTCACAAACCGCTCTACTTCTTCCGCACTTCGCCCATTCCATTGGGTAATAATGACGATCTGGGTATTGGTAACATCAGGAAAAGCTTCAATAGGCATATTTTTGAAACTTATAAATCCTGCAATCGCCAGTATAGCCACCCAGATAAAGGTGAATGCTTTATTTTTTAATGAGAAGGCAATGATATTTTTGATGAATTTGTTCATAAGATGGTTTTGATGGCTTAAAAAGCCGTTGAAGGAAAAATTTCATTTTAACTGTTCAGAGACCGATAAATCAGCAGTTGATTATTGGTAATTACCTGTTCCCCCTCAGACAATCCTTCAGAAACGTATGTGGTATTTCCGGTTTGCTTTAAAATTTTTATTTCTTTAATCTTTACATCTGTTCGTGATTTAAATATCACTACAAAACTGCGGTTATCATCAAAGATTACTGCATTAGACGGAACGGTGAGTGCCCTATTGTTTTCCGAACTGGTCACTTTGATGGTCGCCTTACTTTCCGGAATTAGCAACCCATTGGCATTATCAAGGACGACTCTCGCTTGCATGGCGTTGGTTTGGGGATCGATAATCTTAAAAATTTTATCAATTTTTCCGTGAAAAATTTTGTCCGGATAAGACAAGGTGGATACTTCAGCTTTCATCCCGAGACTGATTTTATCAATATCGGATTCATTGACATTCATGATGGCCCAAACATTGGCTGTATTGGCGACATCAAAGATATTATCGCTTCTGTCACTTCTCAACTGCATATCTTTATTAATGTTTTTTTGAACAATGTATCCACTGATTGGTGCTACAACACTGTAAATATTTCCTTTTCTGACATTATAAACTGTACTTACCGCAGAAGCTCTCTGCAATTGATCCCGGGCTTTCTGCAATTGGCTTTTGGCTTCCAGGACATCTTTTTCTGTATTCAGTCTGCCTTCATACATTTCTTTGGCGACTCTCACATTATTCTGAGCTATTACCAAATCTGTTTTGGCATCACTTACATCTTTTTGAATTTCCGCCAGCTCCGTACTTCTTATCGTTGCCAAAACCTCTCCTTTCTTTACATAATCTCCCAATTCGACATTTACACTCAAAACATTTCCGCCAACCAAAGGATAAACATCGATATAGCTGTTCTTATCTGCAGATATTTTCCCGTAAAAACTGTAATCATCTTCTATGTATTGTTTCTCAACCTTTGCCAGAGAGATTGATTTTAGCATGGTATTGCTGAGCTCAAATCCTTTTTTAGCTTGCGGTACCGTTTCTTCCTTCTTCCCTGAACAGGAAAAAAATACAAGCATCAGGAATACAGGTATGATATAATTTTTCATTTCTAATAGAAGATTTTTGTTTGTACTAATTGATTGAGCAATTCCATTGACCGTATCACCTCGTTTTTCATGTCATAGATCTGAAGAGCAGTTTGCCTGTAGCTTTCCATGAAATCGGTAAATTCTATAAGGCTTACATTTCGGTTTCTAAAGTTCTTGAGCATTCCATTATACACCAGATTCATATCATCGAGGTCCGTCGTTTTAATTTCCGCTAATTGGTCATACTGATTCTTCCAAGCTTTGAATGCAGACTCTACCTGTGTTTCCAGATCCAGCTTACGGTAAGCTGCATTTTTTTGATTTTGCTGAATGGTGTAGTTTGCTTTTTCAACATTTCCCTGATTGGCTTTCCACAACGGTAAAGGAATTCCTACCATCAGATTTACTTCATTTTTAAAAGTGCCTCCATTTTGATCCCACCCTGCTCCTACGTTCAGATCAGGAACATTTAAAGATTTTTGCCATTGAGCGTATAGCTTACTGTTATCAATCAGTTTTAAATAATACTGATAATCTGCATTATTTTCCAATGCTTTTCTTTTCAGGTCTTCATCATCTCCGAAAGGTTGGGAAGCCAGGATTTCCATTGCCTCAGTATCGGAAAGCAGGGGCTCAATATCTTCTGCAATTCCTGTCAGGACTTTCAAATTCCGTTGCTGTTCTAAAATATTTTTATTGATCCCCTGTTTGTCGTTATTAAGCTGAATAACTATACTTTGTAATCTGACCTCATCTTTAAGTGATACATTACCTTTAGCAGACTGTATCCTATATGCTTTTAGAAGATCATTCATATAGCCTAATTGCTTATTCGTATTTTCCAGTTTCAGATTTTCATAATAAAGATTAAAATAAGCCGTACGAAGTTGAGCCCTCAGATCAATCAGCAATTGAGAAAACTGAAGTTGGGCAAGTTCTTTATTTGATTTTGCAAAAGCTATTTCATTCTTCTTTTTTCCACCCATATAAATTAACTGGGTTACCTGAGCACCTTTTGCATGAGCGATATCAAATATTTTCTTATCTTCAGGATTGTATGCATTGATTTGCCCGCTTAGCTGAGGAAGCTCCCAAATCTTTGCCTGCAGAATATCTGCATCTGCCATATTGATGTTATATTGCTCGGCAAGCAGTTGCAGATTGTTTTTCTGAAAGACTTCTTCACAGTCTGAAAGTGACATCGGGCGCTGTGCTGTCATGAATGAAGAAATGACAACAAACAGTCCGGCAATTCTGTTTATTTTCTCAATTTTCATGAGACAAAATTGCCTTTACACAATTAAAACGAACTTAAAGGGCGCTTAAAAAAAAATTAAATTTTATTTTTTGAAAAATACAGTGAATTTGTTGATGTGCTGTTCAGGGGAAGAATAGGTAATTTCAGCACCATGATACTCAAGAATTCTTTTAACAATTCTAAGGCCTAAACCGGAACCTGAAATATTCTGGGAGTTGTTTCCCCTCATAAAGGCTTCGAATAATTTGGACCGTTCTTCTTCAGGAATAGTATTCCCTTGAGAAATAACATCTACTTTGAGTTCGGAATTGGTTTCAGTAATTAAAACATCAACTTCAATATTATCAGAATATACGGCTGCATTTTTGAACAAATTAATGAATACGATATCCAGTAAAGATTGAATTCCTTTAATTATCAGAAGAGCATTTTCAGAAGTATCCTCAGAGATCAGGAAATCCATTTTAAGGTTCGGGTAACTTTTCTCCACAGCTTCAAAAGCTTCAAAGATCACTTCATCAATTCTTACTTCTTCGTAAATACTCTGAATGTTTTCCTTGTCAAATTTAGTAAGTAACAGCAAAGAGTTCGTTAAATCCGAAAGTTGGTAGACATCCCGTTGAATCTGTTTCAAAGAAGACAATGTTTCCGGAGGATGCTGCTCCAGTTTGATCAGGTTTTCCAGCTGAAAGGCCATTCTTGTAATAGGTGTTCTGATTTCATGGGAAGCACTTGCTGTGAAGTCTTTCTGTGACTGGAATACATCATTTAATCTCACGATCATTGTGTTAAAAGATTTCGCCAGTATATTGATTTCATCTTCAGATTCCTGAACCGGGATTTGGGTTGTCAGCTTATGAGCAGTAACTTCTGAGATTTCTTTATTCAAATTTTCCAAAGGACGCAGAAACCTTCCCATAAAGTAATAGCTGAAAAAGCCTATCAAAAGCACACTCATCACGTAGGCCGTAATTAAAAGATATTTCAGATAGGCCAGTTTAGATTTTCCATTGCTGTCAAATGCACTGGTCAGGATATAATATTTCTCTCCGTTAATGGTTTTTAGAGCCGCATATATTTCCGGAACTGTCTCTTCCGAATATATAGCTTTCTTTTCATCCAATTCTTTCAGCAGGGCATTATCCCAGGTAACATTCCTGTCTTTTATAGTACTGTAGATAAGCTCTTTCCGTTCATTAAAAATCAGGATAGTTTCATTTAAGAGAATATTATCTGAGTTCTCATTAAAAAAAACGGGAGCTTCTTCCCCAAAATCTTTTGATTTAGAAATGAAGTGGGAGGTGAATTCCAGTCTCTGCTTGAATCTCTCCTTAAATTCTTCCCTCCTGAAATCGTTGAAAGATATATAAATAACCGCCATCACTATACCGAATAATAATGAGAAGGCAATACTGATCGTTAATGCTATCTTTCGTTTTAAGGACATTTTACAACGGACTTAGGTAATATCCGAAACCGGAACGTGTATGAATGAGCTTCACTTTAAAATCCTTATCAATCTTTTTTCTTAAAAAATTGATGTACACCTCTACCGTATTGGTGTTGGTATTAAAATTATGTTCCCAGACATGTTCTGTGATCTGTTGCTTGGAAACAGTTCTTCCCTGTGCTTCGGCCAGATACACCAGCAATTGAAATTCTTTCAGGGTAAGGCTGATCTCATTTTTGCCTCTGTACACTTTTTGCTCGGTTTTATTGATGATGAGATCATCAACTCTTATGATGTCCTGGTCTGAATTATCTGCCGGTCCTTTTCTCCTCATCAGGGAATTGATACGTAAAAGTAATTCTTCAAACTGAAAAGGTTTTACCAGATAGTCATCGGCCAGCCTGTTAAAAGCATCTTTTTTATCCGAAAGGTCTCCATAAGCCGAAATAATAATGATGGGGGTATTCTTATCGAAAGAACGAATGGTTTGGCATACATCCAGTCCGTTTATTTTAGGTACATTGATATCCAGCAAATACATATCATAGGTATTGTTTTTAATCTGCCGAAGAAATGTTTCTCCATCATAGATCTTATCACAGGTAAAATGATTAGCTTCCAAAAATTTACACAGTTCTGCAGAAAGGATAAGGTCGTCTTCCAATAAAAGAATATTCATCGAAAATAATTTTACACGAATTTAAAGATTTTTTTAATGGTTTTAATCAAACTATGATCCATACAGCAATTCAGGAGATGATTTTAATTAAATTTTAATGTATTGTAAAAGCAGCTACTCCTTTTATGAAAAAGGATCTATCAGGATTCAGGTAAAAAAATATCCCGGAAGAATTCCGGGATTACAATGAGAGCCAACTACGGGACTTGAACCCGTGACCTCTTCCTTACCAAGGAAGCACTCTACCGCTGAGCTAAGTCGGCGTCAAACAAAAAAATCACACTGTCTGCGTGATTTCTGTTGAGCGGAAGACGGGGGTCGAACCCGCGACATTCAGCTTGGAAGGCTGACGCTCTACCAACTGAGCTACTTCCGCAATTTTGTTTCCAAAACTATTGGTAACGCTGTGCAAACTTATAAAAAAGCTTTTAAATCTGCAACTTTTCTTTCATAATATAAATGTGGGGAGAGCAGGATTCGAACCTACGAAGCCGAAGCAACTGAGTTACAGTCAGTCCCATTTAGCCACTCTGGAATCTCCCCTCATGTTATATTAAAAATTGAGCCTCCAGAGGGATTCGAACCCACGACCCCGAGATTACAAATCACGTGCTCTGGCCAACTGAGCTATGGAGGCAATTTTAAAAGGACTGAAAGCTTTCAGGGAAACTCTACCCTACGCTATATCAGGTGTAAAAAAAAATCACGCCTATTGGGTGATTTATTGAGCGGAAGACGGGGGTCGAACCCGCGACATTCAGCTTGGAAGGCTGACGCTCTACCAACTGAGCTACTTCCGCAATTTTGTTTCCAAAACTATTGGTAACGCTGTGCAAACTTATAAAAAAGCTTTTAAATCTGCAACTTTATTTTTTAATATAAAATGTGGGGAGAGCAGGATTCGAACCTACGAAGCCGAAGCAACTGAGTTACAGTCAGTCCCATTTAGCCACTCTGGAATCTCCCCTCATGTTTATATTAAAATGAGCCTCCAGAGGGATTCGAACCCACGACCCCGAGATTACAAATCACGTGCTCTGGCCAACTGAGCTATGGAGGCAATTAAAAAAAGAATTCAAAAGATCACTGTTCCTTTTTGCGAGTGCAAATATAGAACGGATTTTTTGAATTCTCAAATTTTTCAATAACTTTTTTTTAACTTTTTTCCTAGGCCATTTCTTTTTTCTTGATTAATAGCTTTTTAGCAGCATCAACACAAAGGTCTAAACTTTCTTCAAAAGTTGTGGTTGTCTTTTTAACGACGATGTCATCCCCCGGAACCGCCAAAATAATCTCAGCAGTTTTATTTGCTTTATCTGTATTATTCTCTACTTTCAAGAAGATTTTACACTCCTGAATTTTGTCATAAAAGGTCTCAAGTTTGTTTACTTTTTTGTCAATGTGAGATTCTAATGGTTCGTGAGGAGTTAAACCAATTGATTGTACTGTGATCTTCATAATTCTTCTTTTTTTGAGGCTCTTGGATGAGCCTGATTAAACACTTTTTTCAATTGTTCGATATTAGCATTCGTATAGACTTGAGTACTTGCAAGACTGGAATGCCCTAGTATTTTCTTTACTTTTGAGATCTCAGCCCCGTTATCCAAAACATGTGTCGCAAAGCTGTGTCTCAGAATATGGGGACTTCTTTTTTGTTTAGAAGTTATAAGACTAAGGTACTTATTAACTACCACATAAACAAATTTTTCGGTGAGTTTTTTCCCCTTTTTATTTACAAAAAAATAGGATTGATATTCGTGCTGGGGATTCCTTATTTTTAAATAATCCGTCAGCAGATTGGCAAGGTTTCCGGATATTGGAATAAACCTTTCCTTATTTCCTTTTCCTATTACTTTCAATTCTTTTCCGTTTATATTTACACTCTCAAATATCAGACCACAAAGCTCAGCTTTCCGCATTCCTGTTTGGTATAAGACCTCCATGATACATTTCTCCAGCACATCATGCACTTCTTCAAAGATATGATCGCTTAACGTCTGCATTTCCTCTTTAGACATAGGAATCTGCTTCTCCGGGTAAAACTTCAGGGAAGAGATGCTTTCTGTAGGAGAAACGGTAATCTCGCCTATTTTGAGGAGAAAAAGATAAAAACTGCGAAGGGAAGAAAGTTTTCTATTAATACTTCTTTTTGAAATACCTTTTTCACTGAGTTCTACAATGAAATTCCTGATTATTTTTTTATCTGCTTTGGAAATATCTTCGGAAGATTCTGTTGCAAGGTAGAAATATGAAAAATCTTCAAGGTCTTTTTTATAGCTTGTAATGGTATGAGGAGAATACCTCTTCTCAAATTGTAAATATTCTAAAAATTTATCCAACATATAGTATAGAGGTATAAACAAAAAATTCACCTCTCAAATATAAGAATTTAAGAAGTGAATTTAGTATGTGTTTAAGAAAATATCTTAAGCCTGCTCTTCTTTGCTAAGTGCTCTTTGTTTGTGAGCAGCTTTCAATCTAGCTTGTCTTAAAGTTACAGAAGGCTTAACAAACTGTTGTCTGGCTCTTAACTGACGAACTGTTCCAGTTTTGTCAAATTTTCTTTTATATTTTTTTAACGCTCTATCGATGGATTCACCATCTTTTACAGGAATTATTAACATATTTTACATCTCATTTTGGATTGCAAAAGTACACATTTTTTACTAAACTCCAAACTCTGAATCAATGTTTTTCTAATTTTTCAACTACATACGATATAAAAAAAATGTAAAATATTCAAAATCAACAGCACATTTCAGTAATATTACAGGCATTTAATGATTTTTATTACAAATATTTGGTTAGATTTGCAAAAAACTAAAAATCAAACAAATGGAAACTTTTTCATCGCTTGTCCCCAAAAGCTAATCTGGCAGAATTCAGTGTTTCACTTCTTCTTATTTTACATCATTAAGCTGCTCAAGCTATTTACCAATAAAAACATAACCAGGATATGATAAAAAAACTATTCTTTTCTTTATTATCCATCTTTTATATCTCCCTTTCCGCGCAGGAAGATTGCATTTCAGCAATTACCGTATGCGGAAATTCGAACATCAACTATACGCCTTCAGGAGTTGGTAATACTTATGAAAGTCTTGGAGGCTGCCTGTCTTCAGGAGAACATCATTCTGTATGGTATAAATTTACCATTGCCACAAGCGGAACCCTTACCTTCAATCTTACCCCTACAGGACCTGTTGATTATGACTGGGCTATATATGGCCCGAATGTAACATGCGCAAATCGTGGGTTTCCTATCAGATGTAATGCCTCAGGAGCTCTAAGCAGCACAGGCATGAACATGACCAACACCAACACAACCTCTGCAGGAGGGCCTACATCGCCCTATTGCAAATACATGGATGTAGTTGCCGGAGAAACCTATTATTTATATATAGATAACTGGTCAAGTACGGTTTATACTTTTAATCTGACCTGGGGAGGAACCGCTACTTTTGTCTCTCCGTTTTCAAATTCCACCATTGCTCCTAACCCGTTCATACCTCCGGGTGTTGCAGGCCCAAACCCGAATTCTCCAAGAGAAATAGCAATCTGTGATAATAGTACTCCCTTTAATTTCACGACCTTATCTTCCGGAATATTAAACGGAAATACCAATTTCACAGTAACTTATTTTAATGATGCCAATGATGCCGCTACCGGAAGTAATCCTATTACAGGTCCCGTAATAGTAACACCCGGCTCTACCTATTATTATAACATTAATTACAATGATCCGAATAATCCAGGAAGCAGTCTTAATTCATGTAAACAAACCGGCTCATTCATTTTTGTAATTAAGAGCTTAACTGCTTCAATCACTGCTTCATCCACTACATTATGCCCCGGCGGAAGTGTTACTTTAACATCAAGCAATCCTACAGGCAATACGTGGTCTACAGGGGCAGCCACTCCATCCATTACTGTAACAACTCCGGGCACCTATACTCTCATAAGCGCCAATGGAACCTGTACAAGCCCGCAAGCATCAGTAACAATTACCGCTGATACGGATCCGAATGTACAGATTACCGGTAATCTTTTACTGTGTGACACCCCAACACAACTAACCGCTTCTTCTACAGGAACTGGAAATATATACACCTGGTCTACAGGAGCTACCGGAAACAGCATTTCAGTTTCCTCTCCCGGAACGTATACCGTAACCGTTAAAACTCCTGCCAATTGTACTTACCAAAAATCCGTTACTGTTACACAAGGTGTAGTTCCGGTTGTTCAAAATACGAGCTTAAGTGTATGTTCAGGCACTTCCACAGCCACTTTTGATTTAACATCAGCGCAAAATAGTATCAGCACCACACCAGGGGTAACTTTTGATTATTATCTTAATCAGGCAGACGCCATTGCAGGAAATGCCAGCACCATTTCAATGCCAACCACTTATGTTTCAGGAAATGCTACCATATATGTGCGGGTAAAATCAACAACCTGCTCAAAAGTCGCGAATCTGCAATTAATCGTGAATCAAAAACCGGTTCCCGTGATTACCGCTTCCGCCAATGTGATCTGTAATAACGGAAATGTAACCCTGACTTCAAATTTTGCTACGGGGAATAACTGGTCAACCGGACAGACAACTCAAAGTATCACTGTCAACACAGCAGGTACTTATACGTTGACCCATAATAATGGGTTATGTACAAGTGATCCGGTTTCGATTACCATTACCAACAGTCCTAATCCGAATGTTCAGATCACCGGGAATTTAACATTCTGCGGGGGATCTTCAACTACTTTAACGGCAACGGCAACAGGCAGTGGAAATACTTTTTCGTGGTCTAATGGTGTTACAAGTGCTACGAATACAGTAACAACCCCGGGAACTTATACGGTTACCGTAACCACTCCTTTAGGATGTCAATATCAAAATTCGGCAACCGTAACTATGGATCCTGCTATTATTGTAAATATTGCTACTCCTTCTGAAATTACCTGTACCAACACACAAATTACTTTAAATGCTTCTGCATCAACATATCAACCCGGTTCAACTTTCTCATGGGCAGCTACAGGCGGAGGAAATATTGTATCGGGAGGTACAACTTTAACTCCGGTAGTCAATAATGGCGGAACTTATACCCTTACTATCACCAGCGCATTGGGTTGTACAAAACAAGGATCCGTGACTGTAGTTAAAAATATCACACCCCCAACCATAACACTTAATGCTTCTTCTCTTAACATCTGTAAAGGAGATTCTGTTGTTCTCACGGCATCAGGCGCAGCCATTTATACATGGACAGGCTTACCTGGTAATGGGAATTCTCAAATTGTTTCTCCTACCTCAACAACAACTTATATTGTAACAGGAGTAGGCGCTAATGGCTGTCCTGCTCAGGCAAGTGCTTCCATTACAATTAATGTAGTTCCCGAAATAACGGCCTCATTACCTAATGTAGAGATATGCCCCGGAGATCAAGCAACTTTGGATGCAGGGGCAGGTCCTAATTATTCTTATAGCTGGAGTACAGGGGCAACTACGCAAACAATCACCACAAGTGTACCCGGAACTTATACTGTCACTATTAACAATGGTTCTTGTTCTAAAATCCTCACCGCAGTGGTTTCTTATATTAAAACTCCTGAAATTATTACTATCACTTATCAGGATCACACTTTAACGATTAATGTAAAAAATCCTGCCAACGAGCCACTGGAATATTCTATTGACGGCGGGGTAACCTGGCAGACATCCAACATTTTCAAGAATGTGCTTAAAAACACCCAATACTCTATCAGGGTAAGAAAAAGAGGGGTATTTTGTGACACGCATACTGAATATTATACATTCTTAATGACCAACACGATCACTCCTAACGGTGATGGTATTAATGATACCATTGATTTCAGTGTGATTAGTAAGTTTGGAAGCTTTAAAGGAAATATCTTTGATAAATATGGTAAGGTAGTTTTCCCTGTTAGTTCTAAAAATCCTGTCTGGGATGGAAAATATATCGGAAGACCATTACCAACAGATACTTATTGGTACAGCTTATCCTGGATTGACAGTATCAGTAAGAAACCGGTTGAATTATCCGGCTGGATATTGCTAAAAAATAGAGAATAAAAATTTTAATATAACACACATTCAAAAAAGCTATAGCTATAATAAGCAAATCTGAACAAAAAGTTCTATTTTTGCATTCCACTATTCATGGGGTTGACTGGTTTCGACAGCAAGATCAATGGGTAAGTAAGCATGCAGAGAACCGTAGCGCGATCTCTATAATCCCTTGCTACAAAATTTTAACTGGCAACGAAGAGTTCGCTCTTGCAGCTTAATATCGAAGTATAGTAGATCAAGCGTTTTCCCGAAGATTTTAGTAGGGAAGCAAGATATCTCACAAATGCTCTGTTCTGCGGCGTTTGATCCTGAGATATAGGAATGCGGAAATAAGGTTTCAGAGGCTTCGGCTGAAACTCGAAAATTGTAGAAGATAAGCTGGAAGTTGGGTGTCTGTTCTCTGCTTTCAGTCGAAAATCAATAGCAGAATAAGCATGTAGAAAGCTTATGTGTTGCTTGTTTGGACGAGGGTTCGAATCCCTCCAACTCCACTAAAACAAAACCTTAAATTATTGAAAAACTAATAATTTAAGGTTTTTTATTTTTAATTATTATTATATAATAAAAAATAATGGTTCCTTCACTCATATTGGTCTATTTACACTTGCTAAAATAGTTTTAACATCACAGTTGAAAAAGAGATAAAGCCAGTTTGTATTCTTTCATCGATTGGAATGCTCTTCGTTGGAGACTTTTACAACGCAACATTATTTTATATTTGTTATATGAATAAACCTCTTAAAATAGAAGATAAATATTTGACTGAAGTACTCTACAATACTTCTTTAAGGGATCTACCTCAAGAAGAATGGAAATCCGTTGAAGGTTTTGATAACTATGCCATTTCCAATTATGGTCGTTTGAAACGTTTGGAGCGTTGGACGTATTTCCCTTACGGAAAAAGCCGGAAAGAACCGGAGCGGATTATAAAAATATATTTTAGAAAATATTTTAATAAATATCTTAACTGTCCTTTTTATGTCGCACAATGTGCTTTGTCATTCAATGGGACTAGATATACTAAATCCATAGCACGTTTAGTCTATTATCATTTTGTTGAAAAGTTTGATTTGAATAATCGTTCTATTGCCATTTCATATAAAGACAGTAATAGCCTTCATTTGAATTATAAGAATTTAGAGAAACTTTCAATAAGGGAAAAAACGATTAAAGCAATTCAAAAGAACAGAGCTAAAAACCGAAAAATCGAATATCAAAAATCTGTAAGTCAATACTCCGTTGATGGTAAACTGATAGGTACGTTTGGAAGTATTGATGCGGCGGATAAAGCACTCTGTATTGGTAAAAATAATATTCTGTTTGTATTGCAGAAAAAATACTTTACGGCAGGAGGATTCCGCTGGTTTTTGAAAGACTATATCCCTAAAAAAGAAGATTTTATATCCCCCGTAATAAATAAGTTGCATAACCCGAATACATTATTCAACACTTCCCTTTGGATAAAGCTAGGGAAGCCTTCTATTGATAAAAAGAATCCACCAGCCTGTCTCAATTTATCAACTGAAAACCTAAGAGATGAATATTGGAACCCTATACCTGACTTTGAGGGTAAATATGCTATTTCTAACAAAGGAAGAGTAAAGCGATTAAGCGGCTGGACTTCTGATAATAATTTTTTTTTGGAGAAGAACAAATCATGTCCCTTAATCTAATGGGAAAAGCAGAAAGTAAAAACCATTATCTCTATATTCGTTTAAACCGTAAAGAGAAAAGGACTTTATTCATGATCCCTCGTTTGCTTTATTATTGCTTTGTAGAACAATTTGATATGAATGATAGAACACTGGTTATAGATAACCAAAATGATCCTATGTGGGAGATAGACGTTTCAAAACTTTCCTTACGTTCATTCAGCTTATTAGTTAATCAAAAAAAGATTGACTGTAAAAGATTAACTAAAAACAAATAATTATAGTAATTCTCCCTTTGGTAAGAAACTTTTCATTGTCAATCCTTAGCTCCATTATACTTTCAAAAAACAACCTAAAATAAGTACTTGAGCCGAATATCTCCCTATCTGTTCGCACGTAAGAAATTCCAGAGCTTTGTTTCTTAAAACATTTTTATTTCTATTATCAGTGAATATGATTTTAAAAATATTTATATCTTAGTAGCTGATTTTAACGAAAAAATATAAAAGCATTCGCTTTTCTTGTTAGGAAAACTGGCACTTTTCAAGAACACAGGAATAGTAATGCCTTCGCTTGGGCGTAGGTTATTTTCTATTTGTGTTCGGGTATGCCAGTACCTCCTAACAATAGATATAGTCCTATGCCTTTCTTATTTTCAAAATCATTGCAACCAATTGAATAAAATGTATCTATAAATATAATACGACACGGTTTGTCGCTACGAAGATGTATTTTTGCAATATGGATGAGGTTAAATAAATATTACATCCAAATAGAAAAATATCTATGTAAAAATGGGTTTTTTACGGATATTAAATATGAAAAATAAATATAAATTCGAGCGTTGAAATAAACGCTAATATTAACTAAAATACAAATTAGATGAGAAAAATCTACATGAGTGCATTAATCTTATGCACTACTGGTCTGCTGTATTCTCAAAATGTATTGTGGCAGAGAGATATTAAATCCAATACTCAGGATTTCCTTTCACAAGTGACCACTACTATTGACGGACAGTATCTTATTTCAGGAAGCAGTATTCAGGCTTCAAAACAAACAGAAAGCAAACAGAACAACGGTTACGACTTCCATTTGGTCAAGCTCAACCAGCAAGGCGAAGAAGTCTGGAAAAAATACTTCTCAGGACAGAACCATGATTTCCTGTCTGCCACAGTGAACACCCAGGAAGGAGGCTTTCTTCTGGCTGGAACTTCATTTTCAGGAAAATCTTTGGATAAGAAAGAAAAGTCTAAAGGAGGCTCGGATATTTGGTTAATCAAAATCAATGAATTTGGAGAAGAACAGTGGCAGAAGACATTGGGGACAGCTTCCGATGAAGAAGCTAGAGCCGTGATTCAAACCACAGACTTAGGTTACTTTGTGGCGGGAAATGTACAGAACTCGGCTAAAGGCTATGGTTCTAAAGATATATGGATTATCAGGCTTGATACAACAGGAAAACAAACTTCAGAACTGATCTTAGGAGGAAAAGGATTCGATGAAGTGGAGAAAATGATTCCGACCAAAGATGGAGGTGCATTATTAGGAATCTATTCCAGAAGCACTATCGGAGGATTCAAGAAAACAGAAAACTTCGGTGAAGGCGATTACTGGATTATTAAGCTAAATAAAGACGGAAAAGTTGAATGGGAAAAGAACTTCGGAGGAAAAGCAGATGATCACTTAAGAACATTGGCTTTAACTTCCATGGGATATGTGATTGGCGGAGAATCAAGATCAGAAAGATCAGGAAACAAAACGACAGGAATAGAAGAAGGAACCGATTTATGGTTAATTGCTTTAAATGAAAGAGGTGAAGAAATCTGGCAGAAATCATACAACTTTAAGAACAGGGATGTACTTATGGGAATGAGTGTGATTAATCATCTCTCAACTGACAACTCTACCCTGTCAACTAAAGGAATCTTATTGGGTGGTTATACTCAGGCAGAAGGAAGAATAGAGAGTGATGATGAAACCTTCTGGATGCTGTATCTGAATCAGGAAGGGAAGGAACAGTGGAGAAAACATGTAAAGGGAGAATCAAGAAAGAAGGAGGAAAGATTATCGGATATCAAACTCAACAGGGATGGTTCGATTATTTTAGCAGGAACCAGTGCAGAGGAATTAGGAAAGGAGAACTGGAAGATCGTGAAATTAGGAGACGGACAGGTTGATCAGCTGATCGAAAAGCAGGACATCAAAGTCTATCCGAATCCTGTATCGGATTACACCTATGTAGAGATCGGATATGAATTTAAGGAAGCGGATATTTTGTTGTATGATATGAGTGGTAAGCTACTGCAACAAACCAAAACCAAGAATAAGGTAACCAAGATCAACACGCAACCATTGATTCAGGGAGCTTATCTGATTACAATTAAAACGGATACAAACAAAAATGCAAGTGCTAAAATAATCAAGAAATAAACTAAGATGAAAAAAATTATAACATTATTACTCGTGGCAAAGCTTTCCATAAGCTTTATTTCAGCCCAGTTAACTACCATTGAAGAAAACTTCTTATCAGCACCATCGGTATCTTCTTTGCCTAGTTTTGTAAAAACTCCGGTTGCTATATCCTCTGGTATTCCTGACACCAGTATTCCGTTTTTTTCTTTACCCACCCATAATAAGAGTATTTCCATCAATTGTGGGATAAATTATCACCCTAACAATTCCGGGAGATATAATAAAGCCTCAGATGTTGGATTAGGTTGGTCAACGTATGGATTGACAGCTCTTATTTATCAAAATATTAATCCTTATAATGGTTTCCCTGAAGGAGATACCTTTTATTATACTATTTTGGGACGCACCGGGAAATTTTCCTTAAGTAAAGATGCTTCAGGCGTCAGCTTTTTAAGTAAGATTACCTATGATAAATTAGTTATTAATTTTACAGAACCTAATGGCGAATATAATTTCACTATCATTGATGAAGCGGGAAACAAATTTTTCTTTGATAAACTGGATATTTCATATGCCTATATCAATAGCTTCCCTAAAAACTTTACAGCATGTTATTACTTATCTAAAATAGTTGATGTTAATGGCTTAGAATTACTCAGCTTTGAGTATCAGGAAGATAACTACACGGTAACCCCTCCTGCAACCAGTATACAAAAACCTGTTAAAGGACTTAAACTGAAAAAAGTAGTTTCTCCTGACTATGGTGAGATTAATTTAAATTATTCTTTTGATGCTACTAAAAGAAAATCTTATTATGACCCTTTTCAACTGGAAAGTATTGAGCTAAAAAATTCTGCAGGAAGAACAGTTCAGAAATATGGGTTTCAAACTATGGTAGGGGGCTATACCTATCCTTATGGATATATTCCTATTGGTCAAACCCCATGTTTATATAGTGAGACCCAGAGCAAAAGAATATTGAATAAAATTCTTAAATATGACATCTCCCTTTCAGGGTATCAAACGACAGAATTTTTCTATAGTCAACTTCCTTTTGATAATCCCAATTGGATAGATGCTGTAAACCCATATAAGCTTTGCTTTGAAAACGAAGCGGAGAATCCTAAATATCTTGGAATGGGGCTCTTGACAAGTATTAAATTTCCAACGGGTAATACCATTAAGTATGAGTATGAGCCTAATCAATATTTTGTTGATAAAAATACTAATGATTATTTAACAATGTACGCCCCTCCTCATACATTAAAGGACAGGGAAGCACAATATTATGAAGATGTTGAAACGATTAATTTTGATACTAACGGCGGAAATAACTACCTTTTTAATATTCCGGTAAACCCTGATAATACGGAAGGCTCGAGTTATCTGGAATATTGGGTCAACGTAGATGAGTATTATAATGACCCTTCTTTGCCTTCTGGTACAGACCCTTATATTAACGCAGAAATTACATCAGGTATTTCAACTCCTGATGGATACAAGAAATATATGCCGGGATACAATACGCTCAAGATTTCCGGTACAGGAGGAAAAGGGACCGTTGTAGTGAAACGTATCCGTTATCAATCCAAACCACTTCCTAACTATTCAACCGGAAAAGGCGTTCGTATCAAAAAAATTGAATATTATGACGGAAGTACATTGATTCCTTCACAGACAAGAAATTATGACTACCAAAAGTTTACTGATAATACCAAGACAAGTGGATTTTTTAATGAATATGACGATGCAGGGGTTATTTATAAAAATGTTAGGGAAACGCTTGGACAAAATGGAGGATACACCAAATATTATTTTAAATCCTTAAATGATTACCCTGAAAACCTGAACACGGATGGGACATTAAAGTATTTAGATGACCTGAACTATTATAATCTTTTGATGAACGGTATAGTGGATAAAACGGAAGTATATGACAAGAATGATGCACTGGTTACCAAAGAAACCAATGAATACGAATTTTATCAGAAAAATGTAGGTACAGGAAAAAATTCCATGATTAAAAAACACTATTTAACTACAACCAGCCATACAGGATCTGATGTCTTAACAATAAGTACTGAAACCCTAAGAGATACCAAGGACTTCAATGTTGTTTATAAAAAGATGACAGAATCTGATGGTACAATCAATGAACAAAATATCACTTACCCATGGGGAATGTATTTTACTGACTCAAGGCTTTGGAACGCAGGGATCATATCTATTCCATTAGTAGTTGAGAGTAAAAGAAATGGTAAAATAGTTTCAAAATCTGAAACAAAATTTGAGAATACCAATCACTTTTATCCAACCTCACAAGTAAGCTATCTTCC
Source organism: Chryseobacterium defluvii (assembly GCF_003634775.1). Lineage (GTDB taxonomy): Bacteria > Bacteroidota > Bacteroidia > Flavobacteriales > Weeksellaceae > Chryseobacterium > Chryseobacterium defluvii. The sequence continues at coordinate 158,776 of NZ_RBXB01000001.1, read as the reverse complement.
GGACAATCTTACCCAGTCTATCAAAAATATGTCTTTTGATGTTTATGATGATAAAGGAAATCCGGTACAGTATACAGTTTTCCCGGAAGCAGGTTCTACAGCTATTTCTACCACCATTATCTGGGGTTATAATAAAACGATGCCTATTGCTAAAATAGAAGGAGCTAAGCTATCTGATATTCCTGTTTCATTGATCACAGCAATAGTCAATGCATCCAATAATGATGCGAATGCTTCGACAGCACAAGAAGAAACATTGGAAAAGACGTTGGTAGATGCTTTAAATACTTTTAAGAACGATGCAGCTCTTCAGAATTTTATGGTGACCTGTTATACCTATAATCCTCTGATTGGAACAACCACAGTTATTCCTCCCAACGGAATAATGGAGTTCTATAAGTATGATGGTTATAACAGATTAAAAAAAGTAGTTGATGTTAATGGGAATACGGTGAAAGAGCATCAGTATAACAATAAAAACTAAAACAAAAGATGAAAAATTATAAAATTCTATATAAAAATTTAATTGACATACATGAGCTAAAAATGAAAAAAAACTTTTCTCTTTTAGCTTTAGGTTTGATGCCTTTTGCAATGGCTCAAACAACACCTACAGCTTCCGAAAACTATATTTATACGAAGGTATACCTTTCCGAAGATGGAAGCAAGAAAACTGAAACCGTACAATATTTTGACGGTTTAGGAAGGCCCAAACAAGTAGTGCAGGTAAAAGCCACACCTTTAGGGCAGGATCTTGCTATTCCTATAGTGTATGACGATCTAGGAAGGCAGACAAAATCAATTCTTCCTGTTCCTATGCCGACTGCCAATTTGGGAATGCAGAATGTTTCTGAGGCTTCAGCCAATGCTTATTATGGTGTAGCGAATGCCTATACTGAACAAAAGCTAGAAGCATCTCCTTTGGCAAGAGTATTGGAAGCTGCTAACCCGGGAACAGAATGGGCAATGAGTTCTGGTCATACGGTAAAAACACAGTATCTGACCAATACAACATCGGATCAAGTCAAAAAATTCAATACAGATGCTGTATGGAGCAATGCAACGCTGACAACATCTATAACAGGTATTTCCACATACAATGTTAACCAACTTTCCAAAACTATTATCACAGATGAAAATGGAAACAAAACCATTGAGTTCAAAAACTCTGAGGGAAAAATCATATTGTTAAGAAAAGAAAGTAGTTCAGGAAAACAGGATACTTATTATATTTATAATGATTTCAATCAGCTTGCTTTTGTAATTTCTCCTAAAGCGGTAGAAAATATAGTAGCGAATGGTAATGTTGTATCCCAGCAGATTTTGAACGATCTGTGTTACCAATATGTATATGATAACAGGTACAGACTTGTAGAGAAAAAGCTTCCCGGAAAAGGATGGGAACACATGCTCTATGACAAGCAAAATAGATTAGTGGCTACTCAGGATGCTAATTTAAGAGCTAAAGGACAATGGTTGTATACCAAATATGATAAGTTTAACAGGGTTGCTATTACAGGTATTTCCACAGGCTCTGTAAGAAGTGTAGAACAAGCAGAAGTGGATGGCTTAGCTCCTAACAATGTCAACAGAATCAATTATATATTCTTTAACAGACAGGGAATGGATGTTTATTATGATACTCCTGACAGTACTTATCCTAATTCTACCAAATGGGTAACTTTGTTATCTTTAAATTATTATGACACCTATCCCGGGACCAATGTTTCGCAGCCGGGAACTATCCTAAGCCAGTCTACTCTCACCAATTCTTCCAGTGTAACAGTAAACGGGATCAACAGTATCAGAAGTACCAAAACAATGCCTACCGCTACTTTGGTGAAAAATCTGGATGATGACAATTGGTCTTCCACTCATATCTGGTATGACCTTAAGGGCAGGGCAATTGGTAGTCAGGGAAAAAACCATTTGGGAGGCTATACCAAAACCGAAAAACAATTAGATTTTTCAGGAGCGGTTCTTTTTGCCAACACCTATCACAAAAAGACCGATACAGATCTTGAAGTGGCAGTAAAGGAAAGGTTTGTTTATGACAATCTATTCAGGCTTAAACAGCATTTTCATCAGGTAAACAATCTTACAGAAGAATTGTTAGCAGACTATACTTACAATGAGTTAGGGCAAGTAACAAGCAAAAAAGTAGGAAACAACCTTCAGAATGTAGAATACACCTATAATACCAGAGGATGGGTTACCAAACTAAATGATCCGTCTAATTTAGGGAGTAAATTATTTGGGTATGAACTGAAGTTTGGTTCAACATCAAATGCTTCTGTAGCGCAGGCTAATTATAATGGAAATATTACGGAAATGAACTGGAAAAGTGCCAATGACGGAATACTGAAAAGGTACAGTTATCAGTATGATGGTTACAACAGGCTCACTAATGCTATTTATCAGGAACCGGAAACTACAGTTCCACAAAACGGGTTCTACAATGAAAACATGACTTATGATTCGAATGGTAATATTATGACTCTGAACAGAAACCAGAAGTCTTATTCCGGTTTTGCAGAACAGATTGATGAGCTGGTTTATACTTATAATGGTAACAGATTGTCAACAGTTGTAGATCAAAAGTATAATTACAATGGTTATCCCGATACTTCCGGCAATAACATTACCTATGATGATAATGGGAATATGACCAAGCATGAGGATAAGAATATTCTTCAAATAAACTATAATCACCTGAACCTTCCTTCTTACATTAAATTCAACAATTTTGTATCTAGAAACGGGGAAGATATTTACAGTAATGTACAGTATTCTTACCGGGCAGATGGAGTGAAGGTGAAAAAGAAATTCCATTATTTCTCAGGCAGACAAAATAACGATGCTTTTGTTACTACGGAATATATTGATGGATTTCAATACAGTGCTGAAACTTTTTCTTTAGTAGTCCCAACCTTAAAGTTTTTCAACACTTCTGAAGGATATTATGATTACCAAAATAATAGGTATATTTACAACTATGTTGACCATTTGGGAAATGTAAGAGTAAGTTACACCAAAAATGGAGGTATCCCTCAAATTTTAGAGCAGAATGACTATTATGCTTTTGGCCTAAGACATGGTGGAGATGGATTTGATGGTTCCGGAATTAATTACAATTATGAATATAATGGTAAAGAAAAGCAGTGGGAAATTGGGATGTATGATTATGGAGCAAGATTCTATATGCCGGATATTGGAAGATGGGGAGTTATTGATCCATTGGCAGAAATGTTCAGAAGACATTCTCCATATAACTACGCGGTAAATAACCCCATGAAATTTACTGATCCGGATGGTATGGCAGCAAGAAATACTTTCGAAGGTGATGTAGAATATACAGGACAAGATGCTATAGACATGTTTAATGCAATAAAAGATTTCTATGGCTATAATAGTAACTCCAATGGAGAAGTTCCGGCTCCTAAGGTAAATGCTATGGATGCAACTGGTGCTACAGGAGGCAGTGGTGGAGGATCTTCTTTAAGTCCTTGGATGCAGGCAAATTTATATGGTAATCCAAAACCTAATATAATATCAAGGCAAGAATGGGGTGCTAAAGCTCCAATAACAAAAGGAAGAAGTTGGGAAGAATTGGAATGCGATCTATCAGCATATTATAACACGATAACTATTCATCATTCTGGAAATAAATCAAATTATATGAATATTCAAGAACTTCAAATAAAAGAACAGGCATCTGGTTATGCAGATATACCATATCACTTTGCTATAGATAGCGCTGGTAATATTTATGAAGGGAGACCAATATATGTAAAAGGGGCACACACTGCAGGAGCTAATACGTCTAACATTGGAATTGTTTTGTTATCAGATTTAGATTATCAAAACAAAGGATTATCTTTTGAAAAGTTCTTATACGAAAATTATCTTAATGGAAATGGTGGGGCAAGTACGAAAATGAGAGAATCATTAACAAATTTAGTATCATATTTAAATAGTCAATATGGGATACAATATCTCGGCGGGCATATTGAAAAAATAAATGATGCTCGTTATTGTCCTGGTGATGGTGGTATGAAAATAGTCAGCTACTTAAGACAAAAATTTAATATGCAAATTCCAATTAAACAATAAAACATGAAAATAATTTTTTATACAATCAGCTTAGCAACATTGATTATAATATTAATAACTCCTAGTTTTTTTCACAATGATGTTACTAAATCATTTGATAAAATAGTGTTTATCAGCACCATAATAAATGGTGTTTTAGGAAGTTTAAGCAGTATAAAAATCAAAAGATTTAATTTTTATACTATTGCTTTTTTACAATTAATTTATTGTATAATTACTATCAGTAATTATGAACATAATAATTCTTATTGGTTAAGATTATACGCAATAATATCAAAAGAAAATAATTTTTTCAAAAATAATTTTCTTAGCTTATTAGAAACTTTAATGTATTATATTGTTTTTATAATATTTATTTTGCAAATCAGAAATATAGTACTAATTATTTTTCAATTTAGTAAAAAATGGATTTCTTCCACAAATAAAGATTAGGGAAAGTGTCCGAAATAAGTAACGTTATTCCCTTTGGAAATATAATTCCTTATTACTAAAAATATTTATAATAATTAGAGTATTGAAAATTCAATACTCTAATTATTTATAACGGATATAGCTCCTAAAGTTAATTCGATTGATGCAACTGGTGCTACAGGAGGCAGTGGTGGAGGATCTTCTTTAAGTCCTTGGATGCAGGCTAATCTAGGAGGTAACTTTTTTTCGCAGTTTTTAGGCGATCCGACACCTAAAAGAAAATATTTGAAAAATGAAACAAATTTTAACCGTTGGTCTGGTTATCAAACAACAATAGAACAATATCAATTAGACCATGAAAATACTCTTTTAGAGTTTGGGAAAACGATCAAAGATGTCAGTGAAGCGGCAGAATATGCTGATAAGATTTCAGAATGGACAGGAGGAATAACTACTCTTAAAGGTATTACTGACTTTTTAAAAGAGGGTTGGAAGTCAATAAATCCTGTCTCAGGAATAATAATTGTTGGAGGGACAGTTATAGGTATTCAAGGTGAAAAAGCATCTCAATTCATTGATATGTATAGAGATGTGCAGAACAATTATTTGAATATGCATTCAAAACATCCTGCTAATATGAAAGGCGTAACAGTAAATAAAACAATTATGATGGGTCCTCAAAATTATATTTGGTCACAGTATAGTTTTTATGACATACATACACATAGATATTTAGGAGGAGGAACGTTTAATTAAATAACATTATTATGAAAATAAAAGTCTGGGTATTGGTAACAATATGTATTATATTCTTTATAAGGATTTTTTACAAGGAAGCAACTCATACCTTTAATCAAAACTTAGATATGCTATTTGGAATACGAATTGATAAAATGCTAATATATATATATCAAATTCTTGCAATGGTTTTTATAACGTCAGTCAAAAAAATTAATTCAATTATATTAATAATTTTATTATTGATAAATCTTTTTTTAATTACTTGTTATTGTATTCCCCTCAAATAAACAACCTAATATAATATCAATAGAAGGAGATAATATTGTATATAATATAGTAAGAGAAGATTTTTTAGTAGTGTATGAAGATTAGATTAATTCATTCAGTAACTATTGTAGTTATCTTTATTTTAAGGATTTTTTATAGTTCATCAATTCAAAATATTTCCGAGAATATTTACAATCTCTTTAATTATAAAGTTCCAGAAATTAGATATGTTACTTATTTTTTTCTTATAATGTCAATTTTTATTAATGCTTTTTTAAGAAATAAGAATACATTAAATCAAATTATTTTTTGGTTTCTGATACTTATTAATCTTTTTTGGATTATTTTATCATTCAAAATATAATAGTATTAATTTAAAACAAGATCCCGGTTCATTAATTGAACCGGTTTTTTTTTAAGCTTGTTTCATACCAATCTACATTTTAAAATGGCAAATGTTGTAACAAATGTTGTAACAAAACCAAAACAATACAAATAAACAATTGATTATCAATACAAATGAGTAGTCCCTCCAACTCCACTTTTTAAGCTAAAGAGAAGATGTAACTTATTTATTTCCAAATAATTACATTTTCTCTTTTTTTGTACCAAATTTGTACCCGAACTTTTAAAACTGTCCGCATTTAATTAATATTTGAGCTTTAAGAGTTACAAAAGAGTTATACTGATAAAACATACGAAAATTTTAAGTAACATAACTTGAGTAATCAAGATCGGGTTTCTTACGGTAGCTTCCCAATCAATAAATATATAACTTTGGTCTGAATGTTCATCTCATAGAGTTTACTTCCTTTTAAAATCTTTTTTATTTTTCTTGATGTTAATGTTTTTATAGTAAATATGAATGTCCTTATTTTTATTTAACCGATTAATTGCTTAAGCATAAAACCCTGAAAACGAAACCTTAAAACAAAATCCCTCCATCTTGCAGACAAAAAAGACCAAAAAAATGTTTTATCGTAAAGAATTTTATATATTTGCAGCATCTAACAATTAAAAAAATAATTTACTATGTCAGACATTGCATCAAGAGTAAAAGCTATCATCGCTGATAAGCTTGACGTTGAAGAAACAGAAGTAACTCCTGAAGCTAGCTTCACTAACGATTTAGGAGCAGATTCACTAGATACAGTTGAATTAATCATGGAATTTGAGAAAGAATTCAACATTCAGATTCCTGATGATCAGGCTGAAAAAATTACTACTGTAGGACACGCTATCGCTTATATCGAAGAAGTAGTAAATAAATAATATTCTTCAACAAAAAAGAAAATTAAACAAAGTTTATGGAATTAAAAAGAGTAGTTGTAACCGGTTTTGGCGCAATAACACCAATTGGAAATAATGCAAAAGAATACTGGGAAAATCTTCTTAAAGGTGAGAGCGGTGCTGCTCCGATTACTCTTTTTGATGCCACAAACTTCAAAACAAAATTCGCTTGTGAAGTGAAGGGTTTTGATCCGTTGCAGCATTTTGATAAAAAAGAAGCAAAAAAAATGGATCGAAATACCCAACTTGGGTTAGTAGCTGCCAGAGAAGCTGTTGCACACTCAAGGATTATGGAAGACAATGTAGATAAAAACAGAGTCGGAGTAATTTGGGGATCAGGTATCGGAGGTTTGGAAACATTTGAAACTGAAGTTTTAGGATGGGCCAACACAGATATTCCGAGATTCAATCCTTTCTTTATTCCTAAAATGATTGCGGACATTACACCAGGGCACATTTCGATAGAATATGGCTTCCATGGTCCGAATTATACTACTGTATCTGCGTGTGCTTCTTCTGCTAATGCTATTATAGATTCCAAAATGCTGATCCAGCTAGGAAAAGCGGATGTAATAGTTTGCGGGGGCTCTGAAGCTGCCGTTACAGCAAGTGGTGTTGGTGGGTTTAATGCAATGATGGCGCTTTCTACAAGAAATGATGATCCAAAAACAGCATCCAGACCTTTTGACAAAGACAGAGACGGCTTTGTGTTGGGTGAAGGAGCAGGATGTATCATCCTTGAAGAATACGAGCATGCGGTAAAACGTGGTGCAACAATTTATGCAGAATTAAAAGGTGGCGGTATGAGTGCAGACGCACATCATATGACAGCCCCACATCCTGAAGGTTTAGGAGCTTACTTAGTAATGAAGAATTGCCTGGAAGATGCAGGATTAACTGCTGATGAAGTAGATCACATCAATATGCATGGTACATCTACTCCATTAGGAGACATTGCAGAATCTAACGCGATTTCGAAATTATTAGGCGAGCACGCTTATGACATTCAGATCAATTCTACAAAATCAATGACAGGTCACCTTTTAGGTGCAGCCGGAGTGATTGAAGCTATTGCTGCGTTAGGAACTATTATTCATGGTATTGTTCCTCCTACCATTAATCACTTTACTGATGATGAAAATATTGACAGCAGACTTAATTTTACGTTTAATGATGCTGTGAAAAAAGATGTAAAAGTAGCCATGAGTAATACTTTTGGATTTGGTGGGCATAATGCCTGCGTTCTGTTTACGAAAATCTAAATTTACTGAATGGAGTTACAGAAATACTTTTCTAAATTCCTTCTCAAACACAGAAAAAGAAAATTAACAGAGAGAGACTATTTCCTCAGTACACAACTCAATATCATGTTAGGTACTGAGATCCAGAATATTAATCTTTATCGGGAAGCCTTCTCTCTAAAAAATTCTTCTAAAAATCAGGAAAGCAATTATGAACGTCTTGAATTTTTAGGTGATTCTGTTTTGGGAACCGTTATTTCCTGCCATTTGTTTCAAACCTATCCTCATGCTAATGAAGGATATCTGACGCAAATGAAATCTAAAATTGTTAATAGAAAAAATCTCAATAAACTGGGAGATGATCTTAAACTTACTGATCTTTTACAAAAACAAAGTTCTGTAGTTTTAAGTGAAAATATTTCCGGTAATTTATTTGAGGCTTTAATTGGTGCTGTTTATCTGGATTTTCAATATGATACCTGCAAAAGAATCATATTGGAAAGACTTCTGACACCCACGGAAATTAACAAGCTTGAAAACAAAATTGTAAGCTATAAAGGTCTTCTGCTGGAATGGAGCCAGAAGAAAAAAGTGAACATCCGGTATGAAACCTGTGAAGAAGTTCAGGTAAACAAAGCAATAGTATTCAGGTGCCATGTATGGCTGGAAGAAGAAAAAATTGCCAATGCCACAGAAACGTCCAAAAAGAAAGCAGAGGAAAAAGCAGCACAGAGAGCATTTTATATTTTAAACAAAAAAGAAAATATACTTGGAAATCCAAAAACTTTATGATATAGATGATATAGAATTCGAAGATATTACCATTGGCTTGGTAAGATTGGCGAAAAATATACCTGATTATGAGTTTTTTTACAAGATAAACAAGAATAATGATCTTACATTTTCAAGGATAAAAGATCTTATTTTTCATGGCTCCTACTATGATTATCATTTTCCGAGATTCGAAGCTTATCACAAGTTTACCAAGACTTGTTTTACTTTTATTTCCAACAGATCTTCTGAAAGTAAGCAAAAAAAACAACAGACTGAGCTCTTCTCAGAAGAAGAAAATATTAAGTTTTTATTAAATAATCAGGCAGAAGTAGAATATATTTTGCATAGTTCGGAACAATTTCCTGATTTTTCCGTAATTTTGCTCCCTGAAAATCTTGTGTTTCCAATGCAAGAGTACACTTTAAGTTCTGAGGAAGAACTTTATCAAATTATCCAATATTATGAATAAGTATTTAAAGAAGACAAAAATTATCGCAACACTTGGGCCAGCTTCATCCTCTAAGGAAGTTATGCTGGGGCTAATGAAGGCAGGGGTTGACATTTTCAGAATAAATTTTTCACATGCAGATTACGACTTAGTTCGAAAAAATATTGATATCATCAGAGAGCTTAACAAGGAACATGGTTTCTCAGTAGGTATTTTGGGAGATTTACAAGGTCCAAAATTAAGAGTGGGTGTTGTAAAAGAAGGCTCTTACCTTAACCCCGGAGATGTTCTTACCTTTACCAATGAGAAAATGGAAGGAGATTCCACTAAGGTATACATGACCTACCAGCAGTTTCCTCAAGACGTTAAAGAAGGCGAAAGAATCCTTATTGATGACGGAAAGCTGGTTTTGGAAGTTATCGAAACCAATGGAAAAGATACAGTAAGGGCTAAAACCATTCAAGGGGGGCCATTAAGCTCTAAAAAAGGGGTGAACTTGCCCAATACTGCCGTTTCTCTTCCTGCCTTAACAGAAAAAGACATTCAGGATGCCAACTTCATGCTTGATATGGAAGTAGACTGGATTGCTCTTTCATTTGTTCGTCATGCGCAGGATATCATCGATTTAAAAGAACTGATTAAAGGTCATCCGAACGGTAAATTCAAAACTCCGATCATTGCGAAGATTGAAAAACCAGAAGGAGTAAAAAATATCGATCAGATTCTACTGGAATGTGATGGATTGATGGTTGCCCGTGGTGACTTAGGAGTAGAAGTTCCTATGGAAGAAGTTCCCGCTATTCAGAAAACTTTAGTGGAGAAAGCCAGATTCTATTCCAAACCGGTTATCATCGCTACCCAGATGATGGAAACCATGATCAACAGCTTAACCCCAACAAGAGCAGAAGTAAATGACGTTGCCAATTCTGTACTGGATGGTGCAGATGCAGTGATGCTTTCGGGGGAAACTTCCGTAGGAAGGTATCCGGTTCAGGTAGTGGAGAACATGGCTAAAATTGTGAAAAACATTGAAATGACACATTTTTACCAGCATAAAAATGAGCCCATTGAAAAGGATTATAACTGCATCGACGACAGATTCATTACAAACAGGGTTTGTTTAGCTGCGGTAAGGATTGCTAAAACTACCAATGTTTCTGCCATCGTTACTTTAACACATTCCGGTTATACGGCATTTCAGCTTGCGGCACACAGACCCAACTCTCATATCATTGTGTACAGTGGTAATAAAAGAGTAATCACCATGCTGAATCTTCTTTGGGGAGTTCATGCATACTATTACGATATGAAAAAGCCTACGGATGAAACCATCATCCAGGTCAACATGTTAACGCATAATTATGGATATATTGAGAGCGGAGACTTTGTGATCAACATCAATGCAACTCCATCTTACGAAGGCGGAAAAACCAATACTTTAAGATTGACTACGGTTTAATTATAAATCTTATAAAATACAAAAGCTCCCGAAAAAATTTCGGGAGCTTTTTTTATTATCATTAATACACTTTATATTGTACTTCTTACAGCCGGTCAATTTCCTACAATCGTTTTAGGTGTTACAAACTCTTTCAAAGCGATTAAGGAAAGTTCGGTTCCATATCCTGAAGCTTTGGTTCCGCCGAAAGGAAAGCGTGGATCAGAGCTTGTCATTCTGTTGATATTCACCGTTCCGGATTCCAGCCCCTCAATGAAAAACTGCTGGCGGTCCTTACTTTTAGTCCACACAGAGTTAGACAATCCAAAAGGAATGTCATTAGCTATCTGTAAAGCTTCTTCATCATTTTTAGCCACCATTACCATTCCAAGAGGTCCAAATAGTTCTTCCTGTAAGATAGGGTTTCCTTCTTTTACTCTTATCAATCCCGGTTTAAATTCATTGGGAGAAATCCTTTCCAGAGGAATAATGATTTCGGCTCCATTTTCCAAAGCCCTTTTGAATTGATCTTCCAGATCATCCGCTAAGTCCGGCCTTGCCATTCCTCCCAGTTTGGTTTCTTTATCTAAAGGATCTCCGGGAACATATTTTTTATATTCCTCTATAAATTTAGGTAGAAATTCAGCTTCGATTGTTTCGTCAATAATAAATCTTTTAGCTGCCACACAGGTCTGGCCGCAATTCTGGAGTCTTGCCTGTGCTCCTACTTTTGCAGCTTCATCCAGATCAGCATCATTTAAAACAATAAAGGCATCGCTTCCGCCAAGCTCAAGCACAGATTTTTTAATATTCATTCCTGCAATAGAAGCCACTTCTCCACCCGCTTTACCACTGCCTGTCAGGCTTACCCCTTTTACCACCTCATGTTCCAAAATTTCCTTTACTTCTTTGTGCCCGACCTCGAGATTTTGAAAAATACCTTCCGGAAAACCGGCCTCCTCAAAGATTTTTTCAATGGCATTTCCACTTCCGAAACAAATTGAAGCATGTTTCAAAACAACCGTATTTCCTGACAAAATTGCAGGAATAGCAAATCTCAATACCTGCCAGAAAGGAAAATTCCATGGCATCACTCCCAGAATCACTCCTTTCGGAATATAATGAACTTCTGAAAAAGTATATTCGGAATCTATTTTTTCCGGCTTTAAAATATTTTCTGCATGAGCATAATAATTCATCATTAAAGCACATTTCTCTACTTCAGCAACAGATTGTGAAATAGGTTTATTCATTTCCGTGGTGATAATTTCACCAAATTTTTGGGAATGGGCTTTAAGAATTTCAGCAGCTTTTGCAATTAATTGCTGCCTTTCCGCGAATGGCACTTTTCTCCATATCTGAAAAGCATTATCTGCTTTGATCAGTTTATTTTCAATTGACTGTTCCATATTAAAAAAATAGATAGCGCTTTCTATAAAAAGCATGATGAAGGCAACAAATTTTGTTCCTTACAGATTAATATTATACTGATTTTCTCTATCGGCTGTTGTGAGTCTTTAAATCATCAGCCACTCGTTAACAAGGCATGCGGCCAGTCTCGCTGTCCTGTCCTGGATATCATAAGAAGGATTAACTTCTGCAACATCCAATGCCACAAGTTTTTGACTTTTTAAAATATGCCTGTAAAAATGCATGAACGTGGCATCTGCAAAAATACCGTTATAGGCAGAGGCAGAGACTCCCGGGGCAATAGAGGCATTAAAAACATCCATACAAATGGTAACATATACAACATCTACTTCGTCCAGTAAATCATCTATTCGCTGATAAACAGATGGAAGATTTTCGAAGAATAATTCATCGGCCAAAATATATTTCATTCCGAACTGATGGGCTGTATCAAACAATTTTAATGTATTGGAATTTCTCTGTATGGCCATATGTAAAGAGTGAATATCCCCTTCCTGGGCTATTTGCCAAAACCCGGTCCCGGAACTTGCCCCTACTCCATTTTCCGGCTGCCTGTTATCAAAATGAGCATCTATATTGATAATCCCGATCTTCTTATCCGGAAACGCTTTCCTGACCCCTGAGTAATGAGCGAAAGTAACCTCATGACCACCACCTAGAACTAAAGATTTCCCTCCTTTTGAAAGGGCCTTTGAAACCTTTTCGGCAAGGATGCTTTGTGTATTTTCTAAGTCTTGATCCTCACAGGTGATATTTCCAAAATCCAGTAATGAGAAATCCGGAAGAGTAACCGGGAAGTTAGACATATTCTTCCGGATAACATCCGGAGCATCTTTTGCTCCTACTCTCCCTTTGTTTCTTTTTACTCCTTCATCAACTGCAAACCCATGTAAAACGAAATCATCCGTTGAAATGTTATCATAATTATTTTCTTCTCTTACTCTTTGAAAAACTCTGTGAAAAAGAGGCTCTTCTCCATCAAATCTACCTTGCCAGATCATTATATATCTTTTTAATTAATTGAAAAATACTTGTAATACATTGTATAAAAAAACAGAATGTAACCGGAATCATGATAACGAACATGATCACTATTATTCCACAAATAAAAACAACCAAAACATTATGCTCTTTTGAAACCCAATTATGAGTTACATAATGCCAGAAGGATGTCAATAAATTGATCAAATAGAGCGACCCTATAAATAAAACAAAATAAGTAATACCTTTTTTCATCTCTATTTGATCCTTAATTTATCCTTGTTTTATACCATCAATATAGATGTTTTCAGCGCTCAGGCTTCCCTGATTATAAAGAATATTCTGGAAATTATGGGTTGTATAGGTTACAAAATCTGCTTTCAAACCTGTTTCTAATTTTCCCCTGTCCTCCAGTCCAAGTGCATAGGCTGAACGGAAAGTTATCCCCGCCAAAACTTCTGCTGTAGTCAGTTTTTCATAGGTAGCCAAAATGGAAGCTTGCGTTATTAAATTTCCCATGGGTGCGGAACCGGGATTCCAATCACTGGCAATGGCTACAATAGCTCCTGCATCCAGTAATTTCCTTGCCGGTGTAAATTTCTCCCCCAGTCCTAAACTTGCCCCGGGTAAAGCGGTAGCCACCGTATCAGATTGTGCAATGTAATCAATATCTTCATCTATCGTTGCCTCTAAATGGTCTGCAGATTTAGCGCCTACCTCTACCGCAATTCTTGAGCTTCCCGGCGTAAACTGGTCTGCGTGCACGGTAATTTCAAAACCTAAGTCTTTAGTTTTAAGCAGGAAGTCTTTACTTTCTTCTGGCAGAAATGCCGATTTTTCAATAAAAATATCTATCCGTTTTGCCAGATTCTCTTCTTTTACTTTGGGTAAGATTTCAGAAATAATATATTGCAAATATTCCTGATTGCTGCCTTCAAAATCCCTCGGCTTTAAATGTGCAGAAAGGCATGTCGGAACCAACGTAGCTTTCGTTTGTCCCTGAGCTTTTTTAATTATTCTCAACATTTTAAGCTCATTATCAACATCTAGTCCGTATCCGCTTTTTATTTCAATGGTTGTTATCCCTAAAGAGATTAGAAAATTTATCCTTTCTAATAATGTTCTTAATAACTCATCTTCAGAAGCATTTCTGGTATGCTGTACGGAACTCCAGATCCCGCCACCGCTTTCAGCAATTTCTAAATAGGTTTTCCCTGCATTACGCATGGCAAAATCATTGGCTCTGTTGCCTCCAAAGCAAATATGGGTGTGGGAATCAACAAATGCGGGAAGAGCTATTTGCTCTCCTTCTATGAATTCAATGTCTATATTTCGATTTTCAGCCTGTAACTCTTTAAAATTTCCTGTTTTCTGAACTTTTCCTCCATTTACCAGAATTCCTCCATCAACAATGATTTCAAGCTGGTCATCAGATAATTTTCCTCTTAAAGGCAGATTGGCAAGTGTTACAATTTGCTTAAATGGTCCTATCAATTTCATGCTTGCTAATTTACAAATACAATTTCAGAATTAGGCTTAAAAATCCTATCTTTGAAGTAAATGAAATGATTTAATGCCTGATTTTTTACATCCAGATAAGGACAATTATTCCCGTGAAGAGCTTTTGCAGGAGGAGCAAATACGTCCCCAGAGCTTCAAGGATTTTGCGGGACAAAGAAAGACTTTAGACAATCTTGAGGTTTTCGTTACCGCTGCTAAAAAACGAGGCTCTGCCCTGGACCATGTCCTTTTACATGGACCTCCCGGTTTGGGTAAAACTACTTTAGCAAATATCATTGCCAATGAACTTGGGGTTAATTGTAAGGTTACTTCCGGCCCTGTTTTGGATAAGCCGGGAAGTTTAGCCGGATTGTTGACTAATCTTGAAGAAAATGATGTGCTTTTCATTGATGAGATCCACCGGTTATCTCCTGTTGTAGAGGAATATCTTTATTCTGCAATGGAGGATTACAAGATTGATATTATGCTTGAAACCGGCCCGAATGCAAGAAGTGTTCAGATCGGCTTAAATCCTTTTACCTTAGTAGGAGCAACCACAAGAAGCGGAATGCTTACAAAACCCATGTTGGCGAGATTCGGGATTCAAAGCAGGCTGGAATACTATACCATTGAATTGCTATCGATGATTATCATCAGAAGCGCAAGAGTGTTGGGCGTGAAAATTTATGAAGATGCTGCAATTGAGATTGCCCGCAGAAGTCGTGGAACACCAAGAATTGCCAATGCCTTGCTTAGAAGAGTCCGGGATTTTGCCGAGATAAAGGGGAATGGTGAAATTGAGATCAATATTACAAAATATGCATTGAACTCTCTTAATGTAGATGAATTTGGATTGGATGAAATGGACAATAAAATCATGCGTGTGATGATTGAAAATTTTAAGGGGAAACCTGTAGGAATTTCCGCTCTGGCCACCTCTATTGGTGAAAATCCCGAAACCCTGGAAGAGGTATACGAACCGTTTCTGATTCAGGAAGGATTTATCATCAGGACTCCAAGAGGAAGAGAGGTCACCGAAAAAGCGTACAAACATTTAAATATATCAAGACCTAAAAATCCTGGTGAGCTATTTTAACATTCGTTTATGCACATTCCAAAATTATATAAAAGTGAAGATTATCATTTGATGAAGGAGATTATCAAAGAGAATGCTTTTGCACTTCTGATATCTTCAGTGGATAAAATCCGCGCCACTCATTCCATGATGATGCTCAATGAAGATGATCCGGAACAAATACATCTGGAAACTCATATTTCAAAGGCAAAC
Organism: Chryseobacterium defluvii; assembly: GCF_003634775.1. Taxonomy (GTDB): domain Bacteria; phylum Bacteroidota; class Bacteroidia; order Flavobacteriales; family Weeksellaceae; genus Chryseobacterium; species Chryseobacterium defluvii. The sequence goes on along the minus strand of NZ_RBXB01000001.1, from coordinate 142,853 downwards.
CCACAGGCTAAACTTTTAAAAAACGGTAATGAAGTCCTTTGTGATTTTTTAGGATCCCATACTTACATTTCCAGCAGTTGGTACAATCATGTGAATGTTTCCACGTGGAACTATGAAGCAGTTCAAATCTATGGAAAAGTGGCATTAATGAATCAGGAAGAACTTTATAATCACCTGGACAAGCTAACCTACAAATATGAGCATACACAGCGTTGCCCCATGTTGGTAAAAGATATGGGCAAAGAATTTGTAGAAAAAGAAATGAAGGGTGCTTTTGGACTAAAAGTAATTCCTACCGAAATATTTATCAAACAAAAGCTTTCTCAAAACAGAAAGGAAAGAGATTTTCAAAACATTATTTCCCATCTTGAACAATCGGATGAGAATGGAAAGAGAATTGCTGAAAAAATGAGATCATTAAAAAGATAAACAATATATTATATGAAGCTATATCCTATACAGTGTGGAAAATTTAAACTGGATGGCGGTGCCATGTTTGGAGTCGTCCCAAAGAGTCTGTGGGAAAAAACCAATCCTGCAGACGAGAGAAATTTGATTGATTTAGGAACCCGTTCCCTTCTGATTGAAGATGGCAAAAAACTGATTCTGGTCGACTGTGGCCTTGGAAATAAACAGGATGAAAAATTCTTCGGTCACTATTCTCTTTGGGGAGACGATAATTTAGACAAGAACTTAAAAAAATACGGTTTCGTAAAAGAAGATATTACAGATGTTTTTCTCACCCACCTTCATTTTGATCACTGTGGAGGTGCTATCGAGTGGAATGACGATAAGACCGGCTATAGACCGGCTTTTAAAAATTCCCAGTTCTGGACAAATGAAAACCATTGGCAGTGGGCAACCGAACCCAATGCCAGAGAGAAAGCTAGTTTTTTGAAGGAAAATATACTTCCTATGCAGGAAAGTGGTCAGCTAAACTTTTTGCCTCTTCCCACTACAGGAAATTACGGTTTTGCGCCTGATCTGAAAATGGATGTGATTTTCGTTGACGGACACACGGAAAAGCAAATGCTTCCTGTGATTCAATATCAGGAAAAAACAATTGTTTTTGCCGCGGATCTTATCCCTACGACAGGACACATCAATCAGGTATATGTGATGGGATATGATACAAGACCTTTGTTAACCATGGAAGAGAAAGCTAAGTTTTTAAAGCAGTGTATTGATAACGAATATTTGTTGTTCTTTGAGCACGATGCCCATCATGAACTGGCTAGTCTTAAAATGACTGAAAAAGGGGTGAGACTTGATGAGACCTATAGCTTTAATGAAGTTTTTGGATATTAATTAGACTATGGAAGAATTACATTCAGAAACAATAAAAACGGAACCGGAACCGGTATCAAAGATAATTGGGCTGACCGGTGGAATCGGCTCGGGAAAAACTACTGTTGCCCATTTTATAGAGGAATTCGGATTTCCTGTTTATTATTCCGATGACAGGGCAAAAACCATCGTTAATGATAACGGGGAAGTAAAGGCAAAAATCAAAGATCTTCTCGGAAATGAGGCTTATGATGAACAAGGTCTTTATGACAGAAAATTTGTAGCAGAAAAAGTTTTTAATAATAACGATCTGCTCCAGCAACTAAATGAAATTATTCATCCCGCTGTTCGGATTGATTTTGAAGAATGGGTAAAAAAGCAAACCAAATATTTGGTTTTTAAGGAAACAGCTTTATTGTTTGAATTAAAGCTTAATCTGGCATGTTATAAATCTGTTTTAGTAACCGCGGAAGACAATATAAGGATAAAAAGGGTAATGGATCGTGATGGAAAAACATACAGGGAGGTGGAATCCATTATGGAGAAACAGATGCCGGAAAAGGAGAAAATCAAATTAGCTGATTGCATTATTTACAATAACACCAATCTGGAAGATTTAAAAGAACAGACAGAAAAAATAATCTTCGAAATTGAATAAATAAAAATGAAAAGCGCGTCAGGATCTGACGCGCTTTTTTAAGCTTAAAAAAAATAAGCTCTCATTTCTGAGAGCTTATTCTATATTTTGAAGTTAAATTATTATTCTTTAATAAACTTCTTCTGAACATTGCCTTTTACATCTTCAATATCTATCACATAAACTCCATTGATCAGTTTACTTACATTGATCTGGTTGTTCAATAGAATTCCATTGGCTACAAGTTGTCCTGCTGCATTGTATATCTTATATTGAGCTTTTTTGCTGATATTCTTCACATACAATACTGAGCTTACCGGGTTCGGGTAGATCATGATATCATCCTGGTTAAGTCCGGTAGCAACAGGTAGTTTGGAAATTCTTACCGTGTAATCCTCTACTTCTCCATATGGGAAGCTTGTACAGTTCACCGGAATACCTCCTCTCTGCATCGCCACTCTCATCACTACATATTTATAGTCTGTCATGCTTACAAATGCATTAGCCGGTACATTGAATGTTCCTGTAATAGGAGTTGTGGTATTCGGACCTGCAGCAACGATTCTTTCATTCGGATCAAATGTACCGCTTCTGTCGAAGTCGATCCATACCGCAACACCTGCTTCATTGGTAACCGTTTTCTCAATAGAGATCTGGTTTCCTGTAGAGCCCTGGATCAATTCAATGAATGTAGCAGGGTTACCAGAATAATCTGTGTAATTAGAAGCTACAGAAGCATTCTCCATATTAGGTTTGCCGTTTGGCTTCACCGTCACTTTTGAAATATAGTCAGTGGCTGAACTTTGTCCGGACATCTGGCAGTAGATCACCGTAGGTGTTGTGAAGTAGTACGGTGGTGTAAAGTTACCCGGTGTACCGCTACAAACATTGGCTACCTGCATTTCGTATTTCGTTAACTCAACTAAGTTGGTAAGAGTATAGGTATTGGTAGGAACTGCAATGGTAGTCCAGCTTGGAATACCTACTTTTCTATATCTTAGGATATAGGTAGCTCCCGGGAACGGATCCCAAACCACTACCGCACTTGTCGGAGTAAGGGTAGTAATCGTTAATCCCGGAGGTGGCAATTCACATGTTCTTTCCGTAGTAAACACCTTAGGATTCGAATATGGATTAACCGTCGTTTCACCGTTACAAACATTAGCAATCTGAACTTCATAAGTTGTATATGGAGACAGTCCGCCAAGCGTATAGGTATTTATTGGTGGAGCCGGTAAGTTTACCGTTGTCCATGTGGTTGTTCCTACCACTCTGTATCGCATCACATAGGTAGAACTTGCTGCAAGCGGAGTCCATGTGATTTGAGCTGAGTTGGTTGTTATATTACTGATCGTTACACTTGGTGGTGTCGGATCACATCTTGTGGTAAACGTCTTAATCGCTGTAGGAGCACCCGGTGTATTTCCACACACCGCAGAAACCTGTACTTCATAAGTCGTTGCAGGTGTTAAACCTGTTAAAGTCAACGGAACATTTCCTAAAAGAGTAGATGCATACACATCTGTCCAGGCCGTTGTTCCTGCCACTCTGTATTGTACCAGATACGTAATGTTGTTCGCAGCTCCTGTAAGGTTTACAATTGCTGAGTTATGAGTAATGGTATTGAATGTAGGGGCATTAGGAGTCGTGCTTGCACACGGTCTTAATTTCACTGCATAATCTTCTACTTCACCATTTAAAGCATTCTGACACATTACCGGCGAACTGGTACGCTTCAATACCACTCTCATGGTTGTGGTAAGCGGTCCGTTATAAGCCGTGGTCGGCACGTTAAATAATGCGGTTACAGGAGATGTAGTACTTGCTGCCGAGTTCAATATTTGCTCAGTAGTTTCGAATACTCCGTTTCTGTTGAAATCGATCCAGGCAGATACCGCATCATTATAAGTGGAACCTGTCCAGCCTTTGGCAACAGAAATTTTATTTCCATTCGAACCGATGTCTAATGTAACAAGGGTAGCCGGAGTGGTATAGCTGATATAATTTGTCTGTACGGAAGTATTACTCATTGGAGGAATACCCGGGTTTACAGGAGTAATCGTCACATTCGAGATATGATCATTAGTCCCTGTACCTACCATAGGACAATAAGTGATAGGAGTAGTGGTAAACAGTGTAGATGTTGACCATGGTCCCTGCGTTCCACCACATACGGTAGATACTTGTACTTCATAAGCCGTTTGTTCTGTAAGACCTGTAATGTTATAACTGTTTGTCGTAACAAGAGGTGAAGTAATCCATGCTCCTACAGGGGAGGTTGTTCTCCATCTTACATAATAGGTAGCCCCCGTTGCTCCCAGCCATGAAACAGTAGCAGTAGTAGCAGCAATATTACTCATGGTAATACCTGTTGGTGCGGCCGTGGTACATGCAGGAATATCAACAAATTTAACCTGGTAATCTTCTACCTCTCCGTTGCTTGTAAGAGGTGAACAAGCATCAGTAGGTGTTAAGTAATAAACAATAACACGCATTTTCAGCTTGTTAGCTCCTATATAAGCATTAGCTGGAACAGCAAAATTAGCGGTTACCGGAGTAGTGGAAGAATATCCTAAATTCATGATTCTTTCCCCTCCAGGTGTTGTTGACGGGTTGTTGTTAAATAATCCGTCTCCATTAAAGTCGATCCAAGCATACGTAGAATAAGTACCGGAAAGGATTGTTCTTCCTACAGAAAGTATATTTCCTGTTGTATTACGTCCTAAAGTGATAAGCTTGGCAGGATCATTGGAATAATCCGTATAAGTACTAGGACCTGAGTTATTACTCATGATAGGGGTATTGATACCCGTCATGGTAATATTATTGATATAGCCATCCGTTACCGTTGCAGTACCGCTATTACAATAGCTTATAGCCGGAGTGGTAAAGTTGGTGGATGCTGAGAATGGTCCCTGAGTTCCTCCACAAATGGTAGAAACCTGTACTTCATACTGAGTCTGACCAGTTAAACCGGAGATTACATATGGATTAGTAGCAGGGTTTACTGTAATCCAGGTAGGAGAACCAATCTGTCTGTATCTTAATACATAAGTCGCCCCAGTAGTTCCGATCCAAGAAACCGTCGCTGTGGAAGCTGTAATATTAGCTACGTTAATGTTACTAGGTGCTGCCGTTGTACAAGGTTGCATATCAACAAACTCTACAGCATAGTCTTCAATTTCTCCACCTCCAGATCCTGTAAGATTGGAACATGGATTACTGATTGTAAGATATGACATGATCACACGCATTTTTACAATACTTGTAGCTGTAGTAGCAGGTACATTAAATGTAGCAGTTACCGGAGTGGTATTAGAGTAACCTAAGTTCATTACTCTTTCCGTAGCCGTGTTTTCAAAAACACCATTTCCATTAAAGTCAATCCAAATTGAAGTAGCATATGTACTTGAAGGAATGAACCTTGATACGGAAACTGTATTATTGGCAGTATTTCTTACTAAGGTAATTAATGTAGCCGGATTAGTTGCATAATCTGTATACAAACTAGCTCCGGAGTTATTACTCATTGAATATGAATTCGTAGGAGATACTGTTACATTTGTGATATGTCCGTTTGAGTTATTAGAGGTAACCGGACAATAAGGTTGTAAGGCAGTGATGAATATTACAGAAGGTGAGAAGTTCCCTTGAGTCCCTGAACATACATTAGCTACCTGAACTTCATATTTTGTACCTTGGGTTAATGGACTCAATACAACAGTGTTTGTTGCAGATGTAGTCTGTAACCATGTTGCACTTCCTACCGGACGATAACGAATTACATAGGTAGCTCCCACTGACGAGTTCCAGGTAACAGTTGCCTGTGTTTGTGTGATGGCAGAAACAGCCACACCTGCCGGCGGAGCACTTGTACAAACTGCTAAGCTTGCCATAACAGCATTTCCGATAGCATAGAATACGTTTCCAACAGCACTTACTTTGATCTTAATGTTAGTACCAACAGGTAATGATCCGAAGTTTAAATCTTCATTTCCGTCATTAGCTGTTGATGCCGTAAGAACGGTCCATGTATTTCCATTATCTGAAGAAAAATCAATTTTTACATTAGCAACACTATATGGAGCAGCAGATGTATTAGCCACATTCCATGTTACGTTTGTAGGCCCGTTATTATATGCTGTAGTTGTAGTGACAGTAAAAGGACCATCATTTCCTACAATAATAGTCTGCTCAGCATATTGGGTTTGCTGTTGGTTAGCAGCCGGATTATTATCTCTTACCGTTATCGCAAATTTTGAAGTTCTTGCTACGGTAGATACAGATTCCCAAGTATTGTTGGCATTGTTTAATACTCCTGCCAATACTGAAGAAAACTTAGGAAAATATCTTGTTGGGTTGGTAGTTGGGTTAAACGATCTGAATGAAGCTCCGGATGTTGTTGTACCCAAATTATTTTTATTGATAGTAACTGAAGCATTATCTACCTCTTCCCAGGTATATGTCATTGGGTCATTCTCCGGATCTGTAACTGAAGCCGTAAGAACAAATGCTGTTCCTTTAGGAATATTATAAGTAGGTAAAGCAGCAATTACTGGTGGGTTATTGGTAATGGCAGTCTCAATATCACACGTCTTGTTGATTAAGTTAGTCTGAACCTGTTTGATACTTACATTATGGAAGTATGGGTCAGAGTGCGGCTGTACATCTGTATTAGGACCTGTAATCCCTGCATATCCCATAATCGTTGAACCTGAACCAGGCTCAACATTTACTCCAGAACCTTCTAAGGCATGAGAGAATGTATGGTTACCTCCTAACTGGTGCCCCATTTCGTGAGCAACATAGTCTATATCAAAATTATCTCCCTGAGGAATACCATCCGCAGGAGAAGTATATCCTGAACCTTTTTGCTGTGAAGTACTACTTGTTGGATTAACACAAACACAACCGATACAACCTGCATTACCTCCACCTCCTGAAGCACCGAATAAATGCCCGATATCATAATTGGCATTTCCTACGTTTGCGGTAAGGGTCTGCTGAAGCTGTACATTCCAGTTGTTCATCTGGGCAGCAGGAGAATAAGGGTCGGTTGCCGGGTCAGTATAGATTAACGCCGGATAATTCTGCAAATTCAAATGCAATGCAAAATCCTTTTCAAAAACCCCGTTTACTCTTGTAAGAGTAGCGTTGATAGCTGCCAAAGCACCTGCTACACCTCCGAAGTATTGTGTATACTCCCCGGTAACAGACATTGCCAGTCTCATCGTTCTATATTTCTTATCTGAATTTTTGGCAAAATTATTAGACTGATTGGCAAAAGACTTACCATTCTGATAAAGCTTTTCCAATTCTTTTTGATAAGCCGGATCTTCTTTTGTTGAGCATAAGAAGCCTTCATTACTTTTATCCGTTTTAGGGTGCACACCATAAACTGTTTTGGCTTGATCCACAGGCTCTATAAATTCATATTGGCCATTTTTGATGATCATCGACTGAAAATCATCGGGAGCCAAACTAAATCTTAAATATTTGCCGGGATCATCTATCCCCACTCCTACATAAGATCCTAATTGATATTGATCTGCCAAAGCTTTCACCACAACCGGGAAGCTATATACGGCAAATCTTTCCATTTTTCCGTCTAAAGTCGGCAAGGAAATCGTAACGGGTTTTGCGTTTTTCCCCATTTCCTGTGCTCCTGTCAACTGAGACCTTAATTCGGAAATATCCAGTGCAAAATAGTTCTTAATATCCGATCTTGCCCTGAGTTTTTCCCCATAGAATGCTGCTGGTTTCCATTGTGCACTGGTAACCACAAACAGACAGAGGAAAAAGAAAGAAGTAAAAATTTTCTTCATAACTTTCTCAATATTATATTAATCATACAAAGCTAATCATTTTTTATTAGTAAATTATAGCTACAAGTATTTTTTTTATAGAAACTCCACAATACTTCTTTGTATGATTAAAGGATAAAAAAACCTCAGACAAAAGCCTGAGGTTTTATATAATCAAAAGTCTATTATTCTATTTTTTGATAAATTTCGATTTGAATAAATCTTTTCCTTTTTCTTCGATGGTGATAACGTATCCGCCTTTCAATAGTGCAGAAACATTGATCTTCCCGCCGCTTATATTTCCGCTTCCTACCAATTGTCCTGTAGTAGCATAGATTTTATAAGAAGCTTTGTCAGAAACTTTAGTAACGTTTAAGACATCAGTTGCCGGGTTAGGATAGATTTGGATGCCATCATTATTTTTGATCGTATCTTCAGTTCCCAATACTTGTTGTATAAGCACCGGATAATCTTCAATCTCCCCATATGCATAAGCTTCGCAGCCATTTCCAGGCTGACCAGCATATACCAACATTACTCTCATAATCACATTTTTACCCCCCGCATAGGCTGTTGCAGGAACTGAGAATGTTCCCGAAACCGGTGTGGTAACACTTGGAGAACTTGTAAAAATGATTTCCGTATCTGAGAAGTTTCCATCTCTGTTAAAATCTATCCAAGCTGTAACTCCTTCTGCATATTGTTGGGCTGTCCAAGCTTTTGCAATACTGATATTATTATTTGAAGTTCCCTGTGTAAGAGTAATCAATTTAGATAAATCAGTAGTATAGTTTGTATAGGTTGATGCCCCACTAGGATTTGAAATGGCAGCTGATCCGGATGGTGTTACCGTAACATCTGAAATATATTCATCTGCTGCACTGCCCGCACTATTTGTACAGAATGCATAAGGTAACGTATTAAAGTTCGTTGAAGCCGAATAAGTTCCTACGGTAGCTGCACAAACATTGGCTACCTGCACCTCATATTGGGTTCCTTCTTCTAAACCTGTAACCTGATAAGAATTTGTTGGCACAGCTACTGTAGTCCATGTAGCGGATCCTACTTTTCTATATCTTAGGGAATACGTTGCTCCCTGAAGAGCAGTCCATGTTACATTCATAGAAGTCATGGTAATCCCTGTAACCACTACTCCTGTAGGCGCTGCTGAAGAACAGGCTCCTGGAGTTGCAGAAACCGTTGCACTTCCGATAGCATAGAATACATTTCCGATAGCGCTTACTCTGATCTTAACATTCGTTCCTGCAGAAAGCGAAGAAAATGAATACGGTTCTGCTCCGTCATTAGCAGTAGACGGAGTAATAACAGTCCAGTTAAGTCCATTATCGGTAGTGTAATCTATCTTAACATTTGGTGTATTATAAGAGCCTCCGTTTGTTCCGACCACATCCCAGGTAATTGCTCCCGGCATATTGTTATAAACGGTTGTGGAGGTTACCTTGAATGGTCCCTCGTTGCCCACATCAATATGCTGCAATGCAGAATTGGTTTGTTGCTGAAACACATTCGGATGGTTGTCTCTTACCGTAAGTACGAAATCTGTTGCTCTCGATTTAAGGGGAACAGCTTCCCAATCTGCAGTTGAAGATAAATTTCCGGCTATTACTGTTGCCAGTTTCGGAAAGTATCTTGTAGGCGAAGCGGTAGGAAGTATAGATCTGAATAATGGACCGGTAGTGTTATTCCCGTTAATAGCAGGAACCGTTACCTGTGCGTTATCAAATTGTTCCCAGGTGTAGGTCATTGGATTACCTTCCGGATCTGTTGCATTTCCCGTAAGTACGAATGCTGTTCCTTTAGGAATCATATAATCTGCCATTGCACTGATTACCGGAGGATTATTAGCAACCACTGTTTCTACATCACATGTTTTGTTTGTCAGGTTATTTTGTACCTGAAGAATACTTACTACATGGAAATAAGCATCGGAATTAAGCTGAACATTCGCATTGGTAATACCGGCATATCCCATAATAGTAGATCCTGATCCCGGCTCCATATTTACACCGGCTCCTTCTAAAGCATGGGAGAAGGTATGATTAGCTCCTAATTGGTGCCCCATCTCATGAGCTACATAATCAATATCAAAGATGTCACCTTGTGGAGTTGTATGCTGAGTAAAAGCAGAACCTTTTTGCAATGAAGTATTGGTGGCAGGGTTCACGCAGACACAACCAATACATCCTGCATTACCATTTCCTCCTGCAGCATTAAACACGTGTCCGATATCATAATTATCATTTCCAACATTTGCAGTAAGTGTTTGCTGCAATTGTAAGTTAAGGTTACCTGTATAAGGATCTGTTGCTGCGTTAGTATAAATGATATTATTAAAGTTTTGAATATTGAGATGTAAAGCAAAATCTTTTTCAAAAACTCCATTTACTCTGGTCATCGTATTATTCATACCCGCTAACGCTCCTGCAATTGTTCCACCGAAATAGGTTGTATATTCACCAGTAGCAGACAAGGCTAATCTCATTGTTCTGTATTTCTTGTCAGAAGCTTTTGAGAAATCCGTAGGGTTATTGGTGAAGGCTTTAGATTTATTGGAATTAAATAGCTTAGCAATTTGTTCTTTTGATAAGATATCTTCATCCATAGTACATACAAACCCCTGAGAACCTGTTTTTAATGTTTTAGGATGAACACTGTAAACTGTTTTGGAATTATCCGCAGGGTCAATAAACTGATATACTCCATCTTTAATAATCATGGACTGAAAATCATTTGGAGACGTTGAAAATCTTATATACTTGGTTGGATCATCAATCCCCACTCCAACATAAGAGCCCAGTTGATATTTGTCTGCCAGTTCTTTTACAACAACGGGAAAACTATATACTGCAAATTTTTCTACCTTTCCACCTAATGTAGGGATAGAAACTTCTACCGGCTTTGCATTGTTCCCCATTTCAGAGGCATTGGCTAACTGGGATCTTAACATAGAAAGATCCAGGGTGTAATAATTTCTAATTTCTGAACCTTCTTTTATTTTTTCTCCCTTAAAAGCAGTCTGGCTCCATTGTGCATTCGCTGTTCCTAATAAAGAAAGAATAAAGAAAGAAGTAAAAATTTTCTTCATAACTTTTTATTATATAATTTTCCAAAGATAATTATTTTATACTAAATAAGTAATCATACACTCAATTACTTATTAAAATCATTCAGATCTTTCAAAAGTTATATCAAAATAAAAATCCTCAAGTAAATTACTTAAGGATTTCTCATTGACGTGATTTATCAATAGTTTATGTAATTCTATTTAAAATTTATACGCTATATTCCATGCAAACCCCATATTGAATTTAGATGAACTCCTTCCAAATCCGGGAACAATCATCGGCTGAATATCTTCCTGCTTGGTGGTATAGATTAAATATTTTGGCTGAAGATTGATATCAATATAAAAATTCGATTCAAACAATTGTACTCTACCTCCTATAGTCCCTTCAATCCAATAGGACGATTGTGAAGAAGAAGGAAAAGATACAGAAGAATTGCTACCGCCAAACCCACGTACCGGAACTGACATATATTCCTGATTATAAAAAGAGCCGGCCAATTTACCTCCTGCGTAGAAGCCATTAAACTCATTCTCTGCATCTTCCGCGAGCATGTAAAAAGCCCCCAACTTTACGAAAGGCCCATTTACTTTGGCATCATAGCCATTTTTCTGATAAATATTTTTTTCAAAACCGGCTTCAATAATCCCATGCGTATTTCCTTTGATTCTGGATGATACAAATCCCTGATACAACTTTCTGTCTGAGAAAAAGGAAACCCCTGTATTGAGTGCATCAAAACCTATCATGAAATTGGGCTCATACTTCCATTTTGCTTTTTCAGCTTTTTTATTATCCTGAGCAAAACTCAGGGTAATCCATACACTAAAAAAGAAGGTAAAGATTAGTCTTGTCTTCATTCTGTATAAAATTTTGTCCCAATTCCAATCCCAGAACCGGATTTGATATTAGCAATTCCGAAGTTAATGCTTCGTACGTTTTTTTGATACCGCAGCCGGGAGAAACATAAGATGATTTTGTGGTGTAGCCGATTTTAACTTTCGATTCTGATCCTTTGTTTTTAGTCTTAAAATATACTTCTGTATATGGAGAATCATCAACACGCAAAGGAATCAAAGTAGATTCCACCTTTGTTTTCCAGCCTAAATCTACTTTCCCGGAACCATAGTCTACAAATACCTGTAAAGAATCCAATGTTATAGCTTTATTATCTGCATTTTTAAACATCACCATCATTCTGGGGGTTCCTTCTCCACTTTCACAAATATCGTCATCTCCGCCACAAGAACAAAGCAGTCCGAGGAAGCTCAGGAATATGAGAAACTTATAATATTTCATAATAAGATTTGATACTCAAATTTAGGTAAATTTATTTTTTAAGCAATAATGCAATATTTTCCACGTGATGGGTTTGCGGGAACATGTCTACCGGTAAAATTTTCACAAGGGTGTAATGCTCTTTCATTAAAGCCAGATCTCTAGCCTGAGTAGCGGAATTACAACTTACATACACTATTTTTTCAGGAGATAGTTTCAATATCTGTTCTACCACTTTCTGATGCATTCCGTCTCTTGGCGGATCAGTAATCAATACATCAGCTTTTGGATGGTTTTGTAAGAACTCATCATTGAAGATATCTTTCATATCCCCACAGTAGAAGGTACAATTATCAAGTCCATTCAGTTCAGCATGCTCAATAGCTGCATCAATGGCTTCCTGAACAGATTCTATTCCTATTACCTGCTTTGCTTTTCTTGCGACATATTGTGCAATGGTTCCGGTTCCTGTATATAAATCGTACACCACTTCATCCCCTTTCAGGTCTGCAAATTCCAAGGTTTTCCTATAAAGCTCCAACGCTTGCTTGTAATTGGTCTGGAAGAAAGATTTGGGCCCGATTTTAAACTTCAGCCCATCCATTTCCTCCATTAAAAAACCTTCTCCTGCGTATATGTTGATATCCAGATCATAAATGGAATCATTCGGTTTTGGATTGATCGCGTATACTAATGTTTTGATCTGTGGAAACTTTTCCAGTAAAAATTTAAAAAGCTTCTCTCTGTTCTCCTCTTCTTCTCTGTAAAGCTGGAATAAAACCATCCACTCTCCTTTAGAGTTCTGTCTCATCATTAAAGTTCTCAGGAATCCTTCCTGATTTTTCACATCAAAAAAATCCAGCCCGTTCTCGTCTGCATATACTTTTACAGCCAATCTTATGGCGTTTGACGGATCTTCCTGAAGGAAGCATTCTTTAAGATCAAGAATCTTGCTCCACATTCCCGGAATATGGAATCCTAAAGCATTCTTATCATTGATATCATCTTGGGAATTCACTTCCGCAACGGTTAACCAACGTGCATTGGAAAAAGAAAATTCCATTTTATTTCTGTAGAAATATTCTTCTTCGGATCCTAAAATAGGAAGGGTTTCAAAGTCATCCAGACCCCCGATCCTCTTTATATTATTATACACTTCTTCCTGCTTAAAATCCAGTTGCTTTTCATAACTCATATTCTGCCATTTGCACCCGCCGCAAGCTCCGAAATGAATACATCTCGGTTCTACTCTGAAGGGAGACTCCTCCAACACCTCCAGTGCTTCGGCTTCATAATATTTGGACTTAGATTTTTTTACTCTTGCATTCACCACATCGCCGGGAATGGCTCCTGAAACTAAAACTGTTTTTCCTTCCTCCGTTTTTCCAATGGCTACTCCTTTAGCCCCTGCAGTTAAAAGTTTTATATTTTCAAGAATAATGTTTTTCTTCTTTTTCATTCAGAAATTTCTATTGTTAATACGGTTGAATGTAACCCTGGTTTCATTCAGCAATTTCTATTTTTCTATATAGTTGATTGAAACCTATCGATTTCAATCTGCAAAAATACAATAAAAAAGCCTTATCCGAAGATAGGGCTTTATTTATGTTAAAGTTTATTACTTTGTCTGAGCCGGAGTTTGAGCTGGTGGCGGTGGCGGCGGAGCCGTTTGTGTTGCCGATGGATCTATGCTCATTCCAGGTTGTAATTGTACCCTTGGATCAACTTTCGGAGCAGAAAGCCCGGTTTGTTTATCCAGTACTGTAACCAATTCAGGATCTCCCAGGTTAAAGAAAGGCTTACTTGCAATTTTACCGTCTTTATCTACAACGATAAAGCAAGGTAATTTAAATCCATATACCCCATATTTTTTGGCAATATCAGAATCCAAACCTCCGTTACCATAAACATTTGCTCCCGTAATTCCTTTTAATAATGAGTTACTTGTTTTTACAAACTGTTCTTTTGTATCATCAACGTTAACGAATACAAAATTCATTTTTGATTTATAGAAGTTAACCACTTCTTTCAATACAGGAACTGTAGCTTCTCCGATGTAAGGGTTCCATGATGCATAGAATGCAATCATATATGGTTTCCCTTTGTTTTCTGAAAGCTTGTAAGCTTTATCATCCTGCTTTACCAGGGAAGCTTCCGGAGCAGGTTCACCAACTTTAAATCCGTTGATCGCAAACTGAATTTTTTTCAGATCGCTTTTAATCGTAGCATCTTTGATGTCTTCATCAATAATCTTCTTGATTTTTTCTACTGTCTTCTCCGGAGTTGTCGGGTGAATATCCGACTGAGCCATTACAAATGCTAAAAGATAATCTTTTGCTGTTTGGGAAAGGTCTTTTTTAGATTTCAAATATTCAGTGAATAATTCTGAAGTCGTAATATCTGTTTTTCCTTTGCTTTTCCCTTCCGCATATTTCTGGAAGTCAGGACTCATTTTGGTAAGAAGGTATTGTCTGTAAACAGGGTTTTCTTTCACCATCTGCTCTTTATTCTCCTGAAGTTTATTCTCATAATCTGTGAATACTTTAGAAGATTTGTATGACGGGTTTCCGGACATTTGCTGTTGTCTCAATTGATACTGAGTCATGATAGATAGCAATGTACTGGACACATCATTCTTTTTCCAGTTGATAATTTCCTTATCCGGATTGAATTTCTTTACGTTTTCATCAATGTTTTTATTGATGTCAGCTCCTACTTTCTGAACTCCTTTGATAAAGGTATTTTCATCTTTCATCATAAGCTCATTCATATTCACTGTCTGAGCATAGTTGGTAAGATATTTTTGAGTTGCCGTAAAGAAATCATTATTCTTTTTAGCATCTCCTGTGATGACATATTCCATTGGGAACGTTGCTCCGTTTCCTGAAATATTAAGGGTTTGTCCACCTTTCAGATAAATCAGGTTTTGTTTTCCACCATAAGAAATCACATACATCCCATTTTTAGGAGCCTCGAAAGTTCCTGAAAAAGTACCGTCATTTTTTAAACCGATATTAGCCAGTGGAAGTGTTGCCACCCCTGAAGCTTCAATAAATTCGATTCTTTCTAATGGAGATCCGCCTGTGACTTTTCCTTTAACTTCAACTTTTTTAGAGCAAGACATTGCAAAGATTGCAATGATAAACAATAAAAGATATTTTTTCATTTTTGAATTGTATAATTGAACAAAAATAAGTTTTTCGGGATACCCGACACAATTTAAAAGTATTTTTTATGAAAGATTTAACTAAAAAAATCGCCATCCGTTATGGAGACGATTTTTTTCTGTATGTAAAGTCAATTCTATCCTCTGTCAACAAAAGCTGCCATATATTCTCTGTTCATTCTGGCAATATTTTCAAGGGAAATCCCTTTAGGACATTCCACTTCACAAGCACCTGTGTTTGAACAGTTTCCGAATCCTTCTTCATCCATAGCCTTCACCATATTAAGAACTCTACGTTTTGCCTCCACTCTTCCTTGAGGAAGTAATGCAAACTGAGAAACCTTAGCTCCCACAAATAGCATGGCAGATCCGTTCTTACAAGTAGCCACACAAGCTCCGCAGCCGATACATGCAGCAGCATCCATTGCTTTATCGGCATCTTCTTTAGGTACTGGAATGGCATTAGCGTCCAAAGTATTCCCTGAAGTGTTCACTGAAATAAAACCACCTGCAGCCATTACTCTGTCGAATGCACTTCTGTCTACCATTAAGTCTTTAATAACAGGGAAAGCAGCACTTCTCCAAGGTTCAATAACGATAGTTTCACCGTCTTTGAACATTCTCATGTGTAACTGGCAAGTAGTGATTCCTGTATCCGGACCGTGCGCTCTACCATTAATGTAAAGGGAACACATTCCACAGATCCCTTCGCGACAGTCATGGTCGAAAGCTATCGGTTCTTTTCCTTCGTTAATTAAGTTTTCGTTCAAAATGTCCAACATTTCCAGAAATGAAGAATCTGTAGAAACATCTGATATTTTGTAGGTCTCAAACTGACCTTTAGATTTATTATTTTTTTGTCTCCAAATTTTCAGCGTAAGATGTAAGCCTTTTTTTGCACTCATAATTATATATTTATAGGTTGGAGATTATTTGTAACTTCTAGTTTTAACCTCGATGTTCTCATAGATCAGGTCTTCTTTATGCAACACTTCCGCGTTGATATCGCTTCCCTGATATTCCCAAGCCCCGACGTATTTATAATTTACGTCATCTCTTTCCGCTTCTCCATCCGGAGTTGAGTGATCCTCACGGAAATGTCCTCCGCAAGACTCATTTCTATGAAGTGCATCGATAGCCATTAATTGTCCCAATTCAAGGAAGTCTGCCACTCTGAATGCTTTTTCAAGCTCAGTATTCATGCCTTCTCCTTCGCCAGGAACTTTTACGTTTTTCCAGAAATCGTTTCTTACTTCTTCGATTTCTTTGATTGCTTCTCTTAATCCTTCAGGAGTTCTTCCCATTCCTACTTTATTCCACATAATGTGTCCTAATCTCTTATGGAAATGGTCTACTGAATGGGTTCCTTTATTATTTAAGAAGAAATCAACTTTTTCTTTTATTTCTTTTTCAGCTTCATCAAAAGCTGCCGAGTTTGTAGGAATCGCTCCTGTTCTGATATCTGCAGAAAGATAATCTGCAATTGTATAAGGAAGCACGAAATATCCGTCCGCAAGCCCTTGCATCAATGCTGAAGCGCCCAATCTGTTTGCTCCGTGGTCAGAGAAGTTAGCTTCACCGATTACGAAACATCCAGGAATAGTAGACTGAAGATTATAATCAACCCAAACACCCCCCATGGTATAGTGAACCGCAGGATAGATTTTCATTGGTGTTTTGTAAGGATCATCAGCGGTAATTTTTTCGTACATCACGAACAAGTTACCATATTTCTCTTCAACCCATTTTTTACCTAAGTCATAGATCTGTTGCTCACTTGGGTTATGAATATGTTTTTCGATCGCAGCTTCTTTACCTTTTTTTATGATCTCTGTTGAGAAATCAAGGTAAACCCCTTCCTGGGTATCGTTATTTTCAATTCCGAAACCTGCATCACATCTTTCTTTAGCAGCTCTTGACGCAACGTCTCTAGGCACTAAGTTTCCGAAAGCAGGATATCTTCTTTCCAAATAGTAATCTCTATCTTCTTCTTTAATATTTTCCGGTCTTAATTTACCTTCCCTGATCGCTACTGCATCTTCAATTTTCTTAGGAACCCAGATTCTTCCTGAGTTTCTTAATGATTCAGACATCAAAGTCAGTTTAGACTGCTGTGTTCCGTGAACCGGAATACAAGTCGGGTGAATCTGTACGTAGCAAGGGTTTGCGAAATACGCTCCTTTTTTATGGATTTTCCAAGCAGCAGAAACGTTTGAACCCATTGCGTTGGTAGAAAGGAAGTATACGTTTCCGTAACCTCCTGAAGCAATAACAACAGCGTGAGCTGAATGTCTTTCGATCTCACCTGTTACAAGGTTTCTTGCGATGATACCTCTTGCTTTCCCGTCAACAATAACAAGATCCATCATTTCATGACGGTTGTACATTTTTATTCTACCTTTACCGATCTGACGGCTCATGGCAGAATATGCACCCAGTAATAATTGCTGTCCTGTTTGTCCTTTTGCGTAGAAAGTTCTTTTTACCTGAACCCCACCGAATGAACGGTTATCTAATTGGCCTCCGTAATCTCTTCCGAAAGGAACCCCTTGAGAAACACACTGATCGATAATATTTGCGGAAACTTCTGCTAATCTGTAAACATTAGCTTCTCTTGCTCTATAGTCACCACCCTTGATCGTATCATAGAATAATCTATAGGTTGAGTCACCATCTCCCTGGTAATTCTTAGCAGCGTTGATACCTCCCTGAGCTGCAATCGAGTGAGCTCTTCTTGGAGAATCCTGGTAGCAGAATGCTTTCACATTATACCCCTGCTCAGCCAAAGTAGCTGCTGCAGAACCACCTGCCAAACCTGTACCTACAACAATAATATCAATCTTATCTCTGTTGTTGGGTGCAACAAGGTTCATATGGTCTTTATGATTTTTCCATTTATCCTTTAAAGGACCCGCTGGAATTTTTGAATCTAATTTACTCATACTAGTATATTGATATTATTGAGTTACAAAATGAAAGATTGCGATAAAAATAAACCCTGCAGGAATAAGGATTGAGTACCATTTCCCGATAGCTTTAATTACCGGAGTATATTTCGGATGTCTTGCTCCAACAGACTGGAACGAAGACTGAAATCCATGAGCTAAGTGTAATCCTAACAATACAAAAGCGATCACATAAATTACCACTCTCCAGATATCAGCAAACTTTTCGTGAAGTTCCGGCCAGAAACGTTCTGCATCAGGAGCAATTCCTTCTACATATTTGTAATTCATTTCATGTAACCAGAAATCATATAAGTGAAGTCCTAAGAAAGCTAAAACAACCGCACCGGAAATAATCATATTTCTGGACATCCATGTAGAATTCGCAGAAGCGTTGTTTGATGCGTACTTTACAGGACGCGCTTTGTTATTCTTAATCTCCAACACGAATCCCATCACAAAGTGGAAAATCACTGCAAACCCAAGAACAGGTTGCATCAGGAACTGCACAAACGGATTATACCCCATAAAATCGGATGCCGTATTAAAAATATCACGGTTCGGCAATACAGATAATAAGTTTGTCGTCAAATGCAGTATAAGAAAGATCAGCAAAAACATAGCTGACAATGCCATAGCATATTTTCTACCTATCGTAGAACTCGTTAAACCTGCCATATAAGTTTAAATTTGAATTTCCACAAAATTAAGAAATGTTAACAATATCAAAAAGTGAGAAATCTCACAATTAGCCAGTTTGTAATCTTTCTAAATAAGATTACAAACTATTATAGATAAAGGAAAAAGAAGATTTGTTAATAATCAATTTATCTTATAAATTTTGCCAAGATAAATCACTTTTTGCGCATGTTCCGGAAAAAATTTTATTTCACCAGCATGTATCCTTCTGGATGCCATATAAGGTTTAACGATATATTGGACAACTTTATCTTTCTCCGAAGGATCCTTTATCCAAAAGCAAGCAGAGTTTCCATTCTTTATTAATAAGATTTTATTTTTATAAAAATCCAATACCAGAACTTCTGTTTTTTGATACTCAATAATATTGAAAGTAAGTCTTGCTATGAAAAAAAACAAAACAGCCATAATCAATCTCATCGAGTTTCTAAAATCAAACCTGACAACTACAAATCTCAGTAAATATACAATTCCCAATAATATCATTACCTCAACCCAATTCATTGAAATGTCATCAAAGAAGAGCATTTCAAAATCCGCAAACCAGTGTATAATCTCCAACAGTCCCTTAATAACTATATCATAGAGCATACTAACAGCAGGAATATTAATTCCCATCGCAATGAAAGCCGTCATGATAAACGAGAGCACTATAATTATTTCAGAAAAAGGCACAATAAAGAAATTAGCCACAATGGAGATGAATGAAAACTGATGAAAATACAATAAGACCAATGGAAGTGTGGCAAGTTGTGCAGAAAGAGAGATGGAAACTGTATTAAAAATTAATCTTTTAAAATAAGTATCCTGTTTCGGAAAATACTTCAAAAGAGGCTGATTCAACCAAAAAATCCCAAGAACAGCTACAAAGCTTAACTGAAAGCCAATATCAAAAACCTGGTTAGTATCTGAAATTAATATGATAACTGCCGATAGCGCCAATGAATGCAACAAATCGGGTTTTCTTTGAAGCAAAATATAAATAAAATACGTGCTCAGCATAATACAGGAGCGTAAAACAGAATTTCCAAACCCAATAAATCCCGCAAACAGCCAGATAAAAGTCAAACTCAGGATAATTGCAGATTTCCTGAATTGTAAAGGAAGTAGTTGTACAAAAACAAAATAAAAAATCCCGAAAATAACGACAATATGGGTTCCTGAAATGGCTAAAAAATGAACTAATCCCGATCTGCTAAAATCCTTTACCGTATCCTGATCGATTTCAGTTCTGTCGGCCAAAATTATTCCTTTTAAAAACGCTTTGCTTTTTATAGACATTTTCATCCTATCAATACTTTGCAAAACTTTAAGTCTTTCTTGGGAAACTTTCTCACCGAATGTCATATCATTTCTTTTTACAGAAGAAACTTCATCGGATATATAAGCTTGATAATAGATCCCTTTTCTTTTCAGGTATTTTGCATAATCAAACTGAAAATCATAGGATGCTGATTTTAACCGGGTAAGATAAACTTTTGCCTTGTAGTAATTATTAAAATCAAGTTCTTTATAATGTTGAGGAAGATATACAATAGAATTAAAATATTCTTTTTCCAACTGAATAACAGCTTCATACTTTTTATATTTCCTGGTAGAGTTTAATTTTTTGGAGATTTTGAAAATCACATTTGGATTTGACGCAGCCATACCCTTAATGGTCTTTGCAGTATTAAAACCATGCAAAACAATTCCCGCCCCGAAAAAAAGACATCCTAATAAAAACGGTCTTATTTTATATAAAAAATAGGATTGAAAGAAGATGGGAATCAATATCAACATACCAATTCCGGCAATGATATAAACTGAAGTTTCGGGTAAAATTAATCTATCCTGAAAACAGATCCCAAGGATAAAGCAAATGACAAGAACGAGAAGAGGCTGTTTACTCAATTACCATAATTTAAGGATCAAAATAATAAATTTATTGATCCCCAAATGATTCTGTAATTATTAAACCAGAGCTTTTACGTCACTAAAAAGAGAAAAGTAAAGCGTGAATTTATTCTATAAAAACGGCAATAAGATTAAACTTCCGGGATGAATTCAAGAACTTTCAAAGTATTGTGTTTTGATTTTAGATTACTTTCTTTGTAAAAATTTGTCCGTTAACTTTTTAGTCATTTTAATATACATCCAGGGATCTTTCCCATAATCCTCATATCTGAAACCTTCTATTTCTTTAGGAATAGCAGGTTCTATCTGAGTTCCTTCATGCCACTCATTAAAAGATGTAATTCCGATAAAATCAGGATTCACATTAATGGCGGCGTCAAACATTTTCTTATAATACCCACCATTATCTCTGCTTTTGAAATTGGCTTCATTCCAAGGCCTTATCCTTGTATCCGAATATCCCGGACCCACACAAGGAATGAAAATAAGATGGTGGTCTTTTGAATACTGAGAAAGATAGTTCCAGTTGGAGGTTGTACTTCCGAAAACAAAACCGTCACTTGCAAAATAGGTATAAAATCCGTCAAAACCTGAAGTCTCAAAAAAACGTGTATCTTCTTTCTCCACCCACAAACCTATATAAAGCGCATCCAGTTCTGTATTTCTTACTGTATTTTCTCCATTTTTTGAAAGCAGTCTTGTCCATTCCTGCGGAGAAATCTTGTAACTGTCATAAACATAATATAATGGCTTTCCGTCTTTTTTATAAAAAGCATGATGAGAAGAATAGGTTTTCACCAGATAAGAAAGCTGATCTCTGAGTTCAGAGATTGTTTTATAAAATGGCTCAATGTGGAAAGCAATTTTTAAGTTGAAACGATCTGCAATATCCAGATATTTCATTGTACTTTTATCCGTATAAGAATCTTTACCTAACCAGCTTATCACAACAACTCCGGCACCAGATTTCTTGATCATTTTCATGTGTTTTTCAATAACCTCAGGATCATTGGAGCTATAATTTCCCAGGGCAGGATAAAAATTAGCCCCAATATCATTACCTCCTTTATAGTTTCCAAGGTTATTCCATTTCGGGTCGCTCCAGTGAGGCAAAATATCATGATTCCAGTGATAATAATGATGATCTGTTTCCGGATTTCCATACCATCCGTAATAGAAGATATGAACCTTTTCCCGATCGTTATTCTTCTGGGCAAAATTTTCTGCGAAAAAAAATGTTAATGCAATTACTAAAACAACTTTTTTTAAACCATTTGCCATTACCATCAATTTGAATTAAATAATAAAAGTATAAAAGATCAGACTTTCAGAATAACCTCAGCTGCTTTTTCACTGGCCCCTTTTCCGCCCAGCTTTTCTCTCAATAGCTCATAATCTTTCAAAACCTGTTTTCTTTTGTCGCCCTCTAAAATCGCCTGTAATTCTGCAACAAGGTTTCTGGTATTCAAATCATTCTGAATCAATTCTTTCACTACCTCTCTATCCATAATAAGATTGACCAAAGAAATATATTTGATATTTTTTACCAATCTTTTGGCAATCGCATATGAGATTTTACTCCCGCGGTAACATACGACTTCCGGAACATTTAATAAGGCCGTTTCCAAGGTAGCCGTTCCGGAGGTTACCAAAGCAGCTTTGGAACATCTCAGCAGATCGTAGGTTTTATTCGAAACAAAATGAACATTATCATCTACATATTTCTGATAGAATTCTTTAGGAAGACTTGGCGCTCCTGCAATAACAAATTGATAACTGGTAAAATGAGGTCTCACAGAAAGCATCATTTCAAGCATTTTTTCTACTTCCTGTTTCCTGGATCCCGGTAAAAGTGCAATAATTTCTTTTTCATTTAAACCATGCTCCTTCTTAAAAGTATACTTATCAATTTCCTGAAGGCTTGAAATAGCATCGAGCAACGGATGTCCCACAAAATGTGAATGCACCCCATGCTTTTTATAAAAATCTTCCTCAAAAGGAAGGATCACCATCATCTCATCAACATATTTTTTAATAATCTCTACTCGTCCCTCTTTCCATGCCCACAGTTGCGGCGAAATATAATAGACCACTTTTATTCCCAGCTCTTTTGCAAATTTTGCGATTCTTAGATTAAATCCGGGATAATCAACCAAAATCAAAACATCAGGATGGTGATTTTTGATATCATCTTTACAGAATTTAATATTATTCAGTATGGTTCTCAGATTCATTGCTACTTCCAGGAAACCCATAAACGCCAGATCACGATAATGCTTTACTAAAACCCCGCCTTGCTTTTCCATCAAATCACCACCCCAAAACCTGAATTCCGCCTGTGGATCTTTTTCCTTTAAAGCTTTCATTAAATTGCTTCCGTGCAAATCTCCGGATGCTTCTCCTGCAATAATGTAATATTTCATTTCTATAATAAGGATAGAGAACAAATTACGATATTGTTGAATCTTAATTTGTAAATTTGTTCAAAGATAATGATAAAAAATGTCAGAAGAATTTGAAATCCGGAATAAAGTGGCCGAGAGCGGTTTAATCAATTTTGATCTTACCGATCTTGTTCCAAAAGGCGTAAGAAAAGGGATTGACCTTAAGGATTTCCTTTTTATGGAAATGATCCTTAAAGAAAAAGACTTCCGTGAAAAAGTGTCTGTAATTGATGTGGAAGAATATAGAGATGCTTACATTTATATTTATAATTCTGCAGATGCTATTGTTCCGCTTTGGGCTTACTTTTTAATTACCGCTAAACTTACGGATGTTGCCAAAAAAATAGTTTTCGGAGACCGTGAGGATCTGGAGGTCATACTGATGCATAATGCTATTCAGACTCATGATTTTGAAGAATTCCGAGGTAAAAGAGTACTGGTGAAAGGGTGTTCCGATAAAGAAATCCCTGAAAATGCTTACATAGAACTGGTGGAACAGTTAAAACCACTTGTAAAATCTTTGATGTTTGGGGAGGCATGCTCCAATGTTCCGATATTAAAAAATTAATATTGAAAACCAACAACTTATAGAAACCCACATACTTTAACAATATTTTATAGATTAAAAAAATTGTTAAGGAATATTTTTTGATAAATTTGGTTCACTTAACAATTTAATAAACACAAACTATGAGTTTAATCGATCTCCTTACAGGGAATACAAGCAACCAGGTTGCAGAACAAGCTGAAAACAAATTCGGAATCAGCAGAAATCAGGTTATTGCCTTATTAGCGGTTGCAGCACCTTTGATCATTTCTTACCTTAGAAACAAGTCTCAAGACGCACAGGAAGCTGAAGCTTTAAATAATGCACTAGATAAAGACCATGACGGAAGTATTTTGGATGATGCTACTCAGGTAGAATCAAGACAGAGTGAGGGAGGTTCTATCCTTGATCATATTTTTGGCGGTCAAAAAAATACCGTTGAAAATCAACTTTCACAGAATACGGGGATTTCAATTGACAAAATCGGACCTATCTTAGCCATGCTTGCTCCGGTAATTATGGGATATATAGGTAAAGAAAAGCAACAAAATAATGTTGGCGCTGGAGGATTAGGCGACTTATTGGGCGGAATTCTGGGAAGCGCTTCCAATCAGGCTCAGGCTCAGCAATCCAATCCATTGAACGATATCTTAGGAAGTGTTTTGGGAGGCGGACAACAGCAATCTTCAGGAAATCCTTTAAATGATATTTTAGGAAGCGTTCTTGGTGGTGGCGGACAGCAGCAGCAAGGAGGAGGCTTAGGAAATATCCTTGGAAACATTTTAGGCGGAAAATAATTTAATTCAAATACACTTATCAAAAAGGCCGAAGATTAATCTTCGGCTTTTTTTGTTTTCTTTGCTTTCGGGGCTTTCTCTGCTACTTCAGGTTTTTCTGATATCACAACCGATTTTGAAGACTTTTTAGGTCTTGTTTTACCATAGCTCCCGGAATTTATTTTTCCTCTTCTCGTTTTTTTATCTCCTTTTCCCATAATAATGTATTTTGATGAAGTACGAAATTAAAAAAATAAGCCATAAAACTCAATACCTCAAGATGTTAAATTTTTATAAATCTAAACCTTAATGGTTTTCCACTTTCCTTTTTTAAATAAAATAAAAGCAATAATGGTAATCAATGTTTCTGCAACCGGAATAGAAATAAATACTCCTTTCGGCCCCATATCCAGATACTTGGAAAGGATATAGGCTAAAGGGATCTGAAACAGCCAGAATCCAAAAAAATTAACCCACGTCGGAGTCCAGGTATCCCCGGCTCCATTGAAAGCATTGATCATTACCATTCCTATTCCATAAAAAATAAACCCAACACTCATAATATGTAATGCATTTCTGGCAAAAGTTTTTATCATTTCCTCCTGAGTGAAGAAACTCACCAGAACATCTCCCAGAATGAAGAAAATTAAACTTACAGCCAACATAAAGATCACATTATATTTCACCGTTTTCATGACAGACTGTTCGGCACGAAGCATTTCATTGGCACCCATATTCTGTCCTACTAAAGTAGAAGCAGCATTACTTAATCCCCATGCAGGAAGCATAAAGAACATCATCAATCTCAAAGCTGTCTGATATCCTGCAGAAGCATTTTCACCCCCGGTAGTAGCCACTAATTGTGCAAGGATAATCCAGCTGCAGGAAGCAATAACAAACTGGAAAATACCGGGAGTCGCTATTTTAATCACAGATCGGATTAGCTTAAAATCAGGTTTAAAATATTCCGTTCTGATACGAACCTGTGAATCCGCAATGAAAAGATGATAAAGTTGATATAAAACACCTGTGCTCCTCCCTATAGTTGTTGCTATTGCCGCACCCGTTAAGCCCATTGCCGGAATTGGCCCGAAACCTCTGATCAGTATCGGACAAAGGATAATATTGGCAATATTGGCAATCCATAAGCTTTTCATAGCAATGGCTGCATTTCCCGCTCCTCTGAAAATACCATTAATTAAAAACAGAAGCATAATAATCAAACTGCTTCCCATCATTATTCTTGTGAAATCTTTACCGTAAGCTGCTGCTTCAGGTTTGGACCCCATCAAAATTAAAATTTCTTCGGCAAAAACCACCCCAAATATACTCAGGACAACAGTAACCGCACAGGAAACCAGTAAAACCTGCGCAGCACTTCTGGAAGCCTGCTCTGGGTTCTTTTCACCAATTCTTCTTGCCACCATGGCGGTGGCTGCCATACTCATTCCTATCGCTATAGAATACATAATGGTAAGAACAGATTCCGTTAATCCGACAGTTTGGATCGCAAAGCCACTTTCCTTAAGATGTCCTACAAAATAAAGATCCACCAAAGCAAAAACAGATTCCATCGCCATTTCCAACATCATCGGAATCGCCAGCAGTAAAACCGCATTACGGATACTGACTTTGGTATAATCTACCTCTTCTCCACTTAATGCCTTCTTAAGAAAGCTGATATATTTTGACATTTTTTTCGATTAATTTTATGAGCATCTAAAATACAAATTCAAATTTCAATGAATAGATTCATTTTTAATTGAAGTTTTTATTAAATTTGTTCACAAGAAAAATTAAAAATTTAATCTTTAACTGAAAAGAGCAAATAAATAATTAGTAAAAAGGATTAAAAAATATTAGCTTTGTATATTCTTAAAATAAAATTTATGAAAAAAATAATCTTTACTTTCTTAATATTCGGGGTATCAGTATTCACAAGCATGATGTCTGCTCAGCAATTGACTAAAGAACAGAGAAAAGCTATTCAGACGGATAATGTTGCCGTATTCAAAAAGCAATTCGCTAAAGAAGACTATAACAAATGTTTCCAGGTGAAAACAGATTCTTACAGCCCGTTGTCATACAGCGTTCTGAATGACAAAAAAAATATCGTGAACTTTTTGATCGATCAAAAAGCTGACGTTAACAAAAATTGCGGTAACCTGACTCCACTTGCTGTGGCAGAACAGTACCAAAGAGCTGATATCGCCAAATTGCTGACCAAAAAAGGAGCCGTTAAAAATTAAAAAAGCTTGCTATATAATGATTAAAACTTCCTTTTCGGAAGTTTTTTTGTTTATAAAACCTTTTAAAAATCTTATCTTTGCCAACGAAAAATTAGGCTTATAAATGTCTAATATCTAAAGTTTAATATCTAACATCTAAAACACATGTTTCGATCACACACGAACGGAGAACTATCTCTAAAAAATCTTAATGAAGAAGTTACACTTTCAGGATGGGTACAAACTATCCGGGATAAAGGATTTATGATTTGGATAGATCTTCGGGATCGTTACGGAATTACTCAGCTTGTTTTTGATCAGGAGCGTTCTTCTGCCCAATTGATGGAGGAAGCTAAAAAACTGGGGCGTGAATTTGTCATTCAGGTGACAGGAAAAGTGATTGAAAGAGTAAGCAAAAACCCCAATATTCCAACTGGGGAAATTGAAATTTTAGTTGATAAATTAACGATTCTTAATGAGTCTCAGTTGCCGCCTTTCACGATTGAAGATGAGACGGATGGCGGTGAAGAATTAAGAATGAAGTACCGTTACCTGGATATCAGAAGAAATCCGGTGAAAGATAAATTGATCTTCCGTCACAAAATGGCGCAAAAAGTAAGAAATTATCTTTCAGACGAAGGTTTCATCGAAGTGGAAACTCCGGTTTTAATCAAATCTACTCCGGAAGGAGCAAGAGACTTCGTGGTTCCAAGCAGAATGAATCCGGGACAATTCTACGCATTGCCCCAATCTCCGCAGACTTTCAAGCAGCTTTTGATGGTAGGCGGAATGGATAAATATTTCCAGATCGTAAAATGTTTCCGTGATGAGGACTTAAGAGCCGACAGACAGCCGGAATTTACACAAATCGACTGTGAAATGGCTTTCGTAGAACAGGAAGACGTGATGAATGTTTTCGAAGGAATGACAAAAACATTGTTGAAAGATATTACAGGACAGGAATTCGGAGCTTTCCCAAGAATGACTTTCGCAGATGCGATGAGAAAATACGGAAACGATAAACCGGATATCCGTTTCGGAATGGAATTCGTTGAATTGAATGACTTAGTAAAAGGAAAAGAATTCAAAATATTTGATGATGCGGAACTGGTTGTCGGAATTAATGTTGAAGGGTGTGCAGAATACACCAGAAAGCAAATCGACGAGCTTGTAGATTGGGTAAAGCGTCCACAGATCGGAGCTTCAGGAATGGTCTGGGTAAAATTCCAGAATGACGGAGTGAAGACTTCTTCCGTAAATAAATTCTACAGTGAGGAAGACTTAGCAAAAATCATTGAAAAATTTGGAGCTAAAGAAGGAGATCTAATGTTGATTCTTTCCGGAAACGAAAATAAAGTAAGAACTCAACTTTCAGCATTAAGAATGGAGCTTGGAAACCGTTTAGGGTTAAGAAAAGGAAACGAGTTCGCACCACTTTGGGTTGTTGACTTCCCATTATTGGAATTTGATGAAGAAAGCGGACGTTACCACGCCATGCACCACCCTTTCACCTCTCCGAAACCGGAAGATATTCACTTGCTAGAAACCGAACCTGGAAAAGCAAGAGCCAATGCTTATGATATGGTTTTGAACGGAAATGAAATCGGCGGTGGTTCTATCAGAATTTTTGATAAAGACCTTCAGTCTAAAATGTTTGACCTGTTAGGTTTCTCAAAAGAAGAAGCAGAAGCTCAGTTCGGATTCCTAATGAATGCCTTCAAATACGGAGCACCTCCTCACGGTGGTTTGGCATTCGGATTCGACCGTTTGGTGGCTATTCTTGACGGAAACGAAGTAATCAGGGATTATATTGCTTTCCCTAAGAACAATTCCGGACGTGATGTGATGATTGATGCCCCTGCTTCTATTGCAGATGAACAACTGGATGAACTGGAATTACAATTGAATTTAAAAGCATAAATTAGAAGCGGGGAATTTTCTCCGCTTTTTTATTTTCTCATGATAAAACAAGATTTCATTCAATTCATAGAAACGCTCAGAACTGATTTTATTGAAAATAAAGATCAATGGGAAAACAAAACTATTGAAGATTACTTAGAGGCAATGTCGCGCTATGTTGAAGATATACATAGCTATTATCTCAATACGAATCAACATATTGATTTAGAAAAAATTGATTGGAAAGTTTTTTCCGATATCTTAAAAGCAAGCTCTATATATGAATAGATACAGCTAAATCAATTTATTTTTTTCCTCTAATTCTTATATTGCATAAATTTTCAATGGTACGTTAATTGCACGCTCTTACACAAAACGTAAGACAATGAAAGCAATTTGGAATGGCGCCATTGGCTTTGGTTTAGTCAATATACCTGTCAAAATTTATTCTGCCACAGAAACCAGTAAATTGGATTTGGATATGTTGGATAAATCCGATTTTTCTAATATCAAATTCAAACGGGTTAACGAAAAAACAGGTAAGGAGGTAAAATGGGATAACATTGTAAAAGCTTACCTTATGGAAGACAAGTACATTGTTCTGGAAGATGAGGATTATGAAGCAGCAAGCCCCGAAAAAACCAAAATACTTTCTATTGATCAGTTTGTGAAAGAAGTAGAAGTAGACAGTATTTATTTTGAAAACCCATACTTTCTTGAGCCTCAGAAAAATGGCGAAAACGCATACAGGCTTTTATTAAAAGCTCTACAGGAAACTAAAATGGTCGGTATAGGAACATTTGTTCTGCGTGAGAGTGAGGCCATCGGAATGATCCGCCCTTATAACGATGAAATATTACTCTTAAACCGTTTAAGATTTGATCAGGAGATAAGAGATTATTCAGATTTAAAAATCCCGGCTAAAAAAGCCCCTAAACCTGCCGAATTAAAAATGGCGGTAAGCCTGATTGAACAGCTTTCCCAGGATTTTGATCCCACAATGTATAAAGACACCTATTCTGATGAATTGTTGAAGATCATCAAACAGAAAGCAAAAGGAAAAGGTGTAAAAGCGAGAAAAGCAGAACCAGCAAAAGGTGGTAAAGTGATTGATTTGATGGCACAGCTAAAAGCCAGTTTACAAAGTTCTAAATCTAAAACAGCATCCTAATGGCCCTTAAAGATTATCAGAAAAAGCGTAAGTTCGATGAAACTGCTGAACCCAAAGGAAAAACAAAAAAAAGTAAAGACAAACTTATTTTTGTAATTCAACGGCATGCGGCATCACGTCTTCACTATGATTTCCGTCTGGAAATGGAAGGTGTTCTGAAAAGTTGGGCAGTTCCTAAAGGCCCGTCTTTAGACCCTAAAGATAAACGCCTGGCGATGATGGTTGAAGATCATCCTTATGATTATAAAGATTTTGAAGGAAATATTCCGGAAGGAAATTACGGAGCCGGCCAAGTGGAAATATGGGACAGCGGAACCTACGAACCACTGGAAGAAAGTTCCAGCCTTTCCGATGAAAAAGAATTGCTTAAAGAATTGCATGCCGGTTCATTAAAATTCATCTTACACGGTAAAAAGCTGAAAGGTGAATTTGCACTGGTAAAAATGAAAAATTCAGAAGACAATGCATGGTTACTCATCAAGCATAAGGATGAATTTGCGGAAAGTCCGTATGATGTCGAAGAAAATACCTCTCCCAAATCTTTGGTAACGAAATTTTTAGAGGAAAAAAAAAGCCTGAAAACAAGCAAAAAGAAGTCATAACTTCTTCTAAAAAATTTCAACGCTTTAATTCTTTAACGGATGAAAAAAAGCTCAAAGACTTCATTAGGCCCATGCTTGCGAAATCTTTCGACAAAGCATTCGACAAAAAGGATTGGGTCTTTGAAATAAAATGGGATGGCTATAGGGCTATTGCCGATCTTAGTAATGACAGCCCACTCTTCTATTCCCGGAACGGAATTTCTTTCTTATCCAAATTTCAAAAAGTATCCCGTGATTTCGAATCACAAAAACATAAAATGATCATTGACGGAGAAATCGTAGCTTATGACGATCAGGGGAAGCCCAGCTTTCAACTTCTACAGCAAATTGGCGATAATCCGGATTTGGCATTGGTTTACCAGGTTTTTGACCTGCTCTGGCTCAACGGTCATTCTACCGAAAATCTTCCGCTCCTGCAAAGGAAAGAACTCTTAAAAGAAGCGCTCGTAGAAACAGATATTATTAAATACTGTGATCATATCCCGGAAAAAGGGATCGAATTTTTTGAACAGATGAAAAAAATGAAGCTGGAAGGAATGATCGCTAAAAAAGCAGACAGCCTTTATATAGAGAACCACAGAACTACCGACTGGCTTAAAATAAAGTTTTCCGATACGGATGAAGCCATTATTTGTGGCTTTACAGAACCAAGAGGTTCCAGAAAAAACTTCGGTGCTTTGATTTTAGGGAAATATATTGGCGGAGAATTAACGTATTGCGGGCATACCGGAACGGGATTTAACAGCACTACATTAGCAGAAATGTATCAACGGCTTGAAAAACTGATCATCAAGAAATCTCCTTTCGAAACCATTCCTAAAACCAATATGCCTGTCACATGGGTGCAACCGGAACTGGTCTGCGAAATCAAATATTCTGAAATTACCAAAGACGGCATTTTCCGACATCCGGTTTTTGTAGCTATCCGTGAGGATAAGGAACCCGAAGAAGTTAGAAATTCACCAGAAGAAATACAAAATACACCACCAAAAATAAAAGAAATGAAAACATCCTCTTCAAAAAAAATAAAATCCTCTGAGAAAGAGAAAGAAGTGACCTTAAACCAACATAAAGTAAAACTGACCAACCAAGATAAAATGTATTTTCCAAAAGATGAATTGACAAAAGGGGATGTAATAGAGTATTATCAATCCGTTGCAGAATATATTTTACCTCATTTGAAAAATCGCCCGCTTTCATTGAACCGTTTCCCCAACGGGATCGAGGAACAAAGTTTTTACCAGAAAGATGCAAGCGACAATATCCCCGACTGGATAAAAACAACCCCGGTTCATTCTGAATCCAATGATAAATATATTGATTATATTATCTGTAATGATAAAGCAACAATGGCCTATCTCAATAATTTAGGCTGCATTGATTTTAACCCGTGGAATAGTTCCCTGCCCGATCTGGAAAATCCTGATTTCCTGGTTCTGGACCTCGACCCGTCCAAAAAAAATACGTTCGATGATGTCATTGAAACTGCACTTCAGGTGAAAGAGGTTTTAGATTCCGTTAAAATTAAAGGGTATTGCAAAACATCCGGAAGTACGGGAATCCACATTTATATTCCGATGGGTGGAAAGTACGATTTTGATCAGGTAAAAGATTTTGCTCATCTGCTGATGCAGCAGGTTCAGGAAAAGCTTCCTGACATTACCACTTTAGAAAGAAACTTAAAAAAAAGAGATGAAGGTAAAATTTACCTTGATTATCTTCAAAACAGAACGGGACAGACTTTAGCGAGTGTTTACAGTTTAAGACCCAAAGAAGGAGCTTCCGTTTCCATGCCTTTGGAATGGGATGAACTAAAACCCGGATTAAAACCGACGGATTTTAATATCCACAATGCTTTGGAGAGAGTTAAAGAAAAAGGCGATTTGTTTAAACCGGTTTTAGGAAAAGGTATTGATATGATGAAGGCTTTGGAATTGCTTCAAAATCTTAAATAGTTAAGGTAATTTTGCCACCAGGCTTTCCGGCAGAATTCGTAAAATATAATAAATCATTTTCCATTTAAAATTCGGAACAATTATGAAAGAATTTCCTGCATTGACAATGAACTTCGCCACATAATCCGGCTCCATAATCAAGGATTCATTAAGTTGTAGTCCTTTGTTTATTTTTGTTCTGATATACCCAATAACTAAGGCATTAACAATGATTTTTCTTGATGACAATTCCTGTCTTAATCCGGCTAAATACTGAGTAAAAGCAGCTTTCGTACTTCCGTAGATAAAATTGCTTTTTCTGCCCCTTACTCCGGAAAGGGAGGAGAGACCTATGATTCTTTCTAAGTTAGTATTGCTTTCATCCATTGCAATGATATTCAGAATAGAAACCGCTCCCATATAATTCACCAACATCATTTGTTTCGTTCCGTTGAAGTCTTTCAAAGCCTTTTCATTATCTACTAAAAAACCGGCTGCATATAGCACAATATGGGGCTTGACCGGAAGTTCATCATAAAATTTCTGATGAGAATCAAAATCTTCAGCATTAAAATGCAGCACCGTAATTTTTGATGCATCCAAATGATTTTCTTCAATAAATTGTTCCAATGATACGGTATTCCGGGAGGCCGCCATTACAGAAAATCCTCTTTCAAGATATTGAATAATACATTGCTTTGCCACATCTGAATTAGCCCCTAAAATGAGAACGGTTTTGTTTGTCTTTTGATTCATTGGGCAAAGATATTTAATAATATATGGATGCAGATATTTTACCTTAAGATTATCCATCTCCGCTTCGCTACATTCAGGAATGACAAGTCGTAGAAAGGGGTTATAAAAAGCTCCGGCGCGGTGAACTTCGTTCACCGCGCCGGAGCTTTATCATTTCAACTGAATTATTTCTTTTCAGTTTCCAGTTCTTTTTTCTCAGCAGGTTTTTCAGCTGCATTTTTAGTTGCTTTTTCTCCAAAACGGGCATCCGTGAATTCTCTTGAAACGGCCGCTTTTTCGAATTTCAGTTTTCCGGATAATGTTTCAATAATAAAACCGTCTTCCTGAATCTGGGCGATTCTCCCATGAAGGCCGGAAGTAAGAACAACTCTGCTTCCTACTTTCAGATTCTCCTGAAAGTTTTTTTCCTGCTTCTGTTTTCTCATTTGTGGTCTTATCATCAGGAAATAAAATCCCACAAACATCACTCCCATCATGATCAGCATCATGGATCCGCCACCCTGTGGTTGTGCTTGTAAAAAAAGTGTTATCATATTCGTTTTATTAAGGTTGAATATCAGCAGTAAATGTTAATTTAATCGGAGATTTCTCTACGTTTACAAAAACATCTGCATATTTCTGAACATTACCGTCAAAATTTGAAGAATCAAAATGTAATGTGATTTTTCCTTTTTTACCAGGTAAGATAGGGTCTTTTGTAAAATCAGGAGCTGTACATCCGCACCCGGGCTTTACTTCAGAAATTACCAATGGGTTAGTTCCTGTATTTGTAATTTCATATATATGCTCCACTTTATCTCCTTTTTTGATTTTTCCGAAATCAAAATTATTTTCAGATAAAGCTGCCGTGGTTAATGGTTGATTAGAAGTTACTGCAGCGTCAGTTGCAGGAGCTTCCGGAACATGAGCCTTTCTATCATATTGAATAGAGTCAGCAGATAATGTTTCCTGTGTTGTACCGGCTTCTTTGTTTTCTTCTTTTTTGCAGGAAACCAATCCGAAGCCAATCATAGACAAAGCGATAATGGATAACGTCTTTTTCATGTTATATTCTGTTAAATTCTGTTTTTATCTTTACAATATTTATCTAAAATTCCATTAATGAAAATATTTGATCTGTCTGTAGCAAATACTTTCGCTACTTCAATATATTCATTGATAATGACTCTTGAAGGGGTGAAAGGAAAATGATCCAGTTCCGATATAGCAGTAGACAAAATAACTTTATCCATCAAAGAAACTCTTTCCAAATCCCAGTTTTCCAGCCTTTCTCCTAATTTCTGCTCATTACTTTCCCAGTTATTCAGTGTATCCCTTAAAAGTTTGCCGGCAAACGCTTTATCGTCTTCATCTTTGATCATTTTGATCAGAGTTCTGCTTTCTTCATGTTCTTTCATGAAACCGATCGTTTTCTGAACCATTGAATTGGAAATATGAATATCATTAGACCATGACAATTCCTTATCTTCAACATAATCATGGAAATCATCGTTTTCAGCAATATATCTTAAAAACAATTTACCTATGAATTTCTGATCATCTTCAAAAGAAGTTTCCCCTTCCTTCATAAAATCCTGATAACGCTTTCCGGCTGTCATCCTTTGAAAAGTTTTTACCAACAAATCATCATGCAAATCCCATTTCAATTCCTTATGTTGTCCTGAGAAAAAAAGCCTTTCCGGATTTTCTTCCAGCTTGATAAGAATCTGGTTGTTGATGAATTTTTGATTAGGATTGATATCAGCTTCAGTCTTAATGAATTTCTTTTTACCGATTTCAATCTGGTTTTCTGCTAATTCTTTCAGGCCTACCAGAAAATTGAGCTGGTAAATGTAAAGATGATAGATTTTCTCTATTCCAGAGAACATGTTTTTCTCTAAAACATCAAATTTAATAGGATTCTGGTAGTACGAATACACCGTTTCTACCACTTTTTCACGGATTTGTCTTCTTCCTAACATTCAAAGAGCTTTTTATGGGTGCAAAGATACAAAAATTAAAATTGATGAAATTCGTAATCTGTTGGTAATTTTGTAATTTTGTAAAAGTTTATGAAAGCTTTAAAAACTCTGAACCCTTACTTCTGGAAGCACAAAATATTATTGTTTTGGGGGCTATTATTTATTATTGCCAGTAATTTCTTCAATATCTATAAGGTTCAGTTTGTTGGGAAATCCGTAGATGAGCTTACCAAGAGCGGACATCTTGGATTTAACCGGCAGGTTCTGATCTATGTAGCCATTATTGTGGGCTGCTCACTCTTAACGGGATTCTTCACCTTCATGATGAGACAAACTATTATTGTAGCTTCAAGAAGAATTGAATACGAACTCAAAAATAAAATTTACAGGCATTACCAGGAATTATCCTTAACGGATTATAAACAAACCACAATTGGAGATCTGATGAACCGTTTAAGTGAAGATGTTGTTGCTGTAAGAATGTACCTTGGACCTGGAGTAATGTATGTGGTCAATTTATTAATTTTATTATTAATTACCAGTATTTATATGGTGAAGACGGATGTATCAATGACCTTATGGACATTGTTACCCCTTCCAGTTCTTTCCTATTTAATTTTTAAAGTAAGTTCCATTATCAACAAAAAGTCGAAAATTATGCAGAAGAGCCAATCTGCAATTTCTACTTTTGTTCAGGACAGCTTTTCAGGAATCCGGGTTGTGAAATTTTTCGCCAGGGAAAAATATATTAAAAAAAACTACGGTGTAAAAGTTTCAGATTACCAGAATAAGGCTTTAGATCTTGCCAAAACCGAAGCTTATTTCTTCACTATCATTTTATTTGTTATCGGTTTATTAAATGTTGCCGTAATTTTTATTGGCGGACAAAAATATATTGCAGGAGAGCTAAGTGTGGGTAAAATTGCTGATTTTTTCATGTATATCAATATCCTGATCTGGCCATTCTCATTAGTAGGTTGGGTAACTTCTGTCAATCAGAGAGCTGAAGCATCTATGCAAAGGATTAATGAATTTTTAGATAAGAAGTCTGAAATCATCAACAAAAACTTTGAAAACTATCCTATTAAAGGAGATATTGAGTTCAGAAACGTTTCTTATGTATATCCCAATACGGGCATTAAGGCATTGGACAACCTAAGCTTTACCATCAAAGCAGGAGAATCGTTGGCCATTATGGGAAAAACAGGTAGCGGCAAATCAACGATAGCTTTGTTACTTTGCCGACTAATTGACCCCACCGAAGGAGAAATTTTAATTGATGGTAAAAATCTCAAACAACACAATCTGGACAATTACAGAAATTTCATAGGATATATTCCGCAGGAAAGCTATCTGTTTTCTGATTCCATTGAGAACAATATCGGCTTTGCCATAGATCATCCTTCTCATGAAAAAGTAGTAGAATATGCTACCATTGCTGATGTTCATAAAAATATCATAGAATTTAAAGAACAATACAAAACCATGGTTGGAGAACGTGGAGTAATGCTTTCAGGAGGCCAAAAACAAAGAATCTGTATTGCCAGAGCCTTGATTAAAGACCCTAAAATCATTATTTTTGACGATTCTCTGTCTGCATTGGATACTGAAACAGAACAGAATATTCTTGAGAATATCGAAGCCAAAATTCATAATGCCACTTCTATAATTATCACACACAGAGAGTCTAGCGCTCAGAAGGCAGATAAAATTATTAATCTTACCGAAATTACCAATTCTGTAACCGCTTAGCCGTTTCTTTTGGAATTGTTAAATAAATCATAAAAAAAATTTTGTGATTAAAAGAAAACTTTTATATTTGTTCTTAACAAGATTAAAAAATATCTAACAATGAGTGAATACAAGGAACGCCATGAAAATGAAATTTTCACGAAGGTGTTAAAAGCAGGGAGAAGAACTTATTTCTTTGATGTGCGCGAGACGAAAGCGGGAGATTATTATCTTACGATTACCGAAAGTAAAAAGAATTTCGGAGAAAATGGAGAAGCTACATTTGAGAAGCACAAAATTTATCTTTACAAAGAAGATTTTAAAAGTTTTCAGGAGATGTTTAATGAGTCCACAGAATTCATCATTAATGAAAAGGGTGAAGATGTAATTTCTGAAAAGCACGATAAAGATTTTAAAAGCAGATCTTACACGATAGATTCAGACGACGAAGTTTAAAAAAACAGAAAATATAAAAAAGCATCTTTCAAGATGCTTTTTTTATGTCTATAACTTGATAATCTTTATTATTTAGTGCTTACAACTTCTTCCCACAATTCAATCTTGTTTCCTTCTGTATCCATAATATGAACGAATTTCCCGTAATCATAACTTGTAATCTCATCAAGTACAGTCACTCCGTTTTCTTTAAGTTGTTTGACAAGCCCTTCAATATTCTGAACTCTATAGTTGATCATAAATTCTTTTTTAGAAGGTGTAAAATACTCACTCCCGTTTTTAAAAGGACTCCATTGAAGAGAATTAATCTCATCCGGATTGTTGATATTTCTGGATTCAAAAGTAGAACCCCATTGATTAACTTCTAATCCTAAATTCTTTGCATACCATTCTCTTGTTTGTTCAGGATTATCAGAAAAAAAGAAGATTCCTCCAATTCCGATTACTTTAGGGGTTTTGTCGTTTGTTCTTTCGTTGTTTAATTCTTCCATTTTTGTTTGTTGTTGCAGGTTTAGAGTAAGTATTTACAATTGAAGTTATTCATCGATTTTATAACATAAATATATTTTAAATTTAATAAGAATAGGGATACGAAACAATAATGAAAGCTCTAAATCTTTTCTTTTATTTCTAATCTCCAGATGCGATAAGTCCACTTTGTTTGGTATAAGCTACCTCAAGAAAGTGAAATAACTCTTTATGTCAATCAAACTGTAATTTTTTTGTTAAATATCCTGCCGAATTTACTCAATGAGCATAGTTTCCCATCTGAAATCAGAATAATAATCACAAGAACGGATGAATATAATTGTAATAAAAACAAAAAATCCTGCATAAAAAATGCAGGATTACTGGGTGAATGATGGGTCTCGAACCCACGACCTTCGGAACCACAATCCGACGCTCTAACCAACTGAGCTACAATCACCGTTTTGTGGTTGCAAATATAGGAATAAATTTTAATTTACAAAACAATTCCTTCAAAATTTTTCAATGCTATCAGCTTCTCAGTCGTAAATCCCTCAGCATAAGTTACTCCCGATAGCCTTCCCAAATCCTGAGCTCTGTACGTTAAGCTCTCAAAAAAATCTTTAGTGGCAATTGGCGTTACGGGTTCTTTGGAATCTGGGTCGTAAAACTGGGTTTTAAAGGCCATACAGGCTTCAATCTTTTGATCAAGGTGCTCTGATATATCAATGACGAATTCCGGCTGAATATGTTTCCATTGGATATAGTGAAAAATATGCTTGGGTCTCCATACCTCCTGGTTTTCACCTCCTTCTACTGTTTCTATTTTTCTTAAGCCTGCTAAAAAGCACGCATCCGATACTAATTTTGCGGCTTTTGCATGATCCGGATGCCTGTCATCAATAGCATTAGCTAAAACAATTTCCGGGCGATATTTACGGATCATTTTTACAATTTTCAACTGATACTCTTCCGAGTTCATCAGAAAGCCGTCTTTCATTCCCAAATTCTCTCTTGCGGAGACCCCTAAAATCTTTGCAGAATCAGCGGCTTCCTCTTTTCGGGTTTCCTCAGTACCTCTGGTTCCTAACTCACCTTTTGTAAGATCTACGATGACACATTTCTTTCCTTCCGAAACTAATTTAGCTATAGTTCCGCCGCATCCTAATTCCACATCATCAGGGTGGGCCCCGAATGCAAGTATATCTGTTTTCATATTTTCAAATATAAGACTTAAAATAAAAACTCCCCAAATCTTAATGATTGGGAAGTTAATTATCTATAATTTAAAATATAAATTATTTATTGATTTCTTTATTCAGTTTTACCGCATCTTCATAAGCAGGATCCAACTGTAAAGATTTTGCAACATAGTCTTTTGCTTTTGCAACATCAGAGTCTTTGCTCATATAGGCCACTGCAAAATAAGCATAAGCTAAAGTTTGCTTATTCGCTTCAATCTCTGCAGGTTTTACAGTACTGATGAATTTCTCATAAGCTATTTTTGCAGCATCATTATTACCTGCCTGCTGATAAGAGTATCCTTGGCTATAATAGGCAGGAGCCCAATCAGGAAGTAGAGCAATCATTTTTTGCCATGTTAAAATAGCACCATTCCAGTTCTTAGCATCCTGATAAGCAGTAGCTAGCTTAAATAAAGAATCAGAATCCTGGGCATTTGCAGCCACTTTCTTTTTCAATGCCTCAATTTCAGGAGTCGTTGGTCCTGCGTCTACAGAACCCTGTGTAGCTCCTCCTGCAATATTAGCTAGCTCCATATCCCACTTCATCGTTTCATCTTTCGCTGCTTTTGCAATAGCAATTTTTTGCTGCGCTTCAGAAGTTAATGCAGATTTTTTAGCCGGATCTTTTTCATCTTTAGCTAATCCTGCAGCGATCAAACCTTGTAATCCCTGATCTGCAGGCTGTACTCTTGATTTATCCGCCTGGGAAACGAAAGTATCCATACTTTGTTTAGCTTCAGCATATTTTCCATCAGCATATAACTGATAAGCTCTTAATTTGAACTTAATAGGATCGTTGATTTTATCAAAGATTTTATCTAATACCTGCTTAGAATTTGCATAATCTTCGTTCGTGAAGTATAATTTGGCAATTTCCAATTGTGTATATGGATCTTCATCCGCATACTTTGTATAGTTGATCAAATCCTGAGTCGCTTTAGCGTTTTGCTGATATCTGATATCATAAGCGGCCAATGCTTTGTAAGCCGGCGCATAAGTAGCATCTGCACTAATGGCCTTGTCTATATTTTCTTTAGCAAGTTTCCATTGTTGAGCAGCCATCCATAAAGTTCCCATTCTTGTAAACACAGAAGCTTTGTTCTTAGCAGTTGGCAATGCTTTTTCATAAGCAGTCATGGCGTCACCAGGAAGTTTCTTCAATCTGTAAGCGTCACCTAATGTATAATAATAATTAGCAGGTACGCCTTTTTTCTGAGCCTTTTCAACTGCTTTATTCAAAAACTGAATCGCAAGATCGGGTGCATTATTCTTTTCGAATAATGTTAATGCTTCGGCAGCTCTGAAAAGAACTTCAGCATCTTTTTCCTTAGAATCTGTAACAATTTTTTGAATTTCCGCTACAGCACTCTTGTCTCCTTTTCCTAATTTCACTGCTGCTAATCCAATTTTATTAAGGTAGCTTTTGCTGTCCACACCAAGCCCTTTATTAAAATTCTCTGTAGCAGCTGCAAAGTCCGGTTCTGCTTGTCTTAAGTATGTATTTCCTAAATAAAAATAATTCTCTGCAGTAGGTTCTTTTGCAATCATTTGTGTGAAATTATTTTTTGCCTGCGCAAACTTGTCGCTATCAACACTGTTGATCCCATCCTGTAATGTTTGTGCAACCGCAAAATTGGTAAAAAATACCACTGCCGCTCCAAAAGCAATCTTCTTTACATTCATAATCATTATATCTTTCATTTTATATTTTTCTAAAACTGAATAAATTACACACAATTTTCAGACCAAAATTGTGTATGTTTTGGTTAAAGGTTTAATTTAATATTTTTTTAACGCATTTGTACTTCTCTTTTATACAAATTATATGGCTGTAAGCCTTCTTTTTGAACTATCATTTGTCCTAACTGAGTACATGAATAACGGATAAAACCATTGGCTATGCTGAAGTTTCCTTCACTGGTTAAGAAATATAGAACCCTGGTAAAAGGGTATTTCATTTCACGCAATCCGTCAGCATCCGGATAATACTCTTTACCGCTATCTTCAACAGGTAATATTTTTACCAACTCTCTTAATTTCTCAGAAGTTTTATCATAAGGCCTGCTAAAAGTATTTAATCCGATAACTCCAATTTTATCGGGATACTGATCAAGCTGCTCTATGATATTTTGGTTTCCTGAAATAATGGAAAATTTTAAATCTCTGGGTTGTCTCTGAAGCTTTTCAGCTACAAAATTTAAATTGCTGGAATTGGTTCCATCAAAAATGAAATTTTTGTCTTCGGAGGTTAATCCGTTCTTGATTTCATCCATTGTAATTTTTGTTTTTGAAGAATTTTTTGGGACTACAAAAACAACAGCATCCGCAGCAAATCTGGCCGGCATATATTTCAGGTCAACTTTTTCCTCATAAGCCTTAATCTCATCTTTGGATAAAGATCTGGACATTACAATAAGTTTGGCCTTATTATTTAATAAATCCAAAAAACCAAGATCTTCTTTTTTAGTTTCGACTTTAATATGGGTATCCGGATAATTGATCATATACCCTTCCGTTAAAGCCTGAGTGACACTTTTGAAGGATTCATCCGTAAGAATAGTAAGGTTTCCTTTGCTATAGGTAGGAATATTCTCGTCTTTCTTTTTACACCCTATCAGCATACATATAAAAGAAAGCAATAATAGTTTACTCTTCATTTTTTGTATTTTTTAATTTGGATATTGCCCTGAAAATTCTGAAAACGCCATAAATAATCAGTACAATTCCTAATGGATAGGCAACTGCAGGCTCCAGAACTATGAAAAAGAATTTATAGGTAATGACAACAATACCCAGGATAATATAAAAAAATCCGGTAACTAATGATAACCAATTGAACATCATGTAACAAAAATACCAAAAAAAATAAAAAGAGAAGCATATGCTTCTCTTTTTTAATTGAATTTATAATAATTATTATTCAAAATTCATTACTAAAGGTAATCTAAATCTGGAACGTACAGCCTGTCCATTAATTTTAGCTGGACTCCATTTGTTTCTGATAGATTTAACAGTTCTTATAGCTTCAGCCGTAAAGTCTGAATTTGAGCCCGTAGCCTTAACGTCAGTAATACTTCCGTCTCTCTCTACTACAAAAGTAACCTCACCTTTTACAACACCTTCATCACCATTCATCGCTGAACTATCAAAGTTGTCTTGTACCTTACTTCTAAAGGAATTAATCCCTCCAGGGAATTCAGCAGTTTGTTCTACCTTATCATAAATCTGGGTATCACTTATCTGTGGCTTAACTTCAGCTGTTGATGCCTTATTACCTGTAGAAGGTGGCGGCGGTGGCGGCGTATAAGCCGGAGCTTTCACTCCTTCCTGATTCTGCAAACCAGTTGTTGTTTCCAGCTGCTTTGAAATCGGTGGCGGTGGAGTTTCCACTTTAGGAGCTACTTTAGGTTCAGGAACCACGTTCTGAATCACCTCGATTTTCTCCTCCTCTTTTGGTGGTGGAGGTGGTGGAGGTGGTGCTTCTTCCGGTTGTTCTATAATTTTATCTTCCTGTAGTACATCTACTAAGTTCGCTTCAACTTTGGTTTCTTCTTTTGCATTCATCTGCTTGATCTTCATTACGATGAATGGTGTAGCCACTGCAAGAACGAAAAAAGCTGTACCGATAAGGAAAGATCTAGTAAGCAATCTTGGATAGCTGCTTCTTAAATCGTAGGCACCATACTCCTTATTTCTATGTTCAAATACAATTTCATCTAAAGTAAGATTATCATTGTATATATTTTCATTTGCCATATCTTTTAATATTTATGGTTAAATTACTTTGTTGCCGGAGCTGGTCCAACTTTCTTTTCATAAATAGCTTTTTCCCAAGGCTTCACATCGGTTACCCCATACTGCTCGCTTTTGGTAATGGCCATCTCGTCAA
This sequence comes from Chryseobacterium defluvii, assembly GCF_003634775.1. Classification (GTDB taxonomy): domain Bacteria; phylum Bacteroidota; class Bacteroidia; order Flavobacteriales; family Weeksellaceae; genus Chryseobacterium; species Chryseobacterium defluvii. Next base: position 99,949 of record NZ_RBXB01000001.1, on the reverse strand, counting down.
GAATATCAACAAAGTTTTTATATACAGCATCATCAGTTGGCTTGATAATCACAGTGAACTTAGTTTTATCAGCTGCTCTGTTTTTTGCATCCTCAATTACTTTTCTAATTCCTTCTCTGTCGAAAGTAGTTTCATTAAGATTCTGATCTGTCAGCGTCGTATTATCTTGCTGATGCCAGAATATTTTATTATCTCTTCCTAATAATAAAGAAATAGAGTTAGAAAGTTTAATTTCCGTATCTGGTGGTTTCTGGTTTTCTTTCGGTTTTGCCGGAAGCCCCAGATCCATAACGTTTGGTTTACTAAATGTAGTGGTGAACATAAAGAAGGTAATCAATAGAAACCCTAAGTCCACCATCGGAGTCATGTCTACGCGGGTATTCTGCTTTTTCGAACGGACCTTGCCGCCTTTCCCGCCATCCTCTTTTACTTGTACTTCTGCCATTTCTAATAATTATTCAGTTTTACCTTCTTGTGATGTGATCAACCAAAATTTAAGAAAATCGATATCTCTTAAACCTTCAAATAAACTTTTAACTTTTGGATATTCCGTATTCACGTCACCTTTAATAGCTAGTTTATAGTCAGGGTTTATGGCTAAACTCTGCTGAATCCAATCTACCAATTGTTTATTTGTACTGTCCATAGGAACCCCAGGAGCTCCTTTAAATGCTTTTTGCTCATCTTCTGGCAAATCCAAATAACTTTTTAACTGAGTCATTGGAACGCCAATTGCCTGAACTTTTGTAAATGCTACTTTTTCGGCATCAGTAAAGCTAACTCCATATTTTTGCCCCATGTTTTCCAATAACTGAATTCTTTCAGTTCCGTTTTCTACAGGTTGGAAGTAGAATTTACCTCCGGGAGTTACATTTACCGACATTAAGCTAGCGTCCGGCAATATTTTTTCGGATATTGAAGATGGCGGTTTTATTTGTTCCACATCAGGTTTTTTGAACTGAGTGGTCAAGATAAAGAACGTAAGTAGTAGGAAGGCAACGTCACACATTGCCGTCATATCCGTTACTACTCCATGTCTTTTTGGTTTGACTCTCGCCATATTAATTGTAAAATTTTAAATTAAACTTCTTTTTTATCATGCAAATTCCTTGCTAGAAAATGATTTCTTAGTGGAATTCTGCAAAAGACTGCTGGATGCTCATTGCGATCTCATCGATCTTATAAGTTAATCCGTCAATTTTAGAAGTAAAGAAGTTATATAGGATAATAGCGATCGCTGAAGTACCAATACCTAAAGCTGTGTTGATCAAGGCTTCAGAGATACCGATTGATAGAGCTGCAGCATCCGGAGTACCACCTCCAGAACCTAATGCGAAGAATGCTTTGATCATCCCGATTACCGTTCCTAATAGTGCAACTAATGTAGCTACTGTACCCAGAGTAGAAAGAATCATCATGTTCTTTTCTAACATTGGCATTTCAAGAGTAGTAGCTTCTTCAATAGCTTTGTTAAGAGCTACCATTTTTTGTTCTTTATTTAAAGTAGTGTCACTAGCTAAAGCTTTGTACGTTGTAAGACCTTCTTTTACTACGTTACCTACTGAACCTTGTTGTCTGTCGCACTCTTCTAAAGCTTCATCCACTTTGTTCTGGTTTAGAAGGCTTCTGATTTTTAATACGAAGTTATCAAGATTTCCAGATCCTGAAGCTTTTCTAAGAACGAAGAAACGCTCGAAAGAGAAAACGATTACCGTAATCATAAAAGTAATCAAGATTGGTACGATTGGTCCTCCCATGTATACGATTCCCATGAAAGATTCCGGGTGAAGTTCTTTAGACTCCAAATCTGCAAATGCAACTGAAGCAGCGCTAGCTGTCCTTGGATCTGCTTTAAAGTTTCCAGGGTTACCTAACACAAATAGATAAATACATACCCCTATTACTAATAAAATAGGAATAATTAATCCCGGGTTTAACCCTCCTTGCTTTCTAGCAACTACTTGCTCATCATTTTTTGAAACATTCATTTCCATATTTAACTAAATTATATTGTTTTAAATTTTTTACGAGGTGTAAATTAAAGGCAAAATTAATTAAAATGCAAGAGTCTGAAATAAACATTTTAGTTTTTTTTGACAAAGAATTTTTAATACAATTCCGATATTTCAATTATTTTCTCTTTTTTTGGCAATATTCACTAAATTTCAAAAATACGTTAAAAATTTAAAAATATTCAGCCATCATTTTTTTTAATTTACCAATGTTAATTTTTTTTTAAATTACAATATTCACAATTCTTTTAGGAACGACAATGATTTTTTTAGGGGTTTTACCCTCTAAAATCTGTTGCATTTTTTCATCACTTAGCACTAAATCTTCAACTTCTTTAGGTGATAATTGAGCGGAAAGCGATAATTTGAATTTTGTCTTACCATTTACACTTACCGGATACTCAATTTCATCTTCTACCAGGTAAGCTTCATTCAATACCGGGAATTTCTCAAATTCAATAGAGGTGTTGTGACCTAGCAGATTCCAAAGCTCTTCACAGATGTGTGGAGCATAAGGAGAGATGATAACGGCTAAAGGTTCTAAAATATTGCGTTTGTTGCATTTTATTTTTTGCAATTCATTCACAGCGATCATAAATGAAGAAACTGAGGTATTGAAAGAGAAGTTGTCAATATCCGAAACCACCTTCTTTATTAAGGTATGCAGCACTTTGTATTCTTCTTTCGTAGGCTCCTCATCAGATACTTCAAAAACATCTCCGTTGAAATATAAGTTCCAGAATTTTTTAAGGAAGCCATACACCCCACTTAATCCTTGTGTATTCCACGGCTTGGATTGTTCTAATGGGCCCAGGAACATTTCATACAATCTCAATCCGTCTGCACCGTATTCTTCGCAGATGTCATCAGGATTTACTACGTTGTACTTTGACTTGGACATTTTCTCTACTTCACGGCCTGTGATGTATTTCCCATCTTCCAAAATGAATTCGGCATCTGCGTAGTCCGGTCTCCATTGTTTGAAAGCTTCAGTGTCTAATTCATCCGACGTTCCTTTTAATAAGGATACATCAACGTGGATCTGCTGGGTTTGATAATCTTTTGCTAAATTTTTAGATACATATTGATTAGTACCATCAATTCTATAAACAAATGCACTCATTCCTAAGATCATCCCCTGGTTGATCAATTTCTGGAAAGGTTCATTATGATTGATCCAACCTCTGTCCTTTAAGAACATATTCCAGAAACGGGAATACAATAAGTGCCCAGTTGCGTGTTCGCTACCACCGATGTATAAATCTACCTGTCCCCAATAATCTGAAAGACCTTTTGCACAGAATTCCCCGTCATTCTGGGGATCCATATACCTAAGGAAGTACCATGAGCTTCCTGCCCAACCTGGCATAGTAGACAATTCTAGCGGGAAAACCGTTTGCTCATCAATTAAATCTGTAGACACTACTTTTTGGTTGGCTTCATCCCATGCAAAAGTTTTTGCATTTCCTAATGGCGGATCTCCTTCTTCAGTCGGCAAATATTTTTCAACTTCCGGAAGTTCTAACGGCAGAGCTGAAACTGGTAATGTATAAGCCATACCATCCTTATAATATATAGGAACCGGTTCTCCCCAATAACGCTGTCTTGAGAAGATCGCATCTCTTTGCTTATAATTCACCGTTCCGAAACCAATTCCTCTGTTGATGATTTCCTGAATGATTTTTGCTTTTGCATCTTCGTAATTTAATCCATCCAGGAAATCCGAGTTGATACAAACACTGGTTTTGGAATCAAATGACTTTTCCTGAACATCTTCATCAGTTTCAACTACTTTTTTAATTTCCAATCCGAATTTCTTGGCAAATCTGTGATCACGTTCATCATGAGCAGGAACAGCCATTACTGCTCCTGTTCCATACCCCATCAATACGTAATCTGAAATATAAATCGGCATTTTTTCATTACTGAACGGATTAATTGCATAACTTCCGGTGAAAGCACCTGAAACGGTTTTCACATCTGCCAAACGGTCTCTTTCCGTTTTCTTGGAAGTCTCTTCAATATAATTGTCCACTTCTGCTTTTTGAGCTTCGGTAGTGATGGTATCCACTAAAGGGTTTTCCGGAGCCAATACCATAAATGTAGCACCGAAGATTGTATCAGGTCTTGTCGTGAATACTTCAATGATCTCATCATGATTCTCAACATGGAATGTTACCTGTGCTCCCTGGGATTTCCCGATCCAATATTCCTGGGAATCTTTCAATGGCTGTGGCCAGTCTAATGTTGTAAGGCCTTGTAATAATCTTTCTGAATACGCAGAGATTCTCATACTCCACTGCATCATTTTCTTTTGATACACAGGAAATCCTCCTCTCTCCGATTTTCCGTCTTTTACCTCATCGTTTGCTAATACTGTTCCTAAAGCAGGGCACCAGTTTACAGTGGTTTCCGCTCTGTAGGCTAAACGATAATTCAATAAGATATCTTCCTTATCTATATCAGAAGCGTTGTTCCATTCTTCTGCGGTGAAATTTAATTCATCGTTTTGATTGGCATTGATGCCTTCGGTTCCTTTGTCTTCAAAATGTTGAATCAGGGTTTCTATAGATTCTGCCTTATCTGTATTTTTATTGTACCAGGAATGGAACAACTGAATGAAAATCCATTGTGTCCATTTATAATAGGAAGCATCTGAAGTTCTCACCTCTCTGCTCCAGTCGAATGAGAAACCAATTTTTCTTAACTGCTCTTCGTATCTTGTAATGTTTTGCTCAGTAGTAATAGCAGGATGTTGCCCCGTTTGTATGGCATACTGTTCAGCAGGAAGACCAAAGCTATCGTAACCTATCGGGTGCAATACATTAAACCCCTGATGTCTTTTATATCTCGCATAAATATCTGATGCAATATATCCCAGCGGATGCCCAACGTGAAGCCCGGCTCCTGAAGGATACGGAAACATATCGAGAACATAAAATTTGGGTTTATCTGTGTTATTGGAAGTTTTATACGTCTGATTTTCTTCCCAGTATTTCTGCCACTTTTTTTCTATCTGCTGATGATCGTAAAACACTTTATATTTAGATTTTATTTATAATTAATTTATTACCAAAAAAATTGAGGGATTACAAAAATAAAGATTTTAAAAGAAATGGAACTTTAATTTTGAATTAATTCCCTTCAACAAAAAAATCCCATCCGAAGATGAGACCTTTATTTTTTATTACATTCTACTTATTATTGAGGAATCCTCTTTAAAGTATACGTTACAGAATGGTATTCATTAGGATCTGTAGTGTCTTCGATGGTAAGGTTCAATGTCGTTTCATTGAGCGTCATCACCTTTCCGTTATCCGGAGTTACAATCCCCTGATATTTTATCTGGACAGCTTTACTACTCTTATCATACGTATACGTAAAGTTACGCTCAAAAGTTGTATCACATTGTCCCGGAGTTGCACTGTCCCCTTTATCCGTTCTTTTTCCGGTCCCGCCTTCTGCAAATACCCATCTGGATTCTTTCTGACAGGTGGTGTATGTAATTTCATCCGATACACCACTTCCTCCTACAGGAACTGTTGTAACAACCTCTTTTATAGGTTGCCATGTTCCTACAATTGGATACTCAATGGTAGTATTATTGTCATCATCATTACATCCAGTAGCTACAAATAATGATAAACCTGCAAATAGTAATGCTAATTTCTTCATATATCAAATTTTTCAATCGCTAAAATTATAATTTTTTTGATTTATTTAATAGTTTTTTGTGAAAAATTATTTCAAAAACAAATATTTCTGTATATAATCAAATGTTTAATCTTAAAAATCGCTTTATTTATCAAAGATTCCCCACCCATATGCTCCTTATATTTTATTAAAAAAACTATTTTTGTACAAACAATACAAATGCAAGACATAACGAAAAATAATTTTGACTTCCTTCGTGTTCTCCTCGCTTTTATCGTCTTCCTCGGGCATTTAGGAACTTTAAGCGCTTCCAAAGAGCTTAAAATCCTTGAAAACAGCCCGATAGAAATTGCCGTTTTTGGATTTTTCATTGTCAGCGGATTTCTTATTGCAAGAAGCTACGACAGATCATCAAACTTGAAAAGTTATTTAAAAAAGAGAATTAACAGAATTGTTCCCGCTTATTTACTGGTCATCTTTTTGTGTGCAACTTTATTAAGTTTAGTAAGTACCTACTCTTTCACAGAGTATTTCAGTAATACCCAGGTTTACAAATATCTATTCTGGAATTCTTTATTTTTAAATTTTAAGGCACCCTGGCTTCCCGGTGTTTTCGGAAATCAGGCGGTGAATGGGGCATTATGGACACTTAAGGTAGAGATGTGTTATTATTTTTGTGTTCCATTATTATTTTTGTTTTTCGGTAAAAACAATAAATTCAGAAATCTCAGCTTAATAATTATCTATTTTTTATCCCTCGTTTACCTTAATTATTTTGAATCATTGGATAAAATTTCAATGTCCAAACAAATTCCGGGAGTGTTGTGCTATTTTATTCCGGGAATGCTCATCTATTTTAACTTCGAGAAATTCATTAAATATAAGAACGTACTTATTGTTATTGCGCTGATCACAGTATGGATCGATTTGATTTTTGACATAAAATTATTTTCTCCCGCTATGATCGCCATCATTATATTGTACATTGCTTATTCATTTAAATTTTTGAATAACTTCGGAAAATATGGTGATTTTACCTACGGTATTTATATATTTCATTTTCCGATGATCAGGACATTTACTACACTAGGGCTTTTTGCCAATTATAACCCATATATGATGGCTGTAGTTTGTGCATTGCTCGTAATAATAGTAGGAGTTGCCTCATGGCATTTGTATGAAAAAAGATTTTTATAATTTTGCCAAGTAGAAAACACTCAATGAAAGATCTTGTTTCCATTATTACTCCCTGTTATAATTCGGCTGAATTTATAGAAGAAACTATACAATCTGTTCTCAACCAGACCTATGAAAACTGGGAATGGCTGATTACGGACGATCTTTCGAAAGACAATACGGTAGAAATTCTCAGACAATATAATGATCCGAGAATAAAGCTTCAGGTTTTAGAAAAAAATGGCGGTGCAGGAAATGCAAGAAATAAAAGCCTTGAAAGAGCAAAAGGCAGATATATTGCCTTCCTGGATTCTGATGATTTCTGGTACCCTGAATATTTGCAGGTCATGACAGATTATATGCAGGACCACCATGTAGAACTTGTCTATTGCAATTATTCCAGATGTAATGAGCAATTGCAGCCTGTATTAAAAGATTTCCAGGCGGATAAAATTGTTACCTTTTCAAATCTTTTAAAAACCTGCAGGCTGGCTCCGGTTTCTACGATGTATGACACCAAAAGAGTCGGTAAATTTCTATTCCCTATAAAAAGTAAGCGTGAAGACCATGTGATGTGGCTGAATCTGCTTAAAGAAATTCCGGAAGGATATCCTATACCACAGACTCTTGCGAAATACAGAATGCGCGAAAATAGTGTTTCACGGAAGAAAAAGAATATCATTGTAGATCAATACCTGGTTTATAAAGATTTTATGGGATTTTCTACATTGAAATCTTTGTATTATACAGCCAACTGGGCTATGAACGGGTTTATGAAATATTCTAAGATTTTTAATTGATGGAATATTCAAAAGAATTTAAAGCTGCACTCAGTAATTTTTCTTCTATAGAAAAAGACCGTCTTATTTTCAGGTTATTGAAAAAGGATAAGCTCCTGTCTAAAAAATTATATTTTGAGCTTATTGATAAGGAAACCACTGATGATAAACGGGATGCAATGGAAGAAAATATCCGTGAAAAAACACTTTTGGCTTCAAAATATACAGGAAATTCAAAATATTTCCTGAGCATCATCCGGAAAATAAGTGCTGAAATTACGGAACACGTAAAGATCACCACGGATAAATTCGGAGAAGTTTCTCTTAACATTTTACTGATCAACAGCGTTTTAGAAAATAACGGAGACCTCAACAGACAAAGGTTTGATAATGTTTATAAACTGTACATTTACCTCATCAATAAAGTTTTTAAGGCTTTAGTTTTAATTAAAAAACTGGATGAAGATTATTGGCTGGAAATTGATGACCTTTTAAGTGAATTGCATCAAAAAATAAATCATAATCATTATTTGCTGAAGCTTTGTACAAACAACAGCTTAGATCTTAACTGGCTGAAATGTGAAAATATTCCCGACAATCTAGATCTGATTATGAAAGAAATCAAAAATCAGGGATATTTAAGATAGTATTTTCTCCAAAATAAGTTTTGTAGAGTCCGGTTTCTCGTCTACAAACTTTTTAGCATTTTCAGACATCTTTTCAAGGGTTTCCAGATTATTGAGAAGGAAGAATATAAAATCGGCCGCAAGACCTTCTTTTTCAAAAGATTTTCCTCCATCCACAGAAATCAACTCATCTGCTTCCGGATTTTTCCTGTAATGATTCCCAAAGATTACCGGAACACCAAATGTGGCAGCTTCTAAAATATTATGAAGCCCCGCATCATGAAAACCACCTCCCACAACAGCAATATCTGCATAAGAATAAAGTTTTGATAATATACCAATACTATCGATAATTAAGACTCTTGAATTAAAATCATGGATATTATTTTGCTTCACCTCACTATATAACAATGCATCGGGAAGAATCTGTTTCAGGTTTTGAACTCTTTTTAAGTCATGGGGAGCCATAATGATCTTTACATACGGATTACCTTTGACCACTTCTTCGGCAATCTTTTCTTCCGCCTGCCAAGAGCTTCCAAAAACCACCGTTTTTTCATTCCCAATAAATTCTTTAATGAAATCCACATGGTTATCACGCTCTCTTAATTGCTTTACACGGTCAAATCTGGTATCACCTGCTACAGATGAATTTGTAAGGCCTATACTTTTCGCCCATAAGAGAGATTCTTTCGTCTGATGAAAAAACCAGTCTATGTTTTTCTTCAACTGTTTTACAAACCATTTCCCATATGAAGTAAAAAAGGCTTGTCTATCATAAAACAAGGCAGAAATAACATACGTTTTTACATTCTGTTTCTTCAATTCATCCAGAAGATTGTACCAGTAATCATATTTCACCGTAAAAAATAGTTCTGTAGTAAATTGTGAAGTAAATTCCTGAATGGTACTTTTTTTATCAAACGGTAAATAGCAGATCATGTCTGCCAAATGTTTCTTTTTAATCACATTTTCATATCCGGAAGGAGAAAAAAACGTTACCAGAATTTTATGCTGAGGAAGTAGTTCTTTCAATCTTTCTAAAACAGGAAGTCCTTGTTCATATTCTCCCAAGCTGGCTGCATGCATCCAAATCACTTTATCTGATTTTGCAAATGCCGATTTTACCCGATGTAAAGATTGTCTTCTCCCTTCGACACCTTTTTTTGTTTTTTCATTGAACCATGAGAAAACTTTCATTCCGAAAATAAGGAGGTTGATAAAAAGCGTATATAGAAAAGACATGTTCAGCTATTTTATAAGTTCAATTCTGTCGTTATTCGTAGACGGACTGGAAATCACCAGAAATTCGAGGTCACCGGATGCTTCATTGGAAATATAATGTTTTGCCCCGGGCAATATTGAAATACTTTCTCCAGTTTTTACGAAGATTTTTTCATCATTCAGATAAAATACAGCTTCCCCTTTCAAAATATAGAAGAATTGTTCTGCGTACTCATGAAAATGAAGTTTTTCTGAAGTTCCGGAGGGCATTTTCTCCTGCTTTACAGACAGATTTTCAGAGTCTTTTAAGATCCAGCTCTCACATTGATTTCCCCAAATGTAATATTCAGCATTTCCTTTTGAATGTATCATAATCGGTTAAGATTTCTCAGGTTTCCCGCTTTTAATCATAAAAAATATGTTCACCCCAATCACAATAAATAAAAGGCTTAATAAAACAAAGACAGCATTCGTCATTTCTTTCAGTTTCCTTTGAGCAATCCAAATACTTTCCACAATTGTATCTGCTAATAAAAGCAATACGGGAAGCAATATACTATACAAAAGCATCTTTAAATTTTCTTTATTCCGATAACTCTTCGGAACATTCAGTAAAGGAGAGTTGGGATCTCTTGGAATTCCTACAAAAAGTAAAAACATGAAGGTGGCAATAGCAGGTAAAAACCAAATGGCTCTTTTTTCACTTTCTCCGTCTACAGTTCCGTTTACAGCAAAATGAGAAGGTACTATTTCAGGCAACCCTGCATATTCTATCCCTGTGAATATCCAGATGAAAACAAGCAAAAAAATATTTACCGCTAATAATATACTGGAAACCTTCATGATTAAAGCACGTTTTTGATCACTCTTAGTTTATGGGTATGCTTATTCAGCTCTTTATTGAAAATTCCCGTAGAGTCCAACGTATCTATTCTTACTTTTCCGGAAGCATGAATAATCCTATGATTGTCAAGCATAATTCCTACGTGGATAATTTTACCTTCAGCATTTTCAAAAAAAGCCAGGTCTCCCGGCTGGCTTTCTTCGACAAAACTCAAAGGTACGCCTACTTCAGCCTGCTGATAAGTATCTCTGGGAAGCTTTATATTGTGAATTTTATACACCAATTGGGTAAAGCCTGAACAATCCACCGCAAAAAAACTTTTCCCGCCCCATAAGTAAGGAACGTTGATGAATTCTTTCGCCGTTAATGCGATGCTTTCCCGAACATCGTGACTTCTTCTTGATGCTACGGCTGGGAATTCAACTTCGGAACCCATAGAAAGTAAAGTCTTTCCATCGTTCATGATCACGGAAGAAAAATCCTCAGTGATAAGAGTTACTTTTCTGTTGGCTAATTCTTCATCCGTTACAGGTTTTATCTGTTTCGTATCCATCCATCCTTCATAACCATCATAATGCATTTTTATCCTGGTCCAGTTTTTATTTACTTCCAGAATATCTGCACTTTCTCCAAACAAAATTTCCGTAACAATTTCTGCCTTGTCAGAATTTTCAGCACGAACCGGTGCTACCGTAACAATACAAATTCCTTTATTCATTAATGATCTATTAAAAGATTGAATGATTTAAAGATTAAAAAATTAGAGACTGTAAAATCTTAATATTTTAATTTTTAAATCTTTTATTATTTCCTTCTAAGGAAATTTACCCCGTCACGCAAAGGTAAAATAAGATTTTCAAAATCATCATCCTTTGCAATCAAATCATTAAGTTCTTTAATAATCTGAGTTGATTTTTGTTTGGGATTTTCCTCCAAAACTTTTCCGTACCAGAGAACATTGTCAAACATTACCACTGATCCTGATTTTGTTCTGGGTTTAATCAGTTTAAAATATTCTACATAATTTTCCTTATCTGCATCTATAAAAACAAGATCAAAAATTTCATCAGTTTCTTTCAGGAATTCTTTAGCATCCTGTAATCTGAAATTAATTTGTTCGGAATATTCACTTTCAGCAAAATATTTTTGAGGAAGGTAGGCCAAATCTTCATTCACGTCCAGCGTGGTTATTTTTCCGTCTTTAGAAAGTCCTTTTATAAGGCAAAGTGTGGCATATCCTGTAAAAGTGCCTATTTCCAGTATATTTTCAGGTTTCAGTATCTGAGAGATCATTGTTAAAAGTCTTCCCTGCTGATATCCTGAAATCATATGCGGTTGGGTTGTCTTCTGAAAGGTTTCCCTTCTTAATTTTTTCAGGATTTCCGGTTCAGAAGAAGCATGGCTTTCCAGATACCTGTCCATTTCAGGATTCTTTTCTTCAAAAAAACTCATTTGTACTGGTTTTGTTATTCAAATTTAACTAAATATAATGGAACACTAAAAAATGTATTTTGAAAATACCGTAAAAACACGGTGTTTTTTTTCTAGATTAAGTGATATATTTGCAGTACAAATTGAAAACACAAACAACTAATAATGGATGCAAAAAAAACTACCAAACGGAAAATTAAAAGACCTATAGGCAAAAACAGTCTTACTTCCCCTGGAAACAAAACAGAAATATCCAATTCATTTTTTCACAGAATTATTTCTTTACTGAAAAAAGAAGAATTAATTTAATTGAAAAAAATAATCCCGAAGCTTTTCGGGATTATTTTTATTTAGTGGCTGTAAGATTATTTCTTTGGAGCAATATCCATCAGCTTCATGAACTCATCAAGCTTAGGCATAATGATAATTTCCGTTCTTCTGTTTTCAGCTCTTCCGGAAACACTCATATTCGTTGCTTTAGGATTGTACTCGGAACGTCCTCCTGCTGTAATTCTTGAAGGGTCTACCCCAAACTGAGTCTGTAATATTTTTGCAATCGCCGTACCTCTCAATGCAGAAAGATCCCAGTTATCTCTTGGCAGATTAGCAGAGTTTAAAGGCGCGTTATCCGTATTCCCCTCAATCAGTACCGAATATTTATCATAATCATTAATTACTTTTGCTACTTTGCCTAATACATCCTGTGCTGCAGGCAAAACATTGTAATCTCCTGTTTTGTATAGCATTTTATCTGAAAGGGAAATCATAACAACTCCTTTAAGAACTTTCACCTGAACATCTTCATCCGTCACATTATCCAAAGATCTTTTCAGCTTGTTGGATAACGCTAAATTTAAGCTGTCGTTTTTAGCATTGCTGGAAATCAATTGTTTGATATAAGTATTGGAAGCATTGATCTCTCCTACCAATTTATCAATATTAGCCGAACTTTTCCCACTGTTGGCCAAACATGCATCCAAAGAAGATTTCAGAGCATCATGTTGACTTTTTAATAGATTGTTTTCTCCTGACAGGGTAGAGTTCTGGGCTTTTAAATCCTGGATTTCTCTTTGTCTTTCCCCAATATTTTCAATACATTGCTTGTAATTGGTATTCAAAGCATCGTATTGCTTTTTACTGATACAAGATGTCATTCCCAACACCATTGCAGAAACTGCTAAAATTTTAAATATCTTCATAAGTAATCTGTTTTAGACGAATCAAAGTTAGGGAAATTCAATTGAATTATATGGATTATCTTTGCACAAAAGAAATTCTTCACCTCCATGCTGGAAAGAAAAAGTTTCAAAAATCAGTTGAAAAAACTTATCGATTCTCCTGAGAATCACACCTATCTTTTGGCCGTGAGTGGCGGAGCCGATTCTATGGTTTTGGCTTCGTTATTTCTGAGCATAAGAGACAATATGCGAGATATGGGGTTCGGGTTTCAGGTTGCTCACATTAACTATAAACTTCGTGGAGAGGATTCTGACCTTGACCAAAAGGTAGTTCAGGATTTCTGTGAAAAACACCATATTCCATTTCACCTGTACGAAGTTTCAGAAAAAGACCAGAAACCGGAAAATTCTATTCAACTTTGGGCCAGAGAACTTCGGTATGCATTTTTTAGGCAAATTCAGGAAAAAGAAAACCTTGAATTTCTGGCTACCGCTCATCATTTGAACGATCAGCTTGAAACATTCATCATAAACCTTTCAAAAGCATCCGGTATTAATGGGTTATCCGGAATCCCGGTTAATGACAATAGGATTCTACGCCCTCTTTTACCATTTTCAAAAGAGGAAATTTATGAGTTTGCACGAATCAACAATATTGATTATCGTGAAGACTTATCCAACAAAAAAAATGATTATTTAAGAAATAAGATCAGAAATGAAATTGTTCCAAAACTTCTGGAAACCAATGATCATTTTCTTGAAAATTTCAAAAAAAGTATTTCTTACCTGAACCAGACTAAAGATTTTGTTCAGGAACAGATCAGGGAAATAGAAAAAAAACTTTCAACATTTAACCAGAGTCATATTATCTTATCTAAAAAAAAGTTGCAGTTGGAGAGTGATTTCGTACAATTCGAAATTTTAAAAAAATATGGCTTTGACAGAGAAGAAGAGATTCCTAAAATTTTTAAAGCCGAAAACGGGAGTTCTTTTTTTTCCAATGACTTTGAATTGAAAATCGGCAGAGATGAACTGGTTTTCTTCAACAGAAATGTAAAAAGAAAACCCAAAGATGAAATAATTCTGATCGAGGACTTTGATTTTACCGGGGACCAGATCAATATGAACCTAAAAGACATTATTGAAGACATTGAAGAAATCAATAAGACTTTTGAATGGGATTTTGATGCCGATAAACTCCGTTTCCCACTGCAATTAAGGCAGCAGCAGGAAGGAGATATTTTTTATCCTTCGGGATTTTCAGGCAAAAAGAAGGTCTCTAAGTTTTTTAGGGACGAAAAATTATCTATTTTAGCGAAGCAAAAAATCTGGTTGCTGACGGACAGCAACGATAATGTTCTTGGAATTATCCCTTTCAGGCAGGACAGAAGATACGCGAAGGATGAGAAGACGAAATATATTCTCAAAATTTTTAATGAAAAGTAAAATGAAATTCAGAAACTGGTTTTTATTAATCCTGGTATTTTTAGCAACAGGAATCAATGCACAGATAAAAAATCCTGTAAAATTCAAATTCACGATCAACGATTTAGGCAACAATCAGTATGAAGCTGTTTTGAATGCCACTATGGAAAGCGGATGGCATATCTACTCCAAAGATTTACCTCCCGATACCGGAATCCCGACTGAATACAAAGTTTCAGGGCAAAATATAGAACTGATCGGAAAGTTCACGGAAGTTGGTAAAAAACATGAAGAATTCTCCGAAGCTTTCGGGGGTACAATTGTATATTATTCCAATACTGCCGGTTTCAAACAGAAATTCAAATTAAAAGACCCCGCAAAACCTGCCGACGTAACTTCTGAAATTACCTATCAGACTTGTGACGACAGGGTTTGTTTAGCTCCGAATACATTAGAGTTTAATCAAAAAGTGACTCCAAAAGGTGCTCCGGAAGAAACCGATGAAACCAAAACGGAAGTGGCAAAGGATTCGGTAAAATCTGCAGAAGTGACTGTTGTTGCTCCAGCGAATGCAACGGTAACGGTTACAGAAAACTCCCAATTGGATCCAAAACAACTGAAAATTGAAACTTTAGATTTCAAAAAGCCTTTAACGAACTGCGGAACAGCTTCTGAAAAGGTTGATGAAAACTACTGGACGTATTTGTTTTTAGGATTTATCGGAGGATTAATCGCTTTATTAACACCTTGTGTTTTCCCAATGATTCCGCTAACGGTTTCGTTCTTTACCAAAGGAAATAAAAACAAGGCAAAGGGAAAAAGAGACGCTCTTATTTACGGGTTCTTCATCCTTTTGATTTTTGTTTTACTGAGTGTTCCTTTTCATCTGATTGATGGAATTGCAGGAAATGTATTCAACGAAATTTCTACAAGTGTATGGCTGAATATCGTATTCTTCATCATATTCATTTTCTTCGCAGGAAGCTTCTTTGGATATTATGATATTACCTTACCAAGCTCTATAGCGAATAAATCTTCTAAAGCAGAGGAAGCCGGCGGAATGATCGGTATTTTCTTTATGGCATTAACGTTGGTCATCGTTTCTTTCTCTTGTACGGGTCCTATTTTAGGAAGCTTATTAGGAAGTGCGGTTACAGGTTCTGCCAATGTACCGATGCTGCTTACTTTTGCGTTGGCAGGATTCGGATTGGCCTGGGCTATTGTTTTTGGATTATTAGCTTTATTCCCGCAAGCTTTACAAAGTCTTCCGAAATCCGGAGGATGGATGAATACGGTAAAAGTGGTTCTTGGTTTTGTGGAACTGGCTTTAGCTTTAAAATTCTTATCAAAGGCTGATCTTGTTTCTAAAACATTCTTATTGAAAAGAGAACTCTTCATTGTGATCTGGATTATCATTGCCATTGGATTGGCTTTGTATTTATTCGGATTAATAAGATTTCCGCATGATGACAAGAAGCCGAAAATTTCTATCACAAGAAAGATCTTGGGAGCTTTGGGAATTGGTTTTGTAATCTATCTGATCCAGGGATTAATTCCTTCAGACAGACCGAAACTGCAATTATTAAGTGGAATTCTGCCCCCATTGAATGTGAGCTATTTTCACGATGAAAAAGATGGTATTTTGGGAATGCATCCTGAGCATGATTTCTTTAAAGCTATCGCTATTGCTAAACAGGAAAACAAACCCATTCTTATAGACTTCACGGGATACGGTTGCGAAAACTGTAGGAAAATGGAGGAATTTGTCTGGAGCGAGCCGGACATCCTTCCTATCCTTCAAAATGATGTGGTGTTGGCTTCCCTTTATGTTGATGACAAGGAAGAGCTCCCTGAAGAGCAAAAAACTAAAATTGATTTAGGAGACGGACAGGTAAAGAAAGTGAAAACAATCGGTGACAGATGGAGCTTGTTCCAACAGGTGAATTTCAATAATAATTCCCAACCACACTATGTTCTTGTAACTCCAGACGGAAAAGTGATCAATACTCCGGTTTCCGGGTACATGCCTAAAGAAGATTTCAAGAAATTCTTAGAATGCGGAGTGAATTATTACAAGCAGAATAAATAATCCTTTTATTTAAAAATATTTCCAAGCCTTGCCTTTCCGGTAAGGCTTTTTTTACACTTATTAGAAAAACATATACACTTACTAAATTAATTATCAATGAATATCTTTTTTTAATAATTTTAAGAATAGTGTCTAAGTAACTAACAATCATATAACATCAATAATGAAATATTTAAAATCTATTCTTTTAATTTTATTGCTCTCATCCGTTGCAAAATCTCAGATTCCGACTATCCAATGGCAAAAATCTTTTGGGGGATCAAATAACGAAACGGCAAAATCTATTGTACAAACTCCGGACGGAGGATACATCACTGCTGGATTTTCAAAATCTTCTGATGGAAATGCAACGATAAATCAGGGAGATAATGATTTCTGGGTAGTGAAAATGGATGCTTTAGGAACTTTTCAGTGGCAAAAGTCTCTTGGCGGATCTGGCGACGATCAGGCAAACTCCATCTGTACTACCTCAGACGGAGGATATGTTGTCGCAGGATTCTCCAATTCCTCTAATGGAGACATTACCCTGAACAAAGGATCTTCAGATTACTGGATTGTAAAACTAAATGCACTCGGAAATATAGTCTGGCAAAAAACATATGGTGGCCAAGCTCAAGACATTGCAACCTCTGTGAAGCAAACTACCGACGGAGGATATATTGTAACTGGATATTCGAGTTCAAGCAATGGAGACATTACCGGAAACCACGGTCAAAACACAACCGATTACTGGGTAGTAAAATTAGACTCTTCAGGAAATTTGCAATGGCAAAAAGCTCTTGGTGGAACCAGTAATGAAAGAGCTTTTGAAATTCAGCAGACCAGTGACGGAGGTTATATTGTATCGGGAGACACCTACTCTTCAAACAGCGGAGACATATCTAGTACCGCCTTCGGATCAGGACGAGATTTTTGGATCGTAAAACTCGGAAGTACAGGTAATATTACATGGGAAAAACGTTTCGGAGGTTCCGGAGAAGATAATGCTTATTCCATAAGTCAAACTTCAGACAGCGGTTACATTGTATCGGGTACTACTACTTCTATCAATGGAAATATAAGTTTTAATAACGGACAAGGAGATTTCTGGATTATTAAGCTGGATGCATTAGGTAATCTACAATGGGAAAAAGCTCTGGGAAGCCTTACTTATGATCAGGCTTATTCAGTAAAGCAAACACCGGACGGAAACTATATCGCTACAGGATACCTCTCTTCAAATACTGGAGTTGCCGAATCTGAGCCTTTAGCTTCCACACAATATTGGATAGTAAAATTAGACACTTTAGGAAACTTATTATGGCATAAATCATATGGCGGAAGTGGAAATGAGGCAGCTTATAGCATTATTTCTACCACGGATGGTGGATTAGCTGTAGCAGGATATTCAAACACAAATCCCAATAGCGGGGATGTTACCGGAAACCATGGACAATTTGATTTTTGGATTTTAAAGTTAAGCGGATCTAAAGAATTAGGAACCATGGAGAATAATGCTTCTGAAAAACCAATATTGTATCCCAACCCGACAAAAGATTTTGTCTATATCAATCACCTTCCGAAACAAAGCATAGTGACTATTTTTGATACTGTAGGAAGAATAGTTTTCAGCAAAAAATATTCTCAGAAAAGTATTTCCATTGAAACCTCAGCATTTGCAAACGGAGTGTATATCATTCAAATTGACAATGAAGAAAAAAATATTCTTTCTGAAAAATTAATTATCAGAAAATAAATTCCATATTCTTAAAATATTATAAAACCTTATGAATTTTCTTTTTAGTAAGGCTTTTGCATATTAACAATTTAATAAAATTAAATTTTTATTGCCATTTTTAAATTTTAGGCATTGACTTTGTATACATTCAAGATATAATCATATACTGTTTAACCTTAAAAAATATTATTATGGCTGAAGTTATTGCACAAGAGAAACAAGGCGGAAAGCAAAGAAAAAAACTGATCCGTATCGATATGACTCCAATGGTAGACTTAGGTTTTTTATTGATCACCTTTTTCATGTTCACAACCAATTTTACAAAACCCAACGTAATGGATTTGGGATTGCCTGCAAAAGATCCAGGGCCTATTCCTATCGATACCCCACCTATTAACGAAAAAAATCAAATTACTTTAATTCTTGGAAAAGATGATCGCATATTTTATCATCAAAACTCTGCAGAGAATTTAAACACAGGGAATTTAAAAGAAACTGATCTTAGCGGAATGAATGTACCAAAATTGATTGCAGAAGCTTATAAAAATGCTCCGAAGCCGGAAAACTTCACGATTATTATAAAGCCAACCGATGAGTCCAGCTATAAAAATTTCGTAGACATGCTGGATAATGTCTCTATTGCTAAAAAAGAACGCTATGGAGTCACCGATATCAAGCCATGGGAACAAAAAATTTATAACGAACTGACAAAATAAGAGAAAAGAGCATTTTTAAAATGCTCTTTTTTACTTAAATTTGAGAGATCTGTTTTTATCCGGTATACCCTGAATGGTTCAGGATTTGCAGATCATATTCATATTCCACATTTAATTTTGAGATCATGCTAAACTTTGAAAGAAAAGGAAACGGAAAAGAAATACTGGTACTGCTTCACGGTTTCATGGAAAACATCTCCATATGGAACGATATGGAGCCACATCTTTCTGAGAACTTCTCTCTTTTAAAGATTGATCTTCCGGGTCACGGACAATCCGATATTCTAGCAGAAGTTCATACCATGGAACTGATGGCAGATGAAGTAAAGAAAGTTTTAGATGATCAGAATGTTACCAAAATACATTTGCTGGGACATTCAATGGGTGGCTACACTTCCCTTGCTTTTGCCGAAAAGTACCCTGAAACACTTAAAAGCCTTACCCTGTTCTTTTCCACCTATTTTCCCGATGATGAAGAGAAAAAGCAGCAACGTATCAAAAGCTACAGGATCATCAAAGAAGCATTTTCCAATTATGCGAGGGCAGGAATTCCGAATTTATTCAATCCTAACGAAAGAGATATCCTGGAAGGAAAAATAGAAACAGCCTTACAAGTTGCACTTTCAACCAATAATTTAGGCGCTTTAGCTTGTGTGAAAGGTATGGTGGAGAGAACGGATAAAAAACATGTATTGGAAAATCTTGAGGCTAAAATCTTAGTATTAGCAGGCAAACATGACAATGCCGTAAAAACAGAGAACACTATTAAAAATCTCCCGGACAGAACCAACATCAAGTCTTACGTTCTGGATTGCGGACATAACGGGCATTGGGAAAAACCCTGCATCTGTGCAGAAATCATCAATACCGAGCTTCTTCACAATATGCCGAAAAAACTAGTTCTTTAATACATGGGCCTGTTTTCTTTCAAAAAAAAGAAACCGGTAATCGGTTTGACACTTTCCGGAGGAGGTATGCGGGGAATTGCCCATATCGCCGTTTTGAAAGCACTGGAAGAATATAATCTCAAGCCTCATATAATTTCAGGCACCAGCGCAGGATCTATCATCGGAGCGTTTTATTCTTTAGGAAAAACGCCGGATGAGATGATAGAGATTGTAAAGCAGACCACTTTCTTTTCACGATCTTATCTGAGACTTTCGAAAAATGGAATTTTCAGCTCCAGTTTTATTTTAAAGCTGTTTAGAGATCATTTTCCTGAAGATAATTTCAGCATTCTAAAAATCCCGGTTTACGTAGCAGCAACAGAGCTTACCCACGGAATTGTTGATTTTTTTTCGGAAGGAAAACTCTTCGAACCGCTTTTAGCTTCTTCAAGCGTCCCTTTCGTACTTCCTCCCGTAAGAATCGGAGAAAAATTATATGTTGACGGAGGTGTTCTGGACAATCTGCCTATTGAACCTATTATTGACAAATGTGATCTTTTAATAGCTTCGCATGTCAACTCAATTAGTTACGACGAGCTTAAGAATATGAGTTTAATGAAGGAATTCGACAGAATTCTTCACCTTGCCATTGCCAAATCGGTTTATTCCAAAGCAAAATCCTGCGATATTTTCCTAGATCCTCCGAAAATGACCAAGTTCAGCCTTTTCAATAAAAGAAATCTTGATGAAATGTTCAGGGAAGTTTACGAATATGCCTGTAAGGAACTGGAAGAAAAGGGATATACTAAAATATAATTACAGCTGAAATTCTTCCACCCTTTTCTTAAATGTTTCGATGGTATCCGGTAAAGATTCATAGGATTTGCCTCCGGCGGCATTAATATGACCTCCGCCATTGAAATATTTTCTGGAGAATTGGTTCACATCCACATCATCTTTGCTTCTGAATGAAATTTTAATAAAGTCTTCATAAAGATCTTCCATAAAGAAAGCGGACATTTTTACGCCCATAATACTCAGTCCATAATTCACAAAACCTTCCGTATCCCCTTTCTGGAAACCATATTGCTGTAATTCTTTTCTTGTTAAGGATAAAACAGCAACAGTTCCGTCATGAACCACTTCAATTCGTCCTAAAATTAAAGAAAGTAAATGAAGGCGGGAAACCGTATTCGTATCCCAAGTATTAGAGGTGATCATGGAAGGATCCGCCCCCTTTTCAATTAAATTGGCAATAATTCTGTGGGTAGTTGCGCTTGTGGAGCGGAAACGAAACCCTCCGGTATCCGTCATAATACCTGTATAAAGGCATTCAGCAATATCTTTATTCACCAGCTTTTCATCATCCAAGGCTTCAATAAAATGATAAATCATCTGAGAGGTAGCCGGAATAACGGTATCCGAATACACATAATCGAACGGCTCAGGTTGCTGATGATGATCAATAAGGATTTTCTTTCCGGTAGCTTTAATTAGCCAGTCACCTACAATACCAATCCTTGAAGGGGCATTAAAATCTAAACAAAAAATAACATCCGCTTCACTGATCAGATCAAAAGCCACTTTTCTTTTATACTCGGCAATGATTGCTTTTCTGGATTCAGGCATCCATTTCAGAAATTTCGGAAAATCATTCGGAACAATTACCTCAGCATGAATCCCTTTGGCTTTTAAATAATGTTTTAACCCAAAGCTGGAACCAATAGCATCTCCATCAGGATTATAATGCGTTAGAATAACTATTTTGCTTTCCGGAGAGAGGAGTGTATTAATTTCTAAAAGTTCCGTCGGTGTAAACATCATGCGTGTTTATTTTTGTTTAAATTTGAGTCTCCAAAGATAAAGCTTTTAAATAAACATTACCATTAATTTTTGAATATAAAGAATATGATTTACAGCCGGCTTTTATCAGCAGCCGATTAAAAAACATTTCGAATAATTTTAAAAAAAAGTAATTAAAATTTGTAACTTTTAAAAAAAACCATATCTTTGCAACCTGAAAAATAAATAGATAATTACGATTTAAATATAATAGTAATGAGTAAAAGAACATTCCAGCCATCAGAAAGAAAGAGAAGAAACAAACACGGTTTCAGAGAAAGAATGTCTACGCCAAATGGAAGAAGAGTTTTGGCTGCGAGAAGAGCTAAAGGCAGAAAGAGATTAACTGTAAGTGCATCACGCGCTAAGAGATAATTTTCTTGAATTATCATATACAAATCATGCTTGAAAAGAAGTTTTTCAGGCATTTTTTGTTGTTAAAATTTACTAAAATTTAGTTCCTTACATTTCTTTTTTCTATTTTTAAATTCTGAATTAAAAACAGCACTTTAAAACTGAATTATGCCACACACCCATATTTCCGGAGATAATATTATAAGTTTACAGCACGCCAAAATCGCACAAAAAAACTTCACTGTTCTTTCTGACGTTAACCTTAACATCAAGAAAGGCCGATTCTGCTACCTTATCGGTAAAACAGGTTCCGGAAAAAGTTCACTTTTAAAGACTTTGTACGGGCATATCCCTTTGGCTTCCGGACATGGAAGTGTTGTAGGATTTGATCTTGCCAAGCTTAAAATGTCGGATGTTCCGAATTTGAGAAGAAAATTAGGAATCGTTTTCCAGGATTTCCAATTGCTTTCAGACAGGACGGTAGAGAAAAACTTAAAGTTTGTTCTTGAAGCAACGGGATGGAGCGACAAGCCTAAGATGGACGAGCGCATCAACGAAGTTCTTGAAAGCGTAAACATGAAAAGCAAAAAGCATAAAATGCCTCATGAACTTTCAGGAGGGGAACAACAACGTATAGCTATTGCAAGGGCTTTATTAAATCACCCTGATCTTATTTTGGCAGATGAGCCTACAGGGAACCTTGATCCCGAAACCTCCAATGAAATTATGACATTACTAAAACAGGTAGCCAAGGAAAACGGAGCAGCCGTAGTTATGGCCACTCACGACTACCATATGATCCAGAATTTCCCCGGAGAAGCGATAAGATGTGAAGACGGAAAAGTTTCCGTATTGGATACAGCAGAATTATTTGAGTAATGATTTACCAAAAACATGAAACTCTTTAGTGAGTTCAATATATTGGTCCGAGTATTGTCTCGGACTTTTTTCTATGATCAATTCAGATTCCTCAACGGGTTGTTCATGCACAGAAAATTCAAGAATGAGTCTTTTTATTTTTGAGCCGGCAATACCTTTGACATTGATCCTCCGGTTTAAAAACAGCTGATGCCCCACAGCAATTCCAATGAAATCATCTCCAACCTCAACAGGAATGATGACTGATAAAATGCCTCTTTCAGAAAGCAGTTCTGATGATTTTGAAATTAACTGCTTAAAGTTCAATTCAACGGTTTGCCGCGCCACTTTATCTTTATCCGAACCTGATTCTTCGAAATAGGGAGGATTGGAAACAATCAGGTCAAATTTTTCTGTCGTTTCAAAAGTTTTAAAATCCTGAAGCATATTGTTCAGCCTTGAATTGAAAACGGAATTCTCAAAATTGCTTTTCGTAAGCTTTACAGCCCATTCATTAATATCAATCCCCAGGAATTCAGCATGTGGATTCCTTTGAGCTAACATTAATGAAATCAGCCCGGTTCCGGTTCCAATTTCCAGAACCGTTGAAGCATTTTCTACACCAGCCAAAGAACCAAGGAGAACGCCATCCGTTCCCACCCGGAAAACGTCTTTCGACTGCTGAATTTCGAATTGTTTAAACTTGAAAGGCTTCACTATAAATTAGTAGGGAGTGTAATGGTGAAAGTAGACCCCTTACCCACTTCAGATTTCAAGGAAATTTCACCTTTGTAATCTTCAACCATTTTTCTTACCATAGATAATCCAAGTCCCATCCCACTGTTTTTAGAAGTAAAGTTAGGCTCGAAAATTCTTTCATACATATTTTCAGGGATACCAATTCCGTTATCCTGAACAGAGATCATCACTCTCCTCTGATGCTGCTCCACATCCACATTGATGATCAGTTTTCTTTCATCACTCTCTGCCTGTTTGGCATTGGTCACAAGATTCGTAATGATCCTGGAAAGGTAAATCCTGTCCATATTGACCATGATATTATTTTTATTAGCATGAAGGAAAATACTTTCATCGTTGAAAACACGCAGAATATCTTCCACTTCGGCATTTAAATTAATAACCTCATTATTTTTTTCAGGAAGCTTGGCAAATTCCGAGAAAGCAGAAGCTACGGTAGCGATAAGGTCGATCTGATCCACCATGGTCTTGCTCATCTGTTTTACTCTTTCTCTTATATTAGGATCTTCCGGATCAAATTTTCTTTCGAAATTCTGAATAGTAAGCTTCATGGGGGTAAGAGGATTCTTGACTTCATGGGCAACCTGCTTGGCCATTTCCCGCCACGCTTCTTCAGAGGCTTTGAAGCGCAACCTTTCCTTTTGATCCTGAATTTGCAGGATCATCCTGTTATAAGCTCTCGCCAGAGCATTCAATTCATCATTTTTATAATATCTGATAGGCCTAAGCTCATTTTCAAACAAGGTAATCCTTGTAATCATATCCGAGAATTTTGTAATCGTTTTTGCCAGATTATTGGAGGTTATCCAACTTATCCAGATACTGAAAAGGATTAGAAAAATGTCTACTAAAAGTATATATTTAACGTATTTATGAAGGACATCAAAATAGGCAGACTCATCATGATATAATGGAATATAAACTATGGCAATAGGCTCTAAAGCATTATTCTTCAAAATCATATAGGATGAGGTGAGGGTAGCATCTTTGGTTTTATCATACCCTTTTATATCCACCCTTGCATCTGTAGAAAGAATTTTATTAACAATATTAATGGGTACTTTCTTCTGATCTATTAAACCCCTCTCCTTATTAGACAGCAGGTAGTTTCCTTTCAGGTCATAGATAATGATATCATGCTGATTAATATCTGCTATTTCATAAATTTTATTCCCCAATACATCCGGTAAATCTTTGGTATCGATAAGCGAACGACTGACTGCGTAATCCAGAAATCTTATGACCGCATTGGTCTTCACCTGCATATCTATCTTACTCTGTTCAAAGGAATTATTTCTTAAAACATAGTAGGGAACTAATGAGGAAGCAGCAACACTTAAGAGACACACGAATAAGAAACCGAAAAACACCCGGTTTCGCAAACTATACCCTTTATACTTGTTAAATGACATTCTGTTTATTAATTAACCTAGCAATATACTTACCAATAATATCAAATTCCAGATTTACCTTATCTCCTGTTTTCAAATGCTGCATATTCGTAAATTCCCAAGTATATGGAATAATGGCCACTGAAAACTGAAATTGTTCACTATGAGCCACCGTCAGGCTAATTCCATTCACCGTAATTGAGCCTTGCGGAACGGTAACAAAGTTTCCGCCAGCTTCATATCCAATGGTAATATAATAGCTCCCGTCTTTATTTTCAATGCCTACCACTTCACCGGTTGTATCAACGTGTCCCTGAACAATATGCCCGTCCAGCCGTCCGTCCATTTTCATACAGCGTTCAAGATTTACCACAGTACCCGTCTCCCATTTTCCAAGGTTGGTTTTTTCCAGGGTTTCATTGATGGCGGTAACCACATACTGGTCTCCTTTAATTTCAACAACCGTTAAGCAACACCCGTTATGCGCCAGACTTTGATCAATTTTCAACTCATTGGTAAAAGGACAGGTCAGGGTAAAATCGATATTACTTCCTTTTTCTTCTATCTTCTCAATAACACCTACTGCTTCAATAATTCCTGTGAACATATTATTTTTTGCTAAATTTGTAAAATTCTAATCTTCAAAGATAATCAAAATGAGCCCAAAACACCATAAAGTACGAGTAGGAATTTCAATAGGTGATTTTAACGGAATAGGTCCGGAAATCATCATGAAATCTCTGAAAGATAAAACCATTACAGATTTTTTCACGCCGGTAATTTTTGGCTCAGGTAAATTATTTACCTTTCAGAAAAACATCTTCAAACTGAACCTGAACTTTAATTACATCAATGAAGTTTCACAGGCTCAGGGAGGAAAACTGAATATGATAAATCTTGTAAAAGACAATGTGAATGTAGAGTTGGGAACCCCCACGGAGGAATCTACCAAAATGGCGATTGATTCTCTGGAGGCGGCCACTGAAGCTTTAATGAAAGGAGATATAGACGTTTTGGTTACAGCTCCGATCAACAAAGACGAAATGATGAAAATGGGATTCAAGCACGCAGGCCATACAGGATATTTTGAAAAAAAATTCGATAAAAAAGGCTTGATGTTTTTAGTTTCCGAAGGATTAAAAGTGGCAGTTTCAACCCATCACATTCCTATTTCTAAAGTAGCTGAAAACATTTCTAAAGAAAAAATAAAGAAGCAGATCAGGGCTTTAAACCAGACATTGATTGAAGATTTCTGTATCCAGAAACCTAAAATTGCCGTTTTGGGACTTAACCCGCATTCAGGAGACGGAGGTGTTATCGGGAATGAGGAAATCGAAATTATCGGACCTGCTATTCAAGAGCTTTCTGACAATGGCATTCTGGCTTTCGGACCTTTCCCGGCTGACAGCTATTTCCAGCCGAACAAATACAAGAATTTTGATGCTGTTTTAGCCATGTATCATGATCAGGGACTGGCTCCGTTCAAAACCCTTGCTTATGAAGAAGGTGTAAACTATACTGCAGGAATGCCTTACATCAGAACATCACCCGATCATGGCGTTGCCTATGATATCGCCGGAAAAAATATTGCAGATGAGCAAAGTTTTACGGAAGCTATTTTTACGGCTATTAAAATTTTCAAAAACAGAAGCGAATACAATGACCTGATGAGTAATCGCCTACAGCCAAGGAAAATGGTAGCGGACAACGGAATAGATGAAGATCTTCCCGAAGACATGGAAGGATAAAACTTTTAGATAAGTCTTATATAATTTTTATATAATTTGTTAGAAATTTTATTTGTAATTATAAAAAAAATGCATATTTTTGCACACTCATTTTATGGACAAGTTAAGAAACTATGACATAAGCTTTTCCGGATTAAAAAACGGCAAGCATAAGTTCAAATTTGAGATAGATAAAACGTTCTTTCAATTATTTGATACTGATCAGGAATTTACAAATCCTAAAATTACAGTGGATGTTTTACTTGATAAACATACTACTTTTTTAGAATTTGAGATTGGAATACATGGGACGGTAGAATTAGTTTGTGATATCACCAACGATGAATTCGATCATCCTATTGAAAATCAAATCAAGGTTTTGGTGAAGTTTGGAGAAGAGTATGACGATAGCGATGAAGATGTGATTACCATTCCAACCGGAGACTATGCGTTCAATATAGCGCAGCTGATTTATGAAAACGTGGTACTTTCCATTCCTATGAAAAAGTTATCGCCTAACGTAAGTGAGGAAGATTTGAAAATCCTTGAGCAATTCAGCCCGAAAGATATCGAGGAAATTGAAGAAGAGGAACACGAAAGCGATCCGAGATGGGACGCATTAAAAAAGTTAAAAGATAAAAATTAAAATAATTAATATGATGAGATGATGAATCTCATCGCTCATCAAATTAAAAAAGTTATTACAAAATGGCACATCCAAAGAGAAGACAGTCGTCTACAAGAAGAGATAAGAGAAGAACTCACTACAAAGCAGTAGTTCCTCAATTAGCTAAAGATGCAACAACTGGTGAATTACACCTTTATCACAGAGCTCACTGGCATGAAGGAAAACTATACTACAGAGGTAAGGTAGTATTGGAAAAAACAGTTGAAACTACTGAAGAAAACTAAGAGGTATTTTTCTTTAAAAAACCTTATTTTGATACAAAAACCACTCAATTTTGATAAAATTGAGTGGTTTTTTGTTACTTTTTGTTATTTTTTGGTATCTTTGGCTCAAAATCAAATATCAAATTTATGGACATTAAAGACATACAAAATCTTATCAAGTTTGTGTCTAAAGCTGAAGTATCAGAGGTAAAATACAAAACAAAAGATTTCGAAATCACTATTAAAACTCCATTAGCCGGAAGTGAGGTAGCGTATGCACAACCAGCGGTTTATCACACTGCTCCTCAGCAAGTTGCAGCTCCGGCGCAAGCTGCTCCTGTTGCATCTCCTGCTGCTGCAGAAAAAGTTGAAGCGGTTTCTGATGACAGCAAATATGTGGCTATTAAGTCTCCAATGATCGGTACTTTCTATAGAAAACCGTCTCCTGACAAGGATGTATTTGTAAATGTGGGGGATGAAGTTTCTGCCGGTAAGGTAGTTTGTGTTATCGAAGCGATGAAGTTGTTCAACCAGATCGAGTCTGAGATCAGCGGAAAAATCGTTAAGATCTTAGTAGATGATGCTACTCCTGTAGAATATGATCAACCTTTATTCTTAGTAGATCCATCTTAAGGAATTTTAAATGATAGATTATAAATTTTAGATGAAGTTCTTTCGTTTAAAATAATTTAAAATTCAAAATTTAAAATTTAAAATTTCGGAGAGATGTTCAAAAAAATATTAATAGCCAATCGTGGCGAAATTGCAATGCGTATTCTTCGTACTTGCAAAGAAATGGGGATCAAAACCGTAGCGGTATATTCTACTGCTGATAAAGACAGTCTTCACGTAAGATTTGCTGATGAAGCGGTATGTATTGGTCCGGCTATGAGCAAGGACTCATACCTTAAAATCCCTAACATTATTGCTGCAGCTGAGATTACCAACGCTGATGCCATTCACCCGGGTTACGGATTCTTATCTGAAAATGCCAACTTTTCAAGAATCTGCCAGAAAAACAACATTAAGTTTATTGGGGCTACTCCTGAGCAAATTGAGAAAATGGGAGATAAAGCGAATGCCAAAGCTACTATGAAAGCAGCAGGTGTTCCATGTGTACCAGGTTCTGACGGTTTGATCGAATCTTACGAAGTGGCTGCTAAAACAGCTGAAGAAATCGGTTATCCGGTAATGATCAAAGCTACTGCAGGTGGTGGTGGAAAAGGAATGAGAGCCGTTTGGAAAGCTGAAGACCTTAAAGACCACTGGGAATCTGCTATTCAGGAAGCTGTTGCTGCCTTCGGAAACGGAGGTATGTATATGGAAAAACTGATCGAAGAGCCAAGACATATTGAAATCCAGGTTGCAGGAGACCAGTTTGGTAAAGCTTGCCACCTTTCTGAAAGAGACTGTTCAGTACAAAGAAGAAACCAGAAGTTAACCGAAGAAACTCCTTCCCCATTCATGACGGATGAGCTTCGTGAAAAAATGGGTGAAGCGGCTGTAAAGGCAGCTGAATTTATCGGTTACGAGGGAGTAGGAACTATCGAATTCTTAGTAGACAAACATAGAAATTTCTATTTCATGGAGATGAATACAAGAATCCAGGTAGAGCACCCTATTACTGAACAGGTAATAGATTATGACCTGATCAGAGAACAAATCCTTCTTGCCGCAGGAACTCCAATTTCAGGCATCAATTATTACCCGAAGTTACATTCTATCGAGTGTAGAATCAACGCTGAGGACCCTTATAATGATTTCAGACCGTCTCCGGGGAAAATCACAGGATTGAATATTCCTGGCGGACACGGAATCAGAGTAGATACTCACGTTTATTCTGGATATACCATTCCTTCTAACTACGACTCAATGATTGCTAAACTTATCACGACAGCTCAAACTCGTGAAGAAGCTATCGCAAAAATGAGACGTGCATTGGAAGAGTTCTATATTGAAGGAGTAAAAACTACAATTCCTTTCCATAGACAACTGATGGATAATGAAGATTATCTTTCAGGAAACTACACTACGAAATTCATGGAAAGCTTCGTAATGGATAAAAAATACGATCATTAAAATGATCAACATATTATGAAAACTGCCTCTTTCAGAGGCGGTTTTTATTTTATCTCAATCACAATTGCACACAAAAACTTTATGGTCGAAAATTTAAATTTTTCATAAAATAACCATGCTATAAACTAAAGTTATCCGGAAATACGTTTGAAATATATCTTT
The DNA here is from genome assembly GCF_003634775.1 of Chryseobacterium defluvii. GTDB lineage: Bacteria > Bacteroidota > Bacteroidia > Flavobacteriales > Weeksellaceae > Chryseobacterium > Chryseobacterium defluvii. The sequence goes on along the minus strand of NZ_RBXB01000001.1, from coordinate 70,128 downwards.
ATAAAAACTAAACCTCCCAGCCATGAAACCGATTGTATTATTACTTCTAATGTTTGGAACCTGGAATTTACATTTCGCACAGGAAAAGAAAATACTTAATATATTAAACCGGGAACTAGAAAAGGAAATAAAAAACCAGTTTAAGTCACGACTTTTTAACGGTGATACGATCAGCATCATTAAAGAATTTTCTATTGATAATGAGAAAAAGCTGGCCTTTGAAATCAAAATACAAAGTCCTTATGTTACCGGCACCCAATTCATCAGGCAGGAAGTACCGCTTGATAAGCTCCGGAAAATAGGCAAAGACATACAGATTATTTTAGAGGCAGAAGAAAACTCCGTGGTTACTACAGTCATTAATTCAGAAGCAGACCCAAAAGAACAAATCACAAAAGGCAATCTGTTTTATCTCTATATGTCCAGTGAAAAAAACAATGAAGAACTGGGCGAAGCCCTGCAAAATGCATTCAAAAAAGCAGGACATTCTCTCACAAAAGAATATTGGGCGGATTAAATAGTACAGAGTTATGCCTCTTCTTAACTTTAAAATAAATGATTAACTTTGTGAAAAACCTAAGAATATATGTCAACAGTAGAAACAGCAAAAAATTCACAATATTTTATTGACCTTGAAGACCAGCATGGAGCACATAATTATCATCCCCTTCCGGTAGTTCTTGACCGTGGAGAAGGTGTTTTTGTATGGGATGTGGAAGGCAAGAAATATTATGATTTCCTTTCTGCTTATTCCGCTGTTAACCAAGGACATTCTCACCCTAAAATTGTAGAAGCACTGGTTAGTCAGGCTCAAAAATTAGCTTTAACATCAAGAGCGTTTTACAATTCAAAATTAGGAGAGTACGAACAGAAAATCACTTCTCTTTTCGGTTTTGATAAAGTCTTGCCCATGAATTCCGGTGCGGAAGCTGTGGAAACGGCGGTAAAGTTAGCCAGAAAATGGAGCTATGAAGTAAAAGGAATTGCAGAAAATGCAGCGAAGATCATTGTTTGTGAAAATAACTTTCATGGAAGAACGACTACTATTGTTTCTTTCTCGAATGACCCGGATGCCAATAACAATTACGGGCCTTTTACTCCCGGATTTATCAAAATTCCTTATAATGATCTTGCCGCCTTAGAAGACGTCTTAACAAAAGACGCCCAGAATATTGCAGCATTTCTTGTTGAGCCTATCCAAGGAGAAGCCGGAGTATATGTTCCAAATGAAGGTTTCCTTAAAGCCGCCTCAGAATTATGTAAAAAGCATAATGTCCTTTTCATTGCAGATGAAGTGCAGACCGGAATTGCAAGAACCGGAAAACTGATTGCGTGTCACCATGAAGACGTACAACCTGACATTCTGATTTTAGGAAAAGCGCTTTCAGGCGGGATGTATCCTGTTTCTGCTGTTTTAGCGAACAATCAGATCATGCATGTGATTAAACCCGGGCAACACGGTTCTACATTCGGAGGAAATCCATTGGCTTGTGCGGTTGCCATGGCAGCTTTGGATGTGGTTTCTGAAGAAAATCTATCTGAAAGAGCTGAACAATTGGGTCAACTATTCAGAACTGAAATTGAAAAAGTGATTGAAAGAACCGACCTTATTACCAAAGTAAGAGGTAAAGGTTTATTGAATGCCATTTTGATAAATGACACTCCCGAAAGTTCTACCGCATGGAATCTTTGTTTACAATTAAAAGAAAACGGATTGCTTGCCAAACCTACTCATGGAAATATCATAAGACTTGCACCTCCTTTGGTGATCACCGAAGAACAATTAATAGACTGTGTAAGGATTATAGAAAAAACCATTGCTGATTTCAAAAAGTAAATATGCCTCAACTCACTGAGAAAGTAAGCGGCTTAATCATAACCTATAACGAAGAAAAAAACATTCGGGAAGTACTCGAATGTTTTGACTTTTGTGATGAAATCATCATTGTTGACTCATTCAGCACCGATAAAACATTAGAAATAGCCCGGTCTTTTCCCAAAGTAAAGGTAGTTCAGCACACATTTGAGGATTTTACTTCTCAAAGAAATCTGGCACTGGATTATGCTACCAATGACTGGGTATTGTTTTTAGATGGTGATGAAAGAATCACTCCACAGCTGAAAAAAGAAATCATCGAAGAATTAAACAAACCCGATAAAAAAGACGCTTATTATTTTTACCGCAAATTCTTTTTTGCCGGCAAGCCCATCCATTTTTCAGGGACACAGACGGATAAGAACTTCAGGCTTTTCAGGAAATCAACAGCCCGATATATTGCTGAGAGAAAAGTTCACGAAACATTACAGGTAGATGGAACAATCGGAGAGCTAAAACATAAGCTTCTTCATTTTTCCGTGACGGATTATGGATCTTATAAGAAAAAAATGCTCCATTACGGAAAGTTGAAAGGACTAGAGCTGGCATCCAAAGGGAAAAAGTACAGTGCTTCAACTCAATATTTCAAAACGGCTTACAAATTTTTTAAAGCGTATATTATGCGATTGGGAATTTTAGACGGCAAAGAAGGCTTTCAGCTCTCTTACTTGCAATCTTTGAGTGCTTTTGAAACATATGAATCTCTAAAGAACGAACAAAAAGAATTTGGATGAAAATTTGTGTCATCAGTTTTGACTTCTGGGGCTATGATCAACATATTGTAGACGTTTTACGCCGTAAAGGTGTTCATGCATATCATATTAAAATCGGTGCCATAACACATGCCAATTTTACGGAAAAAGTGGTTAATGCGTTCAGCAAGGTCTTTTTAAAGAAAAATCTTAAAAAAGAAAAACGACAGCAATATGTACTGGATTCTTTGGCAACAATGGGACATCAGGATCAGATTCTGGTTCTAAATCCGGATACTTTCGATCTTTCCACGCTGGAAAAAATAAAAGCTTATACAGATAGGATGATCACTTATCTTTATGATAATCTTGAACGGTTTCCTGTGGAAGATAAGCTCCATCTTTTTGATAAAGTCTTCTCCTTCGACGATAAGGACATTAAAAAACATGGCTTCGAAAGACTGACCAACTATAATTATTTAGAATATATTCCACAGGAAAAACAACATCCTGTAATGGACTTATACTATATTACTTCTTTTGATAAAGGAAGAAATAAGATATTATTACCTTTAGCCAAAATATTACAGGAAAAAGGCATTGCCTATGGTTTTGTGATTGTGGGGAAAAAGGCATGGAAAGAGCAGATAAAAACAGGAAAAAACAGTCTTAAAAACTTCACGGTTCTAAGGAGAAAACCAATTCCTACTGCGACTGTTGCTGAGATGTACAAAAACACAAGAGCATTGCTAGACCTTATGAGAAGCGGGCAAACCGGTCTTAGCTTCAGGGTTTTTGAAGCAATGGCCATGGAAAAGAAAATCGTTACAGATAACCAGGAAATTAAAAACTACGATTTCTACAATCCCAATAATATTTTGGTTCTGGATAAAGATTTAAGCAACATCAGTAAAGATTTTTTCCTGCAACCTTATGAAAAGGTTCCTGATAATATTTATCACAAATACACTCTCGACAACTGGACAGACAAGGTTTTCGAATTACATAACAACTAAACGATGGGAATTTTAAAAAAGATAAAGAAATATTTTAAAAGGAAAGAAAAGCTCAAAGTTCTGCAAACCCAGGATGTTGTGAATGTAGAGTTATGGGATCCTTCCCGAAAAACAATTGTATTTGTTTCAAGGGATTTTCCTACGCATGATAAAGATTCCGGATCGAACAGATTGAAAGAAATCATTTTGATTTATAAGCAACTGGGATATAACTGTATCCTTTTTGCTCCTCATGTTTTTGAAGATGATTCCTACGTGAAGTTTTATCAGAGCCATGGTGTGATTGTATTTGTGGAAAATAACAGGTATAAAACTGTTTATGAGCTTTTACCAATATTAAAAACTATTGATTATGTGTGGTTTAACGGCCCTCTTGCCCTGAATTTATTTTATAAGAAACTGAAGAATATATTGCCTGACACCAAGTTTATGTATGACATGGTGGATATTCATTTTTTACGATATAAAAGAGCCATTGAAATAGAGCCTTCAAGAATTTCACTGAAGAAAAAATATAAGCATTTCTTCTATCTGGAAACTGTTGTAGCACCTCAGCTCAACTATATCATTGCCATCTCGGATAAGGAAAAGGAAGTGATGAGCCAATATGCAGACCGCAATAAAATTATTACGATTTCCAATATCCACTACCCGAAAATTGATATTTCGGAAAGGAAGCCGTTCCATGAAAGTAAAGGAATCATTTTCATCGGTTCCATTCACGAGCCTAATATTGATGCTGTAAGATATCTCTACGAAAACATTATGCCTATTGTCTGGAAAACCAATCCGGGACTGGAAGTGAGCGTTATTGGCAATGTTGCAGATAAGCTAGATCTCAAACAATTCCCGAAATTTAAATTTTTAGGATTTGTAGAAAGTATTGAAGAGCTTTTCAAGACTTCAAAAATGATGGTTGCGCCATTGAGGTTTGGAGCCGGAGTAAAAGGAAAGATCGGACAGGCTTTCGAATATTTTTTACCCGTTATTACTACGGATATCGGAGCAGAAGGAATGCAATTAACAAATGATAAAAACGTTCTGATTGCCAATGATAAAGATGCTTTTGCCGAAGCTATTATACGCCTTAACAATGACGAAACACTTTGGAATACATTAAGCCAACATTCTATCGACAGTTTAAAGCCATTTTCCATAGAAGAAGTAAGCGCTACACTTAAAGATATTTAACCTTATGAATACCTCTCATTTTTTAGTAAGCATTATCGTCCCGTGTTACAATGCCTCTCATTATGTGAAAGAGGTGCTTGAAAGCATTCAAAATCAAACCTATTCCAGCATTGAATGCATTATTATTAATGATGGAAGTACGGATAATACTTTAGAGATCGTCAACAGCTTTACAGATCCGCGATTCCATATTTACAGCCAAGAAAACAAGGGTCTTTCCGACACGAGAAATTTTGGTCTGGAAAAAGCGACCGGTGATTTCATCTACTTTTGTGATAGTGATGACCTGCTTCCTTCACATGCTATAGAATCTCTGGTTTCCGCCTACACCGGGAAGGAAGATATTATCATTGGAAAAACCGCCACTTTTGCATGGGAAGAGAAAAAAATTGTTTCTTTTCTCCCACATCCAAAAGAACAACAACAGTTTGAGAATGCTCATTCAGAAGTTCTGCTCAAAAATATTACGGAAGGTTTAAGCCCGATTGCTCAGAATAAATTATACAGAACAGAATTCCTGAGAAAAAATAATTTGAAATTTTTAAGCGGAATTTATCATGAAGATGAGCTGTGGTTCTTTGAAACCATGTTTAATGCTAAAAATGTGATCTTCATGCCCGAGGTAACTTATCATTATACGGTAGATAATGCACAATCTATCACAAAGAAAAACAGTGATAAAAACCTTTTGGGTTATCTGAGCGTGATCAAAACCATCTATGAAAAGTATTATCTGAAATATCCTGAACGAAGCATTACCGCTTATTATCTTGCATATCTGAAGAAAATCATCATCGGGAATTTCAAACATCACGGCAATTATTCCCCTGAAGCGCTTCAACAAATGGAAAAAACGTTCAGAGAGGTGAATCCTGAATTTAAAGATAATATTGACCTGAAAAATATTGAAAAAAAATATTTCAGGTTTTTGAATAATGTAAGTTTAAAGGATGCGGATACTATCAGAAAAGAATATTTCAATAATCCGGTAAACAGCCTTAGAAAACATTATAAAATTGTAATATTCAGTCTTTTTAATAAGTAAAACAGTGAAAAAAGAAAGGTTTCTTTTAGTAATGCCCGATTATTCGGATTTTCCCCGGTTATTTTTAGATAATCTGGAGAAAGTGGGCTTTGAGACCTATCTGATCACAGATAAGGTTTGCCGGTTCAGATATAAAGGTGCTGAAAACATTCAGAATTTTTTCATTAAAAATATTCTCCGAAACAAGGGATACAAACAAAGCCTCATCAATAAACACCAACTTGATGAGCTCAATAAAAATCTTTCCGAAATTGAAGGAGAACTGGATTATATTTTAGTAATTCGTCCTGATAATTTCCCTATTCCTTTTGTTCAGAATCTAAAAAAGAGAACCAAAAAACTGATCGCCTATCAGTGGGACGGTATTGAAAAATTTCCGGAAATTAAAAACTATTTTGGGCTTTTTGATACCTTCTTTTGTTTTGAAAAGGTAGAGTCAGAGCACAATATACATTCCATTACCAATTTTTATTTCGATCACCTTCCGCCTTATCATAAAGAATACAACACAAAAAAACCCGTACTTTATTTTGTTGGGCTATACTGGAAAAGCCGTGAGGAAAAGATTGACAAATTCATTGAAGAGGTTTCCGCTTTTCCGGTTGACCTCAATATTTTTATTCAATATTTTCAGGAACCTGAACGAAAAAATCCTAAGATCAAATATATTTCAGACAGGATCACATTTAAGGAAAATCTTGAGCGGGTCAAAAACTCCGATGTCCTTTTAGACTTTGTTGACCCGCTGCATGACGGACTATCTATCCGTTTTTTTGAAGGAATGTATTATGGTAAAAAAGTGATTACAGATAATATTATGGTAAAAAATTATGACTTTTACCATTCTGACAATATATTTGTCGTAGAAAATGATAATTATAAAAATATTGAGCAGTTTTTAAAAACTCCTTATCATCCGTTACCTGAAGAAATTATACAACAATATAGTTTTAGCAGCTGGATTAAAGAGATTATTAAATAACCTCAACTGATATATAAACACTATGAGCGATTTGGTTTCTGTAATTGTACCGTATTATAAAGGGGAAGACTATATTGAAGAATGTCTTGACAGTATATATGGTCAAACCTTCAAGAATATTGAGGTTATTGTAATTAATGACGGATCGCCGGAAGAGTTCCTGGACCACCTAAAAGCAAATAAATATCCTGATCTTATTGTATACCATCAGGAAAATAAAGGCCAATCAGTGGCAAGAAATAAAGGAGTTGAAATTGCACAAGGCCAATACATCCTGTTTGTGGATTGTGATGATAAAATTGCTCCTGAATTCCTGGAAAAAACATATAGTGTATTAACTTCCAATCCTGAAATAAGGGTTTGCTACACCAAAGGCCAATATTTTGAAAAAGAAAACACAGAATGGTTTTTACCCGATTTTGAAATCAAAGATTTTCTTTTTGCCAATTGCATTCCTATTTCCGCGTTACTCTATAAAGAAGACTTTATCAAAGCCAATGGTTTCGACGAAAACTTAACGTATTTTGAAGACTGGGATCTATGGATTTCAATCATAGAAAATGGAGGTAAAGTATACAGAATTCCTGAGTATTTATTTTTTTACAGAATCAGACATCATGATAACTCTCTTACCAATGTAAGCACTCAACAGGAAGAGAAAATAGCACAGAACAGACTTCTTATCTATCAAAAGCATTATCCGCTATATGAGAAGCACGGGTTTGATTTCAGCAACATCAGCTACATGATCCTTAATAGGAACCTATACAAAAAAAAATATTATAATGTTTGGTATAGAAAGCTGACCTATAAGCTTTTTAAACCCAAAAAGTTCAACGAAATCTATCGCCAATTTTAATAACTGTAATTCATGAAAATCTCAATAGTAACCGCTTATTACAACCGTAAAGCATTATTTATCAAAACTCTTGAAAGCATTCAACGGCAATTGAAAGATCATGATTTTGATCTTGAATTGATCGCTGTAGATGATGCAAGCAATGAGGAAGAAAGACTGGAAGATCTTGTTGGTGAATTTCCGTTCTTAAAAATAATCCGTCTGAAAAAAAAGAACAAGTGGTACAAAAACTCATGTATTCCTTTTAATGTGGGTTTTAAAGCTTCCAAAGGAGATTTAATCATATTACAAAACCCTGAATGCCTGCATTTTGGCAACATTCTAAAATATACAAGCGAAAACCTTGTTAACAATAAGTATCTGAGTTTCGGATGCTATTCCTTGGATGAAGAACCTACCGATAATATCGACGGATACATCAGCCATCCTGAAAAAATGGAAAAGCTTATTCAGGAAAACAATGTGGAAAATACGCAGGACGGAAGCAATAGCTGGTATAATCATTCTGTTATAAGGCCGGTTGCTTATCATTTTTGCTGTGCCATTACCAGAGAAGATTTGTTTGATCTGGGAGGATTTGATCCGGCTTATGCGGAAGGAGTGGCTTATGATGATAATGAATTCCTGCACAGGATAAAACTGAAGAAGATGCAGATTGAGATCATCGATAATGAAATTGTCTTGCATCAGAATCACTATCGTAGAAAATCATCCTTAAATAATACGGTAAGTCTTAATGAAAAGGAACTGAAAAAAAGAAGTGCCCTATTGTATAAAAATGAAATGCTTTTTAAAAATTATACCCTCCACAAAAATACTTGGAAAGTAGATGGGCTTTCAGGAAACATCTTAAAAAGGGATTTATTAACAAGACTTAAATCATTTTTCAAATCAAAATAAGCTGATTATTTGATCAGCTTCAACGATTTTTTCAGTATCAGAATAATATAAACCATTAAAACCACAGCCACAGAAGCGATCAATAGCTGGTTGATAATAAAAACGGCATTAGAGTTTCCTGAAAAAACGGATTCAGCAACTTTTCTGAAAGTCTGATTCCATAAAATGATGGGTAAAACAATAATCAGGTATTTTGCTCCAAACTGATCGCTCTTCATCCAGCTAATCATTGCAGGTACGCATAATACCAGAAAAAACAATCTGTATTCCCAACTGACAGACAGGAAAAAGCTGAATAGGAAAACTCCGCCCCCAATTAAGAAGAGGTGTATCTCCTGACTTTTAATATTCATCAGGTCAGCTTGATTCCATTTATTTTTAAATACCTTAAACAGCAGAAAAATAATGGAAATCCACAACACAATATATCCCGTCCAATATACTTCTTCTACTTTATACATTTTGCGGTTGTGAGACATAATGTTTTCTAACGGGACCTGAAAACCAAAGCTAAACTCAGAAACAGATATCGGGGTTCTTTCACGAATCATGATAATCTCCTCGTAATTCAGTCCGATATAGCACAGTATAACAGCTCCAACTCCTGCTAACACGGCAACGCTTTTGAAATTGATTTCTCTATATAGATAAAGAAGCAACAACCCCGCTCCTATCGGGTAAAGCTTTAACATAAAAGCAAGCAAAAAAAATAGAATATATACTATTTTACTTTTAGGAAAAACCAGAACCGGAAATAGTAGGAGTAAAAATATAACCAGGTCGTTATTCCCCCTCTCAAAAATTAAAAGCGATACCGGTGAAAGCAATAAGAGTATATAATAAAAAGCTTTTTTAGGATCCCAGCTTCCTGTTGCCCATAAAAACATACTTTGCGTAAAGAAAACAAGCAGAGAGCCTATGACTTTGTAATGAGCAGCATCAAAACCTTTGATATAGGAAAAGAATCTCCAAAATGAAGGATAATTATACGGAGGCTCATAATGTTCTTTGAACGGATCTTTTCCCACACTATACAAATCTGTCCCTTTTAAAAGAAGACGGAGATCACCATACACCGACCAGGAATTAAAAGTTATATATGATTTGAATATATACCAATACTGGTCATAGTCAAACACCAGCAGGAATATAAATAACGCCAATACGTAATATATTCTGAGATCTTTTTTCAATCCTGCCAGTAAAGCCTTATTATTATCTGTCATATTTATCTTCTTACGAAGTGGTGTTTCCTGTTTCCAACAGAGTGTGGGTTTGTTCTAATGGACACAAAAGTAAAGATTAAGATCAAAAAAGCCAATAATACGGTGCCAAAACATCATGAAAAACCTGATATTTTTAAGTAAATTTGCACCAAAATTTTATTTACAATGGAGAAAGTAAGAGTACGTTTTGCTCCAAGTCCTACGGGACCTTTACATTTGGGAGGCGTAAGAACCGCATTATATGATTATCTTTTTGCTAAAAACCAGGGTGGTGACTTTGTATTGAGAATTGAAGATACAGATACAGCAAGGTATGTGGAAGGAGCTGAAGAATATATCGAAGAAGCCTTGGAATGGTGCGGCATTATTCCAGATGAAAGCCCTACAAAAGGAGGAAAATATGCTCCTTACAGACAATCTGAAAGAAGAGACATCTATGACAGATATACAGAGCAGATCCTAAAAACGGATTATGCTTATCTTGCATTTGATACTCCTGAGGAACTGGATGCCATCCGTGCAGAATATGAAGCAAAAGGCGATGTTTTTTCTTATGATAATAAATCCAGAAACCGTTTAAGAAATAGTCTTGCCCTTTCTGAAGAAGAAGTTCAGAAGTTACTGGATGAAAAAACTCCGTATGTGGTAAGATTTAAAATGCCTGTTGACAGGACTTTAAACCTTGAAGACATCATTCGTGGAAAATTTTCCGTAAATACCAATACTTTAGATGATAAAGTTCTAGTTAAAAATGACGGAATGCCGACTTACCATTTTGCCAATATCATTGATGACCATGAAATGGAAATCTCCCACGTCATCCGTGGTGAAGAATGGCTGCCATCTTTAGGATTACATACATTATTATATGAAGCTATGGGCTGGGAAGCTCCACAGTTCGCTCATCTTTCTTTGATCCTGAAACCGGAAGGCAAAGGAAAATTAAGCAAAAGAGACGGAGACAAATTCGGATTCCCGGTATTCCCGTTAGATTTCAAAGATCCTGCAACAGGAATCGTTTCCAAAGGATACAGAGAAAACGGATATCTTCCGGAAGCTTTCATCAATATGGTTGCTCTATTGGGATGGTCTCCAGCAGATGATAAAGAAATTCTTTCCCTTGACGAAATGGCCAGAGAATTCGATCTTCATAAAGTTCATAAAGCCGGCGCAAGATTTAGTAAAGAGAAATCAGAATGGTTCAACCATCAGTATATTCAGATGAAATCGGATGAAGAATTGCTTCAGATTCTGAAAAATTCAGATCTTGACTTATCTAACGCTTCCGATGAAAAGCTTTTAAGAGTCATTCATTTAATGAAAGAAAGAGCTACTTTCCCGAAAGATATTTACGAAAACGGGAAATTTTTCTTTGAAGCTCCAACATCTTATGATGAAAAAGCAGCTAAAAAAGCATGGAGTGAAGAAACCGCTGCAATTTTAGGTGAACTTGCATCCACATTGGAAACAGCAGATTTCCAGGCAGAAGCATTGAAGCAAACGGTTCATGATTTTGCAGAGAATAAAGGATTAGGAATGGGTAAAGTAATGATGCCTCTCCGTTTATCCTTAGTGGGTGAGCTTAAAGGACCGGATGTTCCGGATATTCTGGAAATCATTGGAAAAGAAGAAAGTATAGTGAGAATACATAATGCTATAAATAATTTTAAATAAGTTTTCATTAATTTTTCATAAATTTGAAAGATTTAATTTACTTCAAGAAATGGAATATTTAAGTTTCGAACTTCCTATCAAAGAATTAATGGATCAATACCAGACATGTTCTTTAGTAGGAGAAGAAAGTGGTGTTGATGTAAAATTAGCATGCAGCCAGATAGAGGATAAGATTGTAGAAAAGAAAAAAGAGATCTATGGAAATCTTACCCCTTGGCAAAGAGTACAATTATCTCGTCATCCAGACCGTCCTTATACGTTGGACTACATCAACGGAATGGTAGATAAAGGCAGCTTCCTGGAACTTCACGGAGACAGAAATTTTGCTGATGACCCGGCAATGATCGGTGGTTTAGCCACTCTTGACGGTCAGAAAGTAATGATTATAGGAACTCAAAAAGGGAGAACAACCAAAGAAAGACAGCACAGAAGATTCGGAATGCCGAATCCTGAAGGATACAGAAAAGCTTTAAGATTAATGAAGCTTGCTGAAAAATTCAATATTCCCGTGATCACTTTGGTAGATACACCGGGAGCTTATCCGGGATTAGAGGCTGAAGAAAGAGGACAGGGAGAAGCTATTGCAAGAAACATTTTCGAAATGGTTCAGCTTAAAACTCCGATCTTTACTTACATCATTGGTGAAGGAGCAAGTGGTGGGGCTTTAGGAATTGGTGTAGGAAATAAAGTATATATGTTAGAAAATACATGGTATACGGTAATTGCACCGGAAAGTTGCTCATCCATCCTATGGAGAAACTGGGATCATAAAGAAGATGCTGCCAATGCATTGAACCTGACTCCGAAAGATGCTTTAAGAGAAAAATTCATTGACGGTATTATTGAAGAACCGCTTGGTGGTGCTCATTACGATCCGGAAACCACCTATCTTAATCTTAAAAATTCAATCTTACAGAACATCAAGGCCTTCTCTAAATTTACGGGACAGGAACTTGAAACCCAAAGACAGGATAAATTTATTGCGATGGGGCAGTTTAAAGGATAAAATAAAAAAACGGTTAAGAAAATTCTTTACCGTTTTTTTATTGCTCTTATTTTGTATTTAATCTTCACTTACATTCAGTTCAATTTCAATATCCTTATTGATTTTCTTGAGTGAAGAATATTTGGCATCGCAAACCATTGTCGTCAAAATATACTCTCCTTTATCTATCAGAATAAAGTTCTGCCCTTTGGCCGGAACATCCAGGTTGTAATATTTTTTACCGCTTATTTTAACAATCAGGTTACATTTTGATCTGTTTTTGATGTTAATATAAGCTTCTTTATCCATCGGGTCATTATTAAAGATGTGCGTCAGCATGGCAGCCGTTTTTTTATTTTTCTCGCTTGGCTCTGATTTTTTGCTTGCAGTCCCTACACTTGCATAATTTACCGTTCTTTCAGGAGTCGTACTTTTTGTATTGGAAGCTAACGTTTTAGAATTATTCAATTCATTATTATTAACCATTCTTTCCACTTCTTTCTTGCTCATTGGTGTAATGGTCGGTTTTGCTTCCGGAGAATTATCCGCCATGATGATTTCCATGAGTCTTCTCTTAAAATAGTCGGTTTTAGGGTGATTCGGATTTTGTTTCAAAAATCCTGCAATCACTCTTGCTTCCTTACTACTTTCCGCATCCGTTTCCGTGTAGATGATCATCGTTTCTTTTTCTACAACGGCTTTAGACTTGGCTTTTTTCTTTTTTTGAGAAAAACCAAGGCTAAAGATGCATAAAAATATAAGAAGAAATATTTTTTTCATTAACTAAACATTAAAAAATTTATTAAACAACTAAATAACGTAAAAAGTCATTTTTTAGTTTATCATTAAAATCATTATCTTTGCACTGCTCAAAAATAAACTAAAAATCAATACTAAGTTTTAAATAAAAAAAATAATAAATATTATGTCTTATACACCAGTGGCTGCAGACGTAGCAAAATTAAGAAACACAACAGGTGCAGGTATGATGGACTGCAAAAAAGCTTTGGTTGAAGCTGAAGGAGATTTCGAAAAAGCAATCGAGATCCTTAGAAAAAAAGGACAAAAAGTTGCTGCGAACAGAGCCGACAGAGAATCTACTGAAGGTGCAGTTATCGCTAGAGTAAACGAAGATAACACATTGGGAGCTATTATCTCTTTAAATTGTGAGACTGACTTCGTTGCTAAAAATGAAGCTTTCATCGAGTTGGCTTACGAATTAGCTGAAATGGCTATCTTTGCTGCTTCAAAAGAAGAGCTTTTAGCTACTGATTTCCACGGAATTACTGTTGCTGAGAAATTAGTTGAGCAAACAGGAGTTATCGGTGAGAAAATCGAGATCGGTGCTTTCGAAAGAATCGAAGGACCATTCTTAGGAGCTTACATCCACGCTGGAAACAAAATTGCTGCAATCACTGCTCTTTCCGGAAAAGTAGACGGTGCTGATGAAGCTGCTAAAGCTGTTTCTATGCAGGTTGCTGCAATGAACCCAATTGCTCTTGACGAAACTGCTGTTTCTCAGGAAACGATTGACAAAGAATTAGAGATCGAAAGAGAACTTTTGACTAAAGAAGGAAAACCTGCCAACATCATCGAGAACATCTTGAAAGGTAAAATGCAGAAATTCTACAAAGAGAACACTTTGGTACACCAGGCTTTCATTAAAGACGGAAACCAATCTGTTGCTGACTATGTAAAATCTGTAAACGGAGATCTTAAAGTTACAGGATTTATCAGAGTAAGCTTAGCTTAATCAAATAATTTTCAAATATATAATCCCGGTGAAAAATTTCACCGGGATTTTTTTGCGTGGAAAAAATCATTCATCTCTGCATCTGACTCCGTACATATCAGGATTTCTGAATATGAATTGTATGTGAATATATTTTAGGAATGTCACAATGTAAGCATTCCATAATTATCTTATAATTTTTAATATAAAAGTTTGATTATTAATGCTTAAATTTGCTCCCCTTTATAAGAACGCATGAAAAAAATTCTATCGATTGTTTTTACAGTTTTTTGTTTATTTGTCAATGCTCAGTTAGATACAGACCACTGGTTTGCGCCTATGGCTGCAAGATCCGGAATTAACGGACTTGAAAGCAACCTGTATCTATCTACTAATGAAACGACACCCTTTTCGGTGCAGATTTATAACAACAACACTTTATTCACTACGGTACAGGTCGCTAAAGGAAGTCCAGCGCAGGTAAGTATTCCCAGTAATTTCATGTTGGCAACTCTTCAGTCTGATCTGTTTACGCCTAACACTATGGGAATATATGTGAAAGGTCCGAAAAAGTTTTTTGCCAATTACAGATTTTCAGTCACCAACCATGCTGAAATCATCACATCCAAAGGATTAGCCGGACTTGGAACTACTTTTTATGCGGCAATGGCTCCCATTACAGGAACGGCATATTATGTGAATTCAATGATAGGAATTACGGCTACGGAAGATAATACCACAGTTGTTGTTTCAGATTATAATCCGAATGTTATTTTCTCGGACGGAACCTCCTCTCCTGCCAAAACATTTACTCTGAATAAAGGGCAATCCTACATCATAGATGCGGTAAGTACAGATAGCTTTAATAATCTGGACGGATTAGTAGGAGCTAAAATCGTAGCTACAAAACCTATTTCTGTAACCAACGGAAATTTCAATGGAATTTATACCAATCTGAACCTTACCAATAACGATATCCTGATGGATCAGGCTGTTCCTGTAGAAAGATTAGGAAAAGATTTTGTAGTGGTGAAAGGAAAAGGATCTGTTTCCTCCGAAATGGAAAGAGCGCTCATTATTGCTACGGAAGACAACACTCCTGTTACCATTAATGGGGTAGCTACAGGAACTACTCTCAATGCAGGAAAATATTATATGGTGCCGAGTTCCAGCTATATCGACCAGGGAAACGGACATTACAATATGAGTATTTCCTCGACCAAAAACATCTATGTATATCAATTATTAGCCGGAGTTTCCGGTGGAAATGAATATCCGGCAGGTGGCTTTAATTTTATTCCGCCTCTGAGTTGTTTCATGCCTAATAAAATAGATGAAATCGGATTTATTAATACGGTTGGATCTCAGACATTCAATACAAAATTGAATATCATTACCCAAACCGGAGCAATAGTCACATTAAACGGAACTCCTATTTCGGCATCCGACGGACCTTATCCTGTAACGGGAAATCCGAACTGGGTAAGCTACTCTGTTGCGAACGTTTCCGGAAACATTACGGTAAACTCTACCAAATCTGTTACAGCAGGAATTGCGGCAGGAAGCGGTGCGGTGGGTTACGGAGGCTATTTTGCCGGATTTTCTTCCGTTCCCGCTATTTCCAAAACAGGAGATTGCTACACCGGGGTTTTGCTTCAGGTGGATAACACCTATGATGCTTATCAATGGTATTTGAATGGCAATCCTATTCCGGGAGCGACCTCATATTCTATCAATCCGGAATTATATGGTGCAGGAGCTTATACCTGCTTAATCACCAAAAACAATTGTGAATCAAAGCTTACCAATCCTTATAACTATACAGTATGTCCGCCTATTACAACAACGACATTTAATATCGGTTCTTGTAATACGAAAGTAATTTCACCGGTTTTTACGGCATCAACACAATCAATTATTCCTTCTAATACGAGTATCATTGCACCGCCTGCATCAGGGACTGCAACAGTAAATCCAACGACGGGACAAATCACCTACACTCCTAATCCGGGCCTTACTACAGATACTACAGATTCATTTGTATATTATATTGAAGGAAATGGTAATCCCGCTGATTTTGAATATTTTAAAATCATTATCAACATTGATGTTTTACAAGTAAGTAATGCTTCTCTAACATCTTGTACAGATGCCAATGGTAATGGAACTTTTAACCTGACAAGTGCAAATATGACTCCGGACACAGGAACTACTGTTACGTATTTTACCAACTCTAATTTATCCGGACAGATTGCTAACCCGGCCGCTTATAATGGTCCGGCAGGAACAGTATATGCCAATGTAACTTCAGCTTTCGGGTGTTCTAAAACAGCTCAGATAACATTGACGACTAACCCTGCTCCTAACATCAATATCAATAACTTTAACGCCAATCTTTGTGACGATAATTTTGATGGGATCATTAATGTTAACTTTGCTGCGATTACCCCTCAAATTGTAAATAATTCTGCAAATTTCAATGTAAGATACTACCTCGTTCTGGCAGATGCCAATACCGGAAATAATAATACACTTCCTGCGAACTGGACCTATACCGCAAATACAACGGTTTATGTAAGAGTAGATCCGGCTGTTCCCAATGAATGCCCTACCGTTTTCGGACAGATCAACTTTAAAATTGGGAACAAGATTACTTTACTGAGCACTAATGTAAGCGTAAATGTATGTGATAATGATATTAGCGGTTCTGAAAGTATTAATCTTAATGATTACAAAGGGCTTTTCACAACTGACCCTAATGTAACATTGACTTTTTACACGACATTGGCCAATGCACAGACAGCAACCAATGCAATTCCTGCCACCCAACTTTTACAAACAACAAATACTTATTATGTGAGATTTGTGAGTCCTACAGAGTGTCCCAATACCGGAGTTTTAACTTTAACCTTAAAATCTCCAAAAAAATCTGATGTTCTGCATGATCAGGTAATTTGTCCCGGAGAAAACGTGACTCTTGATCCTGGTGCAGGATTTACTTCCTATTTGTGGAGTACGGGAGCAACAACACCAACCATATCAGTGGGAGCAGGAAATTATTATATAGACTTAGGATTCAACGGCTGTGTATATCGCCAATACGTAAATGTAACTGTAGCTCAAAGTCCTACCATCACAAGTATCGAAACCTCTGGTTCCAATATTACCGTTCATGTTTCAGGAGGCACACCTCCTTATAAATATTCTTTAAACGGAATTGACTATCAATCTTCTAACGTATTTATAGGACTACCAAGAGGAATCCATAAAATATATGTATTAGGAGCGGACGGCTGTATGCCCGTTACCAAAGAATTCCTGATTTTAAACCTTATCAATGCTATTACGCCTAATGGTGACGGCATTAACGATGTTCTCAATTACTCCGATTTAAGGATTAAACAGAATGTGAGTATAGAAGTTGTTGACCGATACGGTGCTCCGGTTTACAGGTCATCTGATAAAATCTATACATGGGATGGAAAATCAGGAGGCAGAAATCTACCTACAGGAACTTACTGGTATCTCTTGAAGTGGACGGAGCCCGACACAAAATTAACAGTTTCATATTCCGGTTGGCTTTTAATTAAGAATAGAGAATGATTTTTTAATTTTCTTTAGATTTTATTAAGAATATTTCAAATTTTATTTTAATTTTGTAGAAATCCTAACTCCATATTTATGAAAAGATTTCTACTTAGTTTAGTATTAGTTTTTTTGACAATTAATACGCTCTTTGCTCAGAGGGATACAGAACACTGGATTGCACCGTACTATACGTCTGCTGGTTCGTATACGAATACCATCTATCTGTCTACAGATTCTACTGTCCCGTTTGAGGTAAAGATTTATACCAATAACACTCAGATTATAACCCCTGCACCGATTATCATCAGTAAGGGAAACCCACAAACCTATACCGTTGTTCCTACTGATATTGCAGGGACTACTACAGCAGATGCATTTCAGGTAATCGGCAAGGGTTTATACCTTAAAGCAGACAAGCCTTTTTACTGTAGCTTAAGAATGGCTAACGGTTCTCATGGCGAAGTTGTTACCAGTAAAGGAAAAGCTGGTATTGGTAAAACATTTCATGTTGCATCAAGCCCTAACTCTGCAGGTACCGGTTATAATTTTACCGCAGGGCTTCTGGCAACAGAAGATAACACCACCGTAACAGTATCGTGGACAACTCCGGGATTAGTATTCGTTGGAGGAACCCCGACAGGAAACACTCATACCTTTGTATTAAATAAAGGTAAATCGTTTCTTTTTACGGGAACTACAGCCACAGCAGCTAATGCCACAGGATTTATCGGAGCCAAAGTAGTTTCTGATAAACCTATAACTCTTACGAATGGAAGCGTCAACGGTAACTTTGGAGCTGGAGGTTCATCAGGATCGGATGCCATTCTGGATCAGGCGGTACCTGTTGACAGGCTTGGAAATACTTTCGCCATAGTAAAAACAAAATCAACCGATCCAAGCGAGAACATGGAAGGAGGTCTTATTGTCGCTACCGAAGACAATACTCAGATCTTTGTGAATGGTTCTACAACACCTTTAGCTACAATTAATGCCGGACAATGGTACAGAATCAATGAAACCAACTATGTTGAACAGATAGCGGGAAGCGGCCATTTCAACATGTTTATTTCTACTTCGAAGAATGTATACTTATACCAACTTGTTGGAGTAGGTACGGAAAATAACACAGGGGGATTCAATTATATTCCACCATTGAACTGTTTCCTACCTAGAAAAATTGATGAAATCGGTAAGATCAATGAAATGCCTGGTTCTACCGGTGCTATTAATTTAAAATTAAACATCGTTACCGAGACAGGAGCTACCGTTTTAGTAAATGGTATAGCTCCAACTGCCGCACAGGGGCCTTATTCACTAACAGGTAATACCCAATGGCAAACTTATGAAATTCCAATACCCTCTGCACCAATAGCAAACCTAACCATTACTTCTACAAAAGCTGTAACAGCCGGTATTAACGGTGGATATAGTACAGCAGGATATGGAGGGTACTTTGCAGGTTTCTCTTCGATCCCTGTAATTGCGAAAAAAACCGGAGAATGTGTTCCCGGAATCACATTGGAAGTAGATGATGGTTATGAAACATATCAATGGCAATTAAACGGAGCGGCTATCCCTGGCGCCACTTCTCCTACATATACTCCTACACAGGCAGGTAACTATACCGTGAAGGTAACAATGGGAACATGTCAGGCAGCAGTAACTCCTATTTATAAAGTATACACTTGTTTGAAGAAGACAACAACTGCATTAAACATTTGTTCTACTAAAGTTATCACCCCTGCATTCTCATCTTCTACGCAAACTCCAGTAGCAAGTACAGTAACGATAATTACAGCACCAACACACGGTACTGCAACTCTTAATCCTGTTACAGGTACTATTACCTATGTTCCTAATACCAATTATTTAGGTTCTGACCAGATTGTTTATCAATTCTGTGGTAATGCCGCTGAGTTTATTGATTGCGAGCAGGTTACTTTAAATCTGACTGTGGTTCCTTTTGTGGTAAAAGATGCAGTATTAAAGGCATGTCAGTACGATAATGATCCTGCAGCTTTATTTGACCTTACAACAGCCAATATTGTTGATCCGGTACCGGGTGTAACATTTATTAAAAAGTACTACCCTAGTATGATTGACCTGAACGCAGGAAGCAATCAGATTATGGATCCGGCGCACTATGCTTCAGCAGGTGGCTTCGTATATGTAAGAGTAACAACAAGTGAAGGATGTTCTGCCATTGCAAAAATTGAATTGATCGCGCTTCCTATCAAAAAGTCGCCTCTTCTTGTTGACCAGTACATCTGTATTGATGACAGAACAACTCTGAATGCAGGACCTGGCTATAACTCATACGAATGGAATACAGGTGCTACAACATCTTCCATACAGGGAGTTGGAGTTGGAGAATACTGGGTTATTCTTGAAAACAACGGATGTTCTATCAAGCAATTTGTACATGTAAGAAAATCTCAAGATCCTGTAATCACAGAAATCCAGATTTCCAACAATACGGCAACTGTAATTGTAAGCGGAGGTAAAGCACCTTACAAATATGCTGTAGACGGAACAGCGAACTGGCAGGATTCCAATGTGTTTACTAACCTTTCAAGAGGTCAGCATACATTCTATGTGAAAGATGCTTATGACTGTACTCCTATTTCGGTTGAAATCACGGTGCCAAACCTTCTTAATGCAATCACTCCGAATGGAGATAATGTAAATGATTATATCGATTACAGTGAGCTATCTTACAAAGTTGATCTTAGCTTTATGATCTATGACAGATATGGAAACCTGATATTCGTAGGTGATAAGTTTAATAACTATAAGTGGGATGGAAGACATTCCAACAAAAAAGTTCAAACCGGAACTTATTGGTACCATATTAATTGGACTGAACCTAATAAGGAAAAGACCCCAATCAAATATACAGGTTGGATCTTGGTAAAGAACAGAGAATAATTTTTTAAAAAAATATTACAAACCACGATAATAAAAATCGTGGTTTTTTGTTTTATTAATACTTTATAGTGTTTTTTTGAAAATTATATTAAATATTCTAGTATTTTTGCATAAATCCTAATTCTTTGTATATGAAAAAATTTCTACTCTCTTTTGTATTAATTTTAGTAACATGCAGTACATTATTTGCCCAAAGAGATACAGATCATTGGTTTGCACCCTATTATGCATCTACCTCAGGCTATAATCATGCATTGTATTTTTCAACAGATTCTACCACACCTTTTGAGGTGAAAATTTACAGCAATAATACTCAAATTGGAGCTGTAACCATTAGTAAAGGAGCTCCACAATCTTTCACGCTGGGAGGAGCCTTTATTCAGACTACTGCCGCTTCAAGTGCTGCCATTCCTGCCAATATCGGAGTTTACACTAAAGGGGATAAACCTTATTTCTGTAGCTTGAGGATCGCACAAAGTGCACACGGTGAAATTGTAACAAGTAAAGGAAAAGCAGGTATCGGAACAAAGTTCTATGCGGCTGCCACTCCTTTGATGTATAGCTCAACTGCCAATAATTTCACTACCGGAATCATGGCAACGGAAGACAATACCACTGTTACTGTTTCAGGGTATGATCCGAATGTACAGTTCATTAATGTATCTACTCCCACTCCATTAACTCTTACAGTGACCTTAAATAAAGGACAATCCTATATTTTGGCGGGTTTAGCAAACATTGTTGCCAACCAAACAGGTTTTATAGGAGCTAAAATCGAATCTAACAAGCCTATTTCCGTTACCAATGGTAATGCCAATGGATTCTATGCGACGGGTAGTAACGACGGTTCCGACCTTATTATGGACCAATCTGTTCCAACCGACCGTCTTGGAAATGAATTTGCCATGGTAAAAAGTATTTCCACCAGTACGGGTAATATGGAAGGTGGAATTATTGTTGCCACTGACAACAATACTGAAATTTATATTAACAACGGTACAACTCCGGTGGCCACCATTAATGAAGGAGATTATTATCGAATTTTAGCAAATGCCTATGCGACACAGGCAGGTGGACATTCCAACATGTATATCCGTACTACTAAAAATGTATACCTATATCAATTAATTGGTTCCGGATCTGCCAATAATACGGGAGGTTATAACTATATACCGCCGTTGAACTGTTTCTTACCTAGAAAAATCGACGAGATTGGCAAGATCAATGAGATGCCAACTATTACATCAGCTATCACGTTAAAACTTAACATCTTAACGGAAGCTGGTGCTGCTGTAACCGTGAATGGTGTAACTCCTACAGCTGCACAGGGACCTTTCCCGCTTACCGGAAATAACCAATGGGTTACCTATGCAATTCAGGGAATCACCGGAAACGTTGCAGTTACTTCCACTAAGGCTGTAACAGCAGGTATTAACGGAGGATATAGTACAGCCGGATATGGGGGGTACTTTGCCGGATTCTCTTCTATTCCGTTAATTTCGAAGCAAACAGGAGATTGTATCCCTGGAATTGTACTAGAAGTTGATGATAGTTATGATACTTATCAGTGGTTTTTAAATGGGAATCCTATTCCGGGAGCAACAAGCAACTCTTACACCCCTACACAGGCGGGTAATTATACCGCAAGAATTACAGTAGGAAGCTGCCCTCCTGCAATAACGCCTGTATATAAGGTATTCACGTGTTTATTTGAAAGTACAAGTACACTTACGGTATGTGAAGGTTATCAGACAATTGTTCCTGAGTTCAGTAATTCTACCCAGACATATGTACCGGGAACTGTAACAATTGTAACGCCTCCAACTAATGGCACGGCAACATTGGATCCGGTTACGGGTGCAATCAACTATACTCCGAACTTTGGATATTTCGGGCCTGACTCTATTGTCTATAAGTTTTGTGGTAACGCGCCAGAATTTGTGGATTGTGAACAGATTACATTAAATTTAACGGTTTCCAAAAGCCCGGTTGTCAATAACGCCAATATAAGATCTTGTTTCATTGAATCTAATCCTGCAACGGCATTATTTAATCTTACGGTAGCTACAGTAACTTCAGAAACAGGGGTTACCAAAGAATACTATCCGTCTCCTACAGATGCTGTAAACGGAACAAACCAGATTACAAACCCGAACAACTATATTGCTCCTACCGGTGTTGCTTATGTAAAAGTGATCAACGCAAACGGATGTTATAAAATCGCAGAAATAACGCTTACAGTTTTACCTCCGGTAAAATCTACTGTGTTAGAAGATAAAATTATCTGTATTGAAGATAAAACAACTTTAGATGCAGGTCCCGGATTTGTATCTTACCTATGGAGTACCGGAGCAACTACACAATCTATCAACAATGTGGGAGTCGGGACCTACTGGGTTAAATTAAAAACAGGAGAATGTTTCACTACCCAGACGGTAAAAGTTTACCCGGCTGAACAACCTGTAATTTCAAATATTGATATCTCGAATACAACTGTAACTGTAACAGTAGTTGGAGGAACTGCTCCTTATAAATATTCAATTGATAATATTAACTGGCAGGACTCTAATGTATTCACAGATGTTGCAAGAGGTGATGTTACGGTATATGTAAAAGACGCTTACGATTGTGAACCCATTGATATTGCCATTACAATTCCTAACCTGATTAACGTAATTACTCCAAACGAAGATGGTATTAATGATTTTGTTGATTATTCTGCATTAGCAACTAAAAATAATTTAGTCTTCAACATCTTCGACAGATATGGAAGTAAAATCTATCAGGCTGATAAATCTAATGGCTATAAGTGGAATGGTACCAGCAATGGAACCAAGAGATTATCTACCGGAAACTATTGGTTTGAAATCGGATGGAATGAGCCGAACAGCAAACAAACGCCAATAAAATATACCGGCTGGATTTTGGTGAAAAACAGAGAATAATACGCTTTATCATATTTAAAGAAAACCACGATTTTAAAATCGTGGTTTTTTTATTATTTTTTCAAGCAATTAATACTTTTTATTATTAAATTTGTGATAAAAGCCAGCCCTAAATGAAGAAAATTCTATCTTTTTTATTTATATTTTACATCTTCACCTCCACTTTTGCACAGCTGGACCGTGAGCACTGGTTTGCCCCGATGATGGACAGAACTAATAATCCAAATCCATATCAGAATCTTTATTTATCTACTAACAGAACAACTCCCTTTCCCGTAAACATTTATAATAACAATATCCTGATTGGTACCGTAATCATCAGTAAGAATAATCCTCAGAAATTTGATGTATTAAGGAACTATATCATCACTACCCAACAAACAGATTTATTTACTCCTACCACTAAAGGACTCTACCTGAAAGCAGAATTTCCTTTTTATGCTAACTTAAGGTTCTCGGTATTTAATCACGCAGAAATTATTACCTCGAAAGGTATTCCTTCTACAGGAAAAAACTTTTATGCAGCCCATGCTCCCATTACAGCCAACAATGGCATACTCAATTTCATGACGAGTATTTTAGCTACAGAAGACAATACAACAGTAACCGTCTCAGGCTATAAACCGACTGTTCAGTTTTCCAACGGAACAACAGGAGCAACCAATCCAACAATAACTTTTACTTTAAATAAAGGCCAGTCATACATCATCGAAGGAGTTGGAAACATCACAGGTAATTTTGATGGTTTTATTGGAGCAAAAATCACGGCGAACAAAGCAGTCAATATCACCAATGGAAATTTTAATGGTCAATATGCAGGAAACTTTGTTACAAGTTCAGATATTCTGATGGACCAGGCTGTTCCTGTTGAAAGATTAGGAACTGAATTCGCCTTAGTAAAAGGAAATGGTAATATCGGATCCAATATGGAAGGAGCATTGATTATTGCCACAGAAGATAATACACAGGTTTTTGTAAATAATGAAATTCCTCCCATCGCCACTTTAAATACAGGACAATATTTTGTAGTTCCCGATACTAAATTTCTTTTACAGGGAACCACAGGACATTATAACCTGTATATGAAAACCTCTAAAAATGCGTATGTTTACCAAATACTTGCAGGGGCTGCAACCACCGGAAATGAGGTAGCAACAGGTGGCTTCAATTTTATACCTGCTCTGAACTGTTATTTGCCCAAACAAATCAATGAGCTCGGTTTTATTGATGAAAACTTTGTCCACTCCAACAACAACCCTTCGGGAATCCTGAATATTCCGACAAAATTAAACCTTATTACTGAAAAGGGAGCTATTGTTACAGTAAACGGAGGAGTACCTCCGGCTACTACCGGACCTTTTAATATGACAGGAACCAATAACTGGGTAACCTATGGAATTCCGAACGTATCAGGAACAATTACCGTAGTTTCAAGTAAAGCCATTATGGCGGGAATCAACGCAGGAAGTGATGCCGTGGGATACGGAGGATTCTTCGCAGGATTTCCCACACAGCCAGTTATCCTGAAATCAGGAGGAGACTGTATTCCGGGAATTATACTCACAGTAGACCCTATCATTTATGATACATATCAATGGTACGTAAATGGGAACCTAATTCCTGGAGCTACCGGAGCATCTTATACTCCTACCCAATCCGGTTATTATACATGTTCAGTAACCATGGGAAGCTGTGCCCCTTTACTAACAGAACAGTTTAAAGTTTTAAATTGCACAAAACAAAGTACGGCTTCTTACAACGTATGTACCTCACAGACAATTACTCCCGTCTTTAGCAGTTCCACACAGACCCCTGTTGCCTCAACCGTTGCCGTGACAACACAACCTACCTTAGGAACAGCTGTTGTAAATCCGGCTACCGGAGTAATCACCTATACCGTTACCAATCCGGGAACTTCCGGAACAGATACCTTTGTTTATTCATTCTGTGGAAATAATCCCGATTTTCCTGACTGTGAAATAGTAACAGTAACCATTAACATTCAGTCCATTCCGGTTCAAAATGTCACACTCAACGCCTGTAATATAAATGGACAGGGAACGTTTAATCTTACCACAGCAAATGTTACTACCAGTTCACCTGTTACGATTACCTACTATCCTACTCTGGCAGACGCCCAAACTGAAAATCCCGGTGCATTAATCACTACTCCTACAACATATACAGCTCCGAATGGCACCATTGTTTATGCAGTAGTAAAAAATGCTCTCGGTTGTAAAAGTATTGCCCAGATTACTCTCAATCTATACAATCTGGCAATTGTAGTAGATAATTATAATGGTGTTTTCTGTGATGATAACCTGGATGGTGTAGTTAATATTATTTTATCAAACATCACTCCTATCGTTCTTAATAATCCAACTTATTTTACCAATGTAAGGTATTATGCAAGTTTGACGGATGCAAATGCAGGAAATGCAAATACACTTCCTAATAACTGGAGTTATACCGCTCCTACTACTATTTACATTAGAGTGGATTCTCCTGACGGATGTGCTACAGTAATTAAGCCTTTAAACTTCAGCATTGGCGCCAAAATTCCCCTGATTACAAGTTCTGTGGTACAAAGTATTTGTGATAATGATCTTGACGGGATTTTGCTGGTGGATTTACTTCAGTTCATGAATCTGTTTACAGCAGATCCTAACGTAACATTTAGTTTCCATGCCAGTTTAGCCGATGCCCAGAATGATATAAATCCTTTAACGAGCCCTTTAAGTATCAATACAGCCCAAACGATTTATGTAAGATTTGAAAAACCAGGAGTCTGCCCGGAAGTAGGCACACTTCGTATCAATATCAAAACACCTAAAAAATCGGATATTCTTACGGACAAAGTTATCTGTGCCAAGATGACCACTACTTTAGATGCAGGACCGGGTTTCCAAAGCTATTTATGGAGTACAGGAGCAACCACTCCTTCCATCACGAATGTAGGTATTGGAAATTATTGGGTAGACCTTACCTTCAACGGTTGTGTATACAGACAACATGTAAGTGTTTCCGAATCCCCACTCCCGGCGATCACCTCTATTGAAATCAATGGTTCTACCGTTACCATCGGAGCAAGCGGTGGGAATCCTCCATATGAATATTCTATAGACGGAGTAACATGGCAAAGCTCAGCTGTATTTTATAATGTACCGAGAGGAAGCTACATCGCGTATGTAAGAGACTCTAAAAATTGCGCCGTCATTGAAAAACCATTCGTCCTTATTAACCTGATCAACACGATTACCCCTAATGATGACGGGCATAATGACGATATCGATTATTCGGCTCTCATGGATAACAATAATCTTGAGTTTAGAATATTTGACAGATATGGAGCGGAAATTTTCAGAGGAACGCCATCCAATAGATATACGTGGGACGGAAGAGTTGGCGGAAGGCATGTATATACTGCAACCTACTGGTATTTTATAAGCTGGACTGAATTCGGGACTAATACTTCCATAAAATATACCAGCTGGCTATTAGTAAAAAACAGAAATAATTAGAGTTCGGGTAGCCGATGAATGAAATTATAACATTCCTTAACAATTCCGGAAAAAGTTTAATATAATTTTAACCACTTACAAATAACGTGAATATGCATAAATTGGGGTATTCTGTGTAATTTTGCCCTAATATATGAAGAAACTTATAACTCTTTTTCTATTGGTTTTTATAGCAAAGATCAATGCACAAATATACTCCGGTGAAGTATTTCTAAGGGATAACTCCACTTTATATCTTAACCAGGTATATGTTACCAATCTTAATACTCAGAAAACAGTTTTAACGGACTATAACGGGAGCTTTACTATTCAGGCCGGTCCGGGCGACATTATCCGTTTTACTTCCATTGTTACTGAAAGGAAAGACATTAAACTTTCTGCACCCATGTTCGGAGTCCGGAATTTTATTGAGTTAAAAGTTGCCTATCAGGAAATTCAGGAAGTCGTAATCAGTAGATTTAAGCCTACCGGTAACTTAAGATATGATGTAAATTCACTGAAAAAAGAAGACAAAGGGCTGGCTATTAAAAAAGTAATCGGTCTTCCGGAGCCAAAAGGTGACGGTACGCCGCCGGAACTTCCTGTTGCCGGATTGAGAGATGGAGGATTGACTATAAGTATCGAAAGTATTTATGATATTTTATCGGGTGAGCGCAAGAAAAAACAGCGATATGTTGCTTATGAAAAAATGAGCAGCTCCATCATTCAGATTAAAAACTATCTGGGGAAGGAGTATTTCTTGAAATTTAAAATCCCTGAAAACCTGATTGACAATTTCCTTCAATTTGTTTATACATCGGAAAACATACAACCTTATATTGTTGCAGGTAATTTTGAGGCCATAAAAATCCCTATTGAAAAATATTTACCTATTTATCAGAAACGGCTCAGAAACTCCCATCTTCAAGAGGTTATAAATCAATAATATGCATATGTTGTCTGAAGGAGAAAAATAACGATTTATTACAGTATATTTTCTTCAAAAAAAGTAAAAAAACATATATATTTCCTATCTCATCTATAAGTGTTTAAAATAAAAATAAAATAATCTCGTTTAGAGGTAAACACTAATAACCAAAACACCAATTAGAGAAAAAAGGCTCTATTTTTAACTTAGATATTAGTGAATGAAAAAACTAGTTTTACTCTTTAGTACCATTTTATTCTTTAATCTTTCTGCCCAGAAAAAGGATAAAGATTACAGTAACATTTTAAAAAGCAAGAACATTTATGAGATCAATGCTTTTTTAAGGGATGCCCATCCGGATGACCCACGCAGGTCTGTGCTCAAGCCAAAAGTGATGGATATGATGAAAGAGTACATCAAAACAGCCCATCCTGCCGATCAAAAAGTAAAACAGATGCAGGAAATGCTTGCTTTATTAAAAAGAAGACCTTCCACAAAGATCACTTTTGATGAAATGAATGCCATTATCAAACAAAAGCAGATCGCTAAATATAAAGCAGAATTAGCAGCAAAACAGTCTACCGTGCAATATACACCAAGCAATGCACAGAATGTTTTTGTAGCTAATACTGCCTCTACTTCCAGTACGGCAGCCATTCCGGATGCTGAAGCCGAAGAATTCAATATGCTGATGAGTGTTTCTCCTGTGGAGCACAAGAATAAGACAGTGAAAATCCTCAACTCCTTATTTGATAACGATCCGTACAGCAAAGAATGTATCGTCCTCATTGAAAACAAATCCGATTGCAATATCATTGTAAGAATGGAAGGTGTAGGAAATACGAAATACAGACTGGCTGTTCCTGCCCATAATGATAACTCTATTGTGGTACAGAAAGGAGATTATCTTTTCACGAGTCTTGTTTGTGGTGCTCAGTATGCTTCCCAGAAGACCATTCAAAAGCCTCTTATGGTAGCTTTGGGATCTTCAGGAAAATAATACCCTTCCTACTCTGAATTAAAAATGAGGCATATAGGTTATTTTTTCCTATTTTTGCAGCATTTTATAACTTATTCATGGGTAAAAATAAATTAGCAAGATTCGCAGAAAATAAATTACTTCCAAACGTTATTCAACCTACAAGAGAAGAGGCACTAAAGGGCTTTGAACTTAAGGGAAAGTGGAGATCTGATTTCTTTAAAAATAACAATCCTATCGTTCTTGAATTAGGATGTGGAAAAGGAGAATATTCTGTAGGACTTGCCAAAACATTTCCTGAAAAGAATTTTATCGGGATCGATATTAAAGGGGCCAGATTTTGGTTTGGAGCCAAAGAAGCAGTAGAAAACAACATGACTAATGTGGCATTCTTAAGAACACAAATAGAATTGGTAGACTGCTTTTTTGATGAAAATGAGGTAGATGAAATCTGGATTACCTTTCCTGATCCGCAAATAAAATACAAGCGCACAAAACACAGGCTGACCCATCCCGATTTTTTAAACCGCTATAAAAAATTCCTTAAACCAGGGGGAATTATTCACTTAAAGACAGATTCTGAGTTCCTACATGGTTATACGCTGGGCTATCTGCAGGGGGCTGGTTACGAAATTATCACTGCACATCACGACATTTATGGTGCCCCGGAATATGATCCGGACACTCCGCATCTCAGAGACATTAAAACGTACTATGAAGAGCTGTTCTCTGCTAAAGGAAAAACAATAACCTATATAAAATTTCGAATTAAATAATAAACACAACAATGATGATAAAATTATTTTCAACTTCTAAAAAAAATTTCAGTACAAAACTTACAGACTAGGTGAAACTTCACTAAAAAGATACGGGTTGTAATTTTACAACCCCTTTTCTGTATATTCCTATAAAACACAAATAAAAAATAAGGATTTTATATAAAACGATTATTTATGAAAAAAAGTTCTCTGATCATTTCATTAGTACTCATGTTGATTTCATGTAAAACGAATACGAATAATATCACCAAAAACTCTGACAATATCCTGGAAAGTAAAAACATTCAGGAAATCGAAAAATTCCTGGAGACCTCACCTCCCGATGATCCGAGAAGAAGTGTTTTAAAGCCTAAACTGATCGCTTTAAAAAATCTGGAATGGACAAAAGGTAAGAAAAATGCCAAACCGATGGAAGCGAGGCCTGTTATTTCTGAGATTCCAATCAACGCAAAAAGAAATACCAATCCGGCAGAAGCGGAAGAATTTAAGCGGCTTATTGCCTCAACATCAAAAGAACATAAGGATAAAACAGTAAAACTTCTGAATGCTATGTTTAACGAAGACATCACCAGTAAAGAAGTTATTCTTTTATTTAAAAACCAGTCGGATTGTAATTTAGTCGTAAGAATTCAGGGAAAAGATTTCTATCATATGGCAGTTCCGGCCAAAGGTGAAAATTTTGTGGTAATCAACAAAGGAGCATATACTTTAACGAGTAACGTTTGTGATGTTTTATACTCTTCTAAAAAAGATATTAAAAAGAGTATTGTTTTAACCATTAACAACCCCATACCGGGGAACAAAACAATCTTAGGAAAAAAATAAAAAGACTACTTTTACGTTTAACAAAGTATGAATATGAAAAAGCTATTTCCTTTTTCCTTAGCTCTTATTACCTTACTATTGGATAGCTGTGGAAGCGTAAACTACAATACAAAATATCCGGAAAGAAAACCATCTTCCCCGTCATTCAATACAGGAAGCAGCACTACTCCTGCAGCTCAGGTAGAAAGAGAATATCAGACTTTAATAAAAACGTATAAGCCGGAAACGGCAGAGGTTTTAACCGATTTGTTGAACGACTCTTCAGACAGCCCGAAAACATCCATTACAGTGGAAAATAATTCCCGCTGTAATATGGTTTTGACGATAAGCGGTAATAATTATTTCAAAAAAATCCCGATTGGAGCTAACAAAATAGGAAGTGCAATGGTTTTAAAAAATCAAAATTATAATCTCTCCGGAATGATTTGCAATTCGGTCTATCAAAAAACAAAATTTATTACCTCTCACTATAGTATAAAGCTTTCGAATTAAGTAAAGACAATTATATTTTTAAAGTGTCCTTACCATATTAAAATAAAAAACCGCTAAACAAGTTTAGCGGTTTTCTTATTGTTAAGATAAAATCTTCAATTATTCAGCATCGAAGTCAGCATCTGTATCAGCAGATACCTTCTCTCCTTCTTCTTTAGATTTTTCTTTGTCTGCTTTTCTTTGAGACTGTCCTTCTTTGATAGATTCAGCAACAACGCTTAAAATCATATCAATAGACTTGGAAGCATCATCGTTTCCTGGGATAACGAAATCTACTTTTCTAGGATCAGAATTCGTATCAACAATACCAAAAACAGGAATACCAAGTTTCTTAGCTTCTGTTACAGCGATATGCTCTCTTAAGATATCTACTACGAATACTGCAGAAGGAAGACGAACCATGTCCGCAATAGAACCTAAGTTCTTCTCTAGGTTAGCTCTTTGTCTGTCTACCTGAAGTCTTTCTTTTTTAGATAAAGTTTCGAACGTACCGTCTTTTTTCATTTTGTCGATAGAGTTCATTTTCTTTACAGCCTTTCTGATCGTAACGAAATTCGTTAACATACCTCCCGGCCATCTTTCTGTAATATAAGGCATATTAAGTTCAGAAGCGTGTTTTGCAACTACTTCTTTCGCCTGCTTCTTAGTAGCTACGAAAAGAACTTTTTTACCTGCAGAAGTTAATTTTTCCAAAGCGCTACAAGCTTCATCCAATTTAACCGCTGTTTTATGTAAGTCTACAATGTGAATACCATTTTTCTCCATAAAAATGTATGGAGCCATATTTGGGTTCCACTTTCTCGTCATGTGACCGAAGTGTACACCAGCCTCTAAAAGGTCTTTTACATTTGCTTTTGCCATGTTTTCTGTTTTTGTTAGTTTACTTTCCGCTTTTTAGGCAATCAACAACTTCTTTAGATGGGAGAAGTGTTTGGATGCTAAACGTAACGGGCAAAGTTGCTGTCGGCTTTTGTAGTTAACAATAAGCTTTCCAGCGTTTTGTTAAAATAAAATTTAAATTTTTCATGTAAGCTAATAGCATAATGCCAATAGCCAAACGCATTTTAACGTTTAGAGAACTGGAATCTCTTTCTTGCTTTCTTCTGACCCGGTTTCTTTCTTTCAACCATTCTTGCATCTCTTGTAAGTAAACCAGCAGGCTTCAATGCTAATCTGAACTCAGCATTGATTTCGCATAAAGCTCTTGAAACACCTAATCTGATAGCTTCTGCCTGACCTGTATTTCCACCACCGAAAACATTTACGGTAACGTCATACTGACCAACAGTTTCAGAAAGGATGAACGGTTGGTTCAATTTGTAAACCATCACGTCTGTAGAGAAATATTCTTTAGCATCTTTACCGTTTACTGTAATGTTACCAGTTCCTGGCTTTACATAAACTCTTGCTACAGAGGTTTTTCTTCTTCCGATTTTGTGAACTATAGACATATTAATTATTTAAATTCGTTAACATTAATTGTTTTAGGCTGTTGAGCTTCATGCTTATGCTCAGTTCCTTCATATAGATAAAGGTTTTTAAGCAATGCAGATCCTAATCTGTTTTTTGGAAGCATTCCTTTTACGGATTTTTCCAATACTTTTAAAGAATCTTTCTTTTGAAGTTCAGCAGCAGTCATAGACTTTTGACCTCCAGGATATCCTGTATGCCAGATGTAAGTCTTGTCAGCCCACTTATTTCCGGAAAGGGTAACTTTCCCAGCGTTCAAAACGATTACGTTATCACCACAATCTACATGGGGTGTAAAGTTCGTCTTGTGCTTACCTCTCAAAATCTTTGCAACCGTAGAAGCCAGTCTTCCTAACGGTTGTCCTTCAGCGTCTACCACAACCCATTCTTTATTAGCAGTAGCTTTGTTCGCTGAAACAGTTTTGTAACTTAATGTATTCACACGTTTTAGTTAAAGATTAAACATAATTTTCCCCTAAAAGGGTGTGCAAAGGTATAAATAATTTTTGGAATAGGAAAACATATTTTATTTAATCTCTTGAAGACAGGCTAAATGATGGCATTCTAATAGTCTTTATCTATAATAATTCCCTGATACTAAGATTTATAAATATTTCAAAGGTCTAAACGTAACAAACAAGTGAGAATTCCTTTTTGAACAACTTATTTATATCATAATATTATGACAGAAATTAAATTAATTTAATTTCAAAAATCTCATTTTTTTCATGAAATAATTATATTTGCTACAAATCCTTATAAAACTATGAGCCACGGAAAAATACGGGAAGATAAGACATGTCTTAACTGCGGACATCATGTAGAGGAAAGATTCTGCCCTCACTGCGGGCAGGAAAATATTCAGCCTAAACAACCTTTTTATTACCTGTTTACTCACTTCATTGAAGATTTTACACATTACGACGGTCAGTTCTGGAAAACCATCAAATATTTATTGTTCCGCCCCGGAAAGCTTACCAGAGAATATCTTGCCGGAAAAAGACAAGCTTATGTTGCTCCCGTGAAACTGTATATTTTTGTAAGTTTTATTACTTTTTTCCTCCCTTCCCTACTTGTGAGCTCTGAAGAAGAAACTAAAGAGCAAGACAAAACACATGCTTCTAAAGAAATTGAAAAAGAAAAAAAGAAAGCACAGGTTGCTCAATTCACAGATAGTTTGAAACAGGAACTTTCTAAAGAACAGTTAAAAAAAGATAAGAAAGCTGATAAAGATTTAAAAGTCACCGAGATCAATGGAAATGATATTGAAATTGATACATTCGGCGAAACTAAAGACGGAAAGATAGGTGTCCTCGGAGCAACAAATATGAAACAATTTGATTCACTGTATGCTAAGAGTATTAACGATCAACGTGTTTTTGATTTCATGAGACCCTTTGCCAAAAAGGTATTTCATATGCAGGAACAGGGCATGAATAAAGATCAGATTTTCGATAAATTCCAGGAAACACTTGTACATACCCTTCCAAAAGCCTTGTTTGTTTATCTTCCGATTTTCGCCTTCTTTCTTTGGATTTTTCATAATAAAAAGAAATGGTGGTTTTTTGACCATGGAATTTTCACGCTCCATTATTTCTCCTTTTTGTTATTAGGAACTCTTATTTTAATATGTTTTGATTGGATAACGGATTTTTTACCTGATTTTTCTGTCTTGAACCTCTTAATTATATTAATTTATTTAGCATCCCTTCTTTATATGTCCTTCTATTTCTTTGTAGCCCATCACAGAGTATACGAAAGCTCAAGAAGTGCAAGCATTTTCAAAGGATTATTTTTATTTGTAATCAATTTTATTGGATTATTAATCATGCTTCTTATTCTGGTATATATAAGCTTCATGATGATGCATTAATCCCGCAGTGTCTTATTTGCTCTAAAGCTTGCAATTAAATAATAGGCTACAAAAACCGTGGAAAATTTCAGCACGGAAGGAATTGCCAATTCAAGATTAAATAATAAGGCCCCGATCAGAACTAAAATTCCCATGGCTACAAAAGACAAACCTAATTTTTGTGGCAGCGTGAAGTTGGGCGTATCCAGATAGTAAGCAACTCCCCAGGCAAAACCGAAAGCGATGGCATAATATAGATCAAGCCCTATATTTTCTGAACTGTAAAAGAAATAATTAATCAAAAAACTTAAAACCGTCCCTAATGCAAAATATAACAGCGCTTTTTTCATACCCTATATAATATGAGGCAAAAATAAAGAATTTAGTTATCATTCTAAATGAATGTTGGTTCATTGGATAAACAGCCCATGAATTAATTTAATATAAACACATAAGAATCAATATTTTATACTAAAACTAAAGGTTGCTATTTTATTGTTATATTTGGGAATTCAGAAATTTTCTAGATTTTTTATGGAAACCCAAAAATATACTCCTAAAAACAAAGTAAGGATTGTAACAGCAGCATCGTTATTTGACGGTCATGATGCAGCCATCAATATTATGCGTCGTGTGATCCAGGGAACAGGATGCGAAGTGATCCATCTTGGACACGATAAATCAGCAGAGGAAGTTGTAAATACAGCAATTCAGGAAGATGCTAATGCGATAGCCCTAACCTCGTATCAGGGCGGGCATAACGAATATTTCAAATATATTTATGATCTTCTGAGAGAGAAAAACTCTCCACAGATTAAAATCTTTGGCGGCGGAGGCGGTGTTATCCTGCCTGAAGAAATCAAAGATTTGATGTCTTATGGTATCGACAGAATTTATTCTCCGGATGACGGAAGAGAATTAGGGCTTCAGGGAATGATTGATGATTTGGTTAAAAGATCAGATTTTGCTACAGGCCAAGATGTTACTGCAAAAGACCTGGATTCAATCCAATTTGAAAACCCGACAAGTATCGCTCAAATCATTTCAGCAGTAGAAAACTTTTCAGACGAAAAACCTGAACTGGTAAAAGCTATTGACGAAAAATCAAAAGATTTAACAATCCCGATTATCGGTATCACAGGTACAGGTGGTGCAGGAAAATCTTCATTAACAGACGAATTGGTAAGACGTTTCTTACGCTCCAATACAGATAAAAAAATTGCCATCATTTCTATTGACCCTTCTAAAAAGAAAACAGGAGGTGCACTTTTGGGAGACAGAATCCGTATGAACGCAATCAATGACCCAAGAGTGTATATGCGCTCTATGGCGACCAGAGAGAACAACGTGTCCGTTTCCCCTTTCATTCATTCAGCTTTGAATGTGTTGAAACTGGCTCATCCGGATGTAATCATTCTTGAAACTTCAGGTATTGGACAATCCGGTTCGGAAGTTTCAGATTTTGCAGATGTTTCCATGTATGTAATGACTCCTGAATATGGAGCTTCCACACAGTTGGAAAAAATTGACATGTTGGATTATGCAGACCTGGTAGCTTTAAACAAGTCTGATAAACGGGGAGCTTTAGATGCGCTACAAGCCGTAAGAAAGCAGTTCCAGAGAAACCATCTTTTGTGGGAAAATCAATTGGAAGATATGCCGGTATATGCCACAAAAGCTTCTCAATTCAATGACCACGGAACTACTGAGCTTTACAACAGATTAGTTTCAAAAGTGAATGAAAAGTTCCCGGGATTAGACCTGCAAAATTTTGTTGAACAGGAAATCAATGAGGAAGTAACGATCATTCCTCCAAAAAGAGTCCGTTACCTGTCTGAAATTGTTGAAAACAACAGACAATATGATGCAACCGTAGAAAAGCAGGCTGAACTGGCCAGAAAAATGTACCATATTGAAGGAGTAAAGAATTTCATTTCAGGAGAAATTCTGGAAGCCGAATATCAAAAAGCGGAGAAAGAGCTTCAGCAGGAAAACATCGATTTCCTTAGAAACTGGGAAGACACTAAAAAAGCATTCCATTCCGAGTTTTATTCCTATTTCGTTCGCGGAAAGGAAATTAAAGTTGAAACCTCAACGGAATCTTTATCTCACTTAAGAATTCCAAAGATTGCTCTACCTAAATATAACGATTGGGGAGACCTGATCAAATGGAAAGGACAGGAAAACCTACCTGGAAGCTTCCCTTATACGGCAGGAATTTATCCTTTCAAAAGAACAGGTGAAGATCCGACAAGGATGTTTGCCGGAGAAGGAGGCCCTGAAAGAACCAACAGAAGATTCCACTATGTTTCTGCAGAAATGCCTGCAAAACGTTTATCCACAGCTTTCGACTCTGTAACATTGTATGGACAGGATCCTGCCTTACCACCGGATATTTATGGTAAAATCGGAAATGCAGGGGTTTCTATCGCTACGTTGGATGATGCTAAAAAACTCTATTCAGGATTTGACCTGGTGAATGCATTGACTTCTGTTTCGATGACAATCAACGGACCTGCACCAATGTTATTAGCTTTCTTCATGAATGCAGCCATCGATCAGAATGTTGAAAAATATATTATTGAAAACAAGCTTGAGGATAAAGTTGAAGCTGTTTTAAAGGCAAAGTTTGATGACAAAGGGTTGGAAAGACCAAAATATAACGGAGAACTTCCGCCATCCAATAATGGTTTAGGGCTGAAATTATTAGGAATCACCGGAGATGAAATCATTCCGGCAGATGCTTATGCTGAAATTAAAGCCAAAACCATCGCCACGGTTCGTGGTACGGTTCAGGCAGATATTTTAAAAGAAGATCAGGCACAGAATACCTGTATTTTCTCTACTGAATTTGCACTTCGTTTAATGGGTGATGTTCAGGAATATTTCATTAAAGAAAAAGTAAGAAACTTCTACTCTGTTTCCATTTCAGGATACCATATTGCTGAAGCAGGAGCAAACCCTGTTTCTCAGCTGGCATTTACATTGGCGAATGGTTTCACATATGTGGAATATTACCTAAGCCGCGGAATGGACATCAATGATTTCGCACCTAACTTGTCTTTCTTCTTCTCCAACGGTATCGATCCTGAATATTCAGTAATCGGACGTGTCGCAAGGAGAATCTGGGCAAAAGCTATGAAGCTTAAATACGGTGCCGATGAAAGAAGCCAGATGTTGAAATACCACATCCAGACTTCCGGACGTTCCCTTCACGCTCAGGAAATTGATTTCAACGACATCAGAACTACACTTCAGGCATTATATGCGATTTATGATAACTGTAACTCTCTTCATACCAATGCATACGATGAAGCGATTACAACACCTACGGAAGAATCTGTAAGAAGAGCAATGGCGATCCAGTTGATCATCAATAAAGAATTAGGATTGGCTAAAAATGAAAATCCGCTTCAGGGGTCATTCATCATTGAAGAGTTAACGGATTTGGTGGAAGAAGCGGTTTATGCAGAATTCGACAGAATTACGGAAAGAGGCGGTGTTCTTGGAGCGATGGAAACCATGTATCAGCGTTCCAAAATCCAGGAAGAATCTATGCATTACGAATGGTTGAAGCATACCGGAGAATATCCTATTATCGGGGTGAATACATTCTTAGGAAAAGACGGTTCACCAACGGTATTGCCTGGAGAAGTGATCCGTTCTACGGAAGAAGAAAAACAAGCTCAGATTGATACGCTTCACAACTTCCAAAAAGCTAATGAAGGTAAATCTGAACAGGCGCTTAGAAAACTTCAGCATGCAGCCATCAACCAGCAGAACTTATTTGAGGTGATGATGGATGCCGTGAAATACTGCTCTTTGGGACAAATTACCAATGCTTTATTTGAAGTGGGTGGTAAGTACAGAAGAAATATGTAATCTATAGTAGAACATATATAAATTAAACCTCAAGGAATTTTCTTTTGAGGTTTTTTCGTATTTTTATTTTCAATGAAAATTCATCATAACCATGAAAAAAGAAATTCAGATCCAAAGTCCTTGCGAAGAATCATGGAATGCCATGCAAAGTGTCTCCGGGGGCAGGTTCTGTGATCTATGCTCCAAGAAGGTTTATGATCTTACTGATAAAACAGATGAAGAAATTCAATCCATATTAGAATCCAATGAAGCAATTTGTGGAAAAATACAGTCAACGAGATTATACACTCATCAGGAAAAATTAAAGCCCAATTATAACTTTTCCCAATTTCCATTCAGGAAAATGGCCAGTGGAATTTTTTTAGCGGCTATGTTTACTTCAAATCTGAACGCTCAACAGAAAAAAGATACAATGCGTTCCCAAGAGATCATGGGAATTGTTGCCGTTATCCCGACCCCTCGTGAAGATACGGACTATTACCGATCCAAAAAGAAACAAATACAATTTAGATATTCAGGAAGTAATGATATACTGGGACAATATTATTTTATGAGTATGCTTACACTTTCAAAAAAATACAGTTCGGATTATTCAGGTAATTATATTGATGTGCCCGAAGATTATTTAGGATTAAAAAATATTTTTGTTCTTGAAACCCCAAAAGATCAAACCGGGTACAATAACAATCAATTCTTCTTTATTATTAACAAAAATAAGATAACGGAAGACAATACTTTAGAGATCAACCTAGACAAAGCAAGAAAAACGGAATTTAGATCCAAGGATAAAAGGCCTTTATATTTTTTAAATGGTGAAGAAATTTCACAAGAGGAATATGAAAAACGAAAAAACAATTCTCACATAAAATCTTATTTTCTGTCCGAATTGTATGCCCGGGAAATATTAGGTGAAGAATACAATCTAGATGATGGTGTTATTTTATCATACACCGATTAAATAAGCAAATCTCTTAATAGCAATGAGAGATTTACTTATTTTCGCAGAACAATTACCTCAATGAAACCAAAAGCCATCTTCAACTGGAGCAGCGGAAAAGATTCTGCACTTGCATTATACAAAACTTTACAAGAGGAAAAATTTGAAGTTACATCTTTGCTGACAAGCATTAATAAGGAATTTCAAAGAATTTCTATGCACGGTGTTCATGTTTCGTTGTTGGAAAAGCAGGCTTCAAGTCTGGGAATCCCTTTAATTAAAATGGAGCTTCCCAAAGAACCTTCCATGGATGAATATCGTGAGATCATGAGTAAAACAATGTACTCTATACAATCTGAGGGTGTTACTCACTCTATTTTTGGAGATATTTTTCTGGAAGATTTGCGTGCTTATCGTGAAGAACAGTTAAGGAAAATAAGGATGGAAGCTGTTTTCCCGCTTTGGAAACAAAATACAATAAACCTCATTCATGAATTTTTAGACCTTGGTTTTAAAACTATTGTTACCTGCGTTAATGAAGCTTATCTTGATAAAAGTTTTGCAGGAAGAATCATTGACAAAGATTTCATTGCTGATTTACCTGAAAATGTCGATCCTTGTGGGGAAAACGGGGAATTTCATACGTTTACTTTTGATGGCCCAATTTTTAAAAAACCTGTCCGGTTTGCAATAGGGGAAACCGTAAAGAAAATGTATCCGAGACCCAAATCAGATAATGATGAACAAGAGGAAGATTATGTCTTCTGGTTTTGTGATCTGATTTCAAAATAATAACTGAAAAATTTTCCCTGGTTATAAACCAGACATCAGGAAATACTATTTTTGATTTTTAAACCTTATATCAAAATAAGAATTATAAATTTCATTTTTTATTGAAATTTATAATTTAATTTCAATAAAAACATCCCATCCCGGAAGTTCAAATATTTCCCTATTTAGGAAAAAAATAGTACCGCACAAGTAAGTATTAATACATTAAAAATCAATCATTTAACATAAAAAAATTTTTATTCATTTTTTGATTTATATCTTTATATTTGTCTTACTTATAACAAATAAAATACTTATTATGAAAACAAAATTATCAGTATTATCTTTAGGAGTATTACTTCTTTTTTCCTGTTCTGATGAAAACATCACAACACCTGAAAATCAGGAGCAGGAACCTCAAAAACATTATTCTTTAGGAGCCAAGCTAGTGGATGAAAATACTTACAACTCATTTCAAAAAGTGGATATTGAGGCCTTAACCCTTCAATTAAAGGGAAAAAGTCTTTCAGAAGCAAAAACCAGTCTTCCGGGAAGCTATACTATCACAGGATCATCCGTTGGAGACCAGGGAAATGAAGGTTCATGCGTAGCCTGGGCTACTGCCTATGCTGCCACCAGTGCTCTTGAACTTAATTATAAAGGAGTTACAGAGTCCAGAAGCCCGGAATATGTTTATAATCAGATAAAAGTGGGGGCTTGTTCCGATGGTTCCTATGTTAAAGACGCGCTTAACCTGATTAAAAGCCAGGGTGTATGCAGTTGGAACGAAATGCCTTATACTGATGTAGAATGTTCCACCCAACCCAATACTACTCAAAAAAGTGCTGCCAGTACTCATAAATTTACTAACTGGGCAACGGTAAACAAATCTGATATTACCGGTGTAAAAACTCTTCTTAGCATGAATCTTCCGGTTATTATTGCAGTAACAGTAGACACCAGTTTCTATAATATGGCGTCAACGGGATGGATATGGAAAGCTCATTCCGGCAGAACTTACGGAGGACATGCCATTTGTGTGATAGGATACGATGATGCTAAGCAGGCATTTAAGGTGCAAAACTCTTGGGGAACTTCCTGGGGGCAAAATGGATATTTCTGGATAGATTATTCCTTCTTTGCAAAAACCCAGAAAGGAGCTATTAATGAATCTTACGTAGCTTACGTTCAATAAATTGACCTCTTACAAGCGGAAAAACTGAAGCCATCTGATCAGATGGCTTCAGTTTTTTTAACCATTCAATTTTTTACCCAAGAAATGTCTTTAGAGAATTTTAATTAATCTCCCTTTCAAATTTTATCCTTTTTCACTATTTTTAGCATAATCTATCTACAAATGCAGAAAAATATTATTCAAACCCTGACTTTATTATTTATTATCACAGGTATAACTGCGTGTAAAAACCCATACACATCCGCTCCTCAAAAAGTTATCGACAGAAATGCTGTCGTGGATTCTACCGTTACCGCTTTTGAAAAAAAGCTTCTGGAACAGCAAATCGATTCCGTGTTCAAAAAATATAATTTTAACGGAAGTGTCGCTGTTTTCAAAGACTCTGTTGAATTATACCGAAAAGTAAACGGATATTCCGATTTTAAAAATAAAACGCAGATTGACAACAATACCATTTTTGCGATCGGTTCGGTAAGTAAACAATTTACAGCCGTTTTACTACTGCTTCAGATGGAACAGGGAAAGCTGAACCTAAATGATAAAGTTTCAAACTATATAAAGGAATTTCAAACTAAAGAATATAAAGATATTACCATCCACCAGCTTTTGAATCACACTTCGGGGCTTAATACTATTGGGGGAAAGCTCATGTTTAAAAGCGGAACAGATTTTTACTACTCTAATGACGGGTTTAATACATTAGGTAGAATAATAGAAAAAACTTCCGGGAAAAGCTATGATGAAAATGTAATGGACCTTTTCAAAAAAACTGGCATGAATCATTCTTCTACGGGAACTCTATTTGAAGGGACTGATTTTGCCGGCGCCTATATCGGAAGTGCAAAGAAATTTGAAAAAATACAGAACATGCCGAAAAGATTAGGCAATAAAGAAATCGGAATTCCGGCAGGAGGCATTCTTTCGGGAATTCAGGATTTGCATATCTGGAATCAGGCCCTTTATGGAGGGAAAATATTAAAACCTGACACTTTTCAAAAGTTTATTTCTAAAAGTGCTGAAAGACATCATCCGGTTTTTGGTAAAATGGGATATGGCTACGGAATCATGACGAATATCGGAGAGCCTACCGTTTATTTTCACAGCGGATACATAAAAGGCTCCCCTTCTCTCAATATTTATTATCCTGAAGATAAAACTTCAGTGATTATTTTATCCAATATTGCAGATGAAGAAAAAGGAAATGCCTTCAAACCGTATGTTGAAATAAAGAAAATTACAGATGCCCTTGAAAACGCCGTAGCGGGTATGAAAAAAGACAAAAACAAGCCTGCCGGTAAAGAGCAATCTTCGTAACTTTATCTTATGACAAAGTTATATTTCATCGCTATTTATCCACCTCAATCTATCATTGATGAGGTAAGGGTTTTTAAAGCAGATCTCGCTTTGCATTATAATAATTCCAAGGCATTAAAAAATGAAGCGCATATAACTTTATTTCCGCCCTTTTCACGTGAACTCGAACTGGAAAATGATATTCTTGCAGCTTTTGAAAAAATCGACACCAATATTCCTCCTTTTGAAATTATCCTTAACGGTTTCGATGGGTTTCCCAATAAAGAGAATCCTGTTCTGTATATAAAACCTGAAATTAGTGACCCGTTGAAGGATCTTTTTCATAGAGTGAAGCAGCAATTCAAATTCGGGAAGTACTCTTTTAATCCTCATATGACAATTGGATACCGGAATCTGACATTTGATAATTACTTAAAGGCAATGGAGAACTATAAGGACAAGGAATACAAAACTAAATTTTTAGTTGATAAAATTTCACTTCTTCGCCATGAAGGAAATTGGATTCAGATTGCTGAGAAAAAATTAACCGGAAACTAATTATTACCCATAAAAAAATCGGCCCGAAGCCGATTTTCCTTATTTAATCACTTTTACTTATTCTTTAACTATTTTATGAGAAATAATAAGTTCTTTATTTTCGGTTACTCCCAATGTGTAGGCTCCGGGAGTCAGATTATTTATATCTACAAATAATGTTGATGAATCTTTCATCTCAAACCTTACCGGAATCATTTTTCCGGACCCATCATACAGAGAAACTTTCACATTCTTTGAAAAATCTTTTTTCCCTTTTATATACAATTCCCCGTTGGTTGGATTCGGATAAATACTGAATCTTCTTTCTTCAGCTTTGATCTCAGAAGTTCCAAGAGTAGATTTATTCAGAGTCCAGGTAACATTGGTAAAGTGAACGGTACTGTGATTAGTAACTAATAATAAAGGATTGTTATCGGTTACAGAAAAGAGTAAGGTATTATTTCCCGTATTCAACTGACTTGGCGTAATGGTAATTGAATTTCCTGTTCCGGCAAGCGTTGTTCCGTTCAATGTCCAGCTATTGACTAATGTATTTGGGATTGGCAGTATTTCATTAACTGTAAAAGTAACATCGGCATTGGCATTTACCGTGCTGCTATTGGCAGGAGTGAAAGAATCTACAGGCGATACTAATGTATGTATCTTCTCAATAATAGCTTCTTTGCATACAGAGCAGAATTGCTGGTTAAGATACCTCATCTCACAACTCTGATGCGGGCGGAACCAGGCAGGGCTTTCTGCATGAGGATAAATACCAACATTATTTGTGCCCACCCAGTTTTTCCATTTAATAGTAGCCGGATTTGAATTCTGGGTTTTATTAGCTGATTCTCCTGACCCCGAAAACCAGTATTCATCAGCAAGCTTTCCAAAAGAATGCCCCAATTCATGGACTACAAT
Organism: Chryseobacterium defluvii; assembly: GCF_003634775.1. GTDB lineage: Bacteria > Bacteroidota > Bacteroidia > Flavobacteriales > Weeksellaceae > Chryseobacterium > Chryseobacterium defluvii. The sequence continues at coordinate 26,128 of NZ_RBXB01000001.1, read as the reverse complement.
CTCATTGGCCGAAGCATTTAAAGAGGCAAAGGCATAAGTTCCCCCACAACCGCCGTACTCCGTAGAATTTCCAAGTATATAAGTAATGTCATAATCGGGAAGGTTGGCGGCAAGCACTTGTGCCACAGTATTAGTTGTATTACTGTAGATGCAACGGTGAACACCGAAATCAAAACTTGATCCTAAATAATTATTAGGATTGGTAACCGGAATTACAGGCTCTGCGACATCTGTTGCCGTTCCCGGGTGCTTTACTCCTGTTTCATTAGAAATCACCTTGATAGCATATGCATTAAAGTAATTTTTATATTCTGTATAAGGGCTTTTTGTAAAAAGGTAATTGACCGTATTCTGTGCAGAAGTGACAAAATTGGGTAATTGTGCAGCTGTAAAACCGTCTCCTAAAACCGCAATATTAATTCTCTTGTCATTGCTTCCGTTTTGTAAAAGAGCTACCGTTTCAAAAGTCTGAGAGAAACAAAAGCTACTGAGCAGTAAACAAAATATAGTTTTTTTCATGATTAAAGTTTTTGTGTGAATAGTAATTGGGTTCCTCCTTTAGTGATTTTCTCAATTTTTACCATGGCAATACTTCCTGAATGAGAATATCTTATACTGAATTCAGCATTTTGAAGAGTCATTTTATTTCTGCTGATTCCGTCTTCATAAACTTCCATTTCGGGATGCAACGGGTCTTTTATCAACTGTTTTCCAACTTCTTTTCCGCTTGAATCATGCAAAGAAATAATATAATCTCCGACATTGGCTGAACCTCTGTCAAAAGCAGGCTCAAGCTTGAGTTTCCCGGGTGACATTTTTTTACCTTGTAAGGTTATTTTTTCCTGACCGGAATTGCTTTTTTCCACTTTAAAGAAAAGATATACAATCTGACTGTCTTTTTCAAAGTAGCTTTCGGCTTCAACTCCTTGTTTTTTCCCTAAATAATTAACTGGCAACGAATTACCTAACACAAAAACGGGAAGAATAAAAAAGCATAATAGATTTTTCATGTTAATTTTTTCTTGAAGTTAAGAAGTTTTTCTGAAAAACAGATTCGTTTTATTATTTTTTCTTCCGGTAAGTGAATGAGGAAAGTTATATCTTTGGACCAATGATTTCAGAGAAGATTATATTAGGAATTGATCCCGGAACTACTATAATGGGTTTTGGTATTATTTCCATTAAAAAAGGGAAAATGGAAATGGTTTCCATTCATGAGCTTATGTTAAAAAAATATCCGAACCATGAAACCAAACTTAAATATATTTTTGATAAGACACTGGCTCTGATTGATGAATTTCACCCTGATGAAGTGGCATTGGAAGCCCCATTTTATGGAAAAAATGTACAAAGTATGCTGAAACTGGGTCGAGCTCAGGGAGTAGCAATGGCTGCCAGCTTACACAGAAATATTCCCATTACAGAGTATTCTCCCAAAAAAATAAAAATGGCAATTACCGGCAACGGAAATGCGAGTAAGGAACAGGTTGCGGGAATGTTGCAAAATCTTTTAAACCTAAAGGAGTTCCCTACTAAATACCTGGACGCATCAGATGGACTGGCAGTAGCAGTTTGTCACCATTTCAATTCAGGAATGATTGCAGAATCAAAATCATATTCAGGCTGGGACAGCTTTCTGAAACAAAATCCGGATCGGATAAAATAACACGGATCCGGACTTCTTTTCATTATTTACTTTTATATTCAGAAGGCGTAACGGTAAAATCGGCTGTACGTTTGCCGTTCTTATCATAATAAATATATTTCAATGTTACATCATTGTCTCTGAATTCCTTCAGATCTTCAGATGTTTTTATGGCATTTATCGCTTCCTGTTTAGCTTCTTTTTTAAAATCATTGATTTGTTCTTCGGAAACATTTTCTTTCACATCTCCCAATAAAGTATAATTGTATTTAAAAATTTTATCAGGCTCTGAAGAAACACTGTCTAAGCGGATCATATCGTTAAGAGTCTGCGGAGTAAGCTTATTCATACTGGCAGCAGCTTCCTTAAGTTCCATATCTACTGTTTTTTCTTTTTTACATGAAAAGAAAAATAACAGGATAGTCACTACTGAAAATCTTATTACATGTTTCATAACTCAAATATTTTATAATTGGATATTAAAGATAAGACTATTTTAATAAATGAAATAACTCCCTGTTTACCAATAAAATAAAAAGCCGTAAAAGTGAAATTTTACGGCTTTTTGATATTGTTTTAGAAATCTATAAAAGATTAGTTATTTAAGAACTTCTTTGAGCCTTTAGAATAATTGATGATATAAGTGCCTCTCGGCAATTCATTGGTGATCTGAACTTCATTTGATCTGGATTCACCTTTTTGGATCAGTTTTCCACTCATATCGAAGATTTGGTAATCTCCAAAAGTCTCATTTCCGTTTCCAACCAGTTTAAGTTTATTTTCTCCCTTCACATAAACGATTTTAGTGTCGGATTTTCCTTTTACTTCAGAAGTCGACAATACGTCTAGTACTTTTACAGCATAATCTTCCATTTGCCCGTACTGTAACTGAGAACAAGCATCGAAGTCAGGAAGCATAACAGCGTTGAAAGTTGCCGCATCCACTGCCACCCTCATTCTTAAATAAGTGTTTTTCACTGCTGAAGACGGAGGAGTTATATTACTTGTAAGTGTTACTGCAGATCCTGCATTTAAATTCGAAGATACGGTATTGGTAACTAACTCACCAGCTTCAAAAGCTCCATTGTTATTATAGTCAATCCAAACTTTTATTCTGAATTTATCCGCTTGCGGAAATCCGTTCATGAATGAAATTTTCAACGGTGTCGTAGATGTAGCTGAAATATCTGTGTAATAAGCAGGTCTAATACAGGTTGCATTAGCATAATCAGCATAATAAATAGGGGAAGCCTCATCAGAATCATATCCGTTGCTCATACTGTTTATTGTTCCGAAAACAACTCTGTATGGTCCTATTGCATAATTATTATTGATATCATTCACGATTCCGGCCGGATTACATTGAGCAGGAATTACAGTAACCGGAGACGGGATTATGGCAGCAGGATCTTTAGCCCCTAAAGAATTAAGAAGATTTTTTCTGTAATCCATCATCATTAAGACAGCCCTGTCCCTTTGTCCTTCCGTAAACTTACGTTCCACGCTTGTGTAATTCATAATGTTATATTGTGTACCATCGAAGTTTTGCCCCGTACATGGATCAATGCTAGAATTACTAGGTACGCTAACGCCATACATACTTCTTGAAGGTGATGTATCACAAACCAAATCTCCATCTGTAGCACAGTTATTATTTACCGGACAACTTGTCTGGTTCGTATAAGCTACTCCCTGGAAGGTATGGTATAATCCAAAAGCATGGCCTAATTCGTGAGTAAGTGTAGTATCATTTTGATTTTTAATGGTTGCTACTTTCATAAAGCTTTCATAATCGTAGTCATATGCAGTAGGAAACATCGCATATCCCATTAAACCGTAAGATAGCTGCTGCTGTCCGTCAAACCCGATAACGACATAAATATTAAAGTATGAATTCTCCGGCCAGTGCGGGGCAAGCTGATTTTTAATATCATAATCATTTACACCACTTGAGCTGGACATTTTCACCCCTCTTGTATCGTATAATGGCATCGTACTTCCGTTATATCTGATAATCCCGGTTGTTGGTAAACAGTTGGGAGATCTTTTAGCCAAAACAAGTTTAAATGGCATTACGGCCCCACCCGTTGGCCCTGATCCTTCAGGATAAAAACCATTCCCGTAAGTTGTTGCATACATGCTGTTGGCTCTTGCAATCCAGTCTTTGATTTCCTGATCTGTTACAGTCAGGTTACTGTTTGCTGCTGCCGTAGATTCAATAACGTGGACTACAACAGGAATTTCATAGGTTTGCCCTGTATACAGCCCATTCCATGAAGAAGTTGCTCCAACCTTATTAAGATAAGATTGCTTATCCAAATTACTGATGTGGGTATCCGCTTCTAATCTTCTCTTTTTAAAATCAGGATTTCTGTCATCCATTTTTCTCATCAGAATATCAAATCCACATTCTTTACCATGCGAATCCTGAGAAAATGCATTAATAAAAAACATTAATAGAAAAATTGTACTGATTCTTTTCATTTATTTACTTTTTTTTAAAAAATTTCGTGCAAACCTATCACTTTTTTAAAGAAAACTAAAATTAGAAGTCATAAAATATTAAAAAAAAGTAAACTAAGTTTCAATTAAAAATTAAAATAATTGATTTTCAATGATTTACACAAAGCAAAATACATACTTGGCAAAACATAATACTATCTTTAACAATGGTACGATTTTTAGTATTACTTTTGTATAAATTTTCATTGCATGAAAAATACTCAACAAACTATAAATCAGGTAAATCATTCTATGAATTGGTTTCAGAAGTTTCTGCTGGTATGCTCCGGAGGAAACATCCATATTTTAAGGAAGACACCTAGTGAATGGAACAAGTTTGCCGGAATCGGGGGAATTGTTCTTTTTACAGCTGTTTTTGCTACACTTTCCGCAGGCTATGCCATGTACACTGTATTTGATAATATCTGGGCATCGGTTGGCTTTGGAATTTTATGGGGATTAATGATCTTTAATCTTGACCGGTATATTGTGTCTTCAATAAAGAAAACCGGAAGTTGGGGAAATCAGGTTTTAATGGCTATTCCGAGGTTGGTTTTGGCTACTTTTTTAGGAATTATCATTTCTAAACCTCTTGAGCTTAAAATTTTCGAGAAAGAGGTGAACAAACAACTTAATACCATTATCCAGAGAAATAAAAAGCAACTTCAGGCAGAAATGAGCGGACGGATACTACAGCAAAGCGGTCCGTTTGAAACGGAGAAAAAACAAATTTCAGATAAAATAGCTCAATATCAGAAATCTTATGACTCCGCATCCGTAGAACTGGAAAAAGAAATTTTGGGAAAACAATCCGGATTAACGAGCGGAAAAGAAGGCTTTGGACCAAATGCGAAGCGTAAGCAGGAGCTTAAGGAACAAAGGCGACAGGATCTGGAGAGCTTCCAAAAACAGTCTGCACCAAGATTGGAATATCTGGATAAAGAAATTTCAAAAGTGTATACCAACCTGGAAACAGAAAGAAAGTCTACAGAAACTTTTGAAGATAAATTTAACGGTTTTGCAGCCAGATTACAGGCTTTGGATGAGTTGGGGAAAAACTCGGCCATTATAGGCTTAGCCGCTGCCTTTATTATGGGACTGTTTATCTGTCTTGAAATTTCACCGGTGTTGGTAAAGCTTATTTCTTCAATAGGACCTTATGACTATCTTTTGGAAAAAACAGAAAATGACTTCCGTTTGTATTCAAAAGAGAAAATCGAAAAAGGCAACGCCCTAACGGATTACCGGATTGAGGATTTCAAAAATAATCTCCGGAATTAAATCTCGTATTTCAACATAATTAACCTTTCAGTAAATCCTGAAAGGTTTTTTTGTTTTATCGTTGAAATATTACTTAACTTAGTAATCCTAAACTAACTATCATGAAAAAAACATTCTTAGCATGTACCCTGCTGATCTGCAGTGTATGTGCATCAGCTCTACAAGCACAAGCTGCTGAACCATTTCTTGGACAAATCGCATTCGTTCCTTATAACAAAGCTCCTAATGGCTGGGCCGATTGTAACGGGCAATTGTTATCCATTGCACAAAATCAAGCTCTTTTTTCTTTATTAGGGACTACTTACGGAGGAAATGGAACCACTACTTTTGCGTTACCCGATATGAGGGGAAGAGTTCTTATCTCTCAAGGACAAGGACCTGGATTAAGCCCTTATATAATTGGAGAAATAGGCGGTGCGGAAACGGTTACTTTAACCACCCAACAAATGCCTGCCCATACTCATACTGTGAATGCAGTAAGTGCTGAAGGAAACCAAAACTCTCCTACAAATAATCTTCCCGCCGATACGAAAGGATTGGACAAGGAATATTCTGACGCAGCAGCAAATACAACCTTGAAAGGAACCATGATTTCTCCTACAGGAGGAAGTCAGCCACACGAAAACAGACCACCGTTTGTTACATTAAGATGCATTATTGCTTTACAAGGTATTTATCCATCTTTTAATTAATAAGTTATGAAATCTTTATACTTATTGTGTTTGGCTTTCGGAAGTGTTATTTCCGCACAAACCATAACATTTAAAGGATGTTATAATATATTCGACAACCAGACCTATACCTTTACGAAAACCGGAGTAGATCCCCATGGGAAGAACATTTACATGACCACCCCTATAGACGGACAGTCGTGCAGCGGACTTGGAAGCTGTGAGTTTAAACTTCAATGGAACAATACCCTCACAAGATGGGAGTTCCTTGCAGATGAGGGATATGGAACCTTTACTTCGCCTTCATTGGTTTATTATAATTCCACAGGAAACAATGCTGCACTTAATCCGCCAAGCAATACTGTTGGAACCTGGGTGGAAAATACCACCTTCACTCAACAGGCGGGAGGATGCGGTGGAAATCTGACTGCCGCCAATTCTACTATGACAGGTGATGTACATACGACCACTCTTGCCATATCCGAAGCGGTAAAAAGAAAGATTCAAATTTTCCCTAACCCTGTTTCTGATTTTATTACCATTTCAGGTATTGATAATGGTAGGCTTATCCAGATTTACAATATTTCCGGACAATTGGCCTTATCTGAAGTTTTCGAACAAAAAGTGAATGTTTCTCAACTTTCTTCAGGAATGTATGTTTTAAAAATCATTATGAAAGATTCTGAGACCTATGAATTCAAGTTTGTAAAAAAATAAAATACTCTACAGTAAAAAGCTTTCGGAATCCGAAAGCTTTTTAATTTGTAAGGAATATTTTTTGCATATCATCTTATATGCCTTCTTCAGTGATACATCATTATTTATATTTTCCTGAAACTGAAATATTGCGTATTATATATCAGTCGGGGGCCGTGTATGATTATTTGAATGTCCCTCAAAAAATTCTGGATAATTTCCGTGCAGCACAGTCTAAAGGCAAATTCTTAAACAAAGTCATCAAGCCGGGATTCAAGTTCCGCAGGGTTGAATAAAAAAGCTCACAGAATCCCGTGAGCTTACCATACTATATATGTATTTTCTTTTATAAAGAATAATTCGGGGCCTCTTGAGTGATGATGACATCATGCGGATGAGATTCTTTCAATCCGCTTCCCGTAATTCTCACCATTTTCGTGTCTTTCTGTAGAGCTTCAATGTCTTTTGCACCACAGTATCCCATTCCGGCTCTTAAACCACCCGTCAACTGGAAGATCACATCTTCTAATTTTCCTTTGTGCGGCACTCTTCCTTCAATTCCTTCCGGAACGAATTTTTTGGCTTCACTCTGGAAGTATCTTTCTTTTCCTCCTCTTTTCATTGCAGAAAGGCTTCCCATTCCCTGATACGATTTGAATTTTCTTCCCTGGAAGATAATTTCTTCTCCCGGTGCTTCATCTGTTCCTGCTAATAGAGAACCCAACATTACAGCTCCTGCCCCACTGGCAATAGCTTTCACGATATCTCCTGAAAGCTTGATTCCTCCGTCTGCAATTACCGTTACATTTTTAGATTTAGCATATTCATATACGTTATAAATGGCTGACAACTGAGGAACCCCAACTCCGGCAACCACCCTGGTGGTACAGATAGACCCCGGGCCAACCCCTACTTTAAGAACATTGGCGCCTGCTTTGATCAGGTCTTTTGCAGCTTCTGCCGTTACGATATTTCCTCCAACGATATCCAAATCAGGATAAGTTTTTCTGATCTCTGCAATTTTATCCAATACTCCTTTAGAATGTCCGTGTGCGGAATCGATACCGATAATATCCACCCCTGCCTGAACTAGTGCAGCGATTCTATCTAAAGTATCTTCTCCAACTCCAACTCCAGCTCCCACGATAAGGCGACCGTTTTTATCTTTATTGGCATTGGGATATTCTAGTTGATTATCAATATCTTTAATAGTAATTAATCCAACCAACTTATTGTCTTTATCAACGATAGGAAGTTTTTCAACTCTGTTTTTAAGAAGGATTTCTTTTGCTTTTTCAAGGTTGGTATCTTTATCGGAGGTAATAAGCTTTTCTTTCGTCATGATCTCCTCCACTTTCATATCAAGGTTTTCCTGATACTTTACATCTCTGTTGGTGATGATTCCGATTAAAATGTTATCCGGATCTACCACAGGCAGACCTGAAATTTTATATTTGGCCATCATCTCTTTAGCCTGTCCTAACGTATGATCTTTTGAAAGGGTAACAGGATCGGAAATCATGCCATTTTCCGAACGTTTTACACGGTTTACCTGTGCAGCCTGTTCCGCGATCGGCATATTTTTGTGAATGAAGCCTAAGCCTCCGACTCTTGCAAGAGCAATTGCCAGATCGCCTTCAGTAACTGTGTCCATTGCAGCAGAAACTATCGGAACATTCAGCGTAATTTTGTCGGTAAGTCTTGATTTTAATGAAACCTGGTTAGGTAAAACTTCTGAGTAAGAAGGGACTAGAAGAACGTCATCGAAAGTGATGGCTGTCTCTACAATTTTGTTATGAATAGACATCTTTACTTTCTTTGCAAAATTAGGCTATTTTGGTGAGATATGAAAATTCTTTTTGATAGTTTACATAAAATTTAATAATCAATAACTTAAATCGAAAAACCGCTCCTGAATGAGAGCGGTGATCTACAAAATAATTTAGTATATGAAGTTACTTGCCTTTAATAGCTTGTGCTATTTATCCGAAACGGAACTGATCATTTTTGATATATCATCTGCCGTAAAATTCCCTTTTACATCTACAAAAACAAGATCTTTATCTGAATTTACCGTGATAAGCATATTTTTAACGGCATTCCCCTTTTGTTTCACTCTTACGTTTACGTCATCTCCATCATGTTTTATCGTTGCCCAATCTTCATAATTATTATCATTTAAATAGCGGGCATATTCTTTTAACATGTCTTTATTTCCGTTCTCAACCGTCAGTATTTTTATCTTTGAAACCTTTCTGACCAGTCTTATTACTTCTTCATCTTCGCCGTCTTCTCTTAATGCTTTTTTGATGTATGGTTTTGCTAAAAATAGCGGAACATTCATACTTACAAATTTTGCTCCTTTAAAATCATATTCAGAATCTGTAAAGAAGGCCATATTCGGTCTGTGAGAAACGCATGACTGTAGCAGAAACATGGTACAAATCAACAGAAAGACATTATTCAAAATTTTCATGGCTATTAATTTTTAGTTGATGGGTTTTAAGCTTCCCCCTGAAACTTTACTGATATCAGAATCAATTTCAGGATTTCCTTTATATTTTATCACTCCTCCCGATGAAGCTTTCGCTTTAAACTTATCTACTACGTTCACTGAAAGATTTCCCCCGGAAGTAGATTCCGCTTCAGCATTATTTACTTTTAATTGATCCGCTTTACAAAGTGCGCCGCTGTTGATATCGAATACTGCCGTACCGGCTTGACCTTCAATAGTTGTATTGGATCCGCTTGAGCCTTTCACAACAATATCTTTAACATTCATATTCGCTTTGACAACAGCCCCTGATGTAGCTTCAACCCGGGTATTCCGAGAGATATTAAATTTCCCTTTAATTATTCCTCCCGATGAAGCATCCAGAACCAGATCGTTCTCATTCACAGAATTCACAGTCGTAAAGCTTGATCCGGATGAAATTTTGATATTATTCATTTTTGGAGAAGAAACATTTACACTTAAATTCTTGAATTTTAAGTTTTTTGTTCCTTTGTTATCCACATATACTTTCAAAACTCCGCTTTCCACTTTGGTAATTACATATTGCAGCTTGTCCGCATCAGCAATTACTTTTACATTCGTAGGACTTTCCTGTTTAAAAACCACGCTCACGCCTGTGCTCACCTGAATTCCTGAGAACTCACCTACATTTCTGGATTCACCGCTCAAATAGGAAGATGTATTTTCAGATGTCAGATTACTTCTTGTATTACTTGTCGGATTATTTTTGGTTTCACTGGAATTGATGATCTTATTGACATCATCCATTGAAAGTTTCCCGTCCAGTTTTACCAGAATATTTTCTCCTCCGCCTGCATTTATACTTAACAGGAGATCATCAACCATTCCGTCAATTGCCTTTGAGGAAAGAAATTTTATTTTAGCACCGGAATTATTTACCGTCATAATTTCGCTGTAATTAAGATTTTTCAGATACGAAGAAATATCTTTACTTAGTTGCGAAAGGTTACTCTGGACTTTCAGAGCATCTGCACTGTTGGCATCTTCCGGGCTTTCCGTGATCAAAACCTTCAATCCATTAATTTTTGATAAAAACGGTTTGATCTGATCAAGCTGGGAATCATCAATATTCAGGCTGCTCAGCATTCCGAACATCGGTTTTGCAATTTTAATAGAGGTTACTCCTTCTACTTCCTGATACTTGTCAAAAAGCTTATCAAATTTGTCTTCCTGCCCATACATATTAAAAAAATGTGAGAAGGCAAGTGCGAATATTATCAGTGTTTTTTTCATGAGTCAATTTTAATTGTTTAGTTTGATTATTAGTGCCTGATCAGGAGCATCTTTATTTTAATAATCGTCATTCATTACTTTAGGTTGTGCCAGTGTTTCACTAACGTTGTTGGCCAATATCTGGAATGAATATTTAGTTACATTAATAGCTTCTTCCACGTTATCGATCCTCTTTCCGTTTACAATAACATAAGAGTCTTTATAACCTGTAGAATCCGTAGAAATTTTATTTTTATAGGAAGAATTATCCACAAATCTTGGTTTGGCTTCTTTTTTCAGTCTTCCTCTTTTGGGAAGGATCTCATCTAAAACATCTTTTTCCGCCATAGCCTTATCTTCGAAAATGGAATCTTTCCTGGCCCCGGAAATAGAATCTGTATGATTGACGGCTACCTGGTTCTGAAGTGTATGATTTTCGTTGATGAAATCATTTTTTTGTTTTAAAACTTCAGTCTGAACCAGTTTTGCCCGATCATTACCATCTGTCTCCTGATTATTATAGTTAAAAAGGAAACCTACACTAAAGATTAATATGAAACCTGCAGCCATCCAGAACCATTTCGGGAATGACGGTTGTTTCTTTTCGAGAGGGATTATTTTTGCATTTTCATTTTTGCCTTCAGCTTTTTGAAGAAAATCTTCAAAATCCCAATCCATTTTATCTTCCTTTAAAGTCTGGAAGATTTCATCGTATTTATTTTGAAATTGATCTTTGTTCATAGCTCATCAGTTGTGAAATTTGTTCTTTTACTTTTTGTCTTGCCCGCATAAGGTTTACCCTTACTGCGTTTTCTTCCATTTCCAGAAGTTCAGAAATTTCCGACACTTCATATTCTTCTACATCTTTCAAATGGATGACCATTCTTTGTTTCTCAGGAAGCTGGTTGATAAAACCGATAATCTGTTCTTTAAGATTATTGACTTCCATGCTGTACAGCTCAGACCGATGTAGCTGCATATCTGCAAAGCCTAATTTTACATCGTGGTGCTTCAGCCTGTTCAGGCATTCGTTCCGGACGGCTTTCAACGCATAGGATTTTAAATTCCCGAATTGTTCCAGCTCATCTTTTTTCTGCCAAAACTTAATCATAAGGTCCTGCACAACATCTTCTGCTTCATCACTGCTCATAACGAACCTTTTCGCAAAACGATACATCTCATTTTTGAGAATAAACACCGTATTCTTAAAGGTCTCTTGGGTCATAAGTTTTGTTTCTATTAATAAGACAATTAAAAAATGAAATCCATTACATCCGGAAATAAAAAAACTTCAAAAAATTTTGAAGTTCATTTATATTATACTTAATACGTATCAAAAATATGTTTTAAGATCGCTTTATCTTCATCCGTTAAAGCCACATTTCTTCTTGCCATAGCTCTTTCTGCTACTTCGTAGGCTTTATCCAGCTTAAACCTTTCATCATCTTTAAATCCGCCCCAAGAAAAATTCTCCACAAGATTCGGAGGAAAGCCTTCTTTAAAAATATTAGAAGCTACCCCCACAACAGTTCCTGTATTCAATTGGGTATTAATAGCTGTCTTAGAATGATCGCCCATAATTAAACCTGCAAATTGCAATCCCGTATCTTGAAATGCTTTCGTTCTGTAATTCCAGAATCTTACGTTTCCGTAATTGTTTTTCATGTTCGAGGAATTGGTGTCTGCTCCGAAATTACACCATTCACCAATCACAGAGTTTCCAATAAACCCGTCATGTCCTTTGCTTGAATAGCCGAAAATAATAATATTGTTGACCTCACCCCCGACTTTACATTGAGGACCGATTGTTGTAGCTCCGTAAATTTTAGCTCCTAAATTGAATTTGGAATTTTCTCCCAGTGTAATCGGGCCACGGAGATGACAGCCTTCCATCACTTCTGCATTTTTACCGATATAAATTTTTCCGGTCTTTGTATTGAGTGTGGAGAATTCTACATAAGCTCCTTCTTCTATAAACAAATCCTTTTTATCTCCAATAAATCCATTGGTAGAGGAAAGTTCCTGAGATATTCTTCCCCGGGTAAGCAACTCAAAGTCAAAATCGATTGCCTTATGGTTATAGGTAAATAAATCTTTTGGAGTTTTAAAAAATACCAGCTCTTCCTTAATATCTGTCATTTTTTCAATCTGGCTTAAGGAAAATCCTTTCATATTGATATGGGCGGCAATGAGCTCATCTTCGTAGACCAATGCCTCTCCTTGTCTGAGTTCCCTGATCTGCTGAATTACATTTTCAGTCGGGATAAAATTAGGCACTAAAAAAAGTCCTTCCTTTTCTTCAGGACTTCTGAATTTTTCCTGCAGATAATTTTCGGTGAAATAAGAAATTTCCGTTTCACCTAATATTTTCTGCCATCTTTCTGAAAAAGTAAGGATTCCGCATCGCATTTCTGCAACGGGACGGGTAAAAGTAAGGGGAAGAAAATCTTCCCAATATTGTGCATCTGAAAATACGATCTGCATTGTAATTGTATAAGAAGTTAGAGGTTAGAGGTCAGAAGCTAGAAGATGGAAGTCTTTATATTTTTTATACAAACTTCTGGCTTCTAATTTCTATCTAAGCAAAAATACAAATAGTAAAACTAATTTCTGACCCTGCCTTATAATTTCTCCATTAAAAGAATAAAAAAAGTCTTCCGGAAACCGAAAGACTTTATATGTTGTAGTAGCAAAAAATTACTTAGCGAATTTTTTGTATTTGTTCATGAACTTATCTACTCTACCTGCAGTGTCTACCAACTTCACTTTTCCAGTATAGAAAGGGTGAGACGTTGAAGAGATTTCCATTTTGATTAGAGGGTACTCTTGTCCTTCGTATACGATAGTATCTTTAGTTTCTGCAGTAGATTTGCAAAGAAACACCTCGTCGTTACTCATATCTTTGAAAACAACAAGTCTATAATTTTCTGGGTGAATTCCGTTTTTCATAATACAATTTTTAAAAAAATTAAAGTTTTTGCTTTCGAAATAGTAATGGATATTTCTCTGCTAATTTTAGGCTGCAAAAATACAACATTTTTTCTAATTTCCAAATCGATAAGTCAATAATTTTTAATTGATAAGAAATTTAAAGTATTTTCGTTACATTTGAAATCTGTTTAAACTTTAATTTCGATGAAATTCAAATTATTACTGGCTTTTTCCTTTTGGATGCTTCTTGTAACGCTATCATGTAATAAGGATGATATTACATTTGACCCTCCTTCTCAGTCATTAAGCTTTTCAAAGGATACTGTATTCTGCGACACGGTGTATCATCAGATCCGTTCTGAAACGTATGCGGTGAAAGTATATAATAATGAAGATAAGGATATTTTAATCCCGAGAATCAGTCTCGAAAAGGGAGCAACATCTCTTTACAGAATCAATGTGGACGGAAAACCGGGGTATGATTTCCAGAATGTTCCGCTAAGAAAAAAAGACAGTCTTTATATTTTCGTTGAAATCGCTCCGGAAGCTTCAGGACCTGAAGCTATTGCAGAAGATAAAATCATATTCTCTAGCCCTGCCGGACAACAGCATGTAACTTTATTTTCTGTGGTACAGGATGCTGAATTTTTCATAGAAACTCCGACTAATCCTAATGTTATCAGCAATCATACCACCTGGACCAATAATAAGGCCAAAATCATTTACGGAAATCTGACTATTAATCCTAATGTCACTTTAGATATACAGCCGGGTACTAAAGTTTATTTCCATAAAAACAGTGGAATGAAAGTATCATCCGGAGCCACCCTGAATATTAATGGAGCCCTGAATGATGAAGTTGTTATCCGTGGTGACAGAAACGACCCTAAGTATGATACGATTCCTAAAAACTGGAATTCTATTACAATGGAAGCCAACTCGACACTGAATATGAATTATGCAAGGCTTTTTGGAGGAACGAGAGGGCTTGAAATGAAGCAAACCAACGCTACTATTACCAACTCATTTATTCATACTTTCTATGAATTTGGTATTTATGCCGTAAACTCTACCGTGAATGCCAATAATCTTGTGATGAATAACTGCGGAGAATCCTGTATAGGTATTTTTAAAGGCGGTAATCATAGCTATACCCACTCTACGATTGCGAATTATTCTGAAATAATGAGTTCTTTAAACAGACTGAGCCTTTTTGCCACCAATGAATGGAAAAATGAATCGGGGCAAACTGAATTGGGAGCCCTTCATCTTAATATGAGAAACAGTATTTTCTATTCCGACAGGGATAATGCCGTGAATTTTGAACAAACCCCTAACCAGCTATTTAATTTTCTCATCCAAAACTGTTTGCTGAAATATTCAAATACTTCTGATGCAGGATTCCAGTTTGATCATACAGATGTGGTTCAGAGTTTTAAAAATGAAGACCCGCAATTTGTTAATTATTTTACAGCCCACCTGAATTTAAGAGTAAAAGCAACTTCACCTGCTAGAAATAAAGGAAATGTTACCGTTGCCGGAACGGTTCCTTTTGATATCGTCAACGTATCCAGAACGTCTAATCCTACCCTTGGAGCTTATCAATAATGGAAATTACGAATTTGCAACAGCAGGTAGACGAATGGATCAAAACCATTGGAGTCCGGTATTTTAATGAGCTTACCAATATGGCCATGCTTACGGAGGAAGTAGGCGAAGTGGCCAGAATTATTGCACGGAGATATGGAGAGCAAAGTGAAAAAGAAAGTGACAAGAATAAAGATTTAGGAGAAGAACTTGCAGATGTATTATTTGTTACTTTATGTTTAGCCAATCAGACCGGAGTAAATCTGCAGGAAGCATTTGACAGAAAAATGAAAGTGAAAACTGACCGTGACAAAGATCGTCACCAGAACAACGAGAAGTTGAGATAATGAAAAAACAGCTCACATTTATATTCTTTTTTACCTGTATATTATATTTTTGCCAGATAACTGTTCCTTACAGAACAGGAAATAAGTATGGGATCTCTGATGAATCCGGAAAGATAATCATTCCCGCAAATTATGATATCATTGATGTGCTGATGTACCCCGGTGAATTCACGGCAACAAAACAATTGAGTGGCAACGTTTTTAAAACAACTTATATAGTTAAAAACAAACCCGTATTACAAGACACTGATTACAATTATTTCGGTATGGACAGCGGGTTTATCATTGCAACCAGGATAAAAGATCTGCAGCAATATTATATGTCTAACGGATCTCCAAGTTATAGCTCTACAGACGTATATTCTTTGAGTGGCCAAAAAGTTTTTGAACAGTCTTTCAGATACGTTAATTTTATTGAAGACGAAAAAAAGCCCCTTACCAATGAAATTCTCGTTCTGGCCAATGATCAGAAAGCAAAGAATTCATTGTATTTACTGAATACTAAAACATTAAAAGTTTCTAAAACTTTTTTTGAAGGGGCGGATGAAGTTAAAACCCACTATGAAAAATTTCCGGCAGTTTTTTCCATAGATTATTATGAGACGGATCTCAGCGGAAAGAGGTTGATTTTGAATTTTGAAAACGGGAAGCTGGCTAAGCAGACTACGGAAAATATTCAGTCCCTAGACCCTTATTCTTCTCAATCTCGTTCTTCATCAGGAAGTTATGACGTAATGCCTACCTATGATATGGAAGGTATAAAACAACCCCCTGTGAAGATTGCAGATCATGTTATTGCAGAAATGAAAGATATTTCAAATTCAAAAAAATACACACAGCCTTATAATATTCCCGTCCTTTCAGTAAATTCAAAAAAATTATTAACAGAGTATTTTGCTCTTATTAAGGAAAACGGAAAGATAGGATATATGGATACCCGAAAAAAACAATGGATCATTCCGGCAGAATATGATGAGATCATGACCTCTCACTCTACCTGTGGAAACTGTGATGTATTTGTAGTAAAAAAAGGAGGAATATATAAAATTCTGGAAACAGGACCGGATAATAAGCTTACCCCATTTAAAGGGGATTATCCCATGATTCCTGTTCTTGTAAAAAGAAATTACGGAAAAGACGGCTTTCATCTTGTAGAGTTGTATGATAAGGACGGAAACCTGTTCTGCTATGCCAACCAAGATGGAGTAATGTATTATAAATAATGAAGTTAATATAAAAATGAAGCTAGAAAAATCACAATTAGCAGACAACAAAACCATACAGATCAGCGGTTCGAAAAGTATTTCGAATCGTTTGTTGATTTTGGAAAGTTTGTTCAATAGTATAAAAATGGGCAATCTGTCCAATTCCCAGGATACCCAATTATTAAGAAAGGCGCTTTCTGAAAGTTCAGAAACGGTGGATATTCACCATGCGGGTACGGCTATGCGTTTCCTTACCTCTTATTTTTCCATTTTTGATGCTAAAACCACCATTCTTACCGGTTCAGGAAGAATGAAGGAAAGACCTGTTAAGGATCTTGTAAATGCTTTAAAGGATTTAGGTGCGGATATAGAATACCTGGAAAACGAGGGGTTTCCTCCCCTAAAAATTACCGGAAAAAAAATCACAAAAAGTAAGGTGAATGTTCCTGCGAATATTTCAAGTCAGTTCATAACTTCTTTGTTGCTTATTGCAGGCAAACTGGAAAACGGCCTGGAAATTAATCTGGTAGGTGAAATCACTTCAAGATCATACATCGAAATGACACTGGATATTTTAACCAGATTGGGCATTAAAAATAGTTTTAACGGAAATACGATTAAAGTAGCTCCTTTTGAAACCCATGATGAACCTGCGGATGTGAGTTATGAAGTAGAAAGTGACTGGAGTTCCGCTTCCTATTTTTATTCGTTTTGTGCCTTAGGAAGACAAACCATTCATCTGAAAAGTTTTTATCAGGAATCTACTCAGGGAGATTCTGCCATTGCAAGAATTTATGAAGATTTTTTTGGAATCAAAACCATTTTCTCAGCAGATGATCACAAAATAACATTACAGCCTGATCCGAATTTTTCATTTCCGGCAAAGATCGTTCTGGATATGAATAATTGCCCGGACATTGCACAAACTCTTTGCGTAACCGCTTCCGCACTTCAGATTCCATTTGAAATTTCCGGATTGGGAACATTAAGGGTAAAGGAAACTGACAGGCTACTCGCCTTATATAATGAATTGAAAAAAATAGGTGCTGAAACAGAAATTACAGAGTCAACTATTCAATCTGTAAGTTTCGGAGAAGCCGAAGAAAATATTTCCATTAAAACATATCAGGATCATAGAATGGCAATGAGTTTTGCCCCGTTCTGTCTTATAAAAGAGCTCAATATTGAAGATGAATATGTTGTGGAAAAATCCTATCCGGTGTTTTGGGAAGATCTTCAAACTATTTTAGTAAAAAACTAATTATGAACAACGCTCAGGTTATTATTATCACAGGAACATCCTCCGGAATCGGCTTCGTTTTAGCTGAATATTTCGGAAAGAAAGGCCATAAAGTATATGGATTAAGCAGGAAAATGATGGAAAATCAATATTTCAAATCCATTCCTACTGATATTACGGATCATTCAGCGGTACAAAATGCTATTGCGGAAGTTTTAAAAACTGAAACACGAATTGATATATTGATTAATAATGCAGGAATGGGAATGGTAGGTGCCGTGGAGGATTCTACAAAAGAAGATATTCTGAAATTATTCAATCTGAATCTGGTAGGTGCCGTTCAGATGATGAGCGCTGTTTTACCCAAAATGCGTGAAAATCGGTTCGGAAAGATCATTAATATTTCCAGTATCGGAAGCGAAATGGGATTACCTTTCCGTGGATTCTATTCTGCTTCCAAATCAGCTTTGGACAAAGTAACTGAAGCTATGAGATATGAAGTTTATCCCTGGAATATTGATGTTTGCTCTCTTCATTTAGGTGACATTAAAACCAATATTGCAGAGAACAGGGTGAGAACAAAAGTGTCTGAGCCTTACCGAAGTGTCTTTGAAAAAGTGTATTCTTTAATGAATGCTCATGTAGGTGATGGAACAGAACCTTTGGAAGTGGCCGGATACATTGAATCCCTCTTGAGTAAAAATAAATGGAAAGCTCATTATTATTTTGGTAAATTCGGGCAGAAAATAGGAGTTCCGTTAAAATGGATCCTTCCTCAGGGAACTTATGAAAATCTAATGAAGAAATATAATAAACTGGACTAGTTTTAGTTTTTAAAAGAGTTTGAAGCTGTTTTTGAAAATATTTTTTGTATTGTTCTGTGTTTTTATTCAGGCACAGAAGAAACAGTATTGGCTTATAGATTCACAAACGAACGTCAAGAAAAAAGTTAAGGATTCTGCCTCTGCCGTAAAATTCCTGGATTCATTGGCCCAAAACAATTATTTTTTCACGGAGCTTAAGGAAATAAAAATAAAAGGAGACAGTACGGAAATTATTTATGATAAAGGCAAAAATTTCAATGAAACGTATGTAGACCTGTCCGATTCCATTGTTCAAAAAACAAAGGCCCAGAAAGAATTTTTCACCAAAAATTTAGATTCCACCAAAAAGAGCATCAATAAAAAATATATTGATGAGGGATATTCTTTCAGCCGTATAAAATCCAAATATAAGGGTCAGAAAAACGGGTATCCCGTAGTGGAGCTTGATATCAATAAAAATGATAAAAGGACTATTGACGGCTTCGTAGTAAAAGGCTATGAAAGGGTTCCGAAAAGATTCGTTAAAAACCTTGAAAAGGATTTCAAAGGCAAAACGTATGATGACAGGAATCTTATCGCCATCAATAAGAGTTTCCAAAGCCATCCCTTCGTTACGTTAGAACGTCCGCCGCAAACCTTATTTACAAAAGATTCTACCCGGATCTATCTTTTCATGGAGAAAAAAAAGACCAATACTTTTGACGGGGTTATTGGTTTTGGGAATGATAAAACGGATAAGTTTACTTTAAACGGTACCCTGAACGTCAATTTCAGGAATATGTTCAACGGGTTTGAAACCATTAATTTATATTGGCAGAGAAACCCTGATAAAGGGCAGACTTTTGATTTGGCAACGGATATTCCTTATCTTTTTAAATCCAATGTAGGATTGAATATGAAGGTGAATATCTTCAGGCAGGATTCCACTTTCGCGAATGTGAAGGCGCTACCTGCTCTTTATTACCATCTCAATACCCGAAATAAAATCGGCCTTCGGGGCACTTTTGAAAGTTCAAGCATTATCGATACCTTATATGTACAGGGTAAAGACTATAATAAGCAAGGGATCGGGATCTGGTTTGAAATGATAGAACCCAGCGATATTGACCTTTTCCTCTATAAAACGAAAATCAATGGGGGCTACGATTATCTTATGACCACTTATAGCAAAGATCATATTAAAGCCCCACAAAACCAGTTTTACTTTTTTGGAGAACATAATTATAACATCAATGGCAACCACTTTCTCAATATAAAAGCGGAAGGCGCCATGATGGACTCTAAAATTGAATTTTCCGCCAACGAATTATACCGTTTCGGGGGATGGAATTCTATGCGGGGTTTCAATGAGAACTCCCTGGCCGCAGATTTCTATTATTACGGAAGCTTAGAATACCGGTACCTGATCGGAAATCAGGCCTTCTTTGACGTTTTCGGGCAATATGGACAGCTCAACAATAAATCTCTGAATGTAAAGCCCAAGCTTTATAGCGTAGGCCTCGGCTTCAATTTCTTTATTCCCCTCGGGCTTATGAGCTTCCAGCTTTCAAATGGTAATGAATTCGGAAACCCTTTTAAATTTAATGATATTAAAATCCATTGGGGAATTTTAAGTAGATTCTGATTTATCCTAAAAAAGCATAAAAAACCTTACATAAAAATATGTAGGGTTTTTATTTTTTTATAGAAAAGGTTTAATCATTATCCTGCCACAAAGCAAAATAATATTATTTTAAATATTTTTTAACAAAATGAATTTATAAGTAATTATTTAATATATATAATAAACTATTGAAAATCAATAAACAATATAAAAAAACTATTGATTTTTATTTCATAATTCTGCAATTATTATTATTTTCACTTTATTAAACTTTAAATACCATGAAAAAACACAAGCTTTCTTTTTTATCTCTAATTGCCTTAGCCTTCTCTATTCATATGAATGCTCAGGACACCAATACAGATAATCATACAATTGGAATAACTATTCCTGAAGTTGCATTGGTAGATATAGAACCTGCGGCAAGTAAAAATATCACTATGGGATTCACCGCACCTACTGAAGCAGGTTTGCCTATTACACTTACCGGAACTAACAATACTCTTTGGCTTAACTATTCTTCGATAAAATCTGTTGCAGATGCTACCCGTACCGTTTCTGTAAAGTTGAATGCCTTGATCCCGGGTGTAGATATCAAAGTAACTGCGGCGGCGGCTTCCGGCTCCGGTGCAGGAACATTGGGAACCCCATCAGCTCAATTAATTTTAAGTGCTGCAGATCAAACCATAGTTTCAGGCATTGGAAGTGCTTATACCGGAGATGGTGTTAATAACGGGCATAATCTTACTTATACACTAGCCCCGGGAAGTGGTTCCGGTTCAGTAGCTTCATATGCGGACCTGGAAGCAACTACTACTGCAGTTGCTACAGTAACGTATACAATTTCTGATAACTAGCTTTAAAATAGTAGAGTTTTCATATTAAACACAGGAAGAAGCTGAATGATCAATTTCTTCCGAGTTTTCTGTTGCCTTATTTTTAATAGTAAATTTTATAATGATGATAAAGCGTTTTTTGTTTTTTGTTGTTCTGTTGTCACAAATTGGTTTCTTACATGCAAGTATTGTAATTCTTAATGGTCTTACACACCATTATAAAGTAGAAGGCGGAAAGGCTTATAAAGGGAAGATCAGTATGGAAAATACTGACAATACACCCCAGAATATAAAAGTCTATTTGCAGGATTTCAGTTATAAAGCGGATGGTTCAATCAACTACACGACTCCACATACCAACAAAAAGACCAATGCTGATTGGATAAAGCTCAATACCAATCTGCTTACTTTAAAAGCTAAAGAAAAGGCTGAACTCTACTATGAAATTACGGTTCCGGATCAAATTGATCAGGCCGGCAGCTACTGGAGTGTTATTATTATTGAACCGGTAGAAGATATTCAACCGAATAACAAAGAGGGAATCAATATTACCTCGATTGTCAGGTATGCCATTCAGGTCATTACGGATTATGATTCGGAAAGAGCCAAACCTGACCTTGCATTTGAAAGTGTAAAAATTGATAAAGAGGATGGCAAGCATATCTTAAAAATTGCCATTTCAAACAGAGGAGATCTCTATTGCAAGCCAACAGCAACCGTTGAGGTATATAACCGTAAAAATGGACAAAAAGCCGGAGTTTTTTTAAGCCAGGCCATGGGTTTATTGCCTTCAACATCCAAGTTGTTTTATATAGATATCAGCAAACTGCCTCAGGACAAATACAATGCCGCCATCATTGCAACAGATGAAGACGAAAATGCTTTCGCCCTCAATGTGGAATTAGAAGTAAAAAATGATTAAAAATTGGGTTTTATTATATCTTATTCTTCTTTTCCCGGCACTTATTTTTGCTCAGAAACAAACTCATGATTTTGTCAACAAAAAAGATAGTCTGCTGCCGGGAACATCTACTTCTATTTCTTTTACAATACAAAACATTTCTGCGGAACAAAAAATATATAACATTCGTGTAGAAACTTCAAATCTTCATATTATTCCGATATCATCTAAAAATGAACTTACAGTTTCTGGCGGTGAAAGCAGTGTTTATATAGTTCCTCTGCGTATTGCAGCAAAAGCACCACAAGGAAAATATATCATCACATTACATATTTCTGAAAAAAACAGTGACAATATTTTTACCCAGTCTTCCGAAATAACTGTATTGGGAAGTAAAAAACTCTCATTCACACTCCTGGATTCCCCCGAATTCATAAAAGCAGGAGAAACCATCACGGCCAGTTTTCTGCTAAAAAATAGTGGAAATAGTACACAACAAATTACTTTGGAAAGTAAAAATGCCACCATTAGTGAAGGTTCAACAATCAGTCTTTCTGCAGATGAGGCAAAAATTATTACTATTCGTAAAACTACCAACCCCGATCTGGGAAAAAATGAATTTCAAAATCTTGATCTTACGGCTTATTCCTCCGATACTTTTAAAGAGCCTCAAACAGTCTATGCAAGCGTCAAGATTATTCCGGTAAAGCCTGTTGAAGAGGATATATTTCATCGTCTTCCGGTTGCTGCAACTTTGTCATTTATCGGCATGCGAAACAGGGGGGCCTATGATGATGGTTTCCAGGGAGAGCTATATGGTAAAGGAAGTTTGAATGAACAAAACAAAGACCTCCTTGAATTTCGGGCAGTAACACCCAATCCTGTTGAGTTCAATTCTTTTACACAGTATGAAGAATATTTTATCAATTACAAACGAAATAATTTTTTTATTCATTTGGGAGACAAAACCTATTCTTCATCGTTCTTAACTGAATTCGCACGATATGGACGGGGAGCGGAAATACGTTTTGATTTAAAAAGAATCACCATAGGTGGGTTTTACAATCATCCAAGATTTTTCCGTGATATCAAAGATGAATTTAATGTGTATTCCCGGCTGAAAGTGGGTAAAGAATCTGAAATTACAGCAGGATATTTACATAAAATTCCCAGACAGGATGGAAGCAACTTTAGTTTTAATAATATTGCATTGGATTCTCGGGTACACCTTCCTTATTTGACGGGAAAATTTCAATTGAATAAGAACTTTGATATTTCAGGAGAGCTGGCCTATAGCAAAACGAATCATACTGAGGGAAATGCCTTTATGATACAAGCTCAGGGAAATTACAAAAAATTTACCGGAAATATAATGTATATGAGAGCAAGTCCGCAGTTTACCGGCTATTTCACGAATACCAATACTTTGAATGGGAATCTGCAGTATAAACTGTCTAAAAAGATAAATATCCTGGCTCATTATATAGAAGATGCGAGGAATTTCCAAAGAGATGCTTTATTGTTGGCAGCCCCCTATAGAAAGTTCTTTCAATACGGCATCAGTTACAGGTATATGACAAAGGGAGTTCTTATGTTTTACAATGGGTATCAAAAATATGAAGATCGCCTGGAGCCGAAACAATTTGATTATGATGAATCATTTTTTAAAATAAGCCTTGATCAGCAAATAGGAATATTTCAGCTTAATCTTCAAAGCCAGTTTGGCACAACGGAAAACCATCTTACCGGTTTTACAGGAAAATCAAGTTTTCATACAGCCAATATCAGCTTTGAAAAATTTAAAACCTCTTTTAATCTATATGGGAGCTATGCCATCACATCCCGTTATCTGATGCAAAACCAGAAGCAGATTTATTATGGAGCCCGGTTGATAAGCAGATTTTCTGAAAAAACTTACTTCAGCCTGTTTTATCAGAACAATTATCTTCCAGAAGAGTATTTTAATGATCGTAATCTCTTTGAAGTTCTTTTCCATCAACAGCTTCTTCCTGGTCACGAATTTGATGTATCCGGACGTTATACCTTACAACGTGGTGAACTTGGTAATAAAGATTTTATATTCTCTTTACGGTATACATTGCGTTTCAATGTTCCGGTAAAAAAAATCGCGGAGTATACTACATTATCAGGAAATATAAATAATCTTGGTGTTAAACGTACCGATGGTATCAGATTAATTCTTGGTAATCATCTGTCCGTTACCGACAAGGATGGTAATTTTATATTTAAAAATATTGCTCCCGGCGAATATTTTCTTGAAATAGACAGATCAACTACAGAAATTAATGACATTCCGGATATTCCACTCCCAGCTGCGGTAAGTCTTATGAAGAAAGAGAACATCTTTAATTTTGGTTTAACAACGGCGGCTCATATTCAAGGAAGTGTCCGCCTTAAAGAGCTTATAGATAATCAGACCCGTTTTGCTCAATTTCCCTTAAAAAATGATAAAAGAAAAAAAGACAATATTATTATAGAAGTTTCTAACGGAAAACAAACCTATCGGAAACTATGTATGATAGGAGAGAATTTTGACTTCACCTATCTGCGGCCGGGAAATTGGATGGTAAAAATATACAGAAACGGACTAGACAAGCGCTATAAGATACCCATAGATACTTTTCAGGTTATTTTAAAACCTTCAGAAACTAAAAACATAACCATTAATGTAATAAAACAGCAAACAGAAATTAAATATCAACAGGAACCCATAAAAGTAGGCTATAATGAAATAAAAAATTAAAATGAAAACGATTTGCCATATATCATTTATTATCTGCTCACTTTTCGCAAACACCCTCTTTTCTCAAACTACAGGAAATAGAAATGTTTCTGTGACACTACCTGTTGTGACGCTATTAGATGTTGAGCCGGCTGGAACTATCACACTGAACTTTACTGCCCCTACCGAAGCAGGAAGAGCAATCGTAAATCCGACAGGTAATACATCCAAATGGATCAATTATACTTCAGCCATTGCCCCCGGAGGGCTTAGCAGACAAATAACGGCATCCATTAACCAAACAATTCCGGGCGTAGACATCAAAATACAAGCAGCCACTGCTTCCGGGGCCGGTGGCGGTACATTGGGGACACCTACAGGTCAGCTGACAATTACCACAACTCCGGTAACCATTATCAATGGAATTGGGGGGGCTTATACGGGGACCGGAACCAATAATGGTCACAGACTTACCATAACAATTGCACCTAATAACTATTCTAATTTATCCGCTGTTAATAATTCATCTGTTGCTATCACCTATACTATCACAGAATAAAATTGAGAAATGAAATTGAATACTTGTTTTCAAAGAAAAAATATATTCCTGAGGAAATGTCTATGCATTGCTTTGTTAATGACGGCTGCCCATCTTATAAATAGCCAAACATTAACTGTAAGTGGCAGTAATTGGTCAGTAAGTGTACCTTCCATTACTGAAGCTGGAAGCAACTATGGGGGGACATATGAAAGTTCAACCAATCAAATACTTCTTACAGCAAGTGTCCCTTTGCTATTAGGAAGTGGAAAGGTATCAGTACATTATGAGGCGAACCCTACATGGCATAATTCACTTATACTGTCTGTAAGAAGAACCGGAAACGGAACAACTCTTTGTGCTCTCTGCAGCATAAGTGGTGGAACTACTTATCAGACAGTTACCCAAACTGATATTGAATTATTCAGAATTCAGGCGGTTTTAGCACTTGCTTCCTATAGTAATATTCCCATCCAGTTACAATTAAGCGGTGTTTCCGTTACGATTCCAGCCAGTAGCTATCAAAGCAGAATGGTCTTTACCATCAGTGCCCTTTGAGTAGTTGTCGGGCTATGGAGGTAATCTGATTAATCACCTCTTTCCGACGGGTGGGTAGAGGGCAGATGATACATAGGGTGTACTATATGTATAATGTATAATGTATAATGTATTATGTATTATGTATAATATACACTGATACCACATGTGCCTATACGTATAGTCATAGTCATAGTCATATGGATATAAAACAAAAAAACCTCACACATTACTGTATGAGGTTTAAAAATAAAAACTGGCGGCGACCTACTCTCCCGCTTTCGCAGTACCAT